>NZ_LJHQ01000005.1 GCF_001295925.1 Allobosea sp. AAP35 | reverse complement strand
GGCAAAACGGAATCCCGAGCGGGACTCTTCCGTCGCCGTCAATCCACTAGATCCCACCCCAATAAACGGATCAAGTACGCGGTCGCCCTCGTCGGTAAATGCAAGGACACACCGCTCCGCGAGTTCGATCGGGAATTGGCAAGTGTGCGCTGTCTTCTCAGGGTGGTTAGCCTTCACATTGGGGAGATCCCATATAGGATTTTCGACAAAATCTCGCTGAGCAGAGAACTCCCAAAAATCCGAGGGGTTCTTTCCCAACGGGTTTCCGCTTGGAAGCCCGGCTTTACGGGGGCCCTTTGATGCGGAATGGCGCTTCCCCGGATAAATTTGCGGTATCCTAACGGAATTCAAATTAAACTTAAATTCATCAGATTTTGTCAGCCACAGTAAAGTCTCATACCGCCCCGAAAATCGCTTGTCGTAGTTATGACCAAAATTGAACCGCCAAATTATTCTATTTCGGAGCTTGAACCCCAACTCATCAAAGACCCCATACATAGCCATATCGAGAGGAACATAAATCTCATTTTTTACATAACTCCCAACCTGCCAACAAATACTCCCATTATCCTCTAGAAGGTCGTAAATTCTAGAAAGAACTTCTTTTTGCCAATCTATATACTCGCGCAATGTTCGGCGACTATCCTTTTCGTAGTCTTTCCCTATGTTATAAGGCGGAGAAGAGATAATCAGGTTAAATTTTTGACCTCGCAACGCGGCCAACTGCTCCAGCACATCGCCACAGAATAACTGGTAAGGCGCGTCTTGAAGGTTAAGGGTTGTCGGGGCCGCAAGCGTCACGTGTACGATCTCCGAATCAAATCTACGGTTGCATAGTCATGAGTTCACTCGTGACGTTCAAGTGCGTGCCTAGCAATTTCACGGCAATTGTTCGCGGCTAAGAGGTCACTCGAAGGCGGGCATAGTGAGTTATAGATCGTCCACGTCGCAATCTACCCCTCAACTTATCCCCGCCGCCCCAACCTCCCCCATACTCACCTCGCCCATCACCCAAACGGGGCGGCCAACCGGAGGTATGCTGGAGGTTGGGTGAGGGTCGGCGCCTGCGGCTGGTCTTACACGCCAGGCTCGGGAGGCTTCGGGGCACCGCCCTGGGGACACTACGGTCCCTGTGCGAGGAGCTCGCTGGAACGGTCGGCGGCATCACGCCTTCGTCCCATGCCTGACGGCGCGACAACCCGATGAGGGGAACTGGCGTCTAGGGCTCGCGGTGGAGGATGGCTTTCGACCCGATAAGCGCGGCCCGGAGCCCAAAATCGCCGAAGGCGGAGCGCCACGGGGCGTGCGACGGGTGGCTCAATCCCGCCGCGCCGCATCCTGGCTCAACGGATGCGGATGATACCCACGCGCCTCGCGGCGCTCCGCCAGCCCCGTTCTCGCAAACCGACGCTGCAACAGCGGGCGGGGGCTGGCGCTCGCCCCCTCCCCACAGGGAGACGACCCATGGCCCGCAAAGAACCCTCCGGCTTCACGCCCGAGCACATCGCCAATTTCCACCGCACCCAGCAGATCCGCCGCGACCTTCTCAGGAAGATGGGCAACATCCTCGAAGTCTGGCGTGACTGCACTGAGAAGGCCTGCCAGCGCGGCCGCAGTTGCAAGCGCAGCGACGCGACCTGCCTCTACGGCTTCATGCAGGCCCTGCCCGACCAGGACCGCCGCCTCGCCGGCTACATGATCCAGAACGGCGCCGCCGGGCTTACCCCCGACGAGGCCCTGGCCAAGGCGCAGGCGCGCGTCGCCGAGGAAACCGCGCGGGACGGCGGATGAGCGGCGGGAGTGCTGAGGGTCCGACCCGTGTCCTCCCCCTCGCCGTCATCCCGGGCGCAGTGCAGCGGAGACCCGGGATCCATGCCGGAACGCTGGCTTTGAGAGGTTCCGGAATGGATCCCGGATCGGCGCCGCTGACGCGGCTTGTCCGGGATGACGGCGTCGCGGGCCTGAAACCGACGAAGCCCCCCTGCGCCCCGACGCCGCAGTCTTGCGTCATGGTGACGCCCTGTTAACCCGGTTTTTGCCACCCTGAGGCCTTCGAGACCAAAGGAGACAGGATGACGAACCCCGCGATCGGCGCTCTCAGTGCCGCCTTCATCACGGCCGCCATCACGGCCGCCGCCCCCGCTCTCGCCGCCCCGGCGACGCCGCTTGGCCAGTTCGGCAGCTGGAACGCCGCCGCCTTCGGCCAGGGCCAGGCCCGCAGCTGCTATATCCTCGCCACCCCCGAAAGCGCCGCCCCCGAGACGCTCCGGCATGGCGACGTGCATTTCTTCATCAAGGAGGCGCCGACGCCGCAGCGCACCGAGGCCAGCCTGCAGGCGGGCTATGATTTCGAAAGCGGCTCGGAGGTCACCGTCACCATCGGCGACGAGACCTTCCGCATGATCACGCAAGGCAGCCATGCCTGGCTGCGCCGGGTCGAGCGCGAGCCGGAACTGCTGGCGGCGATGCGGGCCGGCAGCGTGATGGAGCTGGAGGCGCGCTCGGGCCGCGGCAACGAGACGCGCTACTCCTTCTCGCTGTCGGGCGTCACCGCCGCCTCGCGCCTGCTCGAAGCCTGCGACTGAGCCGGCGCCCCCCGGGTCCGGCACCCTCAGGCGAGAGGTCGAAAACCGCCCAAGCGGCAGGCAGCGCTCCGTCTATCTCGCAACCGCGAGATAGACTGCCCAGAGAAACGGCAGATCGGGACCAAATCTGAATCGTTTGTTAACCGCCCCACGCGGGCGAAACGCCAAAAATGAAGGAATTGAGAATGGATCATGCGGTGGTCGCATAACGGAACTGACAATTGGCCTCTGTTTGAGCAGGGCTGGCTCACTTATATGCAGCGCACAACGAATTCATCGCTGTGGGCACCGACCCGCTCCGGAAACCTAGTAGGACCCTCGTTATGTTCGTCACCATGATCGCCGCCAAGATCCGCTCTTACCTGCGCTACCGCGAGACCGTTCGCGAGCTGTCCCGCCTGACCGACCGCGAGCTCGACGATCTCGGCCTGTCGCGCTCGGAAATCGCCTTCGTCGCGCGCACCCACGCCGCCGTCTGAAGACGCCGCGCTCCGGCAACGGGGCATCGGTCACGCCTAGTTGTTTGATCCCGGGCTTTGATGGTGCAATCTCGGCGCCTGAGTCGAGGGATGCGCTATGGGCCAGGTTCACCACGGGAGCGCCACAACGACAGCGGCGGTCCGTCGAGCGATACAGCATAGTCAAGAGAGCCTGAGGGCTCTGGCGAAGCGCTACGGCATCAACCAGAAGACCGTCGCGAAGTGGAAGGGTCGCACGTCGGTCGCCGATGTGCCGACGGGGCCGAAGAACCCGACCTCGACGGTGCTGACGATCGAGGAAGAGGCGGTGATCGTCGCCTTTCGGCAGCACACATTGCTGCCGCTCGACGACTGCCTTTACGCCCTGCAGCCGACGATCCCGAGCCTGACGCGCTCGTCGCTGCATCGCTGCCTGCAGCGTCACGGGATCAGCCGCCTGCCCGAGGTCGAAGGCGAGACGACCGCGAAGACGAAGTTCAAGAGCTACCCGATCGGCTTCTTCCACATCGACCTCGCAGAACTGCGCACGGCCGAGGGCAGGCTCTACATGTTCGTCGCCATCGATCGGACCAGCAAGTTCGCCTTCGTCGAGCTTCATCGTGAAGCCAAGCAGCGGACGGCTGGCGACTTCCTCCGGCGTTTGATCGAAGCGGTCCCCTACAAGATCCACACGGTGTTGACCGACAACGGCATCCACTTCACGACGCCCGGCGCTGGCGGCTCGGCCGTGCCGCTGATCAAGGAGGCGATGGCGAACGGAGAACTCTTCCGCGCCCACGCCTTCGAACTCGCCTGCGCCAAAGCCGATATCGACCACAGGACCACCAAGCCGAAGCACCCCTGGACGAACGGCCAGGTTGAGCGGATGAACCGCACGATCAAGGACGCGACCGTCAAACGGTACCACTACGACGATCACGCGCAGCTCGAACGCCACCTCGCCGACTTCGTCGCGGCTTACAACTTCGGCCGCAGGCTCAAGACCCTCAAAGGCCTCACGCCCTACGAGTTCATCTGCAAACGATGGACGATCGAGCCCGAAAAGTTCAACCTCAATCCGATCCAGCAAATGCCGGGACTAAACACCTAGTATCTCCTGGATCGAGCGACCCTCCCTCGCGACATCCGGTTGAAGAGCGAATGCCCGCCCTCCGGCGGGCATTTTGCATTTTGGACCTCGCTTCCCTTGACGTCGGCGGCGGCTGGCGACACATCCCCGGTATGGAACCCGTTCACATCATCGGCGGCGGTCTCGCCGGCTCCGAAGCCGCCTGGCAGATCGCAAAGGCCGGCGTCCCCGTCATCCTGCACGAGATGCGCCCCGTCCGCGGCACGGAGGCGCACAAGACGGAAGGGCTGGCGGAGCTGGTCTGCTCCAACTCCTTCCGCTCCGACGATTCGCTCTCCAACGCGGTCGGCCAGCTCCACTGGGAGATGCGCCGGCTGGGCTCGCTGATCATGGAGAAGGGCGACGCGCATCAGGTCCCGGCCGGCGGCGCGCTCGCGGTCGACCGCGACGGCTTCTCGCAGGGCGTGACGGCGGCGCTCGAAGCCCACCCGCTGGTCACCATCGACCGCGCCGAGATCGCCGGCCTGCCGCCGGCCGACTGGGACCGCGTCATCATCGCGACGGGGCCGCTGACCTCGCCGGCGCTGGCCGCCGGCCTCCAGTCCCTGACCGGCGAGGATGCGCTGGCCTTCTTCGACGCCATCGCCCCGATCGTGCATTTCGACTCGGTCGATATGGACCAGGCCTGGTTCCAGTCGCGCTACGACAAGGCGGGACCGGGCGGCACGGGCGCCGACTACATCAACTGCCCGCTCGACCGCGACCAGTACGAGGCCTTCATCGACGCGCTGCTCGCCGCCGAGACGACCGAGTTCAAGGAATGGGAGGGCACGCCCTATTTCGACGGCTGCCTGCCGATCGAGGTGATGGCGCAGCGCGGCCGCGAGACCCTCCGCTGGGGGCCGATGAAGCCGGTCGGGCTGACCAACAAGCACAATCCAACGGTCAAGGCCTATGCGGTCGTCCAGCTGCGCCAGGACAATGCGCTGGGCACGCTGTTCAACATGACCGGCTTTCAGACCAAGCTGAAATATGGCGAGCAGGCCGCGATCTTCCGGATGATCCCGGGGCTCCAGAACGCCGAATTCGCGCGGCTCGGCGGCATCCACCGTAACACCTATCTCAACTCGCCGAAGCTGCTCGATGAGCGTCTGCGGCTCAAGGCCGATCCGCGCCTGCGCTTCGCCGGTCAGATCACCGGCTGCGAGGGCTATGTCGAGAGCGCCGCGATCGGCCTTCTGGCGGGGCGCATGGCGGCCGCCGAACGTCTCGGCCATGAGCTTGAGTTACCGCCCGCGACGACGGCGCTGGGCGCGCTGGTCAACCACATCACCGGCGGCCACATCGTCACCATCGACGAGGGGCCGCGCTCCTTCCAGCCGATGAACATCAATTTCGGGCTGTTCCCCCATATCGAAAGCCAGGCGACGCATGGCCCCGACGGCAAGAAGCTGAAGGGCCCGGCCAAGAGCGTCGCCCGCAAGCACGCGCTGACGGCGCGCGCGAAGGTTGTGATGGAGGCCTGGGCCGGCGGGGATCAGGCGCAGGCGGCGGAGTGAACGCCTTACCCACGTTCTCACACCCGCACCGCCATCCCGGATGCAGCGAAGCGGAGCTCCGGGATCCATCGTAGGGCACCGTCGCGTCCTCTGATGGATCCCGGATCGGCGCGGCTGCGCCGCTTGTCCGGGATGACGCGGTATTTCCGAGGATCAGGGCGAAGCGTTCAACCCGCAGCCTTCGCCGAGCGCCAGATCGCCCATTGCCGCTGCCAGGCCGGCATGGTGATGATCGTGCGATAGGGATCGTAGCCGCCGCGCTCCATGCGCTTGAGATAAGGCTCGACCAGCGCCACCGGCAGGAAGGCCGGCATCACGGCCGGCGGAATCGTCGCGCGCAAATCTCGCAGCTTCACCAGATGGCCGCGCGCGATCTCGCGCAGCTCCTTGAGCGAATAGAGCACGCCCGGCCCGCCGCGCCCGCGCACGATATCGTCGCGGGTGACGCCGTTGCGGGCGAGGATGTCGGCCGGCAGATAGACCTGGCCTTCCGCCGCGTGCCAGGGGAAGGCGCGCATCAGCCCGGTCAGCGCATAGGCGACGCCGGCATAGCCGGCCGCCGCCGCGCCGCCCGGATCGCGGCCATTGGCGAGGATGATCGAGGCCAGCCGGATCAGGGCGCTTGCAGTCTCGCCGGCATAGCCCTCGAGATCGCGCAGCGACGGCATCGGGTCGTCATAGAGATCGAAGATGCGCGCCTCGATCAGCCCGGTCAGCGGCGCGATCGGCAGGCGGTAGCGCGCGATGGTGTCGAGCAGCGCGGCCGCGACCGGATGCGCCTGGACCTCTCCGGCCGTCTGGCCTTCGAGGAGGTCGCGCCACCACTGCATCCGCACCTCGCCCGGCAGCGGCTCGCTGACCAGCGCACGCACGCGGGCGATCTCCAAGCTGAAGGCGTAGAGCGCAAACAGCGAAGGCCGCTGCGATTCCGGCGCATAGAGACAGGCGATGTAGCGGTCGTGATCCTGCTCGCGCACGAGCGCCGCGCAATGCGCATAGGCCTGCGGCAGGACCGATGGGGTGGTCTCGCTGCGACGGTCTGTTTCGGTCGTCTGCGGCATCTTCTGGCCTCGATCCGGTGCCTGCCCCCCGGCCGTTCGCGACCAGTGTAGGACGAGCCGGGGGCGATGGCTACGGCTCATGGACAAGAAGACGGGCGGCTGGCGGTAGCGCTCAGCGCGCTGGCCTAACGGCAGCGATCCGGCGCCAAGGTCAGGATGAAGGCTATTCCACCGCGATCAGCGCAGCCGCGACGCGCCGATCCTCGCCGACGAGCACGTTGTAGGTTCGCGCCGCCGCCCCCGTCGCCATGCCCTCGACGGTGACACCATGCTGCTTCAGCAGATCCCGCCAATCCTGCGGGATGAAGGCGATATCGGCGCCAGTGCCGATCAGGAGGAAGTCGATCGAGGCGGCCTCGTCGAGCACGCGCCGGAAGCTCTCCGGCGTGATTTCGGCAAAGCGCGACACCGGCCAGATTCCGATCCCCGCCGGCGTCGCCAGGATCGAGCCGACATGGCCCATGCCGGCGAAGCGGAAGCCGCCGGCGCCGAAGGCGTCGAGCGGGTAGCGGCCGGGAACATATCCGTCGAAGCGGCTCATCTCGGCATCTCGGGATGCGATCTCGGCGCGAGGGCTTTCAGCTCTTCGGCCTGGCAGACAGCGCCGCCTTCTCTTGCGCCTTCTCCTGCGCATCCTCACGTGCCGCCGTGCTGCGCACATCCATGTAAAGCAGGACAGGGGTCGAGACGAACATCGCCGAATAGGTGCAGACGACGACGCCAAACAGCATGACGAGCGCGAAACCTTCGATCGCCGTACCGCCGAAGATCACGAGCGCGACGAGCGCGAGCACGGTCGTGGTCGAGGTGATCGCCGTTCGCGACAATGTCGAGTTCACCGACAGATCGAGCAGGTCGGGGATCGACATGGTCTTGTAGCGTCGCAGCAATTCCCGCGTGCGGTCGAACACCACGACCGTTTCGTTGAGCGAATAGCCGACGATGGTCAGGATCGCCGCGATCGAGGTCAGGTTGAACTCGAGCTGCGTGATCAGGAAGAAGCCCATCGTCAGCACGATATCGTGCAGCGTTCCCAGGATTGCGCCGATCGCCAGCGGCATCTCGAAGCGGAACCAGAGATAAATCAGAACGCCCATGATCGCGAGCACGACGCCGAGCGTGCCGGCCTGCACGAGTTCGCCCGAGACGCGGGGGCCCACCGTCTCGACGCGACGGAAATCATAAGCCGCCGAGAAGGCATCGCGCGCCTTGACGACGACCTGCTGCTGCGCGGCCTCGCCGCCCGGCTGCAGGGCAAATCGCATCGAGATCTCGCCGGCCGCGCCGAATTCCTGGACCTCGGCCTCGCCGAAGCCAAGCCCATTGGCGCTTTGCCGAACCGACGCAATGTCCGGTTTACCGGATTTCGACTGCATCTCGATCAGCGTGCCGCCGCGGAAGTCGATGCCGAAATTCAAGCCCACTGTCAGAAACAGGAACAGCACCAGCAGCGAATAAGCCGCCGAGAACGGATAGCTGAAGCGGCGGAATCGGACGAATTTGAAGGTCGTGCCGTCGGGAACGATGCGAAGCAGACGCATGCGCTGATCTCCTTGAACAGGGGGCTTAGCGTCTAGAACGGAAGCGCTTTGGGCTTGGCCCAGCGATACCACAGCGCGATCAGCATCCGTGTCAGCGTCACAGCTGTGATGACGGTGGTCAGGATGCCGAGGATGAAGACGACCGCAAAGCCCCGCACCGGACCCGAGCCCAGCGCAAACAAGGCCAGCGCCGCGATCAGCATGGTGACGTTGGAATCGATGATCGTCGCAAAGGCGCGCTGGAAGCCGGCCTCCAGCGCCGAGACGAGCGATCGGCCCTGATGCGATTCCTCACGCATGCGTTCATAGATCAGCACGTTGGAATCCACCGCCGTGCCGATCGTCAACACGATGCCGGCGATGCCGGGCAGCGTCATCGTCGCGCCCAGCACCGACATCAGCCCGAAGATCAGGCAGACATGGACGAGCAGCGCGATGCTCGCGATCAACCCGAACACGCCATAGGTGCCGATCATGTAGAGGATGACCAGTGCGGTCGCGATCAGCGTGGCCATCTTGCCGGCCTGGATCGAGTCGGCTCCAAGGCCTGGACCGACGGTGCGCTCCTCGACGATCGTCATCTTCGCCGGTAGCGCGCCGGCGCGCAGCAGGATGGCGAGATTGTTCACCGATTCGACGGTGAAATTGCCCGAGATCTGGCCGGAGCCACCGGTGATCGGCGACTGGATGACCGGCGAGGAGATCACCCGGTTGTCGAGCACGATGGCGAGCGGCCGACCGAGATTTTCAGTGGTCGCCTGGCCGAAACGCTGTGCGCCGCGAATGTTGAAGCGAAAATTCACGATCGGCTGCGAGGTGCGCGAATCGAAGGCGGGCTGCGCATCGATCAGATCCTCGCCCTCGACGATGACGCGCCGCTCGACCGGCACCAGCGAACCGCCGGCATCGTTGGAGGGCAGCATGTCGATATCGCCGGCCTGGCTTTCGGCGACCATGCGGAACTGAAGCTTGGCGGTCTGGCCGAGAATGTCCTTCAGCCGCTGCGGGTCCTGCAGGCCCGGCACCTGGACGAGGATGCGGTCGAGACCCTGGCGTTGGATATTGGGCTCCGTGGTGCCCAGCGCGTCGACGCGGCGGCGCAGCACCTCCATCGCTTGCTCGACGGCGCGGCGCACGCGCTCATTGGCGCCCGCTTCGGTGACCGCGAGCTGCACCAGCCCGTCAGGCTGATCGGCGACGTCGATGGTGTTGTTGCCCGAGGGTCCGAAAGCCCCGAGCGTGCCGACCGGCTGGGCGAGTTCGCGCAGCTTGGGCAGAAGCCGGGCGCGGTCTGCGGCCTCGGGCACGCGGACGCTGACGCCACGTCCGGTCATGTTGATGCCGCCGGTGAACGCGACCTTCTCCTCGCGCAGGATGCGCCGGACGTCGTCGCGCAATTGCGTGACCTGGCTGCGCACCAGATCGGCCCGGTCGATCTCGAGCAGCACATGCGAGCCACCCTGAAGATCGAGCCCCAGCACGACGGCATGGATCGGCAGCAGGATACGCGGAATCCAGGATGGCGCGCCGGCCTCGATCGCCCTGCGGGTCTCGGGCGAGAACAGGTTCGGCAGGGCAAAGCCACAGCCGAAGAGCAGCACGAGCAGGACGACGATGACCTTGCGGGTCTGGAAACGGAGCATCTGCGTGTAGCGCCTTATTGTCGCGCGCCGGCCCCGTCGGAGCCGGCGTCGTTACCCCAGCAGGGGCTCGATTCAGCTCTTGACCGGCTCGCCCTTGGCGCGGACGTCGGTGATCATGCCCTTGACCAGGCGGACGCGGACGCCATCGGCGATCTCGACCTCGATCTCGGCGTCGTCGATCACCTTCGAGACCTTGGCGACGATACCGCCCGAGGTGATCACGGTGTCGCCGCGCCGCACATTCTTGATCATCTCCTGATGCGCCTTCACCCGCTTCTGCTGCGGGCGGATGATCAGGAACCACATGATCACGAAGATCAGCACAAACGGCACCAGCGACATCAGCATGTCGGTGGAGCCACCAGCGCCGGCGGCCTGGGCAAAAGCGGGGGTGATCACGGAACGGCTCCTTCATCGCGGCGGCGCGACGCGCCACCGGCCGCGTGGCGCGGCGAACTTCGTATTGGGTGTCAAAATCGCGCGGACTATAGCCAGCGACGCTGCGAAATCAATTGGAAGCGTCCGGCAACCCAGGCGCGCCCTTCACCTATGGACTTGCCGCTATTCGCGCAATGGCCTTGCGCTTTGCAAGCCGGGGCGGTTTAGGGTTTTGTTCGCCGTACCGCCGGGTACGGCCGCTCGACTTCTCATCGAAAGCGTAATCATGACGGATCTCGCCACCGACCAGACGCTCGCCACGCTGCTTCGCATCGCCGACGCCCTGGAGCGGATCGCGCCGCCCGCGCGCAAGGCTGCCGACCTGACCATCGCCGACGCCTTCGTCTGGCACCCGGCCGGCTCGGATCTGTCGCCTGTCGCGCGGGTCAACCGCGTGGCGCTGTCGCTGCTGCGCGGCGTCGACCGCGTCCGCGACACGCTGGCGGAAAATACCGAGCGCTTCGCCCGCGGCCTACCGGCCAACAACGTCCTGCTCTGGGGCGCGCGCGGCATGGGCAAGTCGTCGCTGGTCAAATCGGTCCATGCCGACACCAACACCAGGTTGGCCGGCCAGGCCCTGCCGCTGAAGCTCATCGAGATCCACCGCGAGGACATCGAAAGCCTCCCTATCCTGATGGCGCTGCTGCGGCCCGACGCCCATCGCATGATCGTCTTCTGCGACGACCTGTCCTTCGATGGCGAGGACACCTCCTACAAATCGCTGAAGGCGGCGCTCGATGGCGGCGTCGAGGGCCGGCCCGGCAATGTCGTGTTCTACGCGACTTCGAATCGCCGGCATCTGATGCCGCGCGACATGATGGACAATGAGCGCTCGACCGCGATCAATCCCGGCGAGGCAATCGAGGAGAAGGTCTCGCTGTCTGACCGCTTCGGCCTCTGGCTCGGCTTCCACAAATGCAGCCAGGACGAGTATCTGGCGATGATCGACGGCTATGTCGGCCATTTCGGGCTGACGATCGACGCGGAGACGCTCCGTCACGAGGCGCTGGAATGGGCGACGACGCGCGGCTCGCGCTCGGGCCGCACCGCCTGGCAGTACATCCAGGATCTGGCAGGGCGGTTGGGAACGAAGCTGGAGGGGTGAGCGGCGCGGATGAAGTGCTCGCCGTCATTCCAGACGAGCCGCGCAGCGGCACTGCTCCGGAATCCATCATAAAGAGCCGTCGGTCTCTACGATGGATTGCGGGTCTGCGCTTCGCTTGCCCGGAATGACGCCGGATTTGATGGCCGGTGCATGCCACAAAAAATAGCGGGGCGGCCTTTCCTGGGGCCGCCCCGCCTTGTTCCGACCGGCGGGGTCTCGCGGGGACCGGTCGAAGCTAAACTCAGTTGTTCAGATAGGGTGTCGGATCGACCGGCGCCGAGCCCTTGCGCAGTTCGAAATGCAGCTGCGGCGAGGAGACATTGCCGGTCTGACCGGATTTGGCGACCACCTGGCCACGCTTCACCGTCTCGCCGCGCTTGACGTTCAATTCGCCGTTATGGGCATAGGCCGAGACATAGCCATTGGGGTGGCGGATCAGCACGAGATTGCCATAGCCCTTCAGCTCGCTGCCGGCATAGGCGACGGTGCCGCCCTCGGCCGCCTTGACCGGCGTGCCTTCCGGCACGGCGATGTTGATGCCTTCATTGCCGCCCCGGCCGCTGAAGCCGGCGATGACGCGGCCACGGGCCGGCCAGCGGAAATCGGCCTTCTCCTCCTCGGCCTTGGGCAGGCTCGCCGTTGTGACCGGCTCCGGCTCGGACTTCGGAACGGCGGTGACCTTTGGCTCGGTGGTCGGAGCGCTGGCGACGACGACGGGCTTGGCCTTGTCGGCCGCTGCGGCTCGCACCGGCTTCACCTCGGCGACCACCGGTGCCCGGGCGGCCACGGCAGCCGGCTTGGCGATGGGCGTCGGGACCGCAGCGACCGGCGCCGATGTTCTGGCAGCCGCCTTCGCCTTGGCTTCGGCCGCGAAACGGGCCCGCGATTCGCGCATGGCCAGCGCATCGGCCGCCGTCTTGGCCTTGGCTTCCGCGGCGGCGGCGGCCCTCATGTCGGCAGCGGCCTGCGCCTTGGAACGCGTATCCTGCATCGGCACAGCCGGGCGCACCGGCGCCACCGAAGCGGCCGGAGCCGGGCCGGTGACGAAGCGAGACGTATCGGAGCGCGTCGCGGCGGGAGCCTGCGTCAGTTGCTGACGCGGCGGAGCGACAGCGGCGCTACCGGCATTGTAGACAGGTATCGTCAGGCGCGAGCCGGGCGCGATCGTGGAACCCGCCAACCCGTTTGCCGAGATCAGCGCCGCGCGCGGCACACCGTAACGCGAGGAGATCACGTCGAGCGTCTCGCCTTCGGCAACCACGATCGGCGTGCCGCCCTGGGCGCTCCAGCCGGCGGCACTGCCAGCGACAGGCTGTGCGGGGGCGCTGCGCAGGGCAACGGCCGATTGCGGCGGCGGCAGGGGCTGCGAACGCACGCTCGCCATGGCAGACGACGGGGCGGGAGCCGCATAGACCGGCGCGCTGGCCGAACGGCCGATCGAGCCGGTCGTGGCCGGATCACGCTGGGCGCCCCCTGCCGCCGAGGCCTGGGCGGACTGAAAAGGACTGGCGAAGGGCGTGTCGGTGAAGCGGATCGCCTCGGACGAGCAGGCGCTGACGCTCAACGCAATCAGGCACGCCGTCGATGCGCGCAAGGCGAGACTGAACTTGACCGATCCGGCTTGGTTACGCATGGAACTGGCACTCGCTAACGACGCAACTCGATAGCCAGCATTAAAGCCCCGTTCAGGTTACGAAAACGTTTCTCCCCGCAGCGTTGCCTTAGGTTTTTCCGCCGGAGCCGCCAGCGCGCTCAAAGCGCCCGCGCCAAGCCTGGCACCAGCGGCGGCAGCCGGACGGCCGGGCCCGGCGCATGATCGAAGCCACCATCGGCCAGCCGCGTCACCACCACGCGCCGCGCCGCGCCCTCGACGCGCAACGCCCCGACGAGGCGCCCGCCAGGCGCCAGCCGCAGCAGCAGCGCCTCGGGAATTGCATGGGTGACGCCGTTGACGAGGATGCGGTCGAAGCGTCCCAGCGACCGGTCGGGCTGGAAACCGTCGGCGTGGCGCAGCTCGATCGCTGCCCCATGGCCGCTGCCGGCGACGCGCTCATGGGCCGCCAGCGCGAGCGTGCGGTAGCGTTCGAGCGAGACCACCTCCCCGCCCATCGCCGCCAGCAGCGCCGTGACATAGCCCGAGCCGGTGCCGATCTCGAGCACGCGCGCGCCGGCCTGCATGTCGAGCGCGGTCAACAGCGCCGCCACCGTGTGCGGCGCGGTCATGGTCTGGCCACAGGGCAGCGGCACCGAGACGTCCTGGCGGGCGAGATCGGCAAAGCGCGACGGCGCGAAGCGCTCGCGCGCGACCTTCTCCATCGCCCGCAGCACGGTCAGGTCGCGCACCCCTTGCGCGCGCAGCGACAGCAGGAAGGCGACAGTCCGCTCGCCCTCGCTGGCAGGCAGCTCGTCGCTCATGGCGTCGCCCTCGCCTTGCATCATGTCAGGAAGTGCCACCGTGCGTTCCAACCGCGCCGCTATTCCGGGCGCAGCGAAGCGGAGGCCTGGAATCCATCATAGAGCGCAACCGGTCGAGGACACCTGCCCTACGATGGATTCCGGCGCGGCGCGGCTGCGCCGCTTGGCCGGAATGACGGGGAGAGCGACGAAACAGACGTCGATCCTCACGCAAACACCCGCGCAAAGCGCGTCAGCGTCGGCTCATGCGTCAGGTCGAGCTCGAGCGGCGTGATCGAGATCTTCTTCTCCGCCAGCGCGCGCAGATCGGTGCCATTGGCCGGCTCGCTCTTGCCCCGCGCAAAGGCGATCCAGAAATACGGGTTGCCCCGCCCATCCTGCCTTGGCTGCAGCTGCATCAGCTCCTGGTCGCGCCGGCCCTGCACCGTCACCGCGATGCCCGCGACCTCGGCGGGCGCGACATTGGGAAAGTTGACGTTGAACAGGATGTCAGGCGGGATGCCCTCCTCCAGCAGCCGGCGGATGATGCCCGGCGCATGATGCTCTGCGCAGTCCCAGTGGATGTTCTCGCGCCCGCCCGGCCCGTAGCCCTGGCTGATCGCGATCGAGGGGATGCCGAGCAGCGTGCCTTCCATGGCCGCCGCGATCGTGCCCGAATAGGTCACGTCCTCGGCGACGTTCTGGCCGCGATTGACGCCCGACAGCACGAGGTCCGGCCGGTTCTCGATCATGATCGAGCGCACCGCCATGATCACGCAATCGGTCGGCGTGCCGGTCACGGCAAAGCGCCTCTCGGAGATCTGCCGCAGCCGCAGCGGGTTCGACAGCGACAGCGAATGCGCCACGCCGGACTGGTCGGTCTCGGGCGCCACGACCCAGACATCGTCGGACAGCTGCGCCGCGATCCGCTCCAGCACCGACAGCCCCTCGGCGTGGATGCCGTCATCATTGGTGACGAGAATGCGCATGGGTCAGGCTTTCGCGATCAAAGGAATCGGAGCGGCGAGCCGCAACGCGCCCCCTCTCCCACCCAACTCGGGCTCGCCCGAGTTGGGCCTATCCCTGTGCCAAAGTCGGCAGCAGCCGACTTTGGTGCGGGAGAGGGCTGGGGTGAGGGGTCGCACCGCGCTGTCAGGTAGCGGGTCGGGTAAACGAAATGACGACAAGACGTGCAGCGACCCCTCATCCGGCGCTGCGCGCCACCTTCTCCCGCAAGGGGAGAAGGGAAGGAGCGTCGCGCCAGCCATCACGCCTTCTCGATGCGCGTCACGCCGCGCATATAGGGCACCAGCACCTCGGGCACCGAAACCGAGCCGTCGGCGTTCTGATAGTTCTCCATCACCGCGATCAGCGCCCGGCCGACCGCCGTGCCCGAGCCGTTGAGCGTATGGACGAAACGCGGCGCCCCGCCCTCCTTGGGCCGGTAGCGCGCATCCATCCGCCGCGCCTGGAAATCGCCGCAGACCGAGCAGGACGAGATCTCGCGATAGGTCTTCTGGCCGGGCAGCCAGACCTCGATGTCGTAGGTCTTCTGCGAGGCGAAGCCCATATCGCCGGTGCACAATGTCATCACCCGATAATGCAGATCGAGCTTCTTAAGCACCGCCTCGGCGCAGGCGAGCATGCGCTCATGCTCCTCGGCGGATTTCTCGGGCGTGGTGATCGAGACCAGCTCGACCTTCTCGAACTGGTGCTGGCGCAGCATGCCGCGCGTATCGCGCCCGGCCGACCCTGCCTCGGCCCGGAAGCAGGGCGTCAGAGCGGTGTAGCGGCGCGGCAGCTCCTCCTCCGAGAGGATCGATTCGCGCACGAGATTGGTCAGCGGGACTTCGGCGGTGGGGATGAGCCAGAGGGACTGCTGTTCGAACTTATCTAGATCGAACTGCTCTATGTCGCCGAAATGAACCTGCGTGCTTAATCCCAACTCCCCCAAACGGGTCATTATGGGCTTCTTAAAATACCAATTGCTACGGTCCTCGATAATCTTTCGGACCTGTGTCTCGTCAGTCCCATCCAACCTTAGTTTTTCTGCATATTCCCGCTGCGAGGCGCTGAAGCGGTGCGCGTGGTCGAATGCATAAGCGCGAAGTTCGTCGGCCGATAACCTTCTGCCGGCGGAAAACTGATCATCCTCAAACTTCGGCAGCTGCGCCGTGCCGAACATCGCCTCGTCGCGCACCATCAGCGGTGGCATCACCTCGGTGTAGCCATGTTCCTCGGTATGCACATCAAGCATGAACTGCCCGATCGCCCGGCTCAGGCGCGCAATCTGACGCTCCAGCACGACGAAGCGCGAACCCGACAGCTTCGCCGCCCGCTCGAAATCCATCTGGCCGAGCGCTTCGCCGAGCTCGAAATGCTCCTTGGGCGCGAAATTCTGGCCGAACAGCCGCCCGCCCGTCTTCTCGGGCGCCTCGCCCTGCACCGATTTGACGACATTGCCATGCTCGTCGGCTCCCTTCGGCACATCGTCCTTGGGCGTGTTGGGGATCGCGGCGAGCGTGACGTCGAGTTCGGCCTTCGCCGCCTTCTCCTCGAACTCCAGCGCCGGCTGCAGCTCCTTCAAGGACGCGACCTCTGCCTTCAGGCTCTCGGCGAGGGCTGTGTCCTTGACGCCCATCGCCTTGCCGATCTCCTTGGAGAGGGCGTTGCGGCGCTCCTGCGCGGCTTGGGCTTTCGCGATCGCGGCGCGGCGCGTGTCGTCGAGGGCCAGCAGAGAAGCCGAAAGCGGCTCGAGCCCCCGCCGCTTCAGCCCGGTGTCGAACGCCGCGGCGTTCTCGCGAATCCATTTGATGTCGTACATCGTCGTCAGGCCACGCCGTCACGTTCGGGGAACAGCGTGATGCTCTAGACCGGGATCGCGCGCGAGGGAACAGGCATCGTTGCGCACCACCCCAACCACACCCACACCGTCATTCCGGCCAAGCGAAGCGCAGCGCCGGAATCCATCGTAAGGCTCGACGGCCCAGGTCAAGGATCGCCGCAGCCCAGCAACCAATGTGCCCTATGATGGATTCCGGCGCGTCGCGGCTGTGCCGCTTGGCCGGAATGACGGGGAGGGTGGAACGGCGGG
>NZ_LJHQ01000049.1 GCF_001295925.1 Allobosea sp. AAP35 | reverse complement strand
GCCGCCGCCGAGGGCCGCCCCGCGCGTCCGCCCCGTGCAACTGAGCGCCCCGCCAGCGGAGAGCGTCCGGCCCGTCGCCCCCGCATCGAAGGCGGCGAGCGCGACCGCACCCAGGATCGGCCCTGGCAGGATGCCGCACCGCGCGCGGAGCGTCCCGAGCGGCCGGCCCGCAGCGACAGGCCCGGCAGCGACAGGCCCGGTGCCGACAGGCCCGATCGCGCCCCCAGGGGTGACCGGCCCGAGCGCACACCGCGAGAGGGTGGCGAGCGGCCGCCGCGCCGTTTCGACGACAAGGCCGGCGGAGCACCCCGCAGCTATGCCGCGCGCTCCAGCGAACGCCCGGCCGGCCGCAGCGGCGAGCGCAGCGGTGGCAAATCCTTCGGCGACAAGCCGGGTGGCGGCCGGTCCTTCGCAGGCAAGCCCGGTGGCAAGCCCGGCGGCGGTCGCCCCTTCGGCGGCAAGCCGGGCGGTGGCCGCCCGAGCGGCGGTCGCCCCGGCGGCGGCTCCAAGGGCCCGCGCTCCGGCGGCAAGCGAGACTAAGGGCCCATGTCGTATCGGCTCGGAAACTCACCGTCATCCTGGACAAGCGGCGATAGCCGCGCCGTCCGGGATCCATCGAAGGGCGCCGGCGCTCTACGATGGATCCCGGGACGGCCTGCGGCCGCCCAGGATGACGGGATGGTTCCGCACCAGAACGATCGCTAGCCGATGCGGATCGTTGGTGGACATCTGCGTGGGCGGCCGCTCGTCGGCCCCAAACCGGGGATCGGGAGCATCCGCCCGACCTCGGATCGCCTGCGCGAATCGCTCTTCAACGTGCTCGCCCATGCCTATGACGACCCGCTGGATGGGGCGCGCGTGCTCGATCTCTTCGCTGGGACGGGTGCGCTGGGCTTCGAGGCTTTGTCGCGCGGCGCATCCTTCGCCCTGCTGGTCGATGACGGCACCGAGTCGCGCGGTTTGATCCGGGAGAACCAGCAGACCCTGGGGCTCGCCGGCCAGAGCCGCGTCTTCCGGCGCGATGCGACCAAGCTCGGCGCGATCTCGGCCATGGCCCCGTTCGGAGTCGTGTTCTGCGATCCGCCCTATCGCCAGGGGCTCGGCGAGAAGGCGCTGGTCTCGGCCCAGGCCGGCGGCTGGCTGGAGCCCGGTGCGCTGATCGTGCTGGAGGAGGCCGGCGATATCGACATCGCGCTGCCGGGCGGGTTCGAACTGCTGGAGCGCCGGGAGTATGGCGAGACGCAGGTGCTGCTGCTGCGGGCGGGGCCCGTCACGCGCGCATAGCGACGGCAAACCCAGATCGTCACTCAGCAAAGCCGTCATCCTGGGCGGCCAAGGGCCGTCCGGAATCCATCCTAGGGCACCACCGCGCTCGATGATGGATCCCGGACAACCTGCGGCCGCCCAGGATGACGCGGTGGTGAAACCAACGCGGCCGTCAGGCCGCCTTCTTGGCGGCCGCCTCGAACGGGATCTCGATGTCGACGGCGAGCGTCGAGACCTGGGCTCCCCGCTCCATCTTGACGCTGACCTTGTCGCCGTCGATCTGCACATGCTTGGCGATGGCGAGCAGGATCTCGTCGCGCAGCTTGGCCAGGAGGTCCGATCCGCCAGCCGAGGCGCGCTCATGCGCGAGCAGCAGCTGCAGCCGGTCGCGCGCCGCGGGCGCCGACGGGGTGCGGGTGAAGAAACGACGCAGGTTCATGCCGCCTTCCTTCCGAACATCTTGCCGAAGAAGCCGCGCCGCTCGCCGGGAATGGTGATCGGCAGATCTTCGCCCTTGAGCCGGCGCGCGGCCTGGAAATAGGCGACAGCCGGCACGCTGCGCTCGTCGGCGAGCGTCACGGGCGCGCCGAGATTGGAGGCGCGCAGCACCTCCATGCTCTCGGGAATGATGCCCAGCAGCGGGATCGACAGGATCTCGAGGACATCGTCGACTTTGAGCATGTCGCCGCGCTCGGCCCGGGCATGGTCGTAGCGGGTGAGCAGCAGGTGCTTTTCCATCCGCTCGCCATTTTCGGCCTTGAGCGTCTTGGAATCGAGCAGGCCGATGATACGGTCGGAATCGCGCACCGAGGAGACCTCGGGATTGGTCACCACGATGGCGATGTCGGCATGGCGCATGGCCAGCGTCGCGCCACGCTCGATGCCGGCCGGGCTGTCGCAGATCACCCAGTCGAACACGCTTTTCAGCGCCGTGATGACCTTCTCGACGCCCTCGGCCGTGAGATTGTCCTTGTCGCGCGTCTGCGAGGCCGGCAGCAGATAGAGCGTCTCGAGCCGCTTGTCGCGGATCAGCGCCTGGGTCAGCTTGGCCTCGCCCTGGATGACGTTGACGAGGTCGTAGACCACGCGTCGCTCGGCGCCCATGATCAGGTCGAGATTGCGCAGCCCGACGTCGAAATCCACGACCACGACCTTGTCGCCGTCATGCGCGAGGGCAGCGCCGAGTGCGGCCGACGATGTCGTCTTGCCGACGCCGCCCTTGCCCGATGTGACCACGATGACCTTGCCCATAGACCTCTCCTCTTGATGTCGAAATGCCGGCGGATCAGGCCAGTGATCCGGATTTGAACGTGTCGCCTTCGAGCCAGAACTGGACGGCCTTGCCGCGCAGCTCGGGGCCCAGATCCTCGGCGGTCTTGTAGTAGCCATCGATCGACAGAAGCTCGGCTTCCAGCTTGCGGCAGAAGATGCGCGCAGTGGCGTTGCCCATCGCTCCGGCGAGCGCGCGGCCGCGCAGCGTGCCGTAGACATGGATCGAGCCGCCGGCGATGATTTCGGCGCCTGAAGCGACCGAGCCGACAATGGTCACGTCGCCCTCGATGAAGACCAGCGACTGGCCCGAACGCACCGGTTCGGTCACGATCAGCGACGGCACGGCCTTGACGGATGGCGCAGCGGAGGGGGCGGCGTCGGGAACCGCTGCCGCCCTGGTCGCTGTGACGGCTTCAGCGACGACAGGCACCTCGATATCCGAGGTCGTGCGGCCGTCCGCCATGGCCGGCGGCACGCTGGCGTCGAGCAGCGAGGGACGCGCGCCCTCGATCCCCATGATCCGGACCTGGCGTGTGGCCAGCTGCTCGACCAGATCGCGCAGCTGCGCCCGGTCGATCTCAATCCCCGTGATGTCGAGCACGACCGGCCGCCGCATGAAGAAGCCGGTCGAGCGCGAGGCGAGATCGTCAAGCCGCGCGAGCCAGTCCGCGAAGGGCAGCTCGGGGCTCAACGACAGCGCAAGGAAGCTGCGCCCCTTGAGGCGAATGGGCCGGGGTTGGGTTAACACGCTGGTCATCTTGGTAAATTTTCGGTTGATTCTGTGTAGGGCCGGGATGGTTAACAGAGGGTAAATCGGGGGTGCCGGGGGAGGGTTCCGCGACCGAAAATCGGCGCGAACGTCATCGCCCGATCAGGCTCGGGGCAGGGTGCCGGCGCCGGTCGCGCCGCCGCAGCGCCGAGGGCTAGAGCGTGCTGATTTTCAATGGAAACGCGGGTCATCCCGGACGCAGCGAAGCGGAGATCCGGGATCCATTCCTGAACCTCGATCGGACGCGTTCCGGAATCGGTCCCGGGTCAAGCCCGGGACGACGACGCGATGGTCTTCTGTAAATTCAGTATGCTCTAAGGCGCCGCAGGTTCGCCGGACCCCGCGTGGTCCGCGAAATAGGCAAGCGCCGTTTCCACCTCGTCGGCACTGCCGAGGACGACGCTGACGCGTTGATGCAGGCCCGTGGGGACGATGTCGAGAATCCGGCCGCGGCCGTCGCTGGCCGCGCCGCCGGCCTGTTCGATGATCATGCCGATCGGGTTGGCCTCATACATCAGCCGCAGCTTGCCCGGCCGCTCCGGCTCCCTGGCATCCCAGGGGTACAGAAAGATGCCGCCCCGGGTCAGCACGCGCTCGATATCGGCCACCATCGAGCCGGTCCAGCGCATGTTGAAATCGGCACCGCGCGGCCCGTCGCGGCCTTGCATGCAATCGTCGATATAGTGCTGGACGGCCGGCGCCCAATGGCGCTGGTTCGACATGTTGACGGCGAATTCGCGGTTGCCCGGCGGGATCATGATGTTGCGCCGCGTCAGCACCCAGGAGCCGACCTCGCGATCCAGCGTGAAACCGAACACCCCCCGGCCGAAGGTCAGGACGAGGCTGGTTTGCGGACCATAGATGGCATAGCCCGCCGCGACCTGGCGGTGCCCGGGCTGGAGGAAGTCCTGCTCGGTCACGACCCGCTGCGAGCAGTCCTCCGGAGCCGCCAGAACGGAGAAGATCGTGCCCACGCTCAGATTGACGTCGATATTGCTGGAGCCGTCGATCGGATCATAGACCAGCAGATACTCGCCCTTGGGGTAGCGGTGGGGGATAAGATGGATGGCTTCCATCTCCTCCGAGGCCAGCGCGGCGAGATTGCCGCCCCATTCATTGGCGTCCAGCAGGATGTCGTTGGAGATCACGTCGAGCTTCTTCTGGACCTCGCCCTGCACGTTCTCGCTGCCGAGGCTGCCCAGCACGCCGCCGAGTTCGCCCTTGTTGACCGTATGGCTGATCGCCTTGCAGGCGCGCGCCACCACCTCGATCAGCAGCCGCAACTGCGGCGGCAGATTGCCGCCCTCGCGTTGCTGTTCGATCAGGAACCGGCTCAGGGTGATGCGGGTCGTCGAACTCATCGGCAGCTCTTTCGCTTTTTGTGACGGAGAGACCATCGGGACGAGCCCCGACGCCATTCTTGGTTAACGCGGTGCCGCAATGATCGTTGCTGCGCCCACAACGCACAAGCTCGCCCCGAGGATGTCCCAGCGATCTGGGCGCGTGTTTTCGAAGGCCCAGAGCCAGGTCAACGACGCGGCAATATAGACCCCGCCATAGGCCGCATAAGCCCGCCCCGCAGCGTCAGTTTCGGTCCATGTCAGGGCGTAGGCGAAGAGCATGAGGAGGCCTACGCCGGGAACGAGCCACCACATGGTCTTTCCAAGCCTCAGCCATGCCCAGAACGCGAAGCACCCTGCAATTTCAAGAAAGGCAGCGACGGTGAAGATGGTGATGTTGCGCATGAGATTGTCTTTGCGATGTGTGCGAGCCTGATCACGGGCCCCTTCGACCCCGATCTTCGAATCGTCGATTTAGCGATGCGCTCGGAACAAGGCCTGCTGAGGCTTGAAGCCCCCTAGGTTACGGCCCTCTCACCTTCTCCCGAACAGCTTCTCGATATCGCCGAGCTTCAGCTCGACATAGGTCGGGCGACCATGGTTGCACTGGCCTGAATTGGGCGTGACCTCCATTTCGCGCAGCAGCGCGTCCATCTCCTCGGGGCGCAGGCGCCGGCCGGCGCGCACTGAGTTGTGGCAGGCCATCGTCGCCAGCACATGGTCGAGCCGGCGCTCCAGCGAGCCGGCGGTTCCGTGCTCGGCGAGCGCATCGGCGAGCGCATCGGCGACGTCGCGGACGAGCTTCTGGAGATTGCCGCCCGCGAGTTGCTGCGGGGCCTCGCGGACCAGTACCGCGCCCGGCCCGAACGGTTCGAGCCGCAGGCCCAAAGTCGCGAGGTCGTCGGCGGCCGCGTTCAGACGGTCGGCATCGACGTGGTCGAGCTCGACGACCTCGGGCAGCAGCAAGGGCTGGCTGGCGATGCCGGTTTTGGCGCGCTCGGCCTTCAGCCGCTCATAGACCAGCCGCTCATGGGCGGCGTGCTGGTCGACGATGACGACGCCCTCGCGCGTCTGGGCGACGATATAGGTTTCGTGGAGCTGGGCGCGGGCGGCGCCGAGCGGCCGGTCGAGCGCGTCCGGAGAAGCTTCCGCGAGATGCGCGCGGGCGTCGGCCGAGGACGCCGCGAAATCTGCGAAGCCCTGCTGCGGGCGGGCGTCGAACCCGGTCGCGGGGGCGCCCCAGGCGGGTGTCTCCGGCAAGTTCGGGCGCAGTGGAGCGTGCATATTGGCGGCGCCTGCGAAGACGGCGCGGAAGGCCTCCAGCGTGCGGGCGCCGCCGGTCGTGGTGGCGCGGTGGCCAGCCTCGGCGAGCGCCGCTTTCAGGCCGGAGACGACGAGGCCACGCACCAAAGCGGGATCGCGGAAGCGGACCTCGCTCTTGGCGGGGTGGACGTTGACGTCGACGAGGCGCGGATCGCAGGCGACGTCGAGGAACAGCACGGGATGGCGGTCGGACGGCACGACGTCGGCATAGGCACCGCGTACGGCTGATAGGAGCAATTTGTCGCGCACCGGGCGACCATTAACGGCCAGATGCACGCCCGCCGAGGTGCCGCGATGGAAGGTCGGCAGGCCGGCAAAGCCGGTGACATGGAAGCCCTCACGCGCTGCATCCAGCCGCAGCGCGTTCTCGGGGAAATCGCGGCCGAGCGCGCGGCCGAGCCGGCGCAGGCGGCCGTCATCGCGTTGCGCCTCGGCTGGCCAGTCGAAGGGCGAGACATGCTCGCCTTCCAGCGAAAAGCGGATCTCTGGATGGGCGATGGCGAGCCTGCGCAGCATCTCGGAGACGGCCTGCGCCTCGGCCCGGTCGCTCTTCAGGAACTTCAGCCGAGCCGGGGTGAAGGCGAAGAGGTCACTGACCTCGATGCGGGTGCCGATGGCTGCCGCGACGGGGCGCACCATGCCCTTCTCGCCGGCCTCGACGACGAGGCCCGATCCCTGGGCGGCGTCATGGCGGCGGGTGGCGATCGACAGGCGCGCCACCGAGCCGATCGAGGGCAGGGCCTCGCCCCGGAAGCCGAGCGACTTGATCGCGAACAGATCGCCATCGGGCAGTTTCGAGGTGGCGTGGCGCTCGACCGCGAGCGCGAGATCCTCTGGTGTCATGCCGGAGCCGTCATCGACGACGCGGATCAGCTCGCGGCCGCCTGCCGCGATCGTCACCGCGATGGCGCGCGCGCCGGCATCGATGGCGTTCTCGACGAGTTCCTTCACTGCCGCAGCCGGCCGCTCGATCACCTCGCCGGCGGCGATGCGGTCGACCAGGACGGGATCGAGGCGGCGGACGGACATGAAGGATCCAGGTTGGCGACGAGGCGAGGGTACGCGGGCTGCGAATCGCAGCCGCTACACGACCGCATCATA
Organism: Allobosea sp. AAP35; assembly: GCF_001295925.1. Classification (GTDB taxonomy): domain Bacteria; phylum Pseudomonadota; class Alphaproteobacteria; order Rhizobiales; family Beijerinckiaceae; genus Allobosea. The sequence continues at coordinate 6,578 of NZ_LJHQ01000049.1, read as the reverse complement.
GCGGTTGGCGGATGGCGACGCGCCTGCGACCGGAGATAGCGCGGGAATGCCGCTCACAAGGACCAGGGCGCCGCGCGCAGCACGAGATACAGGCCCAGCACCAGCAGCCCGGCGAAGAAGCAGAGCTTGAATGTCGGCGGCGAGATCAGGCTGCGCACCCGCGTCCCGACCACCATCCCGATAAGCGCCGGCACCAGCGCCAGCGCCGAATGCCAGGCGATGCGGGCGTCGAGCGCGCCAGCCCCCAGCAATCCGACCGACAAGGCCAGCGTCGAGACGATGAAGGAGACGCCCAGCGCCTGCACCAGCTCGTCCTTGTCGAGGCCCAGCGACTGCAGATAGGGCACCGCCGGCAGCACGAAGACGCCGGTGGCCGCCGTAGCGACGCCCGTGGCGAGGCCGATCAGCGGCGCAAGCCAGCCTTCTGCGATGCGGGGCACGCGCAGCTTCGCGGCTTTCAACCCGATCAGCGCATAGGCCACGAGCGCGATGCCCAGCCAGAGCGTCGCAGACCCGTTCTTCTGCTGCTCCAGCAGGTCCGCCCCGATCCAGGTGCCGGCGCAGATCCCGGCCAGCATCGGCCAGAGCCGGATCAGGATCGCCCTGAGGCCGGGCCCGGTCGCGATCTGCCAGCCATTGGTGACGAGGTTGGGCACGGCCAGCAGTGCCGCCGCCTGCGCGGGTGCCATCACCACGCCGAGAATGCCGATCGCGATGGTCGGCAGGCCGAGCCCGATGACGCCCTTGACGAAGCCAGCCAGCAGAAACGTCGCGGCGATGAAGAGGATGAGGCTGATCTCGGTCATGGGCTGGTTGTGGCATCGCCGCCGCGTTCTGTCGTGGCCCGATGCGACGGCCGGCACCGTAGCATTGGCGCTTGCCAGAGGGCGGTTTGCGGTGAACCGTCATCGCGAGCGCAGCGAAGCGATCCAGGAGGGTCTGGTGCTTCGGTTGCGATGAAGGTCCGCTCGCGACGATCGGTCTGGACTGCTTCGCCGCGCTCGCGATGACGATGGCGGAAACGGGATGCCACCATGAGCCCGCACGGCCCCTACCTCGCCGGGATCGCCCATCTGATGGGAGACCCCGCCCGCGCCAACATCCTGCACGCGCTGATGGATGGCCGCGCCCTGACGGCCAAGGAACTGGCTTTCCTCGCCGGCGTCGCGCCGCAGACCGCCAGCGGGCATCTGGGCCGGTTGCTTGAGGGCGGCCTTCTCGCCGTCACCGTGCAGGGTCGCCACCGTTACCACCGGCTCGCCGGCCCCGAGGTCGCCCAGGCGCTGGAAGCGCTGATGGTGCTGGCCGGCGCCCCGACCTCAGATCGCCGGCTGCCCTCGCGCGTCGGGGCGGAGCTGAGCGCCGCCCGCACCTGCTATGACCATTTCGCCGGCCGGCTGGGAACCGGCATCCATGATGCGCTGGTGGCGGGCGGGTATCTTGGCGTCGCCGAGGGCGGCTACGGGCTGACCGCATCGGGGGAGGGCGTCTTTGCCGTTCTGGGCATCGCCCCGTCACGCAAGGCCCTGCGCCGCGCCGCCCTGCGCCCCTGCCTGGACTGGAGCGAGCGGCGGCCGCATCTGGCGGGCCCGCTTGCCGCCGCGCTGGCCTGCCGCTGCTTCGAGATGGGGTGGGTCCTGCGTCGCAGGGACAGCCGCGCCGTGACGCTGACGCCAGCAGGCCAGGAGACGCTCGCTTCGGCGCTCCCGGGTTTCGTCTGCGACGCGCCCGAGCCGCTCAGCCCTGCCGCTCCAGGGCTTGTGTCAGCTGACGCTTGACCTCGTCCTTGACGGGCTCCGCGGCTTCGAGGATCGCCTTGGCCTTGAAGAAGTCGAGGCCGCCGATGCCGTCGGCCCCGGCGCGGATCAGGATGTCGGGCGGCTGCCGCTCGATCATGCGCTGCACGATCGTGCGCGTCAGGATCTGGCTGACGCCGAGCATCGCCTCCAGCGGTCCGGGCACCCGGGTCTCGCTGACGGTGGCGGGCGCGCTGGTATCGACCGCCATGACGATCCGGCCCGGCGCCATCAGCCGGTCGTAGGGAAGCGGGTTGATCGCCCCGCCATCGATCAGGACGCGGCCCTCGATCACCACCGGCCGCACCAGCCCGGGAATGGCGAGCGAGGCCGCGACCGCCGGCGTCAGCGGCCCGTGGGCAAGCGCGACCTCGGAATGAAGGTGGTAGTCGGTCGCCGCCGCCACGAACGGAATCGTCAGATCCTCGAAGCGGTCGGGCACGGCGTCGGGCCAGAACAGGTCGAGCATCCGCTCGCCATCGATCAGGACCGGGTTGCCGAGCCCCCGCATCAGATCGGTGAACTTGCCGACGCGGGCATCGAGCAGGCGCGAAATCACGCGCGCGCGGTCGCGGAAAGCGCTGGTGACGTGTTCGCGCAGATCGCGGCCCGAAAGCCCCGCCGCATAGGCGGCGCCGACGATGGCGCCGATCGAGCAGCCGGCGATCAGGCTGGGCCGGACGCCGAGTTCGTCGAGCGCCTCCAGCACGAGGATGTGGCTCAGGCCGCGTGCGCCGCCGGCCCCCAGCACCAGAACGAGGTCCCGCTCCCGTCGGTCGCCCGTAGGCAAAACCAGAGCGCTGCTGGGAAGGTCGTCGTTAGCGATGGCTTGCGTGCGCGGCATGGCCGGAATCTGGCCCCTCGCACCGTCTCAGGCAATGGGCTGCGCGAGAAAAGGCGCCAGCGCAGCCAGCGTCTCCGCCGGGTTCTCCTCGGGCAGGAAATGGCCGCTGTCGATCGGCCGCCCTTCCGCCTGCGGCGCGAAGGTTTCGCGCCAGATCGCCAGCGGACTCGCGCCCCGGGCGGGGATGCCGGCCTGCCCCCACAGGATCAGCGTCGGGCAGAGAATGCGCCTGCCCGCCGCGAGATCGGCCTTGTCATGCTCGACATCGGTGGTCGCACCGGCACGATAATCCTCGCAGGCGGCATGGATGCGCGACGGGTCGTTGAAGGACTCGCCATAGGCCTGCATCGCCAGGGGATCGAACAGGTCGAGCGATTTGGCCCGCGTCCAGCTCGCGATGGTGTGGTCGAGCCAGCCGGTCGGATCGGCCTTGATCAGGTTTTCGGGCACGGGCTCGGGTTGGGCCAGGAAGGTCCAGTGATAGACCTGCATGGCGCGCGCCGCATTCATGCCCTCCCACATCGAGACCGTCGGCAGGATGTCGAGCAGCGCCAGCCGCTCGACGCGGCCCGGATGATCGAGCGCCAGCCGGTAGGCCACGCGCGCCCCGCGATCATGCCCGACGACGGCAAAGCGCAGATGCCCCAGCGCCTGCATCACTGCGACGATGTCCTCGCCCATCGCGCGCTTGCTGTAGGTCGCGACGCCGCCATCGCCATGCGGCGCGGCCGACCAGCCATAGCCGCGCAGATCGGGGCAGACGACGGTGTGGGTCTTGGCCAACTCGCCGACGAGCTTGTGCCATTCGGCATGCGTCTGCGGGAAGCCGTGGATCAGCACCACCGGCGGCCCCTCGCCACCGACGCGGGCGAAGATCTTGCCGACGGGCCCATCGATCCAATGCGCCTTGAAGCCGGGGAAGAGGCTGTCGAGATTGCTCATGGCTTGGCTCCGGTCGCGGCCGCCGGGACGATGTCGGTTCTGGCGAAATCCTCGCCCTTGTAGAGCAGGGGCGCGTTAAGGGACTTGGCGAGAGCGTAGGAAAAACAATCGCCAAGATTGAGCCTGGCGGGGTGTCGGCTCTTGCCGAAGCGCAGAAAGGCTTCCGAGGCAAGGCGGCCTTGCTCGATATCGAGCGCGGCGGGGCGGATCTTAAGGTCGTCGAAAAGCGCCTCCACTTCGCGCAGCGGCGTAGCGGCCCGTTTGCCGATCAGGACCATCACGCATTCGGTGAAGGTGACGGCAGAACACACACAGTCGGACGTATCGGACAGCACCCTTTGGAAAAGGGTCGCTTCCGGTTCGCCGAAGGCAATCGCGATGATGGCCGAACTATCGGCGACGATCACGCCGGCAGTCCGTTTTCGTCATAGCCGAGGATCTCTTCGGCTGTCCGGTTGTCCGTCACCGGATAGGAGCGAAGGCGCGCCAGCGTTTCCTCAAGCTTGACGTGATCGATGCGTCCTCCGCCACGCGGAAGTTCAGACAGTTCGCGCTCCGCAGCAAAACGCACCGCGTCCTTGATCGTGCGACCCGTGCGCGCCGCGAGCTCCCGGACGATGCGGTCCGTCTCGGCATCCTTGATGAGGATTGCCATCGAAACCTCCGTATATATCGACCCCTGTGCCGTATATATACGATTGATCCGCGCCTGTCAGCCTTCGCGCTCGCGCTTGACCGCCTGCCAGCCGATGTCGCGGCGGCAGAAGCCCTCTGGCCAGTCGATGGCATCGACGCCGCGATAGGCGCGGGCCTGCGCCTCGCCGACGGTCTTGCCCATGCCGACGACATTGAGCACGCGTCCACCTGCGGCCAGCAGCGCGCCTGCGCCGTCCTGCTTCGTGCCGGCATGGAAGACGAGCACGTTCTCCAGCGCGGCCGCCTTGTCGATGTCCTTGATGACGCTCCCGGTCTCCGGCTTGCCCGGATAGCCGCGCGCCGCCAGCACGACGGTCAGCGCAGCTTCCTCCGACCAGCGCAGGGTGATCTGGTCGAGCACGCCATCGCATGCCGCCAGCAACGCCGGCACGATGTCGCTCTTCAGTCGCGGCATCAGCACTTCGCATTCGGGATCGCCGAGGCGGACATTGTACTCGATGAGCTTCGGGCCCTGCGCCGTGATCATCAGCCCGGCAAAGAGCACGCCCTGGAACGGCGCTCCACGCTGCGCCATTCCCGCCAGCGTCGGCGCGATGATCTCCTTCATGACGCGCGCTTCCATCGCGAGCGTCATCACCGGCGCGGGCGAATACGCACCCATCCCGCCGGTGTTGGGACCGGTGTCGCCATCGCCGACGCGCTTGTGGTCCTGCGCCGAGGCGAGCGGCAGCGCGTGTGTGCCGTCGCAGAGCGCGAAGAAGCTCGCCTCCTCGCCGATCATCCACTCCTCGATCACGACCTCCGCGCCGGCCGAGCCCAGCCCGCCCCCGAACATCATCTCGATGGCCTCATTGGCCTCATCCAGCGTTTCCGCCATCACCACGCCCTTGCCGGCGGCCAGCCCGTCGGCCTTGATCACGATCGGCGCACCCTGCGCCGCGACATAGGCCTTGGCGGACGCTGCATCCGTGAAGCGGCCAAAGCCGGCGGTGGGGATGCTAAACTCCGCGCAGAGTTCCTTGGTGAAAGCCTTCGAGCCTTCGAGCTGGGCGGCGGCTTTCGAGGGGCCGAAGGTCTTGATGCCGGCGGCGGTGAGGTTGTCGGCGATCCCCGCGACCAGCGGGCCCTCGGGCCCCACCACCACGAGATTGATCTTCTGCAGCCGGCAGAACGCGATCACGGCGCCGTGGTCGGCGATGTCGATGACGGCATTCTCGCCGCATTGCGCCGTGCCGGGGTTGCCCGGCGCGATGAACAGACGGTCGCAGAGCAGCGAGGCCGAGATCGCCCAGGCCAGCGCATGCTCGCGGCCGCCCGAACCGATCAGAAGGATGTTCATCGCCGCTTCCACTTCCTGCGTTCGCTAGGCCCGTCCTCTCTCAGCCCTTATCCTGAGGAGCAGGCACAGCCTGCGTCTCGAAGGATGGTCCAGTGCGCTCTGGAGCATCCTTCGAGACGCCGCGTGCCGCGGCTCCTCAGGATGAGGGCTGAGGCGTCCGAAAGGTCGATGGGGCAATAGCCGCCGCGGGCGCGGACGGCAACGCTTCTGCCGCTGCCCTCCCGCCGCTATGGTCGCGGCCATGGACAGCGAATCGCCAAAGCCCGCCGGCAACACCCCCGAATGGTCGGTCTCGGATCTGTCGGGCGCGCTCAAGCGCACGCTGGAGGATGCCTTCGGCTTCGTGCGCGTTCGCGGCGAAATCTCGGGCTATCGCGGCCCGGTCGGCTCCGGCCATGTCTATTTTTCGCTGAAGGACGCCAACGCCAAGATCGACGCGGTGATCTGGAAGGGCGTCTTCGGGCGGCTGAAGACCAGGCCGCAGGAAGGGCTGGAGGTCATCGCCACCGGCAAGATCACCACCTTCGCCGGCAAGTCGAGCTACCAGATCATCATCGATTCGATCGAGCCCGCCGGCATCGGCGCGCTGATGGCGTTGCTCGAGGAGCGCCGCAGGCGGCTCGCGGCCGAGGGGCTGTTTGCCGAGGAGCGCAAGCAGCTCATCCCCTATCTGCCCCGCGTCATCGGTGTCGTCACCTCGCCGACCGGCGCCGTCATCCGCGACATCCTGCACCGGCTGGAGGATCGCTTTCCCCGCCATGTCCTGGTCTGGCCGGTCCGGGTCCAGGGCGAGACCAGCGCGGCCGAGGTCGCCACAGCCATCGCCGGCTTCAACGCCCTGCCCGAGGGCGGGCGCATCCCCCGCCCCGACGTCATCATCGTGGCGCGCGGCGGCGGCTCTCTGGAAGACCTGATGGGCTTCAACGAGGAGATCGTGGTGCGCGCGGCGGCGGCCTCGCTCATCCCGCTCGTCTCGGCCGTCGGCCACGAGACCGATATC
>NZ_LJHQ01000048.1 GCF_001295925.1 Allobosea sp. AAP35 | reverse complement strand
CGCCGCCCCGGCCGGGGCCGGCTTCGGCCGCCGGGCCCGGCGCAACGCGCGGGAGAGCTGCCGGGGCGGTCGCCGCCATGCCGGCCGGGCGGAAGCGCAGTGCTGCATTGGCGATGCGCAGCACGTCGCGGCGATCCTCGGTGACGACCTGGAGATTGGCGGTCATGCCCGGCAGCAGCGCCATGTCGGCGTTGTCGACGCGGATGACGCCGGTATAGGTGACGACGTTCTGGATCGTCTGCGCGCCGAGCCTGACCATCTCGACGCGGCCCTCGAAGGTGCGGTTGGGATAGGCGTTGACGGTGAAAGTCGTCGGCTGCCCGGCCTTCAGCCGGCCGACATCGGCCTCGTCGACATTGGCGTAGATGTCGATGGTGCGCAGATCCTGCGCGATCTGGAACAGGGTCGGCGTGGAGAGCGAGGCCGCCACCGTCTGGCCGAGGTCGACCTGGCGCTGGACCACGACGCCATCGACCGGCGAGCGGATGTCGGTGCGCTCGAGATCGATCAGGATGTCCTTGAGCTTGGCCTCGCGTTGCGAGATCAACGCCTCGCCGGACTTCACCTGGCCCTCAGCCAGCAGGATGTCGGCGTCGAGCCCGTTGAACTCGGCCTTGGCCGAGGCGATCTGGGCCTCGCTGGAGGCCAGCGTCGCGACCTGGACCTCGACCTGGGTGCTGGCGGTGTCGAGCGCCTGCTGCGAGCCGGTGTTGCGCTTGAAGAGTTCGCTCTGGCGCTCGAAGGTCCGCCTGGCATCGGCGAGCTGTGCGGCGGTGCGGTCCCGCTGGGCTTCCAGATCCTTGACCGTCGAATTGGCCTTGAGCCGCGTCGAGCGGGCGCGGTCGAGTTGGGCGCGCTTGACCAGGAGGTCGGCGCGCGCCTGCGCCACATCGGCGTGGGCGGCGTCGCGACGCGTCTTGATCTGGTCGCTGTTGAGCCTTGCGACGACCTGGCCGGCCTTCACCTGCGAGTTGTAGTCGGCGAGGATCTCGACGATCTGCCCTGAGAGCTGAGAGCCGACCAGCACCGTCGTCATCGGCGTCAGCGTGCCGGTGGCGCGCACGGCCGCCGTGATCTGGCCGCGATCCACCGGCGCGGTGCGGTAGGCCGCCTCATTGGCCGTCCCGCCGGTGGGGCGGAACGTCCAGTAGCCGCCGGCCACCGCAAGCGCCACCAGCCCCGATCCGATCAACCATTTGCGCAAGGTCACGCCCCCATCGTCGTGCCGGCGATCGCGCCTGCATCCAACCGCTGGATCATGCCAGAATCCCGCAACAACAGCGAGTTAACTTATCGCAATGTTGCGGAGAGGTTGGGCGTGGGGCGGTCAGGTGCAAAGCTCGGATCATCCGACAATGCTGAAGCGGTTGCCCTACCCGAACTGCGTGAGCGCGGCATCGGCCACTGCGACGGGATCGTTGAAGGTCCATCTGGGAATCGTGCGCATGCGGTCGAGGCCGGCGAAAACAGCCGCGAAGCCGCCATCGGGAGAGATTTCGCGGAGCGCCGCATCGAATGCGTGGCCAAAGCCCCTAAAGCCGTCGGCTTCGACCTCGCATAAATGGATCTGGTTCCAGTCGATCGCCAGCGCGGGGTCGCGGTAGATCACCGCCGCAGTCTCCATGGTCCTGAAGGTCCCGATCCTGTCGGCCGCTACAAGCCTCCCGGCGGCAGGGCCGATATAGCTGCGCATGATGTCCCGGTACTCGCCCAGAAATGCCGGTCGCACATCGATGTATTCCAGTGACACCTGCCGTTCCGGGCGATCTGCAGAGCCCGTCCATGCTCGCGGCATCACAAAAGCCGAGGGGGTGGTCAAGAGAATTTCTGCTCTTAGCAACTGGGTGCCAGCCGTTTGTGGCTTAACGACGAGCTCGTTGATGGCGTCGGCCGGAACGATGTGGCGGAAATATCTCAGCTCCAGATGGCTCCAGATAGGCGCGTCCGAAGCATTCAGGAATACCGAGCGATGGCGATAGAGCGCTTGGCCGAGGCATCTCTCGCCATATCGCGCCCCGTTGAGCGCGGCATCCTTCAACGTCGTTTCGGCTTGGGAACCGCGCGACTGTAACGTGCGAGCGAGGACGACAAGGCGCTCGTCGGGCTCGATCATGGCCAGATGCGTGACGCCGGTCGGATGGACAGCGTCAGCCATTGCAATTTCCCGACTTCGTGAGTGGCACGATCGTACTCACGGCAAAGGCTGCAGTGCTTTAGAGCCGGAATCAAACGGACACACGAGAACGTTCCGCATCAGCCTCATCCCGTCCTTCCCCCCTGCGTCGCCGCCAGCAGATCCCGCAGCGTCGTGATCGTCGATGCGTCGGCGACGCCGTCGATTTTTTCGGGGCGCCAGTGGCGCTGGAAGGCGGCGACGATCGCCTCCAGCTTCTCGTCATAGACGCCGTCGACCGCGACGCCGTAGCCGAACATCGCGAACATCGCCTGCAATGCCTCGACCGGCTGGCCGCCATCGCCGCGAGCGAAGAAGCGGCCGCTGCGGATCGGGGCGGGTTCGCTCCAGAGGCCGACGCCGCCTTGCGCGAAATGCCGCCAGGGGAATTTCTCGCCGGGGTCGATCTTGCGGCCCGGCGCGATGTCGGAATGGGCGAGCACGCGCTCAGGGGGAATGGCCCAGCGCTCGCAGATGTCGCGGCAGAGGTTGAGCGTCGCGGCGATCTGCTCTGGCGGGAAATCGGGCAGGCCGCCGGGATGGCCGGGATTGGCGATCTCGATGCCGATCGAGCAGGAGTTGATGTCGCTCTCGCCGGCCCAGTGCGAGGCCCCGGCATGCCAGGCGCGGCGCGCTTCCGGCACGAGCTGCAGCGTGTGGCCGTTCTCGAAGACGAAGTAGTGCGAGGAGACCTGCGAGACCGGATTGCACAGCCATTGCAGCGCCTCTCCGGCCATCGCCATGCCGGTGTAGTGCAGGATCAGCATGTCCGGCCGGCGCGGCGCGCCGTCGGCCTCACCCTTCCGCTCACCATGGTTGGGGGAGGGGAAGATCTTGGCCGCAAAGCGGCTGTCGGGCGTCATCGGCGGCTTGGTCATCTCACTCATGCCGGCTCGCTCGCCAGCCTTGCGGTCAGCCCGCGCTCGCGCTCGATGGCGTCCCAGGCGGCGTTGATCGCGGCGAGGCGGCGGGTGGCGATCGCCACGGCTTCTTCCGGCAATCCTCGCGCGATCTCACGGTCGGGATGGTTGTCGGCGACCAACTGCCGGTAATGCCGCTTGAGATCGGCGTCGCTCATCTCGCGGGTTGCGCCCAGGACGAGATAGGGGTCGTCGGCGCGGCGGACATGGCGGGCCTCGATCCGGGCGAAGTTCGTATCGTCGATGCCGAAGATGGTCGCGACATCGCGCAGATAGGCGTGTTCGTCCTGGTGGATCGCGCCATCGGCGGCGGCGATCAGAAAGAGGCCGTCGAGCACGTCCTCGAGCAGCGCCGGCTCGTCGCGAAAGGCCTCGGCGATCTGACCGGCATAGGCTTCAAAACCGGCGCTGGTCTGCTTGGCGAGGTCGAACAGCATCTCTATGCGCTTTTGCTGCTCGGGCGGCACGGTGACGATGCGCTGGAACGCGGCAACCTCGTCGCGCGTCACGACCCCGTCCGAACGCGCCATCTTCGCCGCGAGTGCGACGAGGCCGGTGGTGAAGATAAGTTCGCGCGGAGCGGCGCCGAAAGGGGCGCCTTCGCGGTCGACGAGCACATGGCCGGCGAGCGCACCGACGAGCGCGCCGAGCGGGCCGCCGAGTGCGAGGCCAAGGCTGCCGCCGCTCAGCATCCCCCAGAAAGACGAAACCATGATGCAGGCGACTCCGGACCTCGTACTGATGCGGCGATGATAGCGGCAAGTGGCCGCTGCCGACAGCCCGGCGGCACGTCGATTGGCGGCTCAATCGAGCCGCAAACCGCAATTACGGCGAAAAAGCGGCTGAAAGTGCTGAGCCGGCTTGAATACACAGGTCGCCCGCGCGGGGGCAAGCCGCTTGCTGCCCGATTACCGCATCAATACTTCATAGTAAGATAACGTATAGAATAAGCGACTCAATAAAATGCGAGCCAATTTCCGAATCGGCAAACAGATTCTCGTCACATTTACTGATCACTGAACTGCGCCTTCCAGCCAATTGGCGGCAGCAAGGGTTCAGTCAACGATGCGGTATACCTCCAGCGGCGCCTTTGCCGCGCTCGCGATTTGCCTCGCCTCCCTCCAGCCGGCGCAAGCCCAGGTCAACGACGAGACGGATGCCCGCGCGTTCATCGTCCGGGACGCCGAGATCCAACGTGCGAAGGCGGCTGCTGAAGCCGGCGAGGACAAGACGGAGACGACCGGCTCGGTGACTGCCTCCGCCGTCGAAGCGAAACAGAAGCCGACGCGCACAGCCCTTGCGGCCCCGGTTGGCTCGGAAGGGCTGAAGGCGCTGGTCGCGCGCCATGCCGCCGCCAACGGCGTTCCGTTCTCGCTGGCCGATGCGGTGGTGCGGGTCGAGAGTCGCTACAACCCCCGCGCCGCCAATGCCGGCAATTACGGGCTGATGCAGATCCGCCACCAGACGGCGCGTGGCATGGGCTATTCCGGCGGTACTGGGGGCCTGCTCGATCCAGAGACAAATGCCCGCTACGCCATGAAATATCTGGCGATGGCCTATCGCGCCGCTGGCGGCGACACCTGCCGCACCATCATGAAATATCAGAGCGGCCATATGGCGACCCGCATGAGCGGTGCAAACCGCACCTATTGCGCCAAGATCCGCACCATCACGGCCAGCAACTGAGCCGGCGCGGCCCTGTCCTGGTGGCTCGCCTTGACGCGAGACCCGGGAGCGCGCACTAGCCCTCCCGCCAGTCGGCCGGACGGCCGCTCTCGCAAGAACTCAGGTTCTCGTGGGGGAGGAAAGTCCGGGCTCCACGGAAACACGGTGCCGGATAACGTCCGGCGGGGGCGACCCCAGGGACAGCGCCACAGAGATCGAACCGCCTGCGTGCCTCGGCTCGCAGGTAAGGGTGAAAAGGTGCGGTAAGAGCGCACCGCGGACCCGGCAACGGGGACGGCATGGCAAGCCCCACCGGGAGCAAAACCGAATAGGGACGATGCTTTTCGCGCGAGCGGGGAGGGGCCTGTTTCTGGGCCTTGTCGTCCGGGTTGGTTGCTCGAGGCGCGCAGCAATGCGCGTCCCAGAGGAATGGCCGTCACGTCGGGGGAGCGATCTCCCGGCCATCCAAAACCCGGCTTACAGGCCGACTGGCAATTTCACTCCGGCGGCCGGCTGAAGCGATGTCCTGCGCTTCCGGTGCTCACGGACAAGCCGTCCGCTCCGCTCCGGTTCTCGAACATCGCTCCATCCGGCTCACCGGAGCGAATTGCGCCGAGCCTGTGCGTGTTGCGCCGGCCTCAGGCGACCGCCAGTTCGACGTCGATATTGCCCTTGGTCGCGTTCGAATAGGGGCAGACGATGTGGGCCTTCTGGACGAGATCCTCGACCACGGCCTTGTCGATGCCCGGTACCGAGATCGTCAGCTTGACCGCAAGGCCGAAGCCGCCGCCGTCGTCGCGCGGGCCGATGCCGACATCGGCGCTGATCTTCGCATCCTCGGGGATCTTGACCTTCTCCTTGCCGGCGACGGCCTTGAGCGCGCCGAGGAAGCAGGCCGAATAGCCCATCGCGAAAAGCTGCTCGGGGTTGGTGCCGTCGCCGCCGCTGCCGCCGAGCTCCTTGGGTGTGTTCAACACGACCGCGATATTGCCCGTGTCGGTCTCGGCCTTGCCTTCGCGGCCGCCAGTCGCTGAACCATGGGCGGTGTAGAGGATCTTCATGGGGAACTCCTTGCCTGTTGAGTAGCGCATCGACGTCGCGACGCGTTCGATCGTGAACCTGCGAAATCAATTTAGATCGTGCGCAATTTAATTGTCAACGATATAATCGGGCGTTCACGCTGAGGTGATTTCTCGCTCCGCATTGCCGCGCACCGTGTCTTCGCTGCGCGCCGCCGATGAGGAGGGAAGCGATGACGGCGAGCAAGGTTCCGCAGATGTAAGCTCCTGCAGGAGCTTCGGGCCGTCTCGCCTCAAGGGCCGCTGGCCCGGCGATCTGGCCCACGATGGGAGGCGCTGCCGATACCGCCGAGCCGGGCTGCCCGCCTCGAGGAAAAATTTGCGGCGGCCATACCGGGCAATGCGCGGCCCGGAGCGAGGCCTCTGCGGCAAATTCCGCGTGGTTACGGATACTTAACCTTAACGAGCTGTGATGCCGTAACGCTGTCGCAGGCTGGCCTCGACAGGCCCGATTCCATTGACGCCCATGAAGGCCCATGCTATCCCAAATTATCCCGTCGAGGTCGGCAGGCGCCAAGCAAATCAGGGTCCGTGTGCCGCGCGGAATTTGGTTGGTGGCCGTGCCTTGCCTGCCTCGACGGGGGGCTACCGCCCCGCGCCATCAGCGGATCAGCGGCCTTGTCGCAAGCAGGCCGGGAGGCGGCGTTGACGGACCGCTTCGTCTCGAATTTCACCAATCGGCTCGACGCCAAGGGCCGCGTCTCGATCCCGTCAAGCTTCCGCGCCGTGCTGGCGAAGGACGGCTACGAGGGTCTCTACGTCCATCCCGCGCTGGATCTCGCTGCCTTCGATGCCGGCGGCCATGCGCTGCGCCGGACCATCGACGACATCCTTTCGCGCTTCTCGCCCTTTTCGGAGGAGTGGGAGTCGCTGTCGACTGCGCTGAACGGCACCTGCGAGGTGCTGAAAGTCGATCCGGAGGGGCGTATCATGCTGAGCGAGGGGCTGAAGGCGCATACCGGGATCTCGGATGCGGTGACCTTTGTCGGGCACGGGCACAAATTCCAGATCTGGGAGCCGCAGCGTTTCCAGGCTCATCTCGAAACGGCGAAAGCCAAGTTGCGCGACGTGAAACGCGCGCTCGGAGCGCAGCCGCTTGCGGCGGTCGGGGCGTCGGGCGCATGAAACGTCGGCTCGAACGCGATGGCGGGGTTGCTGGTGGGGAAGCGGGCGACGCAGCCGCGCCCCATGTCCCGGTGCTTCTCGCCGAAGTCCTGACCGCGCTCGGGCCCAGGCCGGGCGGGCGTTATCTCGACGGCACCTTCGGCGCCGGCGGCTATGCGCGCGCCATTTTGGACTCAGCGCCCGGCGCGACGCTGCTGGCGCTCGACCGGGACCCGACGGCAATCACCGGCGGGGCTGGTCTCGTCGCCGCGATGGACGGGCGGCTGACCCTGGCGCAGGCGCGCTTCGGCGAATTGGCGCAAGAAGCCGCGCGCTTCCAGATGACGCCGCTCGACGGTGTCGTGCTGGATATCGGCGTTTCCTCGATGCAGATCGACCAGGCGGAGCGGGGCTTCTCCTTCCGCTTCGACGGGCCGCTCGACATGCGCATGGGCTGCGAGGGCCGCAGCGCCGCCGATTTTGTCAACGAGGCGGAGGAGGGGCTGCTTGCCAACATCTTCTACCATTATGGCGAGGAGCGGCGGTCTCGTGCCGTGGCGCGCGCCATCGTCGAGGCGCGCCGGAAAGCGCCGCTGACGACGACCAAGCAGCTGGCCGAACTCGTCGCCGGCATTGTCTGGGCCGAGCCCGGCGCGGCCCATCCCGCGACGCGCGTGTTCCAGGCGCTGCGCATCGCGGTCAATGACGAACTCGGCGAACTGGTCGCCGCGCTGCATGCCGCCGAGGCCGTGCTGGCGCCAGGCGGGCGGCTCGTCGTCGTGACGTTCCATTCCCTGGAAGACCGCATCGTCAAGCAGTTCCTGACCGAGCGCTCGGGGCGGGCACCCGCCGGCTCGCGCCATGCGCCGGTCGTTGCCGTGGCGGAGCCGACCTTCAGCCTCGTCAACCGGGGGCCGATCGCGGCTGGCGAGGCGGAGACGCGGCTCAATCCACGCGCCCGCTCCGCGAAGCTCAGGGCGGCCGAGCGCAATGCCGCGCCGGCCCGGGAGCCTGAGCCCGATCTCGTCGCGCTGGCGGGCATCCCCGCGCCCCAGCCTCGCCGGAGCCCCAGAGCATGATCAAGCTGCTCCATGTCGTTGCCATCGGCGCGCTCGTCTCCTCGGCGTTCTATGCGTACACGATCAAATACGACACCACGCTCGAAGCCGAGCAGCTCCAGAAGATCCGGATGAAGGCCCAGCGCGAGCGCGATGCCATCGCGGTGCTGAAGGCGGAATGGCAGTATCTCAACCGGCCCGACCGCCTGCAGGCGCTGGCCGAACGCCATCTCGACCTGCAGCCCTTCTCGGTCACGCAGGTCGTGCGCATGTCCGATATTCCCAATCGCGGGCCCAAGGTCGATGCGATCGGCCGCAAGCTCGAGGATCTGGGTCTCGGTCTTCCGACCGAGACCCCCAAGGATCGCAAGGCGAGCGCCACCACGCCGGGAGGCCGTCCATGAGCGAGACCGTGACTCAAGTCGACGACCGCACCGACGAGGCCGCGCCGGTTCGTCGGTTCTCCCGCCTGCGCGACGTCTTCCGCATGAGCGGCGAGAAGAGCCAGCCGCGCGTCGGTCTGGTGATCCTCGGCTTCTCGGTGCTGTTCCTGGCGATCACGGGGCGCCTGGTCATGCTGGCGACCCTGCCCAACGAGCAGGTCGGACTGCGGCGGGCGACCTCCAACGCGATCTCCTCGGCCAGGCCCGATATCGTCGATCGCAATGGCGACGTGTTGGCGACCGATATCCGCACCGTCTCGGTCTTCGCCGAGCCGCGCAAGATCCTCGACAAGGACGAGGCGACCGAGCTTCTCACCGCCGTCCTGCCCGATCTCGACGCAAAGGATCTGCGCGACAGGCTCGGCACCAAGAAGGGCTTCACCTGGGTCAAGCGCGAGATCACGCCGCGCCAGCAGGCGGAGGTTCACCGTCTGGGCATCCCCGGCGTCGGCTTCGTGCCCGAGAACAAGCGCGTCTATCCCAACGGCACGGCCGCCGCCCATGTGCTGGGCTTCGCCAATGTCGACAATGTCGGCATCGCCGGCATCGAGAAATACATCGACTCGCAAGGGTTGCAGGACCTGAACGGAGCGGGTCTGGCGACGCAGGCCTCCGACCTCAAGGCGATGTCGCTATCGATCGACCTGCGCGTGCAGCATGCGCTGCGCGACGAGCTGTCGAAGGGCATGGAGAAATACAGGGCGATCGCGGCCGCGGGCGCGATCATGGACGTCAACACCGGCGAGATGATCGCTCTGGTGTCGCTGCCCGATTTCGACCCCGGCAACCCGGTCGATGCGCTCGAGAAGGACCGGATCAACCGGATGAGCGTCGGCGTCTACGAGATGGGCTCGACCTTCAAGGCGCTGACCGTCGCGATGGCCCTGGACTCGGGCAAGGCCAACATCAACTCCACCTACTCGACCGCCGGCGGCATGATGCGCTTCGGCCGCCAGGTGATCCGGGAATATCACGGCACCGGCCGCACGCTGACGGTGCCGGAGGTCTTCCTGCATTCGTCGAACATGGGTTCGATCAAGATGGCGCTGTCGGTCGGTGTCGAAGGGCACAAGACCTTCCTGCGCAAGATGATGCAGCTCGACCGGATGACGACGGAACTGCCCGAAAGCGCCGCGCCGATCGTGCCCGGGCGTTGGGGCGAGATCAACACGGCCACGATCGCCTTCGGCCACGGCCTCGCGGTGGCGCCGATCCAGGCGATGGCGGCGGTCGCGGCGCTGGTCAATGGCGGCACGCTGATCACGCCGACCTTCCTGAAGCGCTCGGAGGAAGAGGCGAAGAAGACCGGCGTGCGGGTGATCAAGCCCGAGACCTCCGAGGCGATGCGCTTCATCATGCGCCTTAACGGCGAGAAGGGCTCGGCCCGGAAAGCGGATGTCGCGGGCTATTTCGTCGGCGGCAAGACGGGCACGGCCGAGAAGGTGATCAACGGGCGCTACGCCAAAAACCGGAACTTCACGACGTTCACGGCGATCGCGCCATCCGACAAGCCGAAATATCTGTTCCTGGCGATCTATGACGAGCCCAAGGGTTATGCCGAGAGCGGCGGCTATTCGACCGCGGCCTGGAATGCCGGCATCACGACCGGCAAGGTGATCGAGCGCGTCGCGCCGATTCTGGGCCTGCCGCCGCGCTTCGAGCCGCCGGTTGCGCCGTTCCCGCTGATGGCGCGTCTTGGGGCCTGGGGCACGCGGTAGGGAGCGTCATGCCGACCTCGCCCGGCTCAACCAGCGCGCACGTCATTCCAGACAAGCCGCGTCAGCGGTGCTGCTCCGGAATCCATGACAGGGCGCAGGCGCGCTTTATGATGGATTCCGGGCCGTCGCTTCGCTACGCCCGGAATGACGGCGTCCTGGTGATTTGAGGACGTGCCCTTGACCTTGGTTTCCGCATGATCCCGCGCCTCCTGACGCTCGACATTCTCTTTCCGGGCGTGTTCCCGGAGGCCGGCAAACGCGAGATCGCCGGCGTTGCCTTCGATAGTCGCAAGGTCTCGCCGGGCGACGTGTTCGTTGCGCTGGCCGGCGCCAAGGCGGACGGTGCCCGCTTCATCACCGATGCAGTCGCCAAAGGGGCGGTCGCGGTTGTCTCAGGCCAGCCGCGTCCGGCCAATCTCGATGGCTCGGTGGCCTTTGCGCAGGTCGAGGACCCCCGGCTCGCATTGTCGCTGGCGGCGGCATTGATCCATCCGGGCCAGCCGGGCACGATCGTCGCGATCACCGGCACCAGCGGCAAATCCTCGGTCGCCGATTTCACCCGCCAGATCTTCCAGACGCTCGGCCATGAGGCGGCAAGCCTTGGCACGATCGGCGTCGTCACCGCCAAAGGCGCCGATTACGGCTCGCTGACCACGCCCGACCCGCTTTCGCTGCATGCTTCGCTGGACAGGCTGGTGGGCGAGGGCATCACGCATCTGGCGATGGAAGCCTCCTCGCATGGGCTCGACCAGCGCCGGCTGGACGGCGTCCGGCTGAAGGCCGGGGCCTTCCTCAATCTGGGCCGCGACCATCTCGACTATCATTCGACTCTGGCGGACTATCTCGCCGCCAAGATGCGGCTGTGGGATCTGCTGCCTGCGGACGCGCCGGTCGTGATCAACCGGGATGAGCCCTATGCGGCAGAGGCCGCGCAGGCGGCGATGGCCGCGGGGCATCCGCTGATCGGCATCGGCCGCCGGGGCGAGACGATCCGGCTGGTCGAGAGCGCCCGCGAGGGCTTCTCGCAGCGGCTGACGCTAGCGCTGGAGGGGCGAGAGCTTACGGTCACCTTGCCGCTGGTCGGCGATTTCATGGCCGGCAATGCGCTTGTGGCGGCCGCGCTGACCATCGCGACAGGCGATGATCGCGAGGCAGCGCTGCGGGCGATCGCCGGGCTCACCGGCGTCGCCGGGCGGCTGGAGCGCGTTGGGGAAGCGAATGGCGGGCTCGTGGTGGTCGATTACGCCCACAAACCCGATGCGCTGGCGGCCGTGCTGTCGACGTTGCGGGGCTATGCGACAGGGCGGCTGATCTGCGTCTTCGGCTGTGGCGGCGACCGCGACACCGGCAAGCGGCCCTTGATGGGGCAAATCGCGGCCGATCTCGCCGACATCGCCATCGTCACCGACGACAATCCGCGCAGCGAGGATCCGGCCGCGATCCGGGCGCAGGTCATGGCCGTGTCACCCAAGCTGCGCGAAATTGGCGACCGCGCTGAGGCGATCAAAGCTGCCGTAGGCATGCTTGGCCCAGGCGATGTTCTGGTCGTGGCCGGAAAGGGTCATGAAACCGGCCAGATCATCGGCGACCGGACCTATCCCTTCTCCGACCAGGACGTGGTGCGGACGGCAATCGCGGAGATCGCAGGATGAGCACGCCCCTCTGGAGCGGAGACGAACTGGTCGCGGCGCTCGTCGCGCGCATTGAGGGGGCGGTGCCGGCCGCGATCACCGGGATCTCGATCGATACCCGCACGCTGGAGCCGGGCGACGCCTTCTTCGCGATCACCGGCGAAGCCCGCAACGGGCATGATTTCGTCAAGGCGGCGCTGGAGAAGGGCGCAGCGCTCGCGGTCGTCGACGAGGCGCATGCGGCGCAGTTTTCAGGCCAGGGCGCGCTCGCCATCGTGCCCGACGTGCTCAAGGCGATGGAGTTGGCCGGCAGCGCGCGCCGCGCGGAGCTGAAGGGCGGGGTCGTCGCCGTCACCGGCTCGGTCGGCAAGACCGGCACCAAGGACGCGCTGCGCCTGGTGCTGTCGCGCCAGGGCAAGACCCATGCGCCGGTGGCCTCCTACAACAACCATTGGGGCGTGCCGCTGACGCTGTGCCGCACGCCCAGAGACGTCGATTACGCGGTCTACGAGATCGGCATGAACCATCCCGGTGAGATTCTGCCGCTGGCGAGACTGGTGCGCCCGCAGGTCGCGCTGATCACCACGATCCAGCCGGTGCATCTGGCTGCCTTCGACTCGCTCGAAGGCATCGCCGAGGAGAAGGCCGGAGTCTTCTGGGAGCTCGAACCGGGCGGCACTGCCATCGTCAATGCCGACATCCCGCAGGCCGATCTGCTCGAACGGATCGCGAAATCCGGGCCCGCCGGCCAGGTGATCCGCTTCGGTGAAAGCCTTGATGCCGATGTCCGGCTGATCTCCTGCGCGCTGCGGTCCGATGTTTCGACGGTCGATGCCGTGGTGATGGGACAGCCCGTGACCTACCGGCTCGGCAGCCCCGGCAAGCACATCGTATTGAATTCGCTGGCGGTTCTGGCCGCCATCAAGGCTCTCGGCGCCGATCTCGCCTTGGCTGCCCTGGCACTGGGCGATCTGCGCCCTCCGGCCGGGCGCGGCGCGCAGCAGCGGCTCGAGGCGCCGGGCGGAATTTTCACGCTGATCGACGAGAGCTACAACGGCAATCCGGCCTCGATGCGGGCCGCGATCGAGAATCTCGGTCGCATTCCCGTCGCCGGGCGCGGCCGCCGGATCGCGGTGCTGGGCGACATGCTGGAATTGGGACCGACGGGCCCCGACCTGCACAAGGGACTACACGAGGCGATCACCGCCAACGGCATTGACGCGGTCTTTGCCTGCGGCCCGCTGATGCGGGGGCTGTATGACAGCTTGCCTTCGACCCTGCGGGGGGCTTATGCCGCGCAGGCGAGCGGGCTGGAGCCTCTCGTGCTGGACGCGATCCGGGCCGGCGATGTCGTCATGGTCAAGGGTTCGCTCGGCTCGCGCATGGGGCCTGTCGTCAAGGCGCTCGCGATGCGGTTCCCCGCCGCATCGGCAGAAGACTAGAACAAGAGACCTGAAAACGATGCTCGTCTGGCTCGCCGATTTCTCCGGCACGTTCCCGATCCTGAACGTCTTCCGGTACATCACCTTCCGCGCCGGTGGCGCCACGGCGACGGCCTTGCTCGTGGTGTTTTTCTTCGGCCCGGCGGCGATTTCGTGGCTGCGTATCAAGCAGGGCAAAGGCCAGCCGATCCGCTTGGACGGGCCGGAATCGCACCTCGCCAAGCGCGGCACGCCGACCATGGGCGGGCTGATGATCCTCGGCGGTCTGCTGGTGGCGACGCTGCTGTGGGGAAACCTGCGCAACCCTTATGTCTGGGTCGTGCTCGGCGTCACGGTCGGCTATGGCGCGATCGGCTTCTATGACGACTATCTCAAGGTGACGAAGCAGTCCCACAAGGGCTTTTCCGGCAAGGCGCGGCTCGGGCTCGAGATGGCGATCGCTCTGTTTGCTTGCTGGGTGGTGATGCAACTCGGCCCGCCGGCCATCGCCTCGGGCTTCGCCATGCCCTTCCTCAAGGAATTGATGATCCCGCTCGGCATCTTCTTTCCGCTGGTCACGGCGGTCGTCGTCGTCGGCGCCGGCAACGCGGTGAACCTCACCGACGGGCTCGACGGGCTCGCGATCGTGCCGGTGATGATCGCGGCGGCGACCTTCGGCTTCATCTCCTACCTGACCGGCAACGCGATCTTCGCCAATTACCTGCAGATCCACCATGTTCCGGGTGCCGGTGAACTGGCCGTGATCTGCGGCGCGGTGATCGGGGCCGGCATCGGCTTTCTCTGGTTCAACGCGCCGCCGGCCCAGATCTTCATGGGCGACACCGGTTCGCTGGGGCTGGGCGGCCTGCTCGGCGTGGTTGCGGTCGCGACCAAGCATGAGATCGTGCTGGCGATCGTCGGCGGGCTCTTCGTCATCGAGGCGCTCTCCGTCATCATCCAGGTCTTCGTCTACAAGCGCACCGGCAAGCGCGTGTTCCTGATGGCGCCGATCCACCATCATTTCGAGAAGCTGGGCTGGACCGAGCCGCAGGTCGTGATCCGCTTCTGGATCATCTCCGTGGTGCTGGCGCTGATTGGCCTCTCGACCCTGAAGCTGCGCTGATCATGACGCCGGTCACCTGCTTTGACGGCAAGCGCGTCGCGCTGTTCGGGCTCGGCGGTTCGGGGCTCGCCACGGCGCGCGCGCTTGTTGCCGGCGGTGCGGATGTCGCGGCCTGGGATGACAATCCGGCCAGTCGGGACAAGGCGGCCGCGCAGGGCATTGCGATCCTTAATCTGGCGAACGCCGACTGGTCGGGCTTCCACAGCCTGGTCCTGTCGCCCGGCGTGCCGCTGACCCATCCGACCCCGCACTGGACGGTCGACAAGGCCAAGGCCGCCGACGTCGAGATCATCGGCGATATCGAGCTGTTTTTTCGCCAGCGTGCGGCGATCGCGCCGACCGCCCCCGTGATCTGCATCACCGGCACCAATGGCAAGTCGACGACGACGGCGCTGATCGCTCACGTGCTGCGTTCTGCTGACCGCGACGTCCAAATGGGCGGCAATATCGGCACGGCCGTTCTGGCGTTGGAACCGCCGGCCGCAGAGCGCATCCACGTCATCGAGTGTTCGAGCTACCAGATCGATCTTGCGCCTTCGATGAAGCCGAGCGTCGGCATTCAGATGAACCTGACGCCCGACCATCTCGATCGTCACGGCACGTTCGAAGCCTATGGTGCGATCAAGGAGCGGCTGGTCGCGCATGCCGATGTTGCGGTCATCGGCGTTGACGACGAGCCGTCCAAGCAAATGGCGCGGCGGCGCGCGGCGTCAGGGCGGCCATTGGTCAAGATCAGTGGCGAGCAGCCGCTCGACGCGGGCGTCTTCGCCGGTATCACCGCCAATGCCGGCACGCTGGAGACGCGGATCGTGCAGGTGCTCGACGGCAAACCGCGCATCGTCGCCAATCTTGCCGGCATCGGCTCGCTTCGTGGTTCGCACAACGCGCAGAACGCGGCCGCTGCCTTTGCCGCCTGTTTCGCGCTCGGTTTGACGGCAGACGAGATCACGGCCGGCTTCCGGAGCTATCCCGGCCTGGCGCATCGCATGGAGGAGATCGGGCGCGTCGGCCGGGTCGTCTTCATCAACGATTCCAAGGCGACCAATGCCGATTCGACCGAGAAAGCGCTGACCTCCTTCCGCGACATCTTCTGGATCCTCGGCGGCAAGGCAAAGGAGGGCGGCATCGAAAGCCTGACGCGCTATTTCCCCAACATCGCCAAGGCTTATCTGATCGGCGCGGCGAGCGATTTGTTCGCAGCGACATTCGATGCCGATGGCCGGGTCGCCTATGATCGCTGCGATACGCTTGATGTCGCGGTCGAACGCGCCACCCGCGATGCCATCGCCGCGCATGGCACCGGTGAAATCGCCGTCCTGCTGTCGCCTGCCTGCGCCTCCTTCGACCAGTTTCCGAATTTCGAGGTCCGGGGAACAGCCTTCCGGGCGCTGGTCGAAGCTCTGCCGGGCTTTGTACCCGCAGGACAAAACATCCTCTCAGTTGCGTGAAGAGCAATCGAGGGAACTGAGCCAGCCGCGGGCCGTTATCTGTTCGAACGCTTCAAAACGAACGGAGAATTTCCTGATGATCAAGTCAATCGCCCTCATCGCCGGTCTGGCCCTCGTCCCGGCGGCAGCCATCGCCCAGACCACCCAGGCTCCGGTGAACGCGCCCAACAACACCCGGCCGACCAACACGGCCCCCGTGCCATCCCCGAGCGGCGCCACCGTGTCTCCCACCCCTGCACCCGGCGTCTCGCAGAACCCGGCCGGCGGCACGATCGGCGCTCCCGTCAATACCCCGGCCAGCCCCGGCGGCACCGTACCGGCCCAGCCGGCTCCGAGCGGCACGCCGAACCCGGCCGGCTCCGGCGCCTCCAGCACCAAGCCCTGAGATCGTCGGCCGTCATGGCTGACAAAGGCTCCGCCTCACGGCGGGGCCTTTTTTATTGGAAGGTCGCGCCGGCAAAAGATTGCCGCGAGCCGTACGGGTCGGAATCAAACGCTTAACCATTCGTTGACAGAGTGATTCGAGACGAGATGCGGGCGCAAGCTCGCGTCCCAGAACCTCTCGGAGCGGTGCATGGTCTCGCGCGCGGAACCCAGTTTAAGCGGCCGCTGGTGGTGGTCGATCGATCGCGTCATCCTCAGCGCCTTGGTGGCGCTCATGGTGTCGGGCGTCGTGCTGCTGATGGCCGGCGGGCCGCCCGTGGCGGAGCGGCTCGGGCTCTCGACCTTCCATTTCGTCAACCGCCAGGCCGTCTATCTGGTGATGGCGCTCATGGTGTTCGTCGGCGTCTCCTTCCTCACGCCGCGGCAGGTCCGACGCGCGGCCCTGCTGCTCTTCACCGTCTCGCTGGCGATGGTAGTGGCGACGCTTTATCTCGGCGTCGAGGTCAAGGGCGCGCGGCGCTGGCTGACGCTGGGCCCGCTGGGCTCGGTCCAGCCGTCCGAGTTCCTCAAACC
The DNA here is from genome assembly GCF_001295925.1 of Allobosea sp. AAP35. Lineage (GTDB taxonomy): Bacteria > Pseudomonadota > Alphaproteobacteria > Rhizobiales > Beijerinckiaceae > Allobosea. The sequence continues at coordinate 64,506 of NZ_LJHQ01000048.1, read as the reverse complement.
CGCTTTTGTGGTGCTTGCCGCCTGGGCTTTCGCCGAAGGCACGAGGCGGCCGGATCTGCCCGGCACCTGGCTGGCGTTCCTGCTGCTGCCGGCGACGATCGCGCCGCTCGTGCTGCAGCCGGATTTCGGCCAGACGATGCTGGTCACGCTGGTCTGGGCGGGCCTGTTCTTCGTCGCCGGCCTGCACTGGTTCTGGGTGCTCGGCCTCGGCGGCGCCGGCGCGGTCGGCATCCTGACCGCCTACCAGCTTGTGCCGCATGTGCGCGCCCGCATCGAGCGTTTCATGGACAAGGGTTCCGGCGACACTTTCCAGATCGATACCGCGCTTGAAAGCTTCGCCCAGGGCGGCTGGCTGGGGAAAGGCCCGGGCGAGGGCACCGTGAAGCGTATCCTGCCCGATGCGCATACCGATTTCATCTTCGCGGTGACGGCGGAAGAATTTGGCATCGTCGTCTGCATCCTGCTTGTCATGCTATTTGCGCTGATCGTACTGCGCGCGCTGGCTGTGGCGCAGAAGGCCGAGGATCCGTTCATCCGACTTGCCGTGACGGGGCTTGCCCTGCTCTTCGGCATCCAGGCGGCGATCAACATGATGGTGAACCTGCACATGATGCCGGCCAAGGGCATGACCTTGCCCTTCATCTCCTATGGCGGCTCGTCGCTGATCTCACTGGCGATCGGAACCGGATTTCTGCTTGCCCTGACGCGCAAGCGGCCTCGCTCCGTCGATCTCGGCCAGTACAGGAGCTGACGCAATGGGCCGGGCCAAGCTCGTCATTCTCGCGGCCGGCGGAACAGGCGGTCATCTGTTTCCCGCGGAGGCGTTGAGTCATGCCCTGCGCGCACAGGGTGTCCGGGTCGTGCTGATGACCGATCCGCGCGGGGCCGAGTTCGCGGGCGATTTCCCAGCCGACGCAGTGATCCCCGTCCCGTCGGCGACGCCGTCGGGTCTGCCTCTGTTGGGCAAGATTCGCGTCGCACTCGAAGTTGGCAAGGGCGTTCTGGCCGCCCGCAGAATCGTCAAGGACCTGAAGCCCGGACTGCTTGTCGGGTTCGGCGGCTATCCGACGGTGCCGCCGGTTCTGGGCGCTTCGCTCGGCGGGACGAAGACGATGGTTCACGAGCAGAACGCCGTTGTCGGTCGCGCCAATCGCTTTTTGTCCGGCTGGGTCGATACGGTCGCAACCGGATTTGCCGAGGTCGGCGGGCTTTCGGAGAAGGCGCAAGCGAAATGCCGGCATGTCGGCAACCCCGTGCGGCCGGCCGTGGTGGCGGCGGCCTCGCCTTATCCCTGGGCGGGCGACGACATATTTCACCTGCTGGTTTTCGGCGGCAGCCAGGGCGCGCGGATCATGGCCGACATCCTGCCGCCGGCCATCCAGCTGCTGACGCCCGCCGAGCGGGCGCGGCTGTTCATCACGCAGCAAGCCCGACAGGAAGACGATGGCCGGGTCAGCGGGATGTATGAGAGCCTCGGCGTCAGGGCGGAGATCGCGCCCTTCTTCAAGGACCTGCCGGCGCGCATGGCGAAGGCGCATCTCGTCATCGGCCGTTCCGGCGCCTCGACGGTCGCAGAGCTGACCGTGATCGGGCGACCTTCGATCCTCGTGCCACTGCCCGGCGCGCTCGACCAGGACCAGGCAGCCAACGCCGCCTTCCTCGAAAGTCGCGGCGCGGCGGTGCGCATCCTGCAGCCGGATTTCACGCCGCGGCGGCTGGCGAGCGAACTCTCGACGCTGCTCGCGCAACCCGCGCACTTGACCGTGATGGCCGAGAACGCCAAGAGCGCCGGCATTCCCGACGCCGCCGACCGGCTCGCCCGCCTCGTCATCGAGGTCGCCGGCTTCTAGAGTGACAGCCAACGCGTTTCGCCATGCGAACGGCACCCTGTTCGCTTCGAACCGCTTTCCCTCAAGGATACCCGAATCATGAAGCTGCCGGTCGAACTCGGCTCCATCCATTTCGTCGGCATCGGCGGTATCGGCATGTCCGGCATCGCCGAGGTGCTGCACAATCTCGGCTACCAGGTGCAGGGTTCCGATGCGTCCGACGGCGCCAATGTCAGGCGCCTGGCGGAAAAGGGCATCAAAACCTTCATTGGGCACACTGCCGAAAATCTGGGCGATGCCGAGGTGGTCGTCGTCTCGACCGCGATCAAGCGCGACAATCCCGAGCTGGTCGCGGCGCGCGAAAAGCGCCTGCCGGTGGTCCGCCGCGCCGAAATGCTGGCCGAGCTGATGCGGCTGAAAACCTGCGTCGCGATTGCCGGCACGCATGGCAAGACCACCACCACCTCGCTGGTGGCGACGCTGCTGGAGAAGGGCGGGCTCGACCCGACCGTGATCAATGGCGGCATCATCAACGCCTATGGGACGAATGCCCGGATGGGCGAAAGCGACTGGATGGTGGTGGAGGCTGACGAATCGGACGGTACCTTCCTGAAGCTGCCGGCGGACGTCGCGATCGTCACCAATATCGACCCCGAGCATCTCGACCATTTCGGCACGTTTGACGCGATCAAGGCGGCGTTCCGGACGTTCATCGAGAACCTGCCCTTCTATGGCTTCGCGGTGATGTGCATCGATCACCCCACCGTGCAGAGTCTCGTGGGGCAGATCGAGGATCGCCGCGTCGTCACCTATGGCGAGAACCCGCAGGCCGATTTCCGGCTGATCGACATTGATCTCTCGGGCGGGCAGGCGAAGTTCACGCTGCTCATCCGCGACCGCAAGCGCGGCCGCGACGAGGTGGTGCGCGATCTGATCATGCCGATGCCCGGCCATCACAACGCGCTCAACGCCACCGCCGCCATCGCGGTGGCCTATGACCTCGGCATTCCTGTCGACAGCATCCGGGCGGCGCTGGCGGGCTTTGGCGGCGTCAAGCGCCGCTTCACCAAGACCGGCGAGTGGAACGGCGCGCTGATCTTTGACGATTACGGGCATCACCCCGTCGAGATCGCCGCCGTGCTCAAGGCGGCGCGCGCCTCGACCAAGGGCAAGGTGATCGCGATCGTGCAGCCGCACCGCTACACCCGGCTCGCCAGCCTGTTCGACGATTTCGCTGCCTGCTTCAACGACGCCGACACGGTGATCGTGGCCGAAACCTATGCAGCCGGCGAGGCGCCGATCGCAGGCGCCGACCGTGATTCGCTGGTGTCAGGCATCAAGGCGCGCGGACACCGCCATGCGCTGCCGCTGGAGAGCCCTTCCAGCCTCGCCGGAATGGTCGCCGAGGTCGCGGGACCGGGCGATTATGTCGTGTTCCTGGGCGCCGGCAACATCACGCAATGGGCCTATGCGCTGCCGGGGGAACTGGCGGCTCTGAGCGCCTGATCCCTTCTCCCGTTGGGGGACATCGGCTATAGCGCCGTTCATGACCTTCCCCGACATTGCTCCCGCCATCCGCGCCGCCGCGCCCGCGCTGCGTGGCCGCCTGCTCGCCAATGCCGAGATGGCGCCGCTGACCTGGTTTCGGGTCGGCGGTCCGGCCCAAGCGCTGTTCACCCCGGCCGACGAGGCGGATCTCGCCTATCTCCTGTCGTCCCTGCCGGCCGACATTCCGATCACCGTGGTCGGGCTGTGCTCGAATCTGATCGTGCGTGACGGCGGCATTCTGGGGCTGGTGATCCGGCTCGGTGGCAAGGCCTTCGGCGAGATCGCGATCGAGGCGGGCGACCGGCTGCGGGCCGGGACGGCTGTGCCCGACGTCAAGGTGGCGCGCGCGGCGGCCGATGCCAGCCTCGACGGGCTGGCCTTCTATCGCGGCATTCCCGGCTGCATCGGCGGAGCGCTGCGCATGAATGCCGGCGCCCATGGCGGCGAGACGACGGATGTGCTGATCGAGGCGCGCGGCGTGACGCGCGCTGGCGAGCTCATCACCCTAAGCCATGCGCAGATGGGGTTTTCCTACCGCAGCAGCGGGGCCGACACGCAGGAGATCATCTTCACCTCGGCGCTGTTCCAGGGGCGGCCCGGCGACAAGGCGCAGATCCAGGCCGAAATGGACCGCGTCACGGCGGCGCGCGAGGCGGCGCAGCCGATCAAGGAGCGCACCGGCGGCTCGACCTTCAAGAACCCCGAAGGCGGCAAGGCCTGGCAGTTGATCGACGCGGCCGGTTGCAGGGGCCTGCGGATCGGCGGGGCGCAGGTGTCAGAGATGCACTGCAACTTTCTGATCAACACCGGCGGCGCGACCGCCGCTGAGGTCGAGGCGCTGGGCGAGGAGGTGCGCCGGCGGGTCAAGGACCAGTCCGGCATCGATCTGCACTGGGAGATCAAGCGCATCGGCGTGGCGGCGTAAGCTTTACGCTGCCGGCTTGTCGATCCATTCCCGCAGCGCCTCGTTGACGCGCGACTGCCAGCCGGGGCCGGAGGCACGCAGCTTTTCGACGAGGTCGATGTCGAGCCGGATCGAGATCGCTTCCTTGGTCTTGGCCGGGCCGCGTTTGCCGATTTCCGCCTGAAGGGAGGCATAGAGCTCCGGAAGCGCCTCCTTCATCGGCCGCAGGCCGGCGATTTCCTCGTCGGTCAGTTCAGGACTGTCGACGGCATCCCAATCCTCTTTGGTATAGCCACGCCCCGGCATGAACTGTTTGCTCATAGGCCTTTCCTCTCGCGGCTGGATGCAGGTCGCATGCTGATGACGGATAGCGCCTCGGTGCCCAGCGTTACGAAAATTACGGTGATGACGCCGTTCAACTCGCCAATTGCGATCAGTCTGCCATCCTTGGCTGAGCCGATCGCCGCCCGCGCAAAAAAACTGCTCGTCGAGCGCCGCAAAATCCATCCCGTGCTTGTCAAGATTGACCAGCCGCTTGCGCTCGTCCCAGACGATTTTCATCGATCTTGTATATACGGTATATTTAAAACGCAGGCAATCGCAGTCGTAGGCGTCATGACCTGTTCGTCAATTCCATCACGCAGCAGCCGGACTGGGCTGAGCGGGGATCGTATGCCCCGATAAATCTGGCCTTGTCGGTCAGGATTTAGCTCCGCGGGCGAACTCCACGACAACGATGCGAAATGCAGGAAAGCGCCCGCGATCCACATCCGCTCAGCGCAAACTTTACCAAAAATTTACCAGCAGATCGAAGAGTGGCGTTAACGGCGCATCAAGCAATCGGGTGCCGGGACGCCAGCAGTTGCGACTTCCGCGATGACGACACCGAGAGGTTCGTTGGCTCGCGGGTCGCAAGGCGAACCGGATCGACCGAGACCTCGCGAGATGCCCGGATTGGCTGCCCTTACGGGCCTCAACTTCGGTGAACGCGTCAGATGCAAGGTGGAGGACGCCTCCCTCGATCGGTGAAGACGGCAGCGGCGCCGGCCGCCTCGCGTCTGCCGGTCCCGGCTCCCGGGCCGCAGCTGCTCGTCGGCGAGCGGACCGGACGCTGGCTGCGCCGCTCGCGCCGCAGCGCGGTGGCGGTGCCGCTGGCGCAGCGTCTGCCGCGGCGGCTAGGCACCTGGCTGGCGCTCGGATTCCTGACCCTCAGCCTCGGAACCGGCACGGTTCTCGGCGGCCATCTCGACACGCTTCGTGAGACCTATGGCGAGCCGCACCACATGCTGGCCCGTCTCGTCGGCTTCGGGATCGATCGCGTCACCATCTCAGGCATTGCCGAGCTCTCCGAGGTCGAGGTGCTGGTCGCGGCCGGGATTGATGCCAAGACCTCGCTCGCCTTCTTCGATGCCGACCAGGCCCGCAAGCGCCTGGAATCCGCGCCGCTGATTCGCGAGGCGGTCGTGCGCAAGCTCTATCCGGGCGAAGTCGTGATCACGCTTGTCGAGCGCGAGCCCTTCGCGCTCTGGCAGGTCAAGGGCGAGCTTTTCGTCATCGCTGCCGACGGAACCGTGATCGACAAGATGGATGACGGGCGCTTTGCCCATCTGCCGCTGGTCGTCGGCGCCGATGCCAACAACCGGGCGCGCGACTATATCGCGCTGCGGGCCGAGGCCGGTGCGATGGCGGCCCATATCCGCGCGGCGACGCTGGTCTCGGGCCGGCGTTGGAACCTCAAGCTCGACAACGGCATGGATGTGCGCCTGCCGGAGGTTGAGCCTGCGGCAGCTGTGAAGCGGCTCGCTTCGCTCCAGGCCGACCACCGGATCATGGACAAGGATCTGCTGGCGATCGATCTGCGCCAGCCCGACCGCGTCGTCATGCGGCTGACGGAGGAGGGCGCCGCTGCCCGCGCCGACCAGCTCAAGAGCAAGACCAAGAAGAAGGGAGGCGAGGCATGAACCACCTCACATCCCAGGGTCTGACGCCACGGATGCGTCCGCTCTCGTCGCGCAAGAGCGCGACGCTGTCGATTCTGGACATCGGCACCAGCAAGGTCGTCTGCCTGATCGCCGAGCTGAACCCGGCCGAGGCGAATGAGCGGCTGCGCGGCCGCACCCATGTCGCGCGTATCATCGGCATCGGCCATCAGCGCTCGCTCGGTCTCAAGGGCGGCGCGATCATCGATCTCGAGAGCGCCGAAAAGGCGATCCGCGCTGCGGTCGACGCCGCCGAACGCATGGCCAAGGTCGAGGTCCAGTCGGTCATCGTCAACCTCACCGGCGGGCGCATCGCCTCGCAGCATTACGCCGCCAGCGTCGATCTGCGCACCGGCTCGGTGGGCGACAGCGACGTCAAGCGTGTGCTCGCCCATGCCGCCACCCATGCGCTGCGGCCCGGTAAAGCCGTGCTCCATGCCCTGCCGACCGGCTACGCGATGGACGGCGTTCCCGGCGTGCTCGATCCGCGCGGCCTGATCGGCGGAAAGCTCTCGGTCGACATGCATGTCGTCGCCAGCGAGGCCTCGGCTGCACGCAATGTCATGCTGGCGGTCGAACGCTGCCATCTCGAAGTCGAGGCCGTGGTCGCAACCCCCTATGCCTCGGGCCTCTCGGTCCTGGTCGACGACGAAGCCGAAATGGGCGTCGTGGTCGTGGATCTCGGCGGCGGTACGACGAGCCTCGGTGTGTTCTCCGGCGGGCACCTGATGCATGCCGACGCGATCGCGGTGGGCGGCAACCACATCACCATGGACGTGGCGCGAGGGCTCTCGACCCGGGTCGCCGCAGCCGAACGCCTGAAGACGCTGCATGGCTCCTGTATCGCCAGCGCGTCGGACGAGCGTGACATGATCTCCGTGCCGCAGGTCGATGACGATGAGCGCGACACGCCCAATCATCTGCCGAAGTCGCAATTGGTGCGGATCATCAAGCCGCGGGTCGAGGAAATCCTCGAACTGGTGCGCGACCGCCTGACCCAGGCTGGTTTCTCGGCCCAGGCGGGGCGCCGTGTCGTGCTGACGGGCGGCGCCTGCCAACTCACCGGCCTGCCGGAAGTGGCGCGTCGCATCCTCGGCGGCCAGGTCCGCACCGGGCGCCCGCTGGGCATCAAGGGTTTGCCGGAAGCCGGCAAGGGCCCGGCGTTTGCGGCAGCGGTCGGCCTGCTGGTCTATCCGCAGGTGGCCCATGTCGAGCATTTCGAACCCCGCGCGGGGCAGGCCTATTTCGCCACTGGGACGGACGGGTATTTCTCCCGCGTCGGCCGCTGGCTGAAGGAAAGTTTCTGATCAGGGCGCGGCGCACCGGACAACCGGTCGTCCGCACCCTGGTCGAAAAAAGTGTGAGTACCGGCTTCCCGCTTCGCGGTCGGCCACGGCGTCGAATGTAGCAATCGGGACGGCTCCCGCCAGGCGCCGGACAAAGGATCAAAAGAGGCAACCATGGCGATGAATCTGCAAGCCCCGGACATCCGGGAACTGAAGCCCCGGATCACGGTGTTCGGCGTCGGTGGTGCCGGCGGCAATGCCGTCAACAACATGATCGAGGCCGGTCTCGACGGCGTTGATTTCGTGGTTGCCAATACGGATGCCCAGGCGCTGGCGCTCTCGCGCGCCTCGCGGATCATCCAGATGGGCCTGCAGGTGACCGAGGGTCTCGGCGCCGGCTCGCAGCCCGAAGTCGGCCGCGCGGCCGCCGAGGAGGTGATCGACGAGATCCGCGATCATCTCGCCGGCGCTCATATGGTGTTCATCACCGCCGGCATGGGCGGCGGCACCGGCACGGGGGCGGCTCCGGCCATCGCCCGCGTCGCCCGCGACATGGGCATCCTGACGGTCGGCGTCGTCACCAAGCCGTTCCAGTTCGAAGGGCACCGCCGCATGCGGATGGCGGAAGCCGGCATCGGCGAGCTCAACGAGGCGGTCGATACGCTGATCGTGATTCCCAACCAGAACCTCTTCCGCGTCGCCAACGAGACCACCGGCTTCGCCGATGCCTTCGGCATGGCCGACCAGGTGCTCTACTCCGGCGTCGCCTGCATCACCGATCTGATGGTGCGTCCGGGCCTGATCAACCTCGACTTCGCCGATGTGCGCGCCGTGATGCGCGGCATGGGCAAGGCGATGATGGGCACCGGCGAGGCCCAGGGCGACAAGCGCGCGCTGAATGCTGCCCAGGCCGCAATCAACAACCCGCTCCTCGACGACGTCTCGATGAAGGGCGCGCGCGGCCTGCTGATCTCGATCACCGGCGGGCGCGACATGAAGCTCTACGAGGTCGACGAAGCCGCCACCCGCATTCGCGAAGAGGTCGATTCCGAGGCCAACATCATCGTCGGCGCGACCTTCGACGAGGCGCTCGAAGGCATCGTGCGCGTCTCGGTCGTCGCCACCGGCATCGACAAGCCCCAGACCACCCAGGCCGAGATGGACGAGACCGAAGCCCGCATCGCGCAGGTTGCCGAGCGTCTGAAGGCCGAAGCCCGCCTGCGCACGGCGCCGCCGGCCCGTCAAGCGGCTCCGGCCCCGGCACAGGCTCCGGCCGAACAGCCGCTCGAGCTGCGGATGCCGATCTCGATCGACACCCAGCCGCGCGTCAGCCTGTCGGAAGACATCCGCATCGAGCCGGCTCAGCCGCGCCCGGTGATGACCGCCGCGCCCGAGCCGGTGATGCGTCACGAGCCTGCGCCGATGCTGGAGGAGAGCTTTATCCCGCCGATGCCGGAGCGCTCCGTGGTGCGCCCGACGCGCATGCCGCGGATCGAGGATCTGCCGATGCCGGCACAAAACCAGATTGCTGCCAGCCGTATCGTGCCAGGTGCGCCGTCTTCGGCGCATGCGGCGGACCAGAAGCGCATGTCGCTGATGCAGCGTCTCGCTTCGGTGGGCTTTGGCCGCAAGGAAGACGAACTCGCCGAGCATCAGCCGATGCCGGCCCGGCAGGTTCCGCCGGCCCCCGCGATCCCGCAGGCACCGAGCGCGGCGCATGCGGAATATATGCGCCGCCCGGCCGCGCCTGCCGCGCGCCCGCCGCAGGGTCAGCTCGACCAACTCGGTCGTGCCGCGCCGAATCGCGCCAGCGAGGAGGACCATCTCGAAATCCCGGCCTTCCTGCGCCGGCAGGCGACCTGAGGCGCCAAACCTTGGCCTCACGGCCTCTGACACACCCCGGTGCGCGGCTTGCGCGCCGGGGTTTCGACATGTTTGAAAGTTGAATGAATCCAATCTGATAGCAATGGCCACGATGGTCGGCTGCCCTGTAACAGAGCGAAAGAAAGCGTGATTTTGTGAGCCCGCTCGAAACGCTTATGTTGCAGCTGCACTACGAGATGCCGGAGCGGGGCTTGTCCCTGTTCCACGCTTCAGAGGTATCGCCAACGACCCGCCCTTTCTGGTGTGAGCCATGAGACGGCGCCGTTCGCGATCAGGATTGGATACCCGCATGAGCTTCGATCGCCAGACGACCCTGCGCGCGCCTGTAACCCTGACCGGGATCGGCGTTCACTCCGGGGCTCCCGCGACGATCTGCCTGAAGCCGTCCAGTGCCAATTCCGGGATCGTGTTTCTCCGCAAAGGGCTCGATGACGCTCCCGCCCAGCTGATCCATGCCAAGCACACCAAGGTCAGCGCGACCGAGCTTTGCACCGTGATCGGGGACAAAGAATCCGCCTCGGTGGCCACCATCGAGCATCTGATGTCGGCCTGCGCGGGGCTGGGCCTCGACAATGCGCTTGTCGAGATCGACGGGCCGGAAATGCCGATCATGGACGGCAGCGCCGCCGAATTCGTCACGGCGATCGAGGCGACCGGGATCGTCAGCCTGTCAGCGGCGCGCCGCTATCTCAAGGTCCTTCAGCCGGTGCGCGTCGAGCATGGCCGTGCCTTCGCCGAGTTGGTTCCGGCCGAGAGCGGCTTCCGCCTCGATGTCGAGATCGATTTCGACACGACGGTGATCGGTCGCCAGCGCAAGGTCTTCGATCTCGAGGCTTCGGCCTATGCCCAGGATATCTCACGCGCCCGCACCTTCGGTTTCATGCGCGATGTCGAGCAGCTCTGGAAGGCCGGTTTTGCGCTCGGCGCCTCGCTCGACAACACCGTCGCGGTCGGCGACGACAAGGTGATCAATCCAGAGGGCCTGCGCTTCGGCGACGAGTTCGTGCGTCACAAGGTGCTCGACGCGATCGGCGATCTGGCGCTGGCCGGCTACCCGATCATCGGCGAATTCCGCTCCTATTGCGGCGGTCACCGCATGAATGTGCGCATTCTCGAGGCGCTGTTCGCCGATCGCGCCAATTACGCAATCGTCGAGGCGCAGCCGGTCTATGCCGCGGCGCGCGCCGTGCAGATGGGCGCGGCGGCGCCAGCTGCGTTTGCCCCCGACGTTCACTGAACGATATGTGTGCGGCCTTGGCGATCTAGGCTGCCTGCTGCGCCTTCCTGTTGCCAGGTTTTTGTCGAATAGACGCGGTTGCGGTCGGGAGCTTGTGCTTTCGGCAGTGGCGCGTCTTCGGCGTCTGAGTTAAGGCATGCATCCCCACGAAGCGGGGGCGATGACAAGAGGACGGACGACGTGAGCGTCATGCGGCTGAACCACCCGGCATCCAAGCGCGCCGATTCGAAGAGCCGATCGATGGCCAAGGGCCCAGCCCTGGCGCTTGGAGCGGCCCTGCTTCTCGGCGGCTGCGACACGGTCTCGTCGCTCAATCCATTCGACCGGCCTGAGGTTTACAAGCCCGAGGTCACCGCGGTCGTCCCGGCCGACAAGCTCTATAATGAGGGACTGGCGCGGCTGCAGAACGGCGACAGCGAAGGTGCGTCAAAGAAGTTCGACGAGATCGACAAGAGCGCGCCGTTCTCGCCCTACGCCCGGCGTGGCCTGATCCTGGCCGCCTACACGAATTACCAGGCGTCGAAATGGGAGGAGACGATCACCGCCTCCAAGCGTTTCATCGCGCAAAATCCTGCAAGCCCGGACGCGGCTTACGCGCAGTATCTGATGGCGATGTCCTATTTCAACCAGATCCCGGACGCGACGCGCGACCAGGAGCGCACCCAGCTCGCCATCGCCGCCTTCGAGCAGCTGATCCAGAAGTATCCGAATTCCGAATATGTGCTCGACGCCAGGGAGAAGCTCCTGGTGGCGCGCGACCAGCTCGCCGGCAAGGAGATGAATGTCGGGCGCTTCTATCTCGAGAAGCGCAACTACACGGGCGCGGTGAACCGCTTCCGCGACGTCATCATCAAGTATCAGACCACTCGCCACGTTGAAGAGGCGCTGATGCGCCTGACCGAGGCATATATGGCGCTGGGCATCACCAACGAGGCGCAGACGGCCGCCGCCGTGCTGGGGCACAACTTCCCCGACAGCCCGTGGTACAAGGACGCCTATGTCCTGCTCGAAAGCGGCGGCCTCCAGCCGCGCGAGGATCGCGGTTCCTATATCAGCCGCGCCTTCCAGGGCTTCCAGCGGGCGGTCGTCGGCATTGTCGGGTTCGGCGGCCGGATCTGATTTCGCCTGACATGAGGGTGGCTCGCGCATGCCCTGCCTCTTGAGTTTGCGCTGAGTGCCATGCTGGTCCAGTTGTCGATACGCGACATCGTCCTGATCGACCGTCTCGACCTGACGTTTCGCGATGGCCTGAGCGTGCTCACCGGCGAGACCGGCGCCGGCAAGTCGATCCTGCTGGACGGGTTTGCGCTGGCGCTTGGCGGGCGCGGCGATGGCGGGCTGGTGCGCCATGGCGAAGCGCAGGGGCAGGTCAGCGCCGTCTTCGACCTGCCGCAGGAGCATGGCGCCCGCAAGCTCGCGCAGGCCCAGGAAATCGACACCGACGGCGACCTCATCCTGCGGCGGGTGCAGTATGCCGACGGGCGCACGCGCGCCTTCGTCAACGACCAACCGGTCAGTGTGCAAATCCTCAGGATGATCGGGGCAGCAATTGTCGAGATCCATGGTCAGCATGACGACCGGGCGCTGACCGACCCCGCCCAGCACCGCATGATCCTCGACGGGTTCGGCGGCTTCGAGGCGCAGGCTGACGGCGTCGCGGCCGCCAGCGAGACGCTGAAGCGCGCCCGGCAGGCCCTGCAGGCGCAGCGCATCCGGGTCGAGGCAGCGCGCAAGGAGGCCGATTTCCTGCGCCATGCCGTCGCCGAACTCGGCAAGCTTTCGCCCAAGCCAGGCGAGGAAGAGGCGCTCGCCGCCCAGCGCCAGGGTATGATGCAGGCCGAGAAGGTCGCGCGCGACCTGATCGACGCCTATGAGGCGGTGGGTGGGCAGGGCTCGCCGATCGCCGCGCTGTCTGCCGTGCTGCGCCGGCTGGAGCGCCGGGCCGGGCAGGCGCCGGCGTTGATCGATCCGTCATTGGCGGCGCTGAACACCGCGATCGTGGCGCTGGAGGAGGCGGGCGAGACCCTGGCGGTCGGCATGCGCGCCGCCGAATATGATCCGCGCGAGCAGGAGCGCGTCGAGGAGCGGCTGTTTGCCCTGCGCGGCGCTGCCCGCAAATACGACGTCCCCGTCGATGGTTTGGTGCCACTCGCCGACAGCATGACGGCCGATCTCGCCGCGCTGGACGACAGCGAGATCTCGCTGGGGCGGCTCGAAGATTCACTCAAGAAGGCCGAGGCGAGCTTTGTTGGGCTTGCCGGCAGGCTTTCCGCCGCGCGCCAGAAGGCGGCAGCGAAGCTCGATGCCGCGGTCAAGGCCGAATTGCCGCCGCTCAAGCTGGAGCGGGCCCGCTTCATCACGCGCATCGACAGCGACGAGACGGCGCGGGGCCCGGAGGGCTTCGACCGCGTCGAATTCTGGGTCGAGACCAATCCGGGCACGCGGCCTGGCCCGATGATGAAGGTCGCGTCCGGCGGCGAGCTCTCGCGTTTCATGCTGGCGCTGAAGGTCGTGCTGGCCGAACGCGGCTCGGCGCCGACGCTGGTCTTCGACGAGATCGACACCGGCGTCGGCGGCGCGGTCGCGGACGCTATCGGCGAGCGGCTGGCGCGGCTTGCCGGCAAGGTCCAGGTGATCTCGGTGACTCATGCCCCGCAGGTCGCGGCCAAGGCGGCCCAGCATTTCCTGATCGCCAAATCGGCGCTCCCGGGCGACGTTGCCTCGCGCACGGTGACGCGGGTGACGGCTCTGGAAGATCAGGCGCGGCGCGAGGAGATCGCGCGGATGCTGGCTGGTGCGAGCATCACGGAAGAGGCGAGGGCAGCCGCCGGGCGGCTGCTGGAGGCGGCGGGGGTGAGGGGGTAGATCGGCTTGTCGCCTGTCGCCGGAAGGCGTTCTCGCCTCCACTTGCCGCAACGGTTTCTTTCCGTCGCCATTTGCGCTATGAGCCGCTGCAGTCGATGGCTGCGCTTCACGCCCATCGCCGACCTCTTGCGCCGTCATTCCGATTCTGCGCCGTAACCTTTAGGCCCTGCTTCTCATGTCCTTTCTGACTTCGAGCCCGCCGCTCGCGCGCGCGCTCGCCGAACGCAATTATTCCGATCCCACGCCGGTGCAGAGCGCCGTGCTGGAGGCCGCAGCCGCCGGCCGCGACCTGCTGGTCTCCTCGCAGACCGGCTCGGGCAAGACCGTCGCCTATGGCCTGGCCATCGGCTCGACGCTGCTCGGCGAAGCGGAAGCCTTCGGGCGCGCCGCCAAGCCTCTCGCCCTGATCATCGCGCCGACGCGTGAACTGGCCCTCCAGGTCCAGCGCGAGCTCGCCTGGCTCTACAAACACGCCAATGCCCGCATCATCGCCTGCGTCGGCGGCATGGACCCGCGCCGCGAGGCTGCGCTTCTGGACGAGGGCGCCCATATCGTCGTCGGCACGCCCGGCCGTCTGCGCGACCATATCGAGCGCCATCGCCTTGATGTGTCGGCGCTGAAGGCCGTCGTGCTCGACGAGGCCGACGAGATGCTCGATCTCGGCTTCCGCGACGATCTCGAATTCATCCTGAAGACGACGCCGGCCGAGCGCCAGAGCCTGCTGTTCTCGGCGACGCTGCCCAAGGCGATCATCCAGCTCGCCAAGAGCTACCAGAACGATGCGCTGCGCATCGAGGTTGCCGCCACGCCGGGCGGCCATGCCGATATCGAGTATCGCGCCATCCGGTGCTACCCGAAGGAAGCCGAGCTCGCGGTCGTCAACCTGCTGCGCTTCCATGATTCGCCGTGCTCGCTGGTGTTCTGCAACACCCGCAACTCGGTGCGCCATCTCGAGGCGATCCTGCTCGAGCGCGGCTTCTCGGCCGTGGCGCTCTCGGGCGAACTCTCGCAGAGCGAGCGCAATTCGGCGCTGCAGGCGCTGCGCGATGGCCGTGCGCGCGTCTGCGTCGCCACCGACGTCGCCGCCCGCGGCATCGATCTGCCGGGCCTGACGCTGGTCATCCATGCCGAGCTGCCCAACGATCCCGAGGTGATGCAGCATCGCTCCGGCCGCACCGGGCGCGCCGGCAACAAGGGCACGAGCGTGCTGCTGGTGCCGCCGTCGCGCCGCCGCAAGGCCGAGATGCTGCTGGCCGAGGCCAAGGTCGAGGCGGTCTGGGCCGGCCCGCCGACGCAGGACGAAATCCGCGAACTCGACAAGGAGCGGCTGCTCAGCGACCCGATTCTGACCGGCGAGCCCGGCGAGGTCGATGCCGCGATGGTCGAGGCGCTGATCGCCGGCCGCACGGTCAACGAGATCGCGGCTGCGCTGGTGCGGATCTATCGCGCCAGACTGCCGGCCTCCGAGGAGGTCGGCGACCCGAACTTCGCCCGCGACGAGCGTCGCCCGGCTCGCGCCCGCGAGGATTACGCGCCGCGCGATGGCGCGCGTTTCGGCGAGAACCGCGACGATAGCCCGCGCTCGGATGCGCCGCGTCACAAGTCCGGTCCGCGTGGCGACACCGTCTGGTTCCGGCTGAACATCGGCCGCAAGGACGGCGCCGATCCGCGCCAGCTGCTGCCGATGATCTGCCGTCGCGGCAAGATCACCCGCGACGAGGTCGGCGCGATCCGCATCTTCGACAAGGAGACCAAGGTCGAGATCGATGCCGATGTCGCCGAGCGCTTCTATGAGCTCGCCAAGGCGGTCGACCGCGACAAGATCGTGATCGAGCCGGTGACCGGCGAGGAGGAGCGCCGCCCGGCCAAGCCCTTCGCGGAGAAGGCGAACCATGCGCCCGCGCCTTACGCCAAGCCGGAGCGCGACGGTGACGAGCGGCCGGCCAGATCGTTCGAGAAGAAGCCTTACGAGAAGAAGCCCTACGAAGGTGGAGACAAGAGGCCTTACACCAAAAAGCCGTATGAGCCAAAGCCCCATGGGGGCGGCGAGGCCAAGCCGTATGAGGGCAAGAAAAAGGCCTATGAGGGCAAGTCGAAGCCCTTCGGCGCGGCCAAGCCCTATGATCCGGTGCGCAGCGAGCGCGATGCGCTGTCGGACCCCAATGTCTCGTTCAGGGACGGTCCGAGGCCGCAGGGCGAACGCCCCGCTGGCGACAAGCCCTATGCGGGCAAGAAGCCTTATGCGGCCAAGCCTTTCGGCGCGGGCAAGTCAGGGGCTGGTAAACCGTTCGCGAGCAAGCCCTTCGCGGGCAAGCCGGCGGGCGAGGGTCGCCCTGCCGGCAAGGCGCCCTTCAAGGGCAAGAAGCCGCGCGATCGCGGCTGACGCAGTCCGTCACCGGCGTCCTGGCCGTTCTCAGCGCAGGCCGAGGAAGGACAGGATGGCCAGGACGACCACGATCAGTCCGATAATGTAAATGATGTTGTTCATGGCAAGGAGCCCCCACAAAAATGGCGGGCCCCCAAGGCCCGCGCGCCGATGAGCCGTTTGCTCACGCCCGAAGAACCGTCTTTTCCGGCGATTGTTCCCGGGGCGCGTCGGGGCGGGACGCGGCTGGTCCTGTCAGCCGTCGACGACCTTGCGGTAGAGATGCCAGGAGGCGTGGCCCAGGACCGGCATGACGACGACGAGCCCGACCAGCAGGGGCAGGCAGCCCAGCACCAGCAGACCGCTCACCAGCAGCCCCCAGATCATCATCACGCGCGGATTGTGCTGGACAGCAGCGATCGAGGTGCGGATGGCAGTGGCGACATCGACTCGCCGGTCGATGATCAGCGGGAAGGCGACGACCGAGATCGAGAAGGCGGCAACGGCGAAGACAAGCCCGACCGCATTGCCCAGGACGATCATCAGCCACCCTTGCGAGGTGGTGAAGACGGCGCGCAGGAAGTCAGCCGTAGGAATATCCGCCGGTAGGCCGAGCAGGCCGCGATAGATCAGCCAGGCCGACAGCAGCCAGGCCACGAAAAGCCCGGTCAGCATCGCGCCCAGAAGCGCGATCTGGCCGATGGCAGGCGAGCGCAGCAGGGCGAAGGCGTGCTCCCAGGAGGAGTCGAGGCCGCGCTCGCGGCGGCGGCTGATCTCGTAGAGCAGGATCGCGGCGAAGGGCCCCAGCAATGCAAAGCCGCCAAGCAGCGGAAACAGCAGCGGAAAGATGTTGAAGCTCACCGTGACCTGCGTCAGCAGCACGCCGATGACCGGGTAAATCAGCGCGACGAAGACGAGATGGCTGGGCTGGGCCTTGAAATCATCCCAGCCGCGGGCGAGCGCCGCGCGCAAATCCTCGACGGTGATGCTGTTGATGCGGGGCAGGCCCAGGGCCGTGTTCCGTTTGCGGGTATCAAGCGAGGTATCGAGATTGGACATGGCGAATCTCCCGGTTGAGGCCCGGTTCGCCTTCGCCCCTTGACGCGATCCTTGGGTCAACGGCCGAAAGGCGTCGAGCTTCCAATTCCCAGCTGGACTGAGGTTAGCCCAAAAGCCGCCGCCTGTCGCTCCGGGCGCGAACACGAATGCGGGAGAGCGCCGTTGAAGGCGCCGCTCCTGCCCTTTTTCGGCGAAGCCTTCTCGCCTAATGAAGGGCCATGAGCGAGCCCGAGACCCCCTCCGAACCGATCCCCGTCGCCGAGTTGACTGCTCGTGAGGCCCGGGCCGAACATAAGCACCTGGCCGCACAGGTGGAGGCGGCCGACATCGCCTATCACCAGAACGATGCGCCGGTGATGGACGACGCCGCGTATGACGCCCTGCGGCGCCGGCTGGTGGCGATCGAGGAGGCCCATCCCCAGCTGAAGGCGAAGGCGTCCGCGAGCGCAAGGGTCGGGGCCAAGCCATCCGCCAGATTCGCCAAGATCCGCCATCGCGTGCCGATGCTCTCGCTCGACAACGCCTTCACCGATGAGGCGGTGGCGGAGTTCGTCCAGCGCGTGCACCGTTTCCTCGGCCGCAAGGACGACGAGCCGATCGCCTTCACCGCCGAGCCCAAGATCGACGGGCTGTCGCTCTCGCTGCGCTATGAGCAGGGCGCGCTCGTCCATGCCGCGACGCGCGGCGATGGCGAGGAGGGCGAGGACGTCACGGTCAATGCCCGCACCATCGCCGACTCCGAGATCCCGAAGACGCTGGCTTGGGACGATGTGCCCGAGGTCGCGGAGGTGCGCGGTGAGGTCTATCTGGGGCATGCCGATTTCGCCGGGATCAACGAGCGCCAGCGCGAGAAGGGGCTCGCCGAATTCGCCAATCCGCGCAATGCGGCGGCCGGATCGCTGCGCCAGCTCGACGCGTCGATCACCGCGTCGCGGCCCTTGCGCTTTTTCGCCTATGCCTGGGGCGAGATGCCCGTGCTGCCGGCGCCGACGCAGTCCGGTGTGGTCGAGGCCTTCGGGCGCTGGGGTTTCCGCACCAATCCGCTGATGGCGCGCTGCGAGACCGTGGACGACCTCATTGCGCAATACCGGCTGATCGAGAGCCGGCGCGCCTCGCTCGGCTACGATATCGACGGCGTGGTCTACAAGGTCGACGATCTCAGCCTGCAGGCCAGGCTCGGCTTCGTCTCGCGCGCGCCGCGCTGGGCGATCGCGCACAAGTTTCCCGCCGAGCTGGCGACGACGGTGCTGGAGGCGATCGAGATTCAGGTCGGGCGCACCGGGGCGCTGTCGCCCGTGGCGCGCCTGCGCCCGGTCACGGTCGGCGGCGTGGTCGTGACCAATGCGACGCTGCACAACGAGGATTATATCCGCGGCTTCGATTCCAAGGGCGAGCGCATCCGCGAGGGCGAACCGCCCGACATCCGCGTCGGCGACACGGTGACGGTCAAGCGCGCCGGCGATGTGATCCCGCGGGTCGCGGCGGTGGATCTGGGCAAGCGGCCGGCAGATGCGAAGCCTTACGCCTTCCCGACGCTTTGCCCCGCCTGCAGCAGCCATGCCACGCGGGAGATCAACCCGCGCTCCGGCAAGGAGGACGCCGTGCGCCGCTGCACCGGCGGGCTGATCTGCCCGGCGCAGGCGGTCGAGCGGCTGAAGCATTTCGTCTCACGCGACGCGCTCGATATCGACGGGCTCGGCGACAAGCAGATCGAGTTCTTCCATGCCGACCCCGACCTGCCGGTGAAAGAGCCGGCCGACATCTTCACGCTGGCGGCGCGGGATGCCGCCGAACCGCTGAAGAAGCTGAAGGCGAAGGAGGGGTTTGGCGCCCAAAGCGTCGCCAAGCTGTTCGAGGCGATCGAGGATCGACGCAAGCCCCCGCTCAACCGTTTCATTTTCGGGCTCGGCATCCGCCATATCGGTGAAACCAATGCCCGGCTGCTGGCGCGGCATTACGGCTCGTTCGAGGCCCTGCGTGCTGCGGGGCTGGCTGCTGCCGACCCGGCCTCGCCCGAGCGGCAGGAACTGGATGCGATCGACGGGGTCGGGCCGACCGTGGTCGAGGCTCTGACCGATTTCTTCGGCGAGCCGCATAATCAGGAGCTGCTCGACCGGCTTTTGGCGCAGGTGACGCCGCAGCCACTGGAGGCGGTGGCCTCCGCCAGCCCGGTCGCCGGCAAGATCGTCGTCTTCACCGGCGCGCTCGAGCGCATGACGCGCGACGAGGCCAAGGCGATGGCGGAGCGGCTCGGCGCCAAGGTCGCCGGCTCTGTGTCGTCCAAAACCGATCTGCTGGTGGCCGGTCCCGGCGCGGGCTCCAAGCTGAAGGACGCCGCCAAGCATGGCATCGAGGTGATCGATGAGGCGGGTTGGTTTGACCTCGTCGGCGGTCCGACAGCGGGCTGATCGTCGCCATCACTTTTCTTCAAGACGGGCCGGCCGCGATCCGGTCTAACCTTGCGCCATGGACAGCGTCAGCCAAGGCGAGACATTGGGGATCAGGCCGCTCCGCGCCGGAGAGCGGGCCGAGCTGTTTCTGGCGCGGCATTTCGACAGCCTCGAATGTCTGAGCGCCACCTTCGCCACCCATGCCTATGCGCCCCATGCCCATGACACCTATGTCGTGGGCACGATCGAGACCGGCTGCGAAGCCTGGAGCGTGCGGGGCGAGCGGCATTATGGCGGCCCCGGCGACGTCACCTTCATCAACCCGCTCGAGGTGCATGACGGCGAACCGATCGGCGGCGGCTACAGCTATCGCATGACCTATCCGGCGGTGGCACTGATGCAGGAGATCGCTTCGTCGCTGGCTGGTTGGACGGGCGACCGGACGCCGTTCTTCCGTCAGGCCTGCGTCCATGATCCCGAAGGCGCATTGCTGCTGTCGCAGGCTCATCGCGCCATGCAGACCGGGCCGGACGGCTTGCATGGCGAGGAATTGCTGCTGCGGGCCTATGCGCATTGTCTCGTCCGGCATGCGGGGCTGCCGGCCAGCGCGCTCGGAAGCGAGGCCGGGCCGGTTGCCCGGGCGCGAGACCTCATGGAGGCCCGCCATGATGAAGATCTCTCGCTGGCCGAGATCGCGCGGATCTGCGGCCTGCCGCGCCACCATCTGATCCGCGCCTTCCGCCGCGAAACGGGGCTGACGCCGCATGCCTGGCTCGTCGATGTGCGGGTGCGGCGGGCCCGCGACCGGCTGCGGCGCGGTGAGGCGCCGGGCGCGGTCGCCGCTGCTACCGGCTTCAGCGACCAGGCCCATCTGACGCGCGCCTTCAAGGCGCGGCTTGGCGTCACGCCAGGCGCCGTCCGCGCCGCGCATCTCTCCTGAAGGCCGATCCCCGATGTCCACCCTCAGCGACGATGCCCGGCGCGGGTTTGGCGACATCTGGCCGGCGATGCTGGCTGCGATCCCCATCGGCCTGCTGCTCGGCGCACTTGCGGCGGGCAAGGGGCTCTCGCCGCTGGAAACGATGGTCATGAGCACCCTCGTCTTCGCCGGCGGGGCGCAGTTCGCTGCGATCGAACTGTGGGCGACGCCGGCGCCGATCGGCGCGCTCGTCTTCTCGACGCTTTTGATCAATGCGCGACATGTGCTGATGAGCGCATCGCTGCTGCCCAAGCTGCAGGGTTTCTCGCGATGGCAGACGCTCGCCGGCCTCTACTATATGGCCGACGAGAACTGGGCGCTGGCCGAGAAGCGGGCCCGCACGCATCGGCTGACGCCGGCCTATTGGTTCGGCATGGTCGTCCCCTTCGTGTCCTGCTGGATCGCGACCTCGACCCTGGGTGCGGTGGTCGGCGCGGCGCTCGGCGATCCGCGCCGCTTCGGCGCCGATTTCGCCTTCACCGCCCTGTTCATTGCGCTGGTGGCCGCGTTCTGGAAGGGGCGCGTGACGTTCTGGACGGTGGCAGCGGCTGGCGCCGCCTCGGCACTGACCTATCGGTTCGCCGGTCCGCCCTGGCATGTGCTGGTGGGCGCGCTGTGCGGGCTCGCCGCCGCGTGGATCGCGGCGGGCTTTGCCGGGGCGGCCGAACCTGCGCCGGAGTCCGCCCCGCCATGACGCTCGATCCCCACAGCCTGCTCGCCATCCTCGGCATGGCGATCGCGACCTATGCCACCCGGATCGCGGGGCTGGCACTGGTTGGCCGGCTTTCGCTTTCGCCGCGCGCGCAGGCCGCCTTCGACGCGATCCCGCCGGCTGTGCTGGTCGCGGTGATCGCGCCGAGCGCGCTCGCCACCGGCTGGCCGGATACGGGCGCAGCGCTGCTGGCGGCGCTGGCCGCGACGCGCCTGCCGCTGCTGGGCGTGGTCGCGGTCGGGGTTGCGGCGGTGGTGGGGTTGCGGGCGCTCTTGTGAGGCGCGAACCGCGTCAGATCATGCCGCCAAGCCAGCACAGCAGGGATGCCGCGGCCGCGGCGAAGGCAAAGAAAAAGAGGCGGGCGTCGCGCGGTAGATCTTGCATTCGGTACCTGCTGTTCGGAGCCGATGCATAGCCGTCGTCATGTGACAGGCGCGCGACAGACGCCCCATTGGATGCCCGCCATTCTCCTTGTGCATGACCTGTCTTCGGCCTCTCACACCGTGATGGCTCACAGCGGCAGGCACGCTATCTCCAGCCAGGCCTTCGCCTCGCCCTCAACCAGGCCTGCAAGATTGCTCCAGACCTGTGCGTGATAGGCGTTGATCCAGGCGATCTCGCCTTCGTCGAGCAGCTTCAACTCGATCATGGCGCGCTCATAGGGGCACCAGGTGATGGTCTCGAAGCCGTAAATCGTACGGTCGCCGCCTGGAATGACGCGCTCCTCGACGACGATGAGGTTCTCGATGCGGATGCCGTATTCGCCCTCCTTGTAGTAGCCGGGCTCGTTGGAGAGGATCATGCCGGGTTCGAGCGGCGTCGTGCCGAGCTTGGAGAGGCGCTGAGGCCCCTCATGCACGGAGAGATAGCTGCCGACGCCGTGCCCGGTGCCGTGGTCGAAATCCAGCCCCGCCTGCCAGAGCGGCAGCCGCGCCAGCGCATCGAGCTGCGCGCCCGAGGTGCCCTTGACGAAGAGCGCGCGCGAGATCGCGATATGGCCCTTGAGCACACGGGTGTAGCGGTCGGCCATCTCGGCGCTGGGTTCGCCGACGACCATCGTCCGGGTGATGTCGGTGGTGCCGTCCTCATACTGCCCGCCGGAATCGACCAGCAGGATGCCGGGCTCGACCCTGCGGTTGCTGGCTTCAGTGACGCGGTAATGCGGCAGCGCCGCATTGGGGCCGGCGCCGGCGATGGTGGTGAAGGAGACGTCCCTGAGCAGCCCCGTCTTCATGCGCTCGGCTTCCAATGCCGCGACGGTGTCGATCTCGGTGAGTTGCCCGCCGGGGGCCTCGCGAGAAAGCCATGACAAGAAGCGCACCATCGCGGCGCCGTCGCGCAGATGGGCGGCCCGGGTGCCGGCTAGCTCTGCTTCGTTCTTGCGCGCCTTCATCAGAGCGATCGGGTCGGTGCCCGCGTCAGGAATGCCGCCGGCCTCGCGGATCAGGGTGGCAAGCGCTGCGGCGGCCGTGGTCGAATCGAGGCGGACCTTGGCGCCGGCCGCGCCCAATGCCGCAAGCTGTGCTTCCAGGGCGGCGGGCGGGGCGATCTCGCCAACTGCGCCGATGGCGTCGCCGGCCTCGTTGGTGACCTTCTCGGGCGCCAGGAAGACGGTCGGACGACCTTCGCGCGGGATGATGGCATAGCCCAGCGGCAGCGGCGTGTGCTCGACATCGCCGCCCCTGATGTTGAAGGTCCAGGCCAGCGCATGCGGGTCCGAGACGACCAGCGCGTCGACCTTTGCTTGCGTCAGTGCTTCCTGGATGCGGGCAAGCTTGGAGGCCGCATCCTCCCCGGCGAACTCGGCGCGATGCACCTTGACGGCCGCAAGCGGCGGCGCGGGGCGGTCGCTCCAAAGCGCGTCGATCGGGTTTTTCTTAAGGGCAACCAGCGTGGCGCCGGCAGCCACCGCCGCCTTTTCGAGCTTGGCGACGCCATCGACGGTGTGCAGCCAGGGATCGTAGCCAAGCCGCCCACCCGCCGGCAGGTTGGCCTCGATCCAGCGGTCCAGCGGCATCTCCTCCATGCGGGTCGGGGTAACGATGGCGGTGTCGGTCTGCTCGGCAGACTGGATGGTGTAGCGGCCGTCGACGATCAGCGCCGCCTTGTCCGCCAGTATGATGGCGTTGCCGGCGGAACCGGTGAAGCCCGTGAGCCAGGCGAGGCGCGCCATATGGGCGGGCACATATTCGCCCTGATGCTCGTCGGCGCGCGGCACGACGAAGCCCGCCAGCCCCTGCTGCGCCAGGGCCGCTCGCAACGCAGCGACCCGCGGCGCGACGTCGCAAGGGCCGCTCGGCTCGGAGAAGGTTTGGAAACGGCAGGCGTGGTGACGGGCGGGCGATGGCAGCATCGGAACGGTCCAGATTCGGCGATGGATGCATCGTTGCGGGTGGAAGCGGCAAAGACCAGCCCGAAACGCCTTGTCCGAGGCGCTTGCAAAACAGGCGAACTGCCTCATCGCTATGCGTTTAGAACGATCATTAACAGAAACCTGCACGTCGTATGCGTCCAGCGCATATCTCGCATCTGCGAAATCATCTTCTCGCAAGTGCGAAAGCGTACCACTTTGGTCGCATAAGAGAACGAGGAAGCGACCGGAACTGTCCTTCGTTTCGATTGAGGAGATGGATCCCCATGACCTATGTGCTGAACGATGCCTCCGTCTTGCCCGCGACCGAGGTGACCAAGATCGTCGCAACGTCGGACGGGCCCGGTTTCTGGCAGCGTCTCTACGCCGCGATGATCGAGAGCCGTCGGCGCTCGGCGCTGCGCGAACTGCGTGCCCACAACTTCCTGATCAACGAATCGGGAATTCTGCTGGGTGGCATTCCGGCCCCGACCGTCTCCAACGACACAGCGCTGCCGTTCAACCGCTGAGCCGTTACCTCGTCTGGCGCGGCACGCGCCAGGGCCTCTTCCGTTTTCCCGCCGCCGCTTTCCTGCGGCTTTCAAGGACCAAGACCATGATCGCCATGATCAAGCATGTTTACGAGACCATCGTCGACGCCGTGAAGTTCACCTCCGCCGTCTGGCACGACGCCCGCTCGATGCAGGCGGAAGCGGAAGCCCGCTACGGCCATATCGGCTTCTGAGCGGCTTCCCTTCGCGATGCTGGCCGCCTGACGCGACATTCTGCGCTTCCGGTGCTCACGGACGATCGTCCGCTCCGCTCCGGTTCTCGAATGTCGCGCCATGCGGCTCAGCCTGGCGAAGGATCTGCAGCCTGTCACCTACAATAAGGTCGGCGCTGTGGGATTACTTATCGAAGGTGGCGTGGCCTTGGGGCTGCGCCGCCTTTTTTCATGACCAGCGTCGCCCAGCCTTCGCGCAGCGACTGGCGGGCGAGATGGAGCCCTTGATGCCGGTAGGTCGAGACGACGCCGGCGACATCCATCGCCAGCAGGCCCGAGAGGATGACGGTCCCGTCATCTGACAGAACCCGCGCGATCGACGGCGCGAGGCGCTTCAGGGGGCCGGCCAGGATATTGGCGAAGACCAGGTCAAAATGGCCCGGCCGGTTCGCCTTGGCATGACGAAGCCCCGGCGCGACATAGAGATCGAGCGCAAGCGGTGCGTGGTTGACGCGGGCATTATGCGCGGCGACCTCGACCGCGATCGCGTCGATGTCCCCAGCGACGACCTTGCGCCTGACCTGCTTTGCCAGGGCGAGGGCCAGGATGCCGGTGCCCGTGCCGACATCGATGGCGTGGCGGGGGCGGCGGCGCTTCAGTTCGGCATCGAGCGCGAGCAGGCAGCCGGCCGTGGTGCCGTGATGGCCGGTGCCGAAGGCGAGCGCGGCGGGAATTTCGATGCCGACATCGTTGATGCGCACCGCGTCGCGATCATGCGCGCCATGGACGAGAACGCGCCCGGCCCGCACGGGCTTGAGTCCATCGAGGCTGGCGGCGACCCAGTCCTGCTGGTTCACGGTTTCGAAGAGCGTGGTGTCGATGACATCGCCGACGATGGGCCGCAGCATGTCGCGCACGGCCTCCTCGTCGGGATGGGTGGCGAAGTAGATCTCGACCTTCCAGGGCGCGTTGAGCGACAGCGTGGTGACGCCGGTCTCGATTTCGAAGGCCGAGATCGCGGTCTCGGTGGGGTCGAAGACCTCGCCCAGCAGCTCGGTGAGCGCGCGCGCCTTTTCACCGCTGGTCGAGAGTTCGAGGACGGTCGCGACCGTCGATGGCAGAAGACCTTCACGCATGGCGCGGGGGATAGCAGGCCCGACTGAAGTTGTCATGGCCCGCCATGTCGGACGCTGCGTCATGGTCGGGCTTGACCCGACCATCTCGGAAACCAGCGACGTCTGGGTCGGGAGATTCTCGGGTCAAGCCCGAGAATGACGCCGGATCCTTGCCGTCAGTGCTGGCCGTTCACCATCGCGAAGACGCCGGCGAAATTCCCGCTTTCCGCCGCGAAGCGCAGCGGCTTGCAGCGCTCGACGATGACCTCACCGGAAGGGGGGGCCGATTCGAGGATCGCCATCACCTCGTTGGTGAAGTCGGCGAGCGGCATCGCCGCGGGATCGGTCAGCTGATGCGCGCCGAGGAGTTCAGTTTGCACATAAGGCGGCGCGATCTCGACGACTTCGACTGACGTGTCCTTGAGCTGATGGCGCAGCGCCATCGACCAGGAATGGATCGCCGCCTTGGTGGCCGAATAGGTCGGGGTCGCGGCCAGTGGCACGAAGGCGAGGCCCGACGAGACGGTGACCACCGATGCACGCGGCTGCGCCAGCAGATGCGGCAGCAGGGCCGCCGTCAGCCGGATCGGCCCGAGCAGATTGGTCTCGATGGTCTCCTCGGCGATGGCGAGGTCCAGCTGCGTTTCCGGCTTCATGATGCCGGCGTTGTTGATGACGACGTTCAGAGCCGGAAAGCGCGCCACCGCATCGCGGGCGAAGCCTTCGATATCCGCCTTGTCCTGGATGTCGAGCAGCATCGACTGCATGCCGGGATTGGCCTGCGTGACCTCATCGAGCACGCGTTCGCGCCGTCCGGCGATGATGACGCTGTTGCCCTTGGCGTGAAGAGCTTCGGCCAGCGCGCGGCCGATGCCCGAGCCGCCGCCGGTGATCAGGATGGTGTTGCCTGTGATGTTCATCGCCTCGTGTCCTTTCGCGATTGCGCCTTTCGTGGTTGCGCGGACCACAATTAGGGCCGATGCTCTCCGAACGAAAGAAGGCACCTGAAAGTTCTATAGGCACCCAAAGGAGAGTGAAGGATGGGCGCGATCCGCGCGGCGGTGGCGGCGATGCAGGAGCGGGGCGGGCTGCAACATCCCGAGGTTCCCCCGGAGGTCGATGCGCTGGTGCGCGACGTCATCGGCCAGATCGCCGATAAGTGGACGATGCTGATCCTCGAGGCGCTGGAGGAGCACGGCACGCTGCGCTTCACGCAGGTCGGGCGGCTGGTCGGCGGTATCAGCCAGAAGATGCTGACCAAGACGCTGCGGCAGATGGAATGCGACGGACTGATCACCCGCAAGGTCCATCCGGTGATCCCGCCGCATGTCGAGTACACGATGACGGAGATCGGCGGCGAACTAACGGCAGCGTTCTGCGGGGTCTGGGTCTGGGCGGAGACGTATCACGCGCAGGTCGAAGCGGCGCGTAGGGCGTTCAAGGCAAGGGAGGGGCGGTGAGCCCGGTGAGTGCGTCCGGAAGCACGCCGTCATCCCGGGCGCAGCGAAGCGGAGACCCGGGATTCCAGGCCGGAAATTTTCTCGGAAAGGCTCCGGAATGGATCCCGGATCGGCGCCGCTTTCGCGGCTTGTCCGGGATGACGGGAGGTTCGTTCGCCTACTAGGCTGCCGGCTGCAGCTCCACATCCGGCGCTGGAATCAGCGCGATGACGTATTTGGCCATCTCCGCCGCGATCTCGGGATCGGCCTTGAGCTCGCTTGGGGTGCGGGCGCGCGGCACGCTGCGCCCTTCTTCTTCGATGTCCTCGAACCAGAGCGCAACGGCCTCGGGTGCGTTCGCCAGCGCTTCGTCGAGCGTGTCGCCGGCCGAGAAGCAGCCGGGCAGATCAGGAAACCAGACGCCGACGGCGAAGTCAGGGCCTGCGTCCTCGATGAAGGCGACGTAGTGGGTCATGTCAGTCGCGGGGCCAGCCTGCCAGCTTGTAGATTTTCAACACGAGGCCGGGACCGAAATTCTTCTTCGGATGCGGCACTGTGATGATGTCACAGACGCCGGGCTTTTTGAAGACGTGGTGTGAGCCGGTGATGCGCATGCATCTCCAGCCCTCGCGTTCGAGGCGGCGAATGATGTCGCTGCTGTTGTTGAGCATGGGTGCCTCGGGTTAACGGAGAAGCACCCAACTATTTATATGCATTTGTATTGCCGCGCTCAAAACGAGCGGGCATGTCCACGTAATTCTTCTAACATGCTGTAAATGCGTGCTTTTTCAATTCTTTGATATCGGTACCTCTTAGGTTGATTCTCTGTTCCGCGTTCCTTTGGCCGCTAACCGACTGAAAATTAACGTAATTCACTGCGCGGTATAAAAATCAGTTCCAGAACATTCAGGATGTTGATTGTACGAACGAGTCAAGCACCATCTTCCGCCCGGCCTTGTCGAAATCGACCGTCAGCTTGTTGCCGTCGACGCTGGCGACCGAGCCGTTGCCGAACTTGACGTGGAAGACGCGGGCGCCTTCGTCATAGGCCGATGTGCCCGATGATTTGGCGGTGAGTTCGCCCTCGATCAGGAGCGGGCCGCCGCGCTGGCGCGAGCCACCAAAGGTGCCCTGGCCGAAGCCGCCGCTGTCGGAGAAGCCCGAGCCCCCGCCGGCGTTGCCCTTGGCCTTGTTCTCCTGCGCCCGCTGCCAGCCCGGCGTGTTGTAGCTGGAGCCGAAGCTCTCCATGCGGTCGAAGCGCGAGGCGCCGTAGCCGCCCTGGCTGTAGTTGGACGCCGCCTGGACGACCTCGACATGTTCCTCGGGCAGTTCGTCGATGAAGCGCGAGGGCAGGTTGGACTGCCAGAGGCCATGGATGCGGCGGTTGGAAGCAAAATAGAGCTTCAGGCGCTTGCGGGCGCGGGTCAGGCCGACATGGGCGAGGCGGCGTTCCTCTTCCAGCCCGGCCCGACCGCTCTCGTCGAGCGCGCGCTGGTTGGGGAACAGGCCTTCCTCCCAGCCGGGCAGGAAGACGGTGTCGAACTCCAGCCCCTTGGCGCCGTGAAGCGTCATGATCGAGACGCGCTCGGCCGCGTCACCGGAATCGGTGTCCATCACCAGCGAGACATGTTCGAGGAAGGACGGCAGGTCTGGAAATTCGTCGAGCGAGCGCACCAGCTCCTTCAGGTTTTCGAGCCTGCCGGCGGCGTCGGCCGAGCGGTCCTTCTGCCACATCTCGGTGTAGCCGCTCTCTTCCAGCACCAGTTCGGCGAGTTCGCCCTGCGGCATGTGCTCGGCTCGCGCGCTCCAGCGGCCGAAGGCCTCGACCAGTTCGCGTAAGGAGGTGCGGGCCTTCGGTTTGAGTTCGTCGCTCTCGACGATGGCGCGGGCCGATTGCAGCAGCGAAAGCTGGCTGGCGCGGGCGTGGTTGTGCAGGATCTGGATGGTGGCGTCGCCCAGGCCGCGCTTGGGCTGGTTGACGATGCGCTCGAAGGCGAGATCGTCGGTCGGGGAGACGACGCAGCGCAGATAGGCCATGGCGTCGCGGATTTCGGCGCGCTCGTAGAAGCGCGGGCCGCCGATGACGCGATAAGGCACGCCGGTCTGGACGAAACGTTCTTCCAACTCGCGCATCTGGGCGGAGATCCGCACCAGCACGGCGATCTGCGAAAGGTTGTCGCCCTTCGACTGCATCGCCTCGATCTCGTCGGTGATCAGCTGCGCCTCTTCCTGGCTGTCCCAGGCGCCGGTGATGGTGACCTTCTCGCCGAGCTCGTCCTCGGTGCGCAGGGTCTTGCCGAGACGGGTTTCGTTACGGGCGATCAGCTTGGAGGCGGTGGCGAGGATATGGCCGGTCGAGCGGTAGTTGCGCTCCAGCCGGACCACGGTGGCGCCGGGAAAATCGTGCTCGAAGCGTAGGATGTTGTCGACCTCGGCGCCGCGCCAGCCATAGATCGACTGGTCGTCGTCGCCGACGCAGGCGATGTTGCGGCGGCCCTGGGCGAGCAGGCGCAGCCAGAGATATTGCGCGGTGTTGGTGTCCTGATACTCGTCGACGAGGATGTAGCGGAAGCGCTCGTGATAGGTGGCGAGCACATCGGCATGGTCGCGAAACAGCGTCAGGCAGTGCAGCAGCAGGTCGCCGAAATCGACCGCGTTCAGCGTCTTCAGCCGGTCCTGATAGGCGGCATAGAGCTTGCCGCCCTTGCCATTGGCGAAGACGGCGGCCTCGCCCGGCGCAACGTCCTTGGGCGCGAGGCCCCGGTTCTTCCAGGAATCGATGAAGCCCGCCAGCATGCGGCCGGGCCAGCGCTTCTCGTCGATGCCCTCTGCCGCGATCACCTGCTTCATCAGGCGGATCTGGTCGTCGGTGTCGAGGATGGTGAAGTCGCTGCGCAGATCGAGCAGCTCGGCGTGGCGACGCAGGATCTTGGCCGAGATCGAGTGGAAGGTGCCGAGCCACGGCATGCCCTCGGCGACTGCGCCGACAAGATGACCGATGCGCTCCTTCATCTCGCGCGCGGCCTTGTTGGTGAAGGTCACCGAGAGGATCTGCGAGGGAAAGGCGCGGTTGGTCGCGATCAGATGGGCGATGCGGGTGGTGAGCACGCGGGTCTTGCCGGTGCCGGCGCCCGCCAGAACCAGCACGGGACCGTCGGTCGCCTCGACCGCCTGACGCTGCTCGGGGTTGAGGCCCGCGAGATAGCCAGCGCTCGGCGCTGCCTGCGCGCGCGCGGCGAGGCCGCCGGGGCGGGGCAGGGGGGCGGAGGTGAGGCTGTGGTCGGACAAGGCGGCGCCGTTCGATCGTGATTCGTTCACGGTCAATATAGGGCGAGGCGGGGCGGATTGCGCCCCTTCCGCTGCTTCGCCCTCGACGTTCACGCTACCGCCGTCATTGCGAGGAGCGCAGTGACGAAGCAATCCAGGGGGACGTCGAGCACTACGACACTGGATTGCTTCGCTACGCTCGCAATGACGGGTGGGGTGCCTCAGTCCTCCGCCGGAGCGAAGTCCATCGCGACGCCGTTGATGCAGTAGCGCAGGCCAGTGGGCGGCGGGCCGTCGGGGAAGACATGGCCGAGATGGCCGCCGCAATTGGCGCAGTGGACTTCGGTGCGGACCATGCCGAACTTGCGGTCCTCGGTGACGCCGACAGCGCCCTCCAGCGGCTCGTTGAAGCTCGGCCAGCCGGTGCCGCTCTCGAACTTCGTGCCGTTGCGGAACAGCGCCTGGCCGCAGCCGACGCAGGAGAAGGTGCCGGCCCGCTTCTCGAAATTCAGCGCGCAGGAGCCGGGCCGTTCGGTGCCGTGGCCGCGCAGCACGCGGTACTGTTCCGGGGTCAGCTTCGCACGCCACTCGGCGTCGGTCAGTTCGAAGGGGAAGGTCTCCTTGGGTGCCTCGGCGCCGCCGAACATGCTCATCAGTCCCATCGTCGTCTCCTCCGCGCCAAAATGTCTGTACTGCTCTATCGCGCTGATATGGGGAGTGTGAGGGCCGATTTCAGCCGCCGACCCGTCGCTGGTGTTCACAATCCGGTGGCCGCTTCTTGTCGACAAGACCCGGCAACGACATCTCGGATCGCGAAGGTGAGGCGTCACCCAACCGTCACGCGACTCCTCTAGTCGGCTCGCCATTCCCACGGCGCGCGAGGATCAGGTGACGCAGACAGCACGCACGGTTCGGCGCACGACCAGCATGGGGCTGACCAGCGCAGTCCATCGCAGCAAGCCCCTGTCCAAGGCGGGTGTGCTGGAGCGGATGTTCACCCTGGCCTTTTCCGGCCTGGTCTATCCGCAGATCTGGGAAGATCCGGTCGTCGATATGGAGGCGCTGCGCCTTCAGCCAGACGACCATGTCGTGGCGATCGCGTCCGGCTCCTGCAACGTCTTGTCCTATCTGACCGCCGATCCGGCCAAGATCAGCGCGATCGATCTCAACGGGGCGCATATCGCCCTGGGCAAGCTGAAGCTCGCCGCTCTGGCGCGGATGACCCACCATGACGATTTCCTGCGTTTTTTCGGGCAGGCCCAGTCACCGGCCAATGTCGCCTTCTACGAGCGCGAGATCGCTCCGCATCTCGATGCGACCTCGCGCAGCTATTGGGAGGGCCGGGGGCTGAACGGGCGGCGCCGGATCGGCATGTTCGCCCGCAATGTCTACCGCTTCGGGCTGCTCGGGCGCTTCATCGGAACCGGGCATCTGCTCGGCCGGGCGCTCGGCTGCGATCCGCGCAAGATGCTGGAGGCGCGCGACCTCGCCGAACAGCGCGTCCTGTTCGAGCGGCATGTCGCGCCGGTCTTCGACAAGCCCTTCGTGCGCTGGTTGATCCGCCAGCCGGCCTCGCTTTACGGGCTCGGCATCCCCCCGGCGCAATACAAGGCGCTCGCCGCCGACGGCTCGGACGGCATCCGTGGCGCGCTCCATGACCGGATGGAGCGGCTCGCCTGCGGCTTCGACCTCAAGACGAATTATTTCGCGCGGCAGGCTTTCGGTCGCGGCTATGAGCAGAGCCCCGACGCGGCGCTGCCGCCCTATCTGCAGCGCGAGAATTTCGAGCGCGTCAAGGCGCGCGCAGGCCGGGTGTCCTATCACCAGAGCGCCATCACGGCCTTCCTCGAGGCCCAGCCGGCCAAGAGCTGCGATGCCTATGTGCTGCTCGATGCGCAGGACTGGATGAACGATGCCGATCTGACGGCGCTGTGGTCGCAGATCACCCGCACAGCCAAGCCCGGCGCACGGGTGATCTTCCGCACCGCGGCCGATGAGCGCCTGCTGCCCGGCCGCGTGCCGGCCGCGATCCTCGACCAGTGGCGCTATGAGGAGGCGACCAGCCGCGAGCTCTGCGCGCGCGACCGCTCCTCGATTTATGGGGGCTTTCATCTCTATATGCTGCCCGGCACCGAGCGCCTGGAGGCCGCGGCGTGAGCGCGGCTCCGCGCAGGGACGGCGCGGCGTCGCTGATGGATGCGATGTACCGCCATCAGCGCCATGTCTACGATGCCAGCCGGAAGTTCTACCTGCTCGGGCGCGATCGGCTGATCGCCGAACTCGCACCGCCGCCTGGCGGGACGATCCTGGAGATCGGCTGCGGCACCGGCCGCAACCTGATCAAGATCGCGCAGGCCTATCCGGGCCGGCCCTGTTTCGGGCTTGACGTGTCTTCCGCCATGCTGGCGACCGCGCGTAAGTCGGTGGCGCGGGCGGGGCTGTCGGACCGCATCGTGCTCAGACAGGCGGATGCGACCGCTTTCGACCCACAGGCCTTGTTCGGGCAGGCCGGTTTCGACCGGATCGTGATTTCCTATGCGCTGTCGATGATCCCGCCCTGGCGCGGCGTGATCGAGGAGGCGGCCCGGCGGTTGTCACCTGGCGGCGAGCTGCACATCGTCGATTTCGGCGACCAGCGGGATCTGCCGGCGCCGTTCCGGGCCGTGCTCAACCGCTGGCTTGCGCTGTTTCACGTCACGCCGCGCGGCGACCTCGAAGCCGTGGTCGAAGCTGTCGCGCAGGCTTCCGGGGCGACCGCCGCGACGCAGGCGCTGCATCGCGGTTACGCCACGCATGCGACGTTGCGCCGCGCCACCTGACACGCTTCAGGCGACTTTGACACCCTTCCAGAAGGCGATCCGACCCTTGATCTCGGCGGCGGCGGATTTCGGTTCCGCATAATACCAGGCCGCGTCACGGTTCTCTTTGCCGTCGACGACGAGGGAATGGTAGTTGGCAGTACCCTTCCACCCGCAAACGGTGGTCGTGGCGCTGGGCCGCAACAGCTCCGGCTTGACCGCATCGGCCGGGAAGTAGTGGTTGCCCTCGACGATAACGGTATCGTTGGATTCGGCGACGACCATGTCGTTCCAGATCGCTTTGACCATGATGCTCTCCTGAGCCTGGGTTGGACACCCGCGACAGCGGGGACATCGCATTGAACGCACCGGCGACCGTGCTGGACGCTACGCCGGATGCCATGCTAGCGCCGATGGCATGAACGCACAGGCCGACATCCCGCCGCAGGGCCCATCCGGGCGCTTTCGCAACCGCCTGCGCCAGCTCTATCACGGTCGTTCCCCCGCCGCGCTGCGCTTCCAGATGGCGACCGCGATCGTCGATATCGTGATCATCGTCTTTTTCATCGTCACGCCGCTGATCCGCGATCGGCCGTCCTTCCTATGGATCGACTATTCGATCGCCGCGATCCTGGCAGTCGAGATCCTGGCGCGGTTCCTCGCCGCCTCGGATGTCGTGCGACTGCTGCGGCAGCCGACGATGCTGCTCGATCTGTTCATCCTGGCGACGCTGCTTGTGCCGGAGTCGCTCGATAATTTCGGCTTCCTGCGCATCCTCAGGCTTTGGTCCCTGTCGAACCGCGGCGCGATCTGGATGCAGCTGCGCCGGTCGAACCTGCGCGAATGGGAGGATGCCGCACGTGCGGTGATCAACCTCACGACCTTCCTCTTCGTGGTGACCGGCTTCATCTACACCTTCTTCTTCGCCGGCCGGCCCGGGATCGAAGGCTATGTCGATGCCTTCTATTTCACGGTCACGACGATGACGACGACCGGCTTCGGCGACATCACCTTGCCCGGGGTCTCCGGCAAGCTGACCTCGATCGTGGTGATGATCGTCGGCATCTCGCTGTTCGTGCGGCTGGCTCAGGCGGTGTTTCGGCCCAACAAGGTGACGTTTCCCTGCCCGCAATGCGGGCTGCAGCGTCACGAGCCCGATGCCGTACACTGCAAGGCCTGCGGCATCATGCTGTGCATCCCCGATCCGGACTGAAGGGCGCGGGCGCCGTTAGTGCCGGGTCTCGGGCTCGCGCTCGCCGGTCATGCCTTCGACGGTGATCGCCGTCTTCTCGGGCATGCCGATGATCCGGCCGATCGTCGCCGGAAGCGCCATCATGCTGTGGGCCGCCTTCATCAGCGCGACGCTGGCGAGAATGTCGGGCGGGAAGGGGCAGACCTTGCGGTTGGTGAGATCGACATGCAGCGACATGTTCTCGCTGGTGGCGGCGAGCCAGCCCTCGGTGGCATGCCGCATCTCGAGATAATAATGCAGCCGCTTGTCGTCGAAGGCGATCAGCTGGGCCGTGACCCGGACCTGGTCGCTCTCGGTCAGTTCGCGCTTGTAGAGGATGTGGCATTCGGCCGCGAAGGTCGAGGCGTGACGCGTGTCGACATAGTCCTGGTTGAGGCCGACCAGCGAAAACACCTCGTCGGCCGCGCGGTCGAACAGGACGTGATAATAGGCCATGTTGAGATGGCCATTATGGTCGATCCATTGCGGCTCGACCCGCATCGTCGAGGACACGAAGGGCGCGAAGAACAGAACGGGGTTGCGGCTTTCGTCTTTGATCGTCACCTGCCGTCCTCGAACCTCTTCCGATCGCGGCTGTAACCCGCGAGCCATGCGTGGCGACGGACCCGAGCCCGCGTGTCTGCGCCTGCCCGTTGCCTGCCGCGACGGTCTATCCTACTGCCTCTTCGCCGGCCGTCAGACAGTGTCATGTCGGCAGACCCCGATCCGGATCGCGAATTCGCGATGTCGAACCGTTCAAGTGTAAACGCCAGAGTCGGATGTTGACAATGAATTTGCCCGCCACTGCCCTGCATGAGGCTCCCGTGTCCGCAGCCGTGCTGCCGCCCTCGCCGGGCGCGATCGCCGCCGTCACGCAGGCGCTGGCGGCCGCGTTCGGCAACCGGCTGGTGACGAGCCTGGCGGTGCGCCAGCAGCACGGCCATACCCTGACCTGGATCCCCAACCAGGCGCCCGATGCGGTGGTGTTCCCGCAGAGCACGCAGGAGGTCTCGCAGATCGTTGCGCTGTGCGCGCAGCATGGCGTGCCGGTGATCGCGTTCGGGACCGGCACCTCGCTGGAAGGGCATGTGAACGCCCCCTTCGGCGGAGTCTGCATCGATTTAAGCCAGATGAAGGGCATCCTCGCGGTCCATGCCGAGGATCTCGACTGCGTCGTCGAGGCCGGCGTCACACGCAAGGAGCTCAACGAGCATCTGCGCGATCAGGGCCTGATGTTCCCGATCGATCCCGGTGCGGATGCCTCGATCGGCGGCATGGCGGCGACGCGGGCCTCGGGCACCAATGCCGTGCGCTACGGCACGATGAAGGACAATGTCCTGGCGCTAACGGCCGTGATGGCCGATGGCGCGATCGTGAAGACCTCGACGCGGGCCCGCAAGACCTCGGCCGGCTACGATCTGACCCGCCTCCTCATCGGCTCGGAAGGGACGCTGGGCATCATCACCGAGATCACGCTGAAGCTGCATGGCATCCCCGAGGCGATCTCGGCGGGGATCTGCCCCTTCCCCTCAGTGAAGGCGGCCTGCGATGCGACCATCATCACCATCCAGTCCGGCCTGCCGGTGGCGCGCATCGAGCTGCTCGACGAGGTGATGATCCGCGGCGTCAACCTCCACTCCAAACTTGGCCTGCCCGAGACCGTGATGCTCTTCGTCGAGTTCCACGGCACGGAAGCCGGGGTGAAGGAACAGTCCGAGCGTTTCGGCGAGATCGCGGCCGAGTATGGCGGCGGGCCGTTCGAATGGGCGACCAAGGCGGAGGATCGCAGCAAGCTGTGGCAGGCGCGGCATGATGCGTATTGGGCGGCGCGGGCGCTGCGGCCCGGCGTCGATTCGGTGGCGACCGACGTCTGCGTGCCAATCTCGCAGCTGGCGGATTGCGTCGAGGAGACCAAGCGCGACATCGAGGCGAGCGGGCTGATTGCACCGATCGCGGGACATGTCGGCGACGGGAATTTCCACACGCAGCCGCTGGTCGATCTGAACGATCCCGAAGAGGTCGCCCGCGCCGAGGCCTTCATCGAGCGGCTGGTCAAGCGGGCGCTGGCCATGGGCGGCACCTGCACGGGCGAGCACGGCGTCGGCCAGAAGAAGATCAAATATCTCGAGGCCGAGCATGGCGCGCCTGCGATGGTGGTGATGCGCCAGCTCAAGCGCGCGCTTGACCCGCAGAACATCCTCAACCCGGGCAAGATTTTCGTGCTCTGAGGTCGCATTCCGCATCGGAGCCCGGCGAAATCTGCGGCACGTTCCGAAAATGTCGTGATCTTGCCGCGACTTGCCTGCATGATCGCGGCTTCCCGAGCGACGAGGATCGTACTGGACGTTGCGTGAGACCCTGACAGTTCTGGCCGGCCTTTTGGTGCTGGCGCTTCTGACGGCCCTGATCGGGCCGGGCTTTGTCGACTGGCGCAGCTACCGGCCCCAGTTCGAAGCCCGACTGGCGGGCGCGCTCGGCGTCGAGACCAATATCGGCGGCGGCATCGGGCTGCGCCTGCTGCCGTCGCCGCGGCTGACGCTGCAGGATGTGCGCTTCGGATCGGGCGAGGGCGCCAGCACGGCGGCGGTCGAGCTTTTGACGGTCGAGCTGGCGCTGTCGGCGCTGGCGCGCGGCGAGTTCCGCATCGCCGAGGCGCGAGCGGAAGGCGCCGCCCTCTCGGTTCTCGTCGACGAGACGGGTGCGATTCGGTTGCCGGCGCGCACGGGCACCGGCCTGCCGACGCAGACCAGCCTCGACCGCCTTTCCATCAGCCGCTCGTTTTTGACCTGGCATGAGGCCGGCCGCGAACCCGTGACGATCGCGCCGATCGCCGCGGAGATCTCCGCCGTCAGCCTGGCGGGACCTTGGCGCATCGAAGGCGAGGCGGCGGGGTCGTCGCTGAGGGTCACCACCGGTGCCATCGAGCCCGATGGACGCCTGCGGGCCAAGGCCTTCATCACCGGCGAAGACCTCCAGTTCAGCTTCGACGGTCACTTCCTCTTGCCAGGGGGGAACGCCGCCGCTGCGCCGGGGCTGGACGGGTCCTTCACGCTGTCGCCGGGCGGGGCCTTGGCTTTGGCCGGAAAAGTCAGTGGCGGCAGCCGACAGCTCGATCTCGCGGGGCTGACGCTCGATCTCGCCGGAGGGGCGGCCCGGCTCGAAGGCGAGGGGCAGTTTCTGCCAGGGGCAGGCACGGGCTCGCTGGCGCTGCGGGCGCGCCGGCTTGACGCCGATGCTCTGACCGGCGCGCTTTCGGAGCGAGCTGGCTTCGAGCGGGCCCTGCAAGGGCTGCCGGGGCAGTTTGATTTCTCGCTCGACCTGGACCAGGTGATCTGGCGCGGGGAAGACCTCTCCGCTTTCGGCCTCC
The DNA here is from genome assembly GCF_001295925.1 of Allobosea sp. AAP35. GTDB lineage: Bacteria > Pseudomonadota > Alphaproteobacteria > Rhizobiales > Beijerinckiaceae > Allobosea. The sequence goes on along the minus strand of NZ_LJHQ01000048.1, from coordinate 27,178 downwards.
GCGGCCGCCTCGACGGGAACGGCCTCGCCAACGCCACGGCTTCGCTGCGGTTCGCCGGCGCCTTGCTCGGCGCGTCCGGCGCTATCGACGCGCAGGGGGCGGCCGGCCAGCTCAATCTCAAGGCGGAGGATGCGCGGCGCATCGGGCTCGTGCTGGGGCGCGCGGGCCTCGACCCGGCCCTGGCCGAACTCATCGCGGGCCTTGGGCAGATCGATGCCGAGCTCATCGGCGGCTGGGACGGCGGGCGCATCGCGCTGCAGCGCCTGATGATGACCGGTTCCTCCGGCGTCCGGCTGGAGATGTCGGGCGATCTGACGGCGCAGCGGCTCGTCGCCAAGGCTTCGCTGCATGGCTTCGATCTCAACACCCTGCCGCCGGGCGAGAGCTTTGCCGGGCTGCTCGGTTCGCGCGATCTCGCGCTCGATCTGAATTTAAGCGAGGCCCGCTTCCGCAACGCGCCGCCGGGTTCGGCCAGCCTCGACCTGCGGCGCGAAGGCGCGATCTGGCGGCTCAGCCGGCTCTCCATCGCTGGGTTCGGCGGCGTCAGCGCCACAGGCTCGGGCGCGCTGCTGGCCGAGGGCGGCGAAATTGCCGGCCGCATCCGCGCGCCGCGCTTCGAGACGGTGGCCGCGCTTGCCGGGCCGCTCCTCCCCGATGCGGCACGCCAGGTCCTGACACGCGTCGGCGACAGCCTGTCGCGGCTCGATGCCGGTTTTCGCCTGACGCGGGCCCCGTCGGGCGAGACGGCGCTGTCGATCGACGGCTCGGCCCAGGCCGGGCGCCTGTCGCTGGCGGGCCAGCTGGATGGAGCCGGTGTCTGGACGGGGACTGCCCTGCGCTTTGCGCTGGGAGATCGGCGCCAGGTTTTTCAGGCGCTGGGCCTGCCTGCGCCGCGCCATGGCGGGGCCGGCGATCTTGTGATCGAGCAGGGGCCGGGCCGGCTGGTGGGAACACTGGCGGGGCCGGGCCTTTCGGTCGTGATGGAGCATGAGGGTGCGGCGCCGCCACGGCTGACGGTCCAGGCCGACGGGATCGGCCAGATCCTGCCCGAGGGCGCGTCACGGCTTCTGCCCGACGGACTGGTGGATGCCCATGCACGGGTGGGCTTCGCGCCCGAGACCGTCACGCTCGACGCCCTCGTGGTCAATCTCGGCGGTGCCGCCGCGAGCGGCGCAGTTGCTTTCTCGCGGGAGGGCGGGCTGACCGGGCGTCTGGCCGTGCCCAGCGCCGATCTGCGCGGCCTCCTCGGCGCGGCGCTGGGGGCGGGGCCGGCCGGAGCCTCGACCTGGTCAACGACGCGCTTTGGTCCAGCGGCCGGCCTGCCGGATTTTCAACTTGCGATCGAAGCCGGTGCCTTGACCGCAGGGGACGGCATCACGCTGCGCGATGCGCGCTTCGGTTTGCGCTCGGACCAGGATGGGCTGCGGCTCGACGATCTCAGCGCAAGCTTCGGCGGCGGGCGTGTCGGAGGCCGCTTGGCGACGCGGCGTGAGGGCGGGCTTGCCCAGCTATCGGGGCGTCTCGACCTCGACGCCGTCGATCTCGCGCCGCTCACAGGCGGCGCGATCGGCGGTAAGGTCTCCGGCCGGTTCGAGGCCGGCGGTTCGGGCGAGAGCCCGGCCCGGCTGATCGCCGGGCTCGGCGGCGCGGGGAGCCTGAGCTTCGCCGAGGCGCGGCTGAGCCGCTTCGACCCTGCCGCCTATGCGCGCGTCATCGCCGCGACCGGCGAGGATGCGTCGGAGAGCGATGCCGCGCGGCTGCAGGAACGGTTGAACCAGGCGCTCGACCGCGATTCGTTCGCGCTCGGCAACGTCACAGTGCCCTTCACGCTGGCGGGCGGGTTGATCCGGCTGCAGCCGCTGAGCTTTGAACGCGCCGGCCTGCGCACGGAGGCCAGTGGCATTGTCGATCTGCGCGCGTTGACGCTTGATCTGCGGCTCGGGCTGAAGCCGCTGGGCGCTTTGCCGAAGGGCTGGCCGGCGGATGCGCCCCAGGTCGGTGTCGCCTGGCGCGGACCGCTTCTGGCGCCGCGCCGCGAGACGGATGTGAACGCCTTGTCGAACATGGTGGCGGCCCGGGCGCTGGCTCGTGAGATCGAGCGTGTCGAGGCCTTCGAGGCCGACGCGCGCGAACGTGCCGCCCATGCACGCCGGCTGCGGGCCGAGCGGGAGATGCGTGAGAACGAGCGCAAGCTTGGCGAATTCCTCAAGGCGGAAGAAGAACGCAAGCTCGCCGAAGCGAAACGGGCCGAGGAGGAGCAGCGGATCGAGGACGCGCGACGTGCGGCCGAAGAGGCGCGACGCGCGGCAGAAGAACGCCGGGCCGAGGAGATCCGCCGCGTCGAGCAGGCGCGGATGGAGCAGGAAATGCGCCGCCGCCTCGAGGCGGAAGAGCGGGCCGAGCGTGCGCGTGCGGCTGCAGAACGGGCCGCGGCCGAGCGCGCGGCGACGCAGATCCCGCAGCCCGGTCCGTTGGTCCTGCCGAGCGCCCCGCGGGCGAATTTCCCCGATGCCGTCCTGCAGCAAGCCCCGCCGCTGGCGCCGCCCATCGACATCGAGTCCGTGCCGCGCCCATTGTCGCGGGGTGGGCAACTCAACTGACGAGCGTCTTGCCAAATTGATTCAGGTGGTTGCGGGCGTGATTCAGGTCGTTGGGTTAAGCGCCTGGTCTGGAAGTCTTTTCGCTGGTTTCGAGAGAGCGTCATCCCGGGCTCCATCATGGGGGCGCGACGGAGCTCTATGATGGATCCCGGATTTGCGTCGTTTCGCGTTCGCGGCTTGTCCAGGGGCGGTCCGAGATAACAGCGCAAGCGCTACGCTTCTTCCGCCAGTCGCTTGTAATGCGCCAGCACATGCAGCCGCAGCGCCGAGGAGAGGTTCACGCCGTCCCGCCCCGAATCGATCGTCGCAATCAGCGTCGCCACGGTAAGCCCGCGTATCGCGGCGATCTCCTTCAGCCCTTCCCAGAAGGGCTCTTCCAACGAGACGCTGGTGCGGTGACCGGCGATGGTGAGCGAGCGCTTGCGCTCGGCACTCACGGATTGGACTCGTCGTCTGCACCCGGCAGGCGGTGCCCTTCGAGCGCGCGCTCAGCCTTGCTTTGCTCGGCCTGCGTCAAGCTGCGTTCGGCCTTTGTGCGGCCAAAAGCGATCCGGTTCTGCTGCGCCTGTTTTTCGGCATCCTGCCTGACGCGCTGCTTGCGGGCGCGGCGGAGATTGACGATCTCGGCCATGGGCTTCGCTTCCGCTCAGGCGGGGCCGAGCATCAGCTCGGGCCTGACGGTGGCGTCGAACAGGTCGCCATCGACACCGGCGCGCAGAGCCTCTTCGCGAAGCGTCGTGCCATTGTGATGGGCCGCCTTGGCGATGGACGAGGCCTTGTCATAGCCGATCGCCGGTGCCAGAGCGGTCACCAGCATCAGCGAACGCGACAGCAGGTCCTTGAGCTGGCTCTCATTGGCTACGATCCCCTCGACGCAGTTGGTGCGGAAACTCCCGGCCGCATCGGCCAGCAGCCGGACCGACTGCAGGAAGGCAGCCGCGATCACCGGCTTGAAGACGTTGAGCTCGAAATGGCCCTGGGACGCGGCAAAGCCGATCGTGGTCTGGTTGCCGAGCACCTGCGTGGCGACCATGGTCAGGGCCTCTGCCTGGGTCGGATTGACCTTGCCGGGCATGATCGAGGAACCGGGTTCGTTTTCGGGCAGGCTGATTTCGCCGAGCCCGGAGCGTGGGCCCGAGCCCATCAGCCGGATATCGTTGGCGATCTTGAAGAGATCGGCGGCGAGCGCGGCGAGCGCGCCGTGCGCCGCGGCCAGCGCGCCATGGCTCGCCAGCGCCTCGAACTTGTTTTCCGCGGAGCGGAAGGGCAGGCCGGTCAGCGCTGTCACCTCCTTGGCGAAGAGGACCGCGAAATCCGGATGGGTGTTGAGCCCGGTGCCGACGGCGGTGCCGCCCTGCGCCAGCGCGTATAGCCCGCCAAGCGAGGCCTCGATCCGGCTGATGCCGAGATGGAGCTGCATCGCATAGCCGGAGAATTCCTGGCCGAGCGTGACCGGGGTGGCGTCCTGCAGATGGGTGCGGCCGATCTTGACCAGGCCCCGGAAGGTTTCGGCCTTGTCCGAGAGCGCTTTTTCCAGGCCGCGCAGCGCCGGCAGCAGCAGGCGCGAGACCTCCAGCGCGGCGGAGATGTGCATGGCCGTGGGAAAGCAGTCGTTCGAAGACTGGCCGCGATTGACGTGATCATTGGGGTGAACCGGGCTTTTGGCGCCGAGGCCTGTGCCGAGGATCTCGTTGGCGCGGTTGGCCAGCACCTCGTTGGCGTTCATGTTCGACTGCGTTCCAGAACCGGTCTGCCAGATCACCAGCGGAAAATGCCCGTCGAATTTGCCCGACAGAACCTCGTCTGCCGCCTGCCCGATGGCCCCGGCGACACGCTGGTCGATCAGGCCGAGCCTCGCATTGACGTGGGCGGCAGATTTCTTGACCAGGACGAGCGCATGGATCAACGGCAGCGGCATACGCTCGCGCTCGCCGCCGATCTTGAAATTCTCCAACGAACGCTGCGTCTGCGCACCCCAATAGCGGTCCGCCGGCACGGCGATCGGGCCGAAGGAGTCGGTTTCGGTGCGGATGTCGGACATGGCTGGCTCAGCTGGTTCGGGGGGGATACGCCGACACAGGTGCCGCAGCGCCCGTCAGGTCTTCTTGCGGAAGGCATCGAGGCTGACGACCTGGGCGCCGCCTTCTTCGCTGCCTGCGGCGTTCGGTTCCGGCGAGCCGGCGTCGCCGCCGGGTTGCGATTTTGCAACCTTGGTGCCCTTGCCTGACGACGCCGCGTCACGATCCACCTTGCCCTTGAGCGCGGGCAGGCCGGCCGGCTGGGCCTTGACCGGCAGCGCGATGGGGGCAGGGGAGGCCTCGCTCGGCTCCGAGCCCGCCCCGCGCGGTTTGGGGCCTGCCGTCTGGTCATTGGCCGAGCTGTTGTCCGCCGCCTCCTGCGTTTCGAATTTCAGCCCGAACTGGACCGACGGATCGAAGAAGGTGGTGATCGCGTCAAACGGGACCAGGAGACGTTCGGGAACGCCGGAAAACGACAGTCCGACCTCGAAAGCGTGCTCGCCGACGCTCAGGTCCCAGAATTGATGCTGGAGCACGATCGTCATCTCTTCCGGGTGCTTGTCGCGCAACCGCTGGGAGACGCGAACGCCAGGCGCCGTGGTGCGAAAGGTGACATAGAAATGATGGTCGCCCGGAAGGCCGTCGCGCCCCGCCTCGGTGAGAATCTTGCGTACGACCCCCTTGAGTGCGTCCTGCACCATCAGATCGTAGCGAAGAACATCCTTTGACATCAGGTCGTGGCTTCCGCTTCCAGTATCGCGCCGCAATAGCCGGGCAGGCCATCAGAAAAAAGTGGAGGCTTCTGTTGCCAGGCGCCTCCGAGCCCCGCCTTACGTCGCTAAACGGAAGGACTTAGGTTTGGGAACCAGCACCGCTTACGCGGCGACAGCGACCCGAGCATTGTTGTCATTGGCAACTATGCGTTAGCCCTATAACGGCGGAACCATACCGGGCAAAAGAACGGCCTTTACACTCTCGTCGATCCTATTTCGCCCCCGCCGCAACCCTGCCTGAGTGGCCGGGCCAGCCCGCGGTCCAAAGATCCCGCAAGCCGCCCCATGGCTTGCGCCGCAGGGCTGTGGTGGAGGCGCCGGGTACCGCCCCCGGGTCCGAAAAGCTTATTCCGACGCTCGTTTATCGCCATAGCCGATCTTGCGAACGGCAAAGTCAATATAGGGGCACGAGCGCTCCGGGGAAAGAGCGGAAGGGCACCTCGCCGGCTTATTTCCGGTGAGGTGCCCTCAGTTCAGAATGCGGCCGTCATAAGCATGGATATCGAGCAGCTTTTCGTGGCCGGCGCGGTCGCGGCCGGCGATCTCCCAGCGGTCACCCGCCAGGACGATCTCCTCAATGTGGTCAAAGCCGAAACGCCAGGCGATGCGTCGTGCAGCTTGTTCCGAGACGTGCAGCGCCTGGGCGGGGTTTTGCTTGATATGAAGGGTTGGCTTCAGCGGCATCGAAACGCCGGCCGCAGCTGTTAAGGGCACCATCGAGCCGAACACGGCCCAAAGAGTTACCGCCAAAGCGAAGTTCCGCATCGATTCCTCCCGCCGCTGCACTGCGGCAAGGAGGCATTCCGATTGTGGCAGCCATGACGGCGGCCGTTGCGCCGCCGCGTCACATCCTGTCGCGATCGCGTGATCGATCAGGGTCGCGCACGCGCCGCAGCGGGCCGATCCCGCTCCATCTTGATGATCATGCCGTCCGTGGCGCGCAGGTCGATCTCGATCTCGGCGCCGGCGGCATCGCGGCCCTCGATCTCCCATTTGCCATCATCGAGTTCGATCTCCTCGATCCGAACCACGCCGTTGTCGTTTGCGATACGCCGTGCGTCGTCCATCGAAATGGCCGTTTGCCCCGGCCTGATCGGTGCGGGCGATGGCGCCTGGGCGTTGACGACAGTCGCAGGCAGGGCGAGCAGCGCCGACAACAGCAGTGCGCGGGTGGTGGTTTGAAGGTTCATGAACAAATCTCCCCATCTCTTGAGGCTTGGGTGGGCTCGTTGGGACAACGGTGCGGCTTCGTATCGGTTCCGGCTGCTGACATCGGCGGGCAGCGGTCAAGCGTAGGAACGGCTTAAGAAACAGCGCCCAAGACGGAGCCAAGAAATCGGGGGAAGGCGGGCCACTGGGCGCGCCATCAACGCGCTTTTGCCGTTATGGTGGCGCCGTTTCGACCGGGATTTTTTCATGCGCCAGTATCACGACCTGCTTCGACGCGTCCTGGACGAGGGCATCCGCAAGGACGACCGCACCGGCACGGGCACTATCGCGGTGTTCGGCCACCAGATGCGTTTCGATCTGAGCGAGGGCTTCCCGCTCGTCACGACCAAGAAGCTGCATCTGAAATCGATCATCCACGAGCTGATCTGGTTCCTGCGCGGCGACACCAATGTGCGCTACCTGCAGGAGAACGGCGTCACGATCTGGGACGAATGGGCCGATGCGAATGGCGATCTCGGCCCGGTCTATGGCCGGCAGTGGCGCTCCTGGCCTTCGCCCGACGGCTCCACGATCGACCAGATCGCCTGGCTGGTGAACGAGATCCAGCGCAATCCGGATTCGCGCCGGCTGATCGTCTCGGCCTGGAACCCGGCCGATATCCCGAAGATGGCGCTGGCGCCGTGTCACTGTCTGTTTCAGTTCTTCGTGCAGCCCTCGGCGGAGGGGCCGGGCAAACTCTCCTGCCAGCTCTATCAGCGCTCGGCCGACGTCTTCCTCGGCGTGCCCTTCAACATCGCGAGCTACGCACTGCTGACGCATATGGTGGCGCAGGTGACGGGGCTGACTGTGGGCGACTTCGTCCATTCCTTCGGCGACACGCATCTCTACGTGAACCATCTCGACCAGGCGAAGCTGCAACTGAGCCGGGAGTTCAGGCCGCTGCCGAAGTTGACGCTCAATCCGGCTGTCACGCGACTGGAGGACTTCAACTTCGCCGATGTGACGATCGAGGGCTACGATCCGCACCCGGCGATCAAGGCGCCGATCGCGGTATGACCCTCACGATCCGCCCCGCCCGGCCCGACGAGGCCGGCCTTGTCCTTGATTTCATCAAGGCGCTCGCCGCGTACGAAAAGCTCGCCGATCACGTCGTCGCGACGCAGGCCGAGATCGCCGCGGCGATCTTCGGGCCGAACCCACGCGCCTTCTGCGACATCGCCGAATGGGAGGGCGAGCCCGCGGGTTTCGCCGTCTGGTTCTACACCTACTCCACCTTCAGCGGCCGGCACGGCATCTGGCTGGAGGATCTGTTCGTGCATCCGCAGTATCGTGGGCGCGGCATCGGCAAGGCGCTGATCGCGGCGCTGGCCAAGCGCTGTGTCGCGGAGGGGCTGCCGCGCCTGGCTTGGTGGGTTTTGAACTGGAACGAGCCGTCGCGCGTGTTCTACCGCTCGCTGGGCGCTCAGGCGCAGGACGAGTGGACCGTCAAGCGGCTCGACGGCGAGGCGCTGGCAAAGCTGGCGGGCGAGGCCTGAGCGATGGCGGCTCTTCCCATCGTCCTCATTGCGGCCATCGCCGACAATGGCGTCATCGGCGACGACAACCGGCTGATCTGGCGGCTGAAAACTGATCTGCGCCGCTTCCGGAGCCTGACGCTCTCACGCCCCGTCGTGATGGGCCGCAAGACGTTTCTTTCGATCGGCAAGCCCTTGCCAGGTCGCGAGACGGTGGTCTTGACACGCGATCCCGATTTCCGGCCCGAGGGCGTTCATGTCGCGCATTCGCTGGCGGAGGCGCTGAGGCTCGCGCAGACGCTGGGGGCCGGCATGGAGGCCGACAGTGTCACGGTGGCGGGTGGTGCGGATGTCTATCGCCAGGCCCTGCCGCTCGCGCAGCGGCTCGAACTGACCCTGGTCCACGCGATGCCGGAGGGCGATGCGATCTTCCCGGATTGGGACCGCTCGGCCTTCGTCCCGGGGAGGAGCGAGCACCATGGCGCGGACGCCGACAACGAGCATCCCTTCACCTTCGCGACGTTTCGCCGCCGCGCCTGACCGCCTTTCCGTTGACGATGAATGCCTTGCGTCGTTGACGAATCCATGGCCCATGCCCAATTCAGCCAGGCACGCCCAGCAAGGGGCGCTGACAAATGACCGCCATTCGCTTAATGCACGGCAGGTCGGCAGAGGAAGGGAACGGCGCGAGTATGCCTTGGAGCAACCAGAGCGGCGGTGGCAATAACGGGGGCGGACCCTGGGGCCAGCGCGGGGGAAGCGGCGGCGGCGGTGGTGGCGGCGGCCCCTGGGGCGGCGGCTCCGGCGGTGGCGGCGGCGGCAATAGCGGCCCGCCCGATCTTGAGGACATCCTGCGTCGGGGTCAGGACAGGCTGAAAAACCTGCTCCCCGGAGGCAATCTCGGCGGGCGTGGGTTGATCTTCGGCCTGCTTGGACTGGTTGTGATCTGGCTTCTGACAGGCTGGTACATTGTCCGACCCAACGAGGTCGGCCTGAACCTGCGCTTCGGCCAGTTCATCGGCAAGACCGGCGAAGGCCTGAACTATAACTGGCCTTATCCGATCGGCAGCGTGATCAAGCCGCAGGTGACCAACGTTATCACTACCGAGGTCGGTTTCCGGACCGTCGAATCTGTGCGCGCCTCGCGCCAGTCCGACGTGATCGAGGAAAGCCTGATGCTCACCGGCGACGAGAACATCGTCGACATCGACGTGATCGTGCAGTGGCAGATCGACCCGGCCGCGCCCGAGAACTACGTCTTCAACATCCAGGATCCGCCGGGCACGGTGAAAGCCGTCGCCGAGAGCGCGATGCGCGAGATCATCGGCCGGCGCAACATCCAGCCCGTGCTGACGACCGACCGCGCCGCGATCGAGACCGAGGTGCGCCAGCTCATGCAGGAGACGCTCAACGGTTATAATGCCGGAGTGCAGATCCGCCTCGTGCAGCTGCAGAAGGTCGATCCGCCGCAGCAGGTCATCGATGCGTTCCGCGACGTTCAGGCGGCGCGTGCCGACCAGGAGCGCCTGCGCAACGAGGCCGAAACCTATGCCAACCGGGTCGTGCCGGAATCGCGCGGTCGCGCGGCCCAGTTGATCCAGTCGGCGGAAGCCTTCAGGGAGCAGACCGTCGCCGAGGCGCTCGGCCAGGCCAGCCGCTTCAACGCGGTCTATGAGCAGTACAAGCTCGCGCCTGCCGTCACCCGCGAACGCCTCTTCCTCGAGACCATGGAGCGTGTCCTGGGCGGCGCCGACAAGATCATCCTCGATAGCGCGGCCGGCGGCCAGGGGGTCGTGCCCTATCTTCCGCTCGACCAGCTGCAGCAGAGGCGCCCCGTTCCGGGCGCTCCCCAGACGGGAGCCGTCCGATGAACAGTGGCATCATCCGCATCGGCCTGCTCGTCGTTCTCGGCGTCGTGGCCATCGTCTTCTACGCCATGACCTTCGTGGTGCAGCAGACGCAATCGGCCCTCGTGCTGCGCTTTGGCGCCGTGCGCAGCGTCGTCACCGAGCCGGGCCTCTACTTCAAGCTGCCGGCCCCGTTCGAACAGGTCACCCTGCTCGACAACCGCATCCTCGATCTCGATCTGCCGGCGCAGGAAATCATCGCCTCGGACCAGAAGCGTCTCGTCGTGGATGCGTTCACGCGCTACCGGATCTCCGATCCGCTGCGCTTCTACCAGGCGGTCAACAACATCCCGCGCGCCAATTCGCAGCTCGCATCGATCGTCAACGGCACGGTCCGTTCGGTGCTGGCGGAAGCGAGCTTCATCTCCATGGTCCGCAACGACCGGGCCCGGCTGATGAACCGGATTCGCGACGAGGTGAATCGCGAGGCTGCCCGCTTCGGCATGACCGTCGTCGATGTCCGCTTGCGGCGCGTCGATCTGCCGGCCGCCAACTCGGCGGCGGTGTTCCAGCGCATGCAGACGGAACGTCAGCGCGAGGCGGCTGAAGCACGCGCGCTCGGTGCCCAGCAGGCCCAGGAGATCAGGGCCCGCGCCGACAGGGACTCGACCGTGATCGTCGCCGAGGCGCAGCGTCGCTCCGACGAGGTGCGCGGTCAGGGTGAAGGCGAGCGTAACCGCGTCTTCGCTGAGGCCTTCGGTCAGGATCAGGAGTTCTTCGCGTTCTACCGCTCGATGCAGGCCTATGAGGCCAGCATCAAGCCGGGCGACACGCGGATGGTCCTGTCGCCCGACTCGCCGTTCTTCCGCTTCTTCAACGGCCCCAACGCGCCGCGGCGCGAGGGTGGCCCGGCGACGCCGGCGGCCGCTCCGGCAGCCGCACCCGCTTCGCCTGCCGTGCCGGCTGCGCCGGCGCAGCCCTGACATTACCAATAGGCGTCGCGAATGCTTGATTTCATCGCGGCGCTGGGCCTTGTTTTCGCGATTGAAGGTATCCTGTTCGCAGCGGTGCCCAACTTCGCCAAGGAGGCGCTGCGCAGTGCCGCCGAAACGCCGCCGGAGAGGATGAGGCTGATTGGCCTCGCCTCTGCGGCGGTCGGCGTGGTTCTGGTCTGGCTCGTTCGGGGCTGACAGCCGACACGGGCCACGCGATCGTGTTCGCGTGCCGATGCAGGGCGGTCGACCTTCCGCCGCAATTCATGGTTCAACTGAGGCTTGGGTTCTTCGCAGCGCGCGGCTCGCCCGAAATCTGATTCACGAGGACACTGATGGCAACCAACCCCACCCTTGCTCCCGCCTTTGCGACGTTTGCCTCCCGGGCCCCGACCGTCACGGCGCGCCGCGCAGGGCGGGGTTTCCTGGTGGCTGGCGTTGCAGGGTTGTCCCTGCTCGCGTCTCCCCTGACGGCCCCGGCCCAGACGGCGTCCGCGCCCATTATTCAGGGTCAGATGTCGCTGGCCGATCTCGCCGAGCGCGTCATGCCGGCCGTGGTCAATATCGCGGCGGTGACGACCAGCGACACGCGCGGCCGCACCCTGCCGCAAATTCCGCAGCTCGGACCGGACACGCCGTTCGGCGATCTGTTCGAGGAGTTCTTCAACCGTCGCGGCCAGGGCCAGCAGGGCCAGGGCGGGCGACCAGGGCAGCAGGGGGAAAATCAGGGTCCCCAGCAGCGCCGCTCGCAGTCGGCGGGTTCTGGCTTCGTGATCGACGCATCTGGAATCGTCGTGACGAACAGTCATGTCATCGGCGATGCGAACGACATCACCGTGATCTTCAACAACGGATTGCGTCTCAAGGCCGAGGTGGTTGGCAAGGACGCCAAGGTCGATCTCGCCGTTCTGCGGGTGAAGCACGACAAGCCTCTCCCAGCGGTCAAGCTCGGTGATTCCGACAAGATGCGCATCGGCGATCCTGTGATGGCGATCGGCAATCCGTTCGGGCTTGGCGGGTCGGTGTCTTCTGGCATCGTCTCGGCGCGCAACCGCGACATCCAGCAGGGCCCCTACGACACCTATATCCAGACCGATGCCGCCATCAACAAGGGCAATTCGGGCGGGCCGCTGTTCAACATGGCGGGCGAGGTGATCGGCATCAACACCGCCATCCTGTCGCCCACGGGTGGGTCGGTCGGCATCGGCTTTGCCGTGCCGTCTTCGCTCGCCAGCAACATCATCGATCAGCTCAAGGAATTCGGCGAGACCCGTCGCGGCTGGCTCGGCGTGCGCATCCAGAGCGTCGACGACGCGACCGCCGAGGCGCTCGGTCTGGGCACGGCGCGCGGCGCGTTGGTGGCCGGCGTCGACGAGAAGGGCCCCGGCAAGCCCGCCGGCCTCGATGTGGGTGACGTCATCACCAAGTTCGACGGCAAGGACGTGAAGGATTCCCGCGACCTGCCGCGCATCGTCGCAGCCACGCCGGTTGGCAAGGACGTGCCGGTCACGATCATGCGCAAGGGCAAGGAAGAGGTGAAGACGGTCAAGCTCGGCCGTCTGGAGGATGGCGAGAAGGTGCAGCCGGCCTCGGCGCGTACCCCGGCTGAACCGGCCAAGCCCGCCGTCACCGCCGCGCTCGGCCTCGAATTCTCGCCCCAGACCGAAGAGCTCCGCAAGCGCCATTCGATCAAGGACGGCGTCAAGGGTGTGGTGATCACCCGGGTCGACCCCAATTCGAACGCCGCCGACAAGCGCATCCAGGTCGGCGAACTCGTGGTCGAGATTGGCCAGGAGGCGGTGAATTCGCCCGAGGACGTCACCCGGCGCATCGACGCGCTGAAGAAGGAGGGCAAGAAGTCGGCCCTGCTTCTGGTGGCCAACGCCCAGGGCGAGGTCCGCTTCGTCGCCATCTCGATGAACTGATCTCGACTTTGCGCGAACGATCTGAAGGGCGGTCCCACGGGGCCGCCCTTTTTCGTGATCGGCCGTCGGTTGGTCGGACCGCAAATGTCTGCATTGTCCTACGCCGTGCGAAGATGGCAGGGTCGGCAGACCGACCGACGGAGATCTGCGATGAAGCTGAGCGACATTCCCTTCGTGACGACCGACTGGTCGACGATCCCTGCCGAGCGGCATGCCGGCGATGTCGGCGAGGCGTTCTGGCGCACGCAATATTTCGGACCGGAGGAGAACCGCGTCCGGGTGCGCATGGTCGAGTATACGCCGGGCTATGTCGCCGACCATTGGTGCTCCAAGGGCCATATCATCCTGTGTCTCGAGGGCGAGATGGAGACGAGGCTGGAGGATGGCCGCGTCATGCCGCTCAAGGCGGGCATGAGCTATCAGGTGGCGGACGGTGCCGAGGCGCATCGCTCCAGCACCATGACGGGCGCGAAGCTGTTCATCGTGGATTGAGGGGCTCGCTGCCAGGCGTCATCCTGGGCGGCCGAAGACCGTCCGGGATCCATCGTAGAGCGCGGTCGAGCCTTATGACGGATTCCGGCCTGCGCGGCTTTGCCGCTGGTCCAGGATGACGGCGCGCCTTTTCACCCAGGGTTGGGAATTAATCCCGGACGATCTCTTCACCCGTATACCCCTGCGCATAGAGCAGGGCGGTGAGATCGGCATGGTCGAGCCGCGCGTGAGCCGCCGCGGCGACCGCCGGCTTGGCGCGGAAGGCGACGCCGAGCCCGGCCTCGCCGAGCATGGCGAGATCATTGGCCCCGTCGCCGACGGCGAGGGTCTGTTCGGGGCGTAGACCGAAACGGGCCCGCAACTCGCACAGCGCATCGAGCTTCGCTTGCTTGCCGAGGATCGGCTCCGCGACCTCGCCGCGCAGAATGCCGTCATCGGCGAGAAGGATGTTCGAGCGGTGCTCTTCGAAACCGATCGTCGCGGAGATCGGGCCGGTGAAGACGGTAAAGCCGCCCGAGACCAGGGCGGTATGGGCGCCCTGGCCGCGCATCGTCATGACAAGTTCGCGGCCGCCGGGCGTCAGGGTGATGCGCTGCCCGATGATCTCGTCGACCACGGAGAGGGAGACTCCCTTCAGCAGCGCGACGCGCTCGCGAAGCGCCGGCTCGAAGGCGATCTCGCCGCGCATGGCGCGTTCGGTGATGCCGGAGACCTTGTCCTTGAGCCCGACATAAGCCGCGAGCTCGTCGATGCATTCCTGACCGATCAAGGTCGAATCCATGTCGGCGAGGAACAGCGCCTTGCGCCGGGTCGCGGCCGGCTGGACGATGATGTCGATCGCAGCCCCCGCCAGCGCCTCGCGCAAAGCCGCTTCGAGCTTGCCTGCGTCGCCCGCTTCCGCGAAGAGGTCGGCAGCGATTTCGCCGTCGAGGCGCCGGCAGTGCGAGATGCCGGGCAGGCCCGTTTCGAGACGCTTGAGCAAACCGTTATCGAGCAGGGCCTGACCATGGGCGGAAACCAGTGTCGCGACGAGCATGGAAGGGGCCGGGTCTGGTGACGAGGGGACAAGCGGACGGGGTCAGGGCGGTGCTCATCGCAGGTCCGACCGCGAGCGGCAAGTCCGCACTGGCGATCGACATCGCCCGACACTGGGGCGGCGCTGTCGTCAACGCCGATTCGATGCAGGTCTATGCCGATTTGCGGATCCTCACGGCCCGGCCGAGCCCCCAAGAGGAGACGATGGCAACCCATCGTCTCTATGGCCATGTCGACGGCGCCATCAATTATTCGGCGATGCGCTATGCGGCCGATGTCGCGAGCACGCTCGAATCGCTGAGCCAGGCGGGCGTGCTGCCGGTGATCGTCGGCGGCACGGGCCTCTATTTCAAGGCGCTGACCGAAGGCTTCTCGGCGATCCCGCCCGTGCCGGATGCCGTGCGCAGCGCCTTTCGCGCGCGCGTTGCGGATATCGAGACAGACCAGCTCCATGCCGAGCTCAGCCGTCGCGATCCCGGTATGGCGGAGCGGCTGAAACCGGCCGACCGGATGCGGATCATGCGCGCGCTCGAGGTGCAAGAGGCGACGGGGCGCTCGATCGCCAGCTTCCAGGGCGAGCGCCATCCGGGGCCGCTCGACGGTCTGCCGCTGCTGAAGCTCTTCGTCGATCCGGTGCGTGAAGAGGTCCGCCGGCGCATCGACGCGCGCTTCGAGGCGATGATCGCGCAGGGCGCGCTGGAGGAGGTCGCGGCCTTGCGCGAGCGCCGTCTCGACCCGCTGCTGCCGGTGATGCGCGCCCATGGCGTGCCGGGGCTGATCGCCCATCTCGACGGGGCGCTGCGGCTGGAGGAGGCGATCGCGCGGGGGCAGTCGGATACGCGCGCTTATGCCAAGCGGCAGGTCACCTGGTTCCGGCACCAGATGGCGGGGTGGCAGGCGGTGGCGCCTGAAGCCGCGCGCGAGGTTGCCTGGCGCGCACTGGCTGAGCGGCGATAGGTTTCAGGCGGCGACCGAGAGATCGGGATCGGCGATGCGGATGCAGCCGCGGCCTTCGTTCTTGGCGCGATACAGGGCCCTGTCGGCCCGCTCCACCAGCCCCGAAAAGGTCAGCGGGTGGTCGCAGGTGGCGATCCCGAGGCTGGCCGAGACCTGCAGCGACAGCGTCTCGGAGACCGGCAGGCGGCGTCCGGCCAGGAGGTTCTGAATACGCAAGGCGATCCGCATGGCGCAGTCGAGATTGGCTCCCGGCAGCAGGATGGCGAACTCCTCGCCGCCGAAGCGGCCGACAAGATCGCGCTCGCTGCGCACGACGCCGAGCAGCAGATCGGCGAAGGCGCGGATGACGGCGTCGCCGGCCGGATGCCCATAGCTGTCATTGACCGCCTTGAAGTGGTCGAGATCGACCATGATCAGCGCGATCGCCGAGCCATTGTCACGCGCTGCCCCAATCTCCGCATTGGCCTTTTCGGTGAAGGAGCGGCGGTTGAGCAGGGCCGTCAGCGGATCGGTTTCGGCAAGGCGGCGCAGCTCCTGCTCGCGCTCCTCGCGCTGCCCGATCTCCTGGGAGAGGGCGCGGCGGGTCGCGCGTTCGCGGCCGATCTCGAGGGCCAGCGTCGCGGCCCGGCTCTGAAGCGCCTGATTGGCGAGAATCAGGTCGGAGATGTCGGTGATCGTCAGGACGAGACCGTCTCCGAGCAGGGCTACCGATATCTGAAGCCAGATTGTCTGGCCGTTTGCAGCGAAAGCGGTCTCGATCATGTCGGGACGGCGCAGTTCAATGGCGTAGAGGCAGCGTCGCCAGACCGCGGCATCGGCCAGGAACGGCAGGCTGACCTGAGCGTCGGTATCGACGAGGTCCTCCCCCTCGCGTCCCGCGATCGTCGCCGCGCGGCGGTTTGCGGTGATGATGACCGTGCGCTCGATGGTGCCTTCATCGTCGCGCACGACGCGCAGGGCGACAATGCCGGCCGGAGAGGTGTCGAGGACGGTCGTCAGCAGCTCCTCGCGGAACTGCAGGGGCCGGCTGAAGACGATCAGAAGGCGGCTGCCATCGCGAGCCGTCGCCGGCATGATCAGCCGTTCCCAGAGGCTGACCCGGACGGTCTTCAGCGCGCGATGGACGGTGTATCTGGGCATGCCGTCGGCAAGGGCGTGGTCGCAGCAGGCAATGGTGAAACGGGCAACCTGTGGCGTCATCGTCGAGACGCGCTCGCCGATACGGCTGCCGCCCACCAGCCGGATGATCTCGCGCCCGTAATGGAGATGAACATAATCGCCATCTTCGGTCGGGGCGAGCACCATCAGGTCGGCCCCGAATTCAGGCATCACCTCGTCGCGAAAGGCCTCATAGGAGACGCCGAATTCGCCCTGGGCGGACAGCCTGAAGCGGCGCAACAGCTCCGCCACCTCGGGTGCATGCGCCCTAACCGCGATGTTCTCGGTGTGAACTTCTTGATACATGGCGATCCTGGAGCACGGATGCGGCAGGTTAGACAGGGCTGGTTGACAAAGTGTTCCGCTGGGGAACCCAGTGATCTTCAGCAGGCTCGGCGGCGGCCGTCGCCGGCTTAATGCTTGACCGGCGCGCGTGCGTCGATTAGCGTTCCGCAATATCTGCAAAGGGTCGAGGCGCAATGCGCAAGCCTATTATCGTACGGGTGCGCTGGTAGGGACCGGTTCTTGATTGAACCGCGTCGTCCCGACGCCAGCGCATGTTCAGGCCCCTTCGAGGGCCTTTTTTATTGCCCAGCATCTCCCACAGACAAAAACAAGCCGCAGGAGACTATGATGAGCGAGATGATGACCGGCGCCGAGATGGTCGTCCGCGCGCTGCAGGATCAGGGTGTCGAACATCTGTTCGGCTATCCCGGTGGCGCGGTGCTGCCGATCTATGACGCGCTGTTCCAGCAGGACAAGGTCAAGCATGTCCTCGTGCGCCACGAGCAAGGCGCGGTCCATGCCGCCGAGGGCTACGCCCGCTCAACCGCCGGCAAGGTCGGCTGCGTGCTCGTCACCTCCGGCCCCGGCGCGACCAATGCGGTGACGGGCTTGACCGATGCGCTGCTGGATTCGATCCCGCTCGTCGTCATCACCGGCCAGGTCCCGACGCATCTGATCGGCTCGGATGCCTTTCAGGAATGCGACACGGTCGGCATCACGCGCTCCTGCACCAAGCACAATTATCTCGTGAAGAGCATCGCGGATCTGCCGCGCATCCTGCACGAGGCCTTCTTCGTCGCCGCCAATGGCCGCCCCGGCCCGGTCGTCATCGACATCCCCAAGGACATCCAGTTCGCGACGGGGCTCTACAGCCGCCCGCGCGACAACCAGCACAAGACCTATCGCCCTACCGTCAAGGGCGACCTGAACAAGATCAAGGCGGCCGTCGAACTGATGGCGCGGGCGAAGAAGCCGGTGTTCTACACCGGCGGCGGCGTCATCAATGCCGGCCCGCATGCCTCGGCGCTGCTGCGCGAGCTCGCGCGGCTGACCGGCTTCCCGGTGACCTCGACGCTGATGGGGCTCGGCGCCTATCCGGCTGCCGACAAGCAGTGGCTCGGCATGCTGGGCATGCACGGCACCTATGAGGCCAACCTCGCGATGCATGACTGCGACGTCATGATCAATATCGGCGCGCGCTTCGACGACCGCATCACGGGGCGGCTCGACGGCTTCTCGCCGCGTTCGAAGAAGATCCACATCGACATCGACCCATCCTCGATCAACAAGACGGTCAAGGTCGATATCGGGATCATCGGCGACTGTGCCCATGTGCTGGAAGACATGGTCCGCATCTGGCGCGAGACCTCGCCGCAGATCGACAAGACCGCGCTGACGGCGTGGTGGACGCAGATCGACGGCTGGCGGGCGCGCAAGAGCCTCGCCTACAAGCAGTCGGGCTCGGTCATCAAGCCGCAATACGCCATCGAGCGGCTCTATGAACTGACCAGGAACCGCGACACCTACATCACCACCGAGGTTGGTCAGCACCAGATGTGGGCGGCGCAGTATTACCGCTTCGAGGAGCCCAACCGCTGGATGACGTCGGGCGGTCTCGGCACGATGGGCTACGGTCTGCCGGCGGCCATTGGCGTGCAGATGAAGCATCCCAAGGCGCTCGTCATCGACATCGCGGGCGAAGCCTCGATCCTGATGAACATGCAGGAGATGTCGACGGCGGTGCAGTACCGCCTGCCGGTCAAGATCTTCATCCTCAACAACGAGTACATGGGCATGGTGCGCCAGTGGCAGGAGCTGCTGCATGGCGGGCGCTATTCGGAGAGCTACTCGCAATCGCTGCCCGATTTCGTGAAGCTGGCCGAAGCCTATGGCGGACACGGCATCCGCTGCGACGATCCCGCTTCGCTGGACGATGCGATCATGGAGATGATCGAGACGCCCAAGCCCGTGATCTTCGACTGCCTCGTCGCCAAGCAGGAGAACTGCTTCCCGATGATCCCCTCGGGCAAGGCCCATAACGAGATGATCCTGCCCGATTTCGAGGGCGACACCGGCGAGATCATCGACGCCAAGGGCAAGCAGCTGGTCTGAGGAGGCGTCGTCCAGATGTCTCAGCCCTCATCCTGAGAGCGCCGCAGGCGCGTCTCGAAGGATGCGCGAGGAGGCTCGGGAGACTGATGGACCATCCTTCGAGACACGGGCTTGCGCCCGCTCCTCAGGATGAGGGCTGAGAGAGGAGCGGGGGACACGACATGACGACCATCGGCCTGATCGGCGGGATGAGCTGGGAATCGACTGCAGTCTATTACCGCCTGCTCAATGAGGGCGTGCGGGCGCGGCAGGGCGGGCTTCATTCTGCCGACATCCTGCTGCATTCGCTGGATTTCTCAGCCATCGCGGAGATGCAGGCGCGGGGCGACTGGGAAGCCGCCGGCGATATCCTGGCCGATAGCGCGCTGCGTCTGGAGCGGGCCGGGGCGGGGTGCATCGTGCTGTGCACCAACACCATGCACAAGCTCGCCGACAGGATCACCGGCGCAACCCGCGTGCCCTTCCTGCATCTCGCCGATGTCACCGCCCAGGCGATCAAACGCAGTGCGTCGCGGCGGCCGCTGCTGCTGGCGACGCGCTTCACGATGGAGCAGCGCTTCTATCTTGGCAGGCTCGCCGCTTTCGGCATCGAGGCGGTCGTGCCCGGCGAGGCGGAGCGCGGCGACGTCCATCGCATCATCTATGAAGAGCTCTGCCGCGGCCGGATCGAGCCTGCCTCCAAGGCACGCTATCTGGAGATCATCGGCGCGGCCTTGGCCGGGCAGGGCGCCGACGGCGTCATCCTCGGCTGCACCGAGATCGGCCTGCTGATCGGGCCGGGCGATGTCGACCTGCCGGTGTTCGACACGACGGCGCTGCACGTCGAGGCGGCGCTCGACTTTGCGCTGGCGGCCGAGAGCCGGGCGGCGTGAACGACGCCATCGCGCGGAACCCATCGTCATGTTATCTTACCTTTCGTCTTACTTGTGAGGTGCGCAATGGCCACCACCCGGCTCTCCACCAAAGGCCAGATCATTCTGCCCAAGAGTGTTCGGGATGCCGGCCGCTGGGCTCCGGGCACGGAGTTCGAGGTCGTGGCCCGCGATGGCGGGGTATTCCTGCGGCCGAAGCCGGCGGAGAAGCGCTACACGATCGACGATCTGATCGGATGCCTCCCCTATGAGGGGCCGCCCAAGTCGCTCGAGGACATGCAAAAGGGTATCGATGATGCGATGCGCGAGCGGTGGGAGCGCAAGAAGGGATGATCGCGCTCGATACCAATATCGTCGTGCGATTGATCACCGAGGATGACCCTCGGCAGGTGGCGCGCGCGCGCGCTTTGATCCTGGCGCGCGGCGGGCTGGTGCAGACCACGGTCGTCATGGAGACAGAATGGGTGCTTCGGTCCGTCTACGGATTTTCGCGCGCGCAGATCGTCGCTGCCTTCTCGCTTCTGGGTGCGACGGATCAGCTATCCGTGGAGGCCCCCGAACGATTTGCCATGTCGCTCGAAGCCTATCGGGGCGGGATGGATTTCGCCGATGCGGTTCATCTTGCCGCCTGCGACGACGTTGCCGGCTTCGGCACATTCGATGCGGCACTGGTCGCTGGTGCCGCGCGGGCTTTTCCGATGACCAACGTCATCATTCCATGAGAGCCAGCGCCCCATGAAACTCGTCATCGCCAACAAGAACTATTCCTCCTGGTCGCTGCGGCCCTGGCTGCTGCTGACGGAATTCGGGATCCCTTTCGAGGAAGTGCTGGTGCCCTTCGGGCAGACCTTCGACGATCCGGAATGGAAGCGCTCGATCTCGGCGTTCACGCCGGCCGGCAAGGTGCCGGCGCTGGTCGATGGCGAGATCAGGGTCTGGGAATCGCTTGCGATCATGGACCATGTCGCCGATACGCGCCCCGACCTCGCGATCTGGCCGCGCGAGCCGGCCGCCCGGGCGATGGCCCGCTCGATCGCCGCCGAGATGCATGCCGGCTTTCAGGCCTTGCGCGGCGCCTGTCCGATGAATCTCGCCTGGGTGCATCCACCGCGTGATCGCGGCGCGAAGGTTGCCGTCGATGTGGCGCGGATCAGCGCGATCTGGCGCGAGGCTCGCGAGCGCTTCGGCGGGGAGGGTCCCTTCCTGTTCGGCGCCTTCACGGCAGCCGATGCGATGTTTGCGCCGGTGACAGCGCGCTTCACGGGCTATTCCGTCGCGCTCGACCCCGTCAGTGCCGCCTATTGCGACGCCGTGCAGGCGACGCAAGGGTTCCGATCCTGGCGACTCGGTGCGCTTGCTGAACCCTGGATCATTGCCGAGGACGAGGCAGACGAGCCCGTCCTGACCGATTTCCGTCCCTCCCTCAGTCGCAGCCGAGCGTCCTCATGAACACGTCATCGCATTATCCCAACGCGCCCGTCGCCCAGCCCGTCGCGCGCCATACGCTGGCGGTGATCGTCGACAACGAGCCAGGCGTGCTGGCGCGGATTGCCGGGCTGTTCTCGGGCCGTGGCTACAATATCGAGAGCCTGACCGTGTCGGAGACCGAGCACGACGCGCATATCTCGCGGATCACGGTCGTGACCTCGGGAACGGCCCACATCATTGACCAGATCAAGGCGCATCTCGACCGGCTGGTGCCGGTGCATCGCGTCGTCGATCTGACGCTGCAGGGCGAGGCGCTGGAGCGCGAACTCGCGCTGGTCAAGGTCGTCGGCAAGGGCGACCACCGCGTCGAGGCGATGCGGCTGGCCGCCGCCTTCGGCGCGCGCACGCTCGACGCCTCCCTGACCTCCTTCGTCTTCGAACTGACCGGTTCGACCGAGGAGATCGAACGCTTCATCAAGCTGATGACGGCGGTAGGACTGACCGAGGTGTCGCGCACCGGCATCGCCGCGATGAGCCGAGGCCCCGAGGCGATGTGATTTTGCGGATATCCGGGCCGGATGCTATGGATATCCGGCAGAGGAGGCGCGCCATGAAGGTCCAGGTCGCGAAATGGGGCAACAGCACGGCGGTGCGATTGCCGAAGGCGGTGGTGAAGCAGCTTGGACTCATCAGCGGCACGACGCTCGATGTCAGCGTCGACGGCGAAGAGGTCAGACTTAAGCGCGTCACATCGGACAAGGCGGGCCATGACGTCCTCCCGACGCCTGAACCGTATCCGGTGACCGCTGAATGGCTTCTGGCAGAGGCCGAAAGGCTTGGCGGATTGGCCAATGCACCCGTAGACGACTGGGATTGGGGTCCCGACAGAGGGTCGGAGATCATTTATGACGACTACAACCCCCGCCGCTGACTGCCGGACCGGGGACGTTTACTGGGTCGATCTCGATCCGGTCATCGGTTCCGAGCAAGGCGGGAGACGTCCTGCTCTGATCATCTCCAATGAGACATTGCATGGGATATCGGGGCGGATCCTGGTCTGTCCCATCACTTCGAATCCCGGAAACTGGCCCACTAAAATCGTCATTCCAGCCGGCTCCATCGTTTCGGGAGCGCTGTTGACGGATCAAGTCCGAATGGTGGATCGCGAACGGCTCCGGCGTCGGATCGGGTCTCTCTCCGACGAACTTGTCTCACGCGTCGCACACAGGCTTGCAGCCTATGTGGGAATCCGGTTGGAACCCATTTTAAAATGACACCGCCAAGCCTGGAATACATCGCTCTCGGGCTTGGCATCCTCGGCCTCGGCTGCTTTGCCTGGCCGATCATGCAGCGGCTGAACGGCAAGGCGCCGGCCGAGGCGCCCGGCAGCGGCTCGAGCCTGCGCTCGCCTTTATGGTGGGCCGGCTTTATCCTCACGGTTGCCGCGATCTTCCTGCAGCGGATCGCGAGCCAGCAGACGGCGGGCCTGTAGAAAGTTCACTCGGGCCAGTGGGGACCCAGCGGCCCGCTTTTAGCGAGGAAAGCCTCTTGCGATGGCGTGCAGGTCGCGCTAGAGAGCCGAACCGTAACGTACGGTACGGCATATTCTCCTGGCCTGGACCCTCATGGCGGCGACACAGACCATCGCGGACACGGACGAGCCGACGGCGCGCCAGCGGGCGGTGCTGGACGCTGTCCTGTCGCTGATGGTGGAGGAAGGCGACCAGCTCACCATGACGGCCGTGGCGCGCCGGGCGAGTTGCTCGAAGGAAACGCTGTACAAATGGTTCGGTGATCGCGAAGGGCTGCTCGCCGCGACCGTGCGCTGGCAGGCGGCGCGGGTGCGGGCCGGGCGCTATGACCGCCCGACGCTCGACATTGCGACGCTGCGCGACAGCCTCAAGGGTTTCGCCGCCACATGGCTCGCGGTGATCTCCAGCCCGACCTCGATCGCGCTCAACCGCCTGGCGATCGGCCATGCGGCGTCGCGCAAGAGCAATCTCGGCGGCATTGTGCTGGAGAACGGGCGCTTCGCCATCGGCGAACGGCTGCGGCCAGTGCTGGAGGCAGGGCGCGATGCGGGATTGCTCGCTTTCGAGGATTCCGAGACGGCGTTTCGCAGCTTCTTCGGCCTGGTCGGGCGCGATGTGCAGATCCGGCTCCTGCTCGGCGACAGCCTCACGCTGGGCCAGGACGAAATCGCGCGCGATGCCGCCCGGGCGACAGACCAGTTCCTCACCCTCTACGGGCGGAAGCCCTCCGCACCGCAGGCCTGAAGAAACCACCCGTTCCCAAAACCAACCCAAGGAAGGACCAATCCCATGCGCGTCTATTATGATCGTGATGCCGACATCAACCTGATCAAGGGCAAGAAGGTCTGCATCGTCGGCTACGGCTCCCAGGGCCATGCCCATGCGCTCAATCTGCGCGATTCTGGCGTCAAGGACGTCGTCATCGCGCTCAAGGCCGGCTCGCCGACGCGCAAGAAGGCCGAAGAGGCCGGCTTTGCCGTGATGACCCCGACCGAGGCCGCCAAGGTCTCCGACATCATGATGATGCTGACCCCCGACGAGCTGCAGGGCGACATCTATCGCGACGAGCTGCACGGCAACATGAAGGAGGGCGCTGCCCTTCTGTTTGCCCACGGCCTCAACGTCCATTTCAACCTGATCGAGCCGCGTAAGGATCTCGACGTGCTGATGGTTGCCCCCAAGGGCCCCGGCCATACCGTGCGCTCGGAATATCAGCGCGGCGGCGGCGTGCCGACCCTGATCGCGATCCATCAGGATGCCACCGGCAACGCCCATGACCTCGGCCTGTCCTATGCCAGCGCCAATGGCGGTGGCCGCGCCGGCATCATCGAGACCACCTTCAAGGAAGAGTGCGAGACCGATCTGTTCGGCGAGCAGGTCGTGCTCTGCGGCGGCCTCGTCGAGCTGATCAAGGCCGGCTACGAGACGCTGACCGAGGCCGGCTACGCCCCCGAGATGGCCTATTTCGAGTGTCTGCACGAGGTGAAGCTGATCGTCGACCTGATCTATGAGGGCGGCATCGCCAACATGAACTACTCGATCTCCAACACGGCCGAATATGGCGAGTATGTCACCGGCCCGCGTATCATCACGTCCGAGACCAAGGCCGAGATGAAGCGCGTGCTGACCGACATCCAGTCGGGCAAGTTTACCCGCGACTGGATGCTTGAAAACAAGGTCAACCAGACCTCGTTCAAGGCGACGCGCGCCCGCTATGCCGCCCATCCGATCGAGGAAGTCGGCGCGAAGCTGCGCGACATGATGCCCTGGATCAAGGCCAAGGCCCTGGTCGACAAGACGAAGAACTGACGACGGTCAGTGGTTCATGGAAGGCCCGGCCGGTGCCGGGCCTTCGCCATCAGGTGAAAGCGCTCGTCGCCATGTCGAAACGTCGCAGTGAAACCGGCGATGATGCGGCGGACTTCGGAACCTGGTGCCAGCTCCAGCTTTCGCCGCCTTAACCCCTCGCGGAATCCGGGTCGCATCATTGCAATACCCTGAACACAAACGATCTTGCAGAAGTCTGGAGGGCGGGCGCAGCGATGCTCCCGCCCTCGTTCGTTCCGCTGCCGGCCGCCTGTTAACGAATCAGGAACCGATGCGGCTACCGCGCGTTTGACCGGCACAGAACCTGTTGGGAGATGCGGTATGGCGCGCGATGATGAGGCCTTCGAACGGCGCATGCGGGATGACGCCATGCGAGCAAAGCAAAGCCGCAGCAAAGCTGCCGAGCACGACCCGATCGAGGAGTCGTGGTTTCTCAGTGCTCTGTTGGGTGGGTTGGCGGTGGCGCTGCTGTTCAACACCTTTCTAGGTTTAATTCCCGGCTAACGGCCCCCGGGTCAGGAGAGCGATCATGGTTGACGATGCGAAGCTGCGCGCTGAGACGCAGACCGAGAGCACCGTGCAGGGCACTGCGGCGCCCGCGATGCGGGCCGACGATCACAGCAATGCCAGCCCGGCGGTGGAAACTCCGGTCGAGGGCCGCCAGGGCTTTCTTGGGGCTCCCGTTCTGATGGTGCTTGTCGGTGGCCTTGTCCTGGCGATCATTGCCTGGTTCGTCGTCGAGGCCATTGCCTAGGGCTGCCGGCTCGGCCGCGGCAGATGCTTGATGGCACAGGAGGGGTTGCGATGACGGTGTCCAAACTGACAAATCCGACAACCATGTCCGGGTTGGCCATGGCGGTATCGCTGATGTTGCTGCTCGCCGTGGTTCTGGGGCTGGCGTAAGTCGGCGCGGGCCTAGCGCGGAAGCCAACCGCCCTGCTTCACCATTTCGGCCAGGGTGCCGCCGCCATAGATCAGCGCAAAGCCCCAGGCCATCGAGGCCAGCCAGTTGGCGATCTGGAACGGCCAGAACGGCATCCTAACAATGCCGGCGACGATGGCCACGACGGCGCGCAGGGGCCCGAAGAAGTGGCCGATGAGAATGCTGGCAACACCCCACTTCTCGAAGAAGGCATGGCCCCGTACCAGCATCTGCGGGTTCTTGTTGAACGGCCAGTAATCGTCGATGCGCGGGCCGAGCACCAGACCGGCCCAGTACGAGACCCAGAAGCCAAAACCCGCTCCAGCGGCTGCCGCGATCGCGAGCGGGACCAAATTGAGCCCTGATACGCCGGCCACCGCACCAAACGCGGTAAAGAAAACGGTGGCTGGAACGAGCCAGGACAGGATCGCGACGCACTCGCAAAACGCGATCAGGAAAACGATCGGGACCGCCCATTCCTGATTGGCCTGCATGAATGCGACCAGCGCCTGCATCCAGAGTTCGAGTTGGGCCATGGTCGTTCGGGTCGCTCGCGTTGCAGGCTGGCGGCTTATCGCTGCCTTGCCGGGCCAATGCAACCGCGCGCTGCCTTCAGGCTTAAAGCGACGACCCCTCCTCTGCCTGCGGACAGAGGGTTTGCCTTGCGCCCATGATCGCCTAGTCTGGCGACAGCGATGCCAATCAAGCTTCGGCCAGCGCCGCCAAGAGCGCCGGATGCCGACGGGGAAACGGGTTTCATGGAGTTGCAGCACAGCCCGCATGGCCATGCGGGGCCAGCGGATTTGTCGCTTGAGGCGGCGGTCACCGGTTCACAGACCGCCGTCGCCCTCACGGGACTCGACATCACCTTTCATATCGATGGCGGCCAGCGCTACCAGGCAGTGACGGGGATCGACCTCGCGGTATCCGCCGGCGAGTTCGTCTCGGTGGTCGGGCCGACCGGCTGCGGCAAGTCGACCTTGCTGAACGCCGCGGCGGGGCTGCTGGTGCCTTCCGCCGGCACGGTGTCGATCTTCGACAAGCCGCTATCGGGCCTCAACCGCCGCGCCGGCTACCTCTTCCAGGCCGATGCGCTGATGCCGTGGAAGACCGCGCTCGACAACGTCAAGGTCGCGCTCGAACCCATGGGCGTCTCCGATGCGGAGGCCGACAAGCGGGCGCGGGACTGGCTGGCTCGCGTCGGCTTGCGCGCCTTCGTCGACCGCTATCCGCATATGCTCTCGGGCGGGCAGCGCAAGCGCGTGGCGCTGGCGCAGGTGCTGATCCGCGACCCCGAGATCCTGCTGATGGACGAGCCCTTCGGGCCGCTCGATGCGCAGACGCGGCAAATCATGGGCAATCTCCTGCTCGATCTCTGGTCGAAGGACAAAAAGGCGCTGATCTTCGTCACCCATGATCTGGAGGAGGCGATCGCCCTGTCCGACCGCGTCGTGGTGATGTCGGCGGGGCCTGCGGCGGGCATCGTCGCCGATTACCGGGTCAGCCTGCCGCGCCCGCGCGACATCGCCGAGATCAGGCTGGAGAAGGCCTTCCACGAGATCCACCGCGATATCTGGGCCTCGCTGCGCGTCGAGGTGCAGAAGGCCTATGCGATGGGCGATGGGCGCGAACTGGTCGAGGGAGCGACGCCATGAAGCGCCGTGCAAGATTCCCTTCCCCCCGCTTGCGGTGGGGAAGGGTTAGGGATGGGGGGGCGCA
>NZ_LJHQ01000047.1 GCF_001295925.1 Allobosea sp. AAP35 | reverse complement strand
GGGGAACCCTCTCCCATAGGGAGAGGGCAGGGTGAGGGGTCGGCCAGAACTCGTTGGCCTGAACCGACGCGCGGGCGGGTTCCACTTAGCTGGTCGAGGGGCCGACCCCTCTCCCCTACCCCTCTCCCTCCGGGAGAGGGGTTCCCCGCGCCTCACTGCATAGAGAACGTCAGCGCACGAACTTCAGATCCAGCCCCTTGTACAGCCCGCAACCATAGATGTTGTGGGCCTTGAAGGGGGCGAGCCGCGCCGAGGCCGCGATCTTCATCGGCTCGTGATAGAGCGGCAGCCAGACCGCTGCCTCATGCACCTTCTTGAGAACCTCGCCATAGGCAGCCGCGCGATCGGCGTCGTTGAGCGCGGTCATGCCCTTGGTGAGCAGCGCGTCGGTTTCGGCGTCCTTCCAGTTCATCCGGTTGGGCGTGGGGGCATTGGCCGAGGGGAAGTAGAGGTTCAGCGCGTCGCCGGCCGAAATATAGGGGAAGCTCATCCCGAACATATCGAATTCCTGCGTCGCGAGCTTACCCCAGCCGATGGTGGCATCAAACAGCTGGACGCGGAGATCGACGCCGATCTTGCGCAGATCGCCCTGGATCGCCTCCATCAGCTTCTGCCAGGTCGAACCGGTGAAGCCATAGGCGATCGGCGAGAGCTTCTTGCCGTCCTTGGCACGGAAACCATCCGAACCCTTCATCCAGCCCGCCGCGTCGAGGATCTTGTTGGCCTCGGCGACATTGGTCTTGATCGGAGTGACGGCCTTGTTCCAGTCGAGCGCCTCGCTGGAAATGTAGCTATAGGCCGGCTCGACCTCGCCGAAATAGAGGTTGTCGGCGATGGCCTTCTGATCGACCGCCATGACCATGGCCTTGCGCACCGCGGGGTCGCTGACGCCTTCCTTGTCGATCTTGAAGCCGACGAAATAGGTCCAGAACGCTTCCTTGGACTCGACGAGCTTGAGGTTGCGGTTGGCGCGGATCTGCGACAGTCCGGAATAGGGAACATATTGCGTGACCTGGCTCTGGCCGGTCATCACGGCGGCGAGGCGGGTGTTCTCTTCCGGCACGATGCGCCAGACGATCTCCTCGATCTGGGCGGCGCCCTTGTTCTCGTAGATCGGCGGGCCCCATTTGTAGGCGGCGTGCTTCTTCAGGCGGAACTCGTTGCGCGGCTTCCAGTCGCCCCAGCAATAGGGGCCGGTGCCGTTGAAGCCCTTGACGCCGAAATCGGCGCCGAGCGCCTCGACATTGGCCTTGTCCACGATGACGGCGAAGCTCTGGGTCAGCTGGTAGAGCAGCTCCGAGAAAGGCGCGGTCAGCTTGTATTCGACCGTGGTGTCGTCGACCGCGACGACATCCTCGACCTTGCCGGCGCGCCAGCGCACGGGCGAGCGCGTGGCGGGATCGACCCAGCGCTTGATCGAATAGGCGACGTCCTGCGCCGTCAGTTTCTTGCCGTCGCAAAAAGAAACGTCGTCGCGCAGCTTGAAGGTGTAGGTCTTGCCGTCGGGCGACACCATCCAGGAGGTCGCGAGGCCGGGCTTGATCGTCGACATGTCGTGGTCGAGCGAGACCAGCGTGTCGGCCATCATGAAGATGACCTCGGAGGCCGCGCGCGCGGTCGAACGGTGCGGGTCGTAGCGGTCGCTGTCGACCTCACGCACGATGGTCAGGCTGGTGTTGGAGCCTTGCGCCAAGGCGGGACCCGCCAGGGCCGCAAGGCCCATCAGGGCGCCGGTGGCGATGGATGTCAGATGCTTCACGATCGTTCTCCCCTTTTGTTTTGAAACGAGCGGTACGGTTGGGTGCCTCACTGGTTCCTCATGCGCGGATCGAGCAGATCGCGCAGGGCATCTCCCAGCAAATTGACGCAGAGCACGATGGCGATGATCACGAGGCTCGGCAAAAGCGAGATATGCGGCGCGAAGAACAGCGCATCGCGGCCCAACGACGCCATCATGCCGAGTTCGGCCTCGGGCGTCCGCACGCCGAGCCCGAGGAAGGACAAGGCCGCACCGATCAGGATGATCTGGCCGAAGCGCAGCGTCATGAAGACGAAGACCGGCGACAGGCAGTTCAGCGCCAGATAGCGCCAGATCAGGATGCGGTCGGGCAGGCCCATGGCGCGGCCGGCCTCCATATAGTCCTGCCCCATGATGACGATGGCGGCGCTGCGGGTGATGCGCGCGACATCGGGAATGGTCGCGATCGAGAGCGCGATCACGATCGCCGTCAGGCCCGGCCCGACGACGGCCGCCAGCGCCAGCCCGAGCAGGATCGCCGGGAAGGAGAGCAGGATGTCGGCGGCGCGCATGATGTAGGGGTCGAGCCGGCGATAGTAGACGCCGAGCAAGGCGATCAGCGCGCCCAGGCCGCCGCCGATGACGATCGAGGCCAGGCCCATCACCAGCGTCAGCCGCGTGCCGTAGAGTAGGCGCGAGAGCATGTCGCGGCCCTGCCCGTCCGTGCCGAGCCAGTATTGCGGCAGCGAGCCCTCGCTCCAGATCGGCGGGATGAAGGGCCGGCGCGTGGTGTTGTAGGGGTCGAAGGGGG
Organism: Allobosea sp. AAP35; assembly: GCF_001295925.1. Lineage (GTDB taxonomy): Bacteria > Pseudomonadota > Alphaproteobacteria > Rhizobiales > Beijerinckiaceae > Allobosea. The sequence continues at coordinate 9,375 of NZ_LJHQ01000047.1, read as the reverse complement.
CGAGCCAGGGCGCAAACAGGGCCGCCAGAACGATGAAAAGAAGGATGATCGCGGCAAGCAGGGCGAGCTTGTCGCGCAGGATGCGGCGTCCGAAAGCGGCGAGCGGCCGGCTTGCGACGGGTGCGGTGACGGCGATGTCAGCCATGTTTGTCCACCCGCGGATCGAGCACGGCATAGAGCATGTCGACGATGAGATTGATGATCAGGAAGGCCAGCGCCAGCACCAGGATCGCGCCCTGCGCCAGCGGAAAATCGCTCGCGAGGATGGCGCCAACCGCGAGCCGGCCGACACCGGGCCACGAGTAGATCGTCTCGGTGACGACCGCGCCGCCCAAAAGATAGCCGGCCTGCAGGCCGATCAGCGTGACGACCGGGATCAGCGCGTTGCGCAGCACATGGCGCAGCACCACGGCGCGTTCCGACAGGCCCTTGGCGCGGGCGGTGCGGACATGGTCGGCGCTGAGCACCTCGAGCGCGGCGGTGCGCGTCATCCGGGCGATCGGGCCGATGAAGACGAGGCCGAGCGTCAGCGCCGGCAGCGCGATGGCGGCCAGGCCCTCCAGGCTCCAGAGCGGCCCGCCGCGGCCGATGAAGGGCAGGAGCCCCCATTGGTAGCCGATATACTGCATCAGGATCAGGCCGATGAAGAACACCGGGGTCGAGACGCCGGCGACCGAGATCGCGATGACGATCCGGTCGAGCAGGCGGCCGCGGAAGACCGCAGCGATGGTGCCGAGCGCGATGCCGAGCGGCACGGCCCAGACCAAGCAGGCGAACATCAGTTCCGCGGTGGGGCCGATCGCCTCGCCGAGTTCGGCGATGACGCTGGTGTTGGAGATCAGCGAGACGCCGAGATCGCCCTGCAGCACGCGCGACAGATAGATGCCGAACTGGATGTAGACGGGACGATCAAGGCCGAGATCCTTGCGGACCTGCTCGACGAGTTCGGGGCTCGCCATCGGGCCGGCGACGATCGCGGCGGGATCGGCCGGGACGAGCTGCAGCAAAAGGAAGCCGAACAGCAGCACGCCGAGAAGGACCGGCACCGACATGGCGAGGCGCTGGGCGATGTGGTTCAGCATGGGCCGACGACGCTGATCGGTGTAATGCCGAAACACTCCGTCATCCCGGACGCAGCGAAGCGAAGCTCCGGGATCCATCGTAAGGTGCGACGCTGCCCTATGATGGATCCCGGATCAGCGCGGCCTGCGGCCGCTTGTCCGGGATGACGCGGCGTTTCCGGTGCTCTGCTGGGATACGGCAACACAACCACCATCAACCTTCCGCCTCGTACACGACCTTACCCGCGATGATCGTCATGTCGCAGCGCGTCTCGTGCAAGAGCTGTTCCGGCGTCGCGCTGGACAGGTCGCGTGAGAAGATCGCGACGTCGGCCGCCATGCCCGGCAGGAGGCGGCCGCGGCTGTCCTCGCAGCGGTTCACATAGGCGCCGAACTCGCTGTAGGCCGAAATCACCTCGTCGATCGTCAGGGTCTGGTCGGGCGAGATCACCGTGCCGCGCGCCGTCTTGCGGGTCAGCATGGTGTAGATGTTGGGCCAGATATTCGCATCGCAGACCGGCGCATCGGAGGAGGCAGCGGGCTTCAGCCCGGCTTCGATCCAGTCCCGCATCGGATAGCAGGCGTCGACGCGCTCGGCCTCCAGCACCGAGAGATAGAGATCGCCGAAATCATAGATGAAGACCGGCTGCGGCACGGGCTCGATGCCGAGCCGGACCATGCGGGCGATCTGCTCCTTCGAATTGAAGCCGCAATGCTCGATGCGGTGGCGGCGGTCGGCATCGGGGTGATCGTTTAGCCCGTTTTGCATCGCGTTCAGCGTCTGCTCGATGGCGGCATCGCCGATGGCATGCACCGCGAGCTGATAGCCCTTGGCGTGGTAGTCGCGGGTCAGCGCGTCCATCTCGTCGTCGGTCAGGCAGAAGATGCCCTTGGTCTCCGGTTCGCCGAGATAGGGCAGGCTCATCGCCGCCGTCTTGCCGCCGGCCGAGCCGTCGGTGAAGATCTTGACCGGGCCGACGCTGAGCCAGTCGTCGCCCGCCCCCGTCACCAGGCCATCGGCGAAGCACTGTTCGACGATGCCGTTATGCCCGCCGAGCAGGCACATATTCGTGCGCACCGGCAGGCGGCCCGTGCGCTGCGCCGTGCGATAGGCCGCGACCTCGCGGTATTGCGAGCGCATGCCGACAGCGGCATCCATGACCGACGTGATGCCGAAGGAATTGCAGTAGCGCCCTGCCCGCTCGATCGCTGCGACGAGTTCCTCGTCGGTCGGATCGGGAATGACCTTCTTGATCGCATCGCGGCCGTTCTCGGCCATCAGCCCGGTCAGCACGCCATTGACCTGCTCGATCGCCCCGCCGGGCGGGACCGGCGTCGTCTCATCGACGCCCGCGAGCTTCAGCGCCAGCGAGTTGGCGACCGAGAGATGGCCGCAGGCGCGCACGATGTAGACCGGGTTGTTCGGCGCGGCGCCGTCGAGTTCGGTGCGATGCGGGTGGCGCTTCACGTCGAGTTCGAAATGGTCGTAGCCGCGCGCCAGGATCCATTCACCGGGCTTCGCCTTCGCGGCCGCCTGCGCGATCATCTCCAGCAGGCCGTCCAGCGTGCGCACGAAGCGCGGCCGGATATCGAGTTCCTTCATCGTCAGCCCGAGCGGCAGCAGATGCAGATGCGCCTCGTAGAGGCCGGGCGTCGCCATGCGGCCGGCGAGATCGATCACCTTCGTGCCCGGGCCAATCAGCGGCGCCATATCGGCCGGCGTTCCGGTCGCCAGAACCTTGCCCGCCCAGAGCGCGACAGCCGAGGCGTAGCCCTCCTTCAGCCCGAGATAGACCGGGCCATTCTGGAGAACGAGATCGGCATGGGGCAGGCTAGGCATGGAATTAGTTCCTCCGGGAACCAATTCATGACATCAAAAAAATGCCCGGGCAATCGGAGCGCGCGCAGCAAAATGCGCCACTGCGGCGATGAAGAGATGGGCAGCATCGCGCGTGCTCGCTCGCTGAGTAAGGCTCGGTGAGATGACGCTGGGGTAGATAAGGAAGTGGTGCCGCTTGAGAGTTCAGTGGCGCTGGGAGCGTTGCTGTACGCCATTGTGTTTTAGCCGTTGAAGGTCTCACATTAGGTGTACTTGGGCAGCTTGCTCCAACTGAACACATGGGTCAGGCTCTGCGTATGCGACGCGAGCTTCTTATACCGTACGCACTGGACCTGGAGCGCGACGGCAGGATATCGGCTGACGAGATAGGCACCATCATGAGCGACGCACGCTCGACGGTACGCCTGCAAGCGACGGCATCCGCTGATACGATTTCACGAAAGGCGCTGCGTTTTTCATGCCCGGCCTGCGGTCAGAAGCTCTACCCGCACGCGCCGACCGCCAAGCACGGCCGCCACTATTGGACGCACCTGCGAGGAGGCGCCGATGAGTGCCCGCTTGAACGAAAGCGGAAGCTCACCCCTGATCAGATCAGCGCACGGATCTTCCATGGCCGCCAAGAGGGCGACGCGCATAAGGACCTCGTGAGGCTACTGGCCGGCCTCGCTGAAAGCGATGCATCGGTCGAGGGGGTCGAGCTAGGCGCTTATGAGGCGCCGACCGACGCCATGCGCGACGAGTTTCCCTATGGCCGGTTTCCCGACGTCAAGTTCAACTGCAACGGCAATCGGGTCGTCCTGGAGGCGCAGCTCGCCACGATCACTCTGCATGGCATCAACGGGCGCCGGGCGTTCTACGACCGCTCAGGGGCCTGCCTGCTCTGGGTCATGCGAAACTTCGATCCGAGGGGGCCGATGCGCGCGTCCGTCCGCGACATCGTAGCAGACCAAAGCGGCTCTCTGTTTTCTCTGGATAGCGACATCGTCGCGCTAAGCCGGGGCGATGGCGTGTTCCGCTTGCGCGTCTGGACATTCCTGGGGGCTGGGCACGCAGAGCCGTGGGAAGCGAGCGTCGTGACCATTGCAGAGGCGGCCGCCTTGGCCCGCCCGGTGCGGTGGTCGGACGACTTCAAGCGAAGATGGATCGAAGAGTACAAAGGTTCATCGTATGGCGGCCCCGGAAAGATCGATCCTTTCGGGATGCTCAACGAACTGGCGGCAAGGGCCAAGCTTCCACCGTTTGAGCGCAGCAGCTCTGGTGAATGCATGCTTGCGCTCGTCCGGCTCCTAATTTCTCTTGAGGCCGGCTTTGTCACCGGGTCCGGCCATCCTCAGCTGATCTCGATCGCCAACAACTTCAACAACAACGGTGGGTACCGCGCTGCCTCTCTCGTGCGAATGGCTATAGAGCGCTGGCAACCGCGTCTTCTAGCTCGGACATCAATGCAAAACGCATTGGCCAGGGCGAAGGATGAACTGAGAACGAGCGGCGTTTCGGAGTGGGGACGCTTGAGTCCGATAGGGCTGATGAGGGACGCCCTATTCCCGGATTGGGATCTCAGCAAGCCCGAGCAAGCATCATCTAGCCGTTCAGGCTGATTCCGGAACGCAGATTGCTCCAGACGGAGTGCTCTCGACGCGAAACGTCGAAGCCGCCCAAAAATAGTGAAACAAATGGTGCCGCTTGAGGGATTCGAACCCCCGACCCCCTCATTACGAATGAGGTGCTCTACCAGCTGAGCTAAAGCGGCGACGCGGGAGGCTCTACCAGCCCGGCCGATTCTTGGCAAGGCGAAGGCTTCGAGGTTGCGCCGGAAAGTCCGGCTTTTTCAGTCCTCGCGTCGCAGTCCTGGCTTTTGGCCAGCCCCTGCTTTGGTCAGTCCTTGCGCAGCTTTTCTGTCTCGGGCTTTTCCTGGCCGAGCGCGACGATGCCGCGGCGGATGGCGCGGGTGCGGGTGAAGTGCTTGTGCAGCGTCTCGCCGTCCCCGAAGCGGATGGCGCGGGTCAGCACCGCCAGATCCTCGCTGAAGCGGCCGAGCATCTCCAGCACCGCATCCTTGTTGTGCAGGAAGACGTCGCGCCACATCGTCGGGTCGGAGGCCGCGATGCGCGTGAAGTCGCGGAAGCCGCCAGCGGAGAACTTGATCACCTCCGACTGCGTCACCGCCGCCAGATCCTCCGCCGTGCCGACGATGTTGTAGGCGATCAGATGCGGCAGATGGCTGGTGACGGCCAGCACGAGGTCATGATGGCTCGCGCTCATGATCTCGACGATCGCGCCCATGCCCTCCCAGAACTGGCGGGTACGAGCGATCGCCGTCTCATCCGTGCCATCCGGCGGCGTCAGGATGCACCAGCGGTTGAGGAAGAGGCTGGGGAAGCCGGCATCGGGCCCGGAATTCTCGGTGCCGGCGACGGGATGGGCCGGGACGAGATGCACGCCGTCAGGCAGATGCGGCAGGACCGCCTCGACCACGGCGTTCTTCACCGAGCCGACATCGGAGAGGATGGCGCCGGGCTTCAGCGATGCCGCGATTTCGGCCGCGACCGCGCCGCAGGCGCCGACCGGCACGCAGAGGATGATATGATCGGCGTGCTCGGCCGCGCCGGCGGCGGTTTCCGCGATCTCGTGGCCGAGGCCGAGTTCACGGGAGCGATCGCGCACGGCCTCGTCGCGATCATAGAGCACGACGCGACCGGCGAGATTCAGCTGCTTGGCCGCATGGGCGATGGACGAGCCGATCAGGCCGATGCCGATGATCGCGAGACGCGCGAAGACCGGCTCCTCGCGGCGCGGGGCGAAGCTCTCCTGGACGGGCGCCATCATGCCCCCGCCGGCATCGCGCCGCTCATGAATTCCGTGAGCGCGGAGACCACGAGCCGGTTCTGCTCCTCGGTGCCGATCGTCATGCGCAGGGCGCCCGGCAGGCCATAGGAGCCGACGCCGCGCAGGATCAGGCCGCGCTGCGTCAGGAAGGCGTCGGCCTCCTTTGCGGTCCGGCCGGGCGTCGTGGGGAAATGGATCAGGACGAAGTTGCCGACCGAGGGCGTCACCGTCAGCCCGAGCTTTTCCAGCTCGGCCGTGGTCCAGGCCAGCCAGGTGTCGTTGTGCTCGATGGCGGCGGCGACATGGGCCTCGTCGGCGATGGCGGCCGCACCGGCCTCGATCGCCGCGCCATTGACGTTGAAGGGGCCGCGGATGCGCTCGAGCGCGTCGATGATGTGGGCGGGGCCATACATCCAGCCGATGCGCAGATTGGCCAGCCCGTAGATCTTCGAAAAGGTGCGCGTCATCACGACGTTTTCGCTCTCGGCGACGAGTTCGAGGCCGGACGCATAGTCGTTGCGGCGGACATATTCGGCATAGGCCGCGTCCAGCACCAGGACAACATCCGACGGCAGCCCGGCATGCAGGCGCTTGACCTCGTCGAAGGGGATGTAGGTGCCGGTCGGGTTGTTGGGGTTAGCGAGGAAGACGATTTTCGTGCGCGGCGTTACCGCCGCGAGGATCGCGTCGACATCGGCGGTGAAGTTCGTCTCGTCGACCACGACGGGCTTGCCGCCGGCGGCCAGGATCGCGATGCGGTAGACGAGGAAGCCGTGCTGCGTGAAGATGCCCTCGTCGCCATCGCCAAGATAGGCCTTGGTGATGAGCTGCAGCAGTTCGTCCGAGCCGGTGCCGCAGAGGATCCGGCCGGCATCCAGCCCGTAGCGGCCGGCGATGGCCTCGCGCAGTTTTGTCGAGGAGCCGTCCGGGTAGAGTTCGAGCTTGCTGGCGATCCTGCCATAGGCCTCGACGGCCTTGGGGCTGGGGCCCAGCGGCGTCTCGTTAGAGGACAGCTTATGCAGCTTGACGCCAGCCGGTGCGGCGGATTTGCCAGGGACATAAGCCTCGATGTCGAGGACGCCGGGGCGGGGCATGGGGCGGATGGCTGCGGACATGGTGACAGGCTTTCGGTGTTTACAACCCTCCCCGTCATTCCGGGCGACCGGAGGGAGACCCGGAATCCATCGTAGGGCACCGCGCTCTATGATGGATCCCGGAGCTCCGCTTCGCTTCGTCCGGGATGACGGTGGTGGATCAGGCAAGAGACATGGTCGGACTTACGAACGGACGGGTTTGAAGGCGAAGCGGGCGGCGTGGCTGCCGATCTCGGCGAAATCGCTCAGGCCAGCGGGTTCCAGCGACTGACGGATGACGGCCTGGTCGACCTCGCCGGAGGCCGCAACCAAAAGCGAGAGATGCGAGCCGTCCGCCGCCGAAGCCGAGACCTCGGCGAGATGCTGGGCGAGCCCTGAGCGCAGGCTTTCAGACCAGCGCTCGACGCGGGCGGCGTAGAGCACGATCTCGCGCACCGCAGCGTCGGCCAGGGGCTTGGCGATGCAGTAGACCGGCGTGCCGGCGGGATGGTCGGGCCGCTCGATGAAGGGCAGCCGCGCGATGATCTTGGGGGCATCAGTGCCGATCAGATCGCGCCACCAGATCCCGGCGCTGGCGCCCTGGTCCATGCGGAAGATGCCGAGATCGCCGGCCGACTCCGCCACGGCGTGGATCACCGCGCGCGCATCCTCATGGGTGACGAAGGGCACGGTGAAGCCGAAATGGAAGCGGGCGGAATCGCGCATCGCCGGATCGCCGCCCGAGACGTCGGCATGAACCGCGTAATTCGCCTGCACATAGGTGAAGGTGGCGATGATGATGCGCCAGATGCCCTCAATGGTGTCGAGCGGCAGCAGGCCCTGATGGCGCAGCGCCAGGCGCTTCATCATGTCGGCCTCGCGGCCGGGCCGGAAGGCCGAGCCCGAGGCTTGCGTCTTCTTCACCGAGATCAGCGTCTCGATGATCTCGGAGCGTTCCATGAGCAGTGCATGCATCTGCGCATCGATACGGTCGATCCCGGCGCGCAGATCGGCAAGGGTCGTGGGCGCAGCGAGCGTGGTCGGAGCGGCTTCGGTCATGATGGCAGCGCAATTGCGAGGGACAGCCCTCATCCTGAGGAGCCGCGAAGCGGCGTCTCGAAGGATGATCCAGCACGCTCTGGAGCATCCTTCGAGACGCAGCCTGAAGGCTGCTCCTCAGGATGAGGGCTGAGGGTTGGATTAGGCTCTTAGCGCCGCAACCAGCCCTTGGCAAAGCCGCGGACGCAACGCCGCGTTGACATGACGCACGCGTCGCGGCATCGCTAGGGTTCTATCTTTCAAACAAGAAGACCGGCAAGACAAACGACCCGTCGAAGCGGACAAGAATGAGCGATTTTTCTGCAAGGCTGGTCGATCCGGTAAAGGAAGCCAACGAACCTTCGAGCGAGGTCGCGCGCTTCGGTCCCGACACGCCGCTGCTGATGGATTGCGGCGTCGCGCTCGATCACTGGCAGATCGCCTACCAGACCTATGGGACATTGAACGCGGCGAAGTCCAACGCCATCCTCGTCTGCCACGCACTGACCGGCGACCAGCATGTCGCGAGCCGCAATCCGATCACCGGCAAGGGCGGCTGGTGGACGGCGATGGTCGGCCCCGGCAAGCCGGTCGATACCGAGCGCTTCTTCGTGATCTGCGCCAATGTCGTCGGCGGTTGCACCGGCACGACCGGGCCGGCCTCGACCAACCCCGAGACCGGCAAGCCCTGGGGCCTGTCCTTTCCGATGGTGACGATCCGCGACATGGTGCGGGCGCAGCGGCATTTGATCGACAGCCTGGGCATCGAGAGCCTGTTTTGCGTCGCCGGGGGCTCGATGGGCGGCATGCAGGTGCTGCAATGGGCGGCGAGCTATCCCGACCGCGTTTTCTCGGCGCTGCCGCTGGCCACCGCAGCGAAGCACTCGGCCCAGAACATCGCCTTCCACGAGGTCGGACGGCAGGCTGTCATGGCCGATCCGGAGTGGCGCGGCGGGCGCTATCTCGAAGAGGGCACGCGCCCCGCAAAGGGGCTCTCCGTGGCGCGAATGGGCGCGCATATCACCTATCTGTCGGAGCCGGCTCTGCACCGCAAATTCGGCCGCAAGCTGCAGGATAGGGAGGCGCCGACCTTCTCCTTCGACGCGGATTTCCAGGTCGAGAGCTATCTGCGCTATCAGGGACTGTCCTTCGTCGAGCGCTTCGACGCCAATTCCTATCTCTACGTCACGCGGGCGATGGATTATTTCGATCTCGCCGCCGATCATGACGGCGTGCTGGCCAAGGCCTTCGCGGGCACGAAGACGCGCTTCTGCGTCGCCTCCTTCACCTCCGACTGGCTGTTCCCGACGTCGGATTCCCGCGCGATCGTGCATGCGCTGAATGCGGCGGGCGCCTCGGTCTCCTTCGTCGAACTCGACAGCGACAAGGGCCATGACGCCTTCCTGCTGGAGGAGCCCAACCTGTTCGCGACGACGCGCGGCTTTATCGGCGCTGCGGCAAGGGCGCGGGGGATTTGATGCGGAAGCCCGACCTTTCTCCCTCCCCCCGCTTGCGGTGGGGGGGGCTGGGGTGGGGG
>NZ_LJHQ01000046.1 GCF_001295925.1 Allobosea sp. AAP35 | reverse complement strand
GGGGGGGGGGCGGCGCTTTCGCTCAGGGCGAGCCGCCGGCGGCGGGGCACGTTACTTAAAGCGGTTCCCAGGGCGGCAAGGGATGCTCTAAGGTCAGCTCTCAAACTCGAGGGCCGCGATGCTTCTGCTTCCGCGTATGTTAAAGAGTTTTATCAGGCATGGCCGGCTTACGGTGCTCACGCCCGACAGCGGGCGACATGTCTTCGGCCCCGGCCCCGGCGATTTGACCTTTGCCGGCGTCGTCAAGACCGCTCCTTCCGTCACGGTGCGCTTCCACGACGAGCGGATCGAGCGCGAACTCTTCCTCAATCCTGAACTGGCCCTGGCCGAGGGCTATATGGATGGGCGGATCGATTTCGAGGAGGGCACGATCCATGACCTGCTGACGCTGTTCTGGCTGCAGCGCCAGGAACTGCGCAAGCAGCCGTTGCAGAAGCTGATCCGCTCGGTGCGCTTCAGGATCCGGCGGCTGCGGATGCACAACCCGCTCGGCGTCGCGGGCAGACGAGTCAAGCACCACTACGACATTCCGTCCGATTTCTACCGGCTCTGGCTCGACGAGACGATGACCTATTCCTGCGCCTATTGGCACTCGCCTGAGGTCGGGCTGGAGGCTGCGCAGCAGGCCAAGCTCCGGCACATCGCCGCCAAACTCAGGATCGAGCCCGGCATGACCGTTCTCGACATTGGCTCCGGCTGGGGTGAGTTGGCGATCTATCTGGCGAGGGCTTGTGGCGCGAAGGTGACGGGGCTCAATGTCTCGCCCGATCAGATGGCGGCCGCGCGGAAGCGGGCCGAATCCGCAGGCGTCGGCGAGGCCGTGAGCTTCATCAACAAGGACTATCGCGAGCTGACAGGCACCTTCGACCGGGTCGTCTCGGTCGGCATGATGGAGCATGTCGGCGTCGCGCATTACCTCGAATATTTCGAAAAGATCCGCGACCTGCTGACGCCGGACGGGAGCGCGCTGGTGCATTGCATCGGCCGCGTCGGCCCGCCGGGCTTCACGGGTCCGTTCTTCGACAAATACATTTTTCCGGGTGGCTATGCCCCGGCGCTGTCGGAGGTGTTCGCCGCGGTCGAGCAGACCGGGCTGTGGTCGTCGGATTGCGAGTTCTGGCGTCGGCATTATCACTGGACGCTGGAAGCTTGGCGCGCGCGCTTCATGGCGCAAAGGCCTGCGGTCGTGGCCATGATGGGCGAGCGCTTCGCACGGATGTGGGAGTTCTATCTCTGCGCCTGCTCGATCTCCTTCGACATCGGCGGCGACATGGTCTTCCAGCTTCTGCTCGGCCCGCACAAGAGCGCGGTGCCGGTGATCCGGGACTATATCCAGGACGACGAGAAGGCGCTGGCGGCGCGGGGATTTTAGGTGCTGGCCGGCGGCAGCCTCAGCCCCGGCTGTGGCGCGGGCGGGCGATTGCACCCGTGACCGAGGCACGGCCCATCTCGAAACTGTCGGCGATGCGGCGGGCGCGCATGATGAAGGCGTCAGCGATGTCTGGCGCGCCGCAGACCTCATGGGCGGTCTCCTCGAACAGAGCCAGCCAGCGGTCGAAATGCTGCGGCTCCAGCGGCAGGATCAGATGCGGGCGCATCGGCCGGCCGTGATAGCGCCCGGTGCGCAGCATCACCGAGCTCCAGAAATCGGCGATGTTGGCGATGTGCTCGTCCCAGTCCGCGACGGCGTCCTGGAAGACCGGCCCGATCACGGCATCCTCGCGCGCCCTGGCGTAGAAGCGCGCGACCAGGGTCGCGATCATCGCCTCGGTGATGGCGGGGTGGGCAGCGCCGGGTTTGGGCAGGGGATTGTCGGTCATCAAAGGCTCGCGGCTTGATCGCTGGACGCGGACGCTATCCGGGTCGGCGGACGGGGTCCTTGATCTCGATCTGCTGCGTCATCCTGGACTAGCCGCGAAGCGGCGCAGGCCGGGATCCATCATAGGGCACGGTCGTGGTCTTCGATGGATCCGGGACGAAGCTGCGCTTCGCCCAGGATGACGACGTTGTTCCGAGACAGCGCAGACGCTAGCTCCGCAGCCCCGGCGCCTCCTGGCCGGTGCGGGCGACATACTCCGTGTAGCCGCCGCCGAAGGCGTGGACGCCATCTGGCGTGAGTTCCAGCGTGCGGTTGGAGAGCGCGGCGAGAAAATGCCGGTCGTGGCTGACGAAGAGCATGGTGCCTTCGTATTGCGCGAGCGCGGCGATCAGCATCTCCTTGGTGGCGATGTCGAGATGGTTGGTCGGCTCGTCGAGCACGAGGAAATTCGGCGGGTCGTAGAGCATCAGCGCCATGACCAGGCGGGCCTTTTCACCGCCCGACAAAACGCGGCAGCGCTTCTCCACATCGTCTCCCGAGAAGCCGAAGCAGCCGGCGAGCGCGCGCAGCGAGCCCTGGCCGGCCTGGGGAAAGCGGTCCTCCAGCGACTGGAAAATGGTGCGGTCGCCGTCGAGCACCTCCATGGCGTGCTGGGCGAAATAGCCGAGCTTGATCGAGCCGCCGAGCGCGACCATGCCGTCATCGGGCGCGGTGGAGCCGGTGACGAGCTTCAGCAGCGTCGATTTTCCGGCGCCGTTGACGCCCATCACGCACCAGCGCTCCTTGCGGCGGACCTGGAAATCCAGCCCTTCATAGATCGTGCGGCTGCCATAGCGCTTGTGGACGCCCTTGAGCGTCACAACGTCCTCGCCCGAGCGCGGCGGGGTCTGGAACTCGAAGGAGACGGTCTGGCGGCGCTTGGGCGGCTCGACCTTTTCGATCTTGTCGAGCTTCTTCACCCGGCTCTGGACCTGGGCAGCATGCGAGGCACGCGCCTTGAAGCGCTCGATGAAGTTGATCTCCTTGGCCAGCATGGCCTGCTGGCGCTCGAACTGCGCCTGCTGCTGCTTTTCGGCGAGCGCGCGCTGCTCCTGGTAGAACTCGTAATTGCCGGAATAGCTTGTCAGCGCGCCGCCATCGATCTCGACGATCTTGCCGACGATGCGGTTCATGAACTCGCGATCATGCGAGGTCATCAAAAGCGCGCCCTCATAGCCCTTGAGGAAGGATTCCAGCCAGATCAAGCTCTCGAGGTCGAGATGGTTGGAGGGCTCGTCGAGCAGCATCGCATCGGGGCGCATCAGCAGGATGCGGGCGAGCGCGACGCGCATCTTCCAGCCGCCCGAAAGCGCGCCGACATCGCCCTCCATCATCTCCTGGCTGAAGCCGAGCCCGTCGAGCACCTCGCGGGCGCGGCCGTCGAGCGCATAGCCGTCGAGCTCCTCGAAGCGCCCCTGGACCTCGCCATAGCGGGTGATGATCTCATCCATCTCGTCGGCACGGTCGGGGTCGCCCATCGCGGCCTCCAGCTCGCGCAGTTCGGCCGCGACCGTGCTGACCGGGCCGGCGCCGTCCATCACGGCGGCGACCGCGCTCATGCCCTTCATGTCGCCGACATCCTGGCTGAAATAGCCGATAGTGACACCGCGATCGACCTGGACCATGCCCTCATCGGGCTGTTCCTCGCCGGTGATCATGCGGAACAGCGTGGTCTTGCCGGCGCCGTTGGGGCCGACGAGCCCAACCTTCTCGCCCTTTAGGAGCGAGGCCGAAGCCTCGATGAAGACGATCTGCTGGCCGTTCTGCTTGCCGATGTTTTCAAGGCGGATCATGTCGCGCGAGAGCCTGGAGGTTGAAGGCCAGGATCAGGTCGGGACCTGCCGGCGGGAGGTGCGAAAGGGGATGGCCGTCAGCGCGGGCAGCCGGCGCTGCGCTCGCGCTGCAGAATGTCGGCGATATCGGCGCGGTTGCGGGCCGTCAGCGGCACATCCGCGATATTGTCGTAGCGGCAGTCGGCATTGTCGCCGAAAGCCGCCTTGGCGCGGGTCGTCTTGAAGCAGTAGCCCGCGTCGAAATAGATCGCGTTGCGTTCGGCCCACATCTCGTCGCAGAGCGCCTGGGCAAAGGCCGGCGCTGTCGAGAGCGACAGACACAGGCTGATCATGAGCAGACGCGGCATGGCGGATCCCGGCTTTGAGAGGCTGAGCGCGGGCCCGGTCAGGCCTTCGCCTTGTCCGCGTCCATCATCTCGACGAAGCGGTTGAAGAGGTAGTGGCTGTCCTGAGGGCCGGGCGAGGCCTCGGGGTGGTGCTGGACGCTGAAGGCCGGGCGGTCTGTCAGGGCAAAGCCGCTGTTGGAGCCGTCGAACAGCGAAACATGGGTTTCGACCGCATGCGCGGGCAGCGAGGCGGGATCGACCGCGAAGCCATGGTTCATCGAGACGATCTCGACCTTGCCGGTGGTCTTGTCCTGCACCGGGTGGTTGGCGCCGTGATGGCCCTGCTTCATCTTCATGGTCTGGCCGCCGACGGCGAGCGCCAGCATCTGGTGGCCGAGGCAGATGCCGAAGGTCGGGACCTTCTTCTCTAGCAATTCCTTGATCACCGGGACTGCATATTCGCCGGTCGCGGCCGGGTCGCCCGGGCCGTTCGAGAGGAAGATGCCGTCCGGCTTCAGCGCCATGATCTCGGACGCGGTCGCGGTCGCGGGCACGACGGTGACGTCGCAGCCGACCTTGGAGAGCAGGCGCAGGATGTTGCGCTTCACGCCATAGTCGATGGCCACGACCTTGTGGGCCGCGCTCGTGCGCTTGCCGTAGCCGGCCGGCCACTGCCAAGGCGTCTCGTCCCAGTCATAGCGCTGAGTCGAGGTCACCAGCGGAACGAGATCGAGACCGGTCATATCCGGCAGCTCCGCCGCCATCGCCTGAAGGCGCGGAATGTCGAACACACCATCGGGCGCATGGGCCAGCACCGCGTTCGGCATGCCGCCGTCGCGGATCAGTGCGGTCAGCGCGCGGGTGTCGATGCCGCAGATGCCGACGATGTTGCGAGCCTTGAGCCAGGCGTCGAAATGCCGGCTGGCACGCCAGTTGGACGGCTCGGTGATGGCGGCATGGAGGACGACGCCGCGCACGCCGGAGGAGGCGGCGGCGTTGACGGTCTCGGTGTCGTCGTCATTGACGCCGACATTGCCGATATGGGGGAAGGTGAAGGTGATGATCTGCCCGGCATAGGAGGGGTCGGTCAGGATTTCCTGATAGCCGGTCATCGCCGTGTTGAAGCAGACTTCGCCCGGCGCCTCGCCGGTGGCCCCCAGGCCGAAGCCCTCAAGCACCGTGCCGTCCGCCAGCACCAGCAGCGCGGTCGCGCGCGGTTCGCTCCAGCCGCCCGCGGCGGGGTTTCCTTCATGTGCGGTCATGTCTATGTCTCGGTCCAGGCCGCGCTGGCTTGCGGCAATGCATGGGCGGCAGCGTTTTCGCTCGCCGTCGTCTGGAGCGCGAGCCTTAAAGACGCGCTCCCATGACGTCAATCGATGCGGGCGCAGAGCCCGTGGCTAAAAAGGGAATACTGACATGTCCAACCTGCGCGAGCGCTTCACGGCCGATCTCAAGGAGGCGATGAAGGCCGGCGAGAAAGGCAAGGTCTCGACCATCCGCCTGATCACCTCGGCGCTGAAGGACAAGGACATCGAGGCGCGTGGCCTCGGCAAGCCCGAGACGATGCCCGACGAGATCCTCGCGCTGCTGCAGAAGATGATCAAGCAGCGCCAGGAATCGATCGCGATCTATGACGCCAATGGCCGCCCCGAACTGGCTGCCGGGGAACGCGCCGAGGTCGAGGTGATCGCGAGCTACATGCCCAAGCAGATGTCCGAGGACGAGGTGAAGGCCGCCATCGCTGCGGCCGTCACCGAAAGCGGCGCCGAATCCGTCAAGGACATGGGCAAGGTCATCGCGATCCTGCGTGCGCATTATGCCGGCCAGATGGACTTCGGCAAGGCAAGCGGGCTGGTGAAGGCGGCGCTGAGCGGTTGAGGCTCTACAGGGCGAGCGGGCTCACGCCCGCTCGATGTCCGTCAGGCTAAAATCTTCACCCTTGTAGAGCAGCGGCCAGCCACGCGCCCTCGCCAGTGCATAGGCCGCGCAATCGCCCATGTTGAGCTTGGCGGGATGGCGGCCCTTGCCGAAGCGGCGATAGGCTTCGAAAGCGCGATCGGAGAGGGCTTCGTCAAAGGGGATTATGTCGATCTGGTATTCAGCGAGGAAGTCATCGACCGTATCGACGAGCATTCCCTTCGAGAACGCTATGACGAGACGCGACTCAAGGAGGTTCAGACTCGACAAAACACGGGTATCGGCCAACTCAAGAAGTTCTGCGAACCTGCCCGCTTCGGGCTCGCCTGTCATACAAGCGACGATTGCCGAAGTATCGACGACGAGTTTCACCAGAAACCATTCTCATCATAACCAATCGCGTCGTCCATTTCCTGCTTGGTCATGACATGCGTCGTCGGTTTAACGTTGTGTCGGTCGTAAAACGCCTTCAGCTTTCGCCGCCCCTCCGCGATCCGCCGTGCCTTCTCGTCCTCCGACAATTCGTCCTTGCCGAGTTCGCTGCTGACAGCCTGACGCACGGCCTCGGTCAGGCTGAGGCCGCGGCGTTTCGCCAGCGTCCGCACGGCCTTTTCCGTCTCCGGATCCTTGATGTTGAGGGCCATGGCTTTCTTCCTTTTACCACGGTTTCTTTATCACGCGGCTGTGGATTGCGCCAACAAACCGGGCTTCCGCCATATCCGCGATTGGCTTTGGCGGCGCTCGCGCCCACATAGAGAGCGATGAAGTTCCCGCCCTCCATTCTGGAAGAAATCAAGGCGCGGCTGCCGGTTTCGGCGGTGGTGGGCAAGCGCGTGCGCCTCGCCAAGGCCGGCCGCGAATGGAAGGGTCTCTCGCCTTTCAACGCCGAGAAGACTCCATCCTTCTTCGTCAATGACCAGAAGGCCTCCTTCTTCGATTTCTCGTCGGGCAAGAACGGCGACATCTTCAAATTCGTGATGGAGACGGAGGGGCTGTCCTTCCCCGAGGCCGTGGAAAAGCTCGCTGCCGAGGCCGGTGTCACTCTGCCGAAGATCACGCAAGAGGCGCAGGTCCAGGAGGAGAGGCGAAAAGGCCTGCACGAGGTGGTCGAACTCGCGGCGCGCTTCTTCGAAGCCGAGCTGGCGGGGGATCGCGGCGGCGCGGCACGGCGCTATCTCGCCTCGCGCGGGCTCGATGGCGAGGCACGCACGCGCTTCCGGCTGGGCTATGGGCCGTCCGATCGCTTCGCGCTGCGCGACCATCTCGCGGGCAAGGGCGTGTCGGCCGAGCTGATGATGGAAGCGGGGCTGCTCGTGCATGGCGAGGAGATCGCCGTGCCATACGACCGTTTTCGCGACCGCATCATGTTCCCGATTCATGATTCGCGCGGGCGCGTCGTCGCCTTCGGCGGACGGGCGATGAGCGCCGAGGTTTCGGCCAAATATCTGAACTCGCCGGAGACGCCGCTCTTCCACAAGGGCTCGCTCCTGTTCAACCACCACAATGCCCGCAAGGCCGCCCACGACACCGGCCACGTCATCGTCGTCGAGGGCTATGTCGACGTGATCGCGATGGCGCTGGCCGGCTTCCCGCAAACGGTGGCGCCGCTCGGTACCGCCTTGACCGAGGACCAGTTGACGCTGCTCTGGCGCATGGCAGACGAGCCGGTGATCTGCCTCGATGGCGACAAGGCGGGCCGCAAGGCGGCCAGCCGCGCCATCGATATCGCCTTGCCACAGCTCGAACCCGGCAAGTCGCTGTCCTTCGCCTTGCTGCCCGAGGGGCAGGACCCCGACGATCTGGCGCGTTCGGGCGGAAAGGCCGCGATCGCCGAAGTCCTGGGCGCGGCGCGGCCGCTCGTCGACATGCTGTGGACGCGGGAGGTCGAGGCCGGCCCGCTCGACACGCCGGAGCGTCGCGCCGCCTTCGAGCGCCGGGTGAAGGAACCGCTGGGCCAAATCCGCGACGAGACGACGCGCAAGCATTATCGTCGCGAGATGGAGGAGCGGCTGGCGCAGCTCTTCGCGAGCGCTGCCCCGGCGCGCGCAGAACGGGGCCGGGATGGCGCCTATCCGCGCGGCCGCGGGCAGAACGGCGGCGGGCGCGGCGGTGGCCGGGGCGGCTTTTCACCCGTTTCGCCCTGGCTGGTGGGGCCCCTCAAGGCCTCGAGCCAGCTGACGCGCACCAAGATCATGGCGCGCGGGCGCGGCGAGGACACGCGCGAGGCCTTCATCCTGCTGGCGTTGGCGAGCCATCCGGAACTGATCCTGCGATGTGCCGACGAGATTTCGGAGCTGGCGCTCGACGGGGCCGCGGCCGAGCGTTTCCGGCAGGCCCTGCTCGATGCCGCAATGGAAGGCGTGCTTGACGAGACGGCGCTTGCGAGCCGGCTGGAACAGCCGCGCGTGCGCGATGCACAGGCGCAATTGCTGGCGGTCACGGGGCCGGCGGAGCGTCTGCAACTCGCGCAAGCGGCTGATCCTGAATCGGTTTTCGACTCGATTCGGCAGGCTATCGTCTTGCATCATCGCGCGCGGACGCTACATAGCGAGTTGAAGGCAGCCGAACGCGCATTGGCTGACGAAGCGACGGAAGCCAATTTCGCCTGGATCAAGGACGTCAAAGCCCGCCTCGAAACGATCGAGGGGACGGAGGCGATGTCCGGTGATTGACAACCAGCGGTTCAGGGCAAGGTTCCGGGTCTTTCGCGGTCAAGATGCGCGTGCGGATTGGGAGTGGTTAACGGTTCATCAAGGATGAACGGTGCCATCTCGCCAGAGTGATTTGGGTGGGGTGAGCGCGCCGGACCTGCGGCCGCGCCGCCCTTTTATGCGTCTGCCTATGGCTTCTCACCAAGCCGGAGGCGATGCGAGAGTGCGGAGCGCTGATTGATGGCGACGAAAACGAGCGAACGGGACAAGACCGATCAGGTCGCGCCGGAAGCGCCTGCGACCTCCGATGGACCGTTGCTCGATCTGACGGATCAGGCCGTCAGGCGGATGATCAAGCTCGCCAAAAAGCGCGGCTATGTCACCTATGACGAACTGAACGAAGTCCTGCCCTCGGAGGAGTTCACCTCCGAGCAGATCGAGGATGTGCTCGGCCAGCTCAGCGAGCAGGGCATCAACGTCGTCGACAACGAGGACCCGGAAGCCTCTGGCGAGGAGCGCGCTGCGGCGCGCACCGGCACCAATGGCGCCGACGAGGAAGAGGCCGAGGGCGGCGATCTGGTCGATGCCTCGCGCTCGGCCCTGCCCGTCGAGGTCAAGCGCAATCTCGAGCCGACGGAACGCACCGACGATCCGGTGCGGATGTATCTGCGCGAGATGGGCTCCGTCGAGTTGCTCTCCCGCGAGGGCGAAATCGCCATCGCCAAGCGCATCGAGGCTGGCCGCGAGGCGATGATTGCCGGGCTGTGCGAAAGCCCGCTGACCTTCCAGGCGATCATCATCTGGCGCGACGAGCTCAACGAAGCCAAGGTCCTGCTGCGCGACATCATCGATCTCGAAGCGACCTATGCCGGTCCCGACGGCAAGAACCCGCAGGTTGCGCCGGGCGAAGGCGGCGAAGGCGTCCCCGTTGAGGGAGCAGCTCCAGCTGCCGAGGGCGAGGTGCCCGAGGGCGAACTGCCGTCCGATCTCGACGACGACGACATGGAGAACAACGTCTCGCTCTCGGCCATGGAGGCCGAGCTCAAGCCGCGCGTGCTGGAGACGTTCGATTCGATCGCCGACAACTACAAGAAGCTGCGCCGCCTGCAGGACCAGGACATCGCCAACCGGCTGGAGAACACCAAGCTCTCGCCGTCGCAGGACCGCAAATACAAGAAGCTCAAGGACGACATCATCACCGCGGTGAAGTCGCTCTCGCTCAACAACAACCGCATCGAGGCGCTGGTCGAGCAGCTCTACGACATCAACAAGCGCCTGATCGGCCATGAGACGCGCCTGCTGCGGCTGGCCGAGAGCTATGGCGTCGGCCGCGAGGACTTCCTCAAGCAGCATGTCGGCGGCGAGCTCGATCCGAAATGGGTGCTGCGCGTCTCCAAGCTCGGCTCGCGCGGCTGGCGCGATTTCGTCGGTGCGGAGCTGGAGCGGATCAAGAGCCTGCGCGAGGACATCCACACGCTGGCGTCCGAGACCGGCCTGGAGATCCAGGAGTTCCGCAAGATCGTGCTGATGGTCCAGAAGGGCGAGCGCGAGGCGCGGCAGGCGAAGAAGGAGATGATCGAGGCAAACTTGCGCCTCGTGATCTCGATCGCCAAGAAATACACCAATCGCGGCCTGCAGTTCCTCGATCTGATCCAGGAAGGCAATATCGGCCTGATGAAGGCGGTGGACAAGTTCGAGTACCGCCGCGGCTACAAGTTCTCGACCTATGCGACCTGGTGGATCCGCCAGGCGATCACCCGCTCGATCGCCGACCAAGCCCGCACGATCCGCATCCCGGTCCACATGATCGAGACGATCAACAAGATCGTGCGGACCTCGCGCCAGATGCTGCACGAGATCGGCCGCGAGCCGACGCCTGAGGAACTGGCCGAGAAGCTCGCCATGCCGCTGGAGAAGGTGCGCAAGGTTCTCAAGATCGCCAAGGAGCCGATCTCGCTGGAGACCCCGATCGGCGACGAGGAAGATTCGCATCTCGGCGACTTCATCGAGGACAAGAACGCGATCCTGCCGATCGACGCCGCGATCCAGTCCAATCTGCGCGAGACGACGACCCGTGTGCTTGCTTCGCTCACGCCGCGTGAAGAACGTGTTCTGCGCATGCGCTTCGGCATCGGCATGAACACCGACCATACACTCGAAGAGGTCGGCCAGCAGTTCAGCGTCACCCGCGAGCGCATCCGCCAGATCGAGGCGAAGGCGCTGCGCAAGCTGAAGCATCCGTCACGAAGCCGGAAGCTGCGGAGCTTCCTCGACAATTGATGCGAAAGCCGGCCTTGCCGCCGGCTTTTTTATTCATGCATGGAGCTTGTGGGGCTCAAATCCCCCGCACCAGCGCCACCAACTGATCCAGCGCCGTGCTCCAGCCCTGGTGGAAGCCCATCTCCTCGTGCTGCTTCTTCGCGGCCTCGTCCTTGTGCAGGGCGCGGGCGGTATAGAGCGTCCCCGTGGTCGTGGGCTCGATCAGGACGGAGGCGGTCATGAAGCCCGAGCCGAGCGGACGGTAGCCCGGGCCGAGCGCATCGGTGAAGACCAGCAGTGTCTCCGGCACGATGAAGAGGAAGCAGCCGGTGTTGTCGTGCTTCTCGCCGTCGGGGCCTTCCATCACGGTGCGGAACTTGCCGCCTGGCTGGAGATCGATCTCGCAGGCGGTGGTTCTCCAGGGGGCGGGCGTGAACCACTGCTTCAGCAGCGCGGGCTCGGTCCAGGCGCGCCAGACGAGGTGAGGCGCGACCGCGACCTCGCGCTTCAGTTCGAGATCGAGTGTGGGATCGAAGACGATGGCGGGCAGGGCGGTCATGAATTCTCCTCCTTGTCTTTCAGTTGCAGGACGAAGGCATCGAACTGGTCGAGCGGCATGGTCCAAAGCCTGCCCTGCCGGCGGATTAACCCGCCTTTCACGCGGTCGCAGCTATCGTTTCCGTGTTCGCTTGGGACGGAGCGTATCATGGCGGGAGCGCGGCTTTATCTCGTCATCGGCGCCGCGCTGGTGCTGGCGATACCCATCGTCAGTTTCGTCAGCGGGCTCGTCGTCTTCCCCATTCTGTTTTATGGCCTGGTGGCCGTTGTTGCTAATTTTGGCCTGCCGTTGGTGATAGCGGCAGCGGGCCTGCGGGCTCTCGGCGTGACGATCGGTTCAGCTCGCCTTTTCGAAGGCTGGGTCCGGTGCAGCATTCTCTGGCTTGGCTGCGCCTATGGCCTCGCCCATTGGGGCGATGCGGGGGCCACGATGGGCGCGCGAAACATCCCTTACCTTCACGTCCTGTTCGCGCCCTACCGCTACCTGCTGGGCTATCCCGTCGGGTAGCGAAGGCGATATTCGGGCTGGACAATGGGGCGGCCGGTCATTCTGATGCGGTATCGTCGTGTCGGATGGATGCCGCCATGTCCCCTGAATTCCTGCTCACCTCCCTGATCATCGTCGCATCGCCCGGCACTGGCGCGCTCTACACCATCGCGGCCGGACTCACGCGCGGATCGCAAGCGAGCGTTGTCGCCGCTTTCGCCTGCACGCTCGGGATCGTGCCGCATCTTCTGGCTGCCATGGTCGGGCTCGCGGCTGTGCTGCATGCCAGCGCGCTGGCCTTTGCGATCGTGAAATATGCCGGCGTCGCTTATCTGCTGTTCATGGCCTGGCAGACGCTGCGGGAGCATGGCGCGCTGAGCGTCGAGGCCAAGGCCGATCCGCGTTCGGCCTGGCGCGTGCTGCGCGACGGCGTCGCCATCAATGTGCTCAACCCCAAGCTCTCGATCTTCTTCGTCGCCTTCCTGCCGCAGTTCATCGCGGCAGGCGAGGCGGCTCCGCTGGCGCGGATGCTGGAGCTGTCTGCCGTGTTCATGGCGATGACCTTCATCGTCTTCGCGCTCTACGGGCTGTTTGCAGCGGCGATGCGCGACAAGGTGGTGAGCCGGCCCGCGGTGATGGCCTGGCTGCGGCGAGGGTTTGCGGGGGCTTTCGTCGCGCTGGGGGCCAAGCTCGCTGTCACCGAGCGCTAGGCGCGGGCGACGTGATCAGCCAGACCGTCCTCGCCATCGAGACGAAAGGGCCGGGGCTCTACGAGTTCACCGCCCGCGTTGAGGATTTCGTCGCTGGGGCGGGGATCGCGGCCGGGCTGCTCACGGTTTTCGTGCGCCACACCTCCTGCTCGCTGCTGATCCAGGAGAATGCCGATCCGGATGTCCGTGTCGACCTTGATGCCTTCTTCCGCCGGCTCGTTCCTGCAGCGGATGATCCGGCGATGGACTATCTCGTCCATCGCGCCGAGGGGCCTGACGACATGCCCGCCCATCTCAAGGCGGCGCTGACGCCGGTGTCGCTGAGCGTGCCCGTGATGGACGGGCGGTTGATGCTGGGCAGCTGGCAGGGGATCTATCTGTTCGAGCATCGGGCGCGGCCGCACCGGCGCGAGGTCGTGCTGCATCTGGCGGGGTGAGGGGGCGGCTTGGCATCCTGACCGAGGCCGGGTAGTTCTCCTGCCGCCCTCGCATCCGCGCCGGAGGAAAGCCCGATGTCGTTCCTGAAATCCCTGTTCGGCGGCCGCAAGGCGGCAGACAACAAGCCGGCCGGCCCGCTCAAGAGCATCGAGCATAACGGCTTCACCATTCATGCGACGCCCTATCAGGATGGCGGGCAGTGGCAGCTCTGTGGCGTCGTCGAGAAGACGATCGAGGGGGAGCTGAAGAGCCACCGCTTCGTCCGGGCCGACCGCTTTCCGGGTCAGGGGGAGGCGGTCGATTTCACGCTCGTCAAGGGTCAGCAACTCGTTGACCAGCAGGGCGAGGCGGTGTTCGGATAAGGGCGGCTCGCCTCAGGGCGACCCATTGGCGCAGGAACGCACGCCCCTCCCGCGGGTTGTTGGATCATCACCTTCAACCCGAACGAGGAGACTGCTCATGAGCGCTCTATCAGGCAAATCCATTCTCATCCTGTCCACCAACGGTTTCGAGCAGTCGGAACTCGATGTGCCGCATGCCAAGCTGAAAGAGGCCGGCGCGACCGTTCATATCGTCTCGCCCGAGGCCGGAGAGATCACGGGCTGGGACCAGAAGGACTGGGGCCGGGCGGTCAAGGTCGACAAGACGCTCGACGAAGTCAGCGCCGATGCTTACGACGCCATCGTCCTGCCCGGCGGGCAGATGAACCCCGACACGCTGCGCGGCAACCCCAAGGCGCTGGCGCTGATCGAGGCCTTCTTCAAGCAGGGCAAGGTCGTCGCGGCCGTCTGCCATGCGCCTTGGCTCCTGATTGATACGGGCATCGCCAAGGGCCGCCGCCTCACCTCCTACGGTACGATGAAGCAGGACATGATCAATGCCGGCGCGTTGTGGGAAGACAGCGAGGTCGTGTCCGACAAGGGCGTGGTGACCTCGCGCAAGCCCGACGATCTGCCGGCCTTCGTCGCCAAGATCATTGAGGAAATCAACGAGGGCCGCCACGAGCGCATGGCTGCGTGATGGCGACCGACTGACCTCAGCGGGAGCTTTCGCCATCGGGCGGAGGCTCCCGATTCGAGTCCGGGAGGGCACGATGCGTGCATCCGTGCCGCCCCTCCCTGCTTTGGATGCGCTTGCCGTGACGCTGCGCCCTGCCTAATCCTCGTGACGAAGAACGCCGTTCGAAGCAGCGGCGCACCGAGGAAACATGGCCCCTGACGATCCGCGCTACGCGCCCGATTCCTCCTATGCCTGGCTGCGGCTGGTCGTGTCGCTCGTGGTCGGCACCGCAGCCTGCGTCGGCACCTGGTCGGTCGTCGTGGTGCTGCCTTCGGTGCAGACAGAGTTCGGCACGCTGAGGGCCGGCGCCGCGCTGCCCTATACCTGCGTGATGTTGGGCTTCGGCTTCGGCAACATCGCGATGGGCCGCATCGCCGATCGCTACGGCATCATCGTGCCGATCGTCGGCGGGGCGCTGCTGCTCGGCTCCGGCTACATGCTGGCGGGGCTGGCGCAGAGCCTGTGGCAGTTCGCTCTGGTGCATCTCTTTTTAATCGGTGTCGGCGGCGGGGCGGGATTCTCGCCGCTCATCGCCGATCTGTCGCACTGGTTCCGTCGGCATCGCGGGCTGGCCGTCGTCTTCGGCGCTTCGGGCAGCTATCTGGCGGGCGTGATCTGGCCGCAGATCATCACCTGGGGGCTGGCCAATCATGGCTGGCGGGCGACGCATATCGGCATCGGGCTCGCGGTCATGGCGATCATGCTGCCGCTTGCGCCCTTCTTCCGGCGCCGCCCTTCGGCGGCGAGCATGGCGGCCCAGGATGCGGCGAGCGAGGGCGCGCGCGGCGATCTCGGCCTCTCGGCCAACCAGCTGCAATGGCTGCTGGCGGTCGCGGGCTTCTGCTGCTGCGTGGCGATGGCGATGCCGCAGGTCCATATCGTCGCCTATTGCGGCGATCTCGGCTACGGCGTGGCGCGCGGCGCCGAGATGCTGTCGCTGATGCTCGGCTTAGGCATCATCAGCCGCATCGGCTCGGGCTTCGTCGCCGACAAGATCGGCGGGGCGGCGACGCTGGCACTGGGATCGCTGATGCAGGGGCTGGCGCTGTTTTTGTATCTCTGGTTCGACGGGCTGACCTCGCTGTTCATCGTCACCGGCATCTTCGGCCTGTTCCAGGGCGGCATCGTGCCGATGTATGCCGTGATCATCCGGGAGTATCTGCCCGCGCGGGAAGCCGGCATGCGCATCGGCATCGTGATGTCGGCGACGATCCTGGGCATGGCCTTCGGCGGCTATGTCTCGGGCGCGATCTTCGACGCCTTCGCCTCCTACCGTGCGGCGTTCCTCAACGGGCTGGCCTGGAACCTGGTCAATCTGACGATCGTGTGTTGGCTGATGATGCGGGCCAGGCGGCGGCCGGTGGGGCCAGCGGCGACGGCGGCTGTCTAACCTTATCGGGCGATCCGACGGCGCGGGCATCGCATCATCGCACTGACGTCTTCCGGCTACCCGCGGTAGCGTTTTGCTAATGTTTCATGCTATGAAACAGTCTGCATGAAGCGGATTGCCGACAAGCACACGCTAGCACTTTACGAGGACGGCAATTGCCATCCTCGCTGGCGCGGATTCGAGGCGATTGCGCTGCGAAAGCTCGACCGCGTCATGAACATTACGCGTCTGGACGACCTTCGTGTCCCGCCAGGCAACCGTCTCGAGGCATTGAAGGGTGATCGCGCAGGACAGTGGAGTATCCGGATCAACGATCAATACCGGATCTGTTTCAAATGGGACGGCACCCAAACTCACGCGATCGAGATCACTGACTATCACTGAGGGAGAGCGCAATATGACGCGCATCACGACCCATCCCGGCGAAATGCTGCAGCACGAGTTCCTCGTGCCGATGGGCATCTCGGCCCGAGCCCTCGCGCGTGCCATGAAGGTCCCGCCGACGCGGGTCACCAAGCTCCTGAGGGCGGAGACCGGCATGACGGCCGATACCGCGATCAGGCTGGAGCGAGTGCTCGGCGCCTCGGCTGGCTTCTGGCTCAACCTCCAGAACAGCTATGATCTGACGCGCGAACAGGTCGCAAAGGCCGAGGCTTATGCGGAACTGGCGCCTGTGGTTGCTGCCTGAGCACCCGCGCCCATCCGTCGCATCTGCCGATGGTGCCGGTCGATGGGCCCCCAAAAGCCCTCGAACGCCCTGGTGAAGACGTCGCTGGTTCGATCGGCCGACTTGACGCGAGCTTGCGGCGCGTCAGAAGTCGGCGCAACCAAAAGCCCCCAGAGGACACCTCCATGCTTTTCACCACGATCGCCGGCAGCCTGCCCAAGCCGACCTGGCTTGCCGAATCCGAACGCCTCTGGGCGCCGTGGAAGCTGGAGGGCGTGGCGCTGCAGGAGGGCCGCCGCGATGCGACGATTCTCGCGGTGAAGCTGCAGGAGGATGCCGGGATCGACATCGTCGGCGATGGCGAGCAGGCGCGGGTGCATTTCGTCCATGGCTTCCTGGCCAATCTCGACGGCATCGACTTCGACAAGAAGACGATCATGGGCATCCGCAACAACCGCTACGAGGCCGAGGTGCCGACCGTGACCGGCGCGATCCGTCGCAAGGGGCCCGTCCACAGCATGGAGGCGCAGGCCGCCCGCGCCCACACCACCCGCAAGCTGAAATTCACGCTGCCTGGCCCCATGACGATCGTCGACACGATCGCGGACGAGCATTACGGCCGCCGCGAGGACCTCGCCATGGCGTTCGCCGCCGTGCTGAACGAGGAAGCCCATGAGCTTCAGGCGCTGGGCGTCGACGTCATCCAGTTCGATGAGCCCGCCTTCAACGTCTATATGAAGGAGGTGCCGGACTGGGGCATCGCCTGCCTCGAGCGCGCCGCGCAGGGGCTGACCGCGACCACCGCCGTCCACATCTGCTACGGCTACGGCATCAAGGCCAATATCGACTGGAAGGCGACGCTCGGCGAAGAGTGGCGCCATTACGAGCAGACCTTCCCGGCGATCGCGAAAAGCTCGATCGACCAGGTTTCGCTGGAATGCCGCAACTCCAAGGTGCCGCTCGATCTGATCAAGCTGCTCGACGGCAAGGACGTGCTGGCAGGCGCCATCGACGTCGCCTCCAACGCGATCGAGAGCCCCGAGGAGGTCGCTGCCACGATCCGCGCCGTGCTCGCCTTCGTGGCGCCCGAGAAGCTCTTCCCCTGCACCAATTGCGGGCTGGCGCCGATGACGTCGGAGGTCGCCTATGGCAAGCTCGCGGCGCTGGCGGCCGGCGCGGCGCTGGTGCGCAAGGAGTTGGGGGCGGCCTGAGCGCCGGCTTTGCAGCGGGATGGCAGGAAAGAGGTCGGCATGAGCGAGCCCGGTCTGGTGCGGGACGAAGCCCCGCGCGGCAATCTGACGGTGCGTATCAATGCGATGCCGGCCGACACCAATGCCAATGGCGATATCTTCGGCGGCTGGGTGATGTCGCGCATGGACGCCGCCGGCGGCATCGCCGGCGTCGACCGGGCACAGGGGCGCGTCGTCACGATCGCGGTCGATGCGATGACCTTCATCCGGCCGGTCAAGGTCGGCGATGTGCTCAGCGTCTACACCGAGGTCGAGTCGGTGGGCCGCACCTCGATGAAGATCCATGTCGAGGCCTGGGCGCGGCGCTTTCAAACCATGATCCATGAAAAGGTGACGGATGCGACCTTCACCTTCGTCGCGATCGACGAAGCCGGGCGTCCGCGCCCGGTCCCGCAGCTGCCCGAAGGTTGAAAGCCGCCGTAGTCGCCACATTCCCTTACGGAACGTGAATCCGGCCTTTCGGCGACTGATTCAAAAGAATCCACGTTTAAACGTTCTTTAAGCGCGGCCGGGCAATTGTCCCTGCGAACAATGTCCCGCCCAACGACAGTTGCGGCACGGGGCGGTTCGGGGGGGCTCGTCGGTTGCCGCAGGTCGCGGTGGCGATGGTGTGTCTTGTCCGCTCAAGCCGGCATTCAAAGCCGGCTGCGGTCCTCGCACCGGCTTCGTCGTCCATCGTGTCGCAGCGTTTCGGAGAGCGATCGATGACGAAGGCCAGCAAGCCCGCCACCCTGCGCAAACCGACCCGTATCGGAATCGCCGCGCGGATCTATGCGGCTGTGGGCGTGATGACGGCGCTCACATTGGTGGCTTCCGCTGTCGCCTGGCTGTCCTACGAGCGGGTCGGCTCAACCGTCGAGGATCTCGCCGGTCAGAAGATGCCGATGGTCGAGCTGGCGCTGGAACTCTCGCAGGCCGCCACCCAGTCGACGGCTCTGGCGCCACGCTTCATGGATGTTGCCAACGTCCAGCAGCGCGCAGGGTTGACCAATGAGCTTGACCGGATCGAGGCGCGCCAGTTCGACCTCATCCGCAAGATCGCGGCGCTACGCGGTTCGGACATGAAGCCGACCCAGACGGCCGTCGATGAGCTGTCGCGTACGATCAACGAGATCAACGATCTCACCGGCGCGCGGATGCGCAATACCGCCGCCTTGAATGCGTCCCTGGACAACCTCACCAAGGCCGGCCAGGCCTTCAGCGGCGTGGTCGGCTCCGAGGCGGACGAGGCGCGCTTCAACGTCACGATGGGCATCGAGAGCATCAAGGGCCTTTCCGGCGAATCGCTCGATGCCGCGATGAAGAGCCTGAACGACCGGGACTTCCCGGTCTTCGACTTCGCGCGCAAGCTCGAGGCGCAGGTCAACGAAGCCATCGGCATGCTGCGCGAAACCGCGCAGATGCCGGACAAGCCGCGCCTGGATATCGCGCAGGCACGCTTCAACGCGAGTGCCATGCGTATCCGCATGGAGCTGAAGGCGGTGGAGAGCATCGCCGCCAATCCGTTCCGCAACCAGGTCGTCGAAGCCGTCCTGGCCGTCGGCGAGGGCCGCAGCGGCATCGTCGAAACGCGACAGCGCGATCTCGCCACGCTCGCGCAGATCGCAACCGCGCTGAAGGATGTCGATCGGGCCGCCGCCACCCTGCGAGGCCAGGTCGAGGCGCTCGTCGAGGGTGCGCGCGGGGAAGCCGTGGCCGCCAGCGGCTCCACGGCGACGCTGATCGAGCAGAGCAAGATGTGGCTGGGTGCCATCGGCGTCGGTTCGCTCCTGATCGCGCTCTCGCTCTCGCTGTTTTACGTCCGGCCGATGATCATCGGGCGGCTGAACCGGCTCTGGGCTGCCACCAAGGCGATCGCCGATGGCGCGCTCGAAACCGTGGTCGACACCAAGGGCAACGACGAGATATCCGATATCTCGAAGAGCGTCCTGCTGTTCCGCGACAATGCGGTGGCGCTGCGCGCGGCCGAGGCCGCCAAGATCGAGGATGATGCGCAGTCCCTGCGGCAGCGCCGCGAAATGATGGCTGAACTCGGCGCCGCCTTCGGCGAGGTGGTCGCTGCAGCCGCCGCAGGCGACTTCAGCCGCCGCGTCCAGGCGAATTTCGCCGACGCCGAACTGAACGCGCTCGCGGCTTCCGTCAACGAGTTGCTGGAGACCGTCCAGGGCGGCTTGTCGGAGACCTGCGACGTGCTGGCCGAGCTTTCTGCCGGCCATCTCTCCACCCGCATCGAGGGGCTCTATCAGGGTGCCTTCGCCGAACTCAAGAACGGCACAAACGCGCTGGCCGACGAATTCGAGAGCACGCTCGCCAAGCTCTCCGAGACGGTCGCCGCCGTGCGCAGCGCCACGTCCGAGATCCTCGACGGCGTCACCGATCTCGCCCAGCGCACCAGCGAGGAGAGCAACGCCGTCTCGATGGCGACCAATCAGCTCGGCGCCTTCGCCGGGACGGTGAAGAAGACCGCATCGGAAGCCGCCCAGGCAACCGGCATGGCAGAGGGCGCCGAAAGCCAGGCCCAGCAGGGCGAGAAGGTGGTCGCGTCTGCGCTCGAAGCGATGCAGCGCATCCGCACCTCCTCGAACAAGATCTCCGAGGTCATCGCGATGATCGACGAGATCGCTTTCCAGACCAACCTCCTGGCGCTGAACGCGGCCGTCGAGGCGGCGCGCGCCGGTGATAGCGGCCGCGGCTTCGCGGTCGTCGCGACCGAGGTGCGCAGCCTGGCCAAGCGCTCGGCCGATGCCTCCAACGACGTCAAGAAGCTGGTCGAGGCGGCCCATGGCGACGTCAAGGTCGGTGTCGGGCTGGTCGAGGAGACGGCTGCGATGTTCGAGGCCATCGTCTCGTCGGTCAACGACCTGACCGGGCTGATGAACGGCATCTCGCTGACGGCGAAGAACCAGGCCAGCGACGTCTCGGCGATCAATACCGAGATCGACGGCATCGGCACCATGGCCCACCAGAACGCGGCGCTGGTCGAGGAGACCAACGCCGCCCTGGCGCTGACCGACGAACAGACCCGCGCGCTCAGCGAGCATATCGCCCGCTTCCGCTTCCGCGAGGGTCACGGCTCGGACACGGCGCACGGGTCGGGCCAAGCCGACGGCTTCGATCAGGCACCGGGCTCCGACGAGCGACATGGCATGGTCGTGGCAGCCTGACGGCTTCATTGCTGGTTCACCCCGGCCTAAATATCCATGGCCCCGCCGTCAGCCGATGGCGGGGCCTTTTCATGGATGGCTTGCCGGATTGGCGGCGACGATGCTACGCGGGAAGCGGGCCGGTAGCTCAATGGTTAGAGCTCGCTGCTCATAACAGCGCCGGTGCCGGTTCGAGTCCGGCCCGGCCCACCATTTCCGTGGGCTCGGCGATGACCTGCCATTGCGCCTTCGGGGCCGCAGAGATTGAGACTTGATAGCTGTGCGGGCGCGCCTTATCGCGGTCCAGTTCGTCGGTTGGTCCTGAACTGAAGCATAAATCCTGGCCGCATCGGCCTCCGCAGGCTGCTTCTGTCAGACAACTCGGACAATGCATCGGAATCCAACGTGGTTGGTCGATGTGTCGATCGGCTCTGGGTGGCGGGCGGCGGGGCGGTAGCGCCGGCAATAATTCGGAGCGCACAGATGTGAGCCGCCTTTCAAGACCTTGCGCGGGATAGGATTGCGCGGCTGCGCCGGATCATGACTTCCCTCAGCGCGCGGGCCACGGGGATTACGAGGGATGCAGCACGCCTTGCCTTTCTCAGCCTCGTGCCGTGGCGCATACCAGTCCGTTGTCCACTCCCAGATGTTCCCGATCATGTCGTACAAGCCGTAGGCGTTGGGTGGAAAGGCTGTGACCGGCGACGTGCGGTCATAACCGTCCAGCTTCAGGTTCTGGTTCGGGAATTCTCCCTGCCAGGTATTCGCCATGTGCCGGCCGTCAGGGTTGAGTTCGTCGCCCCACGCAAATTCCCGATCCTCCAAGCCGGCCCGGGCGGCGAATTCCCACTCCGCTTCCGTTGGCAGCATCTTGCCAGCCCAGTTCGCATAGGCCTCCGCATCCGAATAGGCCACATGGACCACGGGGTGATCATCCAGGCCACGGTTCGTGCTGTTACGACCCAGTGGCCGGCGCCAGTTTGCACCGAACGCAAAATTCCACCAGACATAGTAATCGCCGTGATCAACTGGTCGGGAAGGCGGGGTAAATACCAGAGAACCCGCCTTCAGCATGTGCGGCAATGCGCCTGGATAATCCTCCGCCCGCGGCGCGATTTCGGCGTAGGTGACATGCCCCGTGGCCTGAACAAATGCGGCAAATTGCCGATTGGTGACGGGGGTCTTGTCCATCCAGAACGCGTCGACGGAAACACGATGCGCCGGTCTTTCTTCGGGATAGTGATGGTCCGATCCCATCACGAATGTCCCGCCGGGGATCAATGCCATCCCCGGAAACAGCGAAGGACGGCCGGTTTCCTCGGCTTCGCTTCCA
Source organism: Allobosea sp. AAP35 (assembly GCF_001295925.1). Taxonomy (GTDB): domain Bacteria; phylum Pseudomonadota; class Alphaproteobacteria; order Rhizobiales; family Beijerinckiaceae; genus Allobosea. The sequence continues at coordinate 23,320 of NZ_LJHQ01000046.1, read as the reverse complement.
CGTTTGCTCAAGCCTGTCTCCCACACAACCGCAGTTGATGGCTCGTGGTATCAAGCGCTGATGATATCGCGCTTACCTTTGGGCAGCAATCAAATGCGTTTGCGATCCGCCTTTGACGCGAAGTCCAGTCACAGTCCGGCCTGCCGTCGATAACACGCGCGACAGCCACCGGCCTTCCGATTTTCGACATCTCGAATTCCCCAAAGTCAGATGTCGGAAGGGCAGTCTTTTACGCGTTCTCGAGGCGGGTGCGATAGCAGCTCAGCACTGAAAATTATGTTTGTGGCTTGTCATCTTTCGGGATTACGTTTGGTAAGCATGAGGCGTTGATGCCCTGGAAAAGCGCCCAAAACTTGAAGAGGGGGAGGCCAAGATGCCGAACACGATGCAGTCCAAAAACAAGGCTGTTTCCGCCGACGCGATCAATGCAGAATCTGAAGCCTTGGCGCCAGCCAGCCTGAACCGCCGCAACCTCCTGCTCGGCGGCACGACGCTCGCCACAGCCGCTGCATTGGGAGCGGGCGCGCCTGTCGCGGTTGCGCAGGCCCAGACCGCGCCCGCCGCGCCCGCGTCCGGCCGGCAGCCCAACATCCTTGTGATCTGGGGCGATGATATCGGCACCTGGAACATCAGCCACAACAACCGCGGCATGATGGGCTACAAGACTCCCAATATCGACCGGATCGCCCGCGAGGGCGTCGCCTTCACCGATTACTATGGCCAGCAGAGCTGCACCGCTGGCCGCGCCGCCTTCATCAACGGCACTGTCCCGGTGCGCACCGGCATGACCAAGGTTGGCCTGCCAGGAGCCGCCGAGGGCTGGCAGAAGACAGATGTGACCATGGCCACGGTTCTTAAAAGCCAGGGCTACGCCACCGGACAGTTCGGCAAGAACCACCAGGGCGACCGCGACGAACACCTGCCGACCATGCACGGCTTCGACGAATTCCTGGGCAATCTCTATCACCTCAATGCCGAGGAGGAGCCGGAAAACCGGGATTTCCCGAAAAATCCTGAATTCCTGAAGAAGTTCGGGCCGCGCGGCGTCCTGCGCACCAAGGCCGACGGCAAGGGCGGGCAGACGATCGAGAACACCGGTCCGCTGACCAAGAAGCGGATGGAAACCATCGACGATGAGACCGTCGAGGCCGCCAAGGAGTTCATCACCCGTCAAGTCAGGGAAAACAAACCCTTCTTCTGCTGGTGGAACGGCACAAGGATGCATTTCCGCACCCATGTCAAAGCCGAGAATATCGGCAAGTCGGGGCAGGACGAGTATGGCGACGGCATGGTCGAGCACGACCTGCATGTCGGGCAGTTGCTGAAGTTGCTTGATGATCTCGGCATCGCCAACAACACGATTGTGCAATACTCGACGGATAACGGCCCGCATTACAACACCTGGCCGGATGCTGGCACGACCCCGTTCCGCGGCGAGAAAAACTCGAACTGGGAAGGCGCCTACCGCGTGCCCGCTTTCGTGCGCTGGCCAGGTGTGTTCCCTGCCGGCACCACGCTCAATGGCCTGGTCGCCCATGAGGACTGGCTGCCGACTTTCGCGGCCGCCGCTGGCGCTCCTGATGTGAAGGAGAAGTTGTTGAAGGGCGTCACGCTCAACGGCCGCCCCTACAAGAACCACATCGACGGCTACAACATGCTCGATTACCTCAGCGGCAAGATGCCTGAATCGCCGCGCAAGGAGTTCTGGTACATGAATGACGATGGCAACATCGTTGCCGCGCGTTATGAAGATTGGAAGATTGTCTTCCTGGAGAACCGTGGCTCACAGCTTGGCGTGTGGCAGGAGCCTTGGGTCGAATTACGCTTCCCTCTGATCTTCAACCTGCGGCGTGACCCGTTCGAAAAAGCACAGCATAACTCCAATACGTACTGGGACTGGGTGATCGACCGCATTTTCGTGATCGCGCCAATCCAGGGTCTTGCTGCCAACTTCCTCCTGAGCATGCAGGAATTTCCACCCAGTCAGTCTGCTGGCTCCTTCAATCTCAGCAAGGTCGAGGCACAGATCAGATCGGTGATGTCACGCTGAGCGAAAATCGGGAAAGGCCGTCTCCTCAGAGGAGACGGCCAGCTACCGACACGGTCCTGAAAATGCCTCTAGCTTCAAAGGCGAGGTTCATGAGATTCAAGGCAGTCGCCACGGTCCTGGCCTGGATTTTCATGCTGACGGCACAGCCGGTTGCTGCGCAAGGCAATGATCCTCTGCCATCATGGAACGACGGACAATCGAAACAGGCGATCCGGGCGTTCGTGCGGAAGATCTCCAAACCCGGCACGGCGGATTTCGTCCCGCCCGCCCAGCGCATTGCCACCTTCGACAATGACGGCACGCTTTGGGGCGAGCAGCCCTTCTACTTCCAGTTTCTGTTCGCGGTTGACCGCATCAAGGCGATCGCGCCGCAGCGCCCGGAATGGCAGGAGAAGGAGCCCTTTGCCTCTGTTCTGAGAGGCGACCTCAAGACTGCGCTGGCAGGAGGCGAGCACGCCATTCTTGAGATGGTGATGGCGACCCACGCCGGATATACGACCGAAGAATTCGAGGTTGTCGTCCAGGACTGGTTTGCAACGGCGAGGCACCCGACGACCGGCAAGCTCTACAGCGAGGGGTGATCGGCCGGCATGAACACGCCGACCGCCATCGTCGTCAGCGGCTGGACGTGAAAGCGGTTATCCTTCGGAAGCTGGGCTGTGATGCCGACATCGGCACGGTACTGGACGATCTGCTCGATCACCTGGTCCGAGTTGTGCAGCTGGATCGAGAATACCAGTTTGGGTCGGCGCCGGCGCAATTCGTCGAGAATCGGCAATGAATGGACTGTGCCATCCGAGGCCAGCCGCAGGCGCCCGCCCTCGGCGGCCGGGCTTTTGAGCATCTGGGCTGCTTCGGACAAGGCCGAAAACACCCGAGAGGTTACCTGGAAGAGCGCCTCGCCATCGGCGGTGAGGGTCACGCCGCGCGGGCCGCGTTCGAAGAGGACGACGCCGGAAATGGCTTCGAGCTGGCGCACCTGGCCCGACAGCGCCGATTGGCTGACCGCCATCTCCCGTGCCGCCTGTGAGTATCCGCCTGCCGTGGCGACGAAGTGGAACGCTCTCAACTGCGCGACAGACGCCATGAACAGTCCACTCCCGCCCCGCCAAGAACTGGGGCATAAGACCGCTTCGAAACCCGACGAGCACACGCAAAAGGCGAGTTGTTCTCGGGCATGCAAAGACATATCACAAGTATATGAAAGTCGTTTCGGATTTGTGACGTGCTATTATCGTGACAGTTGCGTGTCGTTTTGGCGGCGCTGTGTCGTTGATAAAGCGATATAGGGTATCGTCAAATTCGATATAGTCCCGGTGGCGTTTTTTAACGATCCGTCACAAGCGATGCCTACCGCTGCCCTGCGAGTTTCGACGCGGCCCGCTGCCTTTCCGGCAGTGCGGCGCATCGGTCCACAACGAGGGCGTATCTCATGGCGACGATCAGCAATTCCATTCTCGACTACATCGCGACGCGCGGTTCCCAGGACCGCGTCATCGATCTGAGCACGGTGTTCGCCGGCACGGGGCTGACCTATTCGGTTCAAAACAGCGATCCCAGCGTCGCGAGCGTGGCGATCGCGGATGGCAAGCTCGTCATCGACTACGCCGACACGCTTGGTCATACCGATCTGAAGATCACCGCCACCGATGCCGATGGCCAGAGCGTGACGGACAATGTCCGCGTCCGCGTCGCCGGCGAGAACGCCTATACCATCGCCGTGCTGCCCGACACGCAGGACTATACCAACGCCGCGCGGGCCCAAATCTTCAACAACATGACAAACTGGCTGGTCGACAACAAGGAGAGCCTCAATCTCCAGTTCGTCATCCATGTCGGCGACATCACCACCAACAACAACGACGCCACCCACTGGGTCTATGCCGAGCCGGCCCTGCGCGTGCTCGACGGCAAGATCCCGTATTCGCTGCTGCCCGGCAACCATGACCAGAACACCGGCAACGCGGCGAATTTTTCGACCAACCCGCTCGACATCCGCTTCTCGCCCGAGAAGCAGGCTGCCACCAACCCCGGCACTTTTGGGGGCGTCTATGACCAGGAGCCGACGCGCAGCGCCAACAATTACCACACCTTCACGGCGCCCGACGGCACCAAATGGATGGTTCTCAGCCTCGAATTCGGCGCGCGCGACGACGTGCTGCGCTGGGCAGCCGAGGTCATCGAGGATCATCTCGACCACCGCGTCATCCTGGCCAACCACTCCTACATGAACTGGGGCGGCCGTCACGACGCCACCGGCGCGCCGCTCTATGACGAGGGCACCGGCTATGATTACGGCATCGGCAACAACGTGCAGGGCGCCAATGACGGCGAGACCATGTATCGCGAGCTGGTGCAGAAGTATTCCAACATCACCTTCACCTTCTCCGGCCACATCTTCGGCGACGGTGCGGAAACCCTGGTCAGCTACGACCAGTTCGGCAATCCGGTCCATCAGATGATGGTGAACTACCAGAATGGCGTCTCCTCCGAGATCACCAGCGGCGCGGGCGCCGGCTCCGGCAGCAATGGCGGCAATGGCGCGATCCGCCTGCTGACGATCGATCCCGAGAACAATGCGGTCTACACCTCGACCTATTTCACCCAGCTCGACGACCATCTCGACTCCGTGCGCGGCGATGGCGAACTCGATCGCGACGGCCTGACCGGCCCCTATCGCGGCCATGAAGAGACGTTCTCAGACGTCGATATGGGCACGCCCGACGTCCCGGCGATCGCCAAGGCCGGCAACGACCAGTTCGTCAGTGCCGAGGCGGGGCAGGACAAGGCCTCCGTCACGCTGGACGGGGACTGGACGCTCAATCCCGGCAACGACCAGGGCCTGACCTATGCCTGGACCGACCGCGACGGAACCGTTGTCGCCACCAGCGCGACGCCGACCCTCGAACTCGCCGCCGGCCAGCACCAGTTCACGCTGACCGTGACCGACAGCGCCGGCAAGGTCTCGACCGACGACGTCCGCATCGTCGTCTCGAACGCCGGTACCCTGCTCACCGACAGCTTCAACGACGGCAATGCCGCCGGCTGGGGCACGCTCGGGCCGCAATTCACCACTGCCACGACCGCGGCCCATGGCATCGCGCCATTGCCCGGCCAGACCGGCAGCGACACCGTCACCTACCTGCCGAAGCTGAGCCAGGCCGATGGCGGCGTTCTGGTGAAGCTCGGCAATCTCGCGTCGGGCACGGTCGCGAAATCCTATTCGCTGGTCTATGATCTGCTGATCACGCCCGGCGTCACGAGCTATTTCTCCTTCCTGCAGACCGACCTGACCAACGCCAGCGACCAGGACATCGCGCTGCGCAACGTCAATGGCAGCCGCGGCGGCATCGGCATCAACAGCGACTATGAGGGCACCGTGAATTACGGCGCCTGGCACCGCATCGCCTTCACGATCACCGATCGCGGCGACAATGTGCTGATCACCAAATACATCGACGGGGTGAAGGTCGGCGATACCGTCCAGTCCGGCGGCAATTACGCGCGCTACCAGATCGACATGAGCAAGGGCTTCCTGCTCTTCGCCGACGAGAGCGGCGAGACCTGGCCGGGCTATGCCTCGAGCTTCCTGTTCACGGACAAGGTGCTGAGCGATGCCGAGGTCGCGGCCCTCGGCGCCGTTCAGCCGGGCGGGATCATGGAGACCAAGCCGAGCGCCAACTCCGTGCAGATCGATTTCAGCACGCCGAGCTGGAGCGACGAGTTCAGCACCGGCACCGCCCAGCTGGCCTCCTTCGACACGGGGACCGGCACCTTCATTGTCAAGGGCAGCGCGAATGCCCGCACCACTGTGGAAGAGGGCCAGGATGCGCTTGAAGGCCGCGTCTTCGAGCAATCCGACGCAGGCTCCAAGCTGCTGGTCTGGAAGGGTGCGACGGCTTCGACCTGGTCGGACTATGAATTCGAGACGACGCTGAAATCGACTGACAATGACGGCCTCGGCGCCGTGTTCTACTACAAGGACGCGGCCAACCATTATAAGGTCGTGCTCTCCGGCGAAACCAACACACAGTCGCTGATCAAGGTCCAGGCCGGTGTCGAGACGGTGCTCGCCCGCGAGTTCGGGGGTACGCCCTGGAGCCGCGACTTTCAGCTCAAGGTTGTGGTCGTCGATGGCGTGATCAGCGCCTTCCTCGACGGCAAGAGCCTGTTTGGCGAAGTCGTCGATGCCGCGCCGCTCGCGGGCGGTTCGGTCGGCTTCTATTCGGACGCACAGCGCAGCTCGCAGTTCGACAACGTGACCGTCAACAAGGTCACGCTGGCGGCCCATGCCGGCGACGATCTGCGTCCCGTTGACAGCGACGGCAACGGCAAGGTCACGGTCGATCTCGATGCCGCCGCCAGCTATGGCCTGTCCGACATCGTCAGCTATGTCTGGACCGATGCCGACGGCAATGTCGTGGCGCAGGGCGCGCAGGCGAGCGCCACGCTCGATGCCGTCAAGCAGGTGCTGACGCTGACCGTCACTGATGCCGGGGGCAAGACCGCGACCGACATCGTCACGATCGATCCGGTGTCCAAGGCGCGGATGCTGCTGTCGGAGGGCTTCGGCGGCGGTGATTTCGCGGCCTGGACGATCGTCGACGAGGGCGAATCGGGTGGTGTCGGCATCGACGGCAAATCCTCGCAATGGGAGCTGCGCGACGGCGCGCTGGTTCAGCTGTCGGGCCTGACCAGCCGGCAGCTGACCTGGAACGGCGCTTCGAACAGCGATCCCTGGCAGACCGGCTGGAGCCCGCTCGGCGATGGCGTCAACGTGCTGCGCAAGGGTACCTATGCGCTCTACAACGAGGCCGAGGCCAAGGACTGGAGCGACTATGCGGTCGAAGCGACGATCACCTCGCCCGACAACGGCGCGCTGGGATTGCTGTTCTACTACCAGGACGCGAACAACTATTATAAGCTCGAGCTCGACGCGAATGGCGACTATGACCGCAACCCCAGAAACGGGGCCGGCAGCCTGTTCCAGCTCATCCAGGTCAAGGATGGGGTCGAGCGCTACCTGAACCAGTACCCCGCCAAGTACACGCCCGGTCAGGCCGTGAACCTGCGGGTCGAGGTGAAGGACGGCAAGATCCAGGCCTATGTCGATGGGTTGGCGCTGTTTGCCTATGCCATCGAGGACCGGGCCCAGACCAAGGGAACGATCGGTCTGTTCTCCTGGGACAGCGCGGGTGTCTCCTTCGACAACGTCCTCGTCTATGATCTGTCGGAAGACAGCGTCCTGCCTCCGGTCGTTTCGAACCCCAGCACGCCGGGCGATGACGTGCTTGTCGGCACGGCGGGCGACGACGTGATCGCCGCGCTCGAAGGTGACGATGAAGTCTCCGGCGGTGCCGGCGACGACGTCATCGACGGCGGCGAGGGCGACGATACGCTGCTTGGCGAAGCGGGCAATGACAGGCTCGTCGGCGGCGAAGGCGATGACACGCTCGAAGGTGGCGAAGGCGACGACCGCCTCGAAGGCGGCGCGGGCGACGACACGCTCGACGGCGGCGAGGGCGACGACATCCTGCTCGGCGGTGCCGGTGCCGACGAACTGATCGGCGGCGCGGGCAACGACTCGATCAGCGCCGATGCAGGCGATGTGGTCGATGCCGGAGCGGGCGACGATATCATCGTCGTCTCGGGCGAGGAGGGCGAGACGACCACGGTCGATGCCGGCGAAGGCAATGACGAGGTCATCAACACGAGCTCGGGCCGGATCTCCGGTGGCCTCGCCATGGGCGCCGGGAACGACAAGCTGGCCAATTCCGGTGTGATCGCAGCGGGTTCGGACGGCGTCGCGATCGACATGGGCGAGGGCGACGATGTCGTGAACCTCTATGTCGGCAGCACCGTTGCCGGCGCGATCCTGCTGGGTTCCGGCAATGACCGCCTGACCATGAACAGCTATCTCGGCGCCGTCACCGTCGATGCCGGCGATGGCAATGACGACATCACCACCAGCGATGGCAATGACGTCATCTATGGCGGCGCGGGCAACGACTCCATCTTCGCCGGGGCTGGCGACGACACGATCTTCGCCGGCGAAGGCGACGATCTGATCCTGGCCGATCTCGGCAATGACGTCATCGACGGCGGCGCCGGCTATGACACGCTCTTCCTGGCGCAGGCGACCGGCCCGATCACGGTCGATTTCGCGGCGGGCAAGGTCTCGGGCGAAGGCATCGGCTCGGACAGCTTCATGAACATCGAGAAGCTGCTCTTCGGCGCCGGCAATGACATCGTCACCGGCAACAACGGCGATGATGCCTTCGGCGGCGGGGCTGGCAACGACACGCTCAAGGGCGGGGCCGGCAACGACACGCTCTCGGGCGACGAAGGCGATGACTCGATCGACGGTGGTTCCGGCGACGACATGGTCTTCGGCGGCGTCGGCAACGATCTGCTCAAGGGCGGCTCGGGTGTCGACCGCATCGAGGGCGGCGAAGGCAACGACATCGTCGATGCCGGTTCGGGCAATGACATCGTTCTGGGCGGCGAAGGCACTGATACGCTCGATGGCGGCTCGGGCGACGACCGGATCGAGGGCGGCGCCGGCAACGACGTGCTGACCGGCGGTTCGGGCCATGATGTCTTCGTCTTCGCGGCAGGCTTCGGCAAGGACATGATCACCGACTTCCGCACAACGGGCGCCAGCTCCGACGTGCTGGAGTTCTCGATCGGACTTTTCGCCGATTTCGACGATGCGATGGAGGCTGCCAGCCAGTTCGGGGCCGACACCGTGTTCAGCCTCGATGCCGACACCACGCTCACCCTCAAGGGCGTCAATCTGGCCGCGCTCGGCGCCGACGATTTCCGCTTCGTCTGAACACCGTCTAGAACGCACGACATCGCAGCGAGGGCGCCCGAAAGGGCGCCCTCGACCGTTTCGATCTCGGCCGCCGCGATTTGTTCTGCCTCAAAGACAGTCCGGCCTGGATACCTAGGGTGCGGCATCGCGCCGGGTCTCCGGCAGAGGAGACGACCGGTCGTGGACCCGAAGAACTGCGCCCCTTTCGATGAGCGCCTCTATCTCGACGAGAGGCTGCCGCGTTACACCAGCTACCCCACGGCGCCGCATTTCGCGGCGGAGGTCGATGGCGGCCAGTATGGCCGCTGGCTCGGCGAACTCGCGCCCGGCACCAAGGGCTCGCTTTATCTGCACATCCCGTTCTGTCGGGCGATGTGCTGGTATTGCGGCTGCCATACGAGCGTGGCCCTGCGCGATCCGCCGATCGCCGACTATCTTGCGCTGCTGCGGCGCGAGATCGAGAACGTCGCCGACCATCTGTGCGCGCCGCTCGATATCCGCCACATCCATTTCGGCGGCGGCACGCCGACCATCCTGGCGCCCGAGGATTTCGTCGCGCTGGTCGCCTTGCTGCGCCGGCGCTTCGCGGTCCACCCCGAGGCCGAGATCGCGGTCGAGATCGACCCGCGCCATCTGAGCGCGCCGATGATTCAGGCCTTGCGCGAGGCAGGCGTCAACCGGGCGAGCCTGGGCGTGCAGAGCTTCGATCCGCTGGTGCAGCAGGCAATCAACCGCATCCAGAGCGTCGAGCAGACGCAAGCCGTCATGGCCGGGCTGCGCGAGGCCGGCATCGGCGCGGTCAATCTCGATCTGATCTACGGCCTGCCGCTGCAGACGACCCAGTCCTGCATCGAGACGGTGGAACGCTGCCTCGAGATGGCGCCACAGCGGTTTTCGATCTTCGGCTATGCCCATGTTCCAAGCTTCAAGAAGCACCAGAACCGCATTGCGACCGCCGACCTGCCCGATGGCGCGGCCCGGCACGAACAGGCGCAGGCGATGGCGCAGCGTCTGGTCGAGGCCGGCTATGTCCGCATCGGGCTCGACCATTTCGCCCGGCCCGATGACGAGATGGCGCAAGCGCTCGGCAGCGGTCGGCTGCGGCGCAATTTCCAGGGCTACACCACCGATGGCTGCGAGGCGCTGCTTGGTTTCGGTGCCTCGGCGATCGGCCGGCTGCCGCAGGGCTATGTCCAGAACGAGGTGGTGATCGGCCGCTATGGCGAGCGTGTCCGGCAAGGTGCCCTGCCGACGGCGAAGGGCTACCGGCTCAGCGCCGACGACCGTCTGCGGGCCGATCTGATCGAGCGGCTGATGTGCGATCTCTTCGTCGACATCGACGCGGTCTGCGCCCGGCATTGCGCCGATCCGCAGACGCTGGCGCCGTCCCTGGCCAGGCTCGAGCGGCTGTCGCAGGACGGCGTCGTCCAGTTCGACGGGGTGCGCCTGCTGCTGCCGGAGCGGGCGCGGCTCATGGTGCGCAAGGTGGCGTCTGCCTTCGACGCCCATATCGCCCAGCCGGCGCGGGTCTATAGCCGCGCGGTCTGAGCCCGCGCGACCGGTCTCCCAAAATAGTCCAGTCTTTCAGGCTTGGTTGGTGTAACGGCTGTGCGCTCCGCAACGATCACGCCGGATCGCCTCGCCCATGACATCCCTAACTCTGGCAATGCTTCACAGGGCTCCGGCCCATGCTTTCGTCGGATCCGGGATGGCATGGTGATGGGCACGCTTCAGCTTCGGGACACCGCCGTCCTGCGCGATGTCGGGCCTGGCGACGCAGAAGCATGCGCGGCGCTGTCGCGGGTCGTCGGCTGGCCGCACCGCACCGAGGATTGGGCGATGGCGATCGGGCTTGGTCGCGGCCTCGTCGGCCATATCGGCGCCGATCTCGTGGCGACGGCGCTGTGGTTCCCCTATGGCGAGAGCCATGCGACGCTCGGCCTGATCATCGTCGGCCCCGCGCATCAGGGGAAAGGCCTGGGCCGTCGCCTGATGCAGGAAGTGTTGGCGCAGAAGCAGGGGCGCTCGCTTCTGCTCAACGCGACGCTCGCCGGCCAATCGCTTTACGAGAAGGTTGGCTTTGTCGCCTGCGGAGCCGTCAGCCAGCATCAGGGCGAGGTTCTGGTGGGGCCTAGCCCCAGGCTCGAGGCCGGCGCCACCTTGCGCGCCGTGCGGGAGGACGACCTGCCGTCGCTGCACCGGCTCGACGGTGCAGCGACGGGGCTCCCGCGCGAGGCCCTGCTCCGGGCCGTCCTGGAGCAGGGCAGGGGCGTGGTGCTGGAGCGCGGCGGCGAAGTCGTGGGTTTCAGCCTGCTGCGTCGCTTCGGCCATGGGCAGGTCATCGGCCCGGTCGTCGCCGCCGGCCAGGCGGACGCTGAGGTGCTGGTGGCGCATTGGGTGCAAGGCCTGGTCGGACAATTCGTGCGGATCGATGTCAAATCGGGCTCGCCGCTGTCGGACTGGCTCCTGACCTGCGGACTGAAACAGGTCGATCAGGGAACCAGCATGGTGCGCGGCGACATGCCCGAAGTGCCTGGCCCGGTTCGGCTTCATGCGCTGACCAGCCAAGCGCTTGGCTGAGCCGGGCGGCAGCGTGCTCCGGCTCTGGTCGTCCGATCCGGTGCCGCAATCAGATGGCCAAAGCCGCCTCGATGCCGGCCGCGACGGCGAAGAGCACATGGTCGTCGCCGGTTTCGCCCATCAGCATCAGGCCCACCGGAGCCTCGCCCGGCGTGTTGCAGGGAAGGCTGATCGAGCAGCGGTCGAGAAAATTGCCGATGCTGGGGTTGCGGAGCAGCAAACCGTTCAGGCGGTGGTACTCGGCATCCTCGGCCAGTTCGGCGATCCGGGGCGGCACGATCGGGCAGGTCGGCATGAGCAGCGCGTCGTAAGGCGCGGTCAGTGCGTCCATGGCCGCGACGATGCGGCGGCGTGCTGCGGTGAGCGCGACGTAATCGGCCGCCGTCATCGTCGCGCCGGCTTGGATGCGGCTGCGCACGCGCGGATCGTAGAGATGCCCTTGCCGCGCCAGCAGATCGCGGTGCCAGTCATAGGATTCCGGCCCCGGGAAGCCGCCGCGGCTCAGAGCGGGGCCGATGTCGTGGAGCGGCGGGAACGAGACCTCGACGATCCGCGCGCCTTGCGCTGCCAATGCTGCCACCGCGCGCTCAAAGGTGGCGGCGACGGTCGCGTCCATGCCGTCGCGCATGATCTCGCGGGGAATGGCGAGCCTCATCCCGGCAAGAGGGCGCGGCGTCGGCAGGGCAGGGGTCTGACTTGCGAGGATGGCGTCGACAATGGCGCAGCAGGAGACGCTCGCTCCGATGGGTCCGAGCGAATCGAGGCTGCCCGACAGCGGCACGACGCCGTCGAGCGGGATGCGGCTGGCGGTCGGCTTGTAGCCGACGATGCCGCAGAGCGCGGCGGGGATGCGGCAAGAGCCGCCGGTGTCGCTGCCAAGTGCGACGACGGCCATGCCGTCTGCAACCGCCACCGCCGAGCCGGAGGAGGAGCCGCCGGGGATGCGCGCCGAGGCCCGGTCCCAGGGGCTGAGCGGCGTGCCGTAGTGCGGGTTTGCACCGATGCCGGAATAGGCGAATTCGGTCATGTTGGTGCGGCCGAGCGGGATGAAACCCGCCGCGAGCATGCGCGCGATCGTCGGGGCGTGGGTCTTGGCCGGAGCGGCATCTGCGAGCGCGCGGGAGCCCGCCATCGAGATTTCGCCGGCGACGTCGTAAAGATCCTTCACGGCGAAGGGGATGCCGGCATAGGGCGAGGGCGCGCGGCCGGCGCGGCGCAGTGCGTCATGGGCGTCGGCCGCAGTAAGCGCAGCCTCGGCCGAGACCGAGATGAAGGCGCGGGCGCCCTCGCCGGCGGGATCGGCGATGTTCGCCAGGCAAGCTTCGACCAGGGCGCGCGCTGTCGTGGCGCCGGTCGCGAGGTCCTTGGCGCAGCCTTGCACGGTCCGCAGCATGATCGTCTCTCCGGGTGAACTCTGGCTTCCGGCTTAGCGGCGACGTTTGCTGGGGGGAAGGGTTTGGGATGGGAACTCCGCGCGGATTCCACCCTCGACCTCATCCTGAGGCTTCGCGCAGTGGTGTCTCGAAGGATGCTCCAGGATGCTCCGGTCGCGACGTAACCATCCTTCGAGAGGCGCTCCTCAGGATGAAGGCTGCACCATCCGCCGCGTCGCTCACATCAGCCCGGGTTCGCCTAGATTCGAGCCGTCGACGAGGCGGCTGTAGCGGTAGGGATGAGGGTTGACGATCGGCGCGTCGCCGGTGATGAGGTCTGCGGCGAGCTTGCCGGCGGCGGGACCGACGCCGAAGCCATGGCCGCTGAAGCCGGCCGAGACATAAAGGCCAGGCAGCGTGTCGATGGCCGAGATCACCGGCACCCAATCGGGCGTGAAATCGATGAGCCCGCCATATTTCTGGACGATTTTCACGTCGGCGAGCTGTGGATAAATCTCGGCGATGCGCTTGAGCGCGAAGGCGATCAGCTTCTCCTGAGGCGGCGGGTCGAAGGTGCGCATGCGCTCGAAGGGCGAGACACTGTCGTTGGTCCAGCGCATCAGCGCCTCGGGGCCGGCGAAGAAGCTCTTGTCGGCGCGGATCGTCAGCAGCTTATGACGCTTTTTGAAGGTGGGCCAGAACGGCCTGGCATACATCATCCCCTGCGGGCTCAGCCGCAGCAGGCCGCGGCCGCTGATGCCGATCGTATAGCCGCCATCAAGGCGGCGCCGGAAGGTGACATCGGGCGTCGAGAGGCCGCCCTCCGTGATGGCGGGGCCGTCAATCGGCGCGGTAAAGAAAGAGGTCGATTGCACCCCGGCCAGCGGCATGTCGATGCCGTGATGGCGGCAGAACATCGAGGTCCAGACGCCGCCGGCGACGAGCACACTGCTGGTCCTGATCGTGCCCTTCTCGGTGACGACCGCCGAGACACGTCCTCCGGTGGTCTCAAGGCCGCGCGCGGCGCAGTCCTGATGGATCGTGACGCCGCGTTTCTGGGCGGCTTGCGCGAAGGCGGGTACGGCCAGCGCCGGTTCGGCCTTGCCGTCGCTGGGGGAATGGACGCCGCCGATCCAGTTCTCGGCTGAGCCCGGTGCCATTGCCTTCGCCTCGGCGGCGGACAGCACGCGGCTGTGCATCTGCATTTCGCGGGCCTTGTCGATCCAGCCCGACCAGGCGGCGAGGTCAGACGGCTTGGTCGTGACATAGACGAGGCCGGTGCGGCGGAAACCGGTATCGGCGCCGAGTTCCGCGTTCATGCCCGCCCACATTTCGAGCGCGCGCTGGGCGAGGGGAAGCTCGCGCAGGTCGCGGTTCTGCTGGCGGCACCAACCCCAATTGCGGCCCGATTGTTCGCCTGCGATATAGCCCTTCTCGACGACTGCGACCGAGTGGCCCTTTCTGGCGAGGTGATAGGCGGCGGTGATGCCGGCGACGCCGCCGCCGATGACGACGACATCGGCGGCATGGGGCAGCGTTTCGTCGCTGCGGATGCGGTTGACGGGAGGCGACATCGGTGGCGGTTGAATCCTGCGGCAGGGGCCGGCGGCTGAACTTGATATCATCGCATCGCGACAGAAGCCTATGCCGAAGGGCCGGGCGAAACTGCTTAGCCTGTGCACCTGTCACAATCGATCGGTGTTCGATATCGTCGGGGCTGCTTCGCTCCGACACAAGGCCCGACCATCGGCCGAACGCAATCACCTGCCCAGAAGCAGGGCCTCGCTCGAAGAGGGGTTTTCGATGATCAAGAACACCACTGGCCGTGCCGAGCTTATCCTGCCGATGCCTGCGATCCAGCGCCGCGACTTGCTCGCGCTCGGCGCTGGCGGATTTCTTGCCGCGACGGGAATCGGCGAGGCCCCTGCCCAGACCAGAGCCGTCCCGCCGCCGCCAGCCAGGCCCACCGGCCAGGTCGTGGTCGGCCTCTCGCAGGAGCCGACCGCCTTCAATCCGCTGATGCCGGGTATAGAGGTCGACGAGACGGTCTGGATGCAGATCTTCAACACGATGTGGGTGGCCGACCCCAGGGGCAACCTTATCCCCGATCTCGCGGTCGAGGTTCCCAGCGAGGCCAATGGCGGCATTTCGGAAGGCGGCCTTGCCTGGAGGGTCAAGCTGCGCGACGGCGTGACCTGGCATGACGGCACGGCCTTCACCGCTGAGGACGTGAAATACACCCTCGAACTGATCGACACGCCGGGCTTCAAGAGCCGCACCCGCGTCGGGCACGCCCTCGTCACCGACATCAAGGTCATCGGACCGCTGGAGATCTCGTGGCGGATGGAGAAGGCCTATGCGCCCTATCTCGCGCTGCTCTCCAACACCTTCATCGTGCCCAAGCATATCCTCGGGCAGGCGAGCGATCCCAACACCGCGCCGTTCAACCAGAACCCCGTCGGCACCGGCCCGTTCAAATGGGGCACGCGCACGCCCGGCGACAACATTCTGCTCGTTGCCAACGAGGCGTATCACGGAGATGGCCCCTATCTGGAGCGGGCCATCCTGAAATACGTGCCCGATCAGGGCGCGCTCTACGCCCGGTTCCGCAGCGGCGAGGTCGACCTCATCATCGGGACCGGCATACCAGCCAATTTTTACGCCGAGGCCGTCAAGCTGCCCGGCCGCAAGGTCGGGAAGGTTCCCAGCGCCTCGCTCGAAATGCTGATGCCAAATCTCGAGCATCCGGTGCTGAGGGACAAGGCTGTCCGCAAGGCGCTCTATGCTTCGCTCAACAAGCAGGCGATCATCGAGATTATCTATTACGGCCTGCACATTCCGGCGGAATCTTTCTCCCCTCAGGAAAGCTGGGCTTTTAATCCCAATCTGCCCAGGCACGTCTACGATGTGGCGCTTGCCAACAAGATACTCGACAAAGCCGGCTGGAAGCGCTCGGGATCGGGCACGCGGATGAAGGACGGCTTGCCGCTGGCCTTCGCCGTCTCAACCACGACGGGGGCGCCGCTGCGCGAACAGGCGCAGCAATTGATGGTGCAGGACTGGCAGCGGATCGGCGCCAGGATCACGATCAACAACATGCCGGCCGCGGTGATCTGGGGTGAGTTCTACACCCGCTCGCAGTTTGACCTGCTGATCGTCGGCACGGCCTTCCGCACTGTGATCGATCCCGATCCGGCGGCGCGCTTTGCCTCGGATGCGATTCCCGCCAGAAGCGGGGCCGGCGCCAACCAGATGCAGTGGCAGAATGCCGAGGTCGATCGACTGCTGAAGGCGGGGCAGGCCACCTTCGACAAGGAAAAGCGCAAGGCGATCTATTGGAAGCTGCAGGAGATCGCGCGCGAGGAGCTACCCATCCTCCCGATCTACCAATACGCTCCGGTCGAGGGCTACAAGGAGGGGCTGATCGGCTACCAGCCGAACGTCAACGCCCGGCAAAATAGCTGGAACATGAGCGTCTGGTACTGGACGCCCTGAAGCGATGATGCGCGACCATGATGTTCACCGGCGCCACTCTGGGCCGGTGGCATCCTGATGCACACGGCCGTTATGGCGCTGGCGTGCCGCCTGCCTGCCGATCTGCCCTGCGACGTGGCCGGTCTCCCGTATCGCCAATGTGCATTCTCGACTACGGTGCCGCCTCGACCCGAGCTGGGGCCACATGCTAGAATACGCGCAGAGCCACTTCACCCGCGCGCTCTGGCTCGCCAGCATCAAGGGTGTCGCGAGGCATCGGCCGTGACCGAATCGCACGTCACGGGATCGGTGGCCGCGCTCTGGCGCTACCCGGTCAGTTCGATGGGGGGCGAGCGCCTGCATCGCGCGCCGGTCGCCGCCACCGGGATCGCGGGCGACAGGGTCTGGGGTCTGTGCGATGCCGCCAGCGGGCGGATTGCCTCGCCCGGGCGCGAAAAGCATTTCACGAAAGTGCCCGGCGGGCGAGCTCGCTGGACGGGAGACAGCGTCGAGATCTCGTCCGATGGCGCGCTCTGGGCCGCGCCCGATGACACGGCCGCCCTGGCGGCGCTGGAGAACGCCTTTGGTTTTTCGCCCGCGCTCAAGCCGTTTGCACCAATCGGCGGTGAGGGCTTTCAGCCGCGCGACGAGCACGCGCCGATTCACCTCCTGACGACGGCGGCGATGCGGACGCTGGCTCGCGATCTTCCCGGCAGCATCATCGATGAGCGCCGCTTCCGGCCCAATGTCGTCGTCGATTGGCCCGATGGCGCCGATCCGATGCCGGAGCAGGGCTGGATCGGTCGCGACATCGCGATCGGAAACGTCGTCCTGAGGGGTCGCGAGCCCTGCACCCGCTGCGGCTTCATCATGATCGAGCAGGAGGATCTGCCGCTCGATATCGAATTGCTGCGGCTGGTGGTGAAGCGCTATGGGCGCCATTTCGGCATCTACTGCGATGTGGTGTCGGTGGGCGAGATCGTCACCGGCGACAGGGTCGCCCCGGCTGCCTGACGCCGCTCGATGCGACCTGACCGCTTTCTGGTCCGCTCATCGACAGTTCAATGGATATTAACAACAGCTTTCGCCGCCTCAGCGAGCCGGTGAGAGCTTGCATAATTTGTGTGCATGTTTTGATGCCTTGCATACATGTTGAGTGCATCTTTTCCGCCCGCTCCTGTTCCGGCTCCTGAAAAACCCTTCAAGAACAATGCCCTAAAGTTGGCACGCTCCCTGCTTGGGAAGGGCCGTCACGCCAAAGGGGCGGGAGGGGCGGCCCATGTGGCTTGGCAGCATTTCAACCATCCTCGGCCAGCCGGCTTTCGCCGCCATCGCGCCGCGTGCGTTCCAGGCATCCGCTTCGGCGCTTCGCGTTGTGACGGCAAATCCGGGCTGCACGCTGCAACCGTCGGCGCGCGACCTGCTTCCAGCTTCCTGAACCGCCCCACGAACACGAGGACAGACCCTATGATCACGCGCCGTACCGCCATTGCCGCAGGCCTCTCCGCTCCCTTCGTCGCGAAGGGCAGCGCCCAGGCCCAGGCGCCGAGCCGCAACGAGACCCTGCTGCTGGTGCAGGAATACGGGCCCAACAGCCTGGACATGCAGGGCATCGGCGCGTCGCAGCCGGTGAACGGCGTCTCGCTGAACTGCTATGACCGGCTGCTGCGCTTCAAGCCGGTTCCGATCCCGGGCGGCGGCGGCCATCAGGTCGCGATGGGCGAGCTCGAGGGCGAGCTGGCCGAGAGCTATCAGGTCGCCTCCGACGGCATGAGCGCCACCTTCAAGCTGCGTGATGCCAAGTTCCATTCCGGCCGAGCGGTCACCGCCAAGGACGTGAAGTGGTCGATGGACCGCGCGGTCTCGATCGGCGGCTTCGCGACGACGCAGATGAATGCCGGCTCGCTGGAGAAGCCCGAGCAGTTCGTCGCCGTTGACGACAAGACCTTCCGCATCGACTTCGTCCGCAAGGACAAGATGACGCTGCCGAACCTCGC
This sequence comes from Allobosea sp. AAP35, assembly GCF_001295925.1. Classification (GTDB taxonomy): domain Bacteria; phylum Pseudomonadota; class Alphaproteobacteria; order Rhizobiales; family Beijerinckiaceae; genus Allobosea. The sequence goes on along the minus strand of NZ_LJHQ01000046.1, from coordinate 5,029 downwards.
CGTGACCATTCCCTTCGTGTTCGATTCCGAGCTCGCCATCGCCAATAGCGGCGGCGACCCCTGGGCGAAGGACTATCTGAAGAACAACATCGCCGGCTCCGGCGCCTACAAGGTCGAGAGCTGGAAGCCCGGCGTCGAGACGATCTATGTCCGCAATGACGCCTGGGCCTGCGGAAAGCTGCCGCAACTGCGCCGCATCATCGCCCGCGACATCGCCTCGCCCTCGACGCGCCGGGCGCTGATCGAGCGTGGAGATGCCGATGTCTCCTACGGGCTGCCGCCGAAGGACTTCAAGGACCTGCTCGACGCCGGCAAGATCAATGTCGTCGGCGTGCCGATCCCCAACGGCGTCTGGGGCTGCTATCTCAACACGCAGGTCGGCCCGTTCAAGGACGTCCGCCTGCGCCAGGCCGTCGCCTGGGTAATGCCTTACGACAAGATCATGCAGGCGGCGCTGTTCGGGCGCGGCGTCTCGATGGCCGGCGGCACGGCTCCGAAGGTCGCCTGGCCGCAGCCCTTCCCCTACACCACCGACGTCGCCAAGGCGAAGGCGCTGGTCGATGCGGCGGGCGGTCCGTTCTCGACGACTTTGTATTTCGACGCCGGCAACGCGACGGTGGCCGAGCCGATCGCGGTTCTGATGAAGGAGGCTCTGGCTCAGATCGGCATCACGGTCGAGATCAACAAGGTGCCGGGCGCCAATTTCCGCACCGAGATCGCCAAGAAGACCAATCCGATGGTGCTCAACCGTTTCGCCGGCTGGCTCGACTATCCCGATTACTACCTGTTCTGGACGATGCACGGCAATAATTCGATCTTCAACATCGCTGCCTACCAGAACCCGGCGCTGGACAAGCTCGTCGACGCTGCCCGCTTCGCGCCTGACAAGGCCTCCTACGACGCCAACGTCATCGACTTCATCAAGCTGATCAACGCCGAGGTGCCGATGGTGCCGATCAACCAGCCGACGCATGACGTGGCGCTGCAGAAGTCGATCGGGGGCTACCAGTTCCAGCCCTGCCGCGAGCCGGATTTCCGCTATCTGACGAAGGGCGTGTGATCCGAGGACCGTCATGCTCGGGCGACGACTCGAGCACCTCCTGCAAGAGATTCTCGGGTCTGCGCTTCGCTTCGCCCGAGAATGACGGTGCAACTCCGGCTTACACGATAGGGAGGCAGCCATGCTTCGGATGATCGGCCAGCGGTTGATGACGACGATCCCCTCGGTGATCGGCGTCATCATCGTCACCTTCCTGCTGACGCGGGTGCTGCCGGGCGACACGGCAGCGTATTTCGCCGGTCCCGCCGCCTCGCCCGAGGCGATCATCGAGATCCGCAGCAAGCTCGGGCTGGACCAGCCCCTGCCGGTGCAGTTCGTCGCTTACGTCACCGCGCTGGTGAAGGGCGATCTCGGCATGTCGCTGACCACCGGCCAGCCGGTGACGGCCGATCTCGCCGCGCGGCTGCCGGCCTCGGCCGAGCTGACGCTGGCGGGGCTGCTGCTCGCCATGGCGGTGGCGCTGCCGCTCGGCGTGCTCGCAGCTGTCAGGCAGGGCTCCTGGATCGACCATCTGTGCCGGATTGTGGCGACCGCAGGCGTCTCGCTGCCGGTGTTCTTCACCGGGCTGCTGCTGGTCTATGTCTTCTATTTCATCCTCGGCTGGTCACCGGCCCCGCTGGGGCGGCTCGATGTCTTCGCTTCCGAACCGGCGCGGATCACCGGGCTTTATCTCGTCGATTCCCTGCTGGCGCGCGATGGCGAGACCTTCCGGGCGGCCTTCGCTCAGCTGATCCTGCCGGCGGTGACGCTGGCGATCTTCTCGCTGGCGCCGATTACCCGCATGACGCGCGCCTCGATGCTGGCCGTGCTGAGCGCCGATTTTGTGCGCACCGCGCGGGCAAGCGGGCTGTCGAACCGCAAGGTCATCGGCACCTACGCCTTTCGCAACGCCATGCTGCCGGTTGTGACCACGCTGGGCATGGTGTTCTCCTTCCTGCTCGGGGCGAATGTGCTGGTGGAGAAGGTCTTCGCCTGGCCGGGCGTCGGCTCCTATGCGGTCGAGGCGCTGATCGCCTCCGATTATGCGCCGATCCAGGGTTTCGTGCTGACGATGGCGATCCTTTACGTCGCGCTGAACCTGATGATCGACGTGCTCTACGGCGTCATCGATCCCCGCGTCCGGCTGGAGGGCTGAGGGCATGAACGACATGACCAAGGTCGATCCCGCAGCCGCGCCTGCGCTGCGCTTCGAGGCGCCGCCTTCGACCAGCCTCTGGGCCCATGGGCGCCATATCGTCGCCGAGAACCCGGTGACGGGGCTCGCCTTCGGGCTGTTTGCGCTGATCCTGTTCGCCGCGATCTTCGGGCCGTCGCTGGTGCCGTACAACCCGCTCGCCAGCAACACTAATTCGGCGCTGCAGGGGCCGAGCGCGGCACACTGGTTCGGCACCGACCAGCTCGGCCGCGACATCTTCAGCCGGGTGATCGTGGCGACGCGGCTCGATTTCGCTATTGCCGTCTGCTCGGTCGCGCTCGTCTTCGCCATGGGCGGGCTGGCGGGCGTCATGGCCGGCTTCTATGGCGGCTGGGTCGACAAGGTGGTCGGGCGCATCGCCGACACGATCATGGCCTTCCCGCTCTTCGTGCTGGCGATGGGCATCGTGGCGGCGCTCGGCAACAGCGTCACCAACATCGTCATCGCCACCGCGATCATCAATTTCCCGCTCTATGCCCGCGTCGCCCGCGCCGAAGCGAATGTCCGGCGCGAGGCCGGCTTCGTCCAGGCGGCGCGGCTCTCGGGCAATTCCGACTGGCGGCTTCTGCTGACGCAGATCGTGCCCAACATCATGCCGATCATGGCGGTGCAGATGTCACTGACCATGGGCTATGCCATCCTGAATGCGGCCGGCCTCTCCTTTATCGGGCTGGGCGTGCGCCCGCCGACTCCGGAATGGGGCATCATGGTCGCCGAGGGCGCGAGCTTCATCGTCTCGGGCGAATGGTGGATCGCCTTCTTCCCGGGGCTCGCGCTGATGACGGCGGTGTTCTGCTTCAACCTGCTCGGCGACGGCGTGCGCGACCTCGTCGATCCGCAGCGGAGGAATTGATGGGGATCACCTCCACGGTTGTCATTCCGGGGCGCGGCGCAGCCGTGAACCCGGAAGCCACGGGCAGGGGCACGACCTGTTCGATTTTCAGCGCTCACCCGGTCGTGGGTTCCGGGTTCTCGCTGCGCGAGCCCCGGAAAGACAGGGGAGGTGTTCGATGACCGCTCCCCCACTCCTCGACATCAAGAACCTCACCGTCGAATTCGCCACGCGGCGTGGCATGGTGCAGGCGGTGAAAGCGATCGACGTCAGTGTCGCCAAGGGCGAGACTGTCGCCATCGTCGGTGAATCCGGCTCGGGCAAGTCGGTGACCTCCTATGCCGTGGTGCGGATTCTCGACCGCGCCGGGCGGGTCGCGGAAGGCTCGATCTCGTTTTCGGGCATCGACTTGGTCACCGCGACCGAAACGCAGATGCGCGATCTGCGCGGGCGCGAGATCTCGATGATCTTCCAGAACCCGCGTGCGGCGCTGAACCCGATCCGCAAGGTCGGCAAGCAGATCGAGGACGTGCTGCTCGAACATGTCCAGGCGACGCGGGCGACCGCGCGCGAAAAGGCAATCGAGGCGCTGGAAAAGGTCAAGATCGCGCGGCCCGAAGAGCGCTATGACGCCTATCCCTTCGAGCTGTCGGGCGGCATGTGCCAGCGCGTCGTGATCGCGCTCGCGCTCGCCTGCCAGCCGCAGCTCCTGATCGCCGACGAGCCCACCACCGGCCTCGACGTCACCACCCAGAAGGCGGTGATGGACTTGATCGTCGAGCTCACCCGCGAGCGGGGCATGTCGACGATCCTGATCACCCATGATCTCGGGCTTGCTGCCGCCTATTGCGACAAGGTCGTGGTGATGGAGAAGGGCAATGTCGTCGAAACGGCGGCCGCCAGCGAGATCTTCCGCAATCCCCAGCATCCCTATACGCGCAAGCTGATGCAGGCGACGCCGCGGATCGGCATGTCGCTTTCCGATCTGCTGCCCGATGCGCCCAAGGGGCCGCCGGCCCAAGCGATCGCGCCGCGCGCGATTGCCATGGCAGGCACCGAGCCGCTGATGCGCGTCGAAACCCTCGTCAAGGAGTATCCGCGGCCGGCGACAGGTACGTTCCTGTCGAAACTCATGGGCAAGGCGCAGGAGCCGAAAGAAGCCTTCCGCGCCGTCGACGGCATCAGTTTCACCGTGGCGAAGGGCGAGACGCTGGGGCTGGTCGGGGAATCGGGCTGCGGCAAGTCGACGACCTCGATGATGATCACGCGGCTGATCGATGCCAGCGGTGGCAAGATTCTGTTCGACGGGGCCGATATCGGCGCCATTCCCGCCAAGCAGTTCGCCGCTTCGCCCTATCGACGGCGCATCCAGATGGTGTTCCAGGATCCGACCGACAGCCTCAATCCGCGCTTCACCGCCGAGCGCGCCATCGCCGATCCGATCCTGCGGATGGGCGGGATTTCGGGGCGCGACGCGCTGCGGGCCCGCTGCGAGGAGCTGGCGCGGCTGGTCGGGCTGCCAGTCGAGCTAATCGACCGGTTTCCCCACCAGTTGTCGGGCGGGCAGAAGGCGCGCGTCGGCATCGCCCGGGCGATCGCGCTCGAACCCGACCTCGTCATCCTCGACGAGCCGACGGCGGCGCTCGACGTCTCGGTTCAGGCGGTAGTGCTGAACCTGCTGCAGGAGCTGAAGGAGCGGCTCGGAATGAGCTACCTCTTCGTCTCGCATGACCTCAACGTGGTGCGCCTGCTCTGCGACAGGGTGATCGTGATGAAGACCGGCGCCATCGTCGAGCAGGGCACGGCCGAGGAGGTGCTCGGCGACCCGAAGGCGGACTATACCAAGGAACTGCTGACGGCGATTCCCCATCCGCCGGTGTAAATGGTCCTCACAGCCCTCATCCTGAGGAGCCGCGAAGCGGCGTCTCGAAGGATGCTCCAG
>NZ_LJHQ01000045.1 GCF_001295925.1 Allobosea sp. AAP35 | reverse complement strand
CACCCCAACCCTCCCCACCGCAAGCGGGGGGAGGGAGCAGCGTCGCGCCCGGCCCAGTCGGTTGTGGTCAGGGAGCGACGCCATGAAGCGCGCCAAACTCCTGTTTCTCCAGGCCATGGTGATGGTCGGCTTCCTGCTGATCTGGCACGTCGTCACCGCCTATCCGATCATGGGCGACGTCAAGACGATCCAGTTCTTCTTCTCGACGCCGGCCGCCGTGATCGGCCGGACCTGGAACCAGCTCACCGGCACCGAGATCTACTGGCATATCGGCATCACGCTAACGGAGACGGTGCTGGCCTTCGTCATCGGCTCGGCGGCCGGCATCTTCTTCGGCTTCACCTTTGCCCGTCGCGAGCTGCTGGCGGCGGTGTTCGATCCGTATATCAAGGCGGCCAACGCCCTGCCGCGCGTCGTGCTGGCGCCGATCTTCGCGCTCTGGTTTGGTCTGGGGATCTGGTCGAAGGTGGCGCTGGGCTTCACGCTGGTGTTCTTCATCGTCTTCTTCAACGTCTATCAGGGCGTGCGCGAGGTCTCGCCGACGGTGCTGGCCAATGCCCGCATGCTCGGCATGAACGAGCGCCAGCTCTTCCGGCACGTCTACTGGCCCTCGGCGCTGACCTGGATGTTCTCCTCCCTGCACACCTCGGTCGGCTTTGCGCTGATCGGCGCGGTGGTCGGCGAATATCTCGGCTCGTCTGCGGGGCTGGGTTACAAGATCCAGGAGGCCGAGAGCGTCTTCGACGTCACCGGGGTGTTCTCGGGCATGCTGATCCTGACGATCTTCGTGATCGCGATCGATTCCGTCGTGACCATGGTCGAGAAGCGGCTTCTGGTGTGGCGGCCAGTGCAGAGTTCGACGACGGTGTGAGCGGCGATGCGAACGCTCTGCCGTCGTTGCGAGCGCAGCGAAGCAATCCAGGCGACGGAGCGCGAAACGCTGGATTGCTTCGCTGCGCTCGCAATGACGGACTATCGCGATGACGCGACAGTTGCCCGTCGGCTGCCATCTCGCCTAACCTGTTTCCCAATGCGCTCGTTCAGAAGCGCAAATCACGCCAACCGGAGGAACACCCATGACGATTTCACGCCGCGCGGCGCTTGCTGCGCTCGCCCTCGCCACCGCGATCGGCTTTTCGCCCCATGCCGCGCTCGCCCAGGCCGCCGAAAAGGCCAAGCTGACGCTCGGCGTCGGCGGCAAGCAGCTTTTGTATTATCTCCCGCTGACGGTCGCCGAGCGGAAGGGTTTCTTCAAGGATGAGGGGCTCGACGTCACGATCAACGATTTCGGCGGCGGCGCGAAATCGCTGCAGGCGCTGGTCGGCGGCTCGGTCGATGTCGTCACCGGCGCCTATGAGCACACCATCCGGATGCAGGCCAAGGGCCAGGACATTCGCGCCGTGGTCGAGCTCGGGCGCTTTCCCGGCATCACCATCGCGGTGCGCAAGGATCTCGTCGACAAGGTCAAGTCGGCGGCCGACTTCAAGGGCCTCAAGATTGGCGTCACCGCGCCGGGCTCCTCGACGGCGCTGACCGCGCAATACGCCATGGTCAAGGCCGGGTTGAAGGCGAGCGATGCCGCGATCATCGGCGTCGGCGCGGGCGCCAGCGCGGTGGCGGCGATGAAGCAGAAGCAGGTCGACATCATCTCGCATCTCGACCCCGTCACCTCGAAGCTCGAGGCCGATGGCGATGTCGTGGCGCTGATCGATACGCGCACCGAGGCCGGCACCAAGGCGCTGTTCGGCGGCTCGAACCCGGCGGCGGTACTCTATCTCAAGGGCGATTTCGCCGAGAAGAATCCGGTGACGACGCAAAAGCTCGCCAACGCCTTCGTCAAGGCGCTGAAATGGCTTGAAACCGCCAAGCCGGAAGACGTCGCCGATCTCGTGCCGGCTGAGTATCATCTCGGTGACAAGCCGCTCTATCTGCGGGCGGTGAAGAACTCGCTGGAAAGTTATTCGCGCAGCGGCGTGTCCAGCCCCGAGGCGATGAAGAGCATGTATGACGCGCTCAAGCTGCTCGATCCGGAACTGGCCACGTCAAAGGTCGATCTGAAGACGACCTTTATCGATACCTTCGCCAAGAAGGCGGCTGCGGGGTCTTGAGCCAAGATCGTCATGGTCGGGCTTGACCCGACCATCTCTGGAGAACGAGATTCTCGGGTCGCCGCTCTGCGCCGCCCGAGAATGACGGCATGCTGATCCCTCCCATCACCGCTTTCGGTTGGCGTGCGGCGCAGCAACGGCTAGGTTCCCCGCCTTTGAAGCCGGGGCCCTGCTACCTCTGATGAACATTCTCTCGATCCAGTCGCATGTCGCCTATGGGCATGTCGGCAATGCCTCCGCCGTGTTTCCGATGCAGCGCCTCGGTGTCGAGGTCTGGCCGATCCATACGGTGCAGTTCTCCAATCACACCGGCTACGGCGCCTGGAAGGGCCGTGTCTTCGATGGCGGCATGATCGACGAGGTGATGGAGGGCATCGCCGAGCGCGGCGTGTTGCCCTCCTGCACCGGCGTGCTCTCTGGCTATATGGGCTCGGCCGATGTCGGCCATGGCATCCTCTCGGCGGTCGAGCGTGTGCGGGCGGCCAACCCCAAGGCGGTCTATTGCTGCGATCCGGTGATCGGCGATGTTGGGCGCGGTGTCTTTGTGCGGCCGGGCATTCCCGAATTCATGCGCGAGCAGGCGGTTCCCGCGGCCGACATCGTCACGCCCAACCAGTTCGAGCTGGAGCTGCTGACCGATATCGAGGTGCGCACGATCGCCGACGCGCATCGTGCGGTCGAGGCGCTGCGCGATGCCGGGCCGAAGGTCGTGCTGGTGACCTCGCTGACTACCAACGAGACGCCCGACGACGCGATCGACATGATGGCAGCCGACGCCAGGGGCGCTTACCGCGTCCGCACGCCCAAGCTCGACGTCAGCGTCAATGGCGCGGGCGATGCGATCGCGGCTTTGTTCTTTGTGCATTATTTGCGCGAGGAATCGGCTGCCGTCGCGCTGGCCAAGGCCTCAGCCTCCATCTACGGCCTGCTGAAGCGCACCAAGGAGGCGGGCTCGCGCGAGATCCTGACGGTTGCCGCGCAGGACGAGTTCGTCACGCCGACGCACCAGTTCGTGCCCGAGAAGCTGTAGAGCCGGATGAAGCTGCGCGTCGGCACCTTTAATGTCGAGAACCTGCTGACGCGGCACCGCTTCTCGTCGGGCGAACGCAGCGACACGGCGCCCGCCATGTCGCTGTTCCATTTCCCCCGGATCGACGAGCGCGACGCGGTCGAGCGTTCGCTCGCGGTCGCGCTGGAGGACGACAAGCGCCAGATGACGGCGCTCGCCATCGCCGAGGCGCATGCCGATCTCTGGATGCTGCAAGAGGTCGATTCGCTGGCGAGCCTGCAGGCCTTCTTCGCCAATTACGTCCACCGCATCGCCGACCATCGCTACGGCCATTTTACGCTGCTCGACGGCAATGACCGCCGCAACATCGATATCGGTTTCGCGGCGCGGCGCGACCTCCTGGCGCCGCAGCGGGTCGCGGTGAGCTCGCACAGGGATCTCAGCTTCGCCGAGGCCGGCGTCCATGACCGCGACCTCGCCGCGCTCGGGATCGATCGCAGCGGCAAGGTCTTCGCGCGCGACTGCCTGCAGATCGAGCTCGATTTCGGCGACCGCAGCCTGACCCTGTTCGGCTGCCATCTGAAATCGATGAGCAATGGCCGCGACGATGGCCGCCAGGCGACGCTGCCGGTGCGCCGGGCCGAAGCGCGTGCGGTCAAGGGGCTGATCAAGCGGCATTTCGGCGAGGGCTGGCGCGCGGCAAACTGGATCGTGCTCGGGGATCTCAACGCCTATCGCTTCGGCCTGGGCCCGCTGGCGCAGCGGACCGACGAGGGCGAGAGCGGGATCGAGCCACTGCTCGAGGATTTCGCGATCGACCCGATGGAAAACCTGCCGGAACACGAGCGCTGGACGCATTTCCGGCGCTACTGGTCCGAAGCCGGCCAACGCCTGGTCGAGACGCATATGCCGCTCGACCACATCCTGCTGTCGCCGGCGCTGGCTGCGGCCAATCCCGCCCCCGCCATGCAGATGATCCGGCGCGGGCTGCCCTACCGTGTGCCGCTCGATCCGCGAACGCCGGACCGCTCGATCGCGACGCTCGCCACGAGCGCCGACCGCTATCCGCGCATCGGCTGGGACCGGCCCAAGGCCTCCGACCATTGCCCGCTCACCATCGACCTGACGATACCGCAGGACCGCGTTTCATGACCCGCCGCTTTGTCACTCTCGATGTCTTCACGGCGACGCCCCATGCCGGCAACCCGCTGGCCGTCGTGCTCGACAGCGAGGGGCTCGACACCGAAGCGATGCAGGCGATTACGCGCGAATTCGCCCTGTCGGAGACGGTTTTCGTCCTGGCGCCGGCGGACGCTTCGCACCGCGCGGCGCTGCGCATCTTCACGCCTGGCCGCGAACTGCCCTTCGCCGGGCATCCCACCGTCGGGACCGCCGTGCTCCTGGCATTGCGCGATGCGGCCGAGGGCAGGGCGGCCGATGTCATCGTGCTGGAGGAGGAGGTCGGCCTCGTGCCCTGCGCCGTCTCCGTGACAAGCCCACGCATCGGCCACGCTGTCTTCACGCTGCCGCGCCTGCCGGAGGAATTGGGGCCGCCGGCTGCGCTGGCGCTGATCGCAGGCGCGCTCGGACTCGACCGCCGCGAGATCGGCTTCGACCGGCATGTGCCGAGCGTGGTCTCGGCCGGGGTGGCGTTCACCTTCGTGCCGGTGTCGAGCCTGGATGCGCTGGAGCGCGTGCGACTCGACACCACGCTCTGGTCGCAGGCGATCAGGCCGGTGGACGAACCCAACGCCTATGCCTATTGCCGCCGCACGCGCGATGCCGGGCATGATTTCCACGCTCGCATGTTCGCCCCTGCCATGGGCGTCAGGGAGGATCCCGCGACCGGGGCGGCCGTTGCTGCCTTTGCCGACGTCATCATGCGCTTCGAGCAGCCGGGCGACGGCGAGCATCGCTTCGTCATCGAGCAAGGCTATGAAATGGGCCGGCCCTCGCAGATCACGCTCGAACTGACCGTGGCGGGCGGCGCGCTCGTCTCGGCCCGGATCGGCGGGGCGGCCGTGATGATCAGCGAAGGCGTTCTGCTGTGACGATCGCCGGCAGCAGGCAGAGCGGATCGATCGAGGCGTTCCCCGACTGCCATATCGTGCCGCTGCGAGCGGTCGAGGCGCGGGCTGAGGCTCATGACTGGGCCTTCGCGCGGGAGAACGAAGACGCTATCGCCGCACATTGGGCCAAGCTCAGCGCCGACAAGCCCGCGATGTTCAACGGGCGCATCCTGCTGCAGCACCGGGCTGCGATCGAGGACGGCGTCTTCCGGGCCGGCTATTTCGAGACCGACTATGCCGCCTTCATGACATGGCGCGATCTCGGCCGGCCGGGACCCGCGATCCGCAACGGCTTCGCGATGGGCGCGCTGCGCGCCGCCGACGGGGCCTTTCTGTGCGGACGGATGGCCGAGCACACCGCCAATGCCGGCATGGTCTATTTCGCAGCCGGCACGCCCGATCGCAGCGATGTGCGCGCGGACGGCACGGTCGATCTCGCCGGCAGCGTCGTGCGGGAACTTTGGGAGGAGACCGGGCTGACGGAGGCCGAGATCACGGTCGGGGAGGGCTGGGACGCCGTGTTCACGCCCGGGCGCATCGCCTTCATGCGGCCGCTCACCGTCAACCTGCCGGCGGAAGAGGCGCGCGCGCTGATGCTGTCGCGGATCGCGACCATGGACGAACAGGAACTCGACGACATCGTGATCCTGCGCAGCGCCGCCGATTGCGACCGCCACAGGATGGCGCCCTTCATGAAGCCCTATCTCGCCCATATCTTCGGGCAGGATTGATCGCACGCCGATCGTCCTGCCGCCCGCCAGCCGAAAGCGATGCCATGACCACGTCCGAAGCCCTCGCCCCCGAGTCCCTGCCGCTTTCCTCGGACAACCCCTTCGCCACGCGCTGGGAGACGCCGTTCGGACTGCCGCCCTTCGCGGCGATCCAGCCTGAGCATATCCAGCCGGCCTTCGAGGCGGCGCTCGCCAAGCACAAGGACGAGATGGCGGCGATCGTGGCCGATCCGGCCGCGCCCGATTTCGCCAACACGATCGAGGCGCTGGAGCGGGCGGGCCGCGCGCTCTCGCGCGTCGGCGGCGTGTTCTACAACTTGTCTGGAGCCGACACCAACGAGGCGCTGCAGGCGATTGAGCGCGAACTCTCGCCACTCACCTCGCGGCACTGGTCGGCGATCATGATGGACCCGGCGCTGTTTGCGCGGGTCGATTCGGTCTTCGCCAAGCGCGAGACGCTGGGACTCGATTCCGAGCAGATGCGGCTCCTGGAGCGGACGCATCGCGGCTTCATCCGCTCGGGCGCACAGCTCGGCGCAGAGGACAAGGCGAGGCTGGCCGCGATCAACGAGCGGCTGGCGGAACTGGGCACGCAGTTCAGCCAGAATGTGCTCAAGGACGAATCCGCCTATGCGCTGATCATCGAGGACGAGGCGGGGCTCGCCGGCCTGCCGCCCTTCCTGCTGGCATCGATGGCACGCGCCGCAACCGACCGCGGCCATCCCGACAAACATGCGGTGACGCTGTCGCGCTCGGTGATCGAGCCGTTCCTGACCTTCTCGACGCGGCGCGATCTGCGCGAGGAGGCCTTTGCGGCCTGGGGCAAGCGCGGCGAGAACGGCAATGACAGCGACAACCGCCTGATCGTCGCCGAAATGGTCAAGCTGCGCGCCGAGAAGGCCAAGCTGCTCGGCTTCGCCACCTTCGCGCATTTCAAGCTCGACGACGCCATGGCCAAGACGCCGGAGAATGTCCGCGAACTGCTCGAATTGGTGTGGAAGCCGGCGAAGGCCCGCGCCGCGCAGGAGGCGGCCGATCTCGCGGCGCTGGCGCAGGCCGAGGGCGAGAACGGCCCGCTCCGCCCGTGGGACTGGCGTCATTACGCCGAGAAGGTCCGCCAGCAGACCTATGCGCTCGATGAGGCCGTGCTGAAGCCCTATCTCCAGCTCGACCGCATCATCGCTGCTGCCTTCGACGTCGCCGGCAAGCTGTTCGGGCTGGCTTTTGAGCCGCGCTCGGAACTCGTCGGCTATCACCCTGATGTCCGCATCTGGGAGGTAAAGGAGGCCGCCAGCGGCCGGCATATCGGCCTGTTCATCGGCGATTATTTCGCCCGCGCCTCGAAACGTTCGGGCGCCTGGATGAGTGCCTTTCGCGGCCAGCGCCGGCTCGGCGGCGAGGTTAGGCCGATCATCGTCAATGTCTGCAACTTCGCCAAGCCCGCCCAGGGGCAGCCGGCGCTGCTCTCGATCGACGATGCGCGCACGCTGTTCCACGAATTCGGCCATGCGCTGCACGGGCTGCTCTCGGACGTGACCTATGGCTCGCTCGCCGGCACCTCTGTCTCGCGCGATTTCGTCGAACTGCCCTCGCAGCTCTACGAGCACTGGTTCCTGACCAAGGAGGTGATGCAGACCTATTGCCTGCATGCCCAGACGGGCGAGCCGATCCCCGATGCCCTGATCGAGAAGATCAATCTGGCGCAGACCTTCAACCAGGGCTGCGCCACGGTCGAATACACCTCCTCGGCGCTGGTCGATCTGGCCTTCCATTCGCTGGAGGAGCCGGGCGAGATCGATGCGCTGGCCTTCGAAAAGGCGGAGCTTTCGCGGCTCGGCATGCCCGAGGGCATGGTGATGCGCCACCGCACCCCGCATTTTACCCATGTCTTCGCGGGCGATGGCTATTCGGCCGGCTATTACAGCTATCTCTGGTCGGAGGTGATGGACGCCGACGCCTTCAACGCCTTCCTTGAGGCCGGCGACGTGTTCTCGCCGGAGCTGGCAGGCAAGCTGAAGCGCTTCATCTATTCAGCCGGCGACACCCGCGACGCGGCCGAAGCCTACACGCTGTTCCGGGGCCGGCTGCCGACGCCCGACGCGCTGCTGCAGAAGCGGGGGCTGGCGGCATAGTCGCTCGCGTCATTCTCGGGCGGCGCGATGCGCCGACCCGAGAATCTCCGGCAAGAGATGCTCGGGTCAAGCCCGAGCATGACGGAGCATCTCACCCCGGGTAGCCAAACCGCGCCTTCGTCGCCCGGATCTGACTGACCGCGCCACCCTCATTGCCGGCGGCGCAGGTCGTGCGCGCGGTCGAGATCTCGGCCGAAACGCGGGTGTGGACGCCCTTGGTGGTGTGGCCGGTGGCGAGGTCGTTGTCGATCACGGCCTGGAAGCGCTCGACCTCGCCGGAGCATCCCGCACCGCTCGGCATGCGGAAGGTGTTGGGCGTGACGCCGGTAGCTGCCTGCTCGGGCGAGGGGGCCGGCGGCGTCGTGACCGAGGCGGTCTGGCAGGCGCCGAGCGCGAAGGCGAGGGCGGCGAAGGACAGGGCAGTGGCGCGCATGGCAGGCTCCGGCATCGGGTGAGTGCGAAGATGACCGATTCCCCTTGCGGGTCAATCGGCGCCCTCAATCGTCCAGCGGCAGGAAGGGCAGGGCGACGGCGAAGATCGCCGCCGCCAGCGCCGCCAGCCAGACGGCGCCCTGGCCGACGAGGTAATGCGCGATGGCGCCGTTGATGCAGCCGGTCAGCAGGCCCAGCCACAGGACGAAGTGGCGGACCCAGGCCAGTCTCGGTCCGCCGAGCATGGCACCGGCGATGCGCTGGCCCATCTTCACCAGCGTCCCGGTCATGTAAGTCAGGGCGATGGTGACCTCGCCGTCGCGCTGGAAGACGCCGTTCTCGGCGCCCATGGCGAAGGCGAGCAGCACCGCGCCGGCAAAGCTCAGGCCGATGATGTCGAGCGTCGCCGATGCCGCCAGCGCCAGCGCCACCAGCCCCAGCACGGCCGATTTGCGGCGCCGGCCGCCGAGATGGCCGACCAGCGACCCGCAGATCACGCCGCAGACAAACAGCGCCAGCACGCTGGCGGCGGTGGCGATGCCGCCGGTGTGGAGCCCCGCGAGTTCGATGCTGAGCCGCGTGGTGTTGCCGCTCATGAAGGAGACGAAGAAGCCGCCGAGGCTGATGAAGCCGATCGTGTCGATATAGCCGGCCAGGCCCGACAGGCAGAAGGCGAGGCCGATCGCCCAGCGGTTATAGGTCAGCATCGGTTGTCGTCCCCCGCCGCGCCGGCTTGCGCCATCCGCGCGGGGCGATCATAGGGGTCCCACCCGTGACGTCACCCATTACGGGCGGCCTGCGACATATGCTTGCGCGGGCGTGCCGGTTTCGGCTACATCGTTCCACGATATCCGAGGATTGCCCTTGTCTGCGACGCTTGCCCCCGACTGGTATGACGATTGCGCCCTGGCGCGATCCGCCGGTTCGCGCGCGCGTCCCGCCGCCTCGCTTGGTCTGCTTCTTCTCCTTAGCCGCCCCTGAGGGCCGGCCGGGCATGCATGCCTGGGCGCTCAGGGGAGTGACGAGAACGACACCCCAGACATAAGGCGCCTGCTTCCAAAGTGGCTACCTGCCAGGTGAGCGGCGCCGGATCTTTCAGGAACACGACCATGACCGAATCGATTGCGAGCAACGGCTCCGCGACTCCTTCTTCCCCCAAAGACCGAATCCTGATCTTCGACACCACGCTGCGCGACGGCGAGCAGTGCCCCGGCGCGACGATGACCTTCGAGGAAAAGCTCGAGATCGCCGAACTGCTGGACGCGATGGGCGTCGATATCATCGAGGCGGGTTTCCCGATCGCCTCGGACGGTGACTTCGAGGCCGTGTCGGAGATCGCGCGGCGCAGCAAGCGCGCGACCATCGCAGGTCTGGCCCGCGCCATCACCGGCGACATCGCCCGGGCCGGCGAGGCCGTGCGCCATGCCGGGAAGCCGCGCATCCACACCTTCGTCTCGACCTCGCCGATCCATCTCGAGCACCAGATGCGCAAGACGGAAGACGAGGTGCTGGAGATCATCACCCGCACCGTCGCGCAGGCGCGCAATCTGGTCGAGGATGTCGAATGGTCGGCGATGGACGCCACCCGCACGCCGATCGACTATCTCTGCCGCACCGTCGAGGCGGCGATCAAGGCGGGCGCCACCACCATCAACCTGCCCGACACGGTGGGCTATGCGACGCCCGACGAGTATCGGACGATGTTCGCCTCCGTCCGCGAACGCGTGCCCAATGCCGACAAGGCGATCTTCTCGGTGCATTGCCATAATGATCTCGGCCTGGCGGTCGCCAATTCGCTGGCCGGCATCGCGGGCGGCGCGCGGCAGGTCGAATGCACGCTGAACGGCATCGGCGAGCGCGCCGGCAATGCCGCGCTGGAAGAGGTGGTGATGGCGCTGCGGGTGCGCGGCGATGTCCTGCCCTACGACACCGGCATCGACGCGACCATGCTGATGCGCGCCTCGAAGACGGTGTCGAACGCCTGCTCCTTCCCGGTGCAGTACAACAAGGCGATCGTCGGCCGGAACGCCTTCGCCCATGAGAGCGGCATCCACCAGGACGGCATGCTGAAGAACCAGTCGACCTACGAGATCATGACGCCGGCTTCCGTCGGCGTGACCAAGACCTCGCTGGTGATGGGCAAGCATTCCGGCCGCGCCGCCTTCCGCTCCAAGCTGAAGGAGATGGGCTATGATCTCGGCGACAATCAGTTGGAGGATGCCTTCACGCGCTTCAAGGCGCTCGCCGACCGCAAGAAGCATGTCTATGACGAGGATATCGAGGCGTTGGTCGACGACAACATCGCCACCGCGCATGACCGCATCAAGCTCGATTCGCTGACGGTGATCGCCGGCACGCGCGGCCCGCAGCGCGCGACGATGCGGCTCGATGTCGAAGGCCGTCTCGTGACCGAGGAGGTCGAGGGCAACGGGCCGATCGATGCCATCTTCAACGCGATCAAGACGATCGTGCCGCATGAGGCAACGCTGGAGCTCTACGACGTCCATGCCGTCACCGAAGGCACCGACGCACAGGCCGAGGTCACGGTGCGGCTGACGCATGAGGGCGTCTCGGTGACGGGCCGCGGCGCCGACCCCGACACACTGGTCTCCTCGGCGAAAGCCTATCTCGTCGCGCTCAACAAGCTGATGGCCAAGGGCGTGCGCCTGCATGCGCAGGCTGCGGCGGAGTAGGGGGCTCCCCTGGCCGTCATGCTCGGGCTTGACCCGAGCATCTCCTGGAAGAGATTCTCGGGTCTGCGCTTCGCTTCGCCCGAGAATGACGCCTGCGAACGTCCGACACTTGCCGATTCCAGTGGATGACCCTGCGCTCGTCTGGCGCGGGCCCGCGACTTGCCTTCATCTCGCCTGATATCAGCGGCCGCCTCTCGCGGCCGCTCGGCATGGCGGGAGCGCGTGATGGCAGGCTATTTTCCGAACTGGACCCTGAAGACCTCAGGCACCGTGATGCCCGACGAGCGGCTGCCGCTCGCGCAGACCTTCATCGCGGGCCTGCAGCATGTGGTGGCGATGTTCGGCGCGACCGCGCTGGCGCCGATCCTGATGGGGTTCGACCCCAATGTCGCGATCTTCTTCTCCGGCGTCGCGACGCTGCTGTTCTTCATCGTCACGCGCGGGCAGTTGCCGAGCTATCTCGGCTCGTCCTTCGCCTTCATCGGCGTGGTGATCGCGGCGACCGGCTATGCCGGCTCGGGCCCCAACGCCAATATCGGCGTGGCGCTGGGCGGCATCATCGCCTGCGGCGCGGTCTATGCCGCAATCGGGTTGCTGGTTCAGGCGGTCGGCACGGCCTGGATCGAGAAGCTGCTGCCGCCGGTGGTCACCGGCGCGGTCGTCGCCGCGATCGGTCTCAACCTCACCGGCGTGGCGATGAACATGATCTCGGCCAGCGCCTATACCAAATGGATTGCGCTGTTCACGGTGGTCACGGTCGCCGTCGTCGCGGTCTATAGCCGCGGGCTGGCGCAGCGCCTGCCGATCCTGATCGGCGGGCTGATGGCCTATCTCGTCTATGCCGCGACCGCTGCGAGCTTCGGCGCGCCGCCGGTCGATTTCGGCCGCGTCGCGGCAGCCGCGTGGTTCGGGCTGCCGAACTTCGTCGCGCCGGTGTTCGACGCCAAGGCGATGGGGTTGATCGCGCCGGTCGCGATCATCCTGGTCGCCGAGAATCTCGGCCACATCAAGGGCATCGCGGTGATGACCGGGCGCAATCTCGATCCCCTGATCGGGCGCGGCTTCATGGCCGACGGCGTCGCCACCATGATCGCCGGCTCGGGCGGCGGCACCGGCGTGACGACCTATGCCGAGAATATGGGCGTGATGGCGGTGACGCGGATCTATTCGACGCTGGTCTTCGTCGCAGCCGGCATCATCGCGCTGGTGCTGGGTTTCTCGCCGAAGTTCGGCGCGGTGATCGGGACGATCCCCGTTGCGGTGCTGGGCGGGCTCGCCATCGTCGTGTTCGGATTGATCGCCGCCACGGCGGGGCGGATCTGGGTCGAGAGCAAGGTCGATTTCTCCGAGCCGAAGAACCTGCTGACCGTCGCGACCGCGCTGATTTTAGGCGCCGGCGACCTCAAGCTGCCGATCTTCGGTTTCGAGCTCGGCGGCATCGGTACGGCGACCTTCGGGGCGATCGCGCTTTATCACCTTTTGAACCGCAAAGCGGCCTGAGCGCCAAGGCCCGCCGCCACGATCTCGGCGGGTCTCACATATTTCTGTCACAGGTGGGTGGACAGCGCCGGGGGGCTTTGCTACATCGCCGGCCTGCCTGACGCGGCTTCGGTCGCCGAACGGCACGCGCTTCGTGGCGTATGGGTGATTAGCTCAGTTGGTAGAGCAGCTGACTCTTAATCAGCGGGTCGTAGGTTCGAGCCCTACATCACCCACCACGGACCTTTCCTGACAATCGACGATCTGGCTGCCCCGGTCGCCGGGCCGCGTCGTCCGGCTGACGGGGATGTCTTTCAGCCTGCCGGGCCCGACCGTGACGCTGAGGTCGCAGTCTGGCTTCCGATGCCATCCCCCGCACCGCGCCGCGTTCCAGCAATGTGCCAGCCGGTCATCAACCAAATGCGGCCTTGTGCCGGGATCGCGACACGAGATTGCTGCAATCCGGCTGATTTTGGAATATTAGGCTGTCGAGGCGTAGAACCGCGCCGACGCTGGACCGGCCCCGATGTTTTCAACCCGGACTCTCACCGCCGAGCTCGTCCAGCTCGCGGACGTGCCGGCCTGCCTCTCTACGGCTGGGTCGGACGGTTCCCGCTATGTCGCCGTCAACGCCGGCTATCTGCGGCTGATCGAACGGGTTTGGCCGGAAATTCATCAAAAGGAGTTGCTCGCCGCCGGCTCCGCGGTGAGCAGCGCGCAGCGCGACCGGCGCCTCGGGATGCTCGAAACGAACGGGTATTATGATTCCGAGCCCGCCGAGGTGCGCGCCGCGACAGGCCGAATCATCGCCGTCGAGATCTGTTCGCAAAGGGTGTGGTGCAGCGGGGTCGCGTGCGATCTCGAATACTTCATGCCGTTGCCGCCCGCGAAGCCTCATGATGCCGGTTGCGGCTCCAGCGAGGCGCCGTCGCGGAGAGCGTCCTTCACGCCCCGGTTCAGCGCCAGCCTCAGATCGATGAACCTGCTGGACAAGCGGATTGTGATCGGGCGCATCCTCTCGGTGGCCGCCAGAGGTGCGGTCCTGGCTAGCCATCTTGCCGGACCGCGCGACATCGCAAGGGCGCTCACGACCATCGGGGCGCGCCTGAGCGCTTATCAGGTTGTCGATTCCGCGAGCCCGACTCAGATCGCCTTCGATTTTGCCGATCTGGAGTATGACCAGCTCGAGAACCTGTTGCTGCAGGTTGCGGGCGACCTCTGGCTCCTGATCATGGCGAGCGAGGATCGTGACATCGTCGAGACGCTGAGGTGTCTGATCGGGCCCTATACTGTCCCCAGGCCGGTGGTCGTCGCCTGCTGAAAGACGACGTTCGTCTGCGAACGAAGCGGCTGCCGAACGAGTCCGTCCGAGGGGCACCGTCTGCCGTCGCGTCTGCCCACCACTTCGCGGGTGGTTGTGATCGGCTGTCCTGCATTGCCGGATTTCCGGGGAGCGACGCACGGAAATGCCGAAAATCGGAGCATGATAGCCGAAAGGTCGAAGCGCTTGTCGGCTTGTGTGCGGCATGGCCTTCCTATAACCGAAGGCTCGAACGGGCCTGCCTCCAGAACAAGGCCCTGAGGTGGATTCGGGAGCATCGGCGTGCAGGGTTTTCTCCGCATCAGCAGGATCATCGACACGATCAACGAGCAGATCGGCAAGAAGGTCGCCTGGCTGATTCTGGTGGCGGTCATCGTCGCCGCCGTCAACGCGATTATCCGCAAGGTCTTCAACGCATCCTCCAATTCCTGGCTGGAATTGCAGTGGATGCTGTTTGGCGCCGTGTTCCTGATGTGTGCGGCCTGGACGCTGAAGGTGAAGGAGCATATCCGCATCGACATCGTGAACAGCCTGCTGCCCAAGCGCGTGCAGCGCTGGATCGACCTGATCGGCCACACGCTGTTCCTGATGCCGTTCTGCTTCTTGATGATCTATCACTCCTGGCCGTTCTTCACGCGCTCCTACGCGATCAACGAACAGTCGCTCTCGGCCGGCGGCCTGCCGCAATGGCCGGCCAAGGGGCTGGTCATCATCGGCTTCGTGATGCTGGCGGTGCAGGGCGTTTCCGAGATCATCAAGCAGATCGCGATCATGCGCGGCCATCTCGAGGATGACGAGACGCTGCGCGGCCACGCCGCCGCGGCGGAAGCCGAAGCCCACCGCCTGCTCGAGCAGGCCCGGCAGCAGGGCCTGGCCTCGTGAGCCCTTCGAAAGACGTCCGGACCCCCGCCATGACCGCCACCCGCCTGTCCCGCGTCGCCGGCCTGCTGCTCGCGCTGACGCTGATCGCCTTCTTCGGCCTCCATACCGGCGACGCCCATGCCGCAGGCCTGGGCGATTTCCTGCGCGTCAACATGGCGCCGGTGATGTTTGCCGCCCTCGTCGGCTTCCTGCTGCTGGGCTATCCGGTCGCCTTCGCGCTGGCCGCCAACGGGCTGCTCTTCGCCATCGTCGGCATCGAGCTCGGCATGTTCCAGGAGAACTTCCTGCAGGCGATGCCGGAGCGCATCTACGGCACGATGAACAACGACGTGCTGCTGGCGATCCCATTCTTCACCTTCATGGGCCTGATCCTCGAGCGCTCGGGCATGGCGGAGGATCTGCTGGACACAATCGGCCAGCTCTTCGGCCCTGTGCGCGGCGGCCTAGCCTATGCGGTGATCTTCGTCGGCGCGCTGCTGGCCGCCACCACCGGCGTGGTCGCGGCGTCCGTGATTTCGATGGGTCTGATCTCCCTTCCGATCATGCTGCGCTACGGCTATGACCGGCGTCTGGCGACCGGCGTGATCGCGGCGTCGGGCACGCTGGCGCAGATCATCCCGCCTTCGCTCGTCCTGATCGTGCTCGCCGACCAGCTCGGCCGCTCGGTCGGCGACATGTATGAGGGCGCCTTCATCCCCGGCCTGGTGCTGTCGGCGATGTATGCCGGCTATGTCTTCCTCGTTACCATGGTCTATCCCAATCGCGCGCCCGGCCTGCCGCCGGAGGCGCAGACGCTGCGCGATGCCGATGGTCAGACGCGGCGTCGCTCGCTCCTCGTGGTCACGATCATCTCGTTCGGGCTCGCCTATGCCTGCATGAAGCTGTTCACCAATGTGAAGGCGGGCGCCGATTTCGTCATTCTGACGATGTCGATCGCGGTGGCTGTGTCCTTCGTCATCGCCATCGCCAACAAGGTTCTGGGCCTCAACCTGCTGTCGCGCATGGCCGAGCAGGTCGTGTTCGTGATGGTGCCGCCACTGGCGCTGATCTTCCTGGTGCTGGGCACGATCTTCATCGGCGTTGCGACGCCGACCGAGGGCGGCGCCATGGGCGCAGCCGGCGCGATCCTGCTGGCTTATGGCAAGAAGCGGATGACCTTCGACCTGCTCAAGCAGGCGGTGGAATCCACCGCCAAGCTCTCGGCCTTCGTGCTGTTTATCCTGGTCGGCGCGCGCGTGTTTTCGCTGACATTCTACGGCGTCAACGGCCATATCTGGGTCGAGCATCTTCTGGTTGGCCTGCCGGGCGGGGCGACGGGCTTCCTGATCGTGGTCAACATCATGGTCTTCCTGCTCGCCTTCTTCCTCGATTTCTTCGAGCTCGCCTTTATCATCGTGCCGCTGCTGGGGCCCGCCGCCGAGAAGCTCGGGATCGATCTGATCTGGTTCGGCATCATGCTCGGCGTGAACATGCAGACCTCGTTCATGCATCCGCCCTTCGGTTTCGCCTTGTTCTTCCTGCGCTCGGTCGCGCCGAAGGATCCCTATCGCGACAAGGTTACGGGAACGATGATGGAGCCCGTGACCACCGCGCAGATCTACTGGGGGGCGGTGCCCTTCGTGGTGATCCAGTGCATCATGGTCGCGCTGGTGGTGATCTTCCCGCAGATGGTGATGCATTACAAAGCGTCGGCTGTGCAGCTCGACCAGCAGTCGATCGACAAGCAGTTCGATTCGATCCAGATCCCGGGCATGGGCGGTGCCGGCGGCCTGCCGGGGCTCGATCTGAGCGCGCCGCCGAGCTTCAAATAAAGCGATCGGCGACGATCTGACGACGATACGACGCCGGCCTCATCGCCGGCGTCGCTGTTTTGGCGGCAGGCCGTCCGGCTTTTGCGCGCAAGCGAACCTTGCCGCCGCTGCTGCGTTGCTCCTCGAACCGAGGAGCGACGAATGACCGATCTCACGATGACGCCAGCCGATCCGACCGGGACCCCGGCCATGCCGACCCCGCCGCAGGAAATGCCGCCGCTGACCCCGACCGAGGTGCCGCCCGCGCCGCCGGTCGAATCGCCTCCGTCCGACGTGCCGGTCGGCATACCCGTCGAGCCGCCGTCGGAACTGCCGCCCGCTTCGCCGATCGAAGGTCCGCCCGCGACGCCCTTCGACATGCCGCCGGACCGCGCTCCCCGCGAGCCGATGGAGTAGTCAGACCGGCGGCGCTTGCCCTGCACCTATATCCCAGTAGAGCCCAGCCATCAGGCCCAGCGCCTCGCGCGCGAGCGCGCTGGGCATGTGCTCGTCGGGCGCATGCTGGGAACAGCCGGGATAGGAGTGCGGCACCCAGATCGTCCGCAAGCCCAGGATTTCGGCGAAGATGTCGTTGGGCAGCGAGCCGCCGAGATTGGGCAGCAGCGCCGGCTTCTTGTTCGTGCTGCGTGCGATCGAGTCGATGGTGAAGCGGACCCAGGCGTCGTCCGGGTCGAGCCGGGTCGCGCCGAAGCGTTCGGTGCCGGGCATGATGATCTCGACCATGCCGAAGCCGTGACGATCGAGGTGGCGGCGCAGCGCCGGCACGACGTCCTGAGGGTCGATGCCGACGACAAAGCGCAATGCCACGCGCGCCCAGGCGCTCGGCGGCACGGCGTTGACGGGCGTCTCGGGCACGCCCGCTTTCATCGCCAGCACGTCGAAGGAACACCAGCCGAAGACCTGCTCGGCCGGCGACAGGTCCGGCTCGCCCCAGCCCGGGTCGATCCGGGGCCCGTCGGGCCCGCCATCGATCACGCAATCGGCCACCGCCTCGCGCACGGCGCGGGGCAGTTCGCGGGGCACCCATTCAGGAATGTGGATCTGACCGGTGGGGGAGGTGATCGAGGCGATCGCATGGGCGAGTTGGATCGCGGGGTCCGAGAGAATGCCGCCCCAATTGCCGGAGTGATGCCCGCCCTCGCGTGCCACGATCGAAAGATCGAAGGTGATGACGCCGCGCGCGCCGAGAAACACCGTCGGGCGCTGCGCATCAAGGCGAGGCCCGTCGGAGGCGATCAGCACGTCCGAGCGGAAGAGCTCGGCTTCCTCGATGCAGAGCTCACGCAGGCCGGGCGAACCGGATTCCTCACCCATCTCGATCAGGTATTTGGCGTTGAATCCGAGCTTTCCGCGCGATTCAAGAACGGCGCGCAAGGCGTTGATGTTGATGACGTGCTGGCCCTTGTTGTCGACCACGCCGCGGCCGTACCAGCGCCCGTCGCGCTCGGTCAGCGTCCAGGGCGAGAGGCCCTCGCTCCATTGCGCGTCGAGGCCGCGAATCACGTCGCCATGGCCATAGCCGAAGATCGTCGGCAGGCTTTCATCCTCGATCCGCTCCGCGAAGAGGAACGGACCCTTTGCCTTGGGGTGGTGCAGGATGCGGCATTCGAAACCCAGGGCCTCGAACAGCGGGCGCATTTCCGTTTCCAGATAGTCGCTCAGGACCGGGGCGCGCTTGGGGTTCTGGCTCTCGGTCGGCATCGCGATGAGCCGGGACAGGTCCGCCTTGAAGGCGCCGGTGTCGAAGTAATCTTGCGCATGCGCGATGGCCTGGGCGCGGGTCATGAAAGCTCGCTCACTGTCTGCCGAAGGAAAGGACGGCGGAGTCGTTGCCGATCCCGCCCACCCTTGATACTGCCATGCGCATGCAGGCATTCGCCACGGAAGTTGGCGCGCAGGGGATGTGCGCCCGATGACGGACGGGCCCCAGACCATGGTGCCGCATGCCCATCAGCGTGTCGCCTGCGAGACGATCCTGGCGGCGCGCGCCGCGGGGGCCCCGGGCTTCCTGCTGGGTGACCTGACGGGGCTCGGCAAGACGCTGTCGGCCTGGCTGGCGCTTTCGGCCATGCCCGAGCAGGACATCCTGGTGATCTGCCCCAAGGGCGCGATCCCACAATGGCGGCGCACGATGGCGCTGTCGGGCCTTCCGCCTAAGCGCGTCACGCTGATGAATTTCGAGAAGACTAAGTCTCTCCTGGCACCGCCCACGGATTCGAAGAAGCGCTCGGTGCGGGCGAAGAACAACGAACTCGCCAAGCTCGGCGTGCCCAAGCGTATCTGGCCGCTGGTCGTGATCGACGAGGCGCACCGCATCCGCAACCCCAACTCGCAGCAGGGCCTGGTCTGCCGGCAGATGGCGGCCGCCGCCTCCTTCACGATCTATATGAGCGCGACCGCTGGCCAGTCGCCGCACGAGCTTTCCTATCTCGGGCCGCTGCTGGCGCGGGCGGCGGGCATGCCGAGCGCCGATCTCGACGGTTTTCGCATCCTGATGAAGCAGCTGCGGATCGGCCGGGCCAAGGGGCGCTGGCAGAACTGGAGCTGGGAGCCCAACGAGACCGACCGCAAGGTGATGGCCGATCTGCTCTATCGTGGCACGCGCGCGATCGGTCTGCGCCGACGGCCGGAGGAGATCGCCGGGTGGCCTGAGGTTCAGCGCGAGCTGGCCCCGGTCGCGCTCGATGCTGCCGCGCGCAAGCTCTACGACGCGACCTGGCGGGAATTCCGCAAGGAACTCGGGCTCGCCGGCGGCTCAACGCGCAAGCCGCAGGGCTGGGCGGCGGATCTGCGCTTTCGCCAGAAAGCAAGCCTGCTGCGCATCCCCGGCACGGTTGCATTCTGCGACGATCTGCTCGGCAATGACGAGCAGATCGCGGTCTCCGTCGCCTTTCTGGAAACCAGCGCCATGTTGGCTGACGCCCTGCGCGGGCGCGGCTGGCGCGTTGGCGAGATCAATGGCGAGCGGTCGGGTGCGGTCAATGAAGAGACGCGGATCGCCTTCCAAACCGGCCAACTCGACGCCGTGATCTTCACTGTGACGGAATCGATCTCGCTGCATCGCGGCGAGATGCCAGGCGGCGAGCGCGAGCGTTCGCTGGTCATCCACGACATGCGCCACAGCGCCATCCAGCTGCAGCAAATCGAGGGGCGCTGCCACCGCGACGGCCAGCACGCCACGATCTTTTACGCCTATGCCGAGGATACGGTGGAAGAGACGGTGGCTGGAACCGTGATCGACCGCATGGCGGCGATGGAGGGGCTTGCCGGCGACGACACGCGACTGCTGGAGGCGATCGCTTGCATCGTCGAGTCGCGCGCAGCAGCCTGAACCAGCGGAACAACCCCGGCGGTCTCCGGTTCAGTCTTTCGGCCCGACATGTGGCCGACAGCCTGAAAAGAGCCGACCGATGCCGGATGCGCCGCAGCACCGCGATACCCATGACCTCAACCCTGTGGCTTTCCCGCCGCGCGCCACCTACCGGCTACAGTTCCACAAGGGCTTTCCCTTCTCGTCCGGGCGAGACCTCGCAGGCTATCTCGCCGAGCTGGGCATCAGCCATGTCTATTCCTCGCCGATCCTGACGGCCCGAGCAGGCTCGATCCACGGTTATGACGTCGTCGATTACGACGCGATCAATCCAGAGCTCGGTGGCGAGGCCGGATTCACCGAGATGGCGGCAGCGCTGCGGGCGCAGGGCATCGGCATCATCCTCGACATCGTGCCCAACCACATGGCCGTCGGCGGCGCCGACAACAGGCTCTGGCTCGACCTGCTCAAGCATGGCCGCGGCAGCGCCTATGCCAACTGGTTCGATGTCGATTTCGACAGTCCGGATCCGCAGATCGCCGGCAAGGTGCATGCGCCCTTTCTCGGCGAGCCCTATCGTGACGTGCTGGCGTCCGGCGCGCTGTCGCTCGTCCTGCATGAGGGCGGTTATGCCGTGTCCTATGGCGAGCACCTGTTCCCGATACGGCCGGAGGACCAGGCCGAGATCGCCGCGGTCGGGGTTGAGGGATTCCGCAATGCGGACGCGCTCGATCGCTTGCTGTCGCGGCAGAACTTCGTGCTCGACTGGTGGCGCAATGCCGGCGACCGGATCAACTGGCGCCGCTTCTTCGACGTCACCCAGCTTGCCGCGGTGCGGATGGACGAGCCGGCTGCGTTTGCCGCCCAGCACGCCATTACGCTGCGGCTCTATCGCGACGGGCTGATCGACGGCCTGCGCATCGACCATATCGACGGCCTTGCAGATCCGGCCGGCTATTGCCTCGAACTGCGCCGCCATCTCGACACGCTCCAGCGCCAGCGCCCCGAGGGGCTGCGGGATGATCGCGCCTGGCTGATCGTCGAGAAGATCCTGGCGGCTGGTGAACTGATCGAAGCCGGCTGGGACGTCGATGGCTCGAGCGGCTACGATTTCATGGATCAGGTCTCGGCCGTGCAGCACGATCCCACTGCTGCCGCGGCGCTGTCGGCGCATTGGGCGGTGCTCAGCGGCCGTTCGCGCGATTTCCACGCCGAGGAGGAAATGGCGCGCCATGAGGTGCTTTCGCACGCCTTCGACGGCCAACGCGAGCGGCTGGTCGACGCGCTGGAGGAGGCCGGTGGTCGCGACCGCGAGGCCGAGGGCCTGACCCGCTCGGCCCTGCGCCGCGCCGTCACCAGCCTGACGGCGCAACTGCGGGCCTATCGCAGCTATGCCACCGGGCGCGATGATGGTGTGGGCGCCGGAGAGGCGATCCAGGCCGCTTTGAAAGCCGCGCTGGCGACACCGCTCGCCGACGCACCGGCGCTGCGTTTCATCGTGTCGGTCATCGCGGGCGAGGGCGGTGAAGCTCATCGCTCCGCACGGATCACCGCGATCCGCCGCTTCAACCAGCTCGCTGCCCCGCTCGCCGCCAAGGCGGTCGAGGATACGGCGTTCTACCGCTATGGCCGGCTGCTCTCGCGCAACGATGTCGGGTTCGATGCCGCGTTGATGGGGCTGGAAACCGCAGCCTTCCATACCATGATGGGCGAACGCGCCGATGGGCTTCCGGTCTCGATGCTCACGACCGCGACGCATGACCACAAGCGCGGCGAGGATGTCCGCGCCCGGCTGGCGGTGCTGAGCGAGATGCCGGAGGATTGGATCGAGGCGACGCAGCGCTGGCGTGGGCTCGCCGACGGCATTCGTCCTCCGGGTCTCGATCCGGCCGATGAATACATGTTCCTGCAGATGCTTGTTGGGGCCTGGCCGCTGGGCCTGCGCGTCGATGACGCCGCAGGTCTCGATCACTTCGCTGTGCGGCTGGGAGACTGGTGGCGCAAGGCGCTGCGGGAGGCCAAGCTGCATTCGAGCTGGGCCGAGCCCGACGGTTCGTACGAAGACCAGGCCCTGCAGTTTGCCGCCGATGTCGTCAATCCCGCCCGTAGCGGACGGCTGCTGCACGAGGTCGCGGCGTTCGTGGAACGGCTCGAGCGCCCCGGTGTGCTCAACAGCCTGGTGCAGACCGCCCTGCGCTGCACCGTGCCGGGCATTCCCGACACCTATCAGGGCACCGAGTTCTGGGATTTCAGCCTCGTCGATCCCGACAACCGCCGTCCGGTGGATTTCGGCGCCCGCAAGATCGCGCTGGCGCAGCATCTTTCGCTCGACCTGCTGGCGGAGAGCTGGCGCGATGGGCGCATCAAGCAGGCGCTGCTGCGCAAGCTGCTGCGGTTTCGCCTAAGCCAGCCGGCGCTGTTTGCCCAGGGCGGCTATGAGCCGGTCGAGGTGGTGGGGCCGCGCGCCGACAACCTCATGGCCTTCCTGCGCCGGCATGACGATGCGGGGATGCTGGTGGTGGTGGCGCGCTGCTGCAGCCAGGGGCTGTCGCAGACCGGTGGGCTGGTGCCCGAGGCCGATTGGTGGGGCGATACGCGCGTGATCCTGCCGGCGGGGCTGCAGATGTCAAACGCGGTGATCGGGCCGTCGCTCGACGCCACCGACGGCTTCGCGCTGCGCGATGCGCTGCCGGTGGTGCCCGTGGGGGTCTGGGCGGTGGAAGGCGTCTAACGCGGCATCATCCCGGGCGGCTGAAGGTCGCCCGGATCCCTCATGAAGCGCCAGTGAGCCCGATGATGGATCCCGGCCAGGGGGCTTGCGCCGCCTGGCCGGGATGACGTCGTTGGTTTTGGAATGGGCGGGTTTTGGAAGGGGCGGCCCCGACCTCAGGCCGCGCCGTCGCGCGCCTGGCCGAGATGCGAAAGCCGGCTTCTCACCGCTGCGTCGTCGAGCAGCGCATCGGCATCGCCATCGAGGCGGTGGCGCCAGTTCGGCTTTTCGGTCGTGGTTCCCGGCACATTGGGCTGGGTCTGCACGCCGAGCGCGTCCTCGATCGGCAGCAGCTTGAGCGTGCAGGGCGTCCTGGCGATGAAGCGGATCGCCGCGTCGACCACGGGCCCGGTGTCTTGGGGCGCCGGGCGTTCGCCTTCGACGAGGCCGGCATCCTGGAAGGCGCCCCAGAGAATGCCGCGGTCCCAGGCGCGCAAATCCTGGGCTTCCGTTTCGCCCTCGCCTGCGTCGATATCGGCTCCTGCCCACCAGCCGGCGGTCGCGATCAGATCATGGGTGGTGGTCAGCGCGGCCGCGTCGGCATGCCACTGCTCGGGCGGGATATAGCCATCGTCGCTCTTCTCGAAACGCAGCACGCGCAGGCCGGCGACGCCCTGGTCGCGCAGATACTCGCGGAAGCCATCCGGCAAGGTGCCGAGATCCTCGCCGATGACGATCGCCTTGTGGCGCCACGATTCGAGCGCGACGAGCCGAAACAGCGTCTCGGAGGGAAAGGTGACATAGGCGCCATCAAGCGCGCTGGCGCCTTCGGGGACCAGCCAGAGCCGGCTCATGCCCATGACATGGTCGATGCGGATGCCGCCGACATAGCGCAGGCTGGCGCGCAGCGTGTCGATGAAGGGTGCAAAGCCCGAGGCCGCGAGCCCGTGCGGCGAGAAAGTCGTCAGCCCCCAGCTCTGGCCCTCGGCGGAATAGTAATCGGGCGGGGCACCAATACTCAGCCCGCCCAGCACCTCGTGCTGACGACTCCAGGCATGGCTGCCCGAGCCGTCCATGCCGATCGCCAGATCGGCGATCAGGCCGACCTTCATCCCGGCATCGCGGCAGGCGCGCTGGGCTTCGCCATAGGAGCGGCCGGTCAGCCATTGCAGGAAGATCTGGTGGGCGACCTCGTCCTGATGCTCGGCGGCGAAGGCCGCGACCTCCGGGCTGTTGGGGTCGCGATAGGGGGCGTCCCAGTTGCGCCAACTCCAGGCGTTGCGGTCCTGTCGCAAACGGGTGGCGTGCAGCACCTCGAAGATCGCATGGGACTTCAGCAGTGGCGAGGCTTCGGCCAGCGTCCGCTCGAAATCCATTCGCGCGGGCTCGGCCGCGAAGCCGGGTTGGCGAAGCGCGTCGAACAGCGCCCGCAGCAGCTTCTGCCGCAGCGGCGTCGCTGCCAGCCAATCGACCTGCGGCAGGCCCGACAGCTTCGCCATCTCCTCGCCGAGACCAGCGCGGTCGATCACGTCCCGCAGCAGGCCCTCGGGCAGGATCGCAGCCGGATCGGCATGGAGCGGGTTGTAGAACAGGCGGGTCGAGGGGGAGTAGGGGCTGAAATGCCCGGCCTCAGCGCCATAGAGCGCATGGACCGGGCTGATCGCGAGCGCATCGGCCCCGCGCGCGGCGGCCGCCCGCCCCAGCGCCGAGACGCCGGCGAAATTGCCGATGCCGCCGTCGTCTGCCGTGCGCAGCGAATAGATCTGCGCCGCCAGGCCGAAGCCCGGCGCGCCGCCATTGAGGTCGGCCAGCGTGATGCAACGCTCGGGCGCGGTGGCGACCGTGTAATCCCCCTGGCTGGTGCGGACCATGTGGTAGCCCGGCTCGTCGAAAGCCGGCAGGGTGAGCGCCCCATCGTAGCCGTCTTCTGAGGTGACGATCCGGTGCCCGCCGCCTTCGAGCGTGATCTCGACGGCTTGCCCGCCCTGTCCCGCGATCGGCAGGCCGACCTTCTGGCCGACGCGGGCCGTGGTGAAGCGGGACGAGGCGGCCGGGTTGAAGCCGCTTTCCATCAGCGACAGCGAATTGCGCAGCGCCGAATCGCCATCGGCCGGCAGGCCGAGCGCACGCAGGATCGCGCGCAGGCTGTCGGGCGAAACGGCGCGGTCGGCACCCGTCTGGTCGGTCCAGTGGGATGCGACCCCGGCCTTGGCGGCAAGCTGGCGCAGGATGTCGTCACTCATGAAGGGCTCCGGGCGTCTTCGTCGGGTTGATCATGGTATCGGGTTGGATCGTCGGTGATGCGATCACCCGGCGCCCTTGTCGTGATGCAGGACGAGAAGTCCGAGCGGCGGCAGCGTCAGGGACAGGCTTTGGGCCTGGCCATGGGCGGCGACGGCCTGCGTCTGAACCTGCCCGCCATTGCCGAGACCGCTGCCGCCATAGACCCCGGCATCGCTGTTGAGGCGCTCCTGCCAGAGGCCGGCATGGGGCACGCCGATCACGTAGTCGTGGCGCGGAACCGGGGTCATGTTGGCGACGACCAGGATCTCGCTCGCACCGGGCGCGCTCGACCGGCTGAAGGCGAAGACGGAGTTGGCGCTGTCGTCGGCCACGACCCAGGCGAAGCCCTCCGGCGCATGGTCGAGCCGATGCAGCGCCGGGGTTGCGCGGTAGAGCGCGTTCAGGTCGCGCACCAGCCGGGAGACGCCCTGCCTGCGCTCGTCGAAGGGGTGCGGCCAGGGGAAGGGCGCATCGACGGACCATTCGTCTTCGGCGCCGAACTCGCAGCCCATGAACAGGAGCTTCTTGCCGGGATGGGCCCACATCATCGCCAGATAAAGCCGCAGATTGGCGAAGCGCTGCCAATCGTCGCCGGGCATGCGCGAGAGGAGCGAACCCTTCCCGTGCACGACCTCGTCATGCGAGATCGGCAGCACGAAATTCTCGGAGAAACCGTAGACCAGGCCGAAGGTCAGGTCGTCGCCGTGATGGCCGCGATGGATCGGGTCATGCCCGATATAGCGCAGGGTGTCGTGCATCCAGCCCATGTTCCATTTGAAATGGAAGCCGAGCCCGCCATGGTGAACCGGCTGCGTCACACCCGGCCAGGCGGTCGATTCCTCGGCGATGGTCACGGCGCCGCGACCGCGCGCGCCCACGAGCGTGTTCAGTTCCTGGAAGAAGCCGACCGCTTCCAGGTTCTCGCGCCCGCCGAGATGGTTGGGCACCCATTCACCGGGCTTGCGGCTGTAATCGCGGTAGAGCATCGAGGCGACCGCATCGACGCGCAGCCCGTCGAGATGGAAGGTCTCGATCCAGAACAGCGCCGAGGCGATCAGGAAGCCACGCACCTCGCGCCGCCCGACATTGTAAATCAGCGTGTTCCAGTCGATGTGGAAGCCCTGGCGCGGATCCTCGTGCTCGTAGAGCGCCGTGCCGTCGAACTGGGCCAGCCCATGCGCGTCCGAGGGGAAATGCGCCGGCACCCAGTCGAGGATCACGCCGATGCCGGCGGCATGGCAGCGATCGACGAAGCGCGCGAAGGCCTCCGGCGGGCCCAGCCGCGATGTCGGGGCAAACAACGCCAGCGGCTGATAGCCCCAGGAGCCGCCGAAGGGGTGTTCGGTGATCGGCATCAGTTCGACATGGCTGAAGCCCATATGCTGGAGATAGGGGATCAGCCGGTCGGTGGCCTCGTCCCAGGAGCCGAGCTGGCCCCATTGTGTCCGCAGCCATGAGCCGACATGGACCTCATAGGTCGTCATCGGCGTCGACAGCGGGTTCGCGTTTTCCCGGGCCCTCAGCCACTCCTCATCCGTCCAGGTAAAGTCCGGCGCCTTCGCCACGATCGAGCCGGTGCGGGGCGGCAGCTCGGTGCAGCGGGCCAGCGGGTCGGCCTTCCAGGGCAGGCGCTCGCCCGAAGCCGAGATCAGCGCGTATTTGTAGACCGCGCCTGCCTCGATGCCCGGGATGAACAGCTCCCAGATGCCGGCGCCGAGACGGCTACGCATCGGGTGACGGCGATCGTTCCAGCCGTTGAAATCTCCGACCACCGCGACATGGGAAGCGTTAGGCGCCCAGACGGCGAAGAGCACACCGTCAATGCCGTCGATGCGACGCAGATTGGCGCCCAGCCTCGTCGAAAGGTCGAAATGACGGCCTTCGGCTGCGAGATGGATGTCGTCGTCCGACAGCAGCAATCCAAACCCATACGGGTCAGCTGTCTCGGAGATGCCGCCGGACCAGGCCGTGCGGATGCGGTAGGGCGTGTCGGCCGGGCAGGGCGCCTCAAACAACCCGTCGCCCGTACCAATCATGGGAATAGCGCGCCGCTGCTCGCCCTGTCCGGTCACGAGTTCGACGTAGTTTGCTCCGGGAAGAAACGCGCGGACGAGGCCGATGTCCTCGACGACATGCCGGCCCAGAACGGCGAAAGGGTCGGGATGGCGCCCCTCCGTCAGCAGGCCGATATCGCTGGCCGAAAGGCTGGGGAGTCGATGCGGCATCTGGCGCGTCATATAGTCAACTCCGTAGCAGAAGCGACTCCACCCGGAGCGGGGAATCGTCAATGATGCAACGCAGCGGAGCCAGCCTGCGTTCCGTTGCGACGATGCCGTTACCTCCGGGCCGGAGTGGAACCAAGTCCACTCAGCACGGTTATCGCACTGCATTGCAGGGGTTTGACAGGGAGAATACCGATGAGCCGGGAGCAGACCGTTCGCGACGTGGCCTATGCGATCTGGGAAGCCGAGGGCAAGCCCCAAGGGCGTGACTCTGAGCACTGGATGCAGGCCGAGGAGCGCGTTGCCGCGAGCCTGAACGGCGACAAGCCGGCCAAGGCCAAGGCGCCCGCGAAGGCTAAGCCGTCAGCCGAGGCTGAGCCGACCGTCGTCGAGGCGAAGCCCATGCCAAAGTCGCCGGCCAAGGCCGCCGCTACCAAAGCGGCTCCCAAGAAGAAAGCGTGATAGCTTTCGACGGGATGGTCTGATCGGCCGTCTTCCGGCGGCCCACGTTAACGCCATTGTCGTTGCATGCTCAAAGCCTGCGACGACAGATCTGTTGGGCATAGCCTGGTGTTGGCAATGAGAATTTTTTCGCAATGGCGGTGCCGCGCCATGCGGCGCTGGCCTCAGGCCGACAAGGCCCTCGCATAGACATCGGCATAGCGATGCGTCGGCCGACCCCAGTCGAAGCGTTTCGCCATCGCATGCTCGCGCATCTGGAGGAACGCGACCTTCGAACGGAAAGCGTCGAGCGCGCGCGTCACCGCCGAAGCGAGCCCCGCCCCCGTCAGCGACGAGAACAGGAAGC
Source organism: Allobosea sp. AAP35 (assembly GCF_001295925.1). Taxonomy (GTDB): domain Bacteria; phylum Pseudomonadota; class Alphaproteobacteria; order Rhizobiales; family Beijerinckiaceae; genus Allobosea. Next base: position 86,814 of record NZ_LJHQ01000045.1, on the reverse strand, counting down.
CCGAGCGGCCATCCTCAATCGTATCGACAAGACCACCGGTCCGATAGGCGATCGGCAATGCGCCGTACCGCTGGGCATACATCTGGCTGAGGCCGCAGGGCTCGAAGCGCGACGGCATCAACAGAAAATCGCTAGCCGCAAAGATGCGGCGTGCCTCGGCATCGTCGAAGCCGATCCGGGCGGCCACCGCCTGGGGATGCTGCCGGGCGAGGCGCTCGATGGCGTCCTCCAGGCGCGGTTCGCCACGGCCGGTGACGACGAGTTGGCCGCCATTAGCGACAATGGTCTCCGCCGCTTCGATCGACAGATCGATGCCCTTCTGGTGAACCAGCCGCGAAATGATCGAAAACAGCGGTCCACGCGAGGGCGGCAGTTCGAAGCTCTTGCGAATATCGGCGGCGCTCTTGCGCTTCCACTGGCGCACCCGCTTGGCTGCTGTCGTGTCCGCGCCCGAGGGGGAACTCCAGCTGTCGTCGATGCCGTTGACGATGCCGGTCAGACGGCCCTCTTCCATGCGGGTCTTGAGCAGCCCTTCGAGACCGCAGCCATGTTCGGCCGTGGTGATCTCGTGGGCATAGGTCTCGCTGACCGTGGTCACATGCGAGGCGTAGAAGATCCCGCTCTTCAGGAACGAGATCTTGCCGTGGAATTCGGCGCCGTTCATCGAGAAGGCGAGATCGGGAATGCCGAGCGCCGCCATCCGGCCGGGCTGGTAGAGCCCCTGATAGGCGAGGTTGTGGATCGTCAGGATCGAGGGCGTGCTCAGGCCCTTCCAGCGCAGATAGCCCGGCGCCAGGGCGGACGGCCAGTCATTGACGTGGATGACGTCGGGCTTCCAGTTCGGATCGGCCTCGCCGGCTGCGATCTCGGCGGCGGCCAGCGAGAGCCGCGCGAAGCGGATGTCGTTATCGGCGAAATCACCCCCGGCGAAGGGCCCGTAGGGTGAACCTTCGCGGTCATAAAGCTCGTCGCAGAGCACCGCGTAAATGGTCAGCCCGTCAGCAGTGACGAAACGCCCCAGCGACCAGGGCGGCAGGCTCGCGGTGCGCGGCATTTCCCGGACGATGTCCATGGCGGGCCTGGCCATGCGGACCTGACGGAAGCCCGGCAGCAGAACGCGGACATCGCAATGGGCACGCAACTGTCGCGGCAGGGCGGTCGAGACCTCGCCCAGCCCGCCAGCCTTGATGAACTCGCCCATTTCCGACGTCACGAAAAGCAGCTTCGTCGTGCTGGGAAGCCGTCTGCCGACCTCCGGCGCGCCGTCCTTGACGGCGGCGGCATAGGTCAAGGCATGGCCCGATGTCGCAGGAGCGGTTTCTGGTCCCATGTCCTGCAGCAAATCGGCCATCGGCGAGCTCCCCAACGCGCAACACCACCATATCAAAGAACACCGCAGGGCGGTTAACGTTCCTATTGCGGTGCAAAAAATTCATGCAATTCGGAGGCCGGTTTCAGGAACTCCGCAGCGAGCGTCACGTTGCACGAGTGCGGCAGGCTTGCGGCATCATTTGACAGGGTGGTCGCTCGCACGAGGCGAGGCGCGTCCGTCAGAGGCCTGATCCGCACGGGGAACAAGATGGCTGATGGTAACGGAATGCGCTTCGATGTCGAGGCCGGTGAAGGCACGGAACTCGGCGCGGTCCATGATGGGCAGGGGACGAATTTCGCGATCTTTTCCGCACATGCCGAGCGCGTCGAGCTGTGCCTTTTCGATGATGCCGGCGAGGTCGAGACCGCACGGATCACGCTTCCGGAATATACCGACGAGGTCTGGCACGGCTATCTGCCGGGCGTGAAGCCGGGCCAGCGCTACGGCTACCGCGTGCATGGCCGCTTCGCGCCCGAGGAGGGCCATCGTTTCAACCCCAACAAGCTCCTGCTCGACCCTTATGCACGCGAATATTCCGGGAAGGTCGATTGGAACGCCGCCCATTACGGTTATGACGTCAATGCCGAGGCCGATCACGACCTGACTTTCAGCGAGCTCGACAGCGCGCCTTTCATGCCCAAATGCGTGGTCTGCGACTGGAAGGCCGATCCGCAGGCGCCGGCACGGCCGAATGTGCCCTGGGACCGGACGATCTATTACGAGACCCATGTGCGTGGTTTCACCAAGCTGCACCCGGCCGTGCCCGAGGCGATGCGCGGAACCTTCGACGGGCTCGGCGAGAAGGCGGTGATCGACTACATCAAGAGCCTGGGCGTCACCGCAGTCGAGCTTTTGCCGATCCATGCCTATCTCGACGACCATCACCTCGCCGCCAAGAACCTGACCAATTACTGGGGCTACAACACCATCGGCTTCTTCGCGCCGATGCAGCGCTATGAGGGCAAGGCGGGGCTGCGGTCCTTCCGCGACATGGTGCGCAAGTTCCACGATGCCGGGCTCGAGGTCATCCTCGACGTGGTCTACAACCACACTGCCGAAGGCAACGAGATGGGGCCGACGCTGTCCTTCAAGGGCATCGACAACTTCGCCTATTACCGGACGATGCCGGACGATCCGCGCTTCTACATCAACGACACCGGCACCGGGAACACGGTCAACACCAGCCATCCGCGCGTGCTGCAGATGATCCTCGATTCGCTGCGCTACTGGGTCGAGGTGATGGAGGTTGACGGGTTCCGTTTCGATCTCGGCACCATTCTCGGGCGCGAGCCGCATGGCTTCGACCAGCGCGGCGGCTTCTTCGACGCGATCGGGCAGGACCCCGTGCTGCGCAAGGTCAAGCTTGTCGGCGAGCCCTGGGATATCGGCCCGGGCGGCTATCAGGTTGGTGGCTTTCCGCCGGGCTGGGGCGAGTGGAACGATAAATATCGCGACACCACACGGGCCTATTGGAAGGGCGAGGAAGGGATCATCCGCGATCTCGCCGCGCGCATCACCGGCTCGGGCGATATCTACGATCTGCGTGGCCGCCGGCCCTGGGCGGGCGTCAACTTCATCACCGCCCATGACGGCTTCACGTTGAACGATCTCGTTTCCTACAACGAGAAGCACAACGAGGCGAATGGCGAGGACAACAAGGACGGCCACGGCCATAACCTGTCCTATAACTTCGGTGTCGAAGGCCCGACCGATGATGAGGGCATCAACGCCGCCCGCGAGCGCCAGAAGCGCAACCTGCTGGCGACGCTCCTGCTCTCCCATGGCTCGCCGATGATCCTGGCCGGCGACGAATGCGGCCACTCCAACGGCGGCAACAACAACGTCTATTGCCAGGACAACGAACTCGCCTGGATGAAGTGGGACGAGCTGACCGATCGCGACAAGGCCCTGACCGGTTTCGTCCAGCGCGTGACGAAGCTGCGGGCCGACCATCCGATCTTCCGGCGCTCGAGTTTCCGTGACGGCTGCATCCTGCGCTGGGTCAATCCGGCCGGCGGCGACCAGCAGGAGGAGCATTGGGACGATGAGGGCCTGCGCGCGATCGGGCTCTTGATGCACATGCCTGATGTCGAACGCGGCGGCGATGAAGCCTTGATTCTTTTCAACGCCTTCGACGGCGACGTTCCCTTCAAGATTCCGCCGCGCGTGAAGGCGGGGTCATGGTCGGTGGTGCTCGACACGGATACTGGTCCCGGCTCCGACGAGGGACGAAAAGGGCTGAAGGCCGATGCCGAGCTGACGCTGTCGCCACGGTCGCTGATCGTGCTGATGTGAGAGCGTGGCCGTAGCTGCAATTATAGATACGATGGGAGATGGGCTTCCAGTGGGACGGGACGAAGAGCGCGGCCAACGAGGCCAAGCACGACGTCTCGTTCCCCTGAAGCGACGCTGCAAAGGCTATCAGAGCCGTATCAGCGCCGTGCTGGCGAGCTATTCGACGCCAGCCGCAAAGCCGGCTGGCCTGGCGGCTCAGCCTTCTGCGCTCGCGACGAAAAGGGACACGCTGCGCGCTGGCAGCGCCCTCTCGCTGGGGGCCGGCACGGATGTGAACAGGCGTTGCCAGAGTCTGCCCGGGGCCGTTGGCAGCACCAGCACCCTGGGCTCATGCGCGCGATTGAGTGCGATCGCCAGCGTCTCGCCGCCGCCCCCCAGCGCCAGGCAGAACGCGTCGAGGAACGACCATTCCTCGTCGGCGACCGGCGTGGCTTCGGTTTTAAGCCAGCGCGCATCGGGCGGGTCGCCCGCGCCGGTCAGGAACGTCTCGGCTGTCAGGAGCGGGCTGGCTGCGCGCAGCCGTGCCAGCGTCGCGACGAAATCCGCGAGGCCGGCATCGGCTCCCTGCCAATCCAGCCAGAACGCCTCGTTGTCCTGGCAATAGGCGTTGTTGTTGCCGTGTTGCGTGCGGCCGAACTCGTCGCCAGCCGTCAGCATCGGGATGCCTCGCGACAGGAACAGCGTCGCCAGCAGAGCGCGGATATCGCGGTCACGCGCCATGCGCACCCCGGCATCGTCGCTCGGCCCTTCGACGCCATTGTTCCAGCTATGGCTCTCATTGTCGCCGTCGCGGTTGCCCTCGCCATTGGCCTCGTTGTGCTTCGACCCGTAGGCGACGAGATCGGCGAGGGTGAAGCCGTCATGGGCGGCGATGAAGTTGATGCTCGCTTGGGGCCCGCGGTGGCGTTCGCCGAACAGATCGGCGGAACCGGCAAGCCGCGTCGCCAGCGCCCCGGCCATTCCGGCATCGCCGCGCCAGAAGCGGCGGACGTCGTCGCGATAGCGGCCGTTCCATTCGGCGAAGGGGGCGGGGAACTCGCCGAGCCGATAGCCGCCCGGCCCGATATCCCAGGGTTCGGCGATCAGGATGGCGCGCGACAGGTCGGGGTCTTGCAGGATCGCGGCGAAGAGCGGGGCATCCTGCGAATAGCCGGTATCTGAGCGCCCCATCACCGTGCCGAGATCGAAGCGGAAGCCGGCGACCCCGAGGCCGCGCCAGTGCCTCAACGAGTCCATCGCCATGCCCACGACCGGGGCCCGGTCGAGCGCGAGCGTGTGACCGCAGCCGGTGTCGTTGATCAAAAGGCCGGGATCATCCGTGGCGTGGCGGTAATAGACGGCATTGTCGAGTCCGCGCAGGCAGATCGTCGCGCCGAATTCGTCGCTCTCGGCGGTGTGGTTCAAGACGATGTCGAGGATGATGCCGATGCCGGCCTGGGCGTAGGTCTCGCACAGCGTGCGCAGATCGGCCGCGCCGCCCGGAGCGAGCCGGGGATCGAGGGCGAAGAAGTTGACCGGGTTGTAGCCCCAGGCATTGGCGAGGCCGAGCGGCGGCAGATGCCGTTCATCCATCCAGGCCGCGACGGGCATCAACTCGACATGGCTGACGCCGAGCCCGCGAATGTGATCGAGGATCGCCGGTTCGCAGAGCGCGGCCAGCGTGCCCCGGATGCGCTGCGGCACGGCGGGATGGCGCATCGTGAAGGACTTCACGGCGAGTTCGTAGATGAAGCTCGGGGCCTCCTCGCATCCTGTCGCCTGAGGGGGGAGGGCGTCGCCGACGATGCAGCGCGGCACCAGGTCTTCCGTGTCAACGCCATGCTCCGCTAGGCGCGGATCCCAGCGGAACGGCCTGTCGACCCGCGTCGCATAGGGGTCGATCAGCAGCTTCGACGCGTCGAAGCGGTGCCCTTCCTCGGGGCGCCAGGGTCCCTCGACGCGCAGGCCGTAGCGCAGCCCGGTCACCGCGCCCGGCAGCAGACCGTGATGGATGTCGCCGGTGCGGCAGGGCAGGGGCAGGCGCGCCGTTTCATGCGCGCCCGTCTCGTCGAACAGGCACAGATGCACGCGCTTGCCATGGCGTGAGAACACGCCGAAGCTGATGCCGTCCTCGCCTGTCGTCGCGCCGAGCCGGGCCGGCAGCTTGCAGGAGACGAGCATCTGGCGGTTCGCCAAGGCGCTCAGCCCTGCGTGTCGCGGGTCGGGATGTTCCAGATCCGCTGGGCATATTCCCCGATCGCCCGGTCGGCGCTGAACCAGCCGCAATGGGCGGTGTTGGTCACCGACATGCGCCACCATTTGTCCTGATCGGCCCAGAGGGCGTCGATCCGGCGCTGCGCCTGGCTGTAGCTCTCGAAGTCGTTGAGCGTCATGAACCAGTCATTGGCGCGCAGGCCGTCGACGAGGCCGCGATAGCGGTCGCGCTCGCGCGGCGAATAGGCGCCGCTGGCGACCGCATCGAGCACGCCTTCGAGATGGGGCGCACCGGCGATGACCTCACTGGTCGGCCGTGGATTGCGCTTGGCGGCCTCGACCTCCTCGGCGGTCATGCCGAAAATCACGATGTTGTCTTCGCCGACGCGCTCGCCGATCTCGATATTGGCGCCGTCCAGCGTGCCAATGGTGATGGCGCCGTTGAGGGCGAACTTCATGTTGCCGGTGCCCGACGCCTCCATGCCGGCCGTCGAGATCTGCTCGGAGACGTCGGCGGCCGGGATGATGAGTTCGGCGGCGCTGACATTGTAGTTCGGCAGGAACACGACCTTGAGCCGGTCACGGGTGGTAATGTCGTTGTTCACGACCACGGCGACATCGTTGATCAGGTTGATGATCGACTTGGCGGTGCCGTAATTGGACGCCGCCTTGCCGGCGAAGATCTTCACGCGCGGCGCCCAGTCCTTGTAAGGCTCCGAGCGGATCGCGTCATAGAGCGCGATCGTCTCGAGAATGTTCAGAAGCTGGCGCTTGTATTCGTGGATCCGCTTGATCTGGACGTCAAACAGCGCGTCGGGATCGACCGTGACGCCGGTCTCCTGGCGGATGATCCCCGCCAGCTTGAGCTTGTTCTCGCGGCGGATGGCGGCCAGGCGCCCGTGCAGGGCGCTGTCGCCGGTATGGGCCGCCAGTCGGTGAATCTGGCCGATATGGTCGGTGAGGTCGTCGCCGCAAACCTCCTGCAGCAGCTTCGTCAGGCCGGGATTGGCGCCGAAGAGCCAGCGTCGCGGCGTGATGCCATTGGTGACGTTGGTGATGCGGCCCGGAAAGATCGCGTGGAGCGGCGCGAAGACGGTCTGCTCCATGAGCTTGGAATGCAGCGCCGAGACGCCGTTGACCGTGTGCGAGCCGACAAAGGCGAGATGGGCCATGCGGACCCGCCGACCATTCTGCTCGTCGATCAGCGAGATGCGGGCGAGATCGATGCTATCGCCGCCGCTGGAGCGCCGAACCTCTTCGAGGAAGCGGGCATTGATGGCGAAGATGATCTGCATGTGGCGCGGCAGAAGCCGCTCCATCAGCGCGACGGGCCAGGTCTCGAGGGCTTCGGGCAGGAGCGTGTGGTTGGTGTAGGAGATCGTGGCGTTGGTGATCGTCCACGCCTCTTCCCAGGGCAGCCCGTGTTCGTCGATCAAGAGCCGCATCAGCTCGGCCACCGCCAGCGACGGGTGGGTGTCGTTGAGCTGGATCGCGACCTTGTCTTGCAGATTGTCGAGCTTGCCGAACTGGCGATAATGCCGGCGCACCAGATCCTGCAGCGAGGCGGAGGTGAAGAAGAACTCCTGCCGCAGGCGCAGTTCCTGCCCGGCCGGGGTCGAATCATTGGGGTAGAGGACCTTTGATATCGCCTCGGCGCGGTTGCGCTCGGCCACCGCACCGACGAGATCGCCCTGGTTGAAGGCGTCGAGCGACAGCGGATGCATGGCGCGCGCACGCCAGAGCCGCAGCGTCGTCGCGTCGCGGCCGCGCCAGCCGATGATCGGCGTGTCATAGGCGACGGCAAACACCGTCTCCTCAGGCTCCCAGAAGACCTCGCCGGGTTTCTGCGTCGCGGTGACCGCGCCGCCGAAGCCGATCTTGTAGGAGGATTCGCGGCGCTCAAACTCCCAGGGGTTGCGGAAGGAGAGCCAGTCTTCGGGCACCTCCATCTGCTTGCCGCCATCGATGAGCTGCTTGAACAGGCCGTGGTCGTAGCGGATGCCGTAGCCCAGCGCCGGAACGCCGGTCGATGCCATGGCCTCCAGATAGCAGGCCGCCAGGCGCCCCAGACCGCCATTGCCGAGCGCGGCGTCGGGCTCGATCATCTCGATCTTGGCGAGATCGACGCCGAGCTCCCGCAGCGCCTGCGCCATTGCGCCCGTGAGGCCGAGATTGTTCAGCGCGTCCGCCAGGGAGCGGCCGATCAGGAATTCCAGCGAGAGATAATAAACCCGCTTGCGGCCGGTCTGGTAGCTGTCGCGCGTCGAGCGATGCCAGACGTCGACGATATGGTCGCGCGCAGCCAGAATGCCGGCCGTCAGCCAGTCATGCGGCTGGGCGACCGAGGCGTTCTTGCCGAGCGAATAGGTGAGTTTCTTGAGAATCTCGGCCTTGAGGACCTCGACCCGCGCATCGGTTGCAGAGGGGCGGGCGGCGTCGGAAGCTGTCTCGGTCAAGCGTGGTGATCCCGGCTGTTTGGTTGGCGCGGAGTTTCGGCACAACCTCCCGCCAAGTCCAGACGTAATTGCCGCAATGCAACAGAATCGGCCGGGTCGCGCTCGGCAAACCGGCTCTCTCGCCCGCCCCGTCGCTTACTGCCGGACGGTGCCAGGCTCCTCGCGGGCGCCTTGTCCAAGCTCCCGCGCGCTGTCCACGGCGGAGCCGGTCAATCCGACGACGCTCGCCCAAGCATTGCGGGTGTAGAGGCCCTGATGGGCGATGGCGTCGTAGCCAATCAGGATGACGGCGATGAGCAGCAGAATGCGAAACATGGATCCCTCCAACCTTACGTGTCGCAGGAACGCCAGGGGCCACGGCATGTTCCGTTCAGGCCGACCCAAGGAGAGCCGCGACGAAAGGTCTCTGGCGTCTCGAAGCCATGTCTATTAACTAGAACAAATAATGAACAAGGACGCCCTGCATGGCCCAACCGACCGTGATGGAGAAGCTCGAAATCCTCAGCGACGCGGCGAAATACGACGCCTCCTGCGCGTCGAGCAGCACGACCAAGCGCAATTCGCTGAAGGGCGGCATCGGCTCGACCACGGGCTCGGGCATCTGCCACTCCTACGCCCCCGATGGCCGCTGCATCTCGCTTCTGAAGATCCTGCTGACGAATTACTGCAGCTATGACTGCGTCTTCTGCATCAACCGCTCGTCGAGCAATGTCAGGAGGGCGCGCTTCACGGTGGAGGAGGTCGTCGACCTGACGCTGAGCTTCTACAAGCGCAACTATATCGAGGGGCTGTTTCTCTCCTCGGGCATCATCCGCTCGCCGGACTACACGATGGCGGAACTGGTGCGCGTCGCGCAGACGCTGCGCGAGGTCCATGGCTTTCGTGGCTACATCCATCTCAAGCTGATCCCGAGTGCCAATGCGGATCTGGTGGCGCAGGCGGGGCTTTATGCCGATCGCGTCTCGATCAATGTCGAATTGCCGAGCGAGGTCTCGCTGAAGCGCTTCGCGCCGGAAAAGCAGCCACGCGAGATCAGCGCCGCGATGGGCGGCCTGAAGCTGCGGATCGAGGAGGGCAAGGCCGAGCGCGCGAAATCGCGTCGCGCGCCGGCCTTCTCGCCCGCCGGCCAGAGCACCCAGATGATCGTCGGCGCCGACGGCGCAAGCGATGCCGCGATCCTGCAGCGAAGCGCCCAGCTCTATGGCTCGTTTGGTCTGCGGCGGGTGTATTATTCGGCCTTCAGCCCGATCCCCGATTCCAGCGCGCAGCTGCCGCTGGCCGAACCGCCGCTGATGCGCGAGCACCGGCTCTACCAGGCCGATTGGCTGACGCGGTTCTACGGCTTCGAGGTCGGCGAGATCCTCGATGACGGGGTGGGCGGCATGCTGGATCTCGCCATCGACCCCAAACTCGCCTGGGCGCTGCGCCATCGCGCGCGGTTTCCGGTGGACGTCAACCGCGCCGATCGCGAGACGCTGTTGCGGGTGCCGGGTCTGGGGACGAAAAGCGTCGGCAAGATCCTCGAGACGCGGCGCTTCCGGCGGCTCCGGCTGGAGGATGTCGGCAAGATCGCGCGTTCGATGACGACCCTGCGGCACTTCATTGTCGCCGAGGGCTGGCGGCCAGGCGCCGTGCTCGACAGCGAGCGGCTGAAGCAGCATCTGGCGCCCAGGCCACAGCAACTGGCGCTGCTGTGACGGATGCGTCCGGGCCCGTGCTGGCGCGGCTAGCCCATCCCGCCGATTTCGAGGGCTGGCGGCAGCAGGCGCGGGCGCTGGCGCTGGCGGGCGTTGCGCCCGCACAGATAGACTGGCGGATCGGCGACGCGGATGCCGGCCTGTTTGCCGATGCGGCCGTGCCGCTGCCCGAGCCGAAGCCCGGCATCGAACTGACCGTGCCGCGCGACTTTCCGGAGCTGGCGCGCCTGGTCGTCTGCCATCGCGATGCCGGCCGCTTCGACCTGCTCTATCGGCTGCTGCTCCGGCTCCAGAGCCAGCCCGCCTTGCTGCGGGTCCTGACCGACGACGATGTCCACAAGGCCAATGCGATGGCCAAGTCGGTACGCCGCGACCTGCACAAGATGACCGCCTTCGTGCGCTTCCGCCAGGTCGAGGGGCCCGACGGCGCCGAGGCCTTCGTCGCCTGGTTCGAGCCGGAGCATCATATCGTCGAGCGCGTCTCGCGCTTCTTCGTCGAGCGTTTCGCGTCGATGCGCTGGTCAATCCTCACCCCCTTGCGGTCGCTGCACTGGGACGGCGCGACGCTGCATATCGGGGAGGGGGCGAGCCGCGCGGACGCGCCCGACGACGATGCGATGGAGGCCTATTGGCGAACCTATTACGCCAATATCTTCAATCCGGCGCGGCTCAAGATCAAGGCGATGAAGGCCGAGATGCCGGAGAAATACTGGCGCAACCTGCCCGAGGCGCAGTTGATCGCACCGCTGATCGCCGCCGCCGGAAGACGTGCCGAGGCGATGGTGGCGAACCAGCCGACCCTGCCGTCGGAGCGGCATCTGCGGCAGGCGCAGCGCCAGCGCGACGAGGCGCTGCCTGGGCCGGAGGCCGGCGGAAGCTGGCAGGAGGCGAAGGCGGCCGCGCGCGATTGCGCGCGCTGCGGCCTGTGTCAGCACGCGACGCAGACGGTCTTCGGGGAGGGTCCGTTGTCGGCGCCGGTGATGTTCGTCGGCGAGCAGCCGGGTGACCAGGAGGATCTGGCGGGCAAGCCCTTCATCGGGCCGGCGGGTCAGGTCTTCGATCGAGTCATGGGCGAAGCCGGGCTCGACCGCAGCCGCGCCTATGTCACCAATGCGGTGAAGCACTTCAAGTTCACGGTGAAGGGCAAGCGGCGCATCCATGAGCGGCCGAATGCGGGGGAAATTTCGGCCTGCCGCTTCTGGCTCGGGCTGGAGCGCGATTTCGTCCGGCCGAAACTGGTGGTGGCGCTGGGCGCCACCGCGCTGAACGCTCTGACCGGGCATACCGGGTCACTGGCCTCGATGCGCGAACGCGATCTCGTGCTGGAGGACGGCGCCGCGCTCATCGCCACCGTCCACCCCTCCTATCTGCTGCGCCTGCCGGATGAGGCCGCGCGCGAACGCGAGACGGCGCGCTTCCGCGCCGATCTGGGACGCGTCGGGCTGCTGGTGCCGGAGATGGTGGCGGCTTAGGCGGTCCATTCCTCCGCGGGTCATCCCGGGCGACCGAAGGGAGACCCGGGATCCATTCCGGAACGCTTCAGGCATGGATCCCGGGTCGCGCTTCGCTTCGCCCGGGATGACGGCGTAGAGTTTCCGAAGAGTCCGGATGTCAGCCGTTGGAGCGATTGACCCGCCGTCCGCCGCGGTGTCCCTTCCGGACAGGACAACGAGGGTCGGCATGGATGTTCGAGGATCTGAAGGGCAAGCGCGTGCTGGTCACCGGCGCATCGTCGGGGCTGGGTGCGCATTTCGTGGCGCTGCTGGCGGGGCAGGGGGCGCATGTCGTCGCCGCCGCACGCCGGGTCGAGCGTCTGGAAGAGCTGGCGCAGGCCTGCGCGGCGCTGCCGGGCAAGGTCTTGCCGCTGGCGCTCGACGTCGCCTCGGTGCCCTCGATCCAGGCCGGCCTGGCTGAAGCCGCGCGGCTGCTGGGCGGGCTCGATGTGCTCGTCAACAATGCCGGCATCGGCGAGACGGAGGCCGCGATCTCCGTCACCGAAGCGCAATGGGACGCGCAGCTTAACGTCAATCTGAAGGGCTGCTTCTTCGCGGCGCAGGCGGCGGCGCAGGTGATGATGAAGCAGGAGGGCGGGGGCGCGATCGTCAACATCGCCTCGATCCTGGGCGAGCGGGTGACGGCGCGCGTCGTGCCCTATGCCATCTCCAAGGCCGGGCTGATCCAGATGACCAAGGGGCTGGCGCTGGAATGGGCGCGCCATGGCATCCGGGTCAACGCGCTGGCGCCGGGCTATGTCGTCACCGACATCAACCGCGATTTCTTCGAAAGCGAAGCCGGCGAGGCGCTGAAGAAGCGGGTTCCCGCCCGCCGCATCGGCGATCCCGCCGATCTCGACGGGCCGCTGCTGCTGCTCTGCTCGGAGTCGGGGCGCCACATGACCGGGGCGGTGGTCGCCGTGGATGGCGGGCATCTGGTGAGCGGGTTGTAAGTTTGCGCGTCATGCTCGGGCGAAGACCCGAGCATCTCCGGCCGGAGATGATCCTGCCAGAGATTCTCGGGTCTGCGCTTCGCTGCGCCCGAGAATGACGGCGCGATTACCGCATGATCTCCTTCAGCCGCAGCAGCGAAATCCGCTCGACCTGCCCCAGCGCCGTCTCGAACTCGACTTCGGGCGTGCTCTGCAGCCGCGTCTCGAAAGCGGCCAGGATAGCGTCCTTGCTGGCGCCGGCCACCGCCATGATGAAGGGGATGCCGAAGCGGGCCTTGTAGGCGTCATTCAGCGCCATGAAGCGGGCGCGTTCGGTGGCGGTCAGCCGGTCGAGCCCGGCGGAGGCCTGCTCGCCGATCGATTCCTCGGTCATCTCGCCAGCCGCCGCGAGCTTGCCGGCGAGGTCGGGATGGCCGAGCAGCAGCGCCTGCAGCGTCTCGCGCGGGGCGGCGCGCATGACCTTGACCATCGCCGCATGCAGCGTCTCGGCATCATCATGGGCGGCGGTGATGCCGGCGTCGAAGGCGGCTTCGGAGACCCAGGGCGCGTTCTCCCAGATCCGCCCGAAGACCTCGACGAACAGCGCTTTGGGTACGGTTGAGGGCCGGTAGCCGCCCGCCGGCGGGTGGTGGCGGATCCAGTGGCGGGCGATGTCGAGCCGGGTCGCGATCCAGACTTGGCTGTGGCTCTGGACATAATCGAGGAAGCGCGCCAGCGCTGCGGCGCGGCCGGGCCGGCCGACGAGGCGGCAATGCAGCCCGATCGACATCATCTTCGGGGCGGTTTCGCCTTCGGCATAGAGCAGGTCGAACGTGTCCTTGAGATAGGCGTAGAACTGGTCGCCGCTGTTGAAGCCCTGCGGCGTGGCGAAGCGCATGTCGTTGGCGTCGAGCGTGTAGGGCACGACGAGCTGCGGCCCCTTGGGGCCGGACAGCCAATAGGGCAGCTCGTCGGCATAGCTGTCGGCGGTGTAGAGGAAGCCGCCTTCCTCCATCATCAGCGGCGTCGTGTTCCCCGAACAGCGCCCCTGGTAGAAGCCGAGCGGACGCTCGCCGGTGATCTCGCGCTGGATGCGAACTGCTTCCGCGATGTCGGCGGCTTCACGCTCGGCGGGGATGTCGCGGTAATCGATCCATTTCAGGCCGTGGGTGGCGATCTCCCAGCCAGCCTCCTGCATCGAGGCGGCGATCTCGGGATAGCGCTGCAGCGCGCTCGCGACCGCGAAGACGGTGACCGGCATGGCGCGCTCCGTGAACATCCGCCACAGCCGCCAGTAGCCGGCGCGCGAGCCGAATTCATAGATCGACTCCATGTTCATGTGGCGCTGGCCGGGCCAGGGCGCGGCGCCGACGATCTCGGAGAGGAAGGCTTCTGAAGCCGCATCCCCATGCAGGATGTTGTTCTCCCCGCCCTCCTCGTAATTGATCACGAACTGCACGGCGATGCGGGCCTTCCCCGGCCAGCGCGGATGCGGCGGGGTGCGGCCATAGCCCTTCAGGTCGCGCGGATAGGCAGTGTTGGTCATGGCGGACGGCGCTCGCAAAGTGATTCAGCTGAGAGAGATAAACGTCTGACGGTGAAGGCAAGTTACGGGCCGTCATTCTCGGGCGGAGCGAAGCGCAGACCCGAGAAGCTCTGGCCCGAGATGCTCGCGTCAAGCCCGAGCATGACGACGGCTGTCAACTTCCGCGATAGGTCGTGTAGCCATAGGGCGAGCAGTTGAGCGGGACGTGCCAGTGCCGGCTTGTGTCGGCGATGCCGAAGCGCACCGTGACCGTCTCCAGAAAGGCGGGCTCGGGCAGGGGCACGCCGCGGCCGCGAAAATAGGGGCCGATGGCGAAGTCGATCTCGTAGAGGCCGGGCTGCGTCGCCTCGGGCGTCAGTAATGGCGCGTCGGTGCGGCCATCGGCATTGGTCACGGTGGTCGCAAGAGTTTCGGTCTTGCCGTCCGCGATGCGGCGCAGCGTGATCGACACGCCCGCGGCCGGGACGCCGCCATGGGTGTCGAGGATATGCGTCGTCAACCCGGCCATCTCGGTCCCTTTCGATCTGCAGTCTACAGCCCTCATCCTGAGGAGCAGCCTTCAGGCTGCGTCTCGAAGGATGAGCGCTGTGGGACTTGGCAGGGCCGCTCAGCGGTTTCGGTCTGCGCATGCTTGCCTGCCGCTCTAACCCAACCGTAACCTGCGGTCCGGCGAAGTCCATCGCCGGACCTGACGGGAATCCCAGCCGCGATGCTCGATGCCTATCTGATGGAATGGGGCGGCATGCTGCTGCGCTGGCTGCATGTGATCACAGCCATCGCCTGGATCGGCTCGTCCTTTTTCTTCATTCATCTCGACGCCTCGCTGCGCCCCGCCGCTGACATCCCGCCGGGCGAGGGGGGGCGGGCGTGGCAGGTGCATGGCGGCGGCTTCTACGAGATGCGCAAATACCTCGTCGCGCCTGCGGTGATGCCGGTCGAGCTGACCTGGCACAAATGGCAGGCCTATTGGACCTGGATCTCGGGCTTTTTCCTTCTGGTCTGGGTCTATTACGCGCAGTCCGAGCTTTATCTGATCGACCCGGCGGTGATGCAGTTGTCGCCTCTGGCGGCTGGAGCGATCGGCATCGCCGCGCTGGTCTTCGGCTGGCTGTTCTACGACTGGCTCTGCCGCTCGGCGCTGGGCCGCAACGATGTCGTGCTCGGCCTGCTCGGCTTTTCCTATGTCGTGGCGGCGAGCTGGGCTTTCGCCTCGGTGTTCTCGGGGCGCGGCGCACTGATCCATACTGGCGCGCTGATGGCGACGATCATGACCGCCAATGTCTTCTTCAACATCATGCCCGGCCAGCGGAAGGTCATCGCGGCGCTGAGCGCCGGCGAGAAGCCCGATCCGAAATACGGCAAGGCGGCCAAGCAGCGCTCGCTGCACAACAATTACATCACCCTGCCGGTGCTGTTCCTGATGCTGTCGAACCACTACCCCGTGACCTATGCCAATTCGGCGGTGATCCCGGTGCTGGTGGCTCTGATCATCGTGGCGGGCGCGCTGATCCGGCATTTCTTCAATGTCCGCCACGCCGACCATGCGAAATCGCCCTGGTGGACCTGGGCGGTCGCGCTGGTGGCGCTCTGGCTCGCCTTCTGGGTGGCGATGGCGTCCTCGCCGGGCGGGCGCGAGCGGCTGGGCCTGTCGCCGTTGCCTGCCTCGAAGCCGGTGATGCTGGCCGGGCTGCAGGCGCCGCCGGAGGCGGTCGCCACCATCGTCACCGGGCGCTGCGCCATGTGCCATGCACCCGAGCCGACCTGGCCCGGCATCCAGATTCCGCCCAAGGGCGTGCTGCTGCATGAGCCGGAGTTCATTGCTGCGCAGGCCCGCGCGATCCGGGTCCAAGCGGTCATGACGCATGCGATGCCGCCCAATAATCTGTCGGGCATGACGACGGACGAGCGCCGTGTGCTGGCCGCGTGGCTGAGTAACAGCCGCTGATACGACCGTCGCCGTAGCCTTCGTTGACGTGGCTTGCGGCGGCGATCACCTTTTCGTGATTCCATTCAGTTTCAGTTCACGTGCCCACCGGCATGGTCCCGGCAACGACAGGGTGGAGGCTGTCTCCGAATCCGGAGACGTCCAAGCCTGAGGGGACCGGGGGGTCCGCTTGAACACGCTTCTGAAGAAGGGCGCCGGCTATCCGCTGGCCGCCATTGCCTTCATCTGTGTCTGGACGGTGCTGTGCTGGCCCTGGTTGTCGGGCGCGGTCACGATTCCCTTCGACGCCAAGGCGCATTTCCAGGCGCAGATCCAGTTTCTGGCGCAGGCGCTGCATTCGGGTCAGTCGCCGTTCTGGACGCATAATGTCTTCGGCGGTTCGCCGCAGGTCGCCGACCCCCAGTCGCTGATCTTCTCGCCCGCGATCATCCTCGCGCTGCTCTCGCCCTCGCCGAGCTTCCGCGCGGTCGATGCCTATGTGCTGGCGCATCTGCTGGCGGGTGGGCTCGCGCTGATGATGTTCTTCCGCGACCGCAACTGGCATCCGGCCGGCGGGCTGATGGCGGCGATCGTCTTCGCCTTCGGCGCCTCGGCCGCCTGGCGGGTGCAGCATGTCGGCCAGATCGCCAGCCTTGCCTTCTTCGCCACCGCCTTCTGGCTGACGGCGCGCATGCTGCAGCGATCTTCTGCGGGGGCAGGCGCGTTGGCCGGCCTCGCCGCCGGGCTGATGATGGTCGAGCCCGACCAGGTCGCGCTGCTCGGCGCCTATGTGCTGATCGGCATGGTGGTGGCGCACTGGCTCGTGGGCGGCTGGGCCGCCTTCCGCGCCAGCCTGGTGCCTGGCGCTGTCGCGGCGCTGGCCGGCCTGGCCGTGATCGCCTTGCCCTTGCTGTGGACCTGGCTCTTTGCGGAAGCCACGACCCGGCCGGCTGTCGATCTGGTCGAGGCCGGGCGGGGCTCGCTGCATCCGGCCTCGCTGCTGACGGCCTTCGTCGCCGATCTCTTCGGCGCGCAGGACCCCAAAGTCGAATTCTGGGGGCCCTACAGCCCGAGCTGGAATGCCAAGGAACTGTTTTTGTCCCAGAACATGGGGCAGGTCTATTTCGGGGCTCTGCCGGTTCTGCTGCTGGTCGTGCCGGGGTTGAGCCGCGGCTGGCTCTGGGACCGGGGCATCCGCAGCCTGACCATTCTGTTTGCGCTGATGGCCGTGTTCGCGATTGGCCGCTACACGCCCGCCTTCGCGTTTTTCTACCATCACCTGCCGGGCGTGAATGCCTTTCGCCGGCCGGCCGACGCCACTTTCCTGATCGGCGCCCTGGGCGCCGTCCTGGCCGGATATGTGCTGCACCGGCTGTTCACCGAAGCCTCCATCAGGCTGACGAAACGGGACCTGTTCTGGGCGGGGGGCCTGTTTGCCGTCCTTGCGGCCGCCGTATTGGTGGTCTCGGTCGAGAACGATCGGCTGGCGGCGGCATGGCGACCCGTGGCCTTCGCCGGGCTTTGGTTCGGATTGGGCCTGGCTTTGCTCCAGGGCCTGCGCCACATGCGCGGCGGGCTGGGCCCGCTCGTGGCAGCGACGCTGGTCACCGGCGTCGTCGCGGCCGATCTCGGTGTCAATAACGGGCCCAATGAATCGACGGCGCTGGCGCCCGAGATCTATGACGTGCTGCTTCCCGAGACGCGCAACGAAACCGTGCAGGTGCTGAAGCAACTGACCGCCCAGCCCGCCGGCTCGCCGCGGCGCGATCGGGTCGAACTGCTGGGGCTGGGCTTCGAATGGCCCAATGCCGGCATGGTCCATGGCTTCGACCATACGCTCGGCTACAACCCGCTGCGGCTGGCTGATTTCTCGGATGCGGTCGGCACGCGCGATTCCATCGCCGGGCCCGACCAGCGCAAGTTCACGCCGCTGTTTCCCTCCTATCGGTGCCGGCTCGCGAACCTGCTGGGGCTGCGATACATCGCATCGCCCGTGCCGATCGAACAGGTCGATCATGCCTTGCGGGATGGCGATCTGCGGCTGATCGCGCGCACGAAGCAGGGTTATGTCTACGAGAACCCGCGGGCCCTGCCGCGGGTGCAGTTCGTCGGCGGCTGGGCGTTCGCCGATTTCGACGGCATGAAGCAAAGCGGCCGCTGGCCTGAGGTCGATCCGCAGCAGGCTGTGCTGCTTGAGGTCGACCCGCCCCTGGCCATGCCAGAAGGACCGTCCCCGACACGGGCCGATATTCGATTGAGCCGCTACGAGAACACCGAGATCGAGATCGAGGTCACGACTGCGACAGCCGGCTTCGTCGTGCTCAACGACATCTGGCATCCCTGGTGGCGGGCCACGGTCGACGGGGTCGAGACCGAGATCCTCAAGGCGAATGTGCTGTTTCGCGCCGTCCAGGTGCCGGCCGGCACCCACAAGGTGCGTTTCAGCTTCAACCCGGTCGAGGGCGCGCTGGCCGAACTGCGCGAGCGAATCAGCCCGACGCCGGTCGAGGAGGGTGATGATCTGCTGCCCCTGCCGCCTCTGCGCGAGGATCCGCTGGTGGCGGAAAGCTCGCGCCTGCTTCCCTCCATGCTGTCAGGGCCTTCGCAGCAGGTGCGCGACTCGCTGCGTCTCGGCCCCGCGCCGATGACGGCCGTGAGCGAGATGGTGTCATCGGCTCAGGCGCACTGAGCGCACCGTCCCGGAGCGGACGGCCGGAATTGTCCGCCGCCTGAAACGCTCAGGCGCCGGTGTCGGCCACAAGACCCGCCGCCGCGATGCCGCTGAGTGCTGCCGCCTCGTCATTGTCGGAGGTGTCGCCGGAAATGCCGACGGCGCCGAGCAAGGTGCCTGCCGCATCGCGGATCAGGACGCCGCCGGGTACCGGCACGAGCGAGCCGCCGACCGCATGGGTCGCCGCCTCGACGAAATAAGGCCGCTCCAGCGCCATCTTGTGCAGCGCCCGCGAGCCGATGCCCATCGCCACCGCACCATGGGCCTTGCCGAGCGCGATCTCGGCCCGCTTCAGGCTGGTCCCGTCCTGCGCGGCGAGGAGCTTCTGTGCGCCGCGAGCATCCAAAATGGCGATGACGAGCGGCTTGAAGCCGGCCCCATCGGCATGAGCGAGGGTGGCGGCAAGGATGGCCTGGGCCTGGACGAGGGTCAGCATGGACATAAAGCTCCGATCGATCGTTCGATCAGCGCTTGTGACAGCCCGCAGCGCGCGGCGAAAGGGCCGGTCCGCGCGGCGGCTCGCAGACGACCTCGTGCGTAGCCGGTCCGAGCACAAAGTTTTACGCAAAAAGGGCCCGCCGTCTTGAACTTATCATCTCAAGAGTCGTTGATGGGAGTCCCAACGTAAGGAGAAAATCGTCATGGGTCTGTTCAGTTTCATCAAGGAAGCCGGAGCCAAGATCTTCGGCTCGAGCGCCGCCAAGGCCGCCACGGCCGAGGAGTTGCAGAAGGAGCTGGCGGGCCACGGGCTGCCGTCCGACGTCGCGATCTCGATCGACGGCGACAAGGTCAAGGTGTCCGGCAAGGCCGTGTCGACCGAGGAGGCCGAGAAGATCATCCTCGCGCTCGGCAACACCATCGGCGTGGCCTCGGTCGAGTCCGAGCTCGCCGTGACCAAGGAGGTCGCGGCTGCGGTGTTCTATACGGTGAAGAAGGGCGACACGCTCTGGAAGATCGCCGAAGAGCATTACGGCAAGGGGCAGGGCGCGAAATACACCGAAATCGTCAAGGCCAATACGCCGCCGGTCAAGGATCCTGACTTGATCCAGCCGGGTTGGGTGCTGCGCATTCCGCCGAAGGCCTGAACCGCCATCGCATTCTGAACATGAATGAGCCGCGTCCGCCAGGACGCGGCTTTTTTTCGGCGTCGCGTCGGGAATTGACGCGTCGCGCTGACTGCGCCCGCAGCCGGCGCTTGACGGAATTGGTTGCGTCGGCAACGATCCGTCTTGACGTTGAGCGAGCGTGCATGGGGAGTCTAAACGCCGTCGCCGAACATGCTATCATCGACCAAAGCATCGCGGATGCGTTCGCCCTCTCGGGCGTGGCGCGCCTTAGAACAATCGCAGAAGCGAGATCCTTGGAGGGACGCCATGACATTCGATCGCCGTCGATTCCTGACACTGGCCGGTTCGGCCGTGGCCATGCCGGCCGTGCTGCGCGCCACGCGCGCCGATGCGCAGGAGGTGACGCTGAAGATGCATCACTTCCTGCCGCCGGTCGCGGTGGGCCATGCGCGATTCCTGAAGCCCTGGGCCGACAAGGTCGCCGCCGAATCGAACGGGCGCATCAAGATCGACATCTTCCCCTCGATGCAGCTCGGCGGCACGCCGCCGCAGCTGTTCGACCAGGCGCGCGACGGCGTGGCCGACATCGTCTGGACGCTGCCGGGCTATACGCCGGGCCGCTTTACGGGGCTAGAGGCGTTCGAGCTGCCCTTCGTCGCCAACAAGCGGGCGCTGCCGAACTCGCTGGCGCTCACCGAATACGCCCAGCAGAACCTGAAGGACGAGCTCAAGGACGTTCATCCGATCTGCCTTTGGACGCATGATCACGGCCTGATCCATGCCAACAAGCAGGTGAAGACGATGGAAGACCTCAAGGGTCTGAAGCTGCGCTTCCCGACGCGGCTGGCCGGCGAGGCGCTGAAGGCGCTGGGTGCCAACGCGATCGGCATGCCGGTGCCGCAGGTGCCGGAATCGCTGGCGCAGCGCGTCATCGACGGCGCCGTCATCCCCTGGGAGGTCGTGCCCTCGGTGAAGGTGCAGGAGCTGGTCAAGTTCCACACCGAGATTCCGGGCTCGCCGACCTTCTATGTCGCGACCTTCATCCTGGCGATGAACAAGGCGAAATATGCGGCGCTGGCGCCCGATCTGCAGGCGATCATCGATCGCAATTCCGGTGCGGCCGCGGCCGGCATGGCCGGCAAGGTCTGGGACGAGCAGGCGGTTGCCGTCTCCGACATGGTCCGCAAGCGCGGCAACACCATCACCGTGCTTGAGGAGGCGGAGGCTGCGCGCTGGCGCAAGACCACCGAGCCCGTGATCGAGACCTGGCTGAAGACGACCAAGGAGAAGGGGCTGAACGGCGAGAAGTTGCTGGCCGATGCGCGGGCGGCCCTCGCCAAGCACGAGAAGGCGGCCTGACGGACACGATGGCGCGGCAGCAGGGTGAGGACAGCGCGCCGTCGGGCTTCGACCGGGCAGTGCAAGGGATTGCCCTGCTCGGCGGCGCGCTGCTGATCGCGCTTTCGGTCGTCGTCGTCATCAGCGTGACGCTGCGCAGCGATCTCGTGGGAGCTGCCGGGGTGCCCGGCGATTTCGAACTGGTGCAGATGGCCACCGCGCTTGCCGCCTTCTGCTTTCTGCCCTGGTGCCAGCTGCGGCGCGGCAACATCTTCGTCGATACCTTCACGCTGAAACTGCCCGTTGTGTGGCAGCGCCGGATCGATGCGGGCTGGGACATCGTCTATGCGCTGGTGATGGCGCTGGTTGCCTGGCGGCTTTCGGTTGGCGCGGCCGCCGCCTTCTCCACCGGCGAGAACACCATGGTGCTGCAGATCCCGAGCTACCTGCCGATCGGGCTCTGCTCGGCGCTCGCGGCTTTGGTCGCGGCCTGTGCCGTCGTCAGCGCAGCGCGGCTTTTGAGGGCGCCCGCGTGAGCGGTTTTGCGATCGCCGCCACCGGTTTTGCGGTCATGCTGGCGCTGATGGCGCTGCGCCTGCCGATTGGGCTGGCGATGATGCTGGTCGGCGGTGTCGGCTACATCCAGCTCAACGGGCTCGATCCGTTCCTGAACTATATCCGCACCACGCCTTACCAGATCTTCGCCAACTACACGCTATCGGTGATCCCGCTCTTCGTGCTGATGGGCGCCTTCGCCGAGCGTTCCGGGCTGGCGGGCGATCTGTTCAAGGCGGCATCGGCGATCGTCGGGCATCGGCGCGGCGGGCTTGGCATGGCGGTGATCGGAGCCTGCACCGGCTTTGGCGCGATCTGCGGCTCGGCGGTTGCGACAACCGCGACCTTTTCGCGCGCGGCGCTGCCGGAACTGCGGCGCTACCGCTACGATCCGGGCTTTTCCTGCGGGGTGGTGGCGGTCGGCGGCACGCTCGGCATCCTGATCCCGCCCTCCGTCATCCTCGTCGTCTACGCGATCTCGACCGAGCAGAACATCGCCAAGCTGTTCAAGGCGGCGCTGATCCCCGGGCTGATGGCGGCGGTGTTCTACTGCGTCACAATCGCGCTGATGACGCGGCGCCATCCCGAGTGGGGTCCGGCCCAGCCGCGTGTCGCTTGGCGCGACCGCATCCGTCCGCTGCTGGGCGTCGTTCCGGCGCTGATCGTCGCGATCATCGTGGTCGGCGGCATCTATGGCGGCGTGTTCACGCCCACGGAGGGGGCGTCGGTCGGAGCCTTCGTCATGCTGCTGATCGGCGTGCTGCGCGGCACGCTCTGGCTATCAGGCATCGGGCAGGCGATCCTGCAGACGGCCGAGACCTCGGCGATGATCTTCGCGATCCTGCTTGGCGCCGAGGTCTTCAACGCCTTCCTCGCCCTGACGCAGGTGCCCACCGCCGCCGCAGAGATGATCGCGGCGGCCGGATATGCACCCTACACCGTCCTGATCGGCTTGCTGGCGATCTATATCCTGCTGGGCGCTGTCATGGACGAACTGGCCATGATCCTGCTGACGCTGCCGGTGTTCTTCCCGATCGTGATGGCGCTCGATTTCGGCATGCCCGCCGACGATGTCGCGATCTGGTTCGGCATCCTCGTGCTGATCGTCGTCGGCATCGGCATGACCTGCCCGCCGATCGGGCTCAACGTCTTCGTCGTCGCCTCGCTGGCGCGCGACGTGCCGATCACCCGGATCTATCGCGGCGTTCTGCCCTTCGTCGCCGCCGACATTCTCCGGCTCGGCATCATGGTGGCATTTCCGGCGCTCACGCTTTATCTGGTGAAGCTGCTGGAGTGAGACTGCGGAGCCGCTGCCTTGACCGTGAATGATCTCGACATCGACGACATCAAGACCGGGCTGTCCGACGGCTCGATCCTCCTCGTCGATGTGCGCGAGCCGCATGAATTCGCCGCCGGACATATTCCGGGCTCGGTGTCGCGCCCGCTCTCGCGCTTCGACCCCGCCGACCTGCCCAACGAGCCCGGCAAGCGGATCGTCCTCTCATGCGCCGCCGGGGTGCGGTCGCTGCGGGCGATGGAGTTCGCGCAGTCGGCCGGGCTCGACGTCGACAGCCATTATCTCGGCGGCTTCCGGGATTGGGTGATGCAGGGCGAGCCTGTCGCAACCTGAGCGCGACCCGATCCTTCGCCTTGCGCCCGGCGCATCGCGGCACGCCATTTGCCGGGGCTGACGCAACTTCGATCCTGTTCCAGTCTTTCGTTCGACCTCTTCTGAAGGATACCGACCATGCGCCCCATGAAATTCGGATTTGGCCAGCCGGTGCGCCGGGTCGAGGACCAGCGCCTGACGACCGGCACGGGTCGCTACACCGATGACACGGCCGTCGAAGGCGCGCTGCATGCCTTCGTCCTGCGCTCGCAATATGCCCATGCCACCTTCACCATCCGCGACAAGCAGGCGGCGCGCGCGATGAAGGGGGTCAAGCTGATCCTGACCGGCGAGGATGTCGCCCATCTCGGCGATCTGCCCTGCAAGGGCCTGATCAAGACGGTCTCGGGCGAGCCGGTGACGCCGCTGCCCGTGCCCGTGCTGCCGATGAACATCGTGCGCCACGTCGGCGAGGCGGTGGCCTTCATCGTCGCGGAGACGCTGGACCAGGCTCGCGACGCCGCCGAGGCGATCGAGATCGAGTGGGAGAGCCTGCCTTCGGTCACCGGCATCGAGGAGGCGCTTGACCCCAAGGCGCCGCAGATCTGGCCGGACCGGCCGGGCAATGTCGCGTTCGAAGGGCAGCAGGGCGACAAGGCAAAGACCGACGCCGCCTTCGCCGGGGCCGACCGCACGGTTTCGGTCACGATCGTCAACAACCGGCTCGCCTCCAACTATATGGAAACGCGCGCCTGCATCGCAGAATATGACAAGCCGACGCAGCGCTGGACCTTGACGCTCGGCAGCCAGGGCAGCCACGGCACGCGCGACATCCTCGCCAAGAGCATCCTGAAGGTCGATCCTTCGCGCATCCGTGTGGTGACGCCCGATGTCGGCGGCGGTTTCGGCACCAAGATCTTCATGTACCGCGAATACCCGCTGACGATGGTCGCGGCCGAGAAGCTGAAGCGCCCGGTGCGCTGGGTGGCGGACCGGACGGAGCATTTCCTGGCCGACACCCATGGCCGCGCCAATCTCGCCACCGCCACGATGGCGCTGGACAAGCGCGGCAAGTTCATCGGCCTCAAGGTCGATCTGGCGGCTGAGATGGGCGCCTATCTCTCGCAATATGGGCCCTTCATCCCCTGGGTCGGCACGACGATGACGCCGGGCTGCTACAGCATCCCCGCCGTGCATGTGCGCTTCCGCGGCGTGCTGACCAACACCATGGCGGTCGATGCCTATCGCGGCGCCGGCCGGCCGGAGGCTGCCTATCTGATCGAGCGGCTGGTCGATGCCATTGCACGCGAGACGGGCAAGACGCCCGATGCGGTGCGTGCGCTCAACTTCGTCAAGCCGACCGAGATGCCGCACAAGACGCAGACCGGGCCCGTCTATGACTCCGGCGAGTTCGAGGGGCATATGCGCCGCGCCATGGAGGTGGCGGATTGGAACGGCTTCAAGGCCCGGCTGAAGGCCGCCAACAAGGCTGGCAAGATCCGCGGCATCGGCATGGCGAGCTATATTGAGGCCTGCGGCGGCGGCGGGCCGGAAAGCTCGACGGTGATCCTGGAGAAGGACGGCATGGTCACCGTTCTGATCGGCACGCAGTCGAACGGGCAGGGCCATGAGACCGCCTATTCGCAGCTCGTCTCGCAGCATCTCGACATTCCGATGGACCGCATCCGCGTGATCCAGGGCGACACCGACAAGGTCGAGACCGGCTCGGGCACCGGCGGCTCGCGCTCGATTCCGGTCGGCGGCGCGGCGCTCGACAAGGCCACCGCGATCCTGTCGGACAATCTGAAGCAGCTCGCCTCCGAGAAACTCGAGGCCGGCATCGGCGATCTCGAGATCGTCGATGGGGCGGTCCGCGTCGTCGGCACCGACAAGGCGCTCGACCTCGCTGCCATCGCCGCGCTGCCGGGCGCGACGACGGCGATGCTGCGCGTTCATCAGAGCTGGCAGCCGCCGGAGGCGACCTATCCGAACGGCACCCATGTCTGCGAGCTCGAAGTCGATCCGCAGACGGGCGCGACCGAGATCGTCAACTATGTCGTGGTCGACGATTTCGGCATGACGCTGAACCCGATCATGCTGCAGGGCCAGGTCCATGGCGGCGCGGCGCAGGGCATCGGCCAGGCGTTGATGGAGGAGATCAAGTTCGATTCGTCGGGCCAGATGCTGACGGCGACCTTCATGGATTATGCGCTGCCGCGCGCCATCGACATCCCCAACTTCCATTTCGAGACGCGCAATGTGCGCTGCGTCACGAATGCGCTGGGTGTGAAGGGCGCGGGCGAGGCCGGTGCGATCGGGGCCTGCCCGGCGGTGATGAACGCAATGGTCGATGCGCTCGACCGGGCTGCGGGCATCAAGGCGATCGACATGCCGGCGACGCCGCTCAAGGTGTTCAACGCGCTGAAGGAGGCGGGGTATCGGCTCTGACGCAAGGGTAGCCTTGCGTCGCCGCAAGACTGCTCACGCGAATGGCACTTGGCGCCGACGTTGGGATCGGTTGATCTGGAATGGTTCCAATCGGCGCCACTCCGGCGACCGAACTCTTAGGGAAGCGCCATGATCCGCACCATCGCTGTCGCCGCCGTTCTGGGACTGGGCATCACCGCCGTCCTCGCCCAGTCCGACCCGATCACCGAACGCCGCAACGCGATGAAAGCCGTCGGTGGAGCCACGCGCGACGGCGCGGCGATCGCCAAGGGCGAGGCGCCGTTCGAGGCGGCGAAGGCCCAGGCCATCGCCAAGGTCTATATCGACGCGGCCAAGAAGGTGCCGGGTCTCTATCCCGACAGCGCCAAGACCGGCGGCGAAACCACGGCCGCTCCGAAGATCTGGGAAGATCAGGCCGGCTTCAAAGCCGCCTTCGTCAAATTCGAGACGGACGCCGCTGCCGTCGGCGCTGCGACGGACCTGGCCGGCTTCCGCACGGCCTTCGGCAACGTCACCAAGAACTGCGGCTCCTGCCACGAGGTCTATCGCATCAAGAAGTGAGTGCGGCTGCGCATGTCGCCGCTCGGCATGATGGCGAGCGGACGGCCTCCGGGGGGCGTCCGCCCGCATGCGGCCGGGCGGGAGCTTTCCAGTGCGGGATGCGTTATCAACGTATCCATCGCGCGGCTGATCCGCGCCTGATCGACGCCTCGGGGAAGAACTGACATGCTGCGTCTGCGCCGTCTGCTGGTCACCCTCCTCCTGTTGGCGACCGTCGCATTCGCTGGCTTTTATGTCCTCACCGATCCGCGCATCGTCTCGCCGTCTCCGGAGATCGGAACGCTGGGCACGCCCGATCTCGACAATGGCAGGCTGCTGTTTGCGGCGGGCGGCTGCGCTTCCTGTCACGCCACGCCCAACCAGGACGACAAGCTCAGACTCGGCGGTGGTCTGGCGCTGGGTTCGCCCTTCGGCACCTTCCATGCCCCCAACATTTCGCCGCATACGCGCGACGGCATCGGCAATTGGGGTGTGCAGGATTTTGTCGATGCGATGGCGGCGGGCGTCTCGCCGCAGGGGCAGCACTATTATCCGGCTTTTCCCTATACCTCCTATCGCCTGATGCCGCCCAAGGCGCTCGCCGATCTCCTGGCCTATATCCGCACGCTCAACCCCGTCGAGGGCCGGGCGCCGGCGCATGAGTTGCCGTTCCCGTTCAACATCCGCCGCATCGTCGGCGGCTGGAAGCTTCTGTTCTTCGAAGGCGCGTCCTTCGTGCCCGATCCCACGAAGAGCGAGGAGTGGAATCGCGGGGCCTATCTGGTGAACGGGCCGGGACACTGCGCCGAATGCCACTCCAACCGCAATGCGCTGGGCGCCATCGTCCAGGCGACGCGCTTTGCCGGCGGGCCTGATCCCGAGGGCAGGGGCTTCGTGCCCAACATCACCCAGGCTGATAGCGGGCTCGCCAAGTGGTCAAAGGCCGAGATCGCCGAACTGCTCAAGAGCGGTTTCACGCCCGAATACGACAGCGTCGGCGGCACGATGGCGGCGGTGGTGCGCAACACGGCGCAACTGCCCGAGGCCGACCGCCAGGCGATGGCGGAGTATCTGAAGTCGCTCCCGGCGGTGCAGGGCCCGGCGAGGCCGGTGAAGGTGGGCGGGTGAGAGTACACACCGCGCGGCTGACACTCACGTTATGGTTCGTGCCATGAAGCCGGGCTTGTCGGCAGGCGCTGCTCAGGGTCGATGACGGAAACCCGGGCGTCGCCCGCGCCGGCGTTCCATCGCCAAAGGGCGACGCAGCGGCCACCGGGCGACATGAATGAGGGGTAGATCACGCCGTCCCACCCCGCCGTCTCGATATTTTCTGCCACAATATGGGTCGCGGGCTCTCGTCCGGCGTCGAGTTCGGCGCGCCAGGCGATGCGATGGATGTCGGGCGCCGCGCCTGCTGCCTCCAGGGCTTCCGGAAGGGTCAGATCGAAGAGCCGAACCCGTTGGACCTCAAGCTGCGCAATCAAAGCGGGATGCTGCACGAAGCCCTGGTTGTATTCCGCCCAGGCGCTTGAAAGTTCGCAGGCGGCATAGAGGCAAGGGCGGCCCATCCGGTTCCAGCGACCGCCGAAACGCGCCGCGCCTACGCCCGACAGCGGCAGGTAAGACCAGCGCGGGACGTAGGCGCGCCACAGAACCAGGTTCGCGGCTTCGCCGGGTTCAGGAATAGACACCCGCGCGGACCGATTCGAGATAATCGAGAACCCGGTCGCTCTTGCGCTCGCGCACCAGATCCAAAGCGGTCTTGCCGCCCCATCCTGGCAGGGGCTGATGCTTGAACCAGATCGCGGCGCGGCCCTCGTCGCCGGCCATTTCGGCGGCCATGGCGATGATCCGAACCAGCGGGCTCAGGGCCGCGTCGACCTTGCGCAAGCCTGATTTGGCCGTCAGCGTCGTGCGGGCGACACCAATCATCGCCGCGATCTCGGTCAGCGGCAGACCGAGTTTCTCCGAGACGCGTCGCGCCGAGAGATAGGGCTGTCCGGTTTCGCGGAAGCTGGCTGCGCTCAGCTCAAAGGCCGCCGACATGTCGCAAATCCTGCAGGGGGTGATCAATCCGTGTCCAATATGCGCCGCACTTCGGCGCTCTGCAAGGTGGAGCCGGCGGCTGTCCGTCACCTTACGGAATCAGCCGCTCCGCCCGCAGCTGCGCGAACAGATCGAAGAAGGCGTCGTCGGTCGGCTGGTAGCCGGTGAAGCCGAGCCTCCGGCTCTTGCCCATGTCCGTCACCACCTCGATCGGCCGGCCGAGATCGGCATCGGTGTGCCAGGGCGAGGCCAGCCGCGCCAGATCCGGCTCGACCAGCCTTTCGCGGGTCGCGATCTCGCGCCAGAGCGGTGCGTCGTCGGCCATCTGCGTTTCCAGCGGCAGGACCGTGCCGTCGAAATCCGCGGCGTCGAGCTCGAACCAGCGCGCGATCTGGCCCCACATCCAGCTCCAGCGAAACACGTCGCCATTCACGACGTTGAAGGCCTGGTCGCGGGCGGCGGGGGTCGTGGCGGCCCACAGCATGTGCTGCGCCAGGAGCCGCGCATCGGTCATGTCGGTCAGGCCGTTCCACTGCATGGCCGAGCCCGGAAAACGGAACGGGCGCCCGGTCTCGCGGCAGAGCGTGGCATAGACCGCCAGCGTCGTGCCCATGTTCATCGCATTGCCGACGGCCCGGCCGATGACGGTGTGGGGGCGGTGGACGCTCCAGTGAAATCCGTCCCGCGCCGCCGCGGCGAAGACCTCGTCCTCCTGGGCGTAGTAAAAATTCTCGACGTCGAGACGACCCTGCTCCTCGCGGAAGGGGGTCTGCGGCAGCACGCCTTTGCCATAGGCCTCAAACGGGCCGAGGTAGTGCTTGAGGCCCGTCACGAGCCCGACATGCTGGACGCTGCCGGCCGGGCGCAGGGCCTCGAGCATATTGCGGACCATCGCGCCGTTGACGCGGATGTTTTCGGCTTCGGTGGCCTGGCGCGACCAGGTCGTGATGAAGACGCGTTCCGGCGCGTGGCCTTCGAGAGCGGCAGCCAGCGAGGCAGGGTCGGACAGATCGGCTGCGACAGCCGCGACGCCGTCCTGCGGGGTGGGGCGCCGGGCGAGGCCAAGCACCTGATGCCCCTGCGATGCCAGCAAGGCCGATATCGCACTGCCGACGATCCCGCTCGATCCCACCACCAAAGCTGTATGAGGCATATCGTTCTCCTGTCCGATCAGCCTCAACTGGTCACGGTTGCCCTCAGGGGCAATGGTGCGCTGCCGAAGAGACGCAGGATGGGAGGTTCATGCAGAGCTTCCGGCCCTACTCCATCACCGCCGCCTTGAGGATGCAGACCATCATGGCGGTGCCAGGCGTCGATCCGACGCAGCGGACGACATGGCGGCGGTCGCAGCGGTAGCGCAGGGTTTCGCCCGCCTTGGCGCGCTGGATGATGTCGCCGACCTCGACCTCGAACTCGCCCGAGGTGACCGAGAGCGATTCGATCGAGCCGCGCTGGTGGCCTTCTGAGTCCAGTTCGCCGCCGGGCTCGGACTGGACATCGTACCATTGCAGCCATTCGACGGTCTTGATCCAGCCGACGATGGCGAGCTTCAGCTTGCCGTCCTCCGAGACGAGGATCGGGGTGTCGGCGCGCGCGGTCTTGTCGATGAAGGGCTCTTCCTCACCGCTGGAGAGCACGCGCTCGATCGAGATGTCGAGTGCCTGCGACAGCCGCCAGATCGTCGCCAGCGTCGGGTTGGTCTCGTTGCGCTCGATCTGGCTGATGATCGACTTGGCGACGCCCGACTGCTCGGCGAGCTCCGACAGCGAGAAGTTGTACGCCTTGCGCAGGCGCTGGATCGTCTTGCCGAGCTGGCCCGAGATGACGTGAGCCCCGGATTCGAACTCGCGTCCGCCACGCTCTTTCGTCTCGATACCCATGCTGTCTGGCCTGCCTCACCTGCTGGATCGTTTGCACAAGCGAACGATTGTTTGTCCTGGCGGACAATGCCCGTTGCAGCCGCGAGGGGCAAGCCGCAGCCGCGCGCGGAGCCCCGATGGGCACGCATGTCGCGTTCAGGTCGAGCGTGTCGAACTGATCTCGCGCTGTTCGCGCTTCAACAGGCCCAGCCGCTGCTCGCGCAGGATGACGTAGATTCCCGATGCGATGACGATCGCCGCCCCGATCAGGATGGTCGAGACCGGCCATTCCCCGAAGACGAACCAGCCGATCAGCACGGCCCAGATCATGGTCGAGTATTCGAAGGGCGCGATCAGCGAGGCGTCGCCGAAGCGATAGGCCTGGACCAGGAGAATCTGGCCGAAGCCGCCGAGGACACCGATCGCCACCAGCATGGCAGCCTCCGTCAGGTCCGGCATGCGCCAGCCGAAGGCGAGCGTGATCAGGCCGAGCGCGCTGGTCAGCAGCATGAAATAGAACACGATCGCCCCGGTCGGCTCAGTCTTGGTCAGGAGACGCACCTCGATCGAGGCAAAGGCCGAGCAGAAGGCGCCGGCCAGGCCGAGTGCGGCGCCCAGCGCCGGCCCGCCCTGCAACCCTTGCGACAGGGTTCCGCCGGAGAGATGCGGCGAGAGCATGATCAGTACGCCGACGAAGCCGACCGTGACCGCGCTCCAGCGATAGATCCGCACGCGCTCCTTCAGCACGAGCGCCGCCAGTACGACGACGCCGAGCGGCGCGGCGTAGCCGAGCGCCACCGCATCCGAGAGCGGCAGGAACTGCAGCGCCGCGAAGCCGCAGAACATGCCGGTCGAGCCGATGACGCCGCGCTTCATGTGGCCGCGCAGATTGCGCGTCTTGAGCGCGCCCGGGAGTTCGGAGCGCCAGGCGAGCCAGATCAACAGGGGAATCAGCGCGAAGAAGGAGCGGAAGAAGACCAGTTCCCCGGTCGGATACTGCGCCGACATATGCTTGATGCCGGCCGACATCAGCGTGAAGGACAGCGCCGAGAGCAGTTTCAGGCTGATGCCGAGGAGAGGGGACAAGGGACCGGCGCGGTGGGAGGAGCAAAGGGCGGCGGTGCCGCCGTATCGCGGTTAGACCATGCCGGGCCGAGGCCTCAAAGCGCCAAGCCTGCAACCCCGCCACGCGGCGGGCGGGCGCGTGGCTCGTTTTCTTCGCAACGGTTCCCTCAGCCCTCATCCTTCGAGACGCCGCTTCGCGGCTCCTCAGGATGAGGGCTGAGGGGTAAGAAACCGCTGGCCTCAGAAGCTGCCGCGGAACGCGCCGCCGTCGATCAGCAGGTTCTGGCCGGTGATGTAGCCGGCATGGGCGCTGGCGAGGAAGGCGCAGAGCTTGCCGAACTCGTCGGCCTCACCGAAACGGCCGGCGGGCACGTCCTTGCGGCGCTCCTCTGCCATCTGGTCGACACTCATGCCCTCGTTGGCCGCCATCTTCGACAGGCCGCTCTTCAGCCGGTCCGTGTCGAAACTGCCCGGCAGGATGTTGTTGATCGTGACATTGGCATGGGCGACCTCGCGGGCGACGCCCGCCAGGAAGGCGGTCAGACCGGCGCGCGCCGCCGATGACACGTCGAGACCCGGCAGCGGCGTCAGCACGCTCGCCGAGGTGATGTTGATGATTCGCCCGAAGCGGCGCGCGATCATGCCGTCGACCACGGCCTGAACCAGTTCGAGCGGCGTCGCCATGTTCTGGACGACACCCTCCACCAATGCCTCGCGAGAGACATCGCGAAACGGTTTGGGCGGAGGCCCGCCATTGTTGTTCACCAGAATGTCGGGCTGCGGCGCGGCGGCGAGCAGGGCCTCCTGCCCGGCGCGGGTCGAGACGTCGGCGACGACGGTGAGGACCGTCGCGCCGGTGGTGGCACGAATCTGGCTCGCCGTCGCCTCGAGGGTCGTGCCGTCGCGGCCATTGATCACGACGGTGCAACCGGCCTCGGCCAGCGCCTGCGCGCAGCCACGGCCAAGTCCTTTGCTGGAGGCGCAGATAATGGCCGTGCGGCCGGAAATTCCCAAATCCATGGCATTTCTCCAAAGGCTTCGTGCCTTGAACCGCAGACAGACCACGGATCGTCAGCGCCGTCATCAAAGCGCAACGCAAATCAGACACATGCCGGACGCATCGCAACAGGATGGGCCGGGCATGGGCGACGAGGACGACGCGAAGCAGGTCCGCAGCATCTTCATCTCGGATCTTCACCTTGGCACGCGCGGTGCCCAGGCTGATCTGGTTCTGGAATTCCTGCGAGACTATGACGCCCCTCAGATCTATCTGGTCGGCGACATCATCGATGGCTGGCGGCTGAAGAGCGGCTGGTACTTCCCCCAATCCCACAACGACGTCATCCAGAAGCTGCTGCGCAAGGTTCGCAAGGGCTCGAAGCTGATCTACGTCACCGGCAACCACGATGATTTCCTGCGCGACTTCACCGGGCTGCAGTTCGGCGGGATCACGCTCGTCGACGAGGTCATCCACGAAACCGCCGACGGCAAGCGCTTCCTGGTGATCCATGGCGATCTGTTCGATCTCGTGGTGCGCAACGCCAAATGGCTCGCCCTGCTCGGCGACTGGGCCTACACGGCCGCGCTCGCGTCCAACGCCGTGATCAACAAGGTTCGCCGCCTGCTCAACCTGCCGCACTGGTCGCTGTCTGCCTGGGCCAAGCTCAAGGTCAAGAACGCGGTC
Source organism: Allobosea sp. AAP35 (assembly GCF_001295925.1). Taxonomy (GTDB): domain Bacteria; phylum Pseudomonadota; class Alphaproteobacteria; order Rhizobiales; family Beijerinckiaceae; genus Allobosea. The sequence continues at coordinate 53,964 of NZ_LJHQ01000045.1, read as the reverse complement.
AACTATATCGGCGAGTTCGAAACCTGCCTGGCCGGCGAGGCGCGCCGGCATAACGCCGACGGCGTCATCTGTGGCCATATCCACCACGCCGTGTGCCGCGAGATCGACGGGCTGACCTATATCAACACCGGCGACTGGGTCGAAAGCTGCACGGCCTTCATCGAGCATCACGATGGCCGCTTCGAGATGATCCGCTGGCCGCAGGGCCGCCAGAAGGGCGAGGCCCCGGTGCCTGTCGTCGTTCCGGCCCGGCCTCTGCCGGTGCCAGCGCTCGTCGAGGCCGCCTGATGCGCGTCATGATCGCGACGGATGCCTGGCGTCCGCAGATCAACGGCGTCGTGCGCTCGCTGGAACGAATGGTGCAGGCGGGGCCCGCTTTCGGCGTCACGCCTAAAATGCTGACGCCGGAAGGCTTTCGCCAGATCGGCCTGCCGAGCTATCCCGACATCCGCATCGCGCTTGCGACGCGGCGGGCGCTGGCGGAGCGTATCGCCGATTTCGGGCCCGACCACATCCACATTGCGACCGAAGGGCCGATCGGCTGGCTGACCCGGGCGGTGTGCCTCGCCCAGAAGCGGCCCTTCACCACGAGCTACCACACCCGCTTCCCGCAATATGTCGCGGCGCGCTGGCCGATTCCCGAAAGCTGGAGCTACGGCTTCCTGCGCCGCTTCCACGGGCCGGCGGCTGCCGTGATGGTCTCGACCGCGTCTGTGGAAAGCGAGCTGCGCCAGCACGGCTTCGAGAAAATCGTGCGCTGGGGGCGCGGGGTCGATCTCTCCCTGTTTCATCCGCGCCCGCAAAGCGTGCTCGACCTGCCGCGTCCGATCTTCCTCAGCGTTGGGCGCGTCGCGGTCGAGAAGAACCTCGACGCCTTCCTGTCCCTGCGGCTGCCGGGCAGCAAGGTCGTGGTCGGCGACGGGCCGGCCCGCGCCGATCTCCAGAAGGCCTTTCCCGACGTGACCTTCCTGGGCACGCGTGAGGGCGAGGATCTGGCGGCGATCTATGCGTCCTCGGACGTCTTCGTGTTCCCGAGCCTGACGGACACCTTTGGCATCGTTCTGCTGGAGGCGGCGGCGAGCGGCCTGCCCGTTGCGGCCTTCCCGGTGCAGGGGCCCAGCGACGTCTTTGCCGGCAGCGGGGCTGCCGTGCTAAACGAGGATCTGCGGACGGCGGCGCTGCAGGCGCTGCGGATTCCGCGCGAGATCTGCCTCGAACTTGCGGCGAGCCACAGCTGGGACCGCAGCGCCGCGCAGTTTTACGGCCATATCGCGCAGGTCGTCAGCCAACATGCGGGGCGCCTGCCCCGCAATGGGGTGGCCGTGGCGCCGCAGCCGGGGATCACAGCCTTCGCGAGCGCGCATCCCGCGGAAGGGCTGGGGCCGCGGCGTCTGCCGGTTTGAGGAGGGCGCGGAAAGCGTCCCGCCGTTCATGCACCGAGGCGATGACGAAACCCATCGGCACGCCCAGCCCCACCAGCGCGGCCTCCGACAGCTGAAGACTGGCCTCGATCGTCTCAGGCACGGCATCGTTGACGCCGATCCTGTAGAGATGACGCGCATGATCGGCGTCGCGCGCGCGGGCCACGATGACGAGATCGGGCTTGAGCTCGCGCGCCGCCAGCACGGTGGCATCGACCGCGCGCTGATTGTCTATCGTCACGATCAGCGCTGTGGCCTCCTCGATGCCGCAGAGCCGCAGGAAATCAGGCCGGGTCGCATCGCCATAAAAGGCCGGTCGCCCCGCCCGTCGCTGCGCCGCGATCAGCGAAGCGTCCGAATCGATCACGATATAAGGCTTGCCGTGCTCCTCCAGCATCGAGCCAACGAGTTGGCCGACACGGCCGCCGCCGACGACGATGGCCCGGGCCGAATGGTCGAGCGGCGGCAGCACCTTGGCCTCGTCGGGCAGGATCACCGGCACGGCCAGCTTCAGGGTGAGGCTGCGGGCCAGCCTTGCCAGCAGCGGCAGCGCCACCATGGTCAGCGACACGCCAGCCAGCACCAGGCTGGCGGCGGGCTGGTCCAGTAGCTTGGCCGCGACCGCACCATTGAGCAGGACGAAGGCGAATTCGCCGCCGGGGCCGAGCATGATCGCGGTCTCAACCGCAGTCGCCTTCGACAGGCGCAGAAAACGGGCGAGACCGAAGACGAGCAGGGATTTCGCGGCGAACAGGCCAACCGCGATGCCGAGAATGGCCAGGGGTTGGGCGGCGAGCTGCGCCGGGTCGACGCCCATGCCGACGGTGAGGAAGAACACGCCGATCAGCAGCGATTTGAACGGCTCGATCGTGACCTCGATGGCGCGGCGATATTCCGTCTCGGCGAGCAGCAGGCCTGCGATGAAGGCGCCCAGCCCCATCGAGAGCCCGGCCGCCGCGGCGATCATGCCGGTGCCGAGCGCGATCAGCAGCGTCGCCGCCATGAAGCTCTCGGAGGAATCGGTCGAGGCGACCAGGCGAAACAGCGGCCGCAGCGCCCGCCCGCCGACCAGCACGATCGCGGCGATCGCAGCAAAGGCCTGAAACAGGGCCTGAACCAGACCGGCCAGCAGCGAGCCGCTGCCGTCCTGCGCGCCGAGCACGCTGACAAGAAAGAGCAGGGGAATGACCGCGATATCCTGGCAGATCAGCACCGCGAAACTGGCGCGGCCGGCCGAGGAGGTCATGCGCTTCTTGGCCGAGAGCAGCTCCACCACCATCGCGGTGGAGGACAAAGCGAGGCCAAAGCCGATGATCAGCGCCGCCGTCGCCGGCTGGCCCAGCGCGAACGCGACACCGCCGATCGCGGCCGCAGAGAGTACGACCTGGCCCAGGCCCAGCCCGAAGACGAGGCGGCGCATGGTCTTGAGCCGCTCGAACGACAGTTCCAGCCCGATGACAAAGAGCAGGAAGGCGACGCCCAGTTCAGCCGGTCCCGCCAGCGCCTCGGCGCTGGAGACGGTGATGGTGCTCAGCAACGGAACCGAGGAGACCAGCCCGCCCAGGCCGAAAGGGCCAAGCAGGGCACCGCAGGCCATGAAGGCGACGACCGAGTTGATCTTGAAGCTCTTGGCGAAAGGCACGATCACGCCGGCCGTCGCGAGCACGACGACAGCGTCCTTGTAGACGGAAGGATCGACGGTTCCGGCCAAGGCGGCGCGCTCTGCGATTCGGAAGAGAGATGGTACCGCGAGACTGTGCGGTCCGGTGCGCCGCAACACAACCTTCGCGGCGTTGTCGCGGTCCAAGAACCTGCTTCAGACGTTCACGCAGGTTTGCAATGTCTTGCGATGCGTCCTGTGAGCATGCGGATGCTGGCGATTTGAGCGAAAATGGTGGCGCTTTCGATCGATTTCTCCCAGTCCCTCGCGAGGCGGCGGCAGCGTCCGAGCCATGCGATTGGCTGCTGGCCCACCCAGCGGCGACGCCGATCACGCTCGGCTTGGGCGACAACGGTCGAGGCCAGCGGAAACCCCATTTGCTTCAGTACCAAGCAGGGCTCACAACCTGCCGATAGCGCTCAACTCCGGCGCTCAGGTCGCCGGCGATCCAGGCGGCGGCGGGCCGGTCAGTTCGTTGTAGGCAAACTGCTTTGTATCTATGATGTTACCAGCAGGTCCCCAGGTGAACCTGAGGCCGTTCCAGTTGCCGAAATGCATGCCGCCTGACTGCGTTCCCTGCCAATAGAATTGCAGATGGATGGAGGCGGCGACTTCGGCGGCTGTGCGCTGAGCAAGTTGGTAGCAGAATTCGTTGCCGTCATAACTGGCGTGGCCATTGGCTTCTGAACACGGTCCGATCCGTGCGACCAAGCAGCTATGGAATTCGATGCGCTTGACCTTGCCACGCAATTGTTCGAGCTGGGCCAGATCCGTTCGGGATATCCCGCTCTTCCCGGGGCCGATGTAAAGGTTGCCCTTTTTGGGATCGACAACCCGAGCCGACAAAGTGGGATGTTGAAAGGCGCCTCGGCAGCACTGCACGAAACCAGGCAGGCCGTGCGACATGATTTTCAGCGTCAGATTGCCGCCGGCGGCATCACCCCGCTTGATGACATTGTCGATCATCCATTGCAGCGGTGTGTCGCCGTTCACTTCAAGCACATCGCCGAGCGGCTTCCAGCCGAACAGACGGACGTCATGGACGATGAACTCCTTCGGGGGCCCGGGTGGCGGAGGCGGAACGGGAGGCGAGGGCGGGGCCGGGGGCAGAGGGCCAATGGATGCGAGCTCCTGGTCGAGCGCGGCGACTGTCTTTTTGCCGACGATATCGTCGATCCGGCCAGCGTAATTCAGGATCCGGCGCGCTGTCTTGAAACTCCGGACGCTGGCAGCCGTCGACGGCCCGTAACGCATCTGGGTTAACTCGTCTGGCGAGATGGCCGCAGCGCCAAGCCGGATCAGCGCCTGTTGGATCTTGCCGACGAAAGCGCCTATGGCCCCTTGCTTTACATTACTGGAATCTGCGACCGCGCAGGCTTCCAAGCGCGGATCGCCGGAGAATTCTTTCGACTGGAGTGGCATCGGCCTGTCCTCATGACATGGAGGAAGTGACAGTCGCGCGCATCATCGACCCGCAAGCTGGACCGGCAGGACGAAAATTATATGACGAAATGCCGGAAGGGAATGCCTACTGCCATAGACTTAGAAGCACTTACTGAGAGCGTGTTTGAGCAGGATTCCCAAGCCGGCGTTGGCGTGATTCAAAAGGCGTCGGATCAACGACGCGAGCCGATCCAAAGTCGAAAGGCAGCCGCCTGTAAGGCGACGCCACGATGCTAATCTGACCGCCCCCCGGTGGGCGTGATCGCGCCCGTGATTCCGAATGCGCGGCCGCCCGCCGGGCCGGATGCAGGGATCACCTGTGCTCCCCAATCCAGCTTCGTTTCGTCTTCTCAGCGTCGTGTTGGCCAGTGCGGCTTGCGTCGAGCCATCTGGTCGAAGGTTTCCCGTCGCTTGCATCCTGGGTTAGCCTTCGCCGACATTCTCCAGAAAGCTTGGTCAGAAGGCTACCGCATGCGTTTCACCGGCACCGAGAACTATGTCGCCACCGAGGATCTGACGGTTGCGGTCAATGCCGCGATCCGGCTGGAGCGGCCGCTGCTGGTCAAGGGCGAGCCCGGCACCGGCAAGACCGTGCTGGCCGAGGAGATCGCGGCTGCGCTCGGGGCGCCGTTGATCACCTGGCATGTCAAATCGACGACCAAGGCGCAGCAGGGCCTCTACGAATACGATGCGGTCAGCCGCCTGCGCGACAGCCAGCTCGGCGATCCGCGTGTCTCCGACATCGCGAACTACATCCGGCGCGGCAAACTCTGGGAGGCCTTCGTCGCCCCCGAGCGGCCCGTGCTGCTGATCGACGAGATCGACAAGGCCGATATCGAGTTCCCCAACGACCTGCTGCTCGAGCTCGACCGCATGGAGTTCCATGTCTACGAAACCGGGGAGACCGTCAGGGCCGCGCGCCGGCCGGTGATCATCATCACGTCCAACAACGAGAAGGAATTGCCCGACGCCTTCCTGCGCCGCTGCTTCTTCCACTACATCCGCTTTCCGGACACGCAGACGATGCAGGCGATCGTCGAGGTGCATTTCCCCGGCATCAAGAAGCGGCTGATGGAGGAGGCGCTGAAGCTGTTCTTCGAGGTGCGCGAGGTGCCCGGCATCAAGAAGAAGCCCTCGACCTCCGAACTGCTCGACTGGCTCAAGCTGCTCGTCGCCGACGAGATGACGCCTGAGATGCTGCGCGAGCGCGATCCGCGCAAGCTGATCCCGCCGCTGCATGGGGCGCTGCTCAAGAACGAGCAGGATGTCTCGCTGTTCGAGAAGCTGGCGTTCATGGTGCGGCGAGAGGGACGGTGAGGGGGCGCGGGACCTCCCTCAGCCCTCGTCCTGAGGGCGAAGTTTGGCACTCGCCGGATAGACACACCCGCGCCGTCATTCCGGGCGAGCGAAGCGAAGTCCCCGAATCCATCGTAGGGCGCTGATCTCTATGATGGATTCCGGAGCGGCGCCGCTTTGCGGCTTGTCTGGAATGACAGAGGCAGGAATGGGCAGGAGGGCTGGGGTGACAGCCGTCGCGAGAGGCAGAGGGCCGGCCTTCGATCTGGCCCCTTCCTTCCCGCACTAACTTCCTGTTAAGACATTACGCATTCCTTGCGGGTGACGAGGGGATGCCGTCTGCGGCAGCCCGACGCCCATCAACAGGAGGCCGCCGCTCGATGCGCGCCACGATCGCCGCCGAAGCCGTCCGTTCCACGGGCCCTCTCCGCCGCCACCGCCGCAAGGCGATCCCGCTGCTGATGGTCCTGGCGGCTCCGGCGCTCGGCGCCTGCAGCACCTCGCCTCTGAAGACGGCCGCAGCCAAGGCCGCTCCCGCAGCCAAGACGCCCCAGGACGTGCGCAAGCGCGCCATCGAGCTCGCCAAGGCCGATCCGCGCGAGAAGGACTGCCTCGTCCGCGCGATGTATTTCGAATCCAACCGGTCGAGCGACAGCGGGTTGCTGGGCGTCGGCACGGTCGTGCTGAACCGGGTCGAATCACCGAGATACCCCGAGACGATCTGCGGCGTCGTCGGCGCGCCGCGCCAGTTCGCGCCGGGCGTGCTGACCCGCGCCATGGCCGCCCGCGACCTGCCGCGGGTCGAGGCCGCCGCCGAGGCGATCCTGGCTGGCAAGCGCAACGAGTCGGTCGGGAACGCCAAGCATTTCCACATGGCCGGCCTGCGCTTTTCCTACGCCAACATGCATTATGTGACGGTGGCCGGCGGCAACGCCTTCTACGTCAAGGGCGAGCGGCCCGAGCGCCGCCGCATCGAGGAGCCCAGCTACCAACTCGCCAGCGTCTCCGCGCCTCTCGCCACCACCACGGCGTCCTCTGTGCCGAATTCGTTTGCCACCGCGCCGCTGGCCTTCGCGCCGGAAATGGCGGTCGCGCCCGTCGCCATCGCCTCAAACCAGCTCGTCACCGCGCCGCTGCCGCCCGGACGGCCGCTCGATCTCGACCTGCCGCGGAAGACCGCATCCGCCGCCGTCGTGCCGGCCAGGCCGGATGCCCGGCTCGCCTCGCTCATGCTCGACAGCCGCGGTCTTGACGCCAAGGCCCTGCGCGGCAGCCTGAAGCTGGACTGATCGCCTCCTGTATTGCTGCCGCCGATCGCATGGTGCCTCTCGCAAAAGCCGGGCGCTGCCACTAGGTTGCGCTGATGCGACGCCTCATGCTCCTGCGCCATGCGAAATCGAACTGGCCCGAAGGCGTGGCCGATCGGGAGCGGCCGCTTGCCACGCGGGGCCGCGAGGCCGCCCCGGTGATGGGGCGCTATCTCGCCGACGAATTACTGCTTCCCGACCTCGTCCTGGTCTCGCCGGCGCGACGGACGCAGGAGACCTGGCAGCTGGTGGCCCCGATGCTGCCGGAGAAGCCGCCGGTCCAGCACGAACCCCGCATCTACGAGGCGCCGATGCGGCGGCTGCTCGAGGTCGTGCAGGAGACCGAACCGCAGGTGAAGACGCTGCTGCTGATCGGTCACAATCCCGGTTTCGAGGATCTGGCGATGCATCTGACCGGCCATGGCGACCGCTATGCGGCGGCGCGTCTGAGCCAGAAATATCCGACCTGCGGGCTGGCCGTGCTCGATTTTGCCGTCGAGGACTGGCGCGATGTCGCGGCGCGCGGCGGCCGGCTCGACCGCTTCGTCACCCCAGCCTCTATCGGCGAAGGCCCGGACGAATGAGCCTGTCCGCATCGTGAGCCAAAATTCCTATCTCGATGACGCACGCCAGGCCGCGCTTGCCTTCGGCGACAGCCTGCTCGGCATGGGTCGGCCCCGGCTGCGGCTGGGGGTCACCGGTCTGTCGCGCTCGGGCAAGACGGTGTTCACCACCGCCTTGATCCAGAACCTGATCGAGGGCGCCAAGCTGCCTGTGCTGAAAGCGGCGACCGAGGGCCGGATTTCGCGCGTGCGCCTGGTGCCGCAGCCGGACCCGGACATCCCGCGCTTTCCCTATGAGGCGCATCGGGCTTCGCTGAACGGGGCGGAGCGGCGCTGGCCCGACTCGACGCGGCGGATCTCCGAACTGCGCGTCGAGATCGACTACGAGCGCGCTTCCGGCTGGTTCAAGGGTCCAGCGACGCTGACGCTCGATATCGTCGATTACCCCGGCGAATGGCTGCTCGACCTTGCTCTGATCGGGCAGGATTACAAGACATGGTCGCGCCAGGCCGTGGGCGATGCGCGCAAGGCGCATCGGCGCGAGGCGGCCGCCGCCTGGCTTGCCGATCTGCCGGCGCGTGATCCTATGGGTGCGCCCGACGAACTCGCGGCCGAGGCTGCCAGCGACCGTTTCAAAGCTTATCTCGGCCGGCTGCGCGCCGATCCCGAAGCGGTGGCCGTGACGCCGCCGGGGCGCTTCCTGATGCCGGGCGATCTCGAGGGCTCGCCAGCTTTGACCTTCGCGCCGCTCGATCTTGGCGCCGATACCGAGCCGCTTCCCGGCACGCTGGCGGGGCTCATGGCGGAGCGTTTCGAGGCCTATAAGCGCGTCGTTGTGGCGCCGTTCTTCCGCGACCATTTCGCCAGGCTCGACCGCCAGATCGTGCTGGTCGATGTGCTGGCGGCGCTCGATGCCGGCGCGCCGGCGCTGGCCGATCTCGAAACCGCGCTCGGCCAGGCGCTGGCGGCCTTCCAGGTCGGGCGCAATTCCTGGCTGTCGAGCCTGTTTGCGCCTCGGATCGAGCGGGTGCTGTTTGCGGCCACGAAGGCCGACCACGTTCACCACACCAGCCATGACCGGCTGGCGGCGGTGATGGGCCATCTCGTCGCGCGTGCCGCCTCGCGCGCGCAAGGGGCGGGCGCGCGTGTCGAATCGATGGCGCTGTCGGCGGTGCGGGCGACGCGCGAGGTCCGCATCAAGCAGGGCCGCGAGGATCTTCCCGCCATTGCCGGCGTGCCGGAGGCGGGCGAGATGGTCGATGGCGAGGTCTTCGACGGCATGAGCGAGGCGGCGATCTTTCCTGGCGAATTGCCCGAGCGGCCCGATTCCGTGTTCGATCCGGCAGCGAAATGGCAGATCAGGGCGCCGCGCTTCCGGCCGCCGCTGGTCGAGGCCGATGCCGGAGGCCGCAGCAGGCCGCCGCCGCAGATCCGCCTCGACCGGGCGCTCGAATTCCTGATCGGGGACAGGCTGGCATGAGCAAGGCGCCGCGCGCGATCCGGCTCGATCCGGCCACCCTCGAAGCGGCTCTCGACGAGAAGGTCCGCGGGGGCGAGGTCGCGATTCTGCCGGAGAACGAACCGATCGACCCTGTCGAGCCCGCGGTCCTGCCGGTCGCCAAACGGCGCTGGTCCTGGGGCGGGCTGTTCGTGGCGGGGCTTTCGGGCTTCCTGACGCTTGCGGTCGGTGTCTGGGCCGAGCGCACCATCGTCTCGCTGATGCAGCAGAGCCCGGTGCTGGGCTATGCGGCGCTCGTTTGCGCGGCGCTGGCGGCGCTTGCGCTGCTGGTCATGCTGGTTCGGGTGCTGCGCGACATCCTGCGCGAACGCAAGGTCGAGGCCCTGCGCCTGCGCGCCATGGCCGCGCTAGCCGAGGGCAGCCTGAGCGAGGCCCAGGCCGTGGCCGCCGAGCTTGCGGGTCTTTACGGCGCGCGCGCCGACACGGCCAAGGGGCGGGCGCATCTCGCCGACAGCCTGCCGCAGCTCTTTGCCGCGCGCGACGTGCTCACCGTCGCCGAGCGCAGCCTGATGGCGCCGCTCGACGCGCTGGCGCAGGCGCAGATCGCCCAGGCGGCGCGGCGGGTCTCGCTCGTCACAGCGGTCAGTCCACGCGCGCTGATCGACATCGTCTTCGTGCTGGTCGCCTGCGCGCGGCTGCTGCGGACGATCGCCGGCATCTATGCCGGGCGCCCCGGCACGCTGGGGCTGATCCGGCTGGCGCGGCAGGTGCTCGGCCATCTCGTCGTCACCGGCGGCATCGCGGCCGGCGATGCCGTGATCCAGCAGGTGGTCGGGCAGGGTCTGGCGGCGCGGCTGTCTGCCAAGCTGGGGGAGGGCGTGCTGAACGGCTTGCTGACGGCGCGCATCGGCCTTTCGGCGCTGGCGGTGTGCCGACCGATGCCCTTCGTCGAGGCTGCGCCGCCCAGCCTCGGCGATGTCGCCGGCGACCTGTCGTCCTGGCGCGGCGCGCCGGAGCAGAGCGGGGCCTGAACGACACGATGCCCCCGCAGGGCTTAGGCAGATTCTGCCGGGCTGGCCGATTCTGCCCGGCGCAAACCGGGTCTAAACCTCTGAGAAACCATCCAAGTCATTGGTATTTCAGGCCCGCGCCGCTGGCATGGGCCGTGCAGTTATCGCCTCGAAAGTGATGGTCGCCCCGGGGGGCGCCGGTCGAGGTGAGGGTTCCATGGGTGTTTTCAGCGCGTTGACAACGGCAGTTTCCGGAATGCAGGCGCAATCCTATGCGCTGGAAAACATCTCCGGCAACATCGCCAATTCCCGCACGGCCGGTTTCAAGCGGGTCGACACGACCTTCTCGGACCTCGTGCCGGATTCAGCGCTCAACCGGCAGATCTCGGGTTCGGTTGCGGCCTACAGCCAGTCGACCAACTCGATCCAGGGCGATCTCACCGCGACGCGGATCGACACCAACGCGGCGATCAACGGCGATGGCTTCTTCGTCGTCGATCAGCGCACGACCGGGCTCGGCAGCAACACGCAGTTCGCCAATACGAACCTGTACACCCGTCGCGGCGATTTCGACTTCGATGCGAACGGCTACCTCGTCAATGGCGCCGGCTATTATCTGAAAGGTCTCAAGATCGATACGGTTACGGGTCAGCTCATCGGCACGCAGCCGGAGGTGTTGCGCATCACCAAGGAGCAGTTCCCGGCAAAGGCGACGACTTCGATCGAATACCGTGCCAACATCCCCGCCGTCCCGGGCACCAACAATGCGACGGCCGGGACGCCGGGCTCGGAACTGCTGTCGCCGACCGGCTTCACGAGCAATCCGCTGTCAACCACAGAAGGTGGAACGGGCGTCGTGATCGGCAGCGATCTCACCAGATTTCTCAGCCAGACCATCCCTGGAGGCTCAGTCACTGTCTATGATGCGCTCGGCAAGGCGACGAGCGTCGAGTTACGTTGGGGGAAGACCGTCAATGCCGCACCCGCCGTCGCGGCAGACCCGGCGGCAATTCCTCCGGTCGTCGGCTCGGCCGCGACCGTCGATACCTGGAACCTTTTCGTTGCCGAGAATACCGGCGCAACAGGCGCCGTTCCCGCGTATCGCAACGCCAATACAAGCATCACCTTCGGGTCGACGGGGCAACTGGAGACGCCGGCCAACGGCAACATTCTTCTGCCCGAAATGACCATCGGCGGCACCCTGATTAGTTCGGCCGCCAACCCGATCAATTTGACGACTGGTGGCAACGGCGTCACCCAAAACGGCGATGTCAGCGGCCAGATCGACGCCCGCTCGATCCGGCAGGACGGGTACACCGCCGGCACACTCGACCGCACTAGCGTCTCGGCCACCGGCCAGGTCATCGGCACCTTCAGCAATGGACAGGTGGTGGCGCTGGCGCAGCTTTCGGTCGCGCGCTTCAACGCCGACAACGCGCTCAAGCGGCTTGATGGCGGTGCCTTCGAAGAAACGATCGAATCAGGAGCGCCGATCATCGGGCTCGGCACCTCGCAGCTCATCGGCGGCAATGTCGAACAATCCAACACCGATATCGCCGACGAATTCTCGAAGATGATCGTCACCCAGCAGGCCTATTCGGCCAACACCAAGGTCATCACCACGGCTCAGGAAATGCTGCGCGACGTCTTCAGCATCATCCGCTGAAGGCTCTCGAGACGTTCGGCGCCGCCCGACAGGGCTTCTAGCCGCGACAGGAATTGACCATGGGTCTCAGCACATCCCTCAATACCGCGGTCGCCGGGCTGAACGCCACGCAGATCGGCATCGGCGTCATCTCGCAAAACGTCGCCAATGCCGGAACGGCAGGCTATGTCCGTCGGGCCGTCTCGACATCGGATACGCTGAGCGGACAGACGGTTGGGAGCCAGAGCACGCAGGTCCAGCGACTGCTCGACAAGATCGTCCAGCACCAGCTCTGGCAGGAATCCGCCGGGGCCGCCTATACCTCGACGCGGGCCGACATGCTGTCGGGCCTCGACCAGCTCTATGGCGCGCCGGGCAGCGCAACGGCGCTCGATTCGATCTACAGCGGCTTCACCAGCGCGCTGCAGGCTCTCCAGAACGACCCGTCATCCTACAGCCTGCGCACCGCGGTGCTCGATAACGCCGGTCAGCTTGCCGCCCGACTCAACACACTGTCGGATGGTGTGCAAAGCTTGCGCAGCGACGCCGAGACCGGCATCGCCAGCGCGGTCACGCAGGTAAACAACCTGCTCGAGGCGCTGACGAACGTGAATGCGCGGATCGTCGGCACGCCCAACGATGCCGCCGCCGCCGGCCTGAAGGATCAGCGCGACCTGATCCTGTCGGAGCTGTCGCAGTTCATCGACATCAAGACCAGCGAGGACGCGCGCGGCTCGATCAGCATCACGACCGGGTCCGGTACGCAGCTCTTCGACGGCCGCCCGTCGGTGACCTTCGGCTTCGATGCGCGGTCGGGCCTGGACGCCGATGATCAGTGGAGCAGCGATCCGGCCCAGCGCGGCGTCGGGACCATCACCATGTCCACCGGTTCCGGTGGCACGATGGACGCCATCGCCAACAAGACGTTCCGCTCCGGCGAGATCGCCGCGCTCGTGGAGATGCGCGACAAGACGCTGGTGCAGGCGCAGGCGCAGCTCGACGAGATCGCGTCGCAGATGGCCAAGGCGCTGTCGGACCGCGAGACCAAGGGCGTCGTCACCGGCGCCGGCGTGGGCAACTCCGCCACGCTTGCCATCGCCTCGCCCTCCACGCTGTCGCCGGGCAACACCATCACCTTCGACTACAAGGCGACGGCCACCGGCCCGACGCAGCGCCTGACGCTGGTGAACGCGTCGGCCGGCACGGTGCTGCCCGCAACAGCCGTCGGCGACGCCAGCAATCAGGTCATTGCCGTCGATCTGTCGGGAAGCGCGGCCGACATCGCCACGGCTATCCAGGCTGCTCTCGTCGCCACACCGGGCGTGCCTGCCTTCACCTTTTCCAATCCGAGCGGAAACCAGCTCCTGATCTCGGCCCCGGCGGCAAGCCAGGTCATGGGGGTTGCTTCCTATGCGACCAATACCGCGCTGACCGGTGGGAGCGCCGAAATCCCCCTGTTCGTCGATGGCGGTGCCGGCGGTGTCGCGTTCACGGGCTCCTATGAGGGCCGTTCGCAGGCGCTTGGCTTTGCCGGACGGATCACCGTCAATCCGGATGTGATCGCCGACCGGTCGAAGCTCGTGGTCTTCAACACGACCGCGGGGTCGACGACGCCTCAAGGGGACGCGACGCGGCCCAAGCTCATGCTGGAGGCCTTGACGCAAACCCAGCGCAGCATCACCAACCGCACCGGCCTAGACGGCTCGACCGCGACGACCCAGCTGACGGTGTCCAATCTCGTCCAGCGCATCGTCTCCTCGCAGGGCCAGTCGGTGGAGACCGCCAAGCGGCTGGACGAGGGCCAGCAGGTCGCGCTGGCCGCGATCCAGAGCCGGTTCCAGCAGACCGCGCAGGTCAATGTCGACCAGGAGATGGCGCAGCTGATCGAGTTGCAGACCGCCTATGCCGCCAATGCCCGCATCATCTCGACCGTTAAGGAGATGATGGACCTTTTGATGAGAGTGTGAGCGCGCCATGACCATCACCTCCTCCGGCACGGGCGCCTACCGTCTCGCCACGCGCAGCCAGTTCGTCAGCGCCCGCAATGATCTGACGGAGTTGCAGCGGCAGCTGGCGACGCAGCAGAAGAGCACGACCTATGGCGGGCTCGGCATCGACCGGACCAAGAGCCTCGATCTGAACGCGAAGATCGCGTCACTCGATTCCTGGCTGGCGGGCATCGAAACCGCGGGCACCAATCTCAAGCTCCAGTCGAATGCGGTCGAGAGCATCGCCAAGGTCGCCACGCAGATCCGCACGGATATCAGCACCAGCACCTATCTGCCGTCGCAAGGCGGCCTGACCGGTCCGCAGATCCTGGCGGAGGGGTCCTTCGCGCAGGCGATCGATCTCCTGAACATCGACGTCAACGGCCGCTACCTGTTCTCGGGCCGCACGACCGATGTGAAGCCGACCGAGTCGACCGACCTCATCATCAATGGCGACGGCGTCAAGGCCGGGCTCAAGACGCTGATCGCCGAGCGGGCCACGGCCGATGGCGTGGCTGCGGGCGGGCAGGGGCGGCTGGGCGCGACATCGGCGACGAACGTTGCCACGCTGGCACGGGACACCGGCTTCAATGCGGCGTACGGCTTCAACATTTCGCCGCTGTCGTCGGGCTCGACTAATCTCGTTATGGCCGTTGATCCCCCTGCCGATCCGACCAGCCTGACGGTCACCGTCGGCCCCAGCCAGCCGCTGCTCGGCGAACAGATCCGGATCAAGCTCGACTTGCCCGACGGGACGCAGACCGAGATCCTGCTGACGGCCAAGGATCAGAGCGACCCGGCCAGCGCCGACGGTTTCGCCATCGGGGCGACGACGGCCGATACTGCCAAGAACATCTCCGATGCCATTGGCATCGCTCTGAAGAACGAGGCGCAGACCACGCTGAAGGCAGCGTCCGCGATCTGGACCACCACGGATTTCTTCGACTCCAGCGTCAATTTTCCGCCGCGGCGCGTGCCCGCAGACCTCGCCGATCCGCCGACGCGGGCCGGTGCCGCCGCCAATACGGTGATCTGGTATCAGGGCGAGGACGGGCTCGATCCGGCAGTGGCGCTGGATCCGCTGGCCGACGATCCTCGGGCTCTGGCGACGGGCGATCCAGTCCTGCCGAACCCCTCCGCCCGCAACACGGCGGGTGTCCAGGTCGATCGCACCCAGATCGTGTCGATCGGCACCCGGGCCAATGAGGGGGCGATCCGGGCCAGCTTGGCCAATCTGGCCGCCTTCTCGCTGGTCGAATTCCCGCAGGGGGTTGCCACCTCGCAGTCCGGCTACAATGCGCTGGCCGAGCGTGTCCGCGACGGGCTGAGCTATGAGGGGGGCCAGAGGCCCTCCGACATCGCGGTCGAGCTCGGCGTGGCGCAAAACGCGCTGAAATCCGCAACCGAGCGTCACGAGGCGACAAAGGCCTATTTCGAGACGACACTGGGCGGCGTCCAGGAGATTGACAAGAGCCTGGTCGCGACGCAGATCCTGGCGCTGCAAACCAGCTTGGAATCGAGCTATCAGGTGACCTCGATCCTGTCGAAGCTGTCGCTGACGAACTACCTGTAGGCGCTGAGCGCCCGCTGCTGAACTTCAGCGGCTAACATCCTGCGCGTCCGGCCCGAATTGAGCCCAATCCCGGTCATGGCTCGGTGCACGCCCGTTCTATCCGGCGTTATTCCGGACAAGCCGCGCACCATCGCCGTCCTGAACCCGTCATAGAGCACCGTCGGGCCTGACGCTGGGTTCCGGATCTGCGAGACGGCACGCGCAATAGCGTCCGTCTCGTCGCGCGTTCGCAGATGTCAGCGGCCGCGCAGGCCGGCGGCGATGTTGCGGTTGATCTCGATCAGCCCCGGCAGCGCCTGTGCGGAATTCGTCGCGCTGATGCGGACGGATTCGGCGAAGATGAAATTCGCCAGGTTCAGCAGATTGCTCTTGTCGGCGAAGGGCAGGGGATTGTCGGCCTTGCTGACGGCCGAGGCCAGCAGCGTCCAGAGCTTGCGGTTGAAGGCCAGCGCCGCGTCGAGATCGCCGGCGCGGCTTTCGAAATGGTCGGCGACCGCCTGGAGCTGCGTCGCGGCCTTCATCAGAAGCTCGGCTTCGAGATCGCGGGGGGTGTTGACGGTCGAGGTCTTGCGGGCGGCGGAGGCATATGCGTTGAAACCGGGCTGCATGCGCTTCATTCCAATCGGATGGACGGCCTGTTGCCGCTTCGGCAGGTGTAGATGCCCGTGTCTTAAAATGCGGTTTAAAGGGCGATCGCCGCTGCAAGACGGCGTTAGGGGCTCATTTACCGTGTTTGACCTCGGACCTTTCCCAAAGGCGAATACGCCGAAAGCAAGCCTTCGCATTAAGGCCGCCGCAAGGTCTGGCCCTCATGTTCACGAGGCGGCCAGCAGGGCCGCTTTCGATCAAGGACATGACACATGGCAATCGCTCTTTCCGCTGGCGTTCGCACCAACCTGCTCTCTCTGCAGAGCACCGCCCAGATGCTGACCCAGACCCAGGAGAAGCTGTCGACCGGCAAGAAGGTCAACAGCGCTCTCGACAACCCCACCAACTTCTTCACGGCCCAGGCGCTCACCGAGCGCGCCTCCAGCCTGACCTCGCTGCAGGACGGCATCAACACCGGCGTGCAGACGGTCAAGGCCGCCAACAAGGGCCTCGACACCATTACCACCCTGCTCAAGCAGGCCAAGTCGATCGCCGAGCAGGCGAAGAACGCGGGCAATGGCGCCGCCTCAGCCGGTGTTGACGCTGGTACGGCTATCGACGTTACCGGCACTGCTGCCGGCAGCGTCTTGGAGAGGACTCGTGCGGCTTCCCTCACCACCAACGGTGTCGCTGATACCGAGACGCTGATCTTTACGACAACCAAAGGCGGCGTGCAGGAACAGTTCACATTCACCGCGAGCGCGACGCTCGACACCGTGGGTGAACTCGTTGACGCTGTTAACAACTCTGGCGTTGCTACCGCTAAGATTAATGATAACGGAACCCTCAGCTTCGATGCGGCTGTCGATACTGCTGCCACTCCGGCTGAAACATTCACTATCACTGGTACTGGCGCGACTGCTACCGACCTTGGTTTCGCAGCTTTCGCTACCGCCGCTCGCACACCCAGCACCACCGCAAACGGTCAGGATTATGTCTCGCAGTACGCGGATGTGATGACCGCCATCAATGATGCCGTTACGGACGCAAGCTTTAACGGCATCAATCTGTTGCAAGGCGGCGATAGCAACAAGCTTACCGTGACCTTCGACGGTGCCTCGAAAAGCAAAATCGATGTCGACAGCAAGAGCTTTTCTACCTCGGGTATGTCGGTCGTTTCTCTCGGCAGTGGTAACGCGGATGCGGTTCTGACGTCGATCGACACGGCTCTGAACACCGTCAAGGGCAGCCAGGGCGAGTACGGCAACAAGCTTGCCATCATGCAGACCCGTCTCGACTTCTCCAAGGAGCTGTCGAACATGCTGGAAGTCGGCGCCGACAACCTGACGCTCGCCGACACCAACAAGGAAGCGGCCAACCTGCTCGCTCTGCAGACCCGCCAGTCCCTGTCGCAGTCCGCCCTGTCGCTGGCCAACCAGTCCGACCAGGCCGTGCTCCAGCTGCTGCGCTGATCCACATCAACGGCGAGGCGGGCCTCACGGCCCGCCGGTCACCCAGGCGGCGAGGGCAACCTCGCCGCCTTTTTCATGGTCGGTTAACGCTTCTGGCGCAAAGACTGCAATGCGAGGAGCAGACCATGGCGCTGAAGATCGAACTCAAGGCCAATGAGCGGGTGATCATCGGCGAGCACGCGATCGTCAACGCGAGCGACCGTCGCATCAAGCTCGTGGTCGAGACCAAGGCGCGCATCCTGCGCCAAAGCGAGATCCTCCCCGAACTTGAAGCCAGGACGGTCTGCGACCGGCTGCAGGTGGTGCTCCAGAGGATGTATCTGGCGCGCGACCCGGCGCCGCATCAGGCCGATTTCCTGCGGATCGCGGGGGAGATCGTCGCGGCGGTGCCGAGCTTCGGGCCGAAGATCGCGGCGATCTCGGGGCATATCCTGGCTGGGGAAATGTATCAGGCGCTCAAGGGCGCGCGCGCCCTGCGCGAAGACGAGGCGGCCCTGCTGGAGCTGGCAAGGGTCGCGCTGGCGGGGCCCGACGCGGCGTCGGCCTGAAACTCACACCGAGCGGTCGATGCGGGCCGCTTCGGCTTCCTGCTGCGCCAGCACGCGCGCATAGACGCGTCGGCGCAAGGAGGCTTCGTCGGGAATGGTCTCGACGACCTCGCCCGTACTTGCATCGCGTCTTTGCAGAATGACGGTGCGCGTCTGCGGCTCGACAATCAGCCGCCGCTCGATGTCGGATGAGGCGGCGCTGCGCCGCAGGGCCTCGTTGCGGGCGCTTTCGGTTTCGGCGCGCTGCTGCAGATCCCGCCCGCGAATGTCGAGCTCGATGGCCCGACCGGCCTGTGCGGATTGCACGGTCTTCTCGGGGGGGAGTTCAACGCCGACACTGCCTTGCGTCGCGACGATATCGGCGCGGGCGGCGATCGGGGGGCCTCCGACGGGTGTGGTCCTGGGCGCGTTGCCGAAATCCATGGTTTTACTCCTTCTGGAGTGAGGCCCAGCGGCGCGGTGCCGCTGCTGGCCTTTGCATGGACAGGCTCGCGCCGATCCGAACATGGACAGGCTGGCACGGAAGATTGAATCTCCCGTCAAGAAGTTAGGTAAATATTGAGGGGTTTGGAGGCAGCCGCCCGCTCAGGCCCGCTGATGCTGGCTTAGAGCCGCCGCGACACCATCAGCGGTCCGGAATTGGGCCTGGCGAAGGCGCCGGCGCCGACAGTGGAAGCCGGACCATAGCCGGCCGCGCGGGAGGGGCGGTTGGCGTCGGCGGCGAGATCGCGGATGATCGATTCCGAGACCGCGCGCGCGGTGGCGAGCACGATCTGGTTGGTTTCGATCAGCGTCTGGAACGAGAGATGCGCGCCCTTCAGCCGCTTGACCTGATCGGGCACGAAACGGGCAAGCGCGACCGCGTTGAGCTTCACCTGTTCGACGCCGCGCATATAGATGCCGGCGAGCTCGGTCTTGCGCGCCTCGCGCGTCATCGCCTCGGGCAGGCGGCCGGCACGGACAAGTTCGGTCTCCTCGCCGACGACATGCGACAGGGCCGACAACGCCTCGAGCACGCTCTCGATCAGCGCCCTGGCTTCGAGCGGGCTGGAAACGCGCGGCCGCTCGTCGAGAACGCGTCTTGCGACCGACATGGTTACGCTCCCGAAGCCTGTGTCGCGATGCTGGCGCCGGACTGCTCCTGCACCCGCAAAAGATCGCGCATGATGCTGTCGGAGAGGCCCAGACCACCGGCCTTCTGGATCTGCTTGGCGTATTCCTGGGTCAGCTGCGACTTGTAGATATCGCCGCCGATGCCGTTTTCGCCGAGCGGGCCTTCACTGCCCGAGGGGGTGGCCGTGAGCTGCTGGGTGACCTGTTCGAGGAACATGGTCTCGAAATCATCGGCCTGCTTCTTGGCCTTGGCCTTGGCCGGATCGAGCGCGTTGGAGAGCCCGCTGGCGAGGCTGCCGACGACGTTGAGGGCCAGCTTGGCGGCCGGCATGGCAAGGGTTGGGCTCATTACATCACCTCGATTTCGGCCTGCAGGGCGCCTGACGCCTTGATGGCCTGGAGAATGGAGATCAAATCGCGCGGGCCGATGCCGAGCGCGTTCAACCCGTCGACGAGCTCGGCCAGCGTCACGCTTTCGCGCACCAGGGCCAGCTTGTTGCCGCCTTGGGTATCGACCTTCACATTGGTGCGCGGGGTCACCACCGTCTCGCCATTGGCAAGCGGGCCGGGCTGGCTGACCTGCGGCTGTTCGCTGATCGTGACGGTGAGGTTTCCCTGCGCCACGGCAACCGTCGAGACGCGGACATCCTTGCCCATGACGATGATGCCGGAGCGCTCGTCGATGACGATCCGGGCGAGCTGGTCGGGCTCGATGCGCAGCTGCTCGATATCGGTGAGCATGCGGATCATGTTGCCCTGGAAGCGCGGCGGGATCTGCAGCACGATGGTCGAGGGATCGGTCGGCTCGGCCGCGTCGCCGCCGAGGAAATCGTTGATCGCGGCGGCCATGCGGCGCGCCGTGGTGAAATCCGGGTTACGCAGCGATAGCCGCAGCGTCTTCAGCTTGTTGAGTGCAAAGTCGATCTCGCGCTCGACAACGCCGCCATTGGCGATGCGCCCGACGGTGGGCACGCCGCGGGTGATCTTGCTCGCATCGCCCTCGGCCGAGAACCCGGCGATGGCGACAGGCCCTTGCGACACCGCATAGACCTCGCCATCGGCGCCCAGAAGCGGCGTCACCAGAAGCGTGCCGCCCTGGAGGGACTTGGCATCGCCCAGCGCCGAGACCGTGACGTCGAGCCGGGTGCCCTGCGTGGCAAAAGGCGGCAGATTGGCGGTCACCATCACGGCCGCGACATTGGCGGTGCGCATATTGGCGCCGCGCGTGTTGACGCCGAGCCGCTCCAGCATCGCGGTGAGCGACTGTTTGGTGAAGGGCGCGTTGTTGAGGGTGTCGCCGGTGCCATTGAGGCCCACGACGATGCCGTAGCCGAGGATCTGGTTGGAGCGGACGCCCTCGACGGAGGCGAGATCCTTGATGCGCGACAGGGCCTGCGCCTCGCCTGCCACCACGGCGAAGCCCAGCGCCAGCAGCAGGGCCAGCGGCTTTACCAGGGATGTCAGGGCGGCTTTGCGGAACATGGTCTCACCGGCAGGAGAAAACGGTCGGTCATCCTCCTGCGATCCGCGTGCCAGACGCCGACACATTTAAAATGCTGATTTATCAGTTGTTTGGACATTCGAGGCAGGGTCAGTCCTGCCGATGGGCGGCAGCCGTTCCTGCCGGGGCGGCAGTTTCTGCCGGGTGGTTTACCGCCTGTTAACCAGGCTGGCATGAGGGTTCGCATGACCGATTTCGCGAGGCGACCATGATCCGGATCGACCAGCGCGCACCCGTCTCCCACGCCGGCCCGGCAGGTTCCGCACGGCGCGCAGGGAGCGCCGCGTTCACATTGCCGACCAAGGAAGGTGCGACCAGCGCCCGCAGCGCGAGTGTCGCCGCGTCGGGTCCGCTCGACACGCTGCTCGCCGTGCAGGCCTATGAGGAGCCCCACGAGCGCAAGAAGCGCCAGGCCAAGCGCGGCCACGACCTGCTCGACGGGCTCGATCGCCTGAAGGCGGCGCTGCTCTCTGGCCGCGTGCAGATCGCCGAACTGGAGGAGATCAGGGCCAATCTCACCATGCGCCGCGAGACGACCGACGATCCGCGGCTGGACGACGTCCTGGCGCATATCGAATTGCGGGCGGCGGTGGAACTGGCGAAGCTCGGGCGGTGATCTCCGTCATGCTCGGGCTCGACCCGAGCATCTCGTGACGAGATGGTCTGGAGAAACATCCGGCCAGAGATTCTCGGGTCTGCGCTTCGCTTCGCCCGAGAATGACGTGATCCCGCTACCGGATGAACTGATCCGCATACTCCGCGCCGAGCCCGTTGCTGGCATAATGCGCGCGGCATTTGTCGAGCCGCGTGAAGACGTCGTCATAGCCGAGGCATTTGCCGTCCGGGTCGACATAGATCATCGCGCCGTTGACCTGGAACATGGTGATCATCTCCTCGGTCTCGGGATCGACCACCAGCGTATGGGTCTCGCCCGGCGCCTCGTAGACATAAGACCCTTCGGTGGCGACCCAGTCATGCTCGAGATAGCGCCACTGGCCCTTGAGCACATAGCCATGGACCGGCTGCGGATGGCGGTGGCGGGAGAGCACGCCCGAGCGGCGCACCCGCAGCAGGTTCATCCAGTAGCCGCGCGTCACGCTGAGGCATAAGGGTCGGAACCAGACATTGTCGTCGACCGGGACCCAGACGCGCTCATCGGTGGGGATGACGTTGGGCACAATCAACTCCGGCGGCGAATCCTTCGGCTGCGGGTGCCGATAGGGCGTCCAGCGCTCGGCGTCGGAGGCTGCGACCGGAATGGGGCTGACCTTGTTCATGGTGTTTCTCCCGTTGCTGTTGGCTGAATCCGGCGTTGCCGAGCTGATTCAGGATGATCCGGCATCGTCCTGTGCCGGTTGGGTTTTGGCTGGCGGGTCAGACCGCCAGATAGCCGCCGTCCACCGGCAGGATCGTGCCGGTGATGAAGCCGGCCGCATCCGAGAGAAGGAAGGCGATCGCGCCGCCGACATCGCCGGGCTGGCCCCATCGGCCCATCGGCGTGCGCGCCAGGATGGGCGCCGAGCGGACGGCATCCTCGACCAGCGGCCGCGTCAGTTCGGTCTCGATCCAGCCCGGAGCGACCGCGTTCACGCGGATGCCGTCGCCCGCCCAGGCGGCGGCCAGCGACTTGGTGAGCTGCCCGATCGCGCCCTTGGAGGCGGCATAGCCTGGCGCGAAAGCCGAGCCGTGGAAGGTCAGCATCGAGGCGATGTTGACGATCGCGCCATGGTTGGCCGCAAGCTTGTCCTTCGCCGCCAGGCACATCCGCATCGTGCCGCTGAGATTGACCTCGATCGTCAGGCGGAAGGCGTCGATCTCGAACTCCTTGCCGCCGCGCTGGATCATGCCGGCGCAGTTCACCAGCGCGTCGAGGCGGGGGCAGGCGGCGATGATCGCCGCGACTTCGTTGTCACGCGTGACGTCGAGCCTCGCATAGGCAATGGCGGGGTGGGGTGGGGCAGTCGCAATTTCCTCTTCGGTCAGGCCGGTGGCTAGGACCTCGAAGCCCGCAGCGGCGAGCGCGAGCGCGGCGCCCTGGCCGATGCCGCGGGTGCCGCCGGTGACGAGGGCGAAGCGTGGTGCGGTGTGGGGTGTGTCGGTCATGGCGCCGAGTCTAACGGCGCCGGCAGCACACGGGAAGACCGCGGCCCTGCGTTTCAGGGCGTCGGCAGTTCCAGCCGCAGCAGGGCGGACGCGTTGGTCTGGTAGTCGTTGCCGGTGATCGGCACCTGCCGGCCGACATTGAGATCCAGTGTGGTGCGCCAGGGCATGGAGAGCGGCTGCGTCAGATCCGCGATGACCTTGACGCGTGGCGTCATGCTGGTGACAAGCCCGTTTTCCGCCGCGAATGTATAGCTCCCGGCGAGCGCGATCTCCGTCGTCAGCGTGACGATGTCGAGTGGCTGGAGCTTGTAGCCCAGTACGGCCTGGGCATTCTGCTCGGCTGATCCCGCCGCCTGGAGATTGCCGCCAGCCGCCGCGCTCCACAGCACATCCCCCTCGGCGCTCGGGCCCTGCGTCACATTCCAGTCGACCCGCGTGTCGTTGCGCTGCCAGCCGCCCTGGCCCGTGACGATCGCGGTCGAGACCGAGAGCCGCTCGGCACCCAGCTTCATGCCGACAGCCCGCTCGGCGACAGAGGGCAGCGGCGTCGCGGCGGGGCTGAGCCCGCGCCGGATCGGCACGGCGGCGAAGTCGGGCCGGGCGAGCCCGTTGCGCACGGCCCTGTCATGGGCTGCGCTTTGCTTGTTCAGCGTCGGGGCCATGAAACTCGGCGTCGCCAGCACGGGCTCGGGCGGCGGCGGCGGGGCCTGCCAGCGTGGAATCGGGGCAAACAGCTGCATCTCGGCCTCGTCCGCGAAGGCTGCGTCGAGCGTCAGCGCATCGGCAGGCTGCTCCGGGCTGGCGGCGAGGGGCCCTGCGGTCAGCATCAGAAGCGCTGCAGCCCGAATCAAAAGGCCGGCCGGCGCGAGAAAGACAGATGGAGGCAAGGCGGTCGTCCCGGTGCGGCGGCGGTGAGGGCGCAGACTGAACACGCAAGCCGACGATTTTGCGGCAGTGCAGCATGGATTTGCCCCGCCATGGCCTCAAGGGTTAAGGAGCCTTGCGTCCCGGGTTCAACAGCGCCTTAGCCGAAAACCGCATTTCCCTTTCCAGGCCGATGCTTTAGGACACGGCCAACCGCCTGCGGCGCGCTTGCCGCAGGCCGATATCGTTTCAATCTGACCAGAAGCAGGGGTCGTTTCACATGAGCAAGATCAAGGTCGCCAACCCGGTCGTCGACATGGACGGCGACGAGATGACCCGCATCATCTGGCAGAAGATCAAGGACACGCTGATCTTCCCCTATCTCGACCTCGATCTCGATTATTACGACCTCTCGGTCGAGAACCGCGACGCCACCGACGACCAGGTCACCATCGACGCCGCCAACGCGACCAAGAAGCACGGCGTCGCGGTGAAATGCGCGACGATCACGCCCGATGAAGGCCGCGTGAAGGAATTCAACCTCAAGTCGATGTGGAAGAGCCCCAACGGCACGATCCGCAACATCCTCGGCGGCGTGATCTTCCGCGAGCCGATCATCTGCAAGAATGTGCCGCGCCTCGTTCCCGGCTGGACCCAGCCGATCGTGATCGGCCGCCACGCCTATGGCGACCAGTACCGCGCCACCGACTTCACCTTCCCCGGCAAGGGCACGCTGTCGATCAAGTTCGTCGGTGAGGATGGCGCGGTGATCGAGAAGGAGGTCTTCAAGGCCCCCGAGGCCGGCGTCGCCATGGCGATGTACAATCTCGACGAGTCGATCAAGGATTTCGCCCGCGCTTCGCTGAACTACGGCCTGATCCGCAAGTATCCGGTCTATCTCTCGACCAAGAACACCATCCTCAAGGTCTATGACGGCCGCTTCAAGGACATCTTCGAGGAGATCTACCAGGCCGAATTCAAGGCCCAGTTCGACGCCGCCGGCATCACCTATGAGCACCGCCTGATCGACGACATGGTCGCGTCCGCGATGAAGTGGTCGGGCGGCTATGTCTGGGCCTGCAAGAACTACGATGGCGACGTGCAGTCCGACACGGTGGCGCAGGGCTTCGGCTCGCTGGGCCTGATGACCTCGGTGCTGATGACGCCCGACGGCAAGACCGTCGAGGCCGAGGCAGCGCATGGCACGGTGACGCGCCACTATCGCGAGCATCAGAAGGGCAAGGAGACCTCGACGAACTCGATCGCCTCGATCTTCGCCTGGACCCGTGGGCTGGCCCACCGCGCCAAGCTCGACGGCAATGCCGAGCTGGCCAGGTTCGCGACGCTGCTCGAGAAGGTCACGGTCGACACCGTCGAGGCCGGCGACATGACCAAGGATCTGGCTTTGCTGGTCGGCGCCGAGCAGAAATGGCTCTCGACCACCGGCTTCCTCGAGAAGGTCAGCGAGAACATGAAGAAGGCCATGGCCGCCTGAGTGGTTTCAGCCTTCGTGACGACACGAGAGCCCGGCCGGCGACGGCCGGGCTTTTTTCGTGGGTCGGGGGAGGCGGTTCATTGGGGCGCCCGTCATCCTGGACAAGCCGCGGCACGCGGCGCAGGCCGGGATCCATCATCGGGCACGGTCGCCGCCCTATGATGGATCCCGGTCGGCCTGCGGCCGCCCAGGATGACGGTGGTGGTTCGGGGACCATCATCGACGCCGCGCACCAAAAGCCCCGACCGACCTGAGCCGCGGGGTTTCGCGACCATACCCCCGAAAGGGGATGCGCGGAGCCGGGTGGCGCGCGGATCAGAGCCGCGTGCCGATGTCGAGTGTCGATGTCGAGGTCGATGCAGCGCCGATCTCGCGCCGCCCGGCTCCGCGCGCGGGTGTTTTGGGCGTCGCGGCCACTCGTCCCTTGACTAAGGGGACTTACTGCCGCTCGACCTCCGGGAGCCCCCGCCCGCAATGGCGACGCCTCCCGAAACCCGCCACTGCACCCGGCCGCACGATGCCTCGCGAGAGCCCCCTTGGTCGGATGCAGCGAGGGGAGGATAGGGGCGGGCGGGGTGGCGGGGATAAGGGGTGGAGGTTATGCCCGTTCAATCCATGATCACGACGGTCGTTGGGGCGGCTGCCGACAGCGGCTCATCGTAGAGCGCGGTGGTCAGTTCCGGGCTCTTCGCTGGCGCGAAGCCCTGGAATGACAGCGGGGGGCTGGGGATGCGTGCGGTTTGTCCGCTCCCCTCCACCCTCACTCCACGCGCACCGCCCTTGTCGCCAGCACGCGCAGGCCGCTGAAGGGGGCGTCCATCACATAGCGCAGCTCGTAGGCGCCGGGCTGGTCGGGGCCATCCAGCGTCGCCTCGACGTTCTCCTGCGGGAAGAAGGACGGGCCTTGCGCGTCCGGGGCGGCGCCGGCCTGCACCAGCACCACCCGGTCGCGCTCGCCATTGGGGCCGATGCCGCGCACCGGCAGGGCCTGGCCGCGTCCGATGCGGGCGGGCGCGGCCAAGGTCGCCTGCGGCGGTGTGGTGACGAGCGACTGGCGCAGCAGGATGACCGGGGCGCCGTCCTGGTCGCGCGTCAGGCGCAGCTCATAGGCGCCGGCCTCGCCCGGCGTCGGCAGGCTGGCCGAGGGGCGGGCGCCGAGCGGCACCACGACGATGGCGGTCGCAGCCGGATCGGTCGGACGCGCGATGGCGAGCCGCGCTCCTTCCGGCGCACGGGTGGCCAGGACATTCAGCGGCGAGCCCGCCATCAGCCGCTGCGAGGCGGACAGCGCTGGGCCTTTGGGCTGCGGCGGCTTGCGGGGGCCCTGCTGCTGGGCCTGAGCCTGCGACGGGGAGCCGGCGGGCGACAGGGCGGCCAGCGGCAGGGCGGCTGCCGCCAGCAGGATGAGACGGCGAAGCCTCATGCGCCCAGCGCCAGCTTGCGGATATGGGCGGCGAGCTTCGGGCTGCGCGCGGTCAGGGCGCGGAAGTCGATCTGGTCGAGCACGAGGAGCTTTGTCGGCGCGGTGGCGACCGCCGCGCTGACCGCCGAGGCATGGCTCGTGATCGCGACGTCGTCCAGCGTCAGCGCGCCGAAGAAATGGCCTTCGTCCAAGGTCGTCTTCCCCTCCGGCCGCGAGATCTCGACCTCGCCGCTGGCGACGAAATACAAGGCCTGCAGCGGCTCGCCCTCATGGGCCACCACGACGCCGTTGCGCACGGTGCGGGCGCGCAGGAACTGCATCACCTGCGCGATCTCGACCGCATCGAGTTGGCCAAATAAGGGCACGCGGGCGATCATGCTCCAGGTCACGACGAATTCGCGGCGGTGGATCTCCTGCGCGAAGGCGGTGGCGACGATGCCCACGGGGAGCGCCAGCATGACAAGGCCGAGCACCGCCGTGACGGATGCCACCGCCTTGCCGGCCGCCGTGACCGGGAAGACATCGCCATAGCCGACCGTGGTTAGGGTGATGATCGCCCACCACATCGCATCGGGAATCGTGCCGAGCTTGTCGGGCTGGGCCTCGTGCTCGACGAGATGCATCACGCTGGCGGCCATCAGCATCACGCCCATCAGCACGACGAAACAGGCAAACAGCGCCTTGCGCTCCGCCGACAGCGCCGCCGCCAGCGAGGCCATGCCCGGCGAATAGCGCCCGAGCTTGAAGAAGCGCAGCAGCCGCAGCAGCAAAAGCGCGCGCAGATCGCTCAGGCCTAGCACCGCGAAGGCGAGCGGCAGCGTGGCCAGAAAATCGATGATCGCCGGCAGCGACAGGGCGTAAGCCAGCCGCGCCCGGGCCGGGGAGAGCGCGCGGTAGCGGGCATGTTCGGGCGCGACCCACAGGCGAATGGCATATTCGAGCGCAAACAGGACCAGCGAGACGGCCTCCAGCGCCTGGAAAGCCGGGCCGAAGCGCGCCGCGATGTCGGGCACCGATTCCAGCACGATCGCGGTCACATTGGCGCAGATCAGCAGGACGAGCCCGCGATGGATCGCGGTGGCGATGGCATCGTCGCCTGCGCCATGGTCGAACCAGAGGTGAACCCGGCGCCGCCAACTCGGGTGAGAGGCGGCGGCGTCCATGGCGGCGTCAGCCCATCGCGGCGGCGACGGCGTCGAGCGCGGCTTGCGCTTTGTCGCCATCGGGGCCGCCGGCCTGGGCCATGTCGCGGCGTCCGCCGCCGCCCTTGCCGCCGAGCGCCTCGGAACCCGCGCGCACCAGCGCGACCGCGTCGAACCGCTCGGTCTGGTCGGCGGTGACGCCGACGACGATTCCGGCCTTGCCATCCTCGGCGACGCCGACGATGGCGACGACGCCCGAGCCGATGCGGGTCTTGGCCTCGTCGACGAGGCTCTTGAGATCCTTCATCTCGACGCCGCTGATGGCGCGCGCCAGCAGCTTGGTGCCGGCGATCTCCTGCACCGGGTCCTGCGCTTCTCCACCGCCGCCCATGGCGAGCTTCTTGCGGGCGTCGGAGAGTTCGCGGTCGAGCTTGCGGCGCTCCTCGATGAGGGCGGTGAGCCGGTTGCCGGCTTCATGGGCGGGGACCTTGAGCAGGCTGGCGAGCCCGTCGAGCAGGCGCGACTCGGTGTTGAGCCGCAGGCGCGCGCCGTTGCCGGTCATCGCCTCGAGGCGGCGCACGCCGGCGGCGACCGCGCTTTCCCCGACGACGCTGACCAGGCCGATATCGCCGGTGCGGTTGGCATGGGTGCCGCCGCAGAGCTCGACCGAATAGGCGCGCCCCGTGGCGTTGGTGCCCATCGCGACGACGCGGACCTCGTCGCCATATTTCTCGCCGAACAGCGCACGCGCGCCCGACGCGATGGCCTCGTCGACGCTCATCAGGCGGGTCGAGACCGGCTCGTTTTTCAGCACGATGGCGTTGGCGATCTCCTCGACCTCGCGCAGTTCCTCATCGGAAATCGGCTTGGGATGCGAGAAATCGAAGCGCAGCCGGTCGGGCGAGACCAGCGAGCCCTTCTGCGCGACATGGTCGCCAAGCACGAGACGCAGCGCCTCATGCAGCAGATGGGTGGCGGAGTGGTTGGCGCGGATGGCGGCGCGGCGGGCATGATCGACGACGAGTTCGACGGCGGCGCCGCGCTTCAGCACGCCCTCCTTGACGGTGACGGCATGGGCGAAGACATCGCCGAGCTTCTTCTGGACATCGCTGACCGCGACCACCAGGCCGGGCCCGCGCACCGTGCCGGCATCGCCGACCTGGCCGCCGGATTCGCCGTAGAACGGCGTCTGGTTGACGATCATCAGGCCGGTCTCGCCGGCATTCAGGCTCTCGACCTCGGCATTGTCGCGGATCAACGCCGTGACGACGCCTTCGGCGGTCTCGGTGTCGTAGCCGAGGAATTCCGTGGCGCCGAGCTTGTCGCGCAAGGGGAACCAGAGCTTCTCGGTCGCGGCCTCGCCGGTGCCGGCCCAGGCGGCCCGCGCCTTGGCCTTCTGCTGCTGCATGGCCGCATCGAAGCCATCCGTATCGACGGTGACGCCGCGGGCGCGCAGCGCATCCTGCGTCAGGTCGAGCGGGAAGCCATAGGTGTCGTAGAGGGTGAAGGCGACGTCGCCCTTGAGGCTCTGGCCTGCGGTCAGATCCTTGGCGGCGTCGTCGAGCAGGGTCAGCCCTCGCGCCAGCGTGGTGCGGAAGCGGGTTTCCTCGAGCTGCAGCGTCTCCGAGATCAGCGCCTCCGCGCGCAGCAATTCGGGATAGGCGCGGCCCATCTCGCGGGTCAGCACGGGGACGAGCCGGTGCAGCAGCGGATCGCGCGCGCCGAGCAGCTGCGCATGGCGCATGCCGCGGCGCATGATCCGGCGCAGCACATAGCCGCGGCCCTCATTCGAGGGCAGCACGCCATCGGCGATGAGGAAGGCGGCGCAGCGCAGATGGTCGGCGATGACGCGGTGGCTCGCCTTCATCGGCCCGTCGGAGGGCACGTTGGTGAGGTCGGCGATGGCCGCGATCAGCGCCGCGAACAGGTCGATGGCGTAGTTGTCATGGGTGCCCTGGAGCACGGCGGCGATGCGCTCCAGCCCCATGCCGGTGTCGATCGAGGGGCGGGGCAGATCGGTGCGAATGCCGCCCGCCGCCTCCTCATACTGCATGAAGACGAGATTCCAGATCTCGATGAAGCGGTCGCCATCCTCGTCGGGCGAGCCCGGGGGGCCGCCGGGGATGTGGTCGCCATGGTCGTAGAAGATTTCGGAGCAGGGGCCGC
The DNA here is from genome assembly GCF_001295925.1 of Allobosea sp. AAP35. Lineage (GTDB taxonomy): Bacteria > Pseudomonadota > Alphaproteobacteria > Rhizobiales > Beijerinckiaceae > Allobosea. Next base: position 24,184 of record NZ_LJHQ01000045.1, on the reverse strand, counting down.
AGGGGCCGGTGTCGCCCATGCGCCAGAAATTATCCGAGGTCGGGATGCGGATGATCTTGGAATCCGACAGACCAGCGATCTTCTTCCAGAGCGCGTGCGCCTCGTCGTCCTCGGAATAGACCGTGACGGTCAGCTTGTCCTTGGGCAGGCCGTATTCGCGGGTGACCAGCGTCCAGGCGTGGGTGATCGCCTGTTCCTTGAAATAATCGCCGAAGGAGAAGTTCCCCAGCATCTCGAAGAAGGTATGATGGCGTGCGGTGTAGCCGACATTGTCGAGATCGTTGTGCTTGCCGCCGGCGCGGACGCATTTCTGCGCGGTGGTGGCGCGCTGATAGGGGCGCTTCTCCTGGCCGGTGAAGACGTTCTTGAACTGCACCATGCCCGAATTGGCGAACATGAGCGTCGGGTCGTTGCGCGGCACGAGCGGGCTCGACGGCACCACCTCATGGCCCTGGCCCTTGAAGTAATCGAGGAAGGTGGACCGGATTTCGTTGACGCCGCTCATCGCTGTTTGCGCTCTGGTCTGGGCTTGAGGCCGGCACACCCGGCGGGAAACACCGCTTCTAGTCAGGCGACCGGCGCCTGTCCAGAAAACGCGCGCGGGCGGAGCAGACAGCAAAAGGGCGGCCCGGGAGCCGCCCTGTGTCAAGATCGTTGAAGATGATCACCCATTGCGGCAAAAACGCGCCGTCATTCCCGACAAGCCGCGAAAGCGGCGCCGCTCCGGAATCCATCATAGAGGGCCGTCGGCGCCCTATGATGGATTCCGGGACTTCGCTGCGCTCGCCCGGAATGACGGCGAGGGTGTGATCGCCGTCCGCGCCAATCCTCAGGCCTCGCCCTCGTCGAGATCGTCGGCGCTGGGCGTCGCCTCGTCGAGGATGCGCTCGGCGACGAGGCCGGAGTTCTGGCGGATCGTCGCCTCGATCTTGGCGGCCATTTCGGGGTTGGCCTTGAGGAAGGCCTTGGCGTTCTCGCGGCCCTGGCCGAGGCGCTGGCTGTCGAAAGAGAACCAGGCGCCCGACTTCTCGACCATGCCGGCCTTGACGCCGAGATCGACGAGCTCGCCGACCTTGGAGATGCCCTCGCCGAACATGATGTCGAACTCGACCTGCTTGAAGGGCGGCGCGACCTTGTTCTTGACGACCTTGACGCGGACCTGGTTGCCGGTGGCCTCCTCGCGATCCTTGAGCGTCGCGACGCGGCGGATGTCGAGGCGCACGGAGGCGTAGAACTTCAGCGCGTTGCCGCCGGTGGTGGTCTCAGGCGAGCCATACATCACACCGATCTTCATGCGGATCTGGTTGATGAAGATGACCATGCAGTTCGAGCGCGAGATCGACGCCGTCAGCTTGCGCAGGGCCTGGCTCATCAGGCGGGCCTGGAGGCCGGGCTGGACATCGCCCATCTCGCCCTCGATCTCGGCGCGCGGGGTCAGCGCGGCGACCGAATCGACCACCAGAACGTCGATCGCGCCGGAGCGGACGAGCGTATCGGTGATCTCGAGCGCCTGCTCGCCAGTGTCGGGCTGCGAGATCAGGAGATCGTCGAGATTGACGCCGAGCTTGCGGGCATAGACGGGATCGAGCGCGTGCTCGGCATCGACGAAGGCGCAGACGCCGCCCTTCTTCTGGGCTTCGGCGATGGTGTGCAGCGCCAACGTGGTCTTGCCGGAGGATTCCGGCCCGTAGATCTCGATGACGCGGCCGCGCGGCAGGCCGCCGACGCCGAGCGCGATGTCGAGCCCGAGCGATCCGGTCGAAATCGTCTCGATCTCGACTGCCTGCTGGTTCTTGCCCAGCCGCATGATCGAGCCCTTGCCGAAGGCGCGCTCGATCTGCGAGAGCGCCGCATCCAGCGCCTTGGCCTTGTCCATCGAGGACCCTTCCACCAATTTGAGATTCGCCTGACTCACGATTCGCGCTCCTTATGGCAGGGGCGCGGGGACATCTCAATCCGCGCCGATGGCCAAGATTGGTCACGGTTTGTTCTTGTGGGCAAGTTCTTTTTTTGTTCTCGTGACGGCGGTGCTGACAGGAGATGTCAGGAGCGGCTATCGGCCGGGTTCCGGGCGCCGCGGATCGCCGCTGGCAGTGTTTGAAGGGATGGTGGAATGAGCCTGCGCGCGCGCGATGTCGGCCTGATCTGCGGGACGTTGCCGCCGGGGCCGCTCAACGCAATCGCCGATGTCGCCGGGGTGCGCGTCGGCCATCGCAGCCTGCACCAAGGCGATGTCCTGACCGGCTTCACGGCGGTGCTGCCGCATGAGGGCGATCTGTTCCGCGACAAGCTGCGGGCGGGCTGCGACGTCATCAACGGCTTCGGCAAGAGCGCGGGTCTGGTGCAACTGGCCGAGCTCGGCCAGATCGAGACGCCGATCCTGCTCGGCAACACCTTTTCGGTCGGCGTCGGCATCGACGCGCTGGTCAGCCGGGCTCTGGCGTCTCATCCCGAGATCGGGCGCGAGACGGGAACGGTCAATCCGCTGGTGCTGGAATGCAATGACGGGTTCCTCTCCGACATCCGCGCGCGGGCTTTGACCGAAGCCGATGCTTTCGCCGCACTCGATTCCGCCGCCGCTGGGCCGGTGGCCGAGGGCTCGGTCGGCGCCGGCTCGGGCATGAGCGCGTTTGGCTTCAAGGGGGGCATCGGCACGGCCTCGCGCCTGATGCGGCTGGGCGCGCGCGATTTCACGCTCGGCGTGCTCGTGCTCGCCAATTTTGGCAATGCCGGGGATCTCGTTTTGCCCGATGGGCGCCGGCCCGTGCCGCCGGCCGCGCCGCCTGCGACGCAGGAGCGCGGCTCGGTCATCATCGTGCTGGCGACCGATCTGCCGCTGGAGTCGCGCCAGCTCAATCGGGTGGCGCGGCGCTGCGGCGCGGGGCTGGCGCGGCTGGGCGCCTTCTGGGGGCATGGCAGCGGCGATATCGCGGTCGCCTTCAGCACGGCGGGGCGCATCGCGCATCACGAGGCCGCCGATATCCTGCCGATGGCGATGCTCAATGAGAGCCGGATCGACCTGCCGTTCCGCGCCGCCACTGAAGCGACGCAGGAGGCGGTGCTCAACGCGATGCTGGCGGCACCCGCGATCACGGGGCGCGACGGGCATGCGCGCCTGTCGCTGGCCGACGCGCTGCGCTGAGGGGCATCACCCCATCGCCGCCTTCACCGTCTCGACGAGCTGCTTCATCGTGAACGGCTTTGGCAGGAACTGGAAGTCCTCGCCCTCGGGCAGGTTCTTGCGGAAGGCTTCCTCGGCATAGCCGGAGACGAAGACGACCTTGGTGGCGGGGTTGCGCTGGCGCAGTTCGCCCAGCAGCGTCGGGCCGTCCATCTCGGGCATCACCACGTCGGAGACGACGAGGTCGATCTGGCCGTCATGCTGCAGGAAGATCTCCAACGCCTCGACGCCCGAGGCCGCCTCATGGACGGTGTAGCCGCGCGAAACCAGCATGCGGGCGTTGAGCGCGCGCACGGCGTCCTCGTCCTCGACGAGCAGGATGACGCCGGCGCCGGTGTGGTCGGCGGCGATCTTCTTGGGCGCCTCCTTGATCGCGGCTTCGGCTGCGATCTCCTCTTCGCTGGGGACATGGCGCGGCAGGAAGATGCGGAAGATCGTGCCGCGGCCGACGACCGAATCGCAGAAGACGAAGCCGCCGGTCTGCTTGACGATGCCATAGACCATGGAGAGGCCCAGGCCCGTGCCCTTGCCGACCTCCTTGGTGGTGAAGAACGGCTCGAAGATCTTGTCGAGATGCTCGGGCGCGATGCCGGTGCCTGAATCCTCGACCTCGAGCAGGACATAGTCGTCGGTCGGCAAGGCGGCGTGGGCGAAGCTGGCGCAGTCGGCGCGCTCGACATTGCGGGTGCGCACCGTGAGCTTGCCGCCATCGCCCATCGCGTCGCGGGCATTGACCGCGAGGTTGACGATGACCTGTTCGAGCTGGCCGAGATCGGCCTTGACCGGCCAGAGGTCGCGGCCCTGGCGGACGTCGAGCGTGACCTTGTCGGCGACGACGCGCTTGAGCATCAGCGAAAGATCCGACAGCACGTCGCCGAGTTCCAGCACCTGCGGCCGCAGCGTCTGGCGGCGCGAGAAGGCGAGCAGCTGCCGCACCAGCGCAGCCGCTCGGTAGGCGTTCTGCTTGATCTGCATGATGTCGGGGAAGGACGGGTCGGTCGGGCGATGGCTCGCCAGCAGGAACTCCGAGGCGTTGATGATGACCTGCAGCACATTGTTGAAGTCGTGGGCGATGCCACCGGCCAGCGTGCCGACCGCCTGCATCTTCTGGGCCTGGTCGATATTGTCCTTGAGCTTGCGCTCGGCGGTGGTCTCCAGCGCATAGACGATGGCGCGCTCGCCGTCGCCATCCTCGGTCGCGGCTACGGGCGCGAGATAGAGCCTGGCCGAACGGGCTTCGTCGGCGGCCAGCGTCAGATCGAGCGGGGCGACCTCGCGGCGGCCTTCCATGACGTCGGTCAGCGCCCGGTCGAGCCCGCCGCCGGGCACGACGAGATCATGAATCGTGGCCGGCTGGGGGCCGAGTTGCTGGCCGGTGTGGGTCAGGCGGGCGAAGGCGGCGTTCGAGCGCAGGATGGCGCCGTTGCGGTCGACGGTGGCGATCGCCATCGGGGTCGAGTGGAAGAAGCGGGCAAAGCGGATCTCCGCCTCGCTGCCGCGGTCGGTGCCGGCTTCGCCGGGCGCCCGGTTCAGCACCAGCGTGCGCGATGGGCCGGCGCGGCCATCGCTGCCGAAGGCGACCTGGTGGTGCAGCCGCACCGGCACGGGGGCACCGTTGCGGCGCTTCAGATCGACGTCGAGAACCTCGATGCGGACATCGCCGGGATGGCCGCGGATGGCCTGGACCAGGGCTGCGGCGCCGGGCGTCGCGATATCGTCGAGATGCAAGCCGCCCGAGCCGAAGCGGGCCAGATCGAAATCGAGCCAGCCCGAGAGCGTGGCGTTGAGATAGGACACCTCGCCATCGGCATCGATCGAGACGAAGCCGGCGGGCGCATGGTCGAGATAGTCGATCGCGTGCTGCAGCTCCTGGAAAGCGTTTTCCTGGCGCTCGCGCTCGGGCGTGATGTCCGACACGGCCCAGAGCGCGGCCGGTTTGCCGTCGCGGCGAACGGGGGAGACCCGGATGCGGTACCAGCCGACGGCACCACGGCCGGCAAGCGCGGGTTCAAGCCGGATCTCCTCGGAGAGCTTGCGGTTCTCGCGCGCGGCGGTGGCGAGGCGGTAGATCGCCTCGGAGACCTCGGCCCGGCCGGTGAAGAGGCTGCCGACCGGGCGCAGATCGCTGGCGCCGCGCGCGCCGGCCAAAGCGATATAGGCCTCGTTGGCGTAGACGATCGAGGTCTCGCCCTCGGTGACGACAATGCCCTCGTCGGCACGATCGACGATCGCCTTGGTCAGGTCGTTGCGGGCGGCGCGGCCGGAGAACTGGATCAGCCCGACGGCAAAGGCGAAGAGGCCGAAGACGCCGACGACCGAGAGCAGCGCGAGCAGGCCGAGAATCAGTGGCTGGGCCCATTCATGGGCGATGAAGCCAAGCGCCACCGCGGCACCGACGAGCAGCCCCGCGACGAGCAGGATGACGCCGATATGCCCGGGCTTGTCGGAGCGATCGATCGCAGTCGTGGTGCCGCCCATTGCGGTGAGATCCGTCCGGTTGCCGTGGCGCCGTCGCAAGGGGCGACGCATGCGTGAATATCAGCGAGTTAGGCGTGCCGACGCTTCATGCGCAAGACGTATCCGATCACTTCCGCCACGGCCTGATAGTGTTCGACAGGAATTTCTTCGTCGATCTCGACGCTGGCGTGCAGCGCGCGCGCCAAGGGCACGTTTTCGACGATCGGGACCTTGTGCTCGCCTGCGACCTCGCGGATTTTCAGCGCCATCGCATCGACGCCCTTGGCGAGGCACAGCGGCGCTGCCATCCCGGGCTCGTATTGCAGCGCGACCGCGTAATGGGTCGGGTTGGTGATGATCACGGTTGCCTTGGGCACGGCTGTCATCATGCGCCGGCGGGCGCGTTCCATGCGGATCTGCCGGAGCTTGGCCTTGATCTCGGGGTTGCCTTCCGAGTTCTTGTGCTCGTCCTTGAGCTCCTGCTTGGTCATTTTCTGGCGCTGGTACCAGGAGTAGCGCTGCCAGCCGAAATCGCCGAGCGCGATCACGGAAAACAGCGCCAGCGCGCTCGCCATCAGCTTGATCGCCAGCACCAGCGTCGCCGGCAGCAAGGCCGAGACATTCATCTGGGCGAAGCCCTCGAGCCGGTCGTGCTCGTTCCAGAGCGTGATCCAGAGCACGGCGCCGACCAGACCGGTCTTGGCCAGCCCCTTGGCGAAATTGACCCAGGCCTCCTTGCCGAACATCCGCTTGGCGCCGGCCATGGGCGAGATGCGGCTGAACTTCGGCATCATCGGATCGAAGGTCCAGAGCGGCTTGTGCTGGATCAGCGCGCCCATCAATGCGGCGACGAGGATGAAGGCGAAGGGCAAGCCGAGCGCGGCAAACCCCGCCATCACGCCCTGCTGCGCGACATTGGCGAAGGCCGCCCCGTCGGAGGGCACCTGATGGGCGTTCATCAGGAAGGCACGCAGCGACAAGGCGGCGTCGCGGGCCGACCAGCCGGCACCGACGAGCAGCGCCATGGTGAAGCCGCAGAGCACGAAGAAGGTGCCGATCTCCTGCGATCTGGGAATATCGCCTTTCTCGGTCGCCTGATCCAGTTTTCGCTGGGTCGGCTCCTCTGTCCTGTCTTCCTTTTCGGCGTCCTCCGACATGGCGCCTCAGTTCCCGGCAAACTGGCGCAGGAAGGCGCCGAGATCGTTGAGGAACACGCTCATCATCACGCCGACGACGGCCAGCAGCACGAACATGCCGCCGAGGATCGAGGCCGGAACGGCGAGGAAGAAGACCTGCAGCTGCGGCATCATCCGCGCCAGCACGCCGAGCCCCAGATTGAACAACAGGCCGAAGACGATGAAGGGCGCCGAGATCTGCACCGCCAGCGAGAACCCCTGGGAGGCGGCCCGCACGGCCAGCATCATCACATCGCCGATCTCGGGAATGCCGCCCGGCGGCAGCAGGCGGTAGCTCTCATGGATCGCGACGATCGCGACATGATGCAGGTCGCTGGTCAAAATCAGGGTGATGCCCAGCAGGGTGAGCAGGTTGCCGATCGAAGGGTTCTGCTGGCCGCCGGTCGGATCGACCGTCATGGCATAGCCCAGCCCCATGGTCTGCGCGACGAGCGTGCCGGCCGTCTGCAGCGCGGCCATGACGAAGCGGGCGCAAATGCCGATCACCAGGCCGATCAGGATCTCGCCGAGCAGCAGGCCGACCACGGCCGAAAGGTCGGTCGGCAGGGTCAGAAGCGGGCGCGCCATCGGCACCATCATCAGGGCGATGAAGAAGGCCAGCGACAGCCGGGCCCGCGAGAAGACGAAGCGCTCGCCGATGCCCGGCATCAGCATGACGAGCGTGCCGACGCGCGCGAAGACGAGCACGAAGACGGCGCTGATCTCGGGCAGGATCGCGATCTGCATCGTGCCGTCGTCACCTCGTCGCCCATCGGAACGCCGCGTGGGCGCGCCTCCGATGAAGGCCAGGCGCGGCAGCGGCAGGCTCATTCGCCCGTGGCGATTCGGACGGCGACCCGTCCCATATAGCCTGCCAGGGCGTCGCCCATGAACGGCAGAAACAGCATCAGCCCGGCGAAGACCGCGAGAATCTTCGGCACATAGACCAGCGTCTGTTCCTGGATCTGCGTCAGCGCCTGGATCAGCGAGACGACGAGGCCGACGATGAGGGCGATCATCATCAAGGGCCCGCCTGCTTTGAGAAAGACCATGATGCCGTCGCGCGCGACGTCGAGGATGGCTCCGGAGGTCATGTCGATATCCTTTTTGGCTGAGGATTCCTCAGCCCTCATCCTGAAGAGCGCTGTCTGGCGCGTCTTGAAGGTGATCCAGAGGGCGCTGGCGCATTCTTCGACGCGCCGCTTCGCGGCTCCTCAGGATGAGGGCTCGTCTCGATCTCAGACCGGCATCCGCATGATTTCTTCATAGGCCGCGATCACGCGGTCGCGCACGGCGACCAGCGTCTCGATGGCGGCCTCGCTCTCGGCCACCGCGGTGACGACATCGACGACGTCGGCACGGCCGACGGCGACGGAGGCGGTCTGCGTATCGGCCTTGCGGCCGGCATCCGCAGTAGCCTCGAGCGCCTTGCCGACCAGGGCCGAGAAGTCGGTGGCGCCGGTCTGCGTCCCCGTCGGGGTGAGGGGCTTGCGGAGCAGATTGCCCGCGCCCATCCCCTGGATCGAAGCATAGGCGCCGGCGGCGAAGCTTGGCGTGGCCATGATGAGCTTGTCCTTCAGGCGCGCAGGATGTCGATGGTGCGCTGGATCATCCGGCGCGTCGACGAGATCAGGTTGAGGTTGGCTTCATAGCTGCGCTGGGCCTCGCGCATGTCGATCGTCTCGATCAGCGAATTGACGTTGGGCATGCGGACATTGCCGGCGGCGTCGGCCGTCGGATTGCCCGGCTCGAACTTCACGCGGAAGGCGCTCTGGTCGCGCTGGACGCGGCCCATGTCGACGACCTGCGCCTCCAGTTCGCGGTCGAACCGACGCTGAAAGGTCGGGATCTTGCGCCGATAGGGGTCGGCGCCGGGGCGCTCGGGGCCCGAATCGGCGTTGGCCATGTTCTCGGCGATGACGCGCATGCGGCCGGACTGGCTGCGCAGCCCCGACGTCGCCACCGCGATGCTCTTGAGAAGATCCATCCTGCCCGTTCCTTACCTGTGCGAAGCGTCAACGGCCCGGTCTGTTAGCGGCCCGGTCTGTTAGCGGCCTTTGCCGATGGCGATCTTCATCAGGCCAAGGCCCTTGCTGTAGAGCGAGGCGGCAAGCTGATAATCGGACTGGTTCTGCGCGACCTTGCTCATTTCGTCCTCGAGATTGACCGCGTTGCCGCTCGGCGTGGTTTCGAACCGCTGGGCCCGCTTGTCGTCGAAGCCGCCCGCGCGGGTGCTCAGATCCATGTGCCCGGCGCTCGTCAGGGCGAGCCCGACGCTGGCCTGTCCGGTCCCGATCGCAGGCGCCTTGACCTCCATCGGGCGAAAGCCCGGGCTGTCGGCATTGGCGACGTTCTCGGCCAGCACCTTCTGGCGCGACTGGTGCCAGTGCATGCGGGTCTTCAGCGCCAGCATCAGGTTTCCGCCTGTGCCCAGGGCATTGTTCGCCATGACGGTGGCCCTCCCGAAGCCGGCGGTCGCGCCGGTCCACTGGGTAAATATTGCCGGCCTCGTGGTTAACGATCGGTTAAAACCCCGCGGTTCCGGGGATCCGGTTAACCACGCATTCACCATGTTTCCTGAAAGCGCGGGCGTCATGCTATAGCCAGCGTGTTCAACGTCAGCTGAACTTAAAGGCAGCCGGGGCCCGGCCAGCCGTCGCATATGAGGCAGACCTTGCAGAGCTTGTTTGGCTTCGATCTTCCCACCGCGCAGAAGTGGGTCATCGCTTTTGGCGTCATCCTGGTGCTGCTCGTGCTGCTGGGGCTGTTTGCGCGGCAGATCAAGGATGGCCGGCTGCGGCTGAAGGGGCAGGGCGGGGGCCGCACGCGGCAGCCCCGGCTCGGCGTCGTCGACATCCACGATCTCGACCGCCAGCGTCAGCTCATCCTGATCCGGCGCGACAATGTCGAGCATCTGGTGATGATCGGTGGTGCCTCCGACGTCGTCATCGAGACCAATATCTTGCGCAGCGGGGCGCGGACGCCGATGCAGGCTTCGCCCGACATCGGGCTGCCCGACCGCCCGCTGCCGTTCGACACGCTGGTGCCGCAGGATGCGCCTCGCCAGGAGCCGCCCCGCCAAGAGCCGCTGCGCCAGGAGTCTTCGCGTCAGGAGCCTTCACGTCAGGATAATGCCGAGGACATGCGCCGCGCGCCGCCGGCCCCGGTTGCACAAGTCCCGATGGCAGGCGAGGCCCCGCCGCCGCCGGTGCGCTCGGCCCCGCGCCCCATGCAGACGCTGACGCAGGCAGAAGCTGCCGTCGCAGCGGCGGCAGGGGGCAGCGCCGTGCTCGCGGCCTCGTCCAGGGCGCAGCCCGCGCCGGCCGCCCCGGCATCGTCGATGCCGACCCCGAATTTCACGCGCGACCACGCGCCGGCACCGACCGCCAGCGCAGGCGAACTCGACGATATGGCGCGCCAGCTCGACGAGGCTCTGAAGCGACCGTTCTCGGCGGTTCGACCCTCCCAGGCGCAGGCCAATCTTCCGGTCGAGACCGAATCTGCGGTCAAGCTGGACCTGCCCGCCCCGCCGGTGGCTCCCCCCACACGGTTGGATCCGGTCGCGGCATCGACCATGTCTGCGCCGCCCGTGTCTGCGCCGCCCATGTCTCCGCCGCTCATGTCTCCGCCGCCCATTCCCGCTTCGCCGCCGGCCGCGCGGATCGTGCCGCTCGATGTCGAGGCCGAGTTGGAACTGGCGCTGGGCCTGAAGCCCGAGCGCACCAGCCCCAAGCCGCCGGCGCCCGCGCCGCTGCCTGTGGTGTCCCATCGGCCGGCGGATGTTGAACCGGTGGTGATGCGCGAGGCCGAGGCCGCTGCAGCGCCTGCCGTATTCAAGCCGGCGGCGGCGCCAGTGGCGGAGCCGCCCGTGCCCCTGTCGGATGGAGGGGACATCCGGCGGATCGGCGATGAGGCAGCCCTGACGGCGCCGACGCCTGCGGATGCACCTGCGGATGATGACGGGGCGTCCGGCGAGCCGTTCCAGGAGTTCGAGCCTGTGGCGGATGCGTCGCCTGCGCCCCCGCCCGCGTCCGAGCCTGATCCAGCAACCCAGCCGGAGCACGAAGCCGAAAGTGCGCCCAAGCCCATCGACCCGTTTTCGGTCGATGCGATCGAGGCGGAATTTGCGCGTCTGCTGGGACGCGATCCCAAGCCGCGGCCGTGAGCTTCACGGCCGTGCAGGCCGCGATCAACAGGATTTGTGGCTTCGCGGCGCTTTGACGCCGCCCGGCCGGTTGCGGCCTGGCCAAACCCGGCCTTAGCCTCGCGCGGCCCGACCAAGTGAGTCGGGGGCAAACCCGGCGCGTGCGTGACCCTGATCTGCACATCTGCGAGACGGCGCCCCGTGCGCAGCCGGCGCCCGGTCTGGGCCTGGCTGGTGCTGGCTGCGGGGCTGGTCGGCGTCCCTCATGCACCGGCACTGGCGCAGACGCTGTCGCTCGATCTCGGGCAGGGCGGTGGCGTGGCCGAGCGCGCGCTTCAGCTCATCGCCGTCATCACGGTCCTGTCGCTGGCGCCGTCGATCCTGATCATGGTGACGTCGTTCACGCGCATTGCCGTGGTGCTGTCGCTGCTGCGTTCGGCGCTCGGCACGCAGACAGCGCCCCCCAATGCGGTGATCATCGGGCTGGCGATCTTCCTGACCGGCTTCGTGATGGCGCCGACGCTGCGCGAAGCCTATTCGAGCGCGATCGTGCCGCTGGTGGCGGGTCAAATCCAGCCGGCCGAGGCCTATAACCGCGGCGTCGTGCCGTTCAAGACGTTCATGCTGCGGCATGTGCGGGAGAAGGATCTGGCGCTGTTCATCGAGATGTCGCGCGAGCCGCCGCCCGCGACGCCGCAGGAGGTCCAGATCCATATTCTGGTGCCCGCCTTCATGATCTCCGAGCTGCGGCGTGCTTTCGAGATCGGCTTCCTCTTGTTCGTGCCGTTCCTGATCATCGATCTCGTCGTGGCGTCGATCCTGATGTCGGTGGGCATGATGATGCTGCCGCCGGTGACGGTGGCACTGCCGTTCAAGCTGATCTTCTTCGTGCTGGTCGATGGCTGGGGATTGGTGGCCGGATCTCTGGTCAAGAGCTACGGCGTCTGACGCAGGGCGCGCGCGCCTGAGTGTCAGCTGCGCCCGGGCGGGGCTGGCGGTGCCGCATCGGCCTCGGCGCCGGCCGGGGTCGGCGTGGGTGCTGCCGGCGGCTCGGTGGAGGGCGGCAGGGCGGGCGCGTCCGGCTTGTTCTGGCGCGCGGCGGCGGAAATGGCCGGGTAGCGCTCGCGATAGGCCTGCATGAAATCAGACAGCGTATCGGCGCCGGCAGCGGCGGCAGCGCGGGCCATCTCGCGGATATCGGCCGATTTGGTCCGGTTGGCTCCGGTGACGAAGGCGAAGGTGCGCGCATCGCTGCTCTGCGCCATCTTGCCGGCGAATTTGCTGCGCAGCCGGTCGAGCGAGAGCGCCTCGTCGGACATGACATAGGAGATGGCGGCGCGCATGACGTCGGCGCGCTGGCCGTCGCTCAGCGGCTTCTCGCCGCGCCAGGCTTCGTCGAGGATGCGCTCATGCGCCTCGCCGGCCTCGCGCCAGCGGCGTCCGGTCCAGAAGATGTCGGCACGCAAGCGGTCGATCTCGGGGCCGCGCTCGGATTCGAGCAGGTCCATCGCCTGATCCGTGCGCGACAGATCCGACAGCGCCTTGGCTTCGAGCAGCAGGCGGGCGCGCTTGACGTCACCGGGCAGCTCGACGAGGCGCGTCGTGTTCAGCGCGCGCAAGGCCTCCGCCGGCTTGGCGTTCATCAGGTTGACCATCGCCAGCCGCGCCGCGACGGTGGACCGCGCTGCTCCGGTCAGGCGTCGCTCGATCTGATGGCGCAGGATGTCGCTCGCCTGATCGAGCAGATCAAGGCCGATCAGGCGGTCGGCGAGAAGACGCGTGATCTCGTCGCCGCGCCGGCCGATGGGAAGGAACTCCTTGAAATCGTAGAACAGCGCCAGTGCCTCAAGGCGCGGCAGCTGGTCGAGGCTGTCGCCGCTGAAGAGATCGGCGAAGCGCTGCGCCGTCTCGTCCTGCATGCGGCGTGTCAGCTGATGCTCGGGGAAGCTTTCGGACGCCCGACGCGCAACCATGAAGGCGTCGCGCCAGCGCTGCGCATCGGCATAGAGACGGCCGAGTTCGCTCAGCGCCTCGATTTCCAGTTCGCCGCCGCGCCAGATGATCGAGACCGTCTCGAGCCTGGCGAGAGCCTCCTCGGGGCCGATGTCGGCGCGCTTCTCGGCCTGGACCAGCTTGACCGCGCGCAGCTGCGCTTCCGCCGCCACCGGGCGGCTCTTGGCCTCGAACAGCGGCTTATAGCCGGCCAGGGCGTTGTCTGGCCGGCCAGCGACGTCGTCGATCATGGCCCGCAGCAGATCGAGGGTTTCATGATCGGCCGTTCCGGCCGGCAGTTGGCCAAGTGCATCGATCTCGCGTTCGGCGACCGCGATGTCCTGCGTCGCCAGCGCCGCGCGGGCCTTGGCGACGCGAATCTCCGCCTGCAGTTCCGCCGGGTAGCGATCGAGGACGGCCTCGGTGCGACGAAACCCAACCATCGCCTGCGTGGCGCGGCCGCGGCGCTGATCAACGAGAGCACGCCACAGGACCGTGTCGGGGTCGTCCTTGATCGGCGCCGCCTCGAAGGCGGCGGCAGCCTCCTGGTGACGGTGCATCTGCGCGGCGATCAGGCCCTTCAGGAAGAGAGCCTCGCGGTTGCCGCGCATCGCCGGGTCATCCGCCATCAGCGCCGTCAGCGGGCCCTTGGCTTCGCTCATCAGCCCATTTGCAGCGTAGAAGCGCGCCAGGGCGAGACGGGTCTCGGATTTGCGAGACCGTGAGGCGCCGGCGATCTCGCGCTGCAGCACGCGCTCCTGGTCGCGCACGGCGCCAATAACGAGATCGCCCCAGGGTTCGGGGTCGAGCAGGGGCGCGCGCAGCTCGGCCGCCTTGCTGTCGCCATCCTTCTCCGGCGCTGCGACGTCGAGCGAGACGGTGAGTCCGCCGGCGCGGCCGATGCGGACCTGATCGGTGCCCGCGCGCACGACGACGTCGTCGGAACGGGGTGCGACGGCCAGTCCGTGCAGGGTCGGTACCAGGCTGAATTCGACGAAGCGATACGGTTTGGCGGTGACCCGAACCGGTCCCGTGGCGGTGGCGACGGCGATTGGCGGGCCCAAGGGGCCGACTTCGAGCCAGTGAATCCCGGTCATGCCGCGCAAGGGTACAGTGACGATTGTCTGGCCCTGCTCGTCCATGGCGCGGGCGGGCGACACCGGTTCGGCCGCTTTGCCGCCCTGCTCGCCGAAGCCGAGCGACCAGGTCGTGCCGTCGTCGAAAAGCCGCGTCAGCGGCTGACCCGCAAGGCGCAACCGCACCAGGACGATCCTGCTCTCGCGGGAGACCGTCGCCTCCTCGATGATCTGCGGCAGGAGCCCCTGGAGCGCGGCGGGGTCGATGGTGTCGCGTGTGTCGAAGGCCAGCGTCGCAACGCCGCCCTCGACGAAGGCGGCGGCGCCGGTCGCGCGCGGGAAGCGGAAGTCAAGGCGCGTCCCGACCGCCGCGATCTTCACCGCCTGCGGGGCGGGATCGACCACGGGGGGAGCGATGACGGCCGGTGTAGGAGCGGGGGGCTGGAGCGCGGATGCGCTCGCCGGCGCAGCGGCCGGCGCATTGTCGAGGGCTCCCTGCACGACCGCCGGGTGCGCGAGGGCGGCGGCGGGCAGTGGGCCTGCGGGGGCCGCCAGGGTCGCAGCCGGGGGAGCGACAGGCTTCAGCAGGTCGAGAAGGAGGCCGTCCTCGTCACGGAAGCTGCGCATCTCCCACTTCGGCGGCAGGCCCAGCACCAGCGTCGTCGCCGCTTTCCCGGTTTCATGCGAGCGCAGCGAGATACCTTCGGGCAGGGCGGTTCTGATCGCGGCGGGGTCGACGGTCATGGGCTGGTCGAAGGTGAGCGTGAGGGCACCGTCTTTCAGCACCGGCAACAACGCGGTTTGCGGCGGAACGTCGAAGATCAGCCGTTCGAGAGTCGGCAGGCTGGCGCCGCGCATGCCCAGCGTCTTGCGCTGCTCCTGCTCCAGACGGGCGGCGTTGCGCGAGCGCGCCTCCGCGACGCGCAGACGCTCCGACATCTCGGCGATGACTTCGGGCGGCGGACCCGGCAACAGGCCGCGCCAGTTCTCGGGCAGGAGATCGATGAAGACCCGCTCGCCGACCTCGATCAGGTTGGCGCGATAGGGCTGCGCCAGGGCAAGGCGCATGCCGCGCCCGTCGGGGTCGACACGGGCGATCGAGACGTAAGCCGGCAGTTCGCGGGCGATCTTGGCGACGTTGATCTTGACGCTCGTGCCGAAGGCCACGACCAGCACGCCGTTGGCGACGCGGATGCGTGTCTGTGTCGGTTCGTCGAAGGTCAGCGACAGGCGCCCATATCCCGGCGGCACCACATCGCCGCGCAAGCTTGCATTGGCGGCGAGCGCCGGCGCGCCGAGACCGGCGGCGGTGGCCAGGGCGATAAGCCCGATGCCGAAGGCAAGGGAACGCGGGAGACGCAAAACGGAACACTCACGCAACGCAAAGGTGACGAAGCGGGAAGAAACCTGCTCCGGTCGTCAGACGCTAGAGGGTCAAGGATAATACGACGTTAAGGCCGCGGCGGCTGTTCACCGGCGCGGGGCGGGTGCGATCGCGGGGAGCTCGGTCCCGGGGAGGGCGGCCGCATCGAGCGAGACCCGCTCGGTCGCGGGGCCGCGCGGCATCGTCGCCAGCGCCACGGTGAGCTTCTCGGCCCGTTCGGGCGCCATCGCGGCCAGTACTTCTGACATCTTGCGCGGGTTCATCTGCTGGACGACGGGCACCAGGATATCGAGCCCGAGGCGATCGAAGACCCGGGCGGCGTCCTTGGGCTTCATCGCCTCATACATGATGACCAGGTTCTTGATCGCCTTGGTTTCCTCGCCGGCAGGCTTGGCCCCGGGCCCACCGCCAGCCTTGGTCTCCTGATCCTTCAGATCGCCGACGCGGCTGTCGAGCTTCTTCTCGGCGGTGTCGAGCAGGCGCTCGCGCATTTCGAGCTCGCGCATCCGCGCGTCGATTTCCTCGCGCCGCTGGCCGAGCCGCTCCAGCAATGCGCGTTCGGCGGGCGAGACCGGCGCCGCCACACCGTTCAGGATATTGGCCTTGTTCAGGGGGTTGGCGGCGCGGGCGGCATCGGCCTTGGCATCGGCTTCCGCCGTCTCCGGATTGTTCTTGGGATCGGGTTTGTCGACCGAGCCCGTGGTCTCCGGATCGAAGGGCAGGTCGGGCGCATGCGCCTGGGCGACGATCTTGGCCAGTGCCCAGGGCTGCTTTTCGGCCTTGGGCGCTTCAGAGGCGAAGATCGGCGCGTGGGACGGAATCGTGCCGGGATAAGGCGCCGCCGTCCAGGCCAGCAGCTTCAGCGCCAGGAGAGCCATGGCGCCGAGGATGACGGCAGGAAGCAGGCGCGGCCGCTCGATCACGCGGCATGCCCTTCGAGCCGTCGGGCGGCGCGGGCCCGGATGGCGGCGGCCGACTGGGCCGCATTCGCGAGTCGCGAAATCGGGGTTGGTTCGGCTGCCGACGCGTTGACGGGCTGCTCGGCAGCCGTCTTGGGCGCCACCAGCGCGGCTGCGCTGACGATCTGGCCGATGCGCTCCATCACGACCTGGCCGGCCTCGATCTGGGCGGCAAGATCGGCCGCATAGCGCTCCGCCGTCTGCAGACGTTCGGCCAGCGTGCGGTCGCAGTCGCCCAATGTGAGCTTCAACCCGGCGATGGCGCGTTCGGCGGTGTCGGTCGCCGCGATCAGGGCCCCGACCGTCTGGCGCATGCCGGCCTCGTCAGCCTTCATGCGCTCGATGCGCTTGGTCAGGATGAAGCAGGTGATGATGGTGGCGACGAGCAGGCTGGCAACCAGCACATCGGCGATGAGAGTGATCGTCATGGCGGGCGCCTTATCGTCAGGGTTGGCCGTGCTGGTTGGTGTCGAAGGCGGCGATCGTCGTCTTGGAACGCCGCAGCGGGCTGACGATCTGGACCGCGATCTTGTCGTCGACCCGGCCGATGCGGCCGTCGCTGACGATGAAATCCCCGCAGCGCAGCGAAACGAAGGAATCGGGGCGCGCGTCGAACATCAGCGTGTCGCCGATCTCGAGCTTCATCATCCGCTTCAGCGGCATCTGCGTCTCGTGCAGCACGCAGGTCACGGGCACCTCAGTCTGCCAGACCTCGGTCGCGAGATGGTTCTCCCAGATCGGATCGCGCCCGAGCTTCTCACCCATGAAGCTTTCGAGCAGCAGATCCCGGATCGGCTCGATCGTCGCATAGGGCAAAAGAATGTGGAGCGCGCCGCCACGGCCTTCCATGTCGAATTTGAGTTCGACGCGGATGGCGGCGTTGGCCGGGCGCGAAATCGAGACGAAGCGCGGATTCGATTCGATGCGGTCGATGGTGAAATTCACCGGCGAGAGCGGCTTGAAGGCGGCTTCTGCGTCGGCCAGGATCAGCCCGATGACGCGCCGGATCAGCCTGATCTCGATCGAGGTGAAGGGCCGTCCGTCGACACGGGGCGCCGGCTGGCCGCGCTTGCCGCCGAACATCGTGTCCATGATCGAATACATCAGCGCCGATTCGATCGTGACCAGGCCGAAATTGTCCCATTCCTCGGCCCTGAACACCGACAGCATCGCCGGCTGCGAGATCGAGTTCATGTAGTCGCCGAAGCGCACGGAGCGGATGCTCTCGAGCGTGACTTCGACATTGTCGGTGAAGAAGTTGCGCAGGCTGGTCGACAGCAGCCGGACGAGACGCTCGAAGATGATTTCGAGCATCGGCAGGCGTTCGTAGGACACCGAGCCGGAATCGACGATGGCCTGGATGCCGTTGCGGCCATCCTTGTCGTCGCCGAGCGAGAAACCGAGCATCGTGTCGATTTCGTCTTGGCTCATCAGGCGGTCTACGCCGCCCTCCGGTTCGCCTTCGTCCTCGACGATGTCGGGCATGGTGGCCCATTCGGCCGCCATGCTTTCCGGGCTCAGCGGCTCGTCCTTGGCCGGCTTGCCGGCATTGTCGCGGTCGCTGGTGCTCATCGGGTTGTCAGTGCTCTCGTCACGTCTGGATGTCGCGTCGGATGATCCGAAGGCCGGCTCAATCGGGTGAGGGGTGGCTCACTGAACCAGCAACTCCTTGAACAGCACCGCATCGACCTTGGCCGGGAAGACCGTCACGTTGACGCGGCGCAAAAGCTCTTCCTTGAGGCGGTACATGCCGGCCGAACCCTCGAGATCGGAGGTGCGCAATTCGCGCATGAAGACCTGGAAGGCGTCCTCGACGCGCGGCAGCAGCGGCTTGATCTCCTCGGAGATCTTCGCGTCGGCGGTTTCGAGCACGACCTTGATCTTGATCATGGGCTGGCGCTCCTGCTGGGGGCCGCTGGTGATGCCGATCACCATGTCCTTCATCTCGATGAAGTTGACCGGCTTCTTGGCGTTCTTGGCGGCTTCGAGCGCGGCGACCTGCTCGGCCGAGGGCTTCTTCAGGAAAAAGAACCAGCCGCCGCCGCCGAGCGCCGCCAGCAGCACCACGCCGCCGATGATCATCATCAGCTTCTTCTTGCCGCCGCCTGCGGCTGGGGCGGCTTCCGCCGCGCCGTCTTCGTCGGTCTTGGGCTTCTTCGCCATCGCCTGCACGCCCCGCAATCACGACGATCCGCTGCGCCTGCGCGGGCCGTTGAGGCACCCTGGCTGGTCACGGTTAACGCGTCGTTAAGGAGGGCAAATTCTGCCGGGTCGATCTTGCCCGCCAGGCCTTGCATGCCGGGTTGCGGCAAGGTCGAGTGGCTGGGTTTGCTAATATAGAACAGATACTTAGGCGTCTTAACCATCCTGGCATGGCGCTTGCGGACTGTTCCCCGTGGCTGCTGCGCTGGGGAGCGTCGAAGCGGCCGCGGAACAAATCGGGAGACCACGCCGTGGAGAACGCTCTTCTCGTCGGCCTGTCGCGTCAGATGGCTCTGGCGCGTGAGCTGGATGTCATCGCCAACAACATGGCGAATGTCGGGACCAATGGTTTCAAGACGCGCTCGGCGCGTTTCAACGAATTTCTGAGCCCCAGTGCCAGCGCCGACAGCTTCAAGCCGGCCGACAGGAAGCTGTCCTATGTCATCGACAAGGGCACGCCGATCGACCTGTCGCAGGGCTCGACCGAGCGCACCGGCAATCCGCTCGACGTGGCGCTGCGCGGTGACGCCTTCCTCGTCGTGCAGACGCCGGGCGGCGACCGCTACACCCGGGCGGGCTCGCTCGACATCAACGCCCAGGGCCAGCTCGTGACCCAGTCGGGCCAGCCGGTGATGGGCGATGGCGGGCCGATCACCTTCGGCGCCGCCGAGAGCAATGCGCGCATCGCCGCCGACGGCACGGTCTCCACCGACCAGGGCCAGCGCGGCAAGATCAGGATGGTGCGCTTTGCCGATGCGCGCCTGCTGAGCAGCGAGGGCACCAACCTCTTCGCCTCGACCGCCGCGCCGCTGCCGGCGGGACCCGAGGCGCGCCTCGAGCCCGGCGCGATCGAAGGCTCGAACGTCAAGGCGGTGATCGAGATGACACGCCTGATGGAGGTGCAGCGCTCCTATCAGAGCGTCGCCAACATGATGTCGAAGACGGACGAGCTGCGCAGCAAGGCGATTTCCCGCCTTGCCGACCAGCAAGCCTGACCGGACCTGAGGAGCCAAGCCCATGCGCGCCCTGCAGACTGCCGCCACCGGCATGATGGCCCAGGAACTCAACGTCCAGGTCATCTCCAACAACATCGCCAACGTGCGCACCACCGGCTACAAGCGCCAGCGCGTGCATTTCCAGGATCTTCTCTACGAGAACTTCCGGCGCGCCGGCTCGGCCACCTCCGACCAGAACACGCAGGTGCCCGCCGGCACCTTCGTCGGCTCCGGCGTCAAGACGGTCTCGACCGGCCGCGTGATGACGCAGGGCAACCTGACGCCGACCGAGAAGCAGTACGATCTGGCGATCCGGGGCGAGGGCTTCTTCCGCGTCCGCATGCCCGACGGCCGCACCACCTATTCGCGCGACGGCTCGTTCGATCTCGATTCGCAAGGGCAGCTCGTCACCCGCGACGGCTACCAGGTCGAGCCCGGCATCACGGTCCCCAACAACGCCACCAGCGTCAGTGTCAATGCGCAGGGCACCGTCGAGGTGATGCTGCCGGGCCAGACCGCGCCGCAGCAGCTCGGCCAGATCCAGCTCGTGCGCTTCGTCAACAAGGTCGGCCTCGAATCGATCGGCGACAACCTGTTCATCGAGACCGCAGCCTCCGGGCAGCCGATCGACGGGTTCGGCGGCGGCGAGGGCTTCGGCACGCTGCAGCAGAACTATCTCGAAGAAGGCAACGTCCAGGCCGTGACCGAGCTGTCCTCGCTGATCGCGGCGCAGCGCGCCTATGAGATGAACTCCAAGGTCATCACCGCCGCCGACCAGATGATGTCGGCGACGACCGCGATGTTCCGCGGCTAGGCCGGAGGTTCCCCATCATGATCCGCACGTCCCTCGGCCTCGCCCTGATCGTCCTGCTGGCTCCGGCAGCGCTGGCGGCGCCGGCACCCCAGGCAGCTTCGCCGGGCCTCTCGGTCGCAGCCCTGGCGGCTGGCCCGGTCGCTTCGGCGCCGCAGGCGCGCCGGCTGCAGCTGCGACCCGAGATCACCCTGACGCACGAGCTCGTCTCGTTCGGCGATCTAATCGCCGGACTGCCGGCCGAGGCGGCGGCCACCGCCGCGTTCCGGGCTCCGGCTTTGGGCGAGACCGGCACGATCCAGCTCGCGCGCATCGTCGATGCGGCGCGCGCCGCCGGCTTCATCCGCGAGGCGGGCGAGATCGAGAATCATGGCGCGGCGCAGGTCGTCGTCAGCCGGGCGGCGCGGCGCATCATGGCCTCCGACATCGAGGCCGCGGTCAAGATCGGGCTGCAGGAGCGCTACGGCATCGATGCCCGCGCCTTTGCCCTGGCGATCGATGGCGGCGCGCCGGCGATCGCGGTCGAGCCCGAACTGACCGGCGAGGTCACCGTCACCGATCTGAGCTACGACGCAAGGGCGCGGCGGCTGCAGGCGCGCATCGGCGTGCCCGGCAGCATGGCGCTGCGGCTGAAGCCGGTGCGCATCGGCGGCCAGCTCGTCGAGACGGTCGAGGTCGTGGTGCCCAGGCGCGCGATCGCGCGCGGCGAGACCTTGACCCGCGACGACGTCACCATCGAGCGCCGCCCGCGCGACGGGCAGGTCTCCGATCTCGTCGCCGATCCGCGCGCCGCGGTCGACAAGGTGGCGACCCGCGCGCTGATGGCGGGGCTGCCGCTGCGGGGCAGCGACGTCCGGCGCGAGGAGATCGTCGCCAAGGGCGATCTCGTCACCATCATCTACGAATCGCGCGGTCTGACCATCACCATGCGCGGGAAAGCCGGCGAGGCCGGCGCGATGGGCGATGTCGTCACCGTCACCAATCCCCAATCCAAGCGCGTGCTGCAGGGCACGGTCAGCGGGCCCGGCCGGATCTCGGTTCAGCCCAGCTCGGCCGGCCGCGTCGCCGCCGCGCCCTGAAATTCGTCACGGAAAGCACCGCCATGACCGCGAAAACTGTCACCCCCAAAACCGTCACCACCCTTCGCAAGCTCTCCGCCGTGCTGCTGATCGGCATCTCGCTCGGCGCCTGCGGCGCGGCCGACCGGCTCGCCAATGTCGGCGCCGCGCCGGCGCTCTCGCCGGTCGAGGATCCGACCGCCGCCAAGGGCTACAAGCCGGTGCAGATGCCGATGCCGACGATGGAGCATGCCTCCTTCGCGCCCAATTCGCTCTGGCGCACCGGCTCGCGCGCCTTCTTCAAGGACCAGCGCGCCAGGCTCGTGGGCGATCTCGTCACGGTCAAGGTCAAGGTCACCGACAAGGCGCAGCTCAACAACACGACCAAGCGCAGCCGCAAGAATGGCGAGGATGTCGGCGCCGACAACGCCTTCGGCTTCGAGAACAAGCTCGACAAGTTCCTGCCCGACGGCGCGAGCGCGGGTTCGCTCCTGAAGCTCGACTCGTCGGCCTCCAGCGAGGGCGCGGGCTCGGTCAACCGCTCCGAGACGCTGGCGACCAATGTAGCGGCCGTCGTCACCCAGACTTTGCCCAACGGCAATCTCGTGATCGAGGGCAAGCAGGAGATCCGGGTGAATTTCGAGGTGCGCGAATTGATCGTCGCGGGCGTGATCCGGCCCGAGGACATCGAGAGCGACAACACGATCGAATCCGCCAAGATCGCCCAGGCGCGCATCGCCTATGGCGGGCGCGGCCAGATCACCGACGTCCAGCAGCCGCGCTATGGCCAGCAGGTGATGGACATCCTGCTGCCGTTCTGACCCTCACACCGACGCGACGTCATCCTGGGGCGACCGAAGGTCGTCCCGGGATCCATCGAAGGGCGCGACATCGCCTTATGATGGATCCCGGAGCTGCGCCGCTCCGCGGCTTGTCCAGGATGACGTCGCGTTTCCAAAGTCCCTCTACGAAGGACAAAGCCCCGCACGATCCTCACCCCATCCCGGCCGGCGCGGAACGCTCCCCGCTCATCCCCGCGCCAGCCGGCAGGCGGTCTCTCCCGAGCCGCCGACCCACCCGGCCGCCAGCCACGCTCCCCGGCATTTCAGGGCAGGCGGCCCGACCAGAAGCCCCGCGTTCTCCCGACGCGGGGTTTTTTGGTGTGGGGGGAGGGGTGCGCTGGCAGCGGACACGAAAGCCGACCTTCAGAGCCTACCTATACGCTCCCGATGCTTGGTTGATGTCAGACAAAGCACCGGCATGTGCTCGGGCGCTAAGAAGTGCGTCCGTTTCCTCGCGAATGACCATGGCGTTGGGATGAGTGGCAAACTTGCACGCCGTTATCCGAAATGCTTGATGCTTCATCATTGACTGATAGGCTGCCCGTAAGGGGAAGCAAATGGTTATAAGAAAACTTGCTTTGATTGCGCTGGTCGTGAACCGCGCGAATGATCGTCACGGCGAACTCGAAAACGAGACGGCCGCGATGGCATGGCTCTTCAACGAGCGTGAAACGCACATGCGAAATCTGACGAAGGACATCGTCGAGCAGGGCGAAATTTACGAGTACCCCCTCGTTTCTCCCGACAAGTCCAAGTTTATCGTCTTCGACGGCAACCGCCGCGTGACGTGTCTCAAGCTTCTGGACGATCCGCGCCGGGCCCCGACTACTGAGCTACAAGCATTTTTCCGGGACCAGAAAGCGCTGTGGAAGGGCACCTTCCCGAAAGAAATCCAGTGCCAGGTCGAAACCGACCGCGAACGAATTGACGAGATACTGTTCCGTCGTCACACCGGCTCACAGTCCGGCGTCGGCCAGAGCACTTGGGACGACCGGATGAAGGCAACCTTTGTTACGCGTACCGGCAAGGGTGGCGGACCGAGTGTTGCAGACGAGATTGAAAAGCGGCTCGCAAAAGCAAACTTGCTGCCCTCCCGTCGCAAGATACCACGGTCAACGCTGAACCGCCTTCTGTCTGCTGAACCTTTCCGGCATCGCGTCGGTATCAGCATGAAGGGTGGCTGCTTCCAGTTCACGCATGACGAGACAAAGTCGCTCGCCGCACTGGCCCGTATCGCGAAGGACATGGCGGAACGCGATCTTGTACTGGGGGACATCTGGGACATCGACGGCAAGCAGAGCTATCTTGATCAGCTTGAGCGCGAGGGCGTCCTTCCTGATAAAACAGGCACGACGACGACAGCCGCGCCCGCAAAGCTGGCTGAGAAGACCGCAAAGGTGAAGCCGAGCGCAAAGCCGACGCCGACCATTCGAACGACGCTGATTCCGCAAAAAGACTTCGATCTGAGCTGGCCGGGACGGCTTCAGCGCCACCACCGCATCTGGGAAGAGCTACAGTTTCACCTAGATCTGCGAACCCACCCCAACGCGATCTCGGTTCTCATGCGCGTGCTCATCGAACTCGCATTGGAGAACTACATCACACAAGCGAAGGTCACGGTCCACGAGAACGACAAGCTCGCGACGCGGTTGGAGAAAGCCGGCATGCACCTTCAGCTAGCCAAAAAGATCGATCCTAAACAGGTTGAGGTGTTGAAGAAATTCAAGCAGGGCGACAAGCTCGTGTCGGCCGACACGTTGAACAAGTACGTTCATTCAACCAACTTCGCGCCTTCGCCTGAGCACCTGATGTCGATCTGGGATAGTTTGGCCGACGTGGTCGTTGAGATGCTGAGGGCCTAGTGGATTGACGGCGACGGAAGAGTCCCGCTCGGGATTCCGTTTTGCC
>NZ_LJHQ01000044.1 GCF_001295925.1 Allobosea sp. AAP35 | reverse complement strand
CGGGCGCCCGCGAGCGCGAGACGCAGATGCGCGCGCCGCTGGCGGAGGCCGACCGCAAGGCGCAGCGGCTCGAAACCGAAATCCGGACCTTGCAGAAGCTGCTGGCCCCAGTGAGCGGCGGCCGCTGGCCGGCGGCGCTCGAAGCCATCACCGTCGCGAAGGGCTTTGAAATCGCGCTGGGCGCGGCGCTCGGCGACGATCTCGATGCGGCAACCGATCTGGCGGCGCCGAGCCATTGGCGCGACACCGGCTCCGGCAGCGACGATCCGACCCTGCCCGAGGGCGCGCAGCCACTGGCTCTGCATGTCCGCGGCCCGGCTGCGCTGAAGCGCCGCCTGGCCCAGATCGGCGTCGTCGCGCGCGGCGACGGCCCGCGCCTGCGGGAGGTGTTGAAGCCGGGCCAGCGGCTGGTGTCGCGCGAGGGCGATCTCTGGCGTTGGGACGGGTTCACCGGCGCGGCAGAGGCGCCCTCCCCCGCTGCCCGGCGCCTCGCCGAGAAGAACCGGCTCGGCGATCTCGAACGCGAAGCGCAAGCCGCGCAGGAAGCCGCCGAGGCCGCCAGGGATGCGCTCGACGCCGCGACGCACGAGGCCAGGGCAATGGCGCAGGCCGAGGCGACCAAGCTCGACGCCGCAAGACTGGCGCGCCGGACACTCGACCAGGCCCGCGAGCAGCTTTCCGCCGCCGAACGCAAGGCCGCCGAGACGGCGGCGCGGCGCTCGGCCCTGACTGAGGCGATCGCACGCGTGGGGCAGACCTTCAGCGAGACCCAAACGCAGGCGGGTGCGCAGGAGCAGTCAATCGCGGCGCTGGAACCTTCGGCGGAACTGGAGAGCGCGCTGCTGCGGGCCCGCGTCGTGCTGGGCGAGCAACGCATCGCGGCATCGGACGCGCGAGCGCGGGTGCAGACATTGTCGCGCGAGGC
Source organism: Allobosea sp. AAP35 (assembly GCF_001295925.1). Taxonomy (GTDB): domain Bacteria; phylum Pseudomonadota; class Alphaproteobacteria; order Rhizobiales; family Beijerinckiaceae; genus Allobosea. Next base: position 47,510 of record NZ_LJHQ01000044.1, on the reverse strand, counting down.
CGATCTGCGGCTCACGCGACGGGCCGCCATTGCCCGCGACGTCGCCGCCTGGCGGGAGCGCGCGACCGGCAGCAGCCAGACGGCCGCCGAGACGCAGCGGCGGATCGCGGCGGTCGTCGCCGAGCAGAAAGCGTTGCTCGAAGCCCCCGACACCTTCCTGACGGAGCGCCGCCGGCTCGTCGGCGAAATCGAAAGTGCCGAGACGGCAAGGCGGGCTGCCGCCGACGCGCTGGCGATCGGCGAGGCCTCTCTCGCGGAGGCCGACCGGCAGGCCCGGATCGCGCTCGACGGGCTTGCCGCAGCCCGCGAGATCCGCGCCGCCGCTGAGGCGAAACGGGAAGCGGCGCGCCAGCGCGTGGCGGATGTGATCCGGCAGATCCAGGACGGGCTGGGCACCGGCCTCGACGGGCTTGCCCAACTCGCCGGCCTGAAAGCGGGGCAGCCGCCACCGGAGCAGGAGGGGGTCGAGCGGCGTCTGTCGGGGCTCAAGGCCGAACGCGAACGGCTTGGCGCTGTCAATCTGCGGGCCGAGGACGAGTTGGCCGAGGTCAAGGCCAAGCGCGAGGGGCTGACCGCCGAGCGCGACGATCTCGGCGAGGCGATCCGCCGGCTGCGGCAGGCGATCGGGGCGCTGAACCGCGAGGGGCGCGAGCGCCTGCTCGCCGCCTTCGAGATCGTCAACGGGCAGTTCCAGCGGCTGTTTTCGGTTCTGTTTGGCGGTGGCACCGCCGAATTGAAGCTGGTCGATGCCGAGGACCCGCTCGATGCGGGGCTGGAGATCTTCGCCCGCCCGCCGGGCAAGAAGACGCAGGTGATGACGCTACTCTCGGGCGGCGAGCAGGCCTTGACCGCGATCGCGCTGATCTTCGCGGTGTTCCTGACCAATCCCTCCCCGATCTGCGTGCTCGACGAGGTCGATGCGCCGCTCGACGACGCCAATGTCGAACGCTACTGCAACCTACTCGACGAGATGGCGCGCGATACGCAGACCCGCTTCATCCTGATCACCCACAACCCGATCACCATGGCGCGGATGGACCGGCTCTTCGGCGTCACCATGGCCGAACGCGGCGTCAGCCAGATGGTCTCGGTCGATCTCACAACGGCCGAGCGCATCCGCGAAGCGCTCTGAAGCGCCAAAAAAACCCCACAATCGTCTTCGCACTGCGGCAAGAATGTCGCAGTTGAGCTGAATTTATAGATATTACAACGTGTTACGCCTGATTTGCCTGCCTTGACAGCATCCGGGACGGGCAATAAAGGAGGCCGTGCTGACGACGGCTCGATGCGCGGGCTCGGACAGGGATCGTGTGGTTATTTGCTGGATCGTGGCCATGTCACGATGATGCAAGGAGCCACCAACATGTCCGAACCCGACAAAAACGCCTCAGACTCGGAGTTGCGCGCAAGACTGGGTTCCCTGAAGACCGCCCTCGGGCAGGCTGAAGGGGGCGAAAAGCCGGGCGCGAGCCCGGCTGGAAAAGACGGCGCCATGGTTGGCGCCGTGTCTTCAGGCTTTCGCGCCGCGACGGATCTCGCAGGCGGCATCATCGCGGGCGCCCTGATCGGGATCCTCGCAGACCGGTGGTTGGGAACGTCGCCGTTCCTGCTGATCATCTTCCTGGTGATCGGGGCCATTGCAGGGCTGCGTTCCGTCTATCGGCTCGGTTCGCGTCCGACCTCAGGGTCGAAGGACGGCGCGCCGAAGGACTGACCGAGGCTGGCGGCCGACAGGCCGCACGACAAGGGGCTGAGACACAATGGCGGCTGGCGGCGGAATTGATCCGATCCACCAATTCGAGATCACGCCGATCATCGGCTTGCGGCCGTTCGGCCTCGATTTGTCGTTCAGCAACGCCTCGCTGTTCATGGCCCTCACGGTTGCCGTGATCTCGGCGATCATGATCTACGGTTCGAGCCAGCGTTCGGTCGTTCCCGGCCGGCTGCAGTCGCTTGCCGAGATGATCTACGAATTCGTCGCCTCCACCGTCACCGGCGTGATGGGCAAGGAAGGCATGAAGTTCTTCCCCCTCGTCTTCTCCCTGTTCATGTTCGTGCTCACGGCCAACATGCTGGGCATGATCCCGGGCTCGTTCACGGTGACGAGCCACATCATCGTCACGACCGGGCTCGCCGTGCTCGTGATCAGCGTCGTGCTGATTTACGGCATCATGCGGCATGGCAGCCATTTCTTCGGGCTTTTCGTGCCGTCCGGCGCGCCGGGCTGGCTCATTCCCTTCATGGTCCTGATCGAGGTCGTCTCCTTCGCCTCGCGGCCGGTCTCTCTGGCGCTGCGCCTGTTCGGCAACATGCTGGCCGGCCATATCGGCCTCAAGGTCTTCGGCGGGTTCGTCGTGATGCTGACGGCGCAGATCAGCATCTTCACGGTGCTCGCCCCGCTGCCGCTGATGCTGGCGGTGGCGCTGACGGCGCTCGAATTCCTCGTCGCATTCCTGCAGGCCTATGTCTTCGCCATCCTGGCCTGCGTCTATCTCAACGATGCGCTCCATCCGGGCCACTGAACCAGCCCTTCGCGAGCATCCACCTTCACCCTTTCCGCTCCCTCGTCCGTTAACCTGTCACCTGGAGAAAACTCATGGATCCCGTCGCTGCCAAGTATCTCGCCGCAGGTATCGCCTGCCTCGGCATGGGCCTCGCCGCCATCGCCGTCGGCACGATCTTCGGCAACTTCCTCTCCGGCGCGCTGCGCAACCCCTCGGCGGCCGACGGCCAGTTCCCGCGCGCCTTCATCGGCGCGGCGCTTGCCGAAGGCCTGGGCATCTTCGCCTTCGTCGTGGCGCTGATCCTGCTCTTCGTGGTCTGATCCGTTTCGACCACTGCCTTCCTGTTGCGCCCGAAGCCCAATCTCGGGCCCGGGCGCGACTTTCGATTTCCTTCCGCTGAAAGGCAGCCCATGCCGGTTCGATCTTCACGGTTCGTCAGGCAAGGTCTGGCCGGCGTTGCCGCCTTCGTGCTGGTGGCAAGCGCGGCCGGTGCCGCGACGCCGCCCCTGAGCGGCGAAAAAGCCGCCTTCCCCCCCTTCGACGTGGCCACCTTCGCCGGCCAGCTGTTCTGGCTCGCCATCAGCTTCGGCGCGCTCTATTGGCTGATGTCGACGATCGCCCTGCCCCGCATGGGCGCGATCCTCGATGAACGTGCCCAGGCCATCGGGCGCGATCTCGACAATGCCGCGCGGATGCAGGCCAAGGCGGAAGAGACCGCCATCGCCTATGAGGCGGCCCTGGCCGAGGCGCGCAAGAATGCCCAGGGCATCGCCCAGGCTTCGCGCGACACCAGCGCCAAGGCTTCCGACGCCCGCCGTCTGACGGTCGAGGGTGAACTCGCAGCCAAGCTCGCCCAGGCCGAAGCGACCATCGCCACGACCAAGGCCAGCGCCATGACCAATGTTCGCAGTCTTGGCAGCGACGTCGCGGTTGCGATCGTCACCAAGCTGACAGGACAGGCCCCGAGCGCCACCGAGGCGTCCGAGGCAGTCGATCAGGTTCTGGCGCGCAGCTGATGGCGTTCACGATCCCTGCGGATCGTGATGCGTTGCGGCTTTTTGTTTCGATGCGTTTTCTCGACGCGAACCGGTATCCACTTCGCTTGAAAACGCTCTGAGGAGAAGACAGATGGATACTTTCTGGGTCGGCGTCTCATTCTTCATCTTCCTCGGCATCCTGGCCTATTTCGGCGTGCCGAAGGCGATCGTGGCTGCGCTCGACGCGCGCGGCGAGAAGGTCGCCCATGAACTCGCCGAGGCGCGCCGTCTGCGCATCGAAGCCGAAAAGCTGCTGGCGGAGTACGAGGCCAAGCGCAAGGCGGCGGAATCGGAAGCTGCCTCGATCATCGCCGCAGCCAATGACGAGGCCAAGCGTCTCGCGGCCGAGGCCGAGGCCAAGCTGAACGATTTCGTCACCCGCCGGACCAAATCGGCCGAAGAGAAAATCGCCCAGGCCGAGGTGCAGGCCGAAGCGGAGGTCCGAGCGGCTGCCGCCGAGGCGGCCACCAAGGCGGCCGAGATTATCATCCGTGCCCAGGTCGGCGGCCAGACGGGCGACGCGCTGTTTGCCACCGGCTTGAGCGAGGTCAAGGCCAAGCTGAACTGAGGCGCCCGCTGCCGGCGGCCCGAGAGCGCACACGGTCCTGACATTCAATCGTTCTCACCTCGACGCCGCGGCCTCCGGGCTGCGGCGTTTTTCGTGGCCGAACGTCAACGGCCGTATTCAGATCGCTGCAACCAGATGATTGGCGGAGCGGCCCCCCGACCGGATCGGTGATCGGCTGCCCAAGCGGCCGTTTCAGTTGGCGGCTGTCTTTGCCGGCCCGCGAGCCGCAGCCGGCTTGGCCGGTTCTCCGGTCCCGATCAGCTTCGGCCTGGGTTTGCGCGCGGGAATGGTCGATGTGACGATCCCTTGCGGTGTGTCGAGCCCGTAGATGTCCTCGCGAAACTGGACGAGTCCGTCGGCACCCTGCCATCCGGTCAGATAAACCCACGCGACGGGTACAGACTTCTTGAGCGAGATGTTCTTGCGCTCGCCCTTGGCAATCTCCGCCTCGAGGGCCGGCAAGGTCCATTCGGTGCCCTCGAGCAGCCAGGCCCCGAGATCGCGCACGCCCTCGACGCGGGCGCAGCCCGAGGAGTTGAAGCGGACATCGTTGCGAAACAGCGATTTCTTGGGGGTGTCGTGCAGGTAGATCGCTTCCGTGTTGGGCATGTCGATCTTCATCTGCCCGAGCGCATTGTCGGGGCCCGGGTCCTGCCGGACCGTGAAATAGGGTGATGTCAGCGTCGCCCAATTGACCGTGGCGGGATCGATCTCGCGGTTCTCGGCGCCGAGCAGCCGCATATGCGACTTGGCGAGGAAGCCAGGATCCTTGCGCATATGCGGGATGATATCGGCCTTGACGATCGAGGTCGGGACCGTCCAGGTCGGATTGAGGTTGACCGAGGTGATGTTGGCCTGCAGCACCGGGGACGGCCGATCGGGCCGGCCGACGATGGCCAGATGGCGGCGCTGCACGATGCCGTTCTCGACCGCCTCGACGCTGGCGCCGGGGATGTTGACCACGACATAGCGCTCGGCGAAGGAGAAGCCGTTGCCCTTTAGCCGCTCCAACGTGGCGGTGAGCTGATTGAGCCTGGTTTCCACGGGGGTGTTGATCGCCTTGAGCGTCAGGCGTCCGACCGTGCCGAGATCGGACAGGCCGTGACGGATCTGGAAGCGCTTCACGGCGGCGACGACATTGGCATCGTAGACATCGCCCGGCAGCGTCTCGGGCGGCAGATCGCCGCTCAGCATGAGGCGCTGCTTCAGCGCCGCGACATCAGGGCCCTGCATGTCGGGCTTGAGCAGCGTGACCGTGGAAGGCACCTTCGGCCAGCCGCCGCGCCCGGCGATGTCCTCATGGGCGATCAGCGCCTCGAGGGTGCGATCATAGGTGTTGGGGCCATAGCTCGGCTCATTGGCGCGCGCCCCCGCAGCCCCAAGCAAGAGGGCCAGGGCGGCAACAGAGGCTTTGACGAAACGCACGGCCATCGCGGTCGATCCCACATTGCGTCACGGACGCATGACGCGAAGCATCCCTCGCATATGGTCAAGGAAGCCTTAAGGCGGCACGGAGATTTACGTATCGGAATGTTTCGCGGCGTCCGATTGCGGGCGGCCTCCTATATGACTATCGTGACCACAATGGTCATTTTACTCACGGGGCTGCGCATGAACATGATCACCAAGCAAAGCTGGAGCGTCGCCTCGGCAAAGGCGCGCTTCTCCGAACTGATCGAGAAAGCTGAAAGCGAAGGTCCCCAGACCGTCACCCGTAACGGGCGGCCGGCAGCTGTCCTCGTTTCGATCGAGGAATGGGAGCGGAAGACAGCCCGCAAAGGGACGCTCACCGAATTTTTTCAGAATTCACCGCTTCATGACAGCGGCATCGATCTCGTCAGACTTGACCACCCTCCGCGCAAGATCGACCTGTGAGCTATCTCCTCGACACCAATGTCATTTCCGAACTGATCAAATCGGGCCCCGCACCTGAGGTTTCCCGCTTTGTCGATGCCAGGGAAGATCAGCTCTATGTCAGCGTCATTTCCTTTGCCGAGGTTCGCTATGGCGTTGCCTGTCTCGATCACGGCCGCAGACGGCAGATGCTCGAGAACTGGCTGACATATGATCTTCCTGCTCGCTTCGGTGATCGTGTCCTTGATGTCGATCCGGCCGTGGCCAGAGCTTGGGGCGACCTCATGGCCCTATCGCAGCGCCGAGGCGCGAATATCCAGGCGATGGACGGCCTCCTCGCCGCGACTGCTCTTGCCCACGGCCTGACACTCGTCACGCGAAACACGCGAGACTTCGCCAGGCTCGACCTGACCCTGTTCGATCCTTGGCAGGCCGCCTGACGCCCCTACTCTGCGGCCTCCGCCAGCGGCACGGGCGGCACCCATTTCAGCACCGGCTGGCGGGCGGCGCGGGTCTCGTCGAGGCGGCGCAGCGGGGCGTGGTGGGGCGCGCCCGTGAAGCGGGCCTTGTCATTGCCCTTGGCTGCCATGGCGAGGTCGCGCAGCGTCGCGATGAAGAGGTCGAGCGAGGCCTTGGATTCCGACTCCGTCGGCTCGATCAGCATGGCGCCATGGACGACGAGCGGGAAATACACCGTCATCGGATGATAGCCCTCGTCGATCATCGCCTTGGCGAAATCGAGCGTGGTGACGCCGGTGCCCTTCAGCCACTCGTCGTCGAACAGCGCCTCGTGCATGGAAGGGTGGTCGGGGAAGGGCAGCGACATCAGGTCCGACAGGCCGGCCCGGATGTAGTTTGCGTTGAGAACCGCATCTTCTGAGGCCTGCTTCATGCCGTCCGAACCATGGCTGAGCATGTAGGTCAGCGCGCGGACATACATTCCCATCTGGCCGTGGAAGGCGGTGATGCGGCCGAAGGGCTGGTTGCCGGCGGGCGCGTCGGCCGCGTTTTCGACGAGCCGGGCCGAGCCGCCCTCGACATGGATGAAGGGCACGGGCGCGAAGGGCGCGAGCCTTTCCGACAGCACGACCGGGCCCGAGCCCGGGCCACCGCCGCCATGGGGCGTCGAGAAGGTCTTGTGCAGGTTGATGTGCATGGCATCGACGCCGAGATCGCCCGGCCGGGCCTTGCCGACGATGGCGTTGAAATTGGCGCCGTCGCAGTAGAAATAGGCGCCGGCCTCGTGCATCGCGGCGGCGATCTCGACGATCTGCGGCTCGAAAATGCCGCAGGTATTGGGGTTGGTCAGCATGATGGCGGCGATATCGGGCCCGAGCAGCGCCTTGACGTCCTCGACCGCGACCGTGCCGTCCTCGCGAGCCGGAACGGAGCGCACCGAGAAGCCGATCAGGGCCGCGGTCGCCGGGTTGGTGCCGTGGGCCGATTCGGGGACGAGCACGACATTGCGGGTCGCGCCCTCGCCCTTGGCGGCGATGGCGGCCTTGATCGCCATCATGCCGCAGGCCTCGCCATGGGCGCCGGCCTTCGGCGAGAGCGCCACGGCGGGCATGCCGGTCAGCGTCATCAGGTAATGCGAGAGTTCGAGCATGACCTCGAGCGCGCCCGGCACGGTCGAAACCGGCTGGAGCGGGTGCACGTCGGAGAAGCCCGGCATGCGCGCCGTCTTCTCGTTGAGGCGGGCATTGTGCTTCATCGTGCAGGAGCCGAGCGGGAACAGCCCCGTGTCGATGCCGTAATTCTTCTGGCTCAGGCGCACATAATGGCGCATCGCCTCGGGCTCGGAGAGACCGGGCAGGCCGATCTCGCCCTTGCGCGCGTGGCTGCCGAGGCGGGACTTGAACGGAGCCGGCGCGTCGATGTCGACGCCGGTGGTCTCGGGATGGCCGATCTCGAAGATCAGCGGCTCGATCTGCTGCAGCGCGCGGTTGCCGGTGAAGGTGGCATGCGGCTCATGGGCGGACACCGACCCTTGCGTGGGACGTCCCTGACGGTTCAGCATCACAGCACCTCCGCGAGCGCCGCCAAGAAGGCTGCTCGATCTTCGTTCGTGTTGACTTCGGTCGAAGCGACCAGGAGCAAATCGTCGAGCCCTGCACTCGGCAGCAGGCGCGAGACCGGCACGCCGGCGAGGATGCCTCTCTCGGCCAGCGCCTCGACGATCTCGGCGGCGGGCCTGGGCAGCTTCACGGTGAACTCGTTGAAGAAGCTGTCATTGAGCACCGTGACGCCCTTCACGCCCGCCAGCGCATCGGCGAGCGCCACCGCATTGGCGTGGTTGACCTGCGCGAGGCGCTCCAGCCCGGCCTGGCCAAGCAGCGTCATATGGATGGTGAAGGCCAGGCAGCAGAGGCCGGAATTGGTGCAGATGTTGGAGGTCGCCTTGTCCCTGCGGATGTGCTGCTCGCGGGTGGACAGCGTCAGCACGAAGCCGCGCTGGCCGGCGGCGTCGACCGTCTCGCCGCACAGCCTTCCCGGCATCTGGCGGATGTATTTCGACTTGGCGGCAAAGAGCCCGACATAGGGCCCGCCAAAGTTCAGGGCGTTGCCGATCGACTGGCCTTCGCCGACGACGATGTCGGCATCCTGCGCGCCCGGCGGCTCGATGGCGCCCAGCGAGACCACCTCGGTGAAGACCGCGATCAGCAGCGCGCCATGGGCATGGGCCTTGGCAGCGATCGGCCTGAGGTCGCGCAGATTGCCGAAGACATCGGGGTTCTGGACGACGACGCAGGAGGTCTCGTCGTCGATCCGGGCGAGGATGTCCTCGCCTGCGGTGACGTCCGGCGGCAGCGAGACGACCGTGTCGCTCGCCATTTCCGACAGCGTGCGCACCACATCGGCATAATGCGGGTGAAGGCCGCCCGAGAGCACGGCCTTTTTGCGCCTTGTGACGCGGTGCGCCATCAGCACGGCCTCACCGGTGCCGGTCGAGCCGTCATACATCGAGGCGTTGGCGACATCCATGCCGGTCAGCGCCGCGACCTGCGTCTGGAACTCGAAGAGATATTGCAGGGTCCCTTGCGCGATCTCGGGCTGGTAGGGCGTGTAGCTGGTCAGGAACTCGGAGCGCTGGATCAGATGGTCCACCGTGGCCGGGACATGGTGCTTGTAGGCGCCGGCCCCGACGAAGAACGGCACGGAGGAGGCCGCGACGTTGCGCGCCGCCATCTTCGCCATGATGCGCTCGACCTCGAGCTCGCCCTTGGCGCGGGGCAGATCGACCGGCGCCGTCAGGAGCTTGTCGGCTGGCACATCGGAGAACAGGGCGTCGACATCGGCCACGCCGATGCGCGCCAGCATGTCCTCGCGGTCGGTGTCGGTCAGGGGGAGATAGCGCATGGGGAATGTCCGTATCGTTCAATGGGCGATGAGGCCGGCCAGACCACGACGTCATCCTGGGCGACCGAAGGTCGTCCGGGATCCATCACAGGACTCGACGGTGCTCTATGATGGATCCCGGAGCTGCGCGGCTTCGCCGCTTGTCTAGGATGACGCCGCTGTTGCTCACAGCGTCTTGAGGTAGTTCTGGTATTCGGCCTCGCCCATCAGGCCCTCGAGCTCGGCCACGTCGGTGAGCTTGAGCTTGAGGAACCAGCCCTTGCCGGAGGGGTCCTCGTTGACCGTACCGGGCGCGGCTTCAAGCGCGCTGTTGACCTCGACGACCTCACCTGAAACGGGGGCATAGACCTCCGAGGCAGCCTTGACGCTCTCGACCACGGCCGCCTCGCCGCCCTTGGCGACGGTCTTTCCGAGGCTGGGCAGCTCGACGAAGACGACGTCGCCGAGCTGGCCCTGGGCGAAGTCGGTGATGCCGACCGTGCCGGTGTCTCCCTCGACGCGGATGTATTCGTGGTCCTTGGTGTAGCGGGTCTCGGACATGAGTTCAGTCTCCGGAAGCAGAAAACGGGATGAGGTTCAGCGCTTGTAGCCGTTGGGAACGAAGGGCATCGCTGCCACGACCGCCGGCAACGGCTTGCCGCGCACGATCAGATGGAGCTGCGTGCCAGGCGCTGAATAGGCCTTGGCGACATAGCCCATGGCGCAGGGCGCGTTCAGGGTTGGGCCAAAGCCGCCGGAGGTGACCTTTCCGACGATCTCGCCCTCGGGGGTCGCGATCTCGGCGCCCTCGCGCGCCGGGGCGCGGCCTTCGGGGAGCAGACCGACGCGGACGCGCGCGACGCCGTCTGCAAATTCGCGCTGGATTCGCTCGGCGCCGGGGAAGCCGCCTTCCTCGCGGCGGCGCTTCTGGATCGACCAGGTCAGCGCGGCCTCGACCGGAGAGGTGGTGGTGTCGATGTCGTTGCCGTAGAGGCACAAGCCCGCTTCGAGCCGCAGCGAATCGCGCGCGCCGAGCCCGATCGGCTTGACGGTCGCGTCGAGCAGCAGCGTGTCCCAGATCTCGCCGATCTTGCCGGCGGCGGCGGAGATCTCGTAGCCGTCCTCGCCGGTATAGCCCGAGCGGCTGACATTGGCCTTGATGCCGGCGACCTTCATCGTGCGCGAGGTCATGAAGCCCATCTCGCGGGCTTCGGGCGCGATCGATGCCAGCGCCGCTTCTGCGGCAGGCCCCTGCAGCGCGATCAGGCCGCGGTGCTCGGCCTTGACCAGCCTGACATTGGCCGGGAGCCGCGCCTCGATATGAGCGTAGTCTTGCGTCTTGCAGGCGGCGTTGACCACGAGATAGAGCGCGCCGTCCTCGTCTGGATCGATGGAGCGCGTCACCATCAGATCGTCGAGGATGCCGCCGTCCTCGTTCAGAAGCTGCGAATAGCGCTGCTTGCCCGGCGCGAGATTGACGATGTCGGCGGGAATCAGGGCTTCAAGAGCGCGGGCGACCGTCTCGTGATCGGGGCCGACCAGGAAGCACTGGCCCATATGCGAGACGTCGAAGAGGCCGGCCTTTTCGCGCGTCCAGTTGTGCTCGGTCAGAATGCCAGTTGGATACTGCACCGGCATATCGTAGCCGGCGAAGGGCACCATGCGGGCGCCGAGCGCGACATGGCGGGCATGGAGCGGAGTCTTGAGTACAGTCGCCTGGGGCATAACCCCGGCATCGGCAACAGCGGCATCCATCGACGGCCCCTTCCAGAGACAAGCGCAAGCCCCGGACGGCTGTGTCCGGAACGCGCCCCCTCTGTCTTGGAACCTGAGAGATTTCCCCGAGCCAGCGACGTTGCGCCGGACAGGTTACACCCGTCGGTGGACGGAGTTTCCCCCGCCGCTTTCCAGAGTGCCAGTTCCCACGCGGTCCGTTTGCCTGAGCGTTTCCGGGGCGGTTGCGCCTTCGGCGCCGGGTCTGGCCAAAACCAGTCCCAGTCTCTCCCGCGGGGATGTTGCGGCTGGAGGCAGAGATACAAGACGGCGCGGCTTAGTCAATTGCGGCGCTGCCTTCTTAACAGGCAACGCCCGCGGCTTGTTGCAGCGGCGCCCGGTCAGGACCGTCGATCAGCGCCGGCGCGCGCGGGCGGGGGTGGCCGCTCCGCTGCCGAGGCTGACGATGATCTCGACATCGCTACGGCCCGCGGGGACCACGATGCCATCCTCGACATGGGAGAAATCGGTGCCGCCCTGGCCCGAGGCCACGGTGCCACCGACGCGGGCGGCGCGGCGGGCCACCTGCGTCGAGCCGCGGGTCACGAGCGTCGTCAGCGTCGCGCCATAGGTGCCAGGACCGCCGGCGGGGCCGAGCAGGATGCGGCCTTCGACCCCGACCTTGAGCCGGAATCCGCCATTGCCGGTCGGCGTGCATTCGCGCGCGACATTCAGGATCGAGATCTGATGACGCAGGCTGCCGCTGTCGGGCCCCGACTGGGCGCGGACGGCCGCGCCGCCATCGGCGATGATCACTTCCGGGCAGATCAGCCGCTCGTCTTCCTCATCCGTCGGCAACTGGTCGGCCGGGGGCGGTGTCGTCGACTGGAACATCACGACATTGCCGAGCGTCTGCATCGCGCTCGGCTGGCCCGACGACGAACCCGACGAGCCGCAGCCGGCCAGGCCAAGACACAGAAGCGGCAAAGCCAGCAGGCTGTGCCGACGGAAAAGCGCATCACTCACGGCAAAGTCTCCACGCCGGGGCCAAAGCCGTTCAGGGAGACGGGCACGCCCACCCCCTCTTCCGGCGTCTGAAACACGATGAAAGTGGCGCTCTTGCCACCTTTGAGCTGCCCGAGCAGCGTGTCGTCCATCACCACCTCGGCGACGCAGCCCGTGGTCAGGCAGCGCACGAAACCGGCGCGGCCGATGTCCTTGTCGTCGATCTTGAGGCCGAGGCCCGATGGCAAAAGCACGCCGAGCGGCGCGACCACGCGCAGCAGCCGGCTTTTCTGGTCGGCTGTCTTGAGCACGATCACCAGCAGCGTCAGATTCGGCCTGTCCTCGGCCGCGACGTTCTGGACGAGCGCGCATTGCTCGGTTTTGGCGCCGGGCGGAACCTCGCAGCGCATCTGCCAGTCGCCATGCGTGGATTTGACCGCGCCCTGCGCGAGCGCCGGGCTCACGCCCAGGGCAGCCCCGGCCAGCGTCAGGGCTGTCGCCCAGACAGGTCCGATGATCTTACCCATCGTTGCGATTCCTCCACACCACGGCGCCTTCGCCGGACTCGACACCAAATTGCGCCCTGTTGAACAGGAGCATTCGGGCAGAATGCCGGACGTGCCAAGGAAGCCCTGCATTCTGCTCATTGATAAGATCAGCGTTGGGACCATGCAGACTCCGCCCTGTCAAGGCGAAGAACCTCGATCGCCCCGGCATGCGGATCGATCTCGCGTGATTATGCCGCACGGGATGCGTCGGCGGCTCGCATTGCCCCTCTGGCGCAAGCGTGATCTTTGATTTATCGCAATCGCGAAGAGCAAGGCGGCCTCGCGGCTGCAAGGGTCGTGCATGAATGAAGCCGCCGGCGAGCGTCCCCACGACGCGAACTGTCGGGCATCCATGCGGGGCGTTATGAGGAGCTAAGTCGGATCGATGCGATTTCTGCGCAGGACTCTCGCCACCGTGGCCGCGTCGGCCATTGCCGTCGCCGCGACGACGCTTCTTCCCGACAGCGTCTTGGCCGGGACCGGCATGCCGAGCCCCTGGCAGCTGAATCTCCAGGGCGCCGTCACCGAGGTGGCCGCCTATATCCGGTGGTTTAGCGACTGGTTGAACGTGATCATCTTCGCGATCACGATCTTCGTGCTGGGGCTGCTGCTCTATGTGGCCTGGCGCTTCAACGAGAAGGCCAATCCGACCCCTTCGAAGACGACGCATAACGCATTGCTCGAGGTGGCCTGGACGATCGTTCCGGTGCTGATCCTGGTCGTGATCGCGATCCCCTCCTTCCGCCTGCTGAAGCTGCAACTGGAAATCCCGCAGGCCGACATCACCATGAAGGTGACCGGCAAGCAGTGGTACTGGTCCTATGAATACGCCCAGGAGGGCGGCGCTTTCGGCTTCGATTCGCTGATGCTCGACGAGAAGCAGCGTGGCGAAGCCATCGCCTCCAAGGCGATCACCGAAGCCGAGGCTCCACGCCTGCTGGCGGTCGACAACGAGGCTGTGGTGCCGGTCGGCAAGGTGGTCCGCGTGCAGGTGACCGCAGCCGACGTCATCCACAAGTTCACCGTGCCGTCCTTCGGCATCAAGATCGATGCCATTCCTGGCCGACTGAATGAAACCTGGTTCAAGGCAGACCGCGAAGGCATCTTCTACGGCCAGTGCTCGTTCATCTGCGGGCAAAACCATGCCTATATGCCGATCGCCTTCCGCGTCGTCAGCGAAGAGCGGTACACCGCCTGGCTGGCTGAATCGAAGCAGAAATTCGCCCGTGCCGGCGGCGCGGCAGACAAGGTCGCCGTCGCAGGCGAGTGACGCTTCTTTCCATCATGCGGGCTGAGCCCGCGATCCTGATTTGACTGATTGTCGCGAAGCGATTTCGCACGAGGAGACCAAGGCGATGGCAACAGCGGCTCCGCACGCTCCCGCCCACGGACATCACGACGCCGAGCACGCTCACCCGACCGGGTGGCGGCGCTGGCTGATGTCGACCAACCACAAGGACATCGGCACGCTCTACCTGATCTTCGCGATCTTCGCGGGTCTGGTCGGCGGCTTCCTGTCGATCATGATGCGGATCGAACTGCAGCAGCCCGGCCTGCAGATCTTCGCCAACGGCCAGAGCTACAACGTCTTCGTCACCGGCCATGGTCTGATCATGATCTTCTTCATGGTCATGCCCGCCGTGATCGGCGGTTTCGGCAACTGGTTCGTCCCGCTGATGATCGGCGCGCCGGACATGGCCTTTCCGCGCATGAACAACATCTCGTTCTGGCTGACGGTCGCGGCCTTCGTCCTTCTGATCACCTCGATGTTCATGGAGGGCGCGCCCGGCTCGCAGGGCGTCGGCACGGGCTGGACGATCTACCCGCCGTTCTCATCCTCCGGGCATCCCGGGCCGGCTGTCGATTTCGGCATCTTCGCGCTGCATCTGGCGGGCGCGGCCTCGATCCTGGGCGCGATCAACTTCATCACCACCATCCTGAACATGCGCGCACCTGGCATGACCATGCACAAGATGCCTCTGTTCGCCTGGGGCGTGCTGGTGACGGCCTTCCTGCTGCTGCTGGCGCTGCCGGTGCTGGCGGGCGCCATCACCATGCTGCTGACCGACCGCAATTTCGGCACGACCTTCTATGACCCGGCGGGCGGCGGCGATCCTGTCCTGTACCAGCATTTGTTCTGGTTCTTCGGGCACCCGGAAGTCTACATCATGATCCTGCCGGCTTTCGGCATCATCAGCCACATCATCTCGACCTTCTCGCGCAAGCCGATCTTCGGCTATCTCGGGATGGCCTATGCCATGGTCGCGATCGGTGTCGTCGGCTTCATTGTGTGGGCGCACCACATGTACACCGCCGGCCTGTCGCTCAACACGCAGCGCTATTTCGTGTTCGCGACGATGGTCATCGCAGTGCCCACCGGCATCAAGATCTTCTCCTGGATCGCGACGATGTGGGGCGGCTCGATCCGCTTCACCGCGCCGATGGTGTGGGCGATCGGCTTCATCTTCCTGTTCACCGTCGGCGGCGTGACCGGCGTCGTGCTGGCCAATGCCGGCGTCGACCGCTCACTGCACGCAACCTATTACGTCGTGGCGCACTTCCACTACGTCCTGTCGCTGGGCGCCGTGTTCGGCATCTTCGCGGGCTTCTACTACTGGTTCCCGAAGATGAGCGGCTATGTGATCCCGGACTGGATCGGAAAGCTGCACTTCTGGGTTGCGTTCTTCGGCTCCAACCTGCTGTTCTTCCCGCAGCATTTCCTCGGGCTCGCCGGCATGCCGCGTCACTATGTGGACTATCCGGATGCCTTCGCGGGCTGGCATTTCTGGTCGTCGATCGGCTCCTACATCTTCGCAGCCGGTCTGCTGATCTTCTTCTACGGCCTCTATGTCGCGTTCTCCCGCAAGGAGCTCGCCGGCGACAACCCCTGGGGCGAAGGCGCGACCACGCTGGAGTGGACCTTGTCCTCGCCGCCGCCCTTCCACCAGTTCGAGACATTGCCGCGCATCGCCGGCTCCGACCACTGAACGTGATTTTGGCGGCGGGCCCACCGGCCCGCCGCCGCCCCTCCCCCGAGCGCCCTGCCAAGGGGCGTTCCGGAGACGGGCGGCACCAGCCGCTGCACGAGGCCGAGAGGTGCCAGTCGCGCGCCTGCAAGGATCGAAACGAACACGCTGATGTCTGCTGCCTTCGAAACCCGCACCGACGGCGCCACGCTGACCTCGATCGGCGAGGCCCGCGATTTCTTTGCGCTGCTCAAGCCGCGGGTCATGTCGCTCGTGGTGATCACGGCCATGGCCGGCATGGCCACCGCACCTGGGGCGGTCCATCCCGTGATCGCATTGGCCGCGCTGCTGGCGATCGCCGTGGGGGCCGGTGCGTCCGGCTGCCTCAACATGTGGTACGATGCCGACATCGATGAGTTGATGAGCCGCACGGCCAAGCGCCCGATCCCGGCGGGCCGCGTTCTGCCCTCCGAGGCGCTGGCCTTCGGGCTGACGCTGTCGATCGGATCGGTGGTCGTGCTGGGGCTCGTCGCGAACCTCCTGTCGGCGGCCATGCTCGCCTTCACGATCTTCTTCTATGCCGTCGTTTACTCGATGTGGCTGAAGCGCTGGACGCCGCAGAACATCGTCATCGGCGGTGCGGCCGGCGCCTTCCCGCCGATGATCGGCGAGGCGGTCGTCACCGGCGATCTCGGCATCCACTCGATCGTGCTGTTTGCGATCATCTTCCTGTGGACCCCGCCGCATTTCTGGGCGCTGGCTCTGGTCAAGGCGGCCGACTACGGCCGCGCGGGCATCCCGATGATGCCCAATGCCGCCGGCCCGGCCTCCACCCGCCGGCAGATCGTTGCCTACTCGCTGGCGATGGCGCCGGTGGCCGTGCTTCCCGCCCTGATGGGCTTCGCCGGCCTGGCCTATCTCGTCGTGTCGGTCGCGACCGGGCTGGTCATGGTCTGGCTGTCCATCCAAGTCTGGCGGACGACCGAGGGCGAGGCGGCGACCAAGGCCTGCTACCGCCTGTTCGGCTTCTCGATCCTGTATCTGTTCGGGCTGTTTGCCGTGCTGCTGGTCGAGAATGGGCTTGGCCTGATGTGGGCGCTGCCGAAGGTGATCGGATGACCGAACCCCGCAAGCCACCTGTCGCGCCGGCCGCCTTCACCGGCGAGGACATGGCGCGGCGCAGGCGTCGTTCGGTCGCGCTGGCGCTGGTGCTCGCCGGGCTTGTCGTGTTCTTTTTCGTGGTTACGCTGGTCAAGACTGGCCCCGCTATCCTGAACAGGCCGCTGTGATGGAAACGTCTCCCAATCCCACCCGCAACGCTACGCCAGTGTCGCCGAGGCCCAAAAATCTCGGTCGCACGGCGCTGATCTGCGTCGGCGTCGTGATGGGCATGACCGGGCTGTCCTTCGCCGCCGTGCCGCTCTACGACATGTTCTGCCGCGCGACCGGCTTTGGCGGCACGCCTATGGTCGGGACGGCAGGGGCATCCAAGATCCTCGACCGGACGATGTCGGTGCGCTTCGATGCCAATGTCGCGCCCAATCTCGGCTGGAAGTTCGAGGCCGAGAGCCCGGAGATCGTGCTTCGCGTCGGCGAGACCAAGACGGTGTTCTACAAGATCACCAACCGCACCGACCGGCCCACGACCGGCATCGCCAGCTACAACATCGCACCCGACAAGGGCGCCGCCTTCTTCGTCAAGATCCAGTGCTTCTGCTTCACGGAGCATACGCTGCAGCCCGGCGAGAGCCTCGAGGCTCCGGTGGTGTTTTATATCGACCCCGAGATCGCCGATCGGCGGGACCTCGACGGGTTGAGGGCGCTGACCCTGTCCTACACCTATTTCCCCTCGAAGTCGGGGCAGCCTGTGGTCCAGACTGGCACCGGTCCCGCTCGCGGCAACGCGGGCAAGGGTGACGCGGGCCAATCGAACCTGTAAAGAGCGGCGCCGGACACGGGCGCTGCAACGTCCTACGCGGAGACTGATCACGATGGCCGGGGCCAACACCAAGAACCACGATTACCACCTCGTCGATCCGAGCCCGTGGCCGCTCGTCGGCTCGGCCAGCGCGACGATCATGGCGACCGGCGCCGTGATGTGGATGAAGGCAATGGAAGTGGGGGGCATGAAGCTCGGCCCGCTCGTCTTCGGCATCGGCACGCTCGGCGTGCTCTACACCTTCCTCGCCTGGTGGATGGATGTGGTGCGGGAGGCCGAGCATGAGGGCCACCACACCCGCGTCGTGCAGATGCATCATCGCTACGGCATGCTGATGTTCATCGCCTCGGAGGTGATGTTCTTCGTTGCCTGGTTCTGGGCCTTTTTCGACGCCAGCCTGTTTGCCGGCGAGGCGATCAACTACACCCGCAAGGAATTCACCGGCGGCGTCTGGCCCCCGACCGGGATCCAGACCTTCGACCCCTGGCACCTGCCGCTGCTCAACACGCTGATCCTGCTGACCTCGGGCACGACCGTGACCTGGGCCCATCACGCGCTGATCCATAACGACCGCGCCGGGCTCAAGCAGGCGTTGTGGCTGACCGTGATCCTGGGCGTGCTGTTCACGATCTGTCAGGTCTACGAGTATTCCCACGCCTCCTTCGCCTTCGCCGGCCACATCTATGGCGCGACCTTCTTCATGGCGACCGGCTTCCACGGCGCGCATGTGGTGATCGGCACGATCTTCCTGGCGATCTGCCTCTACCGGGCCTATCTCGGCCATTTCAAGCCGGACCAGCATCTCGGCTTCGAATTCGCCGCCTGGTACTGGCACTTCGTCGACGTCGTCTGGCTGTTCCTCTTCGCCGCGATCTATGTCTGGGCTGCGTGAACGTCGGGCGCGCACTGAGCATCCGGTCACCAGCGTCATTGCGAGCGTAGCGAAGCAATCCAGAGCCGTGAGCTTCACGCCCCCTGGATTGCTTCGTCGCTCCGCTCTCGCAATGACGACCCAAGGCGGCCTCGGCCGCCTTTCGCATTTCAGGAGGCCGCCCATGGCCGACGACCAGCCCAGCCTGCCCTCGCCCTATGCGACCGGTCTGAAGGGCCGCTGCCCACGCTGCGGCGAAGGCCAGCTGTTTCAGGGTTATCTCAAGGTGCGGCCGCGCTGCGAGGCCTGCGGGCTCGATTTCAGCTTCGCGGATTCGGCCGATGGGCCAGCGGTGTTCATCATGCTGATCGCGGGATTTTCGGTGCTGGGCGCGGCGCTCTATGTCGAGATCGCCTATGAGCCACCGATCTGGCTGCATCTGGCGATCTGGCTGCCGCTGGCGGTGGTCGTCTGCCTTGCGCTGCTGCGCCCGATGAAGGGGCTCGCGGTGTCGCTGCAATTTGTGAACAAGGCGCAGGAAGGCAGGCTGGACACGTGAGCGATATCACCGCCCCCTCCCCGCACACCCGGCCGCGCCTGCTCTGGCCGGCGCTGTTGTCGCTTCTGGGCGTCGCGATCCTGTGCACGTTGGGCGCCTGGCAGATCGCGCGGATGAGCGAGAAGCGCGTTTTCATCGACCGGCTCGCCGCGCAGGCGGCCGGCGCGCCCGCCGCGATGCCGGCCACCGCGAACTGGCCCCGGCTCGACCCCGCCGCACTCGACCTGACGCGGGTCAGCGCAAGCGGCAGCTTCATCGACGGCTCCTTCGCCGGGGTCCGCACCACCATCGCCGCCGGCGAGCGCGGCACCCGCCAGCTTTCGGGTTTCGGCCGCTGGATCTTCCAGGGGTTTAGGCTCGACGATGGCGGCGTCATCCTGGTCAATCGCGGCTTCGTGCCGGAGGGAAGGCTGGGCGAGATCAAGCCGGCCTCAGGCGCTGCGACTGTCACCGGCTTCCTGCGCGCGCCAGAAGGCCGCGGCTCCTTCACCCCGGACGACCTGCCCGCCAATCGCGAGTTCTACACGCGCGATCCGGCCGCCATCGCCGCCTCGCTGGGCATCGGGCCGGCAGCCCCCTTTTACCTTGAGGCCGAGCGCCAGGGCGACGGGCTGACGCCCCCGGCCGGCGTCGACGCCAAGGAGCTGATCGCGCGTATTCCCGACAACCACCTCTCCTATGCGCTGACCTGGTTCGGGCTGGCGGCGACGCTGATCGGGGTGTTCGTGGCCTTCGCCTGGCAGGGGCGGCGGAAAGGCGAGACGGTTTGAGGCGGATGGAGCGGGTCATCCCTTCGGCCGTCATCCGGGCCAAGCGGCGAAGCCGCGCAGGCCGGGATGACGGTGTGGGTTGAGCCTGCGTCGCGTGAACTGATGGGCTTCAGCCGTGTTCAATGCTTTGCCCTCGCCGCCCCACGGGCCTATAGCTTCCCCACCATCACGCCCTGCCCCGATCACCGAGACAAGACGCCGTGCTGCATATCTCGACCCGCGGGGAGGCTCCCGCCCTCTCCTTCTCCGATGCGCTTCTCGCCGGGCTCGCCCGCGATGGCGGGCTTTATGTGCCCGAGAGCTGGCCTGCGCTGACGCCGGACGAAATCGCCGGCTTTTCTGGCCAGAGCTATGCGCAGGTGGCGGAGCGGGTCATCGGCGCGCTGGCGGATGGCGATGTCGAGGGGTCGGCGCTGTCTGCGATGATCGCGGAGGCCTATGCGACCTTCCGGCACCCGGCCGTCTGCCCGCTGAACCAGATCGGCGACAATCTCTTCGTGCTGGAGCTGTTCCACGGCCCGACGCTCGCCTTCAAGGATGTGGCGATGCAGCTGCTCGGGCGGCTGATGGACCATGTCCTGAAGCTGCGCGGCGAGCGCGCCACCATCGTCGGCGCGACCTCCGGTGACACCGGCGGCGCCGCGATTGACGCCTTCAAGGGGCTGGAGCGGGTGGACATCTTCATCCTCTACCCGCAGGGCCGCGTCTCCGACGTGCAGCGCCGGCAGATGACGACGGTCGAGGCCGACAACGTCCATGCGGTCGCGGTCGATGGCACCTTCGACGATTGCCAGAACCTGGTGAAGGCGTTGTTCAACCACCATGCCTTCCGCGACGAGATCGGCCTGTCGGGCGTGAACTCGATCAACTGGGCCCGCATCGCGGCGCAGGTGGTGTATTATTTCACCGCCGCCGTCTCGCTGGGCGCGCCCGACCGGAAGGTGTCGTTTGCCGTGCCGACGGGAAATTTCGGCGATGTGCTGGCCGGATATGTCGCCAAGCGCATGGGGCTGCCGATCGAGCGCCTGCTGATCGGCACCAACAGCAACGACATCCTGGCGCGCACGCTCGCCACCGGCGTCTACGAGATGAAGGGCGTGCATGCCACGACCTCGCCCTCGATGGACATCCAGATCTCATCGAATTTCGAGCGGCTGCTGTTCGAGGCACACGGCCGCGACGGCGCCGCCGTGCGCCGGCTGATGCAGTCGCTGCAGCAATCAGGGCGCTTCGAGATCGCGGAGGGGCCGCTGGCAGCGATCCGCGCCGAGTTCGACGCCGTCGGCATCGACGAGGCGGCGACCTCGGCCGAGATCGGCCGGACCTGGCGGGAGGCCGGCTATCTGCTTGATCCGCATACGGCAGTCGGCGTGGTGGCGGCGCGCGGCGGGCTGCTCAAGGATCCGGCGACGCCGATGGTCGTGCTCGGCACCGCCCACCCGGCCAAGTTCCCGGCTGCGGTCAAGCTCGCCAGCGGCGAGACGCCGGCCTTGCCGGTCCATCTCGCCGATCTGATGGAGCGGCAGGAGCGGTTCTCCTCGCTGCCCAACGACCAGAACGCCATTGAGGCCTTCGTCCGGGCCAAGGCCCGGGCGGTGCGGAGCGCGGCGGCATGAGTGTGAAAACGAGAACAGGGATGCAGGCGAAGATGAGCGCGACGGGGCCCGCCGAGGCGGCAGAGGTTGCCGCCAGCGGCGTGCGCGGCGCGCATGATCCCGATGTCGGGCTTACCGTTTTGCCATCGGGCCTGCGGGTCGTCTCGCAGCACATGGCGCATGCGGCGACGGTCTCGCTGGGCATCTGGATCGGCTCGGGCTCGCGCGACGAGCTGCCCCACGAGCACGGGCTGGCGCATCTGCTCGAGCACATGGCTTTCAAGGGCACGGCGCGGCGCAGTGCGCTCCAGATCGCCGAGGAGATCGAGAGCGTCGGCGGCGATCTCAATGCCGCGACCTCGGTGGAATACACCTGCTACACCGCCCGCGTGCTCGGCTCCGACCTGCCGCTGGCGGTCGATATCCTGGCCGACATCCTGACCGCGTCCTCGCTGACCGAAGAGGAGCTGAAGCGCGAGAAGGGCGTGATCCTGCAGGAGATCGGCGCCGTGCAGGATACGCCCGACGATCTCGTCTATGACCGCTTCCTGCAGGCGGCCTTCCCCGACCAGCCGCTGGGCCGGCCGATTCTCGGCACCGCCAAGACGGTCAAGAGCTTCACCCCCGATGCGATCCGCGCCTATCTCGCCCGCAACTACCACGCCGGCAACATGGTGCTGGCGGCCTCTGGTGCCGTCGACCATGACGAACTGGTCAAGCTCGCCGAGATTCATCTCTCCGCGCTGCCGCCAAGCCCGGCCGTGCAGCCACTGCGCGAGGACGGAGAGTATCGCGGCGGCGAAGCCCGGATCGGCAGTGACGAGGAGCAGGTTCATCTCGTGCTCGGCTTCCCCGGCCAGGCCTTCAAGGACGGTGCGCATTACCCGCTGCAGATTTTCTCCTCGGTGCTGGGCGGCGGATTGTCGTCGCGGCTGTTCCAGGAGGTGCGCGAGAAGCGCGGGCTTGCCTATGCCGTCGATGCCTTCCACTGGCCCTTCTCGGATTGCGGCGTCTTCGGCATCGGTGCCGGCACCGCGCCGGAGGATGTCGGCGAATTGATCGAGGTTGCGCTTTCCTGCCTGCGCCAGGCCGCGGAGGACACCAGCGAGGCGGAGGTCGCCCGCGCCCGGGCCCAGATGAAGGTCGGCCTGCTGGCCTCGCTGGAGAGCCCCGGCGGCAAGCTCGAGCAGATGGCCCGCCAGGTGCTGCTGTTCGGGCGGGCGATCCCGCGCGAGGAACTGGCGGCACGGCTCGATGCCGTGACGCTGGAGGATGTCCGCGCGGCGGGGCGTTCGCTGCTCGGCCACCAGCCAACGATCGCGGCGGTCGGCCCCCTGCAGGGCCTGCCGCCGGCCAAGCGGCTAAAACATGCGGCGCGATCGGCGGATTAGCCAATGGCGCTGTTTCGCTTCTCGACAGAGCCGCCGAGCCGCCCGCTGGTCCGGACCCAGCATCTGATTCTGCGCGCGCCGCAGGCCAGCGACTATGCCGCCTGGTCCGTGCTGCGGATGGAGAGCCGAAGCTTCCTGACGCCCTGGGAGCCGACCTGGAACGAGGACGATCTGACGCGAACCTCGTTTCGCCTGCGGGTCAAGCGCGCCGCCCGCGAGATCGCCGCCGACGAAGCCTATTCCCTGTTCATCCTCGACGCGCGCACCGAAACGCTGCTGGGCGGGCTGACGCTTGGGCTCGTCCGGCGCGGTGTCGCGCAGGCCTGCACGCTGGGTTACTGGATGGGCGCGCGCCATGCCGGCAAGGGCCATATGAGCGAGGCGGTGCGTGGCGCGCTGCGCTTCTCCTTCCAGGAACTGGCGCTGCACCGGGTCGAGGCGGCCTGCCTGCCCGACAACGCCCCCTCCCGCCGGCTGCTCGAGCGGGTCGGCTTCCAGCCGGAGGGCGTGGCGCGGTCCTATCTGCGGATCAACGGATCCTGGGCCGACCATCTGCTCTACGCGGCGCTGGCGAGCGACAAGCTGCCCGGCGAGGCGCGGTGACTCAAGGACGGTGCATGGCCACCCCGCGAGACGGGTCAGCGCCTTGCCCTTGCCACGTGCCGCCGATAGGACTGACGCCGATAAAGATATGATGATTTCCCGCCCCAGATCAGAGCGCAGGTTGCGCCTCTCCGACCGCGTCAGCCGGTTCGGCCTGAGCCTTGTCGGGCTGGCGCTTTGGCTCGTCCTCGCGGCGGCCGGCCCCGCAGTCGCGGTCGAGGCCGTGCGCGTGCCCGTCGATGCCGCCGTGCTCGACCTGACCAATGTGGTCGAACGCAACCGATCCGACGGCGACGTCATCCAGATCTCGACCGCGCCTGGCCCCGATGGCATCGTGCGCCGCATTGCGGTCAGGGCGCGCGAATCCGGCGCGCGGCCGGACTGGATCGTGTTCGCGCTCACCAATGATTCCGACGAGCAGATCGACCGGCTGCTGGTTGCGCCGTTCCACCGGCTGATTGGCTCGGGCGTGATCTGGCCCGATCTCGGCGACAGCCGCATCGAGGCCGTGACCGCAAGCCAGGGCCTAAGTCCCGAGCGGGAGGCTAGCCCCGACGCCGACGTCTTCCTGATCACGCTCGACCCGGGCACCACGGTGACCTTCGTCGCCGAGCTGAAATCGCCCAACCTGCCGCAGCTCTACCTCTACGAGCAGGAAGCCTATCGCCAGAAGACCAACGGGCTGACGCTCTACAAGGGCATCATCATCGGGATCGCCGGACTGCTGGCGCTGTTTTTGACGATCATCTTCGTGGTCAAGGGCGCGGTGATCTTCCCCGCCGCCGCCGCGTTGGCCTGGGCTGTGCTCGCCTATGCCGGGCTGGATTTCGGCTTCTTCCAGCGCATCTTCCCGCTGACGCCGGCGATCGAGCGGATCTACCGCGCCGGTGCCGAGGTGGTGCTGGCGGCGACGCTGCTGGTGTTCCTGTTCGCCTATCTCAACCTGGCGCGCTGGCATGTGCGCTACAGCCACGTCACCATCGTCTGGATGCTGGGGCTCGCCGCGCTGGTCGGGCTTGCCGTCTTCGATGCGCCGATGGCGTCTGGCATCGCGCGCATCTCGATTGCGGCGGTGGCGGCGGTCGGTTTCGTGCTGATCCTGCATCTGGCCACGCATGGCTATGAACGCGCCGTGATGCTGATCCCGACCTGGTTCCTGCTGGCGGTCTGGGTCACGGCGGCGGGCTTCACGATCACCGGGCAGTTCCAGCGTGACCTCGTGGCTCCGGCGCTGCTCGGCGGGCTGGTGCTGATCGTGCTGCTGATCGGCTTCACCGTGATCCAGCATGCCTTTGCCGGCAGCGGCCTGTCGCAGGGGCTGGTTTCGGATACCGAGCGCCGGGCGCTGGCCCTGTCGGGCTCGGGCGACCTCGTCTTCGACTGGGATGTCAGCGCCGACAAGATCTTCGTCTCGCCGCAGATCGAGACGCTGCTGGGGCTGCCACGTGGCGCGTTGGAGGGCTCGGCCTCGCGCTGGTTCGAGCACATGCATGTCGCCGATCGCGACCGCTACCGCGTCTCGCTCGACGCCGTGCTGGAGCAGCGGCGCGGCAAGCTCAGCCTCGATCTGCGCCTGCGGGCGGCCGGCGGCAATTACCACTGGTTCAACCTCAAGGCGCGCCCGGTGATCGGCTCCGATGGCGAGGTCATCCGCGTCATCGGCACGCTGTCGGACGTCACCGAGCAGCGCACGGCGCAGGAGCGCATGCTGCATGACGCCGTCCACGACAATCTGACCGGCCTGCCCAACCGCAAGCTGTTCCAGGACAGGCTCATCGCCGTCTTCGGCTTCACCCGCGCCGATGAGAGCATCCGTCCCACCGTGCTAGTGATCGACATCGACCGGTTCAAGCAGGTCAATGAATCGGTCGGCTTCTCGGCCGGGGATTCGATCCTGCTGACGCTGGCGCGCCGCCTCGGCCGGCTGCTGCGGGCGCAGGACACGCTGGCCCGGATCGGCGGCGACACCTTCGCGATGATCCTGGTCTCCGAGCGCGACCCCGAGCGCATCCTGGCGCTGGCTGAACTCGTGCGCCGCGCCGTCTCGACCCCGATCACCTTCGCCGAGCGCGAGATCCTGCTGACGCCCTCGGTGGGGCTGGCCCTGTTCGACCCGGCACCGGCGGCGCGCAAGGACGATGCGCTGAAGAATGCCGAACTCGCCATGGCCCATGCCAAGCGCCAGGGCGGCAACAAGATCGAGGTCTTCGTGCCGGCGATGCGGACCGACCGCAATGACCGGCTGGCACTCGAAAGCGATCTGCGGCGCGCGATCGAACGCGGCGAGATCCAGGTGATGTACCAGCCGATCGTGCGGCTGGAAGACCGCACCATCGCCGGCTTCGAGGCGCTGGTGCGCTGGGACCATCCGCGCGAGGGGCGGCTGATGCCGCAGGATTTCCTCTCCATCGCCGAGGAGACCGGGCTGATCGTCGATCTCGGCGTCTATGTGATGGACCGCACGGCCCGCGAACTCGAAGCCTGGCAGGCGGCGCTGGAAGTCGACCCGCCGATCTTCGCCAGCGTCAACGTCTCCAGCCGGCAGTTGCTGCGGCACGATCTGCTGCATGATGTGAAGACCGTGCTGGCGCGGCGGCGCATCCTGCCCGGCACGCTGAAGCTCGAGATCACCGAAAGCCTGGTGATGGAGAACCCGGAATATGCCGCGCAGATGCTCTCGCGCATCCGCGATCTCGGCGCCGGCCTATCGCTCGACGATTTCGGCACGGGCTATTCCTCGCTGTCCTACCTGCAGCGCTTCCCCTTCGATACGATCAAGGTCGACCAGAGCTTCGTGCGCCAGATGGGCAACGGCAAGCCGCCGGTGATCCTGCGCTCGATCGTCCAGCTCGCGGCCGATCTGCGCATGGATGTGGTTGCGGAGGGCGCCGAGACGGAGTCGGACGCCATCGAGCTCTACCAGCTCGGCTGCCAATATGCGCAGGGCTACATCTTCGGCCAGCCGATGAGCGCCGCCGAGGCGCGGAGGCTGATGGGCGCGGCGGCGGCGAGTGCCAGCGAGGCGGCTTGAGCGGGCGCTCAGGCGCGGAGTCAGTGGCCCTCAGCCACCTGATCTGGTAGAATGCGGATATGGGTCACGTGCCGGATCAACTGACAGAGGCCGATGCCGAGTCCGCGCGCGAGCGGCGGCTGGTAGCCATGCATCTGCAAGAGATCGAGAGCAATCCGCTGGATGCCGAGGATATCGCCATGTTCGAAATGTTCGAGCGTGAGCGATGGTCGCATGAAAGGCGGATCGCGCACATTATCGAACGGGCCACCATGGCGCGTTTCACTGACGCTGCCGAATGAGCGACGAAGCCTATTGTTATCCACCGGATTTCGTCGTCCTCAAGAACAAGCTTAATCTCCGCGATGCCGAACTGCTTGATCGCTTCGAGCGACGAGCGGCCTCTCAACGTGCAGCTCAAGGCATCCCCTTCGGCGCCTTCGACCTCGCCCATCTCCGCGCGATCCATCGCCACCTGTTCCAGGACGTCTACGACTGGGCCGGCGAGCTTCGCACCGTCGAGATCGCCAAGGGCGGCAACCAGTTTCAGTTCCGCCAGTACATCACCACCGGCATGGCCGATATTCACAGGCGCATCGTCGCGGCCGCATATCTCAAGGGCCTGTCCGCTCGCGCTTTCGCCGACAAGGCCGGCGAAGTCATCGGCGACCTCAACTACGTCCATCCGTTTCGCGAAGGGAATGGCAGGACACAGGCGCTCTATCTGGAAGCCTTGGCGCGACAGGCCGGCCACCCGATCGATCTCACCCGCCTTGTCCGTGAGAGCTGGATGGAGGCGTCGAAAGCCGCGCATGCCGGGCGATACGGGCCGTTTGCCGACTGCATTCACGGGGCTCTGGTGCGAGCAACCGGGCGTAGCTGACTGCCGCCGGATGCATTGATCAACCATCAGAACGGTTTGGCGCCCTATCGTTCGAACGCCCCGTCATTCCCGACAAGGCGCGAAGCGCCGCAGCTCCGGAATCCATCGTAGCGCGGTCGCTTGGTCGTCTGGGCTCTATGATGGATTCCGGGTCTTCGCCGCGCTCGCCCGGAATGACGGCGAGGGTCTCAGATCGGTGGAAGCAATCAGCCAGCCGTTCATATCTCTTCAGCCTCAGGCATGTCCCGCCTGGCTCGACAGGAAGGCGGGGTCGATGCCGATCTTGCCCAGCGCGCGGGTATATTTCGTCTCGATGCCGTCGTCGAAGAGGAGAGCCGCGTCGGCCGCGCAATGCAGCCAGCCATTGGCCTGGATCTCGGATTCGAGCTGGCCCGCACCCCAGCCGGCATAGCCCAGCGCCAGAACGGCGTTCTCCGGCCCGCTGCCGATGGCGATGGCCCTGAGGATGTCGAGCGTCGCGGTCAGGCAGATGCCGTCGTCGATCGGCAGCGTCGCCGATTCGAGGAAAAAATCGGCCGTGTGCAGCACGAAGCCGCGCTTGGTCTCGACCGGCCCGCCGCGCAGCACCTGCAGGCGCTCGGCCTGGCTCGGCAGGCGGATCAGCTCCTCGGACGGGATAACGTCGAGCTGGACGAGGAGATCGGGGAAGCGCGTATCGGCCGCCGGCTTATTGACGATGATGCCCATCGCGCCATCCTCGGAATGGGCGCAGACATAGACGACGCTGCGGCTGAAGCGTGTGTCGGCCATGCCGGGCATCGCGATCAGGCACTGCCCGTCGAGATAGCTGCGGCCACTGATACGCTGATTTGAGCCGATTTTCATGCCGCCATGCTAGAGCACTTTGCCCCGCGCTGGGAACAGGGGGCGGCGGTGGAAATTCACGATCGCTCCCCCTGCGACCGCCTCAGCAAGCGATCACGCGATTGTTGCGATAGCGGCGCTGGTTTTGGTCGCAATTTCAGGCCGTGCATCCTAAATCTCGGTCGTGAAACGCATTCTGTCCCTCCTGGTCCTGGTCGCGGCGGTGCTGGCTGCGCCTGCTCATGCGCAGGACGCGGCCATGTCGCCCTGGTCGAAGGGCATCCATTCGTCACTGAGGCTGATCGCCGGCGCCACCGCCGCATCGGGCAAGCAGCGCGTCGGCGTCGAGATCGTCATGGCGCCCGGCTACAAGACCTATTGGCGCAGCCCCGGCGATTTCGGCGTGCCACCGGTGTTCGACTGGAGCGGATCGACCAATATCGGTGGGCTCGACGTGCGCTGGCCGGCGCCCGAGCGTTTCCAGGACGCGACCGGCCATTCGCTGGGCTATGTCGGCGAGGTGGTGATTCCGGTCTCGGTGCAGCCGACGGACCCGGGCAAGCCGGTCATGCTCGTGCTGAAGCTCGACTATGCCGTCTGCGAGAAGATCTGCGTTCCCGTCAAGGGCGAGGCGAGGCTCTGGCTGGAGCCGGGGGTGACAGCGGTGACGTCGCCCCGGCTGGAGTCCTTCGAGGCACGCGTGCCCGCGCCGGTCAAGCTCGGGCCGCAGAAGGACAAGATCGCGGTGCTGGAGGCCAAGCTCGACGAGGGCGCGATCGAGCCGGGCTTGCGGCTCGTGCTGCAGGCCCCGGCCGACGGCACGGTCCAGGACGTCTTCATCGAAGGCGCCGGCATGTGGTCCTTCGGCAAGCCGACCCTGAGCCGCCAGGCCGACGGCTTGACGGTCGCGCTGCTGCGGATCGTCGACCGGCCCAAGGGCTCGGCCGGGCCGGTGCCCTTCATCATCACCGTTCGCGGCAGACCCTCGGCGATCGAAACGCGGCTCGATCTCGACATCCCCGCCGCCAAGCCCTAATCCCTGTGCCGAGCGGCAGGCTGCCGCAGGCATTCACGGAGAACAGGCGCGATGACCATCAAGGTGGGCGACAAGCTTCCGCAGGCGACGTTCCGGGTCATGACCGGCGAGGGCCCGGCGGCCAAGACCACGGACGATCTGTTCAAGGGCAAGAAGGTCGTGCTCTTCGCCGTTCCCGGCGCCTTCACGCCGACCTGCCACAAGAACCACCTGCCGGGCTTCATCGAGAAGGCCGCCGACATCAAGGCCAAGGGCGTCGATGCGATCATGGTCACCAGCACCAATGACGTCTTCGTCATGGACGCCTGGGCCAAGGCGACCGGCGGCGAAGGCGTGATCGAGTTCCTGTCGGACGGCAATGCCGATTTCGCCAGGGAGATCGGTCTTTCGCTCGACGGCACGGGCTTCGGCCTGGGCACGCGCTCGCAGCGCTATTCGATGATCGTCGAGGACGGCGTGGTGAGCGCGCTCAATGTCGAGGACGGCCCGGGCAAGGCCGATATCTCCGGCGCCGTGGCGCTGCTCGAGAAACTCTGAGCGCCGGCGCTTTCGTTCTGGCCCGCGTTGTCCGAGGGACGATGCGGGCTTTTTCATGCGGCGTTCGACCTGCTTGATCGGTGTGATATCGCCTTGTCATGAGACAGGCGGCGGACCTGGCGCTAGCGTGACTGCCAGCCACTGGAGCCCGCCATGTCGTCCATCACCATCCGTACCCTCGCCGTCACCGACCGCGCGGCCTGGGAGCCGCTCTGGCAGGGCTACCTGACCTTCTACAAGGCCACGCTTACCCCCGACATCACCGAGGCCACCTTCGCGCGGCTGACCGGCGGCACCGAGCCGATGGGCGGCTTCGTTGCGCAGCGCGACGGCCGGCTGATCGGCATCGTCCATTGGGTGGTCCATCGCTCGACCTGGAACACGCGGGACATCTGCTATCTGCAGGATCTGTTCACAGCCCCCGAAGCGCGCGGCACCGGTGCGGGTCGCGCGCTGATCGAGGCGGTCAGGCAGATGGCGCAGGCGAAGGGCTGCTTTCGCGTCTACTGGCAGACGCATGAGAGCAATGTCGAGGCGCGCGCGCTCTATGACAAGGTCGCCGACAAGTCGGGCTTCATCGTCTATCGCCAGCCCCTGGGCTGACGGGAGCGGATCGGCTCGCCTCAGGCCTGGACGGTGGTTCATCGCCGGCACGACCGCCCCCCTTTGATCTGAATCAAAAGACAACCTGGCGGTGCGATAGTCCCGCGCTTGGCGCGAAGGCATGCTAGGATGCCGCCACGAGGAGACGGACCGCCCATCAGAGCGGTCGATATCCGCAGTGAGACCTGTGGATTCCCGCTTTCACTCCGAAGGCTCACGGCAGTCAAAAAGGCCAGTCATGGCCCCCTCATCAACCGGAACCCCGCCCGAGCTTTCACTTGGACTGGCACTCGCGGTGATCTCGACCTCAGACGCTCCACTGTTGCTGCTCGATTCCGATCTCGCCATCATCGTGGCAAGCCGTTCGTTTTGTCGGACCTTCGAGCTCGATCCCGCCAGCATGGAGGGGCAACATCTGAGCGCGATCGGAGCGGGCGAATGGAACGTGCCGCAGCTGGTCTCGCTGCTGCGGGCGACTGCTGACGGCCTTGCCGCCGTCGAAGCCTATGAGATGACATTGCATGGCACGGGCAATCCGCGGCGCCTGATCGTCAACGCGCATAAGCTCGACTACGGGGAAGCCGGCCAGGGCCGCCTGCTGCTCTCGGTCAGCGACGTCACCGACGCCCGCCGGAGCGAGAGGCAGAAGGACGAGCTTCTGCGCGAAAAGGCCATCCTCCTGCAGGAATTGCAGCACCGGGTCGCCAACAGCCTGCAGATCATCGCCAGCATCCTGATGCAGAGCGCGCGCAAGGTGCAGTCCGAGGAGAGCCGGGGCCATCTCCGGGACGCTCACAACCGCGTCATGTCGATCGCGTCCCTGCAGCAGCAATTGGCGACATCCCAGCTCGGGCAGGTTCCGCTCAGGGCCTATCTGACCAATCTCTGTCGCAGCATCGCGGCTTCGATGATCCCCGATCAGGCGCTGCTGACGCTCGAGACCGAGATCGACGACAGCACCGTGGATGCGGATATGTCGATCAGCCTCGGATTGGTCGTCACCGAGCTGGTGATCAACGCCCTGAAGCACGCCTTTCCGGGCGATCGCGGCGGCACGATCAAGGTGATCTATCGCGCGGACGAGACCTCCTGGACGCTCGATGTCGTCGATGACGGGGTCGGCATGTCCAAAGCAGCCGACGACGCCAAGGGAGGGCTGGGGACGAGCATCGTCAGGGCGCTGGCCCAGCAGCTTGAGGCCGACATCACCGTCACCGACGCGAAGCCCGGAACCGTCGTGAGCCTGCGGCACATGCTGGCTGCCGACCGGGACGACGCGCCGCTCGCGACCGAGGCCTTCGCGTCTGTCTGAGCCTGGCCGGGCGAGCGCCCCAACGGGCCGCCCTATCAGCGCCCCGGCTTGAACGGCGCCATGCCGTCGCGCGCCAGGACGTCGGCGCGCTCGTTCATTTCGTTGCCGGCATGGCCCTTGACCCATTTCCACTCGATCTTGTGGCGGCCAAGCGCGGCGTCGAGGCGCTTCCAGAGCTCCTCATTCTTGACCGGCTTGCGATCGGCGGTCTTCCAGCCGTTCTTCTTCCAGCCATGAATCCAGGCCGTGATGCCCTGGCGCAGATACTGGCTGTCGGTGTGCAGCGCGACCGTGCAGGGCCGCGTCAGCGATTCCAGCGCCGAAATCGCACCCATCAGCTCCATGCGGTTGTTGGTCGTCATCGCCTCGCCGCCGGAGAGCTCCTTCTGCGTGCCCTTATAGGACAGGATCGCCCCCCAGCCGCCGGGACCCGGGTTTCCGGAGCAGGCGCCGTCCGTCCAGATTTCGATCACGTCGTTCATCGCCGTCTCGCTCATCGCCGCAGCCCGTAATCGCGCGCATCGGCGACGCGTTGGTGGAAGGCGAGCTTGCGATCGTATTCGAGCGGATCGAGCGGCTTGACCAGCGCGCCCGGCGGGACGTTGAGCCAATCGGCCAGCCTCGTCAGCAGGAAGCGCAGCGCCGAGCCGCGGCAGAGCTGCGGCAGGGCCTCTACCTCGGCTTGCGTCAGCGGCCGCACGCTCTCATAGCCCGCCAGCATGGCCTGGCCCTTGGTCAGGTTGAAGGACGCGTCGGCCTCGAAGCACCAGGAGTTGAGACAGATGGCGAGGTCGTAGGCGTAGGCGTCGGTGCAGGCAAAATAGAAATCGATCAGCCCCGAGAGCGCGTTGTTGAGGAAAAACACGTTGTTGGGGAAGAGATCGGCATGGATGACGCCGCGCGGCAGGTCTTGCGGCCAGCTGGCCTCATGCACCGCGATCTCGGCCGCAACGCGGGCGGCGAGCCCCGCCGAGACCGTGTCGGCAGCCGGCCCCGCCTGCTGCGCGAGCGGGCGCCAGCCCGGCACCGAGAGCGCATTGACCCGCTCCATTGCGAAATCGGCGCCGGCCTGATGCAGCAGGGCGAGCCCGCGCCCGAGTTCCTGGCAGTGGGTCGCCGTCGGGCGGCGCACCGAGAGCCCGTCGAGGAAGGTCACGATCGCGGCCGGCCGTCCGGCTAGGCGGCCCAGCATCTCGCCGCGGCTGTCGCTGACCGGCTGCGGGCAGATCAACCCGCGCGCCGCCAGATGCTGCATCAGGCCGAGGAAGAACGGCAGGTCGTCGGGGTTCACACGCTTTTCGTAGAGCGTCAGGATGTAGAAGCCCTGCGTCGTGTGCAGCAGGAAATTCGAGTTCTCGACGCCCTCGGCGATGCCCTTGGCGGAGAGCAGATCGCCAATGCCATAGCGCGCGACGAACGCCGCCAGTTCGTCATCGGGGACTTCGGTGTAGACGGCCAAGGGATCGCTTTCTGAAGGAGCCGCTCACTCGGCCGCGGCCGGAGCGTCGCGCAACGCGCGCGGCAGCGGGAAAAAAACGTTTTCGTCAGCGGTCGAAACCGTCTCGACGCGGACCTCATAGCGCTGCGCAAACGCGTCGATAATTTCCTCGACCAGCACCTCGGGCGCGCTGGCGCCGGCCGTGATGCCAAGGCTGGAGATGGCGCCGAATGCGTCCCAGTCGATCTCGTCGGTGCGCAGCACGAGGCGGGCGACCGGGCAGCCGGCGCGCTCGGCCACCTCGCGCAGGCGCTGGGAGTTCGAGGAATTCGGCGAGCCGACGACGATCAGCGCATCGACCAGCGGCGCGACGCGCTTGACCGCCTCCTGGCGGTTGGTCGTGGCATAGCAGATGTCTTCCTTGTGCGGCGCGATCAGCTCCGGGAAGCGCGCCTGCAAGGCCTCGACGATGCCGCGGGTGTCGTCGACCGAGAGCGTCGTCTGGGTGACATAGGCCAAAGGCGAGCCGGCCGGCGGCTGAAGCGTGGCGACGTCGTCGAGCGTCTCGATCAGGGTGATCGCGCCCGGCGGCAATTGTCCCATGGTGCCGATCACCTCGGGATGGCCGGCATGGCCGACGAGCAGGATATGGCGCCCGCGCTTGTGGTGGACCTCGGCCTCGCGATGGACCTTTGTGACCAGCGGGCAGGTCGCGTCGATGGCGAAGAGCCTTCGCGCCTCGGCCTCGGCGGGAACCGATTTCGCGACGCCATGGGCGGAGAAGATCACCGGCCGCGTCGCATCGGGCACTTGCGAGAGCTCGGCGACGAAGACCGCGCCCTTCCGCTTCAGCGATTCGACGACGTATTTGTTGTGGACGATCTCATGGCGGACATAGACCGGCGCGCCATGCAGGATCAGCGCCTTCTCGACCGCGTCGATGGCGCGCACGACGCCGGCGCAGAAGCCACGCGGCGCGCAGAGCAGGATATCGAGCGGCGGCTTGGTCACAAAAACGATCCGGTGAGCGTGGCGTCTTCTTTCGGTGTCGGGGCGGGGATGTCAAGAAAGTGCGGTGCCGCGGGCCGGTATGACCACGTTCACTTTCATTGACGAAATGTCGTTTTTAAACTACATCAAGACATGATCGAACTGCGGCAAACGGAAACATTCCGGAAATGGTGGATGCGTCTGAAAGACGTTCGCGCCCGGGCCGTGATTTTCGCGCGGCTCGACAGGCTGGCCTTTGGACATGCGGGGGATGTCGAGCCTGTGGGCGAAGGAATCAGCGAATTGCGTATCCATCATGGCCCCGGTTACCGCGTGTATTTCCAGAAGCGCGGCGACACCATCGTCGTGCTGCTCTGCGGCGGCGACAAGAGCACCCAAGAGCGGGATATCAAGATGGCGAAACGTCTGTCGAAAGAATGGAGTGAGTAAAGTGGCCGAAAAGCTGACAATCTTTGACCCGGCCGAGGGACTGACTTCCGATGAGGCGATCGCAGCCTTTATGGTGGAGGCGTTCGCGTCGGAAGATGCCAGCTATATCGCTCACGCCCTTGGCGTCGTTGCGCGCGCCAAAGGCATGACGCAGATCGCGAACGAAACGGGGCTGTCGCGCGAACAGCTCTATCGCTCGTTCAGCGAGAACGGCAATCCGACCCTTAAAACCACGATTGCCGTCATGAAAGCGCTCGGCATCGAGCTGACGGCGAAAGCGCAATCTCATCAACCCACGCTTGGCTAGTACTGGCATGCACCAGCGAGCCCCGCATGATCCATCTACGTTCAGGGCGTCGCATCATCGGGCGGCACGTCCTAGATAGGACCTCTGTCGTCAGCGTTATCGCTGACACGCCCTTCATCATTGCGGTGGATTGCCCATGGCCGACGCATCCCACACCAGCTATCTGCCGCCGATCCTGACCTTCTGTGCCGGGGCGGTCATCGCCGTGCCCCTGTTCCGAAAGCTCGGGCAATCGGCCGTGCTGGGCTATCTGGCGGCGGGCATCATCATCGGGCCCTCGGTGCTGGCGCTGATCGCCGACCCGGACGCGATTCGCGGCACGGCCGAGATCGGTGTCGTGCTGCTGCTGTTTCTGGTCGGCCTCGAACTGCAGCCGTCGCGGCTCTATTCGATGCGCAAGGACATTCTCGGTGCCGGCCTCTCGCAGATGGCGCTGAGCGCGCTCGCGATCGGCGCTGTGGCCTGGTGGCTGGGCCTATCGGTCGGCGGGGCGGTCGCGGTCGGGCTGGCGCTCGCCCTGTCTGCCACCTCGATCGCCCTGCAGGTGCTGGAAGAGCGCGGCGACGGGCACGAAACCTATGGGAGGCGGACCTTCTCGATCCTGCTGTTCCAGGACATCTCGATCGCGCCGGCGCTGGCCGTGCTGCCGCTGCTGGCGACCACGGGGGCGGCCAGCGGCGGCACGGGGCAGGCCCTGACGGGGATCGGCCTGGCAATCCTGGCGCTGATCGCGATCGTGCTGGCGGGCCGCTATGTGCTGAACCCGTTCTTCCATCTGCTCGCAAAGGCCGGCGCCAAGGAGGTCATGACGGCAGCCGCCCTGCTGGTGGTGCTCGGCGCCGCCCTGCTGATGGAGCATGTCGGGTTGTCCATGGCGATGGGGGCGTTCCTCGCCGGAGTGCTGCTGGCCGAATCACATTTCCGCCATGAGCTCGAGGCCGATATCGAGCCATTCCGCGGGGTGCTGCTCGGCCTGTTCTTCATGGCGGTGGGGATGTCGCTCGATCTGCGGCTGGTGCTCGACAACGCGCTCCTGCTCGCCATCGCGGCGCCGCTGCTGGTGCTGTTCAAGATCGCGATCGCGGCGGCGATCCTGCGCGCCTCCTGCTCCTCCACCACGGAGGCGATCCGGGCCGGGGCCCTGCTCTCGCCGGCGGGCGAATTCGCCTTCGTGCTGTTGCCGCTGGGCGTGTCGCTGGGCCTGCTCAACGCGTCGCAAGGGGCGATCGTGACCGCGCTCGCGGCGCTGTCGATGCTGATCGGGCCGGTCCTCGCCAAGCTGATCGATGGCTGGCTCTTGTCGCGCGACACGCGCGAGACGATCGACGAGACGTTCGAGGGCGCGGGCCAAGCCTCGGTCGTCGTCATCGGCTTCGGCCGCTTCGGCCAGGTGGTGACGCAGGCGCTGCTGCTGCAGCATATCGACGTCACCGTGATCGATTCCGATGTCGAGCGCATCCGCTCGGCGGCCAAGTTCGGCTTCAAGATCTATTATGGCGACGGCACGCGCCTCGACGTGCTGCGCGCGGCCGGCGCCGGCAAGGCGCGCATCATCTGCGTGTGCATCGACGATCGGCATGCGGCATCCCGGATCGTGGAGATGGCCAAGGCCGAATTCGCGCAGGCGCGGCTGCATGCGCGCGCCTATGACCGCGTCCACGCCATCGAGTTGATGAAGGCCGATGTCGATTTCCAGATGCGCGAGACCTTCGAATCGGCGCTGGGCTTCGGTCGCGTGACGCTGGAGGGGCTGGGATTGAGCTATGACGAGGCCAGCCTTGTCATCGAGAACGTACGCGACCGCGACGCGCAGCGCATGGAGATCCAGTTCCATGAAGGCATCGCGGCCGGCATCAACAAGGTGCCGCGTGTCTCGCCCGAACCGCTGGTGGCGCCCAAGGCGAAATCGAAGGCGCTGACGGCGGAGACGCAGGAGGTGATCGAGGATGGCGGGGCGGAGGTCGCGGTCGGCGGTGTCGGCGAGCCCGAACGGTGAGCGCAACCCTCGATCCGAAGACTGCCCGTCCCAGACAGGCCGCCTTCGTCAGCGGCTCGCTGATGCGCCACGTCGCGGTGATGACGGGCACGGGCGCGATCGGCCTGATGGCGATCTTCGTGGTCGATCTTCTGTCGCTGCTCTACGTGTCCTGGCTCGGCCGCCCGGAGGCCACGGCCGGCGTCGGCTTCGCCACGATCGTGCTCTACCTGATGATCTCGATCAATATCGGGCTGATGATCGCGGTTTCGGCCCTGACCGCACGCGCGCTGGGCGCCGGCGACCGGCCCGGCGCACGGCGGATCGCCGGCTCGACGATGACGCTGATGGCAATCGCCGCCGTCGTGCTGACCGCCATCGCGCTGCCCTGCCTGCCCTGGCTCCTGCGCCTGCTCGGAGCGCATGACGAATCCTACCGGGTCGCGCTGTCCTTCCTCTGGATCGTCCTGCCCTCCAATGTCCTGATGGCGGTGGGCATGGGATTGTCGGGCGTCCTGCGTGCCGTCGGCGATGCGCGACGCGCCATGTTCGTGACGCTGGGCGGCGGCATCGTCACGGCCGGGCTCGATCCGCTGCTGATCTTCTGGGCTGGCCTGGGGCCAGACGGCGCGGCCTGGGCGATCGTGGTATCGCGCGTCATCATCGTTGCAACGGGCCTTCATGGCGCGGTCCGGGTCCACGACATGATCGCCCGGCCAAGCCCGGCCGGGCTGAGGGGCGATACCGGTGCGGCCATGACGATCGCAGGGCCGGCGATCCTGACCAATCTGTCGAACCCGATCGCCAACGCCGTCTTTGCCAGCATCTTCGCGCGGTTCGGCGATGCGGCTGTGGCGGCGCTGGCCATCATGGACCGGCTCGTGCCGGTGGCCTTCGGCGTGCTGTTTGCGCTGACTGGCGCGGTCGGTCCGATCCTGGCCCAGAACTGGGGTGCGGGCCGGTTCGACCGGATGAAAAACGGGCTGACCGCTTCGGCGGTGTTTGCGATCGGCTGCGTCGTGGTGTCGGGGCTGGCGCTGGCGCTGGCGCGCGGCCCGATCGTCGATGCCTTTGACGCGACCGGGCTGACGCGCGAACTGGTGATGTTCTTCTGCCTGATCGCCGGGCCGATGTGGCTGTTCGTCGGTCTGCTCTTCGTCGCCAATGCCGCCTTCAACAATCTTGGCATGCCGTTCCAGTCGACGCTGTTCAGCTGGGGCCGAGCGACGCTGGGGACGATGCCGCTGGCCTGGCTCGGCGCGCAGTACGCGGGTCCGCAGGGGGCGCTCGTCGGCTCGGCGCTGGGCGCGGTCGCCTTCGGCGTGCTGGCGCTGGTCTTCGCCTATCGCGGCATTGCGCGGCTGGAGCGCGCAGCCGCTCGTCGCGCCCCGCTTGCCTCGCCCCCCGACGCTGCTATCGTCTCGCGGCAGGCGGCGTCAGACCGCGCGGCCGCGGGAGGCTAAGCCATGATGAACCTGTTCCAGATGATGCAGCAGGCCCAGAACGGCCAGGCGATGCAGAACCTGTCGCAGCAATACGGTCTCAGCCCCCAGCAGACGCAGGCCGCGATTGAGGCGCTGCTGCCGGCGTTCTCGATGGGGCTGCAGCGCCAGACGACGGACCCTTATTCCTTCGGCTCGCTGGCGCAGATGATGACGGCCCAGCCCTTCGGCCGCATCTTCGATGCCAATGGCAACGGCATTCCCGACAATGCCACGAGCGCCGGAAACGATGTCCTCAGCCAGATCTTCGGCTCCAAGGACGTCAGCAACGCGGTCGCGGCGCAGGCTGCGGCGACGAGCGGCGTCGGTCAGGCCGTGCTCAAGCAGATGCTGCCGATCATCGCCTCGATGGTGATGGGCGGGCTGTTCAAATCGATGAACAGCCAGGGCATGGGCGGCATCCTCGGGCAGTTTTCCGAGATGATGCGCGGCCAGATGCCCGGGATGCAGCCGGCGCCACCCCCGCAGCCGGCCCCGCCGGCCAACCCGTTCGAAGCGATCCTCGGCGGAATGTTCGGCAACGCCCAGGCGCCGACCGGGGCCCAGACGCAAGGCGGCGGTCCCTTCGGCGGCGGTCAGATGCCGGGCGGGCAGATGGGCATGGACCAGATGGGCGGCATGCTCGGCCAGATCCTGAGCGGAATGCTGGGTGGCGCGTCAGCGCCGCCAGCCGAGCCAGAGCCCCGCGCGGCGCCTTCCCCGCGCGCGACGGCGGAACGCGCAGCGGACGACGCGCCCTCGACCGCTCAGTCCGGGCCCGGCGCGATCGGGCTCGATGCGCTCAACCAGATGTTCGAGACCGGCCGACAGGTGCAGGACAGCCATCAGCAGGCGATGAAATCGATCTTCGACACGATGTTCGGCGGGCAGGCCAGACGCTGAGGGGTGACCGCGCATAAAAAAGGGCGGAAGCACGAAGCTCCCGCCCTGAGGAACGTGCAGCCCCAAGGGGTCAGGCGCTGCACGCAACCGGAATGGCGCTAAGGGCCTGCGCGGCCAGCGGCTGGGCTGACTGGCGGATGGCCTCGACGGGCTGCACCGCAGGGGACTGCGCGGTCGGATGCAGTTCTGCGTGGTGAAGCGCGGCCTGCCTGCGAAGCGCGGCGACGCCGGACCTCGCGCTCGACCGCTGCGCCAGGATGACGGATGGATCGGACCGCCAGGAGACGGCGAGCGCGCCATCGAGATCGGAGCGGACGAGGCCGATATCCTTGAGACCGCGCTCGTCGAGTTCGCCGAGGCGCAAGACTTCGCGGCGGTGGATCAGGGCTTTCGCGAGGGACACGATGGCGGCCGATCCACGGGTCGCAACGCGCGTGGCACCGGCCGAAACGGACGAGAGCGACTTCGTGGCGATGGTCATGAGCAGCATGACGGCCTCCTGTGGATCAAAAGCGACGGGGCATCCCCCGACCCTGCCTGGACGCGCCGCTGGCAGGGACTGGAGACTGCCGAGACGATAGCTTTGCGCTGGTCATCAGCCAAACGAATGCTTATGATGCCTGACGCCACGAATATTGATGATCCGATCGCAAGAGGCCGCCATGGCGCATGTGCTCGACGCCGACCAGTTGAAGACCTTCGTCGCCATTGCCGACACCGGCTCGTTTACCCGTGCCGCCGAGATCGTCTTCAAGACGCAGTCGGCGGTTTCGATGCAGATGAAGCGGCTGGAAGAACGCGTCGGCCGGCCGCTGTTCGGCCGTGACGGGCGCCACGCCAAGCTGACCGAGGATGGCGAAAGGCTGCTCGACTATGCGCGGCGGATCGTGCGGCTCAACCTCGAATGCGTCGCTAGCTTCACCGATGCCGACCTCAAGGGGCGCATCCGGCTCGGCGTGCCCGATGATTATGCCGATCGCTATCTGCCGGAGATTCTCGCCCGCTTCGCCCGCTCCAACCCGCGTGCCGAAGTAACGGTCGTTTGCGAGCCGACGCCGATGCTGGCCGAACGGATCGCCACCGGCGACATCGACCTGGCCATCATCACCCATGTCGAAAGCCGCGGGCAGGGCGAGATCATCCGGATCGAGCCCTTGCTCTGGGTGACTTCGGCGCGCCATGCCGTGCATGAGGAAGACCCGCTGCCGCTGGCGCTGGGCCGGCCCAACTGCAACTGGCGCCAGGCGGCGGTCGATTCGCTCGAGAGCAAGGGGAGGCGTTTCCGCGTGCTTTATGCGAGCTGGAACTCGACTGCGGTCGGCGCGGCCGTGATCGCGGGGCTCGCCGTCTCGGTGCTACCGGAAAGCGCGGTCAGGCCCGGCATGCGGATCCTGGGGCCGTCCGAGGGTTATGCGGCGCTGCCCTCATGCAAGATCGGTCTGCTGCGGACGCGGTTCGACCCGTCGGTGCTGTCGAATGCGCTGGCCGAGCACATCATCCAGTCGCTGGACAATCTGGCGAGCTTCAAGGCGGCGGCGGAATAACGGCGCGAGCCGACGGACGCTGGTGGCGGCGCGATTTATTTGAGGCCAGCCATCACGCCGCTGGTCAAATCGTTCACGCTGAGGCCGATCTGGCGCATGGCCGCGATCGTCGCGACGGACATCAACGCGGCGATGAAGGTGTACTCGATTGCCGTCGCGCCCCGTTGGTCGCGGACAAAATTTTCGACAAGGGCGGCGAATTTGCGCATGATGAGAGACGATAAAGCGAAAGTTCCGCCAAATCGTTAATGCGATCGCGCTGATCCTTCCCGATTCTGCATTTTGCCCCGGCCTGCTACAGCGCGAATTCAGCAAACAGCGGCGCGATCCGCCCGCCCCAGGTGCCGTCAAAGCGCGCGACGAGTTGCTGCGCCAGCGTCCGGTCGTTGGCGACGATCGCGTCGAGCGGATCGAGGAACGCCGCTTCATCGGCGCCCGCCTCGTTGCGGTGCGCGCGGCGCACCAGACCGGTGCGTGCCAAGGCCAGCACATCACGGGCGATGTCGCGCAGGTTGCGCCCGGCCACCGTCGCGGCAAGTCCCTGCCTTGGAACGGCGTCGCGCAACGACTGGCGCTCCTCCTCGCTCCAGCCCTTGACCAGATCCCAGGCCGCATCGAGCGCCGAGGGGTCGTAGAGCAAACCGACCCAGAAGGCCGGCAGCGCGTTCAGCATCGCGGGCGGGCCGGCATCGGCACCGCGCATTTCCAGGAAGCGCTTGAGCCGGACCTCGGGGAACAGCGTGCCGAGATGGTTCGCCCAGTCGGAAATCGTCGCTGTCTCGCCCGGCAACTGCGCCAGGTTTCCCGCCATCAGATCGCGGAAGGAGGCCCCGGCGACGTCGTGATAGGTATCGCCGCGCTTGACGAAATAGAGCGGCACGTCGAGGGCCCAATCGACATAGGCTTCATAGGACATCGCCTCGTCGAAGGCGAAGGCGAGCATGCCCGAGCGCGCCTTGTCGGTGTCGCGCCAGATTTCCGAACGCATCGACTGGAAGCCGTTGAGCTTGCCTTCGGTGAAGGGCGAGGCGGCAAAGAGCGCGGTGGCCAGGGGCTGCAGGGCCAGCGAGACCCTGAGCTTCCGCACCATGTCGGCCTCGGTGGCGAAATCGAGATTCACCTGCACCGTGCAGGTGCGAAACATCATGTCGAGGCCGCGCGTGCCGACTTTCGGCATATAGTCGGCCATGATCTTGTAGCGGCTCTTGGGCATCATCGGCGTCTGGGCCCGCGTCCAGAGCGGCGAATGGCCGAGCGAGACGAAGCCGATGCCATGCTCCCGCGCGACCGCCGTCGCATCCGCGAGGTGGCCTGCGAGTTCGGCTGCGGTCTGGTGCAGGGTCTCGACAGGGGCGCCCGAGAGCTCGAACTGGCCACCCGGCTCCAGCGAGATCGCGCCGCCGCCATCGGGCCCAGCCAGCCCGATGACATGCCCCGCATCGATGATCGGCTCCCAGCCCAGCTTCGCCTGCATGCCTTCGAGCAGATGGCGGATGCCGCCGGCGGCCGGGCGACCCTCGGCAGCCGGGCGCCCCTCATAGGGAACCGGCTCAAGATCGTCGCGATAGAACGGAAACTTCTCGTGCTCGGTGCCGAGGCGGAACGCCGAAGGCGGCTTCTCGCCGGCAGCGATCCAGGACATCAGTTCGTCCTTGGAACCGACCGGGGTCGAATCGGACACATCGCGGGCCATGGGCGCTCCGGCAGAACAACAAAGACGGCCAGGCTCCCATCCGCGCCCGAAACAAGCACGGCGGATTAGGCTCGAGATGTGCCAGACATAGGCGACCCGCGAACGCTCGACAACGACCTGTGCTGCGCGTTGGCGGGCCATTGCCGAGCAGCCGATGCAGGCCTGACCATCCGCCGATCAAGCCGCGTTGCCGCCGCGCCTCTCGTCGCGCGCCCAGCCGGACCGGTCGAGCCGGGTTTCGGACGCGATCCAATCGACGACGGCGGCCAGGCCCGCCGCCTGCCCGCCCGCACGCCCACGCGCTTCCTCATAGACCGCGAGCTGGACATCGGCGCTGGTGCCCGTCGCGGCGATGTCCCGGCAGGCGGCCAGATCGGCTTGGCAGCCGAGCGCGGTGGCATCCTCGGCGAGTTGCTCGACGAGATCATCGAGGATGTCGGGCACGCTGCGCATGCTGCGGCTTTCGGCATGGATCAGGCCGCCATGAATGCCATAGCGCTGGGCCCGCCAGAGATTTTCAGCGGCGATGCCGCGCGTCGCCGGCGTGAGGTCGGCATTGAGGTCGGGCCTGCGCAGCAGGTGGTGGACCAGGCAGCGATAGAGCGCGGCAATGGCGAGCGTGTCGTCGAGGCGGGTGCAACTGTCGGCGATCCGCAGTTCCAGCGTCGGGTGCTTGTCGGAGGGGCGGACCGCCCACCAGATATAGCTGCCGTCCCGAATCGCCCCGGCTGCGACCATGGTGTCCAGATAAGAGCGATAATCGGCGGGATCGATGAACAATTCGGGCAGGCCGGTGCGCGGCAACTCGCCATGGGCGGCGAGCCTGTAGCCCATCAGCCCGGTGCGCAGGCCCTGCCAGAAGGGCGAGGAGGTCGAAAGCGCCAGCAGCAGCGGCAGGAACGGCATGATGCGCGCCATCAGGGCGATGCGCGTGTCCTCGTCTTCGACCTCGACATGGACATGCAGCCCGCAGATCTGGTTGCGGCTGCCGATCATCTGCAGATCGCGCATCAGCCCATCGTAGCGCGAGGCGTCGGTGGTCCGCTGGCGCGCCCAGGCCGCACTGGGATGCGTGCCGCAGGCGAGCAGCAGCATCTCGTGTTCGAGGGCAAGGCCCGCAAGCCCGGTTCGCAAGGTCGTCAGCGAGGCTCGCGCCTGCGCCATCGTCTCGCAGACTGGCGTCGCCACCTCGATCTGCGACTGCAGCATCTCGCGCTGGACCTCGTCGGGGTAGGTCTGCTGGGCCGCCCTGATGAAGGCGGGCGAGACCTTGCGGACGATCCCCCGGGTGTTGGCATCCGACAGGAAATACTCTTCCTCGATACCGAAGCGGCAGGCTTGGTTCATGGCGTCATCCTCGTCGGCACGGTCGCTACGGACGTGCTGGCGATGAGAGGCCGGCACGATAGCCTGAAAAGGCCGCGCGCCAGACTGCTCTGCATTGAGTCGAGAATGCGTCCCCCGGCACGTCGGGGCAACGTCCCAGACGACGGCACGTTCCGCCGTTTGCGTGGCTTTAGCCCCTCGGCCAATCGCCGAGCACGGCCTGGACCAGCGCCAGCGCGGCGACGGCCGCCGTATCCGCCCGCAGGATGCGCGGACCCAGTGAGATCGCCAGGGTTCCCGGTCTGGCGAGGATGCGGCTGCGCTCGGCGTCGTCGAAGCCGCCTTCGGGGCCGATCAGCACGGCAAGCGGCCCCGGCGTCGCCCGCGAGAGCGCCGCCAGCGGGCTCTCCTGCGCCATGGCCTCGTCGCAGAAGATCAGCAGGCGCTGCGGATCGAGCGCATCCAGCGCGGCATCCAGCGTCTGCTCGCTGCGGATCTCGGGCAAGGACAGGATGCCGCATTGCTCGGCAGCCTCGATGGCATTGGCCCGCATCCGGTCGAAATTCAGCCGTGCCACCTGGGTGCGGCGCGTCAGCACGGGCTGGATGATTCCCGCCCCCATCTCGACGGCCTTCTGGGCGATATAGTCGAGCCTGGCGTGCTTCAGCGGCGCGAACAGATAATGCAGATCAGGCGCGGGCGGCTGGGTGCGCGTCTGTTTGACCAGTGTCAGGCTCGCCTGCTTGCGGCCCTCGACGGTGATCGCGGCCAGCCACTCGCCATCGCGCCCGTTGAAGACCAGCACGGTGTCGTCCTGCTTCATCCGCAGGACGCTGATCAGATAATTCGCCTGCTCGCGTTCCAGGGGTAGCCGCGCGCCGGCTGCGAGATCATGCGCGAGGCAGAGGCGATAGCGGGCAAAATCGGGCAACGACATCGATTCAACATCT
Source organism: Allobosea sp. AAP35 (assembly GCF_001295925.1). Taxonomy (GTDB): domain Bacteria; phylum Pseudomonadota; class Alphaproteobacteria; order Rhizobiales; family Beijerinckiaceae; genus Allobosea. Next base: position 2,985 of record NZ_LJHQ01000044.1, on the reverse strand, counting down.
CCTTCATGCCCCCGCCCGGTATCCGAGGCCCGGTGGTATCGCCATGCGCGAAAACCGCCACAATCCGGGGTTATCCACACCACCTCAGCAGCGTATGACGGGTGATCGCGACGCCGATTTGCAATGGTCGGTGGACCTGCAATGGTTCTTGGCGCTAGCACGACCTTGCTGTTAAGGAAATCGCGAGGGGCGCGGCGCCCGCGCAGACCAGTCGGAGCGACATCAAAATGCGGCGTAGGTTGGCTTCCGGAATGATCGCAACGATCGGCCTTGCGACGGCCGCTTTCCTCGATGCCGCTCCCGCTCAGGCGCAGGCCTCCGGCTGCGAGAAGATGCAGACGCTTCTGCAGGAGCGCCAGTCGCTCGTTGCCTCGCTGAACGCCGCGCAGAAGTCGAAGCGCAAGCTGACGCCGCAACAGGCGTGCAGCACGATGGGAAAACTGGTCAGCAATGGCGCGACCACCGTCAAATTCGCCACCGACAATCAGGACTGGTGCCAGATCCCGCCCTCGTTCATCGACGGCATGAAGGCGGACAACCAGAAGGCCGCCACCATTCGCAACCAGGCCTGCAACGCGGTGAAGCAGCAGGCCGAGATGATGCGCCGGGCCCAGCAGCAGGCCCAGGGCAGCGGCAACCCGTTCGGCGGCGGCGATTCCATCACCGGCGGCGGCATGCGCATTCCGCAGGGCGCACTTTAATCTCACGCTCGGGATCGCCATGCCGATTCCGACGCCTGGCGCGCCCCTGCCGCACCCGCCGGGGTCCGACGCGCCCCTGCCCGATGCGCTGACCGGTCACTGGGTCGACACGCGCGCGCCACGCCGCCTGCGGCCCTATCTCAAGCTCGCACGGATCGAACGGCCGATCGGCTGGCAGCTTCTGCTGCTGCCGTGCTGGTGGGCGGCGGGGCTGGCGGCGATCGCGGACGGGCAGCCCTTTCCCGATCCCTGGCATTGTCTGCTGTTCCTGATCGGCGCGGTGGTGATGCGGGGCGCAGGCTGCACCTTCAACGACATCATCGACCGCAAGCTCGACGCGCAGGTGGCGCGCACACGCGGGCGCCCCCTGCCCTCGGGCCAGATCACGACCAAGGCGGCAGCCGTGTTCATGGTTGCGTTGTCGCTGGTCGGGTTCGTGGTGCTGCTGCAGTTCAACGCCTTCACCATCGCGGCCGGCATCGCCTCGCTGGCGATCGTGGCGGTCTATCCGTTCATGAAGCGGATCACGCAGATGCCACAATTCGTGCTGGGGCTCGCCTTCTCCTGGGGCGGGCTGCTCGGATGGAGCGCGGTGTTCGGCTCGCTTTCGGCACCGGCCTATCTGATCTACGCCGCCGCGATCGTCTGGACGGTCGGCTACGACACGATCTACGCGATGCAGGACATCGAGGACGACGTCATCGCCGGCATCAAATCGAGCGCGCGCTATTTCGGCGAGCATGGCCGCGAGGCGATCGCCGCGTGTTTCGCGCTCGCGGTCGTGCTCGCCGGGCTCGCCGCCTGGAGCGCGGGCGGCGGGCCGGTCGCCTTTGCGGGCGTCGCCGCTTTCGCGGGCCATCTCGGCTGGCAGGTCTCGAAGCTGAAGGGGGCGAGCGCGCAGGTCGCGCTCTCCCTTTTCCGCTCGAACTGGCATGCCGGTCTGCTGCTGGCGGCGGGGTTTGCGCTCGATGCGCTCGCCCGCTCGCTGACCTCGATCTAGGGCCGACTCAGTCGGTCAGCCGGTCGCCGCCGACCACGACCGGGCGTTCGGCCAGCTTGCCGGTCTTGCGGCGGACGAGGAAGCGCGGGCGGCGGCCGTTCAGGAAGGCATGCCGGCGGCGAACCCGGATCGGGCCCAGAGCGAGCGGGCCGATCTGCGGGAAGGGCGCGGAGATTTCGCCGTCGCTGGTTTCCAGCAAAAGCGGCATGCCGCTCGCCCGGCCGCAATCGCGCCACAGCGCCACGGCATCGTCTTGGTCCACCGTCGCAATCGTGATCGAACGACCATCGCCAGCCGTCAGCGCAAGCTGGAAGACCTCGTCGCTGCCGGTCGCGTTGGCCAGCCGCAGCGCAATGCCACGCCAGCCGGTGGCGCCGCGCAGGATGCGCACCGAGCCGATCCGCTCGATGCGCGGCGCGTCGGGCTGGGCCGGCATCGGGTTGCGGGCAACGATCGTCGGATCGCTGGCGCAGCCGGGGAGGTCCGGCCTGAAACCGAACTCCCCGACGGCTGTGGTGACTCTGGCCATGGGTTCAAACGCCTCTGCTGTAATCCCTGCGGCATCGGAGCCCTCTGTGAGGTTCGGGGCTCTCGTGCTTGCCAGGTGAGGTTGCGTCCCAGGCCTCTCCGAGCACTTAAGCGTTTGGGTTAAAGGAGCGTGTTTCGCCCCGTTCTATGCCTCCAATGGCCTGTTTCATGCATGATGCTTGATGGAATCTTTCGGTGCGCGGGCGCATTTTCGGCTTGAAGCGCGACGGCGCCATTCGTACGGAAAACCCATGAGCACGCCCTCGCTACCCATCGCACCGGATCTGCTCAAGGCCGTCCACGAAAGCTGCCTGGAGGCCGGCGCGATCGCCACCGATCTGTTTCGCCCCGGCGCCAGGACTGCCGCGCGAACCTGGTCGAAGAGCGGTGGCTCGCCGGTGACGGAAGCCGATATCGGCGTCGACACCTTCCTGCGCATCCGCCTCTCCGTGCTGCTGCCTGAGGCCGCCTGGCTCTCCGAGGAGACCGTCGACGACGCCTTGCGGCTGTCGCGCCGCTTCGTCTGGGTGGTCGACCCGATCGACGGCACCCGCGCCTATATGAGCGGCTCGCCGGACTGGGCGGTCTGCGTGGCGCTGCTCGACGAGGGCGAGCCGATCCTCGGCGTCGTCCATGCGCCGGCCTGCGACGCCACCTACACGACCCTGCGCGGCGGCGGGGCCCAGAAGAACGGCGCCGGCATCGCGGCCACGACGATCACGAGCCTCGGCTCGGCCCGGATTGCCGGGCCCAAGC
>NZ_LJHQ01000043.1 GCF_001295925.1 Allobosea sp. AAP35 | reverse complement strand
CCAGCCCCGCGGCGCCAGCTGCGCCCCGCCGCGCGCCCGGCGACAAGCCGCTGGCCTCGCCAGCCGTGCGGCTGAAGGCGCGCGAGGCCGGGCTGGATCTGCGCCAGGTCGCGGGCACCGGCCCGGCCGGGCGCATCCTTCACGAGGATCTCGACGCCTTCCTGCTGCGCGGGCCTGAAGCCGAGCGCAAGCCGGGCCTCGCCGAGAAGAGCGGCGTCACCGAGATCAAGGTCGTGGGCTTGAGGCGCAAGATCGCCGAGAAGATGGCGCTGGCGAAATCGCGGATCCCGCACATCACCATCGTCGAGGAGGTCGACGTCTCGGCGCTGGAGGATCTGCGCGCGGTCCTCAACAAGAAGCCGACGGCGGAGCGGCCCAAGCTCACGCTCCTGCCGTTCTTGATGCGCGCCATGGCCAGGGCGCTGGCCGAGCAGCCCAATCTCAACGCGCTCTATGACGACGAGGCCGGCATCGTGCGCCAGCATGCCGGCATCCATATCGGCATCGCCACGCAGACGCCGGGCGGGCTGATGGTGCCGGTGGTGAAGCATGCCGAGGCGCGCGACATCTTCGGCTGCGCGCTGGAGCTTTCCCGCATCTCCGAGCGCGCCCGCCAGGGCACGGCGATCCGCGACGAGCTCACCGGCTCGACCATCACCATCACCTCGCTGGGCGCCATGGGCGGCATCGCCACGACGCCGGTGATCAACCATCCCGAGGTCGCCATCGTCGGCGTCAACAAGATGATGATGCGCCCGGTCTGGGACGGCACGACCTTCGTGCCGCGCAAGATGATGAACCTGTCGTCGAGCTTCGACCACCGCGTCGTCGATGGCTGGGACGCAGCCGTGTTCGTGCAGCGGCTCAAGGAGCTGCTGGAGAACCCGGCAATGCTGTTCATCGATGGGTGAGGTGATGTGGTAACGCGCGGAAACACGACGTCATCCCGGACAAGCCGCGCATGCGGCGCAGCTCCGGGATCCATCATAGGACGCGACGGTGCCCTACGATGGATCCCGGCGCTCCGCTTCGCTTCGGCCGGGATGACGGTGAGGTACGAGAGCACCATGACGAGCGCTGATGGCGAGGACCGCCCATGACCGAGATCACCTGCAAGCTGCTCGTCATTGGCGCCGGGCCAGGGGGCTATGTCTGCGCCATCCGCGCCGGGCAGCTCGGCATCGACACCGTCATCGTCGAGGCGGGAAAGCTTGGCGGCACCTGCCTCAATGTCGGCTGCATCCCCTCCAAGGCGATGATCCATGTCGCCGAGGAATTCGAGAAGGCCGCCCATGCCGCCGCCGGCAAGACGCCCTTCGGCCTGACAGCCGGTGCGCCCGCGCTCGATTTCGGCAAGGCGGTCGCCTGGAAGGACGGCATCGTCGGCCGCCTCAACAATGGCGTCGGGGGCCTGCTGCGCAAGGCCAAGGTCAAGATCCTGTACGGCCGCGCCCGTTTCCGCGACGGCAAGACGGTTGTGGTCGAGACCGAGACCGGCCCCAAGGTGATCCGGGCCGAGCGCATCGTCATCGCCACCGGCTCGGGGCCGGTCGCGCTGCCCTTCCTGCCCTTCGGCGGGCCGGTCATCTCCTCGACCGAAGCTTTGTCGCTGGCGGAGGTGCCGCGGCGCCTGGCCATCGTCGGGGGCGGCTATATCGGGCTCGAACTGGGCATCGCCTTCGCCAAGCTCGGCAGCCAGGTCACGGTCATTGAGGCGCAGGAGCGCATCCTGCCACTTTACGACGCTGAACTGACCGCGCCGGTGGCGAAGCGCCTGACCGGGCTCGGCATCGAGGTGCTGCTCGGGGCCAAGGCGCGCGGCGCCTCGCCGTCGGGCGACGCCTTGCTGGTCGAGACGGCGGACGGTCAGGAGCGGCGCATCGCCGCCGACAAGATCCTCGTCACCGTCGGCCGCGCGCCTTCCACCGAGGGGCTGGGGCTTGAGGAGCTGGTGCTCGACAGGGACGGACGCTTCATCCGGATCAATGAGCGCTGCGAGACCTCGATGCGCGGCATTTTCGCGATTGGCGACGTCACCGGCGAGCCGATGCTGGCGCATCGCGCCATGGCGCAGGGCGAGATGGTGGCGGAGATCGTGGCCGGCCTGCCGCGCGCCTTCGACAAGCGCTGCATCCCCGCCGTCTGCTTCACCGATCCCGAAATCGTCTCGGTCGGTCTTTCGCCCGACGAGGCGGCCCGCGCCGGGCACGAGGTACGGATCGGCCAGTTCCCCTTCGCAGCCAACGGCCGCGCCATGACCCGCGACGGCGAGGCCGGCTTCATCCGCATCGTTGCCCAGGCGCAGAACGGGCTGGTGCTCGGCATCCAGGCCGTCGGCTGCGGCATCTCGGAGCTCTCGACCGCGTTCGGGCTGGCGATCGAGATGGGGGCAACGCTGGAGGATGTCGCGGGCACGATCCACGCCCACCCGACGCTGGGCGAAGGCTTCCAGGAGGCGGCGCTCAAGGCGCTCGGGCACGCCATCCATATCTAATGCGTGCCGCTTTCTCATAGAAACGCGGGTCATCCCGGACGGAGCGAAGCGGAGATCCGGGATCCATTCCTGAACCTCGATCGGATGCGTTCCGGAATGGGTCCCGGGTCAAGCCCGGGACGACGACGCTGTGGTTCCTTGTCAGATGAGCATGCGCCAGGTCACAACGCCGCAGCGGGCGCGCCAGGTGGCCTTTTGGTTTGAAATCGCCGTCCGCTTCCCCCATCTGCAACCTTTGCCGTTTCACCGGCGCATTGGGGAGATTGCCATGTCCGGCGAGCCATGGCCGCCTCTGTCGCCGCTGCAAACCGGGCTACGCGGCCGTTGCCCTCGCTGCGGCAAGGGCCATCTCTTCCAGGGATTTCTGAAGCTGCGCCCCTCCTGCGAGGTCTGCGGGCTCGACTACGGCTTCGCCGATCCCGCCGATGGCCCCGCCTTCTTCGTGATGATGTTCGTCTGCGTGCCCGCGGTCGCCTTCCCGCTCTGGCTCGAACTCACCTATAATCCGCCGACCTGGGTCCACCTCGTCACGACGCTGCCCTTGATCCTGCTGACCTGCATCCCGCCCTTGCAGCCGCTCAAGGGCTGGCTGGTCGCGACCCAGTATTTCCACAAGGCCGAGGAAGGTCGCCTGGCCAAGCCGATGTCCGCAGAAAAGCCCCCGGCCTGAGGGCCGGCGCTCAAAAGCGAGGATCGTGCGCAAGCCGGTCAGATGCCCGACTGCGCCTTCACATAACCGGCGATCTCGGCATGGCTGGCAAACCAGACATCCGGCATCTCCTTGATGTGGGCGATCAGCTTCTCGAGGATCCAGATGCGCGAGCGGTAGGTGATGACATGCGGATGCATCGTCAGCAGGAATAGCCCGCCCTCCTCATAAGCGCGGTCGAATTCGCGCCGGAAGATGTCGAACACCACCTCCGGCGCCGTATAGGGCCGCAGGGCCTGGAAGCGGTTCATATTGAAATAGACCGCGTCGTCGCGGATCCACTCGACCGGCAGTTCGACCATGCCGGTCGGCTCGCCCTTCTCGATGAGCTCGTAGGGGTCGTCATCGGCGAAGAGGGATGAATCGTAGAGCAGGCCGAGTTCGCGCTCGATCGACAGTGTCACCTCCGAGAAGTCCCAGGACGGGGTGCGCATGCCGACCGGGCGGATGCCGGTGACCTTCTCCAGCGTGTCGGCGGCGCGCAGATGGAGTTCGCGTTCGGCGGCGGCTGGGACGGCGGTATTGACCTCGTGAATCCAGCCATGGAGGCCGATCTCATGGCCCTCCGCGATGACGCGGCGCTGCTCGTCGGGGTAGAGCAAAGCGGTCACGGCCGGCACGAAGAAGGTCGCCTGAATGTCCTCCTTCTTCATCAGATCGAGGATGCGCGGCATGCCGACGCGGTTGCCGTACTGGCCCCAGGACAAGCGCCCGACCGAGTTGCCGCCATCGCGCAATTCGTTGGTCTCGTGATCAACGTCGAAGGACAGCGCGACCGCGCAGCGCGCGCCGTTCTTCCAGGTTGCGGGCTTCAGGTTGCGGCCGGCGCGGACGCGATCGACCTTGGCGCGCCAGGTCTCTTCCGGCCACTGCCAGGGGAGGAGTTCGGGTTCGGACATGGGGTGTCTCCTTTATCGAGGCACGTCATGCTCGGGCTCGACCCGAGCATCTCTGGCCGAAGATTCTCGGGTCTGCGCTGCGCTTCGCCCGAGAATGACGGAAGAGGTTCACGCCACCGGCAGCACCGGCACCGCCGCCAGCAGGCGCTTGGTGTAGGCGTCGCGGGGATTGTCGTAGACCTCGCCGGCCGGGCCGCTCTCGACGATCTTGCCGCGATGCATGATCGCGACGCGGTCGCAGAGATGGCGCACGACCGAGAGGTCGTGGGAGATGAAGAGCAGCGTCAGGCCGAGTTCCTGCCGCAACCGGATCAGCAGATTGATGATCTGGGCCTGGATCGAGACGTCGAGCGAGGCGACCGGCTCATCGCAGACGACGACATCCGGCTGCATGGCGAGCGCGCGGGCAATCGCGACGCGCTGGCGCTGGCCGCCGGAGAACTGATGCGGATAGCGGCCGGCGAAAGCTGGATCGAGCCCGACGGCGGCGAGCCATTGCGCGACATAGGTTGCGGCATCGTTGCGGCCGACCAGGCCGTGGGCGAGCGGGCCTTCCGCGATGCTGTCGCCGATGCGCATGCGCGGATTCAGCGAGGCGAACGGGTCCTGGAAGATCGTCTGGATGCGGGTGGTGATCTTATGGGGGCGCTCGCCCGCGCTCATCACCGGCTCGCCGTCGAGCAAGACATGGCCGCTATCGGGCGCATAGATGCCGGCGACCATGCGGCCGAGCGTCGACTTGCCGCTGCCGGATTCGCCGACGAGGCCGAGCGCCTCTCCACGTGCGATCGACAGGCTCACCGCATCGACCGCCTGCACCAGCGGCAGAGGCGCGGCCAGGCCCAGCTTCTGTGCCAGGACATGCAACACGCCCGCCTTGCGCTGGAAGCGCTTGCCGACAGTGTCGATGACGACATAAGGGAGACCGGCGCGGCGATGGCCCGATTCCGCCTGACGCGGCAGGCGCGGCGGCGGGGCGGCATCCGTGCCAGCGCCGCGCGCCAGCATCGCGCCGGGCTTGGCCCGGGACGGCAGCGAATCGAGCAGGCCTTGCGTATAGGGGTGCTTGGGCCGGGTCAGGACCTGGAGCACGGGCCCGGCCTCGACGATCTTGCCGTAGCGCATGACGCAGACATGGTCGGCGATCGAGGCGACGGTGGCCAGATCATGGCTGATCCAGATCAGGGCGGTGCCGAGCTCGGCGACCAGCTCCTTCATCTCGGCGAGGATTTCGGCCTGGATCGAGACGTCGAGCGCGGTCGTCGGCTCGTCGCAGATGATCAGCCGCGGCCGGTGCAGCAGCGCGATCGCGATGGCGACGCGCTGGCGCATGCCTCCGGAGAACTGGTGCGGGTAGAAATCGATCTTCGTCTCGGGCTCGGGAATTCGCACTTGGGCGAGCGCCGCGACAGCCCGCTGGCGACGCTGCGCGCCCGTGACGCTCTCATGCGCTTCAAGTGCGAGCCCGATCTGGTCTCCGATGGTCAGCATCGGGTTCAGCGTCATCATCGGGTCCTGGAAGACCATCGAGATCGCCTTGCCGCGAATGGCCCGCAATTCCGCCGGCGGCAGGCCGACGAGTTCGCGGCCCTCCAGCCTGACCGAGCCGCGCTCGATGCGGCCCGGCGGATCGAGCAGGCCGATGATCGAGAAGCCGGTGATGCTCTTGCCCGAGCCGGATTCGCCGACGAGGCCCATGACCTCGCCGCGCGCCACGTTGAAGGAGACGCCGTCGACCGCCTTCACCACACCGGCGCGGGCGTGGAAGAAGGTAGCGAGATCAGTGACCTCGAGGAGGGGAGGCTGCAGCGCGGCGCTCATCGCTTCAGCCTCGGATTGACCTGGTCGCGGATGCGGTCGCCGACGAGGTTGATGGCGACGATCAGCACGATCAGGGCGATGCCGGGATAGATCGAGATCCAGTAGCGGCCCGACAGCATATACTGGAAGCCGTTGGAGATCAGCATGCCGAGCGATGGCTCGGTCACGGGGAGGCCGACACCGAGGAAGGAGAGCGTCGCCTCCAGCGCGATGGCGCTCGCCACCTGCACCGTCGCGACCACGATCAGCGGTGGCAGGCAGTTTGGGAAGATGTGCTTGAGCACGACGCGCCAGGCCGGCAGCGGCGTCGAGAGCACCGCCTCGACATAGTCCTTGCCGCGCTCGGCCGAGGCTGCGCCATGGGCGGTGCGGGCGAAATAGGCGTATTGCGCGGCCGCCAGCGCGGCGATGAGCTGCATCTTGCCCTGGCCGAGCAGGGCCGAGAGCACGAGCGCCAGCAGGATCGCCGGGAAGGCGAGCTGGAGATCGACCACGCGCATGATGAAGGCCTCCCAGCGGCCGCCGAGATAGGCCGCGCCGACGCCCAGCGTCACCCCGACGGTGAAGGCGAGCGAACCGGCGATCAGCCCCATCTGCAGGGATATGCGCAGGCCGTAGAGGATCGCCGAGAACAGGTCGCGCCCTTGCGCGTCCGTGCCCAGGATATGGGTGTAGCCGGCCGAGCCGACGAAGCCCGGCGGACGGCGGGCATCCATCAGGACGAGGTTGGCGAGATCGTAAGGGTTCTGCGGCGCCACCAGCGGCGCGAAGATCGCGACGCCGAGCATCAGCACGACGACGGCGAGCGCCACCACCGCGACCCTGCTCTGGCGGAACTCGGCCCAGAAGCGGACGACGGGCGACACTTCGTTGGGAGGAGAAGGCTGGGATTGCGACATCTGGCTCATCGCGAACCCGCCCGGCGCAGCCGCGGATCGAGCCCGACATAGGCGAGATCGACGAGGAAATTGATCATGATGAAGACGAAGGAGACGAGCATCAGATAGGCCACCATCACCGGCCGATCGAGCGAGGTGATCGAATCGATGATCAGCTTGCCGATGCCGGGCCAGGAGAAGATCGTCTCGGTGACGACGGCAAAGGCGAGCGTCGAGGCGAATTCGAGCCCGAATACGGTGACCAGCGGGATCGCGATCAGCCGCAGCACGTGCCGGCGCAGCACCGTCCATTCGGACAGACCGGCGGCGCGGGCGAATTTCACCGTGTCCGACAGCATCGCCTCGCGGGTGCCGGCGCGCGCCAGCCGGGTCATCAGCGCGAGCTTGAAGAAGGCGAGATTGGCCGCCGGCAGCAGGAGATGGCTCAAGCCATTGGCGGTGAGGAAGCTCCATTGAACGCCGAAGAGGGCATAAGTCTCGCCGCGGCCACCGGCGGGAAGCCATTGCAGCTCGACGGCAAAGGCGATGATCAGCACGAGGCCGATCCAGAAGGTCGGCACCGAGAAGCCCAGGATCGAGATCGTCATGATCGCCTTGGCGGCGAGACCGTCGGGCCTGTAGCCGGCATAGATTCCGGCAGGGATGCCGATCAGCGCGGCGCCGACGACGGCCGCGAGCGTCAGTTCCAGCGTTGCTGGCAGCCGCGACAGGATCAGATCCAGCACCGGCATGCCGAAGACGAAGGAGCGGCCGAAATCGCCCTGCAGGATGCGCCCGAGGAAGGTGAAGTACTGGCGCCAGAGCGGCTGATCGAGCCCGTAGCGGGCGATCGTGTCGAGCCTGATGTCCTGGCTGACATCGGGGCCGATCAGCACGTCGATCGGATTGCCGATGGCATAGACGCCGACGAAGACCAGCGCGGACATGACGAGCATGACGACGAGCGCCTGACCGAGCCGGCCGAGGATGTGGCCTAGCATGATGCTGCCCGCAGGCCACATCCCACAGCCCTCATCCTGAGGAGCGCCGCAGGCGCGTCTCGAAGGATGTTCCAGAGCGCGCTGGAGCATCCTTCGAGACGCCGCTGAAGCGGCTCCTCAGGATGAGGGCTCAGGGTGGGGACCGCCGCTCTCACGGCCAGTGCTCCACCATCGCCGCGCGCGTCTCCTCGACGCCGACCTGCCAGAGGCTGAGCATCTCATTGTCGGAGCGCTGGTAGCGGCCATGGAAATTGCCGTCGCCGAGGATTTCGCGCCGCTTGGCCGGAGGTGAGGCCTGATAAAGGGCAGCATTGAAGGGGGGCTTTTCCGCGTCGGGCATGGCGACGCCTTCGAGCCGGGTCCAGGGAAAATTCTCCATCCAGGAGGCGTGGGAGGCGGCGGGATCAATGGCCTGAACCGCTGCCTGAAAGCGCGGGCCCGCCCACCAATTGTGCAGGCGCACGCTGGCATCGGTGCGCCGGCCCATCCATTCGGTGGCGAGCGTCATGATCGGCGCATTGCCGCCATGGCCGTTGACCAGCACGATGCGGCGAAAGCCCGAGCGGTAGAACGCCTCCAGCATGTCCTCCATCACGGCGACATAGGTGCTCATGCGCAGCGAGACCGTGCCCGGATAGGCGGCGAAGGCCGGCGTCATGCCATAGGCCAGCACCGGAAAAACCGGCAGGCCGAGCGGCTCGGCGGCATCATTGGCCACCTTCTCGGCCAGGATCGCATCCGTCGCGAGACTGAGAAAAGCGTGCTGCTCGACACAACCCAAGGGCAGAACGCAGCGATCGTCGCGCTTCGCCTGCGCTTCGATCTGCATCCAGTTCATTTGCGCGACACGCACGGCCTGATCCTTGCTAGCAATAGTTCGGCTCGAGACGACGTCGTCATTTCGGGCGGTTGGCGGTGATCGTCGAGCCATCGGCAGAGAAACGGTTTGCCGGGCCGCCGATGCTCCATCATCCTCAATCCCAGCATCCTTGACTCTGGCCTTCGACAGCGTCAAGTTCCATTTGGAACTAAATTGGAAAGCTGGGGAGATCCTGGGCATGAGGCATGCGCCGACAGCCCTTTCACGCGTCAGTCCGGAGCGCGAGCAGGCGCTGCGCGAGCTCGACCCGCTGACCATCACCAAGCTGTGGGACAACCCGTGCTGGCTGTCGTTCAGGCTGAATTTCGTTGCGTTTCGCTTCAACGACCCGGTCTATCGCTGGATCGAGACGCGCTACGGCCTTGTAAGGCCGGAATTCGTCGCGCTCTATGCGGTTGGCCTGCGCGACGGTGTCGCGGCCAAGAACATCGTCGCCTCCTCGGGCCTGCCCAAGAACACGCTCAGCCGCTCGATCCAGAAGCTGCTGCAGCGGCGGCTGCTGCGGCGCGAAACCGATCATGACGATCTGCGCAGCTTCGTTTTGTATCTGACGGCGCCGGGCCGCGCGATTTTTGAAGAAACCATGCCGCTGATGATCCAGCAGCAGACGGCCATGCTGTCGGCTCTCAGCGACACCGAACAACGCCAGCTCTGCGAACTGATGGACAAGCTCGTCATCGCTTCTCCGACCTGGCCAACAGACCTAGAAAAAGAGGGAACAGCACCATGACACCGACCAAGATGACCCGCATCGCCGCGCTCGCCCTGCTGCTGGGATGCTCCGTTTCGACGGCCACGCTCGCCCAGAACCTGACCATCGGCGTGCGCGCCGGCCCCGATTCGATCGACCCGCATTTCACCGCCACCGGCACCCATGCCGAGGCGCTGAAGCATGTCTTCGACACGCTGACCTGGTCGGGCGACAAGCTGCAGATTGAGCCGCGCCTGGCCACGAGCTGGAAGGCGATCGCGCCCGACACCTGGGAATTCAAGCTGCGCTCCGGCGTCAAGTTCCATGACGGCTCGGATTTCACCGCCGAGGACGTCAAGTTCTCGATCGAGCGCATTCCAGTGGTGGCCGGCCCGAACCCGACGACGATCTATGTGCGTCGCGTCAAGGAGGTGAAGATCATCGACCCGCTGACGGTCCATATCGTCACCGACGGCCCGGCGCCGAACCTGCCCAACGACTTCATCCGCCTGTTCATCGTCTCGGCCAAGGCCGCCGCCGGCCTGACCAAGGACAATGCCAACGAGACCTTCAATTCGGGCAAGGCCGCGATCGGCACCGGCCCCTACAAGTTCGTCTCCTGGACGCCGAAGGACCAGCTCGTGCTCGACCGGTTCGACGGCTATTGGGGCCCCAAGGAGCCCTGGGCCAAGGTCATCCGCAAGGAACTGCCCAATGACGCCGCCCGCGTCGCGCAGCTGAAGGCCGGCCAGGTCGACATCATCGTGCGCGCGCCCTCCTCGGATGTGGCGACGCTGAAGCGCGACCCGAAGCTGACGGTCGCGACGATCGACACCGTCTATGTCTTCAACATGGAGATCGACCTGCGCGACACCTCCCCGCAGGTCAGCGCCAAGGACGGATCGCCCCTTCCGAAGAACCCGCTGCAGGACCCGCGCGTGCGCGAGGCGATCGACCTCGCCATCGACCGGCCGGCGCTGGTCGAGATCGCGATGGAAGGGCTCGGCGCGCCGGTCAACCAGCTCGTCACCTCCAGCATCGCCGGCTTCAACAAGAGCCTGCCGCCGCTGAAGGCCGACATCCCCCGCGCCAAGAAGCTGCTCGAGGAGGCCGGCTACCCCAACGGCTTCAAGGCGACCTTCTCCTTCACCAATGACCGCCTGCCGGGCGACCGCCAGGTCGGCACCTCGGTGGCGCAGATGCTGGCCCGCATCGGCCTCGACGTCACCGCCAACGCCCAGACGGCAGCCGTGTTCTTCCCCGCCCGCACGCGTGCCGAGTACTCGCTGGCGATGTCGGGCTGGGGCACGCTGACCGGCGAGGCCAACTACACGCTGTCCTCGGTGGTGCACTCCAACGATCCGGCCAAGAAACTCGGCGCCTTCAATGTGCTCGGCTACAAGAACGCCGAACTCGACAAGCTGATCGAGGATGCCGCGGTCGAGCTCGACGAGACCAAGCGCAACGACCTGCTCTCGCAGGCCAATGCCATCGTCGCCAAGGACCGGCCGCGCCTGCCGATCGTCGCGGTCGGCTCGGCCTGGGCGATGCAGAAGGACGAGGTCACGATTGCCCCGCGCGTCGACGAAGACACGCTGGCGATGGACATCAAGCCCGTCAAGAAGTGAAAGACGCGCGTGGCGAGGGGCGAATGGACCCACTCGCCACGCGCCATTCGCCCATCGCCTGCCTTTTGGATCGAGCCTTCCCTCATGACGACCATCGCTCTCGCCATCCATGGTGGCTGCGGCACGCTGCCGAAATCCGACATGAGCGAGGCGGAATGGGCCGATGCCCGGGCCGATCTCGCCGCTGCGCTGCGGGCCGGCTGGGCGATCCTCCGCGCTGGCGGCAGCGCCGTCGATGCGGTCGAGGCCGCCGTGCGGGTGATGGAGGATTCCGTCCATTTCAACGCCGGCTATGGCGCGGCCTTCAACGCCGAGGGCGAACATGAGCTCGACGCCTCGATCATGGATGGCGCCACACTTGCAGCCGGCGCCGTCGCAGCGGTCAAGCGCATCCGCAATCCCGTCAGCGCCGCCAAGGCGCTGATGCTGCGCGGCGACCCGCTGCTGCTCGTGGGACCGGCGGGCGAAACCTTCGCCGCGCATGAAGGGCTCGACATCGTCGAGAACGGCCATTTCTCGACCGAGCGGCGCCGCAAGAACCTGTCCTCCATGAAAATCCGCGAGCTGGTCGGCACGGCCGGCGAGGCCAGCGAGGCCGAAAAGCACGGCACCGTCGGCGCCGTCGCGCTGGATGCCGAAGGGCATCTGGCGGCGGCGACCTCGACCGGCGGCTATACCAACAAGCCTGTCGGCCGCGTCGGCGATTCCCCGATCATCGGCGCCGGCACCTATGCCCGCGATGGGCGTTGCGCCGTGTCGGGCACCGGCAAGGGCGAGTATTTCATCCGCTACTGCGTCGGCCATGAGCTGGCCTCGCTGATCGCCTATAAAGGTCTCGGTCTCGAAGAGGCGAGCGCAGCCGTGCTCGGCGAGCTCACCGCTCACAAGATCGGCGCCGGGCTCGTGGCGATCGATGCGGACGGCACCATCGTCGCGCCCTACAACACACAAGGCATGTATCGCGGCTGGGTGACGCCGGACGGCACCGTCCATGTCGCGACGCATGGCGAGGTCGAGATCGCGGGACCGGCGTGATGGTTGTTGGCTCGTCCCACCCTCCCCGTGTCATCCCGGGCGAAGCGCAGCGGAGACCCGGGATCCATGCCGGAACATTCATCCTGAGAGGCTCCGGAATGGATCCCGGATCGGCGCTGCTGCGCAGCTTGTCCGGGATGACGGGGGTGGAGAAAGCCCATGACGACTGAACCCATCCTGATCTGGGGCGCAGGCGCCATCGGCGGGACGCTGGGCGCCTATTGGGCGCGGGCCGGCATCCCCGTGCTGCTCGTCGACATCGAGCCTGCCCATGTCGAGGCCTGCCGCACCACCGGGCTTGCGATCACCGGGCCGATCGAGGAATTCCGCCAGGCCATCCCCGCCGTGACGCCGGCCGAGCTCACCGGCACCTACAAGCGCATCGTGCTGGCGGTGAAGGCCGGCGCGACCGACGAGGCGGTCGCGGCGCTCAACCCCCATCTGGCGCCCGACGGCTACGTGCTCTCGGCCCAGAACGGGCTCAACGAGATCGCCATCGCGGCCGCCGTCGGGGCGGAGCGGACGATGGGCTGCTTCGTCAATTTCGGTGCCGACTGGCATGGCCCGGGCGAGATCCTCTACGGCAATGAGGGTGCCGTCGTCGTCGGCGAGATCGACGGCCAGATCACGCCGCGCGCCATCGCGATGCACAGGCTGCTGCTGACGTTCGAGCCCAAATCGATCCTGACCACCAATATCTGGGGGTATCTCTGGGGCAAGCTCTCCTATGGCGCGATGCTGTTCGGCACCGCGCTGACGGGCGATTCGATGTCGGCGAACTTCGCCGATCCCGACCGCCTCGTGGTCTGGCTGGCGCTGGGCCAGGAGGTCGCGGCGGTGGCCGCCGCGCGCGGCGTCTCGACGCTGGGTTTCGGCGAGTTCGACCCGATGGTCTTCGCGCCCGGACAGCCGGAATATCCGCAGATCGAGACGATCGCCTGGCTCGCCGACTACACCTCCAAGACCGCCAAGACCCATTCCGGCATCTGGCGCGACCTGGCGGTGCGCAAGCGCAAGACCGAGGTCGATCCGCAGATCGGCATCATTGCCGCACTCGGCCGCCAGGCCGGCGTGCCCACACCGGCGGTCGAGACGCTGGTGAGCCTGATCCACGACATCGAGGATGGCCGGCGGCCGCAATCCCCCGAGACCCTGAAAGTGCTGATCGACCGATGCAAATCCGTTTTGACGACCGCGTAGCCCTGGTCACCGGCGCGGCCCAGGGCATCGGGCGCGCCATCGCGACCGCTCTGGTCGAGGCCGGCGCGACCGTCCATCTCGCCGATATCGACGCCGAGGGGGTCGCCGCCACGGCGGCCGCGATCGGCGCGGTCCCGCATGCGGTCGATCTCGGCTCGGCGCAATCCTGTGCCGCGCTGATCGCCGACATCGTCGCGCAGAGCGGCAAACTTGAACTCCTGGTCCATGCCGCAGGCGGCGTGCGCGGCCAGGTCGGTCGGCCGATCGAGGAAATCTCGGAAGCCGACTGGCGGGTGATCTTCGCGGCCAATGTCGATTCCGCCTTCTTCCTCGCGCAGGCGGCCGCGCCCGCGATGAAGGCCTCCGGCCATGGCCGGATCGTCACCATTTCCTCGGGCGCGGGCCTGCGGCCGAGCCTGACCGGCATCCAGGCCTATGCTTCCGCCAAGCACGCGCTGGTCGGGCTGACCAAGCAGCTCGCCTGGGAGTTCGGCCCGCATGGCATCACCGTGAATTCGGTGGCGCCGGGCTTCGTGCGCTCCAACCCCGCGACCGAGCGGCAATGGGAGAGCTACGGGGCCGAAGGTCAGAAGCGCCTGATCGACGGCATCCACACCCGCCGCCTCGGCACGCCGGCCGACATCGCGGCCGCGAGCCTGTTCTTCCTGAGCGAGCAGGCCGGCTGGATCACCGGGCAGGTGCTCTCGGTGGATGGCGGACGGTCGTGAGGCGGGCCGGCCATGTTGATCGGCTGGCTCGGAAACACCCCCCGTCATCCCGGCCGAAGCGAAACGGAGCGCCGGGATCCGTCATAGAGCGCTGTCGATCCCTATGATGGATCCCGGGGCAAGCCCGGGATGACGGCAGTGTTTCCGAGCAGAAGCTCGCTGCCTCAACCCGGAATGCGATCGAGATCCGCGAGCCAGGCCGCAGCCGACGCGTCGCTCGGCGCGCGCCAGTCGCCGCGTGGCGAGAGCGAGCCGCCTGAGGAAACCTTCGGCCCGTTGGGCATGGCCGAGCGCTTGAACTGGCTGGTCTCGAAGAAGCGGCGCACGAAGACGGTCAGCCAGCGCTTGATCGTCGGCAGGTCGTAGGCGACCTGCTTGGCTGCCTCCATATGCGGCGGCCAGGTGCCGCGCGCTGCATCGGCCCAGGCATGGTGGGACAGGAAGGCGACCTTTCTCGGCGCGAAGCCGTAGCGCGTCGTGTAGAACAGGTTGAAATCCTGCAACGCATAGGGGCCGACGAAATCCTCGGTCTTCTGGCTCGGCCCGTCGCCCTCACCCGGCACCAATTCCGGCGAAATCTCGGTTGCCAGGATGTCGAGCAGCACGGCCGAGGCTTCCTGGCCAAAGCGGTCCGATTGCGCCACCCAGCGGATCAAATGCTGGATCAGCGTCTTCGAGACCGAGCCGTTGACGTTGTAATGGGACATCTGGTCGCCGACGCCATAGGTGCACCAGCCCAGCGCCAGCTCCGAAAGATCGCCCGTGCCGAGCACGATGCCGTTGTTCTTGTTGGCGAGACGGAACAGCAACGAGGTGCGCGCGCCGGCCTGCACGTTCTCGAAGGTGGTGTCGTAGACCGGATGCCCCTCCGCGAAGGGATGGCCGATATCGACCAGCATCTGCCGGCAGGCGGGCGTCATGTCGATCTCGGCGGCGGTGACGCCGAGCGCCTTCATCAGCCGCCAGGCATTGGTCTTGGTGCCCGCGCTCGTGGCGAAGGCCGGCAGCGTATAGGCGAGGATGTTTTCGCGGGGCAGGCCGAGCGCATCCATCGTGTCGGCCGCTACCAGGAGGGCCTGCGTCGAATCGAGCCCGCCGGAGACGCCGATGACGATCTTGTCGACGCGGGCGCTTTCGAGCCGCTTGCGAAGGCCGTGCGACTGAATGTTGTAGGCCTCATAGCAGAGCTCGTTCAGCCTGGCATCGTCTGAGGGCACGAAGGGGAAGCGCTCGACCTCGCGCATCAGGCCGAGATCGCTTTCGCGATCCGGTTCGAGCGCGAAGCTGATCCGCCGGAACGCCAGCTTGTCGCGCAGGGCATCAGCATTGTCGCCGAAGGTGTTCATGCGGATGCGGTCGAGCGCCAGGCGCTGCAGATCGATATCGGCGAGGATCAGCTGCGGCTCAGGCGCGAAGCGCTGCGCTTCCGCCAGCAGCGCTCCGTTCTCATAGATCATCGCCTGACCGTCCCAGGCGAGATCGGTGGTCGATTCCCCTGTTCCGGCGGCGGAATAGGCATAGGCCGCGATGCAGCGCCCCGAATGGGCCTTGCACAGGGTGTGGCGCCAGTCCGACTTGCCGATGGTGACGTTGGAAGCCGAGAGGTTGAGCAGCACGGTCGCACCCGCCAGCGCCGCAAAGGAGCTCGGCGGCACCGGCATCCAGACATCCTCGCAGATCTCCATATGGATGATGAGGTCGGGGATGTCGGAGGCGGTCAGCAGGATGTCGGTGCCGAAGGGCACCTCCTGGCCGCAGAGTTGAATGGACGTGATGCCGGCGCGCTCGCCCGAGGCGAACTGGCGACGCTCATAGAACTCGCGGTAGTTCGGCAGATAGGTCTTCGGCACGATGGCGAGGATGCGGCCGCGATGGATCGCCACGGCGCAGTTGAAGAGCCGCGCCTCGACCCGCAGCGGTGCGCCGACGACCACGATGGCGTTGAGCTTGCGGCTTTCCTCGACAAGTACCGCAATCGCGTCGCGAACCGCGTCGAGCAGGGCGCTCTGCATGTGCAGATCATCGATCGCATAGGCGCTGAGGCCGAGTTCGGGGAACAGCACGATCGAGGCGCCGCCCTCCTCCGCCTGGCGCAGCAGCGGCAGCGTTTCGGAGACGTTGAAGGCGGGATCGGCGACCCTGAGGTGCGGCGCCGCGCAGGCCAGACGGATCAAGCCGTGGCTGTGGATGTTGCGGAAGCTCATGCTTTAGATACTCGTGGACGCCCCGTTGCGCCGCGGCAGACAACCAAGGCAATAACCTTATCGCTCAGTTGATCGATAGAGGGCAAGAAGGCCGATTGATACAGGCATGCACCCCTGTCTGGCATCTTGCCGCGACCGCTGGCCTGCACCGCGACAGGGCAGGCGCTGGGGGCTGTCTTCCGCGAGCGCGCGATCTTGGTACGGCTTGCTACGCAGTCGTAAGCCGATAAACGCACTCGACTTGGCTACATTCACGGGGTAGGGGACGACGAACGGCGAACTAAGCGCCCGACTTACTCACCGGAGAAGCACTGAACCATGTCGTGGCAAGCCCTCCTGCATCGAGTCCAAAGCAAGGCTAAAAGTCAATTGTCCGGCGGCAACCAGCAGGAAGGCTTCGAAGACAGAGCGATTGACCTCTATCTTTCAGGTTCCCGGCTGCCCTTCTCGAGCGGCTACACGGAATACAAGGAGCGGCTGCTCCAGAATATTCTATCTGATAACGCGCTCATGGATCAATTCCGGGGCGGCAAGACACTCCCGGAAGGCTTTGGCGCACGCCTAGACGAACGGATCGTCGAGTATCCTTGGGTATTCTCCCGCTTGGGATCAGACACCGGTCTGATTGTCGATGCAGGATCGACGTTCAACAAGCAATCTTTGCTTGAGACAGCGGCACTGAAGGATCGAAAGATCCTGATCTATACACTGGAGACCGACTGGATCACCTATGATCCGCGCCTTTCGTATCTTTTCGGCGACCTGCGCGACATGATCTTGCGTAACGAGATGACGAGGACGATCGTCTGCATCTCGACACTGGAACATGTCGGCTTTACGTACGAATACAAAACATATTCGCGCAACAACCCTTGGCCGCACGCGACGCCCGACAGCTACCTCTCAGCCGTGGCCGAGTTCCGGCGCATTCTCGAGCCCGGCGGCCATCTTCTGCTGACGGTGCCGTTTGGCAGGTACGAGAACCACGGTTGGCTGCAGCAGTTCGATGCGCCGATGATCGATAAGGTCAAGGGTCTGTTCGAAGGAAAGGTTCGCGCGGAGACCTATTACCGTTACGTCGATGGTGGATGGCGCGTCGTCAGCGCAGCCGAATGCGCGGATCTGTCGTATTTCAACATCCACGAGACGGGGAGCTTCGAGGAGGACGGGCTGGCGGCAGCCAGGGCCGTGTGCTGCATCGATCTGGAAAAATAGCGATGGGGATCGTCAACCGGTTGCGACGGTCGCTTCGTCGCGTGAATGCTGCGCCCAGCACGCTCGCGGCAGCCCCCGTGCCCATGGTCTCGCGGCAAAAGCCTTCAGTCTCGATCGTGCTCGGCAGCTACAACCGGCGTCCGTTTCTTGAAGCCGCGATCGAAAGCGTCCGTGCCAACTGTGTCGATATCCCGCATGAGATCATCGTCATTGATGGCGGCTCCTCGGATGGCTCGCTCGACTGGCTGATGTCACAACGTGACATCGTCACGATTGTCCAACACAACCGCGGCAGCTTCAGAGGCAAGCCGATCGAGCGAAAATCTTGGGGCTACTTCATGAATCTCGGTTTCAAGGCGGCACAGGCCGATTGGATTCTGATGATCAGCGACGATTGCGTCCTGCTGCCCGGCGCCATCGCGGCCTCGCTCGAGACCGCGCGCCAGGCTGTCGCCAGCGGCAAGCGTGTTGGCGGCGTTGCCTATTTCTTCCGGAACTGGCCCGCGGATCGGCGCTATTACGTACAGGAGACGCTGGGCGCCCGTCTGATGGTTAATCATGGCCTGTTCTCGCGCGAGGCGATGCAGGTGGTCGGGTTTGCCAACGAAGACGACTATGTCTTCTACAAAGCCGATGGCGATCTCAGCCTGCGGATATGGGATGCCGATTACGCCATCATTCCGGCGCCGGATAGTCTCGTGGAGCATTATTACGACGATGCCGAGATGGTGCGCCAGTCGAACAATTCGGTGCTCGACCACGACAGGGGCGTCTACGCGCAACAATGGGGCCATCTGCGCGGCAAGCCTCGCCGCGTCGAGATCGAAACGATCGATGCGTCGCGAACCGCGGAGACTGTCTTCGGAGCGATCCTCAGCCGCTCGTCCGCTCCACAGGAACAGCACCCGAATGGCTGACGTTAGGCCGGTTCATGTCGCAATCCACGCCGCGCTGGATCCCCGCTCGGCCGGCGGCGTACAGACCAACCTGTTGTCCCTGGTCCATGGCCTGGGACAGGCCGGTTCGGCAGCCAAAGTTACGCTGCTCGCTCCCGCCAGCATCGTCGAGCCGTGGCGAGCGCTGGCGGATCCCAACACAGACGTGACGCCTTGGGCCCATGTCTTCCCGTGGTATCGCGAGACCAGCACCAAGGCGCTGAGGCAAAAGCTCGCCGAGGCCATCGCGGGGATCATGAAGCCCGGCTCCGTGGAGCGTGATCGCGAACTACGAGCGACCGGAGCGCAACTCGTCCACTTTCCCTATCAGCTCGCTTTTGATACTGCCCTGCCGTCGATCTATGAGCCGTGGGACCTGCAGCATATCCACCTGCCGCATCTGTTCTCGCCGGGCGAACGCCAGTGGCGCACAGCGATGTATCGGAGAGCCTGCCAGCGTGCCGCACTCGTGGTGACTGCGACGGCGACGACGAAGCGGGACATTGTCGAGACCTTTGGGGTTCCTCCCGACAAGATCGCTGTGATCTTGCGCGATTCGGACATTATGCAGACACCCCCGCCTGCCGAGCGGCGCATCGAGGTTCTTCGGGAGCTTGGGATCGAAGGGGAATTTGCATTCTATCCCGCCATGACGTTCCCCCACAAGAATCATGTCGCACTTTTCGAAGCCCTGAGCATCGTGCGGGCCAAACATGGCCTCACGATCAAGCTGGTCTGCTCGGGACGAGTATCGCAGGCGCATCAAGCCACGATCGAGGAGAGCCTCCGGCATCACCGAATCGAGGCGCAGGTCAAGTTCGTCGGCGCTCTTCCGGAAGAGGCTCTGGTCTCGCTGTTCGCGGAGGCGAAGATGTTGGCCTTCCCCTCGCTTTTCGAGGGCCTGGGACTGCCGCTGCTCGAAGCCATGCAATTCGGCGTGCCCATCGTTGCGTCGGCGACCTCCTGCATTCCCGAGGTAACCGCCGACGCCGCCGTGCTCTTCAATCCGAAAGATCCCGAGGACATGGCCTCTTGCTTAACAAGAGTCTGGACCGACGAAGCATTGAGGCATGAGATGCGTTCGAAGGGACAAATCCGGCGGCGCGATTTCGCCTGGGACAAAGCGGCTCCGACTTTTGTCGCGGCCTATCGGAAGGTTGCTGGCCTGCCATTGACGCAGCCGCAGCAGGATCATTTGTCGCAAGCCCTGGCGTGATAACGTGGGAGGCGCATCAACGATAGACGCCGCGCCAAACGAGGACCATGATGACAAGCAACACGTCGATTAACGGCCCTCTCCTGTCGATCGTGATCGGTACCTATAACCGCTGCGACCAGATTCGGCGGGCGATCGAGAGCATCGTTGCCACGACCTCGATCGGGTATTGCCTCTATGTGACCGACGCCGGATCGACAGATGGGACCATCGCGTATCTGGAGAGCGTCCGGTCCGACACGATCGTGCCGATCCTGGTTGGCAAGCGACTGGGCCAAGCCGCAGCTTACAATCAGGTGTTCGAGCAAGTCACCACGCCCTATGTCTGCTGGCTTTCCGACGACAACGAGGTCGTCGGCGACGGGTTGGGCAAGGCGGTCAGAATTCTCACCCAGGACAGCCGGGTCGGCATGGTCGGACTTAAGGTCCGCGACGTGCAGGGACCCTTCTGCAGCGCGCCCTATATCGGCGGGCTGTCGAAATTCGGCATCCTGAACGTCAATCAAGGCGTCCTGCCCACCAAGGTCCTGCGCGAGGTGGGTTATTTCAGCGAGGCCTTCCGCGACTATGGAATCGACCCGGATCTGACCGCCAAGGTGCTGTTGGCCGGCTACGACATCGTCTTCACGCGCGATGTAGCAATTCATCATTTCCGAAACTGGGAGACCGACCCCAGCTCTCCCGACTACGCGAAGATGCAGGATCGCCAGCGCGCTTATCTTGCGCTCTATGACAAAACGTATGCTGCGCATTTTCCCAACGGCGCGCGTCAGATTGTTCGACGCGGGGTTTGGAAAGCGATTCGCGCCCTGACTGGCCTATCGCTCGACTCGCATGCCAAGGTGCTGGGCCTGAATGCAAGAGACTGGCAGAATGGCATCATCGGCCGGCATATTGACCTGATCCATGAGCTGCGGAACCAGCACGCGGATTACCACTTGCGGCAGCACGCACCGTTGCGCAAAAGGTAAAGCCCGTCTCGCCATCCATCGCCTTCGCATTGCGACGCGCGAGCCACTGTCGCTCACCAGAGGTCATGTTGCAGCTCACCGCCCTAGTGGAAGCTTTCAAACGCAGGTTCGGTAAGCGCCCGGCCGTTGCAGCAGCATCTCAAGCTGCGTCACCGGAGGGGATAGCAAATCTGATATCGACGAACCCTGCTGGCTGGAGAGCGGCAGTCGATGCGCCGAAGAACGGCGCCCGAGTCCTGGTCGCGACCAACGTAACCGGCTTTCAGCACGCGTCGCTGCTTGAATCGCTGCTCGCGATTTCGCTGACTCTGCGCGGGGCGGAGGTTCATCTCATCGCATGCGATGCTGTGTTGCCTGCATGCTTGAAGGTCGAGCCTCACTCCGTGCCGGACCCGGCCGCAATCGTCTCCGGCGAATTCCGCAATACAATCTGCAAGGGCTGCATGGCCGTCGGCGAGGCGCACTTCGCGCCCCTTGGCCTCGTGCAACACCGGCTCTCCGATCTCGTCTGCGAGGCCGATCGAGACGCTGTGCGAAAGCAACTCGCCGGACGGGATCGGGAGGCCCTTTCAACGCATCGTTCAGCCGAGGGCGACGAGTTGGGGATGCAGGGGCTTGCGGGCGCGCTGCGCTACTATGCCTCGGCGACGCTTCCTGCGGGACCGCAGGCCGACGAAGTGCTGCGCCGTTTCGTCGAGGCTGCCGCCCTGACCGCCCTCGCCTATGAGCGCCTGCTGGCGCGTGAACGCTTCGACGTCGCAGTCTTCCATCATGGCATCTATGTCCCGCAGGGCCCGGCAGGCGACGTTTTGCGACGTAAGGGCGTACGCGTGGTCAACTGGAACCCGTCTTACCGGCGCAGCACGTTCATTTTCAGCCATGGCGACACCTATCACCATACGCTGATGACCGAACCGACAGCGGCCTGGGACAGCATGGCGTGGTCGGCAAAGGAGGAGGACGACATCCTCTCCTATCTCCAGAGCCGGGCTACGGGGACGCGCGACTGGATCTGGTTCCACGAGAAGCCGGACAACGACACGCGTCGCTTCGTTGCCGAGCTCGGTCTCGACATCGAAAAGCCCATTATCGGAATGCTGTCCAACGTCGCTTGGGATGCGCAGCTGCACTATCCCGCCAACGCATTTCCCAACATGATCGCCTGGGTGTTCGAAACGATCGACTATTTTTCTCAGCGCCCCGATCTGCAGTTGCTGCTGCGCATTCACCCGGCGGAGATCCGCGGAACCGTGCCCTCGGCACAGCCGCTTCTCGGGGAGATTGAGGCGCGCTATCCCACGCTTCCCCAGAACATCTTCATTATCGCACCGG
This sequence comes from Allobosea sp. AAP35, assembly GCF_001295925.1. Taxonomy (GTDB): domain Bacteria; phylum Pseudomonadota; class Alphaproteobacteria; order Rhizobiales; family Beijerinckiaceae; genus Allobosea. The sequence continues at coordinate 65,723 of NZ_LJHQ01000043.1, read as the reverse complement.
AGAGCAATATCTCTACCTATGCCGCAATGGCGTTGTGCGACACGGTCCTGATTTACGGAACCAAGACCGGCGTCGAATTGACAGCCGTCGGCAAACCCGTGATCGTCGCCGGTGAGGCATGGATCCGGAACAAGGCCCTGACGCAGGACGCCGAAAGTCGGGACGACTACATCGCACTTCTCGATAAGCTTCCCGCAGGCGCAATGCTGGCACCGCAAACGATCGAACGGGCGAGACAATACGCCTATCACTTCTTTTTCAGACGCATGGTGCCGTTGCCGTTTGTCGTGCCCGCGCAAGGAAAGATCTATGGTATCGACCTGCCCTCGATCGACGCGCTAAGACCGGGGCAGTTTCCCGGCCTCGATGTGGTGTGCGAGGGGATCCTGTCTGGGACGCCATTCATCTACGAAGCCGAACGGATCGGATTGCACGCGTGACAGCCAAGCGCGCTCTTATCTTTGGCATCTCCGGCCAGGACGGTGCCTACCTCGCCGAGCATCTGCTGGACCTCGGCTACGAGGTTCATGGCACTTCGCGCGACAAGGAGCTGACAAGCTTCGCCAATCTCAGCCGGCTGGGCATCAAGGAGGCCGTCAGCCTTCACTCCGCCAGCCTGATCGATTTCCGCAGTGTCCTGCAGGTCGTCTCAGATGCGGCCCCCAGCGAGATCTATAATCTGGCCGGGCAATCTTCAGTCAGCCTGTCATTCGGACAGCCGGTCGAGACGCTCGACTCGACGATATTCGGCCCGCTGAACATTCTGGAATGCCTGCGTCTCCTCAAGTCGGACATACGCATCTACAATGCCTGCTCGAGCGAGTGTTTCGGTGACACTGTCGAAGCTGCCAGCGAAACGACGCCCTTTCACCCACGAAGTCCTTACGGTGTCGGCAAGGCCGCTGCGTTTTGGACGGTGGCAAACTATCGTGAGGCCTACGGACAGTTCGCTTGTTCCGGCATCCTCTTCAATCACGAATCGCCGTTGCGGCCCCGTCGTTTCGTGACCCAGAAAATCGTCGCCGGCGCAGCAGCGATTGCCGCCGGCGAGGCCGAGACGCTACGGCTCGGCAACCTTTCGGTCGAACGCGATTTCGGATGGGCGCCGGAATACGTCAAGGCGATGGCAGCGATGCTCAGGGCCGACGCGCCTGCGGACTATGTGATCGCGACGGGCCAGACCCGCTCCCTCGAGCAGTTTGTTGCCGAAACCTTCGCCTGGTTCGGCCTGGACTGGCGCAAACATGTCGAGATGGATCGCACGCTGCTTCGGCCGACCGATATCGGATTCAGCGCCGGCGATCCCAAGAAGGCGTATGAGCAACTCGGCTGGCGCGCCAAATTCGGAATGTCATCGGTCGTCGCCATGCTCGCGCAAGCCGAGATGCGCCGGAGAGCAGGGAACTTCGACCTGTCGGGGCTCGAGGCAAACTGATTCAACGCAGCGACGCTGCCGCTTGCTCGTCTTGCGCGACGTCAACCGCATGCGCGGAGACGCTGATCTCGCCATGACGCGACAACGAAGCTGAGTGCCCCCCATGTGCGGTGCTGCAGTGCCGACTTGGCCTCAATGCGCAACCGCGCTTCCTCATCTTCATCTCGTTCGCACGATGTCCAGTTCGAGCCGATCTCTGCGGACAACGACACTTGCTTTCAAGCATGTAGGCAGGACATAGGATGTGATCAGATCAGGAGCATGAAGCATGCAGTTTCTCCAGCGGGCCTTGCAGTCCTCCTTCCGCCGGTATGGCTATGAATTCAAGCGGATCACGGACGATCGCTCGATCGATGCCAGCAACTCGTTGTTCCGCTGGCTTAGGACGAACGCACAGGTTGGAACCGTGATCGACATCGGCGCAAACGACGGCGCCTTTCTTGAATTCCTGCAGCGCTTTTTCAAGGCCGAGAAATCGATCGCTTTCGAGCCTATCCCCGCGGCGAGGGAAGCGCTGGCGGCCCGCAAGATTCCCGGGGTCACCTTGTACCCGCAGGCCCTTTCCAACGTCACCGGCATGACAACGTTCGAGATAAACGCCTATGGCCCCGCCTCCTCGATGCTGCCGCTCGGCGACATCTCCCGCAAGGAGTTTCCGCAGACGTCACAGATCGCCGAGCGGATCGACGTGCCGCTGGCGAGGCTGGACGACCTGATCGACCCGTTGACGGTGCCGAAAGGCATCTTTCTCAAGATGGACGTCCAGGGCGTCGAGGATAAGGTGATAGCCGGCGGACGGAACGTCATCGGCAGCGCCGACTACGTCATGGTCGAGATGTCGTTCAAGCCGATGTATGAAGGCCAGGCCCTGTTCGAGGAGGTTCATGCGCCCCTGGTCGAGCTTGGCTTCCGGCTGGCCGGCATCAAGAATCAACTCAGCGCCGAATCGGGTGAGCCGCTTTTTGGTCATTTCCTTTATCGGGCGAGCAGGCTCGGATGATGCGGAGGACGCAAGCTTCGTAAAATGCGCGGGTCATCCCGGCCGGCGCAAAGGGCCGGACCCTGCACGGAATGGGGTCATGCCCGGATGAACGATGGCGGAAATGATGCTGGATACGATCAAGCTCATTTACAGCCGCACACAGCCAGCCAAGATTGGCTTCGCCAAGACCATCACGCCCGGCAAGATGAGGCGGGTCAGCGCGACGTGGTGACCCTGTACGGGTGCTGATGCATCCGCCTGGCTTGAGACCTTTTAACGGCGCGCCGCCCGGGCTGACGGCAGCGAAGCTACGATACGCGGGACATCCAAGGGTATCTGGACGCTCAAGCGGTATGTGAACCCACGCAGGTACCCAAGCCGCCGGCGCCGACCATAACCAACCGGCCAACCCCCTTCAGCGCGCCTGTGCCGTAAGTTGGACACAACGACCCTTGCCCATGCTTCTCAGGCAAGAGTCACAATGCCCCCGCTGAACCGAACGCCAAAACTGACGGGCGCCGCGTCCAGATGATGACCGGGACAGGCAGCCGGCGCGAACATCAACCAATCGGCGGACGGATGTTGAGATAGACGTCCTTGAGATTGGTATAGATGTCCAGCGCCTCGGTTCCGGGCTCTCTCGTCCCGTTTCCGGAAGCCTTGGTGCCTCCGAAGGGCATGTGCGGTTCCGATCCATGGGTCCCGCCGTTCACGACTGCCACGCCCGCTTCAAGCCGACCGATGAAGGCAAAGGCGCGGTCGATGCTGCTGGTGTGGATAGAACCCGTCAATCCGTAGGGCGATCGGTTGGCCAACGCGATCGCCGCTTCGAAATCGGGGACGCGATACATCGCCGTGATCGGTCCAAACAGTTCGGTCGTGGAACTCTCGTCATCGTCGGCCAAGCCCGCCAGAATGGTCGGCTGCATGTAAAAACCCGTCGAAAGGGATGAATCCTGCGCCCGCGCGCCGCCGACGAGCACATGCGCGCCTGAGTGGACCGCCTTGTCGATCGCTGCCAACATGTGGTCGAGCTGGCGCTGGTTAATCACCGGCCCGAGATCGCAATCGGCATCCACACCCAATTTCAGGGCGCGCGTCGCAGCGATCAACTTGTCCTGAAAGGCCTCATAGACGCTGCTGAAGACGATGATGCGGCTACCGGCCGCGCAGCGCTGGCCGGCATTGGAAAAAGCGGCCGCCACGACCCATTTGACGGCATTATCGAGATCGGCGTCATCACAGACGATGAGCGCATTCTTACCGCCGAGTTCCAGCGAGACCTTCTTCAATCGCCTGCCAGCAGTTTCGCCGATCATGCGTCCGACCCGTGTCGAACCGGTGAAGCTCAGGACATCGATATCGTCGTGCTCGACAAGCGCCTGTCCCGCCTCACTTCCGAAACCATGAACGAGATTGAGAACTCCCTTGGGGAGACCAGCCTGCTCCGCGATCCTGGCCATGAACCAGGACGAAATCGGGGTATCCTCGGCCGTCTTCAGAACGACGGCATTGCCGCAGACCAGTGCGGGAAAGACCTTCCAGGCGAAGTTCGGAGCAGGCGTGTTGGCGGCGATGATGAGCCCTGCAACGCCGCAGGGTTGCCGGATCGTCATGGCCCATTTATCAGCCGTTCCGCTTGTCGTCGTCCGGCCGAACAACCGTTGTCCTTCGCCAGCAAAAAAGCGCCCACAAAGTATGGCGGCTGATGCCTCACCAGCGGCGTCGGAAAGGCGCTTTCCTGCCTCCAGAGCCACGATCTGGGCCAATTCACTCTTGTTCGCTTCCAACGCATTGCAGATCCGGGTCAGGATTTCGCCCCGCTGAACCGGCGGGATTGCAGCCCATGACACCTGCGCCGAGCGCGCACTGGCGACGGCAGCCGCAACATCCGCCGCTGACGAGCGCGCAAGACCCGCAAGCCGCGTACCATCATGCGGATTCAAGACGTCGAGGGTTTGCCCGCCTATGGCTGGCTGCTCCTTGCCGCCGATGATGTTGGGAACGAAGGACGGAGACAGTTCACTCATCTGAATCGTCCCGTCCATTTACATAGCTGTGAAGCCGCCATCGATCACCATATTGGAGCCGGTCATATAGCGAGCGGCGTCCGACACTAAAAAGACAACCGCGCCGTTATAGTCGGCCTCGTCGGCCATGCGGCCCAGCGGGACCTTGGGCAAATATTTCTTCAGGAAATCATCATGCTGATGATTGAAGACACCCGAAAATGTAACGGTATTGACCCTGACCGCTTTCAAGCCCCAATAGACAGCAAGATATCGCGTCAGATTGTAGATCGCCGATTTGGAAATCGAATAAGCAACAGGCTTGAAGAAGGTCTCGCCTTGCTGGCGTCGATATTCATACAGGCCCTGATCAGGCGAGACCATGCCGTAGATGGACGCCACATTGATGATGGACCCGCGCCCGAGCCGCGCCATTGCGCCGCCGAAAACCTGGCAGGCCAGCATCGTGCCTTTAACATTGATGTCCATGACCTTGTCGAAGGAGCTCTCCGGATAGCTCTCGAAGGGACCGTTCTCCGCGGCCGGTGCATCGGGCGGCGAATCGAGCGCGGCGTTGTTGACAAGACCGAACGGCGTTTCCCAGCGCGCCTCGATAGACGCCAACGCCTGCTCGAGGGATGCCCTCGAGGTAATGTCGCCTGACAAGACCATCAGACGCTCGGTGTCGATCCCTTCGCTCAACGCAGCAATTCGCTTATCGTCGCGTGCTACATCGATCACGGCAACCCTCGCGCCTTGGCCGATCAAAGCCCGCGCGAATTGCCGTCCCAACTGCCCAAGACCACCGGTGACGACGACGACGCGCCCCGCGAGATCAAATGGATTCGCCATGGATCACGCGGCGCGATCAGACACGCCGATCGAAGCCGCGGTAATCAACTCGTCCTGCGCTACATCGACGAGCAGAGGCTTCCCGATCAAGGTCTCGTTCTCGTAGGCAAGCAGCGCAAAATCACTGATCTTTGCTGAAACGGGAATCTTGTAGGCCAGATCGTCCTCGGTGAGAACGTGACCGGCCTTCAACGGACCAGCCGCGACGATACGCTTGACCATTTTGCTGAGCGGCGCCGATTCCGAGAAATAGGGCGACTTCTTGCCATCCCCGAGCGAAACGCGCGCCCGCTCGAGATCGCGAACGACACGCCGCAAGCCGGCTGGCTCGAGCGAGAACGACTGATCGGTCCCCTTCCAGGCCCGGTTCAGCGTGAAATGCTTCTCGAACACCCGGGCGCCGAGCATGTACCCCACCAGAGGCATTGCAACGCCGCTGTCATGTGAAGAGAACCCGATGACGATGTCGGGGAATTCTTGGCGGAAATTCTCGATGACGCGGAGGTTCAACTCCTCGTGAACCGGCGGGTAGCCCGATGTGCACTGCAGGATGCAGAAGTTGCTGTTGATTGGCTTGATTGCTTCATAGGCTCGCCGGACGTCAGGCATCGTGCCTCCGCCGGTCGATATGATCATCGGCTTGCCGAAACCCGCAATGTGCTTGAGAAGCGGAATGTTGGTTAGGTCGCCGGACGCGATCTTATAGGCCGGCATATCGATCTCCTCAAGGAGATCGGCCGAGGGCCTGTCGAAAGCGGTCGAGAAGAAAATCAGGTCGAGTTCCCGGGCGTAGTCCTGCAGTTCGAGATACTGGTCCTTGTTAAACTCGAGCTTCTCGCGGTGGGTGCCGTATGTCGGCGCGTAGGCATTTTCGCTGTCATACGAGCTGTCATACATTTCGGCGGTGAACAGCGCGCGGTTGTCGCGCTTCTGCAGCTTCACCGCATCTGCGCCGACCTCATGCGCCGCCTTGAACAAGGCCTTGCACTTCTCCATGTCGCCCTGGTGATTGTGGCCGATTTCCGCAATGACGAAAGAGGAGCTCTCATCAGTTATAACACGATTGCCGATGTTGAACTGCCGAGTCATAGCGGTACTCCTGATTTCATCGTAGCCAACGGAAGGTCCGCCACCGCGCCTCCTACCACAGCAAGCCGGGGGAGGCCGACGTGTATAGCGGCATGAATCCGGGTGATCAAGCGCTCGCCCGGCTGTCGAAAATGAACGGCGAACCAGTCAAAATCCCACCGCAAATCACGTCTAGGCCGTGGTCGGCACCATGCTTCATCGCATCGAGATCATCGACTGCGATGTCGAATCGTCGCGGACCGGGATTGGATTTGACGAAGCTGATCGGCACCATACGCCGAAAAAAGAAATGATGCGCGTAGCGCAGCGCGAGGTCCCTTTTTTGAGGGCTCAACGGTTTGCCGAACGGGAGACGCGCCAGCGTGGCTAGATAATCCTCGGGTGACCTGACATCATACGTGAAGCCCTTATTGCGCACCCACGCCTCGCCGGCGACGATGACCGGCAGGCCCACGCTAGAGAGTTCGACGCCCATCTTCGTGGCGTAGATCAAGGCTGCGTCGGCGTGCTCGGCGAGGGCATAGGTCGAGAGTGCACTCTCCGGCGGCACGATCTTCACGTTGTCCGGAAGGGCCCCGAACGCTTCGGCGATAACGTCCTGAGCGCGCTGCTGCGAGGGAGGGCTACCTGAAATCTCTGCCGGGTGGATTCTGATCACGAGTTGCAAGTCGGGCCGCGCAGCGAACCATGAGATCGTAACGACGAGCCAGTCGCGCTGGTTGCGGAAAGCGTTTGCTGGATAATGTAGCTGCGCGTCCCAGAAGACGTTCGTCAGTGCTAGGATCGTCTTCTTGTCAGGGTCGAGGCCGAGCGTCTTCAGGTCCGCCGTCAGCGTCAAATCCGGATCGCGGTGGAACCTGACCCAGTCGTTCTTCCCGAACCAGCGGCTCTTGATGTAACTCTCGATTTCGGCGCGCTGCTCATCGGAAAATGGTCCGTCCCGCCAAGAATCCACCGGCTCGTCCATTAGAGTGTGATGATAGGTGGTGTCGTGGCTGAAGATGAAGCAATGCTTGCGGTAGGCTGGGTTCCAGGCAACGACCCGGACCCCGCTGGCCTTGGCGACCAAGCTGACGACGCCTTGCGGCACATAAATGCCATGGTGCATCACGACGACGTCGGGCTTGAGCGCGGAAAGTATCCGCTCATATGCCAAGGCAGTTAGCATCGAGGCTACTAGATATCGGCGCAGCAGTTCCTCGCCTGCCACCTCGCCATCCAGCGTACCCCGCGCAACGAAGCGCAACGTGCCCGCCAGTGCCTGCTCTCCAAGCGGCAGATCGTGATAGACAAAGCTCGCAAGCTCCGAACTTGGCAACGAGGAGGCGACTTTTTCGACATTTGCCCTGTCGTCAGCCGAGATGTACGCCCCAATCGTCTCGGCTGCGAGCCCGAGTGCGGCCCACTCACGGGCCGCAGGGCCATGGCAGTAGCCGCAGAGCAGGCTGGGCGGCCCATCGGCAACGAACGCGCCCCGGTCCGGCACGAGACCGATCTCGCACATCTGGCAAGCCGGCAGGACCCCATCACAGAGAATGGTCGTCACCGCTGCACCGCGCAGCGTCAGTGCGACGGCGAGCAGGCGGTCAATCGCCGCAAGGCCGAAATGCCCGCCTGTGTTCGTTGCGATGACGACTCGCTTCCCACGGGAGGCGGCTGCCACTGCCCTGCGCCAGTCTGCGCCTCCCGGCCGCACGAAACCGGCAAAGGGCTGATGTGCGCCAGTTCTTGCGAGCAGGTTCAGTCGAAGGAGACGCAGTCGAGCAAAGCGCGCAGATTCGCGAATGGCCTGCCGGATCGTGCGGCCCAGATCAGACTTCATTTTTTAGGTGCGAACCGCAGCGAAGCGTGCCTGAATTCGCTGGGCGAGCGAGGCGCCATCCATCCCGAGAGCAGCCAGAACTTCGTCATTGCGACCAGAGGGCGGAACGCTCTCGATCCCGATGGAAAGCACGCTGGGCTTCTGCGGCAGATCGAGCATGGCGAGCGCAGCCAGGACGGTCTGCCCCTGCCCGCCAGACCTATAGTGATTGTCGATCGTCACGAGCCGCGGATAGTGTGTCGCTAGATCGGCAAGCCAGGATGGGTCTACGACATTCAGCCAGGGCAGGTTCACGACGGCGAAGGACTGTCCCGCCTCACTCAGGATGTCGGCAGCTTCGAGCGCTTCCGCCACCGCAACCAGACCGGCGGCGACGATCACGCCGTCAGAGCCTGGCCTGATCTCGACTCCACAACCCCGTTTAGGGGCGTAACGGGGCGGCAGAACAGCGTCGGTCGCATAGGGGACAGACACGAGTCGCAGGAAGCTCGGCCCGTCATGCTGTCGCGCGCACCAGTCGAACAACGGACCAACTTCTTCCGGGCAGCATGGCTCCACCATGACCATACCCGGAATGCCTCCGAGCGCCGAAATCTCGCGCACGCTCTGGTGCGAATGCCCCGGCCCAGCGGGCAGGACGCCAGATAGGCCGCCGACATACACGATCTTCGTATGTTCGGTAGCGTTGTTATAGATCTGCTCGTTGGGCCTCGTCGAAAGGAAGCAGGAGAATGAGTGAACCACCGGTAGCAGCCCCTTCAAAGCCATCCCGCCGGCCTGGCTCACCATGTCCTGCTCAGCGATGCCGCATTCGACGAAACGATCCGGAAACCGGGCCGCGAACTCGATCAATCCCATATCGAGCGCCAGATCGGCACTGAGAGCCACGAGAGCTGGGTCCTGCTCGGCCCTGTCGAGCAGGGTTCGGGTATAGGCCGGGACGAGCCGTTTCTGCTCGCGCGTCGGCTGGACAACAATCGGCCGGTCGACCCTTTCAATCCTAATCGGCTCGGCCGACAGTTCGGCCAGTCGCGCTGCGGTTCGGGCCTCGATCTCCTCGACCGCGCGCTGGTATTCGTCGGCCTTCGGTGCGCCGGAGTGGAACTTGAACATCTCCACATCTGAATCAATCGCCGTACCCTCCATGAAGGACACCCCCCGTCCCTTCACGGTATCGGCTATGATGACCTTGGGCTTATCCGCGATCTTGGCAATCCGCTCGAAGCAAGCCGCAAGCGCCTCTGTGTCGTGCCCATCCAGCCGTTCGACATGCCAGCCAAACGCGGTGAATTTGGCCACCAGATCGCCGAGCGAAGAGGTCTTCTCGACCGAATAGTCGGACTGGATCTTGTTGTGATCGACGATCACAACGAGCTCGCTCGTCTTCTGGTTGGCGGCCGAGATGAGCGATTCCCAGATTTGACCTTCCTGGAGTTCCCCGTCGCCGGTCATGACGACGATCTTGTTGCGTCTGCCGGCAAGGCGATTGGCGAACGCGATCCCTTTCGCCTTGGAAATGCCCATGCCGAGCGATCCCGTATTCGTGGTCATTCCCGGGGTGCCGACGTCGGGATGGCCGGGCAGTCCCTCCAACCGTCTCAGGGCGTGGATCTTGCCCTCCGGCAGGATTGCCTCGGCATCGAGGACTGCGTAGAGGCCCGGAGCGTCGTGCCCCTTCGACGAGAAGAAGATGTCGCCGGCGGCCACATCCAGTTCGGACAAGTATAGATGCGAGATGATGTCGAGCGACGAAAAGGACGAACCCAGATGGCCTGACCCCGCCTTTGCCACCATATAAAGCACGTTCAGCCGTGCCATATCAGCGTATAACGAGACGATCTCCGGCCGAGGCGCGTTGAGCCCCTTGACGCGCACAAATTCGGAACGCTCGATAAAGTAGAGCTCTGTCTCGACGACCTGCCCGATCAAATCACCCACAGCGATGCCTTTTGTTTGTTCTCAGCCCGCCGACACTGGCAGAAGGTCCATAGGAAACGGTTCACGGTCGATCGACGGCAGCCGTGCTTCGCAGCGGTCGATGCACAACTCGGCATACCACCAATCCTCCGGCCGATTGATATCCATTCCCTCGTCGCCCTCGGTCAGGAACGGCATCACGGTATCGCCTGCGATGGTCCGGGTTTCGCGCACGACGCGCGTCGCTGCAATCTCCAGACTGGCGTTCTGGACGTAGACGGCCGGCAATGAGGCATATTGCTGGCTGTGCCAAGGCGTCTCGTCCGGCGAGAGGGGCAACAGCGGAGTCATGCGCCTGCCGCGCACAACCCACATTTTGCCAGGATGCTGTTCGCACTTCTCGACAGCTCGGAGAGAATCAACACCTTCGGCAGCGGTGAATTCCTTCCAGGCCCGCTGGATGGTCTCAGGCTTCCTGAAAGGCGATGTCGGCCTCAAGATCGAAAAGCAATCCGCCAGGCGCCCAGCCCGTTCCAGCTCGGAGACCGCCAACTCTACCCATTCGATATCGGCCGAGCGATCACCGCTCATCGTCTCGGGGCGCAGGAAAGGGACCTCAGCGCCGTAATGGCGGGCGATATCGGCATAGAGTTCCGAATCGGTGCAGACGAACACACCGTCGAACACGCCGGAGTGGCGGGCCGCGCAGATTGTGTAGGCAATCAAAGGATGTCCGCGCAGCGGCCTGATGTTCTTATTCGGCACGCGTTTGGAGCCGGCGCGCGCTGGAATGAGGGCAACGATCGACGGTGAGACGTCACTCATGGCTGACCGATCTGGGCACGCTTAAAGAAAAGCCGGATTAGGTTGGTCAAATCGGTAAGCTCGCCATAGAGCGTGAAGAAGCTCACGACGCTGGAATGCGGATCTAGGCAGACGATCAATCCGCCCGGAAACGAACGACAATGCTCGGCGCTTGATACAGTGAACGATGTAGTTCTTGGACGGCAGCAGCTCGACGCGATCCTCGCCATCCTGCCCGGTGGCGCCGGTAACGGAAGCTGTCTTCGCCATTACGAAGTCCTTTGAGAATCACGCCACGAATGTAAGGGTTGGCGCGGCCAGCGCGCAGGCTCACTTAGAACGAACGCCGAAAGCAACACCAAACGCCCGAGCCGACCGGCTGGTAGCATGCATGCAATCGACCTTGCAAGGCGCTGGTTTGAACCGCAATTAGGAAGGTAGCACGTTGATCGAACTCGATTCTCGTCCCGACCTCCTGCCCGCCGCTTCACCTCATCCGCCCGCAGCGGCAGGGCCGGACCGGCGGATTGCGCTGATTTACTGGGGCTCTCGTGGGGGCGGGTCGCTTGTGACACTTAAGCTGGCCGAACGGCTCCGGGAGGAGCTTGGCGCCGAGAACATCGTCCTCTTCCTGCGCACGAAGAACGCCGAACTGCAGCAATTCCGGGATGCAGGGCTGACGCTACATCTGGCCGATGTGCCAAGCTTCGGGGACCTTCTGCGACGCGGCTTTGGTACCTTGAGGCTCATGCGGGAGCAGGCCGAGGCGATCGCTCGCATTCAACCGACCCGCGCCGTCTTCACCATGAATTTTCCACTCGCATGGCCATTGGTGCATGTCCTGCAGCGACGTGGGCTTTCGGTGGCCTATGTCGCACACGATGCCGATCCGCATCCCGGCGACTACGCGCAAATCTGGCAGCGATCGACGCAAGGAATGCTGCTGCGTTTCAGCGATAGAATCATCGTCCTGTCGGACCATACTCGCCAGGTCTTGGCTGCCCGTTTCCCGCGTAGGGCCGATCGCCTGCGTCAGGCTTCCCTGCAGAGCATCATGCGACCCCGTGTCGACGATCATCGCGAGCTGGTGCAGGGGCGCCCGGTGCGCCTGCTCTTCCTGGGGCGACTTGTCCAGTACAAGGGGCTCGATCTGCTGGCAGAAGCCTTGGCGCCGTTGCGCGGCCGAAGCGACTGGACCCTTACGATTGCAGGGGATGGCCCGCTGCGGTCGACGGTAGCCGCCGCATTCGGTGACTGGCCCAATGTCAACCTCGCTTTGAAGTGGCTGGATCCAGCCGATTTTGACGACCTTCTGAGGACGCATGACGTCGTCCTGTGCCCCTACACCGAGGCAAGCCAGTCGGGGGTCGTTGCGGAGGCGATGACGTTTGGTGTTCCCGCCTTCGTCATGCCGAACGGTGAGCTGCCGAACCAGATCGGGCAGGGGAAGGCCGGCGCGGTCGCTACCGCGCCGACCGCCGAGGCGTTCCGCGTGATGGTCAAGGCGGCCCTAGACGAGCCGGCCTCCCTCCGCCAGATGTCGATCGGGGCGCTGCAACTGGCAAAGGCAAGTTCCTCAGGTCTGCTGTCGGACGTCCTTCTGAGCTGATCGAACCGCACGACGATCGACAGCTGGCACACCAGCATGATTTTCGCGTCAAACCCGGGCGATGGAGTGTGTCAGGTAAATCAGTGCGCTCGATCTTGGGAGCAGCCTCGAAGATGTGAGAGCCCAGCGCATCGGCAGCGTGCCGCGAACCCTAAATCGCCCTACTTCCTGTTGAAGATCATATTATAGACGATCGCCTCGGGATGCGGGCGCGGCGCATTGCCCGGCACGGTCTCGTCGTGATGAAATCCGAGCGCCTCGAGATTCGTCTTGATGAACCTGACCTCATCGGCGTCATTCAGATCGAGTTCGACCAGCACCGAACGGCACCTCTCATTCTTGAATGACGATAGGCCGCCGGAAATGACTTCCTGCTCCAGGCCATCGACGTCAATCTTGACGTAGGTCGGGACGGTCATGCCGAATTGATTGCACAACGTGTCGATCGAGACGCCGAGACAGCCTTGCCGATGGCTCTCCTTGTAGTGCTTTCCCGTATAATCAACGTTATCGCCAAAGACATGCAGGGCGCTGCCAAATACTGCATCGCGCATGAACAGATCGGCAACCTTGTCGACCGAGTCGATCGCGATCGACAGCGCCTTGACGGAGTGGTCAAGATTATTGTCCATAATATTTTGCTGCAAAACGAAGAAATTATGTGCCACCGGCTCGAAAGCGTAGACGTCACAGCCGCGCATCGCTGCGGCATACAACGAAAACGTACCGACATTGGCACCGATATCCCAGAATATCGCGTTCTCTTCGAAGCTTTCGATCCAAGAGATGGTTCCAGGCTCTTTCGTCATGACGCTACTGGCGCGATCATAGGTCAACTGGTTGGGGCAGTTGAACACGATCTCCACACCGTTGTGAGCAAAACGGTAGCGCTTCGGCTCGAAAGGGTCCTGAGCGGGCGACACGACCGCCGGAGACACGGCTGCCTCGGGACCTGCGATCAGCCGGCCGAGCGTCCTGCGCAGTCCACGCCAGACGGAACCGTCGATTTTCTCATCTCGGGTCACGACATCCAACTCTTCCGCCGGGGCGGCGGCGTGAAGGCCATGGCATCTACGCCGTCGACATAAACGATCAGGCACGTATGCCTCAGCCGAAACACCGGCCGCTCTTCGGCAAATTCCTTGATGTAGCGGACTACACCAGGCGATTTCGCCGCATAATCATGCCAGATCATCACTCCGCCCGGCTTGAGCATAGCGAGGGCTTTTTCGGTATCGTTCTTGACCAACTCGTAGCTGTGGTCGCCATCAATGAAAATGTAATCCATCGAGGCGGCATACGGGTTCGGGTCGAAGGTCCGCGAATCCGAGTAAAGCTGTGTGATCTGCTGTTCGCGGTCCGATCCCTTGAACATGATGCCGAGGAACGGCGCGACGGAAGGGTCCTGCTCCGGCGGCAGATTTAGGGTCGTCACATGCGCGTTGGGAGAGGCCAACGCCAAATGATAAGTCGTGCGGCCCTGGTAGGTGCCAAACTCGAAGATCCTTTCCGCCTCGCGAACCTTGGCGATCGCGGCTACGTAGAGCAGATCGGCCTGGTTGGGATGCTGCGTTTCTTCATGGATCGCGCCGACCGGCATTGTCACACGCTCGAGAGTCGGGAACAGGTCGGTCGGATAAACCTCCTTGATGCGGCTGCCAGCCACGAAATCGCGAAGAATCGGTGGATCGTCAGGGGCGTCAGCATTCCCACCGGCGTTCGCCGATGGCCGTTCATACACAAGCAAGAGTTCCTGACGGATGATGTTGAGCGTGCGGCCAAGCTCGACCTGTGCCTTCATCTGGACCGCATGGTCGTCCTTCATCGCGCGAGCAAGACGATCAACCTGGTCCCTGGCCTGCTTGTGCTTATCCGCAACCAACGAGGACAAAGCACCGAGCGACGAGCGCAAGGTAGAAAATTCACCGGTCAGGCGCTCGAAATATTCTTTTATGCGGTCTGTCAGACTGGTTATCATATCACTTCACGGGTTGGATGATCGGCTTGCAGCGTCGTTATGCGCGCATTAGCCCGCCGCTTCGGAGGAAGGTTCGTAATCCCAGCCATAGCGGATAACAACGTCTCCGAAGTGAGGATGCGGCAGCGCCCCTGTGCCGAATGGGTCTCCCTCGATCACGGTAAGCGTCGCGGCGCCCATAATCTTGTCGGCTAATTCCCGATCGCGCAGGCAAGCAATGTCGAGTTCGTAATTGCCGGGCAGGAGCGGCACCTCTGGCAGACGGCAAACCAGCCGTCCCTTCGGCCAGAGACGGCCCTTGGTTTGGCGTGTCGCATCGCTCGGCGCTCCAAACAGGCGCACCCCTTTGGAATTGGAGAATACGATGTTGGCAAGCAGTTCGGCAGGGCCGTCGAAGCCCGGCTGGCACTCATAATTCAGGACGATGGAGGCCGGTTCGCCGGACCTGACATAGTTGAGTACCTGGCCCGACAGGTCTTCCAGGTGATAGCTGGTGAAGCGGACGACGCCGCTTCCGATGCGATCCCGGCGGTCGGCTAGCGAGGCGATGCCTTTGGCCTGATGCTCCTGCCCATAGTAGCGGTTGATGACGTCGCCGGAGGGGCCGTCATCGACCACCACGCCCCCCTCCAGCCTGACGGTACGCGGGCAGAGGCTGGCCACCGAAGCCATGCTGTGGCTGACGAAAACCACGGTCCGTGCCTGGTCCTGCGTGAGCGAATCGACCTTGCTCAGGCATTTTTCCTGGAAGGCCAGATCGCCGACCGCGAGCACCTCGTCGATGATCAGGATGTCCGGCTCGACATGGGCGGCCACGGAGAATCCAAGGCGGACACGCATTCCCGACGAATAATGCTTCACAGGCGTATCCAGAAAGCGTTCGACGCCGGAGAAGGAGACGATCTCATCGAACTTGCGCTCGATCTCGGATCGGCGCATGCCGAGCATCGTGGCATTCAGATAGATGTTCTCCCGTCCGGTGAGTTCGTCGTGAAAGCCCGTTCCGACTTCCAGAAGGCTGACCATGCTGCCTCGAATGACAGCCCGGCCCTTCGTGGGCGCGGTGATGCGGCTTAAAATCTTGAGCAACGTGCTCTTTCCGGCGCCGTTGCGGCCGATGATCCCAAGCACTTCACCGCGCTTGAGCACAAGGTTGATATCCTTCAGGGCCCAGAACGCGCGACCCTCGTCGACGGCCCGCGAACTCTCATCGTCACGGGCAGCCTGCGTCTTGCCGGAAAGCCATGTCGAAACGCCGCCGAGCGAGGCGGGGCGCCGTCCGCCGAGGTAGTAAAGCTTCTGAAGTCCCTCGACCTCGATGGCGATTTCGCTCATGGCCGTCTCACAAGAAGTCGATCATGCGCCGCTCGGCACGCACGAAGGCAACGAGACCGGCGATCAGGACGACGGTCACAAACACGGCGGCGAAGACGATGGACATCGCAGACGGCGCGGCCGTTCCCCCGATGCTCCAGCGAATGCCGCTGACGATAACTGCTACCGGATTGAGATCAAAAAACGGCCTGAACGCGGTCGGAACAAAAGATGGCGGATAAACGATCGGCGAAAGGTACATCATCACGCGCAACGCGACGGGAACGCCGATCGTGACGTCGGGGTGCGAGACAGACCAGGTCGCGATCAGCAATGACATGCCGAACGCCAACGCCACCATCATTATGATGAAGAACGGCAACGCCAGGATCGCGGGGCCGACACTAAGCTGATACGCGACGACAAGCACCAACACGATGGCGAACAAAACCAGAAAGTCGATCAGCGCCAGCGACAGGTTGCTGAGAGGCACGATCAGGCGCGGAAAACTGACTTTGGACATAACGTGTCTGGCGCTCGCGAGACTGTCGGCCGCGCCACCAATCGTCTGATTGATAAAGAGCCAGGGCACCAAACCGCTGCAAAGGAACAGCGCATAGGGCATTTCGGTCGTTCTAACGCCAAGAATGAACCCGAACACGACGACATAGGTGAGGATCTCCAACGCAGGACGGAGAAAAATCCAGGCGCGTCCAAGCGAAGCGGGCCGATAGCGGCCGTTTAGATCGCGCTTGACCATATGAGTCAGGAGTTCGCGCGATTGCCAGGCCAGGCCCAGTTTCGACAGCAAAGACGCTTCTGTTGAGTCGATGACCGTGACGTGACGAGAAAGCATGCTCTCTACGAACCCATTGCGATGTTGGGAAAAGACGCGCACCCTTCTCCATCCACGAGCCAAAAGTCAACGCATGGGATCGGAGCATGGGGCATGGGCCAGCCGAACTCGTTCGCGCGATGCGGTCCGAAATCGCCAGCTCCCGCGGAAGCGGTCAGTCCGAAGGCGTCGCGCTGCTTAACCTTGGCCTCCCGAGCGGCGTCAGCGGATGGCGCGGCGCCCCGCAGGCCTCACGCTTGAAGACATCCGGCCATGCCGCCGGTGCACTCGCAGGCATGGCTCGTATCGCCCACCAGGGACGCTTCTGCGACTGACCTGAGACCCTTTTCTCCTCCGACCTGAGGGAGAGTCCTGAGTTTGATTTCTGGCCTCACGCGGCCTGTTTTTCCAGCGTCGATTTGAATGCGAACTCGGCGGGCGTCATGGTGCCGAGCGCCGAGTGGGGTCTGTTCCGGTTGTAGTCCTCCTTCCATGAGCTGATGGCGTTGCGGGCTTCAGTGAGCGTCGAGAACAGCGTGTCGTTGAGGAACTCATCTCGGAAGCGTCCGTTGAAGCTCTCGACGAAGGCATTCTGCGTCGGCTTGCCGGGGGCGATTTAGCGCCACTCGACGCCGGTCTCCTGGCACCAGCGCAGAATCGCCATCGAGGTGAACTCGGTGCCGTTGTCGGACACGATCGTCCCCGGCCGGCCGCGCAGGCGAATGACGCCATCCAGTTCGCGGGTCACGCGCAGACCCGAGAGCGAGGTGTCGGCGACGAGTGCCAGGCACTCGCGCGTATAGTCGTCGACGATGGCGAGCACCCTGAAGCGGCGACCGTCCGAGATCGTGTCGGAGAGAAAATCGAGGCTCCAGCGCGCATTGGCCCGATCAGGCACGAGCATGGCCTGCGCGTGCCCAATGCCCGTTTGCGGCCGCCGCGGCGGCGGACCTGCAACTTCTCTTCGCGATAGAGCCGTCGCAGCTTCTTCTGGTTCATCACGATGCCCTGGCGGTCCAGCATGACGTGGATCCTGCGGTAGCCGAACCGCCGGCGCTCTCCTGCCACGGCCTTCATCGCCTCGCGCAACAGGGCATCGTCCGGCCGGGTGCTCGTGTCACGCACCGTCGAGCGGTCGATCTTCAAGGCCAGGCACGCCCGATGCTGGCTCACCGCATGCACCGTGCAGGCATGAGCCACCACCTTCCGCTTCGCATCGGGCGTCACCATTTTTTTGCGGCGACATCCCTGAGGATCGCGTTGTCGAGCATCTGTTCGGCCAGCAGCTTCTTGAGGGGGCGTTCTCGTCCTCAAGGGTCTTCAGCCGGCGCGCATCCGACACGTCCATCCCGCCATACTTAGCCTTGAACTTGTAGAAGGTCGCCGAGGAGATGCCGTACTTGCGGCATCCATCAGCCGTCGCCGCTCCGGCCTCCTGCTCCTTCAGCATCCCGATGATCTGCTCTTCCGTAAATCGTGAGGGGCGCATTGTCCGTCTCCTTGAGTGACGGACTCTACTCAAATCTGGAGGAGGATCAGGGTCTCAGGTCATGGGGTGCGCGGTCTTTTTTGCGCGTGATGGCGTGCCGGGCGAAGAAGCGCTGTATCGTGCCGAAGCCGAAGGCGAGACCCTGCCGCGCCAGGCTCGCGCGAACTTCTTCGATCGTGGCGTCCCGGCCTGGGCCGAGCGCCGCCATTACCGCGTCATGGTGCGCCTCGATCCGACCCGAACGCCGATCGCCGCCAAGCCGCCCGGGCCGCGGATCGCCCTGATCGCGCTCACGCTTGCGCCAGCGGCTCACGCTGGCCGCGCTCACGCCGAAACGCTCGGCCGCCTCGCGATGCGTAGCACCAGCCGCCACAGCTCCAAGAACCCGAACCCGAAGATCGACCGACAGCGCTCTCGACATGCCTGCCGGCCTCCATCCGGCAGACAGTGTGAAGCACTTCACCCTTGATTTGGGAATCCCTCACGATTCAATCAGGTCGGGTTCCGCTCTAGGTCCTGGATCTAAATCTGAGCGTTGATTATCCGTCCAGACAGCGCAGGCAATCTCAGTTCGCCGGGAAGCCGGACACCTTTCTGCGCAGCCGGTATGACACCATAAAACGGCTCATCACGATTGTTAAGAACTACGGTGGCTTTTGAGAAATGCCGTACTTGCACGTGATCGGCTATGCGATAGCGAGGGCCTAAAGGTTTTCCGATATCGATCTCAAGCTCACTAAAAAATGCTTCGCTTGCGAAAATATCAAGTATTGAAGTTGGATGACTATAAATTAAAGGAGTCATACCGCCCTGAGTATATAAAAGATAAAAAGCCAAACAATAATTCATGATCTGGCGCTCTTTCTCGCGCGTTGTTTTGCGGAAGCGCCATTTCCAACCTGGATCAATATCCTCGGCGCCATGAAAACGATAGCTGCCTTGTTTTATTATAATAGTTTTCCCAAGTTCAAGAGCGATATCGAAGAGTTGTTGAAGTCGTTTATAATAATTCTCAGGATCAGGTCCATTGTCACGCCACTCGGTTCTGAACGGTTGCTCCCAGAATGCGCCATGGCAAGCGCTAAGAAAAAGACGAGCTTTCTTCGGATCTGTATGATAAATGCCGTCTAAAGTTAGACCATTACAGAATATTTCTTTTCCAGAAGACGCTGCACGCTCTGAAATTCTTGATAACAAATTAAATTGATTTTCTTCAAAATGACTGAACCAGTCAATGGGCATCAATTCAGGAATACCTGAACCAAATGCGAACTGACTTGCAGAATAATCGATAAGTATGGCGTCAATATTATTAACATTCATCGCATCTACGATTTTGTCTGCGATGTAAATATGAAATTCAGGATTTCGAATATCAAAAACATCACCGCCCGCGTTTAAAGCGCCACGCTCTGCGAACTTAACTCGATTATCCTTGGTCACATTTTTGCCAGGAGTATGGAGGAAGAACCGCTCCTCTGCCTCTGCGTAGCCAGGCATTGCTGCGGTGTCAGCAAAATTGACGGTCGTGTAGCCAATGAACTTCCGGTGAACTCCTGCCTTCTCAAATGAAGCGCGCACCGCCCGGTAAAGCGGCATATCCATTGCTAGCTTTGCAATCGACTCGTCATAGTGGTAGGGGCTGCTTGCATATCTCTGGTAATGATAGAATTCATTGTCTTCCTTCAATTCACCGTTAGTTTTGATCCGATTGAGCGAATTATATGGCTCACGCATGAAGCTCGCCAAAAGTGAGCTCGTTCCAGTTGGAATTGAGTAATTGACAAATCTTCGAGTGGACCACGGGTCTCCGAATGGATTTACTGTACGCTCAATATCTGACTTAACGCATTGTTTGTTTCGGTATGAACCGTAAAGTTTCGCTGATGATGCGATCAATACTCCGCTGCCCATTATTCGGAGTAATATTCGCCTCGTCGACACGATTGTCTTCCGCTCCCTCGACATAATCCGATTTCGGCATATTGGTGACCGCTACAACTGTCAACGTGATAATAGGGCGGCTTCGGCTGGTGCTTTTTTGTATGGTACGTCGGCCACGTCGGGTTCATCGGCTCGAGGGCGACTGCCGCGCGACAATCAGGATGGGAATTTCGCGACAATCAGGGTTAGAGGCTTTGCCGGGATCGGGGTGTAGGGAGGGCGTAGCCCGACCGGAAGCCCGATCCCGGCGAGCGGCCTTTTGTTACTCGTGTGGAGCTTGGGTCAGGTGATCGCAATCGACCGGATACGGCGAGCATCTTTGTGCTTCTCGCGCTTTACACCGGGCCCTGTTCTCGTCGAGCAGGTGAGGCGCTGGCATTACTGCTTGGTATCAACACCCCGCCCTGGCCGGTGGCCGAAAATCTCCGCGGGCACGATCGGCAGCAAAGCCGGCAACTCCCGCCTGTACATCTCGTCCGAGGCCATCAGGAACGCGCAGTGCTTGCACTTTCCGAGTCTACCTGGATCTTCAGCGAAGGAGGGCGTCGCGGGTGGCGATCGACGAAGTCGTGCAACTGCCCGCAACGCAAGACTCGCCAAGGATGATATGTGCGATGATTAGCCGCATTCTGCGGCAGCGCGCTGTGGGAGGGCCTGATTGCGAATTATGTTGAAGGCAATGATGCCTCCACCTGAAAGCGCCACCGCCCCCATGGTGTTCTTGGACCGTGACGGCGTGCTCAATGAGGAGGTCAACTACGCTTTTCGACTCGACCAGATCACCTGGGTTGAGGGGGCTTTCTCAGCCGTGCGGCGACTGAACCAACTTGGCTACCGGGCCGTCGTCGTCACCAACCAGTCCGGCATCGCGCGTGGCTTCTATACAGAGGAGGATGTGCGCGTGCTCCATGTCGAGATGGCGCGCATCATGGCGGACAACGGAGCGCGGATCGACGCGTTCTACTATGCTCCCCATCATCCGGACGCGACGATCGCCGCTTATCGCGTCGATCACGAGGATCGCAAACCGCGACCGGGCATGTTGCTCAAGGCGCTGCAGGCTTTTCCGACGGACATGCAGCGCACTTTTTTGATCGGCGACCGCGCGACCGACCTCGAAGCCGCCAAAGCCGCCGGCATTGCCGGATTTCTGTTCAAGGATGGTCGTCTCGATGTCTTCGTCGAGGATTGCCTTGCTGCCTTGTGAGGGCCTGGTCGTCAGTGGGAAAGGGGACAGGCCAGATGCCTGATGACCGCGTCGCCAATCCGGAGCCGCCGCACCCGCTGCTTCTTGACAGATGCGGGCGGGGTGGTTCTTCGCTGGGGCCTCGTTCAGCCTTGATCATTCCCATCCCTGCCGGAGTTCATTTGGCGTGTCATTGAGATTCCTCGTCACGGGCGGCGCCGGCTTCATCGGTTCGGCTGTGGTCCGCAAGCTGATCGACGAGACGCAGTCCAACGTCTGTGTCGTCGACAAGCTGACCTATGCCGGCAATCTCGCCTCGCTCGCGCCGGTCTCCGGCAGCAACCGCTACCGCTTCGAGCAGGTCGATATCGGCGATGGCGAACGGGTGCGCGCGATCTTCTCCGACTTCGACCCCGACATCGTCCTGCATCTGGCGGCCGAAAGCCATGTCGATCGCTCGATCGACGGGCCCGGCGACTTCATCCAGACCAATATCGTGGGCACCTTCGCGCTGCTGCAGGAGGCGCTGCGCCATTGGCGTGGGCTCGACCAGGCTCGCAAGGCGGCTTTCCGCTTCCACCATGTCTCGACCGACGAGGTCTTCGGCTCGCTTGGCCCCGAGGGCTTCTTCCGCGAGGACACGGCCTATCAGCCCAACTCGCCCTATTCGGCGTCCAAGGCAGCCTCCGACCATCTGGTGCGCGCCTGGCACCACACCTATGGCCTGCCGACGGTGATGACCAATTGCTCGAACAATTACGGGCCGTATCACTTCCCCGAAAAGCTGATCCCGCTGACGATCATCAACGCGCTCGAGGGCAAGCCGCTGCCGGTCTATGGCAACGGCCTCAACGTGCGCGACTGGCTCTATGTCGACGACCATGCCGATGCGCTGCTGACGGTGGCCGCGAAGGGCGTCGTCGGCGAGACCTATAATATCGGCGGCCATAACGAGAAGACCAATCTCGATGTGGTGAAGTGCATCTGCGCCCTGCTCGACGCGTTGCGCCCCGACCCGGCCGGGCCGCATGAGCGCCTCATCACCTACGTCACCGACCGCCCCGGCCATGATGCGCGCTATGCCATCGATGCCGGCAAGATCGGCCGTGAACTCGGCTGGACGCCGAAGGAGACGTTCGACACAGGCTTGCGGCGCACGGTCGAATGGTATCTGGCCAATCCCGGCTGGTGGGGCGATATCCGCTCGGGCGTCTATCGCGGCGAGCGCCTCGGCGCGGCCTGAACGAAACCGGACGAACCCATGCTGAGCGTCGAACCGACCGCGATTCCCGCCGTCAAGATCATCACCCCGAAGAAGCATGGCGACCATCGCGGCTTTTTCTCCGAGGTGTACAATCGCGCCGCGATGGCCGAGGCCGGGATCGACCTCGTCTTCGTGCAGGACAATCACTCGCTTTCGGGACCCGTCGGCACGTTGCGGGGGCTCCACTTCCAATCGCCGCCCTTCGCGCAGGACAAGCTCGTGCGCGTGACCCGGGGGCGCATCCTGGACATCGCCGTCGATATCCGCGCCTCTTCGCCGAGCTTCGGCCGGCATGTCGCCGTCGAGCTCTCGGCGGAAAACTGGCGTCAGATACTGATCCCTGCCGGCTTCGCCCATGGCTTCGTCACGCTCGAACCCGACACCGAGGTGCTCTACAAGGTCACGGCCCCCTATGGCCCGGCCAACGACCATGGGCTGGCCTTCGACGATCCGGCGCTCGGGATCGACTGGCGCCTGCCGCCTGACGCGCTGGTCCTCTCGGACAAAGACCGTCGGCATCCCCGGCTGTCCGATTTGCCGCGCTATTTTGATTGACCGCGATGCGCATCACCGTGACAGGGCTGTCGGGGCAGGTCGTGCTTTCGATGCGGGAGCGCGCGCCGCAGGGCGTCAGCGTCACCGCGCTCGGACGGCCTGGGCTCGATCTCGAACGGCTCGAGACGATCGCTCCGGCGATCATCGCCAGCCGGCCGGATGTCGTGGTCAATGCGGCAGCGTTCACCGCCGTCGATCTGGCCGAGAGCCAGGAGGAGACGGCACGGCAAGTCAATGGAGACGCCGCCGGCGAGGTCGCAAAGGCTGCCGCCGCGCTCGGCGTCCCCGTCATCCAGATCTCGACCGACTACGTCTTCGACGGCGCGCTCGACCGCGCTTATCGCGAGGACGACCCGGTCGGCCCGATCTCGGCCTATGGCCGCAGCAAGCTCGCGGGCGAGCGAGCGGTGGCCGCCGCGACGGGCAACCATGTGATCCTGCGTACTGCCTGGGTCTACAGCCCCTTCGGCGCAAATTTCGTCAAGACGATGCTGCGGCTGGCGGAGACGCGCGACGAAATCGGCGTCGTCGCCGATCAGGCCGGATGCCCGACCAGCGCGCTCGACATCGCCGATGCCATCTTCGCTGTTGCGAGCAATCTCATCGAGAACTCGGATGAGGCAGCCTTGCGGGGGATTTTCCATATGGGCGCGCAAGGCGCCGCCGTCTGGGCCGATGTCGCCGAGGTGATCTTCGCCGAGCGCCAGCGACAGGGCGGCGCGCCCGTGCGGGTCAAGCGCATCACCACCGCCGACTATCCGACACCAGCCCAAAGGCCGGCGAATTCGCGCATGGACTCCTCCAGACTCGCCACCACTCACCAGGTCACGCTGCCGCCCTGGCAGGACGCTCTGCGCGCCTGCGTGCGCCGGCTCATGGCGCAACAGAAAACGGGATAACACGACGATGAAGGGCATCATCCTGGCCGGCGGCTCCGGCACGCGGCTCCATCCGATGACATTGGCGATGTCGAAGCAGCTCCTGCCGGTCTACGACAAGCCGATGATCTATTATCCGCTGTCGACGCTGATGCTGGCCGGCATCCGCGAGGTGCTGATCATCTCGACGCCGCACGACCTGCCGCATTTCCAGCGCCTGCTGGGTGATGGCTCGGATTGGGGCATGCAGCTTTCCTATGCCGAGCAGCCCCATCCAGGCGGTCTGGCGCAGGCTTATCTCATCGGCGCCGATTTCGTTGCCGGCGAGCCGTCCGTCCTGATTCTCGGCGACAATTTGTTCTACGGCCATACCTTGCCGGAGATGATGGCCTCGGCTGCGGCGCGCCCCAGGGGCGCCAGCGTGTTCGCCTATCATGTCCGCGATCCAGAGCGTTACGGCGTGGTCGAGTTCGACCCGGTCGGCAAAGCGATCTCGATCGTGGAGAAACCGACCATTCCGAAGTCGAACTGGGCCGTCACCGGCCTTTATTTCTACGACGCCCAGGTCGTCGATATTGCCGCCAACCTCAAACCATCCGCCCGTGGCGAACTCGAGATCACCGACGTCAACCGTGTCTATCTGGAGCGCGGCGAGCTCTCCGTGGCATGCATGGGCCGCGGCTTCGCCTGGCTCGACACCGGCACGCCCGACAGCCTGCTGCAGGCCTCGGAGTTCGTCCGGACGCTGGAAAGCCGTCAGGATCTGCGCATCGCCTGCCCGGAGGAGATCGCCGCGCGGCAAGGGTGGATCTCTGCCCCGCAACTCGCCGCCCTCGGCGAGAGGCTCAGGAAAGGCGATTACGGTCAGTACATCCTGAGGATCGCGCGCGAACTGGCGCGGTGACGCAGGGCGATTGCGGGACGCCTCGCGGCGATGGCGCCCTCGTGCCGCTCAAGTGGTGGCCTGCCGGGCGAAGTCGAGGCCTTCCTGCAGCAGGGCTTCTGCGGCTGACTGATCGGGCGCCTCGACATAGACGCGCAGCTCCGGTGCATTGCCCGAGGCCCGGATATGGACCGTGGTGCCGTCTCCCAGCGTGAGGCGCAGACCGTCTCGACGGTCGCAGGCGGCGACGCCGCCATGGGCGGCGAAGGCCGCATCGCGATAGGCCGGGTCTTCCGCATCCAGCCTGGCGATGAGGGCCGCCGTCTTGTTCTGCGGCACCTCCTGCAGGCGGTTCGACAGGGCAATCGTGAAATTCTGCTCGGCGGCGAGCCGGCTCAGCGGTTTTTGAGCGCGGGCAGAGGCCGTTAGCGTGGCCAGGATCGGCAAAATCGCATCGCGCGTCGGCAGGGCGGCAAGGCTGACGCCATCATGCGCGACATCGGAGCCCAGCAGCACGCCGCCATTGGCCTCGAAGCCGACGACGAGGTGGGCGCCCGCCGCGGTCGCCTGCGCCATGCCGGCGATCACAAAAGGCGACCCCACCTTGGTGCGCAGGACCTGTGCGAACAGGCCAAGCCGCTCCAGGGCCGAGTTCGAAGTCACGGGCGTCACGATGGTGTCGGCGCCGAGAAAAGCGGCCGTCAGCGCGCCGACGAGATCGCCGCGGAGAAACCGGCCTACCTCGTCGGCAACCAGCGGGCGATCGGCATCGCCATCGGTGGAGACGATCGCGTCGAGCCTCTGGCTGCCCGCCCATTCGATCGCCAGCGCGACGTCCTCGGGACGCAACGCCTCGGTGTCGACGGGGATGAAGCGGTCGGCGCGCCCGAGCGGGACAGGTCTGGCGCCAAGCGCAGCGAGCAGATCGCAGATCACGTCGCGCCCGACCGAGGAATGCTGGTAGACGCCGACCGTCAGGCCCCGCAGGGCATCCGCGCCGAAAAATTCGAGATAGCGCGTCTGATAGGCGGCCAACGCATCATGCGTGCGGGGCGCGACGATCTCGGCAGGAACCGTGTCGAGATTCAATTTTGCATGCCAGGCGAGGATCCGCGCCTCATCTGTTTTGTCGATCTCGCCCTCGCTGCGGTAGAATTTGAGGCCGTTGCGATCATCGGGAATATGGCTGCCGGTGACCATGATGGCTGGCGCGCCGAGCTGGGCTGCGGCCAGCGCAAGCGCCGGGGTCGGGATCGCACCGCCATCGACGGGTACGAGACCAGCGTCGACGATGGCCCGCGCGCATTGCGCCGCGATGAGAGGGCTCGACGAGCGCAGATCCCGCCCGATCAGAACTTCGCCGCTCGGTCCCGCCGCGCCGTCCTCGCCAATCATCGCACAAAAGGCGCGGACATGGCTGTAGGCCGGTAGACCGACGAGCTCGGTGACGAGACCGCGCAGGCCAGAGGTTCCGAATTTGAGACTCGTCATCGGGACCGCCTGTCACTGTTGCCGATACGGATCTTGCCGTCGTCGCGGACGGCATCAGGGAGCCCTGTTCATAGGCCGACGATGCCGTCGAAAGCAACGCTGTGGGCGCTGCTGCGAGCCTGGCGGTTCGGCTCAGCGCTCGGCCGACGCCGCCCAGATGTTGACGCCGCCTTCGCCTGCATGCTGGTCGATCAGCTTCAACTCCTCGGCGCTAAAATCGGGCCGCTTCAAGGCCGCGACGCAGTCTTCCACCTGCTCGGGGCGGCTGGCCCCGATCAGGGCGGAGGTGATCCGGCCGCCGCGCAGGACCCAGGCGATCGCCATCTGCGCGAGGCTTTGGTCGCGCCCGGCGGCGATCTCGTTGAGGGCGGCGATGCGCGTCAGGTTGTCGTCGGAGAGGAAGCCGTCGCGGAAGGAGGGCGCCTTCTTGGCGGCGCGGCTGCCGTCGGGCACGCCGCCGAGATATTTCGAGGTCAGCATGCCCTGGGCCAGCGGCGAGAACACGATCGAACCGATGCCCTCCTCGTCGAGCGTGTCGAGCAGGCCGTCCTCCTCGATCCAGCGGTTGATCATCGAATAGCTCGGCTGGTGGATCAGGCAGGGCGTGCCGAGCCGGCGCAGGATAGCGGCCGCCTCGCGGGTGCGTTTGGCATTGTAGGAGGACAGCCCGACATAGAGCGCCTTGCCCTGGCGCACGGCCTGATCGAGCGCGCCCATCGTCTCTTCCAGCGGCGTCTCGGGATCGAACCGATGCGAATAGAAGATGTCGACATAGTCGAGCTTCAGGCGCTTGAGGCTCTGGTCGAGGCTGGAGAGCAGATATTTGCGGCTGCCCCACTCGCCATAGGGGCCCGGCCACATCCGGTAGCCGGCCTTGGTCGAGATCACCAACTCGTCGCGATGGGAGGCGAAGTCCTGGTGCAGTATCTCCCCGAAGGCGGTTTCCGCCGAGCCCGGCGGGGGCCCGTAGTTATTGGCCAGATCGAAATGGGTGATGCCGAGATCGAACGCCGTCCGGCAGATCCGTCGGCCGAGATCGGGCGCGGTGGTCTCGCCGAAATTGTGCCAGAGGCCGAGCGAGAGGGCGGAAAGCTTGAGGCCGCTGCGGCCGCAGCGGTTGTAGATCATCTGGTCGTAACGGGTTTCGCTGGGCATGGTGAGATTTCGGCTCCCTTTGGCTTCTTTGCAGGAGCGACGATAGCCCGCCCTCACGCCCGACGCAGCCACCCTGATGCAGTTTTGCCTGCGGTCTACGGCGCTCATACGCCCGTCGCAATCATGCTGACCAGTTGCAGACAGGCGGCGCAGCATCGCGACGTCTGCAATCGGTTGGAGTGGAGCCCGCCATGTATTCCAGCGGTGTTCGCGGCGTCGGCATCACGGCCGGCCAGCCCGCCAGCGATCTGTCCGATCTGCCGGCGATTCTCGACCGGGTCGAGCGGCTGGAAGTCGATACCGTCGAATTGTCGACCTGTGCGATGGATCTGATCTTCGGCGGCCGGATCCATCGGCCCCATCTCGACCTGCTCAAGCGCGCCTGCGCCGGCCGGCCCTTCGGCTACAGCGTGCATGGGCCGCTGGCGATCAACTTCTTCGACGAGCCCACCCGGCTGCAACGGCATTTCGACGTACTGCGGGCTTCGCTGGAGATCGCCGCAGAACTTGGCGCTGTGCATTATGTGATGCATTCGGGCGTGATGCCGCTTGCGCCGGCCGAGGTCGTTGAGGCGGCCTATCTGCGTCAACGCGAATGGCTGAGGAAGGCTGGCGATGCGGCGCGTGATGGCGGCATCCTGCTCTGCGTCGAGACCATGTTCGACTATCATCCCGGCCGGCTTTACGCCTCCCTGCCCTCGCGGCTCGCCAGCGAAATGGCCGCGATCGACCACGACCATGTCTGGGCGACGCTGGATTTCAGCCATGCCTTCCTGCGGCTCGGCTCGATCGGCGGCGACTATCTTGAAGAGATCGCCGCTCTCGCGCCCCTTGCCAAGCATCTGCACATGCATGATTCTTTTGGGCGCCCCGATGCGTTCGAGACCGTTTTCCCGAGCGAGAAGTTCGCCTTCGGGCATGGCGACATCCATCTGCCGGTGGGCTGGGGCGGAATTCCCTGGGAGGCGCTGATGGAGCGCTGCACCTTCCCGGAAGGCGTGCTGCTCAACATCGAGCTCAATCCGCGGCTCTGGTATGCCGTCGATGACGCCATGGCGGCGACGCGGGCGCTCGCTGGCAAGGTCAGGACCGCCCCGCGAAAACAAACCTGATCGCTGGCTCTCGGTTTGCGTACGCTCGGTTTGCGTGCGTGAGGGTCAGACCGCGATCGGCAGCGTCTGCGGGAGCGGATCATGGGCCACGTGCCATTGATCGGTCGCCACGGACTGGTTCATCTGCCGCAGGATCAGGTCGAGACCGATGCGATGGGGCATGGCGATCAGGCAATTGCCGCCCTTATCCCTCAGGCACCATCCAGAATCATGCCGTTCGACTTTAATATTATTTGTCATATCGACGCTGTTCCTTCAGGCTTACAAAGCTTCAACGCCGGTGGCCCCTAGATGTTCCGCGCTGGTTTCCGTAGGTCTTCTTGCGGAATCAGCCTGCCGTCAAAGTGCCACCCTCAGTATTCGTAGCTGCGCTCGCAAGTCTATCGGCTCGACGAAATGCACAGCCTGCATGCCGACCTGCCGGGCAGCCTCGATATTCCTGGCGCTGTCGTCGATGAAGATGCACTCCGGCGCCGCGAGTGAATATCGCTCGAGCAGGATCTGGTAGATCGCCGGATCGGGCTTGACGACGCCCTCATGGGCCGAGACCACGACGCCGTCGAAGCTCTGCAGGAAGGGGAAGCGGATCAGGCATTCCGCCCATTTCTCGCGCGAGAAATTGGTGATGGCGTAGACCTTCTCGCCGCGGCCCTTGAGCTCTTCCAGCACGGCGACGCTGTCCTCGATCATGCCGGGAACGGCCTCGTGCCAGCGCTCGTCATAGGCCCTGATCTGGCTTTCCCATTCCGGATGGCGGGCGACGAGGAGCGCGACGCCCTCCTCCCAGCTGCGGCCGCGATCCTGCTCGAGGTTCCAGGCGGCGGTGCAGACGTTCTGCATGAACCATGCCCGCTTTCCGTCGTCGGGAATCATCTCGCGATAGACATGGAGCGGATCCCAGCGGATCAGAACATTGCCGACATCGAACACGATGGTGGGCATCTGGGCAGGCATGTCGTGGCGTCCGGAGGCTTGAGGGTCGGATCGGTGTCCGTCAGCGTTCACGTCCTTGTGTGCGACGCAGCGAGACGGCGGTGCGAAGTCTCGCGTATCCGAAGACATGAAAGCAATGGCGGAGAGTGGCATGAGCGCATGGTTGCCATGGCTGGACCGGCAGGGACGCGTCTCGGGGCTGCGCGCGGCGGCGTTTGCGCTCGTGCTGCTGCCGGCGCTGATCCTCGCCTATGAGGCCTGGGCGGGACAGCTCGGCGCCAAGCCCTGGACGCGCGCCGTGCATGACACCGGGACCTGGTCGGTGCGGCTGCTCCTGATCACGCTGGCGATCTCGCCGCTGCGGCGCGTGCTGGACTGGGGCAAGCTGCTGGGCATCCGGCGGATGCTCGGCCTGTCCGTGCTCGCCTACGCCGCCGCGCATCTGACGCTGTACTGCATCGATCTCGCCTGGGATTGGGGGCTGATCGTCACTGAGATCATCAAGCGCTTCTACCTGATCGTCGGCATCACCGCGCTGATCGGGCTCGTCGCGCTCGGCGCGACCTCGACCGACGGCATGATCCGGCGGATGGGCGCGAAGGCCTGGCAGCGGCTGCACATGCTGATCTACCCGATCGCGCTGCTTGCCCTGCTGCATTTCGCCCTGCAATCGAAGATCGACGTCAGCCAGCCGGTTCTGATGAGCGGGCTGTTTGCGCTGCTGATGGTTTATCGCGGGCTCGAGCGCTTCAAGATCGCCCTGACGCCGCTGGTTCTGGTGGTGGCAGCACTGGGCACCGGACTTGCCACGGCGCTGTGCGAGACCGCCTGGTATGCGTTCGCGACCGGGGCTTCGGCCTGGCTGGTGTTCCAGGCCAATGCCGATATCGTCACCTATCCGGAGCTCGCCTCGGTCCGGCCTGGCCACTGGGTCGCGCTTGTCGGGCTGGTGGTTGCGCTCGTCGGGGCGTTCAGACGGCCCAAGGCGCGCCCAGCGCGCCGGACGCAAGCCGCCGCGCCTGCCGGTGCGACGCGCTGACGAAGCCCGGTCCTGTCCGCAATCGCGGTTGGCATCCTCGTCTTGAGGTTCTAACCCTATGACATGCCTGATGATCCCAATGCCCAGCCGACAGCCGACGTAGCCCAGGCCGAACTGGCTTCGGACGGCTTCGTGCCCGGCCCGGATCGCAATTCGCCCTTTCTGCCGCTGCGCCAGCCGATTTTCCGCGCCGTCTGGCTTGCCAGCCTCGCCTCGAATTTCGGCGGGCTGGTCCAGATGGTCGGCGCCTCGTGGATGATGACCGCGATTGCCGCCTCGCCGGACATGGTGGCGCTGGTCCAGGCCTCGACGACGCTGCCGGTGATGCTGTTTTCGCTCGCGGCTGGCGCGATCTCGGACAATTACGACCGGCGCCGCATCATGTTGACCGCGCAGGGCTTCATGCTGAGCGTTTCGATCCTGCTCGCGCTGTCGGCCTGGCTCGATGTGATCACGCCCTGGCTGCTGCTCGGCTTCACCTTCCTGATCGGCTGCGGCACAGCGCTGAATAACCCGGCCTGGCAGTCATCGGTGGGCGACATGGTGCCGCGCCAGGACGTGCCGGCAGCGGTGACGCTCAACAGCGTCGCCTTCAACATCGCCCGCAGCGTCGGGCCGGCTATCGGCGGGGCGATCGTGGCTGCGGCCGGCGCGGTCGCCGCCTTCGTCATCAACGCCTTCAGCTACATCGCGCTGATCACCGTGCTGGCGCGCTGGAAGCCGCCACGCGTCGAGCGCGTGCTGCCGCGCGAAACGCTGCTGATCGCGATGGGCGCCGGTGTGCGCTATGTCGCGATGTCGCCCAATATCCGCAGCGTCATCCTGCGCTCCTTTGCCTTTGGTTTTGGCGGCATCGTCGCGCTCGCCCTGTTGCCGCTGATCGCACGCGATCTCGTCCAGGGCGGGCCTCTGGTCTTCGGCATCCTGCTCGGCGCCTTTGGCGCCGGGGCGGTGGTGGGCGCCTTCATGAGCGCCCGCCTGCGCCGGCTGCTGACGACCGAGGCGCTGGTGCGCGCGACCTTCGCGGCCTATGCGGTGGCCGCCGCCATCATCGGCGTCAGCACGACGATGTGGCTGACGATGCCGGCCTTGGCCGTCGGCGGCGCCTGCTGGGTCCTGACGCTTTCGACCTTCAACGCGACGGTGCAGCTCTCGGCGCCGCGCTGGGTCGTGGGCCGGGCTCTGGCGATCTACCAGATGGCGGCTTTCGGCGGCATGGCGGCGGGCAGCTGGGCCTGGGGCCAGGCGACACTGCATCTAGGACCCGAGCAGGCCCTGCTGATCTCCGCCTTCACGCTGCTCGTCGGCGCGGCGCTCGGCCTGCGCTACGAACTGCCGCCGCTGGAGGCGCTCAATCTCGATCCGTTGAGCCGCTGGCGCGAGCCCAAGGTTGCCGTCGACATCGAGCCGCGCAGCGGCCCTGTGATCGTCACCATCGAATGGCTGATCCGCGAGGAGGACGTCGTGGCGTTCCTCAACGCGATGGCGGAACGCCGCCGAATTCGCCGGCGCGATGGCGCCCGGCACTGGACGCTTCTGCGCGACCTGACCGACCCCGAACTCTGGGTCGAGCGCTATGACAGCCCGACCTGGGTCGAATATGTCCGGCAGGCCCAGCGCGTGACGCTCGCCGATGCCGACATCGGCGAGCGCGTACGCGCCCTGCACAAGGGGCCAAACCCGCCGGTGGTGCACCGGATGATCGAACGCGAAACCGCAACCCTGCCGCGTGGCCTGCCGACGCAGCATCCCCACCCGCCTGAGCCGACGGGACACGAGGTCTGACGGGCGCGGATCTCAGCCGACGATCCAGAGCCCCGCCAGCCCAAACAGCCCGACCACGATCCGCCACCAGGCGAAGAGCGCAAAGCCCCGCTTGGAGACGAAATCGAGAAAGCTGCGAACCACAATGAGGGCGGCGAAGAAGGCTGTGACGAAGCCGACGGCGATCAAGGTCACATCGTCGAAGGTCAGCGTCTTGTAGCTCTTGAGCAGATCATAGGCGAAGGCGCCGGCCATTGTCGGCATGGCCAGGAAGAAGGAAAACTCGGCGGCCGCGCGCTTGCTGGCGCCCAGCAGCATGGCACCGACGATGGTCGAGCCCGAGCGCGAGACGCCGGGAATCATCGCCAGGCACTGGAACAGGCCGATCTTGAGATACATCGACAGCGGAAAGGTGGTCGCGTCGGTGTGCTTCTCCTGCAGTTCGAGATCATCGACGACGAGCAGGATCAGCCCGCCCGCGATCAGCGCGCAGCAGACGATGAAGGGGTTGAACAGCACGCCCTTGATGAAGCCGTGCAGCACCGCGCCGATGAGGGCTGCCGGCAGGAAGGCGACCAGCACGCCGATGACGAAGCGCCGGGCAGCCGGGTCGGTGGGAATCCGCAGAGCGATGTCGAGCAGGCGGCGGAAATAGACCGAGGTGATCGCCAGGATCGCGCCGAGCTGGATCAAGACCTCGAAGGATTTTCCGTTCGATTCGAAGCCGAGGAAATGCCCGAGCAGCAGGAGATGCCCGGTCGAGGAGACCGGCAGGAACTCGGTCAACCCCTCGACAATGCCGAGGATGGCCGCTTCGATCAGGTTTTCCATGGGAAGCGGTCCTCGCGAGACTCAAGGTTTTGTGCAGCGCGGCATCATTAAGCCGCAGGCCTCGTTAAGCCCAGAGGCCTCGATAAGCCCATTCCTTTGCAAATTGGTTACCAAATCCCCAACCGGACCGCAGCGAATCGTCCGTTCGTAGCGCCTGCGGGTTGTGAGCCCTTCCTGCCCCGATTATAGCCTGCGCTTTGCGAATAGCGCGGTGCGTTTCATCGAGCGGCCCTGCTTCGGCCGCACCTGCCTGCTTCACGAGTGCCATGGCGACCCTTCATCATTATCCGCTTTGCCCGCATTCGCGCTTTATTCGGCTCGTGCTCGGCGAATACGGGCTCGAGGCTGCGCTGGTCGAAGAGCGCGTCTGGGAACGCCGGCGCGAGTTCCTCGAGCTCAACCCGGCCGGTACGACACCCGTCTTTCGCGAGGAGAACGGTCTGTCCGTTCCCGGGGCCGGGCCGATCGCGGAATATCTCGACGAGACCCGCGGTCTGGCGCTGGCCGAGCGCCGCCTGCTGCCCGAAGGTCCGGGCGAGCGCGTCGAAGTCCGTCGCCTGCTCGACTGGTTTTGCCTGAAGTTCAACGAGGAGATCACAGCGCCGCTGGTGCTGGAGAAGGTGATGAAGCGCTTCATGGCGCGCGACGAGGGCGGTGGCCCGCCCGAAATGAGCGCCATTCGTGCGGCCCGCGCCAATGTGCGCTATCATCTGCGCTACATCGCCTGGCTCACCGCCAAACGGAACTGGCTGGCGGGCTCCGAGCTGAGCTATGCCGATCTCGCTGCGGCGGCGCATCTCTCCTGCGTCGATTATCTCGGAGACGTGCCCTGGGAAGAGGATGAGGCGGCGCGCGCATGGTATGCGAGGATCAAGTCGAGGCCGAGCTTCCGGCCGCTGCTGAGCGACCGGATGCCGGGCATGGCGCCGAGCGCCCACTACGACAATCTGGACTTCTGAAGGCCGCCCCACATACGGATGGCGAGCGCCTCAGGCAGGCCGTCATCACGCGCGCCCTCACCGAGGGGTTCTCGGTCGCGCGCATTGCCTCCGTCGATTCGATCCCGAATGCGCCCGCCCGCCTCGCCGCCTGGCTGGCGGACGGCCACCATGGCGAGATGGGCTGGATGGAGGAACGCACCGCGCAGCGCGCCGACCCGCGCCAACTCTGGGCTGAAGCCAAATCGGTGGTGATGCTGGGCATGAGTTATGCCCCCGACGGCGACCCGCTGGCGATGCTCGGACAACCCGACAAGGCCGCGATCTCGCTCTACGCCCGCCGGCGCGACTATCACGACGTGATCAAGGGCAAGCTGAAAAGCGTAGCGGGCCTGCTGGCGGCGCAAAGCGGCGCCGATGTGAAGGTCTTCGTCGATACCGCCCCGGTGATGGAGAAGCCGCTGGCCCAGGCGGCGGGGCTCGGCTGGCAGGGCAAGCACACGGTTCTGGTTTCGCGCGAGCACGGCTCCTGGCTCTTCCTCGGCGCCATCTACACCACCGCCGTACTCCCGACGGACGCTTCAGAGAGCGACCATTGCGGCTCCTGCACGCGCTGCCTCGACATCTGTCCGACCGACGCGTTCCCGGCGCCCTACCAGCTCGATTCGCGCCGCTGCATCGCCTATCTGACGATCGAGCATCCCGGCCATATCGACGAAGAGCTGCGGCCCGGCATCGGCAACCGCGTCTTCGGCTGCGATGATTGCCTGGCCGTCTGCCCCTGGAACAAGTTCGCGGAAGCCGCCCAGGAGACGCGGCTTTCGTTGCGCGAGGGGCTCGACGGCCTGCCCCTGAGCGACCTCGCCCGCCTCGACGATGCAGCCTTTCGCATGCTGTTTGCCGGCACACCGGTGAAGCGCACAGGCCGCGACCGCTTCATCCGCAATGTCCTGATCGCGATCGGCAACAGCGGCCGGCCCGATCTCGCGGTGAGCGCCGCAGCGCTGATCGGCGATGCTTCGGCGCTGGTGCGCGCCATGGCGGCCTGGGCGCTGATCAGGCTCGACCCCGCCTGCGCCCGCAGGCTTGCGCCCAGGGCGCTCGCTCTCGAAAACGACCCCGATGTACGCCAGGAATGGCAGGCGCTTTCGCCGCAACCGGATATGGCCTCATGAAGCTCCTCATTCTCGGCGTCGGCTACTCGGCCGGGTTCTTCGCGCATGCAGCCCTGGCGAAGGGCTTGCAGGTCACCGGCACGGTGCGCTCGAACGGGAAGGCGGAGCGCCTCGGCCACGCCGGCATTCCCACATTGGTTTTCGACGGATCGTCGACCTCGACCGCGCTGCGCGCCGCCATCGCCGAGGCGGAGGCCGTTCTCGTCTCGGTGCAGCCCGGGGAGGCGGGCGACCCGGCCCTGCTTTGCCTGGCGACGGAGCTTGCGGCGGCCCCCGCCCTGCGCTGGATCGGCTATCTCTCGACCATCGGCGTCTATGGCGACCATGGCGGCGCCTGGATCGACGAGACGACCGCGCCGAAAACGAGCTTTCGCTCGCAGATGCGGCTGGCCATCGAGCGCGACTGGCTGGCGCTGGGCGAACGGAGCGGCAAGGCCGTGCAGATCTTCCGCCTCTCGGGCATTTACGGCCCAGGCCGCAATCCGCTCGTGAAGCTGCGGCAGGGCACGGCGACCCGGTTGATCAAGCCGGGACAGGTCTTCAACCGCATTCATGTCGACGACATCGCCGGCGTGCTGATGGCCTCGATCGCGGCGCCGCGCCCCGGCGCGATCTACAACGTCACCGATGACGAGCCGGCTCCGCCACAGGATGTCGTGGTCTTTGCCGCGGAACTCGCCGGCATCGCGCCGCCGCCAGAGACGCCTTTCGACCCGGCAAAGCTGTCGCCGATGGCGGCGAGCTTCTATGGCGAGAACAAGCGCGTCTCGAACGCGCTGGTGAAACGCGAATTCGGCTACCGCTTTCGCTACCCGACCTATCGCGAGGCGCTGCCCGTGCTGCTGGCGGGGGGCGACTGAGCGGCCGCCTCGCTCAGGCCGCGTAGCGTTGGCCCTCGTCGCCATAATAGGCGACATAGCGCTGGTCGATCGCCGCCACGGGGAGGATCACCAGCACATCGGTGGTGCCGAACTGCCGATCGATGACGGCGCCGGTGCCGAAGCGGGCGCCGAGCCGCAGATAGCCCTTGATCAAGGGAGGCATCTGCTTCAGCGCGAGTTTGGCATCGACCATTTCCGCCGGCAAACGATCCATTGCGACGAGGCGCTCGCGACGCGCCGTGGCGCTCCATTCGCCGGCCGAGCTGGCATGGTGATGCAGGAAGCTCAGCGGCAGAGCGAGCGCGTCGGGATCGGTGCCGTCGAAGCTGGCGCAGCCGAACATCGCGTCGATGCGATGGTGACGGATATAGGCCCAGATGCCGTGCCAGAGCAGCTCGACCGTCTTCTTGCTGCGATAGGGCTCGAGCACGCAGGAGCGACCGAGTTCGAGGAACCGCTGGCCGGGATGGTTGGCGATCATCGGCGCGAGATCGAACTCGCCCTGGGTATAGAAGCCGCCAAGCCTTGTCGCGGCGCCCTGACGCATCAGCCTGTAGGTGCCGACGATCTTCGGCTTCACGCCGCCGAAACGCCCCCGTGCGGCGTGGTCGATGACCAGCAAATGGTCGCAGGCCTTGTCGAAGCGGTCGGCATCGCGGCGGAACATGCGCGAAACCGCATCCGGCTTGGCCGACATTTCCTGATAGAACACGCGGTAGCGCAGCCGCTGCGCCCGCCAGATCTCGCTGGGTCCGCGCGCCAGCCTGACCTCGAGCGAGCCGCTGCGACCCAGGGTTCCCGACAGCGGGTCGGGCGCGCCGGCGGGGCGACCGAAGCGACGCATGGTTTCGCCGGTGATCAGCATGAGCGGAGACAGGCGCGACAACAGCGGGCCCGATACAGGCCCATGCCGAGCCGGCTCAACGGCATGTCCATGAAGGTCTGGTGCCATGTTTCGTCTTGTCCCGCAGGCCGCTTTCTTTGGCAACTTAGCAGGAATGCGCCCTGTATCTGACAGGTTCGCGACAAAACTACGTCGGGGCTGTGACGAAAGGTCAGGCCGAGCGGACCAGGGCCTCGGTTCTCGACACATGATCGAGCCAACGCTGCAAGGCTGCGCGGTCGAGAGGCTTAGCCAGACAATCATCCATCCCGGCAGCGAGCGCGGCGGCCTTGTCGGCCTCCGCGGCATTGGCACTGACCGCAACCAGTGGCAGCCGTGCCTGCTCGGGGCGGCCGCGCTCCAGGGTCCGAACGGCGCGCGCCACCGCCAGGCCGTCGAGTTCCGGCATGCGGATGTCGAGCAGGACGAGGTCGAAGGATGGGGCCGTTCCGTTCAGCCCGGCCTCGATCGCCTCAAGCGCCTTGCGACCGTCCCGCGCCCAGACCGGGATGCAGCCGAAACGCTCCAGCGTGCGCGTCACCAGCAGGGCGTTGATCTCATTGTCCTCTGCCACCAGCACCCTGATGCGCTGGCGCGGCTCCGGCGAGGATGGGCCCGCGTCCGGTTCGATGGCCAACGTCCCAGGCAGGGGAGCGGGGCGCGGCGAGAGGCGCGCGTAAAGCGAGCGGGCTCGCACCGGCTTGACCAGGAAACCCGTGAAACCGGCGTCGCGGGGTGAACCGAACTGCCGCCGCTCCAGCGGCGACAGCATGATCAGGCATTCGGCGACGCCCGCCATGCGGGCCGCCGTCGCGAGGTTCATCGCCACCTCGCGGCCGACCATCTGGTCGATCAGGGCCGCATCGTAGGGGCCATCATCCTGCAACCGCGCGAAGGCCGCCTCGGCATCGGCAGCCAGCGTGGCGCTGCCGCCGGTCGCGGCGATGGTCTCGCACAGGAAGCCGGCACCGAACGGCGCGCCCGAGACGATCAGCACCCGCTTGGACCGCCAATCCGGCACCGCGGGGCGGACGGCCTCGCCCGAGGGCGCCAAAGGCAGGCGGACGTGAAACAGTGACCCGCCATTCTCGCCGCTCTCGACCCCGACCGAGCCACCCATCAGCAAGACCAGCCGGCGAACGATCGCCAGGCCGAGGCCCGTGCCCTCATGGCGGCGCGCGGCGGAGTTGTCGATCTGCTCGAACTCCTCGAAGATCGCCTGACGCCGCGCTTCGGGGATGCCGGGTCCGGTATCGGCCACGGTGATCGCGATCATCCCGTCTTCGTTGCCGATGCGGATGCCGACGCCACCCGCTTCGGTAAATTTGATCGCGTTGCCGACGAGATTGAGCAGGATCTGGCGCAGCCGGTCGGCGTCTCCCACCAGATGCGTCGGCAAATCCGGGGCGAGATAGGCGGCCAGCTCGATGCCCTTGGCCTGGGCGCGCGGCGCCATCAGCTCGGAGACGGTCTCCAGCAAAAGCCCGATGTCGAAGCTCTCGCTGGCGAGTTCGAGCTTGCCGGCCTCGACCTTGGCAAAATCGAGGATGTCGTCGATGAGCCCGAGCAGAGCCTCGCCGGAGATCCGCAGCGCGCGGACATAGGTCTCCTGCTCGGGTTCGAGACCGGTGTCGCCGAGCAGATCGGCCATGCCGAGGATGCCGTTGAGGGGCGTGCGAAACTCGTGGCTGACGGTGGCGAGAAAGCGCGACTTGGCCTCGTTGGCGCTTTCCGCGCGGGCGCGAGCCTCGACAAGTTCCTGCTCGCCTGCGATCCGCGCGGTGATGTCGCGGCCGACGCGCTGCAGCACGGTGGCGCCCAGCGCCACGGGCACAACCGTCTCGACCCAGGAGATCCAGCGCTCGCCATCGGGCGTGGCGAGACATTCATCAAAGACGCGCGCGCCGCCTTCCAGCGCCAGAGCCGGGCGGCAGGCGACCCGGCGCGGCTGCGCCACGGCACCGACGATGTCGGCCTCGTCGATCCCCAAAAGCGCGGCATAGGCGCCATTGGCGTAGACGATCCGCGCGCCGTCGCGCCGCACGATCAGATCGCCCTGCGCCTCGATCAGACTGCGGTAATGCTCCTCGCTGTCGGCGAGCGCCCAGAGGCGATCGTTCAGCGCCTCGACATCGCGCGACAGCTCGGCCGCCTGCCGGACGATGCGGTCCCGCTGGCGCAGCAGCTTCACCGCCGCAACGCCCGCGACCAGCACGAGCATGACGACCACCACAGCGAGCCAGTGCGAAGACAGGAATTGCATGCTTTGAGGCTAGCAGGGGCCCCTTGAAAAACCGTTTGACGACAGCGCGCATTTGACCGGTTGGGAAGCACAATCGCTTAACCGTGCCGTGCCTCGCTCACGCTGCCTGCGCCATCTGGTCGCCGCGCGACCGGTAGGACAACGCCTCCGCCAGATGGATACGGCCGATCTTCGCCTCGCCGTCGAGATCGGCCAGCGTGCGGGCGACCTTGAGCACCCGGTGATAGGCGCGTGCTGTCAGGCGCATCGCATCGGCGGCGTCGCGCAGAAGCGAGAGGCCGGCGGCGTCGGGCCTGGCGATCTCGTCGAGCAGCTGGGCCGGGCAGGCGGCGTTGGTCGAGACGTTGGCCATGCCAAGCGCCTCGAAACGGGCCGTCTGCAAACGCCGGGCGGCTGCGACGCGGGCGGCCACCTGCGCCGAGCCCTCGCTCGCTGCCGGCAGGATCAGATCGGACGCCGTGACGGCGGGCACGTCGATGGTGATGTCGATGCGGTCCAGCATCGGGCCCGAGATGCGGCCCTGGTACTGGGCCATGCAGCGCTCGTTCTGCTGGCGACGGCAGGCGAAGCCCGGCTCGGTCGCCTTGCCGCAGCGGCAGGGGTTCATCGCGGCCACCAACTGGAAGCGGGCCGGGTAGACGGCCCGGTGATTGGCCCGCGAGATCAGCACATCGCCGGTTTCCATCGGTTGGCGCAGCGCATCAAGCGCCTGGGCCTGGAACTCGGGCAGCTCGTCGAGGAAGAGCACACCGTGATGGGCGAGCGAGACCTCCCCGGGCTTGGCCTGGATGCCGCCGCCGACAAGCGCCGCCATCGAGGCCGAGTGGTGGGGCGCGCGGAAGGGCCGCCGGTCGGTCAGGGCGCCGTCGGCGAGGTGGCCGGCGACCGAGAGCACCATCGAGACCTCGAGCAGTTCGCGCGGGCTGAGCGACGGCAGGATCGAGGGCAGGCGACTCGCCAGCATCGACTTGCCGGCGCCTGGGGGCCCGTTCATCAACATGTCAAGGGCACTATTGTCCGAAACGGCCTTGGCGGCTCCCGAGACCTGCCCGGATCAGTTGAACGATAAAGTTGGCCCATAGTCGACGTCTGGAACGTCGGCTTTCCGGCAGCCGGCTGGATACGGGCGATCAGCCGAGGCCGAATCCCCATCCGGGTTAACACGGCGGCTCATCTTGAAGTCCGGTAGTGCTGCCCCATAAAGGCGTCAGGCGCGTGAATAGTCCAAGCGCCGTGATCGCAGTGGAGCTGCCGCGTGAACCGTGACGTTCTATTGGAGGCTATCGACGCCATATACTCAGCGGCGGGTTCGCCGGCTCTTTGGCCCGACGCTCTTCAGTCTATAGCGAATTGTTCTGGGGATGTTGGTGCGATCATGATTTTCCAGCGCGAGAACGGCGCGCTTGGCACGATCTGCACTCCATCGCTTGAAATGGCGCAGCGCGACTACGAACGCGGCGAATGGTGGCGTTACGACATCCGCTTCAAGCGGACGGGCGAACTCGGTTATCTGGCCAACACCGACGCCGTGACCGACCGACATGTTTGCTCGGACGAGGAGATGCAGTCGTTGCCGTATTTTACGACCTTCCTTCGCAGTCACGATTTGAAATGGTTCGGCGGGGTCAACATCTCGCCGGACCCCAAATTCGCATTGGCGCTCTCGGTGCAGCGGCGTGCCGACAAGCCGGCCTTTGGGGATGACGAGCTTGCGGTGCTATCCCGGCTCGGTCGCCATGTCGAACAGGCTCTTCGGCTTGGCATCCGGCTGATCCGGGCCGAGGCAGGGCAAGCCACGCTGGCCGATGTCCTGTCTAAGCTCGATGTCGGCATCTATTTTCTCGACGAGGCGGCCCGAGTGGTCTTCCAGAACGAGGCGGCGCTCGCTATGGAGGGCAAGGGCCTGTCGGTGGTCGGTGGCAGGGTGTCGGTCGACGCAACACCCCAGCGCGAGGAATTGCGCGCGGCGATTGCCGCGGTTATCAGCATGGACGGCTCGACCTTTTCGGCTGCGCCAGCTAGGCCAGTGCTCGTGCCCACCAGCGACGAAACGGGGTATCTGGCGATACATACATTGCCGGTCCGGCATGGCCCTGATCGTATCATCGACAAGTTGCTCGCGGGCGTCAGTGGCGTCGTTGTCGTCAGCCGCTCGGTCAATGGCGACCCGATCGATCCGGCTCTGCTGCGTGACCTGTTCGGGCTAACACTTGGGGAGGCGCGCGTGGCAACGCTGATCGGCGCCGGGATCGCCCCCCGCGACGCGAGCAAGAGGCTTGGGATCACCGAGCAGACGACGCGCACCGTCCTGAAGCGCATCTTCGCCAAAACCGGCGTGATGCGCCAGAGCGAACTTGCAGCGCTGCTCAGCCGGCTCGTCCTCAGGCAGTGACGGCGAGGCTTCGGCCGCGACCAGCGTTGCGGTAGGGCGAGCGGAAAATGATTTACATGACGAAATGCGATCAAGGCCCTGAATGCCAAGCTCCGGCGCTCGGTCAATATACGGGGCATTTTCCCACAGAAGACGCTGCGATCCAACTGATCTATCTCGTCTTGCGCGACGCAGCGGCCGAGCGGACAATGGCTCTGCGCGGATGGGGCAAAGCAAGATCCCGGGTCGCCATCATGTTCGAGGAACGCTTCATCACGTGGTCAAGCTCAATCCGCCCCGGACACAAAAATTAAGATGCTTCCCACAATCGCTTTCATGCCCTCGCGAAGGGTCCGTCGTCTGAGGGCGACCAACGGGCCTCAGCTCGGACGGGAAGGGCTAAAATCGCCCAATAATTTCGGTCAGATCACTTCAATGGCGCAGCTCTGGACGGCGTGAAGGGCAAGCCGGTCTCCCCGGTTGCCCTGGCGGCGGTGAAACGCCTCGACGCGCTGTTTGAGATCGAGCGCGCGATCAACGGGCGCAGTGCCGAGGTCCTGAAGCCGATCAACTACATGCTCAGGCGCTGGGCCGACTTCGCCCGCTTCCTCGACGAGGGCAGGATCTGCCTCAGCAACAACGCAGCCGAAAGAGCGCTACGAGGCTTTGCTCTGGGGCGGCGCAACTGGACCTTCGGCGGCAGCCAGCGCGGCGCTGACCGAGCCGCCGTCATGCTCACGCTCATCGCCACGGCTCGCCTCAACGACGTCGATCCGAAAGCCTGGCTCGCCGACGTCCTGGCCCGCATCGCGATCTGCCCGTCTCACGTCTGCACGAACTGCTGCCGTGGCAGTGGCGGCTCCTGCGCGAAGCCGAAAAGCCCGCAGACCAGAAGGCCGCCTGAACTTCACGTGCCGCCATCATGCCCCCGCGGCAATCGCGCAACGGCTTCCGTCTGCGGTCCTCCTCGTATGCGTAGTCTAGATTACATCCGGCTGAAACTGCTAAAATCTCCTTGGGCTCGGCTTCAAAGGCCAAATATTGATTTTGGCACTTCCGTAACGTCGTCATATGTGTAGGCATACCTAATTTGGGGGATGCCCACGCATAAGCTCCAATCTAGCCAAAGCCTGTATCATCCGTCCGCCTCATCGTTGAGATTTTGTGCACCATGACATCCGATCCAGAATTTCGGTTTGGCGAGAGCAGGCACGCGCTTCAACCAGCTGACACGCCTGTCAGCCGCACTAACATGATGATTGTGTGGATGCTGATTATGGCGGCGAACGCGCTGATATGGAGCTTCATCGTCGCTATGGTCGGCAAATATTGGAACCTGTGGTAAGACGATGGCGCCGCGTGTGTGCGAAGAAGCACGAGGTTTTTGCGGGTCCCCAGCTGGGCTGCGCTGCAGCGGCTAACGATGACCCCGATTTCTGAGAACTCTCAGGGCATCACCGTTACAATTTGACGCCGTCACTCATCGCCAAGCCGTCTGGACTCTTGTTTGCGGTTAATGAAATATGAATAAGGCCGTTGCGGGACGGTGAGCGTAAGTCGGAGTTAGCAACGAAGAGGCCTCGTTGCATTGAGGAAATGTGACATGGCCATTTTGCTGGATAACAGTCTTACGGATCGGCGTCGTTGCACAGATCCGATCTGTGTCGAGGAGTGGTCGCCGATTATGGCCTCTACGGGCCCCATAAAACCGGCGTGTTTGGCTCCGCCATCTTGGCGCCTACCGACATCGATACATCCACGATCCT
Organism: Allobosea sp. AAP35; assembly: GCF_001295925.1. Classification (GTDB taxonomy): domain Bacteria; phylum Pseudomonadota; class Alphaproteobacteria; order Rhizobiales; family Beijerinckiaceae; genus Allobosea. The sequence continues at coordinate 22,276 of NZ_LJHQ01000043.1, read as the reverse complement.
CTGCCTGAGTAAATATGGCGTCGCGACCGTTGCTGTTCCGGTAGCGCGTAGAGCGCCTCTGGGGAATACTGCGCTTCTTCGGTCAAATTGATAGAAATCGTCCACTTATGACCACCTAAAGATGGTCTATATTAGTGGTCTAATCTGTGTTGCGTGGGGTCATATCAGTGTCGCGTATGGTCAACATTATTGCTATCGTTTTTTTGACGTGGGCTATTTCTTACGGCGCGGCCAGTGCGCAACCCGTTTTGCGCGACGTCGTCGTCATTTTTGACAGTGAAAGAGAGCCACGAAATTCCCAGACGCAGGTGCACATGCGTGTGGAATTTCCTCTCAATCATCTCGGGTACCGGTTGGTCTATCGTGATATCCGCCAAGGATTGCCCGATGCTGCGACCATGGCGACGGCTGCAGCTGTCCTGACCTGGTTACAATACGAACTTGATGATCACATAGAATATCTTGCCTGGCTCAACGAGATGTCGGACCAAGGTATCAAGGTGATTATTCTGGGCTCGCTCGGCGTTCCCTTTGTGCCCGAAACGGTGCGGCTGGCCAACCGCATCTTCGCGAAAATGGGTCTGCGCTTCACCGGTGAGTTCGTTTCCAGCGTTCTCGATGCCAAGGTCGCAAGCCTTGACCGCGATCTAATGGAGTTTGAGCGGGCACTCGACCCGGTCCCAAACGAGCATGCTCTTGTCGAACGCGTCGGCTCGGGCGCTCGTATAGGGCTGGAATATACGCTTCGTTTTGAGGGCCGCGAGCGGCGTTCGATCGTCGCTGCCGTTGGCCCAGCCGGTGGCTATGTGGCCCATGGCTACATCGTGCATGGCGATGCAACGACCGGTGCTGCGCGCTGGATCGTAAACCCGCTCAGCTTCTTCAAAGCGGCACTTGGCTCAGCCCTTTTCCCCATCCCCGACACCACAACGGTATCGGGCCGCCGGCTCTACTTCAGCCATGTCGACGGTGACGCTTGGAACAACGGCGTCCAGATCGACGGCTATCGGCCCCGCCGCGGCACGGCGACGCCTGCCGCCGGGTCGGCGGTGCCTGGCAGGACTATGTATTCCAGTGACATCGACGGGGACGCCTGGAACAATGTCGTCCAGAACGGCCGAACCGGCGAACAGGTCACAGCTTCACAGATGATGCTGCGTGAACTGATCGAACCCTATCCCGATCTGCCCGTAACGGTCGGTCTGGTTGCCGAGGATACCGATCAGGAGCTAGGTGGGGGGCAGAGGGCGATGGAGACGGCGCGGCGGGTTTTTGCGCTCCCCCAGGTGGAAGTGGCAAGCCACACCTGCACACATCCCTTCAACTGGGACTTTTTTGCCAATTACAGCCGTGCCGCCGAATATGATCTGATCGTCGAGAACCAGCGTCAGACGAAAAACTTTACCACCCGCCTGATGGAGGCAATTGGCTTTGTCAACGCGGCCGAGGCGCGCCGTACCCGTTATCTGGTCGGCGGCAATCACGCTCCGCGCGCTTTCCTCCGCGATCCCTTCTCGATCGATCGTGAAGTTACCCACGCCCTTCAGATAACGCAGGCTCTCGCCCCCGAGGGCAAGAGGGCAGCGCTCTATCTATGGAGCGGCAACACGCGACCATTTGAGGGCATCATCAAGGCAACGCGTCAAGCGGGCGTTCGCAACATGAATGGGGGCGACACCCGCTTTGATGCCCAGCACCCGTCCCTGGCCTATGTCGCCCCCCTGTCCCGAGTCGTCGGCGGCGAGCGGCAAATTTATGCTGTGAATTCCAATGAGAACACATACACCAATCTTTGGACGGCTCATTTCCACGGATTTCGCCAGTTGCGGGAGACGCTGGAGCGCACCGAACTGCCGCGTCGCCTCAAAGGCGTGAATGTCTATTACCATACCTATTCGGCCGAGCGCCGCGCGTCATTGGAAGCAGTTCGCTTCCATCTCGATTGGGCGCGGGAAGCAAAGCTTGCCCCCATCAAGGCCTCCGAGTACGCAGCTATCGCCGACGGCTTTTTCTCGGCAAGTATAGCCCAGACCGGAGAGCTCAGCTGGACCATTAGTACGCGCGATGGCCTCCAAACATTGCGCTTAGATCAGCCCGGCCACCTCGTTCCTGATCTTGCCGCAAGCATTGGCATCCTTGGTACCAACAGCCATGCCGGCTCGCTCTACATCGCACTCGATGCCAGCGCGGGGATCGCAACCCTTGTTCTCAAACGGCGTAGCGCTGTCGAACGATCCTCATTCGCCGTGGCCTCGCTGCGCGAGAGCCGCTGGCAACTTCGCCATATGAGGCGCGAAGCCTGCGGTCTGCAATTTGTCGCCGAGGGCTTCGGGAACGGAGAGTTTGTGTTCGATCATCTGCCTCAAGGTCCGTTGACCATTACGGCCAGTCGGCATGGCCACGTGCTTGAGACAGTCCGCTCGCAGGCGGATACGCACGGCTCGTTGAATTTTTCCCTGGCGCTGCGCGCCTTCGAGCCCGTCGACGTTGAAATTCGCTGCGGGGTCAAGTCGTGAGACGCCCGCTTTCGCTTGCCATCATCGCGATCGCGTTTGGCGCCGGCTTGGCAGCTCTGGCACTCATCCCAAGCGAACTTGAGCATATCTCCATGCTCGAGCGCGATGGAGAAATCGAATCCGCCACCCGCCTTGCCAACACACTCTATGATCGCGGTGATCGTCGTAGCGCGATCCTCGCCCGCGTTTTCGAGCTTAATCACACGGTTGGGGATGCCAGCCGTGCCGACAAGGCTTTACGCGAATATCTTGCCGGCACGCCAGACAGCCCCCGCACGTTAAGAAAGGCTGCCGAATTCTTTGAACTCGAGCAAGACCTCGAGGGTACGCTTTCCGCTCTCGCCAATCTTGTGCTTATCGCTCCAAACACCGCATACGTAGAGAAACTTGCTCGCCTTTATCGGCTGCATGGTCGCTTTGGCGATGAGATGGCGCTCCTTGAGCGGAATCGCTCGCTTTTAGGTAGCGATTTCCTCACGCGCCTTGGTGGTTTGCTCGCCCAAACTGGCAATCTCGCAGGTGCGGTACAGACGCTTCGCGTGGCCGATGACCACTATCCCGCAGACCAGGAGCACTACGGCTCTCTTCTCTTTGATCTTCTCGTGAGCAGCAGTGCCATTGATGAAGCTTTGCGGCGGGCAAGCCGTTGGGCAGCGCTCGATACAAGCATTTATCCGCGCCTGCCGATGATACTTCGTCTAATAGAAAGCGGGGCTATAAAAGAAGCTCTAGCCCTTGCTGGCGTTCCCCTATCAAAGCCCGGTTCATCGCCCGACGCACCGCGCGCGGGAGTGATTTGGGCCCTCCTCAGCCGTGGACATGTCGCGCTCGCAGGGGACCTAGTTGAACAGTTTTCCGACGTCAAAGTCACCCGTGAGCGCCGCGAAGCCATTACGAGCTATGTCAGCCTGGCGGTCGCGAGGGGGTTGCTCGGCGAGATCATGGCCAAAACCGACCGTCTCTTGCGAGCCTCAGACGAGCGCCAAAAGAAACTCGGGCTTGCCCTTTCCTCCGCTCTTTTCGAAAAGTGGAGCTTCAATGGCCTTGGACCCTTGCGAGCCCACCTGTCGCCTGAACTCGCAGTCCTCGATCCAATTTTTGCGGCACAGGTTGCATTCGCCGAGAAGCAGCCGGCCATGGCCAGCTTCTATCTGGAGCAGGCCGATCTGACGGAAGACGACGAGTCTCTTTCAATGCTCTGGCTGAGCCTTGCCGAGCAGAGCTTCGCTCCCACTAACCTGGCCCGCGAACTGATCCGGCGCCGCAGTGAGGGCGAGCTTCCCTCGATCCTTTTGCCACATCTGCAGTTGGCCGTTCGGCAAGCTGGTCTTGTCATGCCAGGCTTTGATCCGTTCGGTGCGCCAAGTCTGGCAGCAGCGCAAGGTGCTCCCCGTTCCATGGGTGCTTTGCCATGACCGGCCCAACGCTTCCGGACGGTGAAGCACGTCGTGACTTTGCCAATGTTCTCAAGCAGCAGCTCGACAAATTTCGCCTGCCCTTAGATGGCCAGGAGGGATGGCGATCATGGGTCTTCGAGATATGCGTTCTTATCTCGGTGATCTTGGCGATCGCGATTGTATTGCAGCCGCGCGTCATGCTGCTGGCAGCCTCGCCGCATCCATTCTGGCTACCTGTCGTGGCTGCAGCCCTCATTCATGGCACCCTACCAGGCTTATTTGCTGCAGCCCTTGCCGGTCTTTGTGCTTGGCTGTTCGGGCCTCCAACGACGACGACGGAGGACGACTTCTACGACCTGATGTTCCGGGTGTTCAAGGAACCGGTCCTCTGGCTTTTCGCCGCCATTGTTCTTGGAACGTTTCGTGACCGGATAGAGGAGGAGCGCCAACGCCTCGCACGTGAGCGGGATGATGCACGTGATGACCTTGGCCTTGCCGTCGATCACGCAACGGCCTTGCGAGGACGCATCAAGGATCTGGAACGAGCTATCGTGCTAGCGGAGGTAGATGCCCAACCCTCTACGGCTTTGCCTGAGGACATCCAGCGCAAGCCTGGACCTGACGTCCTCCCGCCGGTTCCGTTGCAGACGAGTCAGGAAGAGGCTTGGCGCGGACTAACCTGGCTGCGTCCTTCGGCGTTTCTCGCAAAATCACCCGGACCTGACGACTTTTGCTTCACCTGGGCCTGCCTGTGGAAGATGAGCGCCGAAGGCTGGGAATGCGTGGGATACGAAGGATCAATCAGTGCCGATCCTGAGCGTTTTTTGCTTCATTTTTGTCGGCACCCCCGCATCTATGACTGCCGTAACGAAGACGATTGCGAGATCATGCCCTCAGGTGCCCTTTTGGCGGTGCCAGTGCAACGGGGAGCGGAGCCGGCTTATCGGGTCCTCATCGTCGGGGGGGGAAGCTTCGGAACCACAGCTGAGCTTGACGCTGCTATTCACAGGGTCCTGCCACTTGTCGAGCGTCTGGGTCAATCGTCGTTCGGGAAGCCGTCATGATGAGTTCTTCCCACCGTCAGCACCACCGCCTTGCCCTCTGGCGCAAAACAGGCGGCAAAGTAGCTTTCATCCTTCTGGTCGCTCTCCTTTCCGTTATCGGGGACGTCCTGCTGGCCATTGCCGCGATCGATTGGCAGCTACCTTCAGCGCTGGCCGTATTTGGGCATTGCCTCGTTGCAGGCGGCACTTTTGCTCTCATATTCCTGAGGCTGGGTGACTGGCACGCAGGTGTCGTCCTGGCGCTCTGGGTCGGTCTACTTGGCCCGTTCGGAGCTATTTTCGCGGCTATCGCGATGACCTTCACGGCTTTGTCGAAAAGCAAATCCATTGCGGATGAAGCCTGGTACCGCCGTCTAAGTGGCAGACAAGAGCTGGAGAATGAGCTCATAACTGCCTTGCGGGATCAGCGTGCGTATGTGGGGGAAGGCGCGACCCTTCACTCGTTTCGTGAGATCATGGAGAGCGGCTCAGTCAATGACAAGCAGACGATCCTGGGGCTAATTGCCCAATCTTATGAGCCAGCTTTTTCCAGTCTGCTGATGGGTGCCCTGAACAGTCACGAAGTTGCAGTCAGAGCTTCAGCTGCGGCTGTCTACGCCCGTCTGAGAGATAAGCAGGCAGCCAATATGAGAGCTGCGGATGCTCTTGCCCAAAGCGTTGTTCCACTGGATGTGCTGGAGGCGGCTACGCTTTATGCGAAGGCTGCCTCTTCCGGACTTCTCTCGAAAGATAACAGCGAGAAGGCGCGTTCACTGGCGTTGGAACTTCAGCGACGGCCGTTGCGTCTTGATCGCGTCTCCCGAGAGATTGGTCCACCCGATGCGCGCCTTGGCGCGCCTCGCCATAGGGCGCAGGATCCTGGAGCTATTGATGGACCGACGCGGTTAGCTCTGGAAAACGATCTGGGCGCCCCCCCCTCGTCGCGCGTGGTGTACCAGCCATGAGCCCATTTAGAGGAGTGCCGGCCTTTGATCGCACGCGGGGCAAGTCCTGCGACATCTGCCTCATCGTTGAGGGCTGCTATCCCCATATTGCCGGGGGCGTATCGACGTGGGTTGATTGGCTTATTCGCTCCCAGCCCGACGTCACGTTTCGTGTTTTGTCTATCGTAGTCCCGGGCGAGGAGCGCAGAGCCCGGTTCGAATTCCCCAACAATCTCGTAGCCTTCCGAGAGATCGCTCTTGGGCAGGATAACACGACACCTTCGCCCCAAAGGCTGCTCGATTTTCTAAGTGGCAAGAAGCAGGAGTTTGACTCTAAACATCGCGAAGAGCTTGCTGACAATCTCTGTCGCTTTATACTAACGGGATCTCTCGATGATCTTGAGGCGGTATTCTCTCTCGTGCGAGGCGGCAAAGTCAAACTTGCTGCTATAATCCACGATCGTCACACATTCGAACTCGTCTGCGCGACTTACAGACGGCTGATGCCATATGGCATTTTTGAGGATTTCTATTGGGCATGGCATTCCCTCATGGGCGGGCTGTTCTCCATCCTCACGACGTCGCTCGAGCCCGCCCGGACCTATCATGCGATTTCGACCGGCTATGCGGGTCTGCTCCTGGCGCGGGCCAAGCTCGAGTTCGGCGCGCATACGATCGTCACCGAACATGGCATCTACACAAACGAGCGTCGTATCGAGCTTTTGATGGCCGATTGGCTCGTCGACACGATCGACAATGGCTATCGCCTCGATCGCACGAGGCTCGATCTGAGGGATGTATGGGTGCGCTCCTTCGAGAGCTATGCGCGCGCCTGTTATCAAGCCTCTGACAAGATCACCACGCTCTTTTCTGACAATCAGCCCCTTCAACGGGAACTGGGCGCCGATCCCGCGCGCCTCGAGGTCATCCCGAACGGAATTGATTTTGAGCGCTTCGCCGCGATCGATGAGGCGCCCGATGATGGACGGCCTACAGTTGCACTCGTCGGCCGGGTCGTCCCCATCAAGGACATCAAGACCTTCATTGCCGCTATCGCCCAGTTGAGGCAGCGCGTTCCCGATCTACGCGCCTTCATTGCCGGCCCGACCGATGAGGACGAGGCTTATGCAAGTGAGTGCCAGGCCATGTGCGAGGAACTCGGGTTGACGGAGACGTTAACTTTCACCGGGCGCGTCAACGTCATCGACCTCTTGCGTGACGTCCATGTTATCGCGCTGACGAGCCTTAGCGAGGCCCAGCCCCTAACTGTCCTCGAGGCCGGCGCTGCCGGCCGCCCGTGTGTGACGACCAATGTTGGCGCTTGTCGCGAAATGCTCGAAGGTGCCTCCGATGAGGATCCACACCTTGGACCGGGCGGTATTGTAACTGACATATTGAATGTCGATCAGATAGCTAAGGCGCTCGAGGCCCTTCTCAGCGACCCTGAACAGCGCAGAGCCTACGGAAGAGCGCTCCAGGAGCGCGTGAAGCGCTACTATACCACACCGATCTCCAGGCGGCGCTACCGGGCCATTTATGGCTTGCCCTCCATGGCCGAGGCGGTGTGATGGCAGGCATCGGATTTGAGCTCAAGAAACTTGCCAAGCGTCGCGGCATGTTGGCGCCTGCGGCCTCGCTCGGCCATGCGACAGTCGTTGCCGCCGGTCCCTGGCTCCTGACGGTCATTGCAATGAGCCTCATCCAGTCCCGCGTCACATTGGAGAGCGAGTGGCGCCACGATTCGGTTCAGGCCCTGATTATTTATTGCTTCTGCGTGTCTCTTGTCGCTACAGCGCCCATCACGGCCGTCGCCGTGAGGGTTGCTTCCGACAAGATCTACCTGAGGCAATTTGAAACGCTCGCGCCCGTTTTCTTGATCACGACCCTTATCAGTGTCGTGTCAGGTCTCGCCGTTGCTATGATCGTTTTCTCTTGGTTGTTCAAGATTGCCGCCGAGGAATTGCTCTTCGCGACCCTGTCTTGCGGGATCGTCTCGGCGATGTGGCCGGCGATGGCCTTCTGCGGAATGATTCGGCGGTATGGCGAGATTACCCGGGCATTCGTCTTCGGTCTTGCCGCGTCGGTCGCCCTGACATTTGCCGCCGAGCAACTTGCGTTCAGTGCCGCCGTCGAGGGTTTGCTATTTGCATCCGGGCTCGGCCTGACGACAATCCTCTTGCAGGCGGTATTTCTGACGACTTTTTCTGCGGCGTCCGATCACCAGGAAGGTCGCGATTCTTGTCCCCCACATCTTCGACCCAACTACGCAATGGTGGCGCTCGGCGCCTTGTTAAGTGCCTTGGGTCTCTGGGCTGACACATGGGTGATGTGGTTTGGGTCTTTGCAGGTGCTGAGCCCCGAAGGACTTGCGACGGCCCCCTTCTATGACAGCGTCATGTTTATGGCCCGCATTTCCATGGTGCCAGCACTGGCCTTTTTTGTGATCTGGGTTGAGACTGCAGTCTTTGACCGTGTCCTTTCCTATATCGCCACCATCCGAGGGACAGGCACCCTCGAACGCATCTGGAAAGAGGCGGCTGCTTTACACATCACAATCCGCCAAATGCTGACAAGTGTCATCCTCGTGCAGCTTTTGGCATCAACTGCTCTGGCACTACTTGCTCACGTCGCCATCGATGCCTCGGGCCTTCTGTTCCAGCAGACCGGTCTGCTGCGCAATGGCGCGATTGGCGCCCTTTTCCATGTAGTGTTTATCGCCGCTACATCGATCCTGCTCTTCCTTGACCGGGTACGGGCCTTCACCTGTCTGCAGGCGCTGTTCCTCGTCCTCAATGGCAGCCTCACACTTGTCGTGACGGCTTGGCTCCCTGAGGCCTATGGAATTGGCTATCTCCTGGCTGCGGCCCTCAGCGCTGTTGCAGCCGTCGTCGTCCTTGAGGACACCTCGGAGAACATCGTCTCTGTTACCTTTGCTGAAGCGCATCGTCAGGCCACAACGAGGAAGGGGCGCCCTCGGATCTTCGCCGCGTTAGAGGCGATGATGGCCCGCTACAAGCAATTAGCCGCTGCACGAGCGCTCAGCCCTCATTCGAACTCTCCCATCAGCTCTCCGTCCACCGTCCCAATCCGCCGCCCTTACGACCCGTCAAAGGGAGATCATTCATGAACGCAAGATCTGGTTTCGTCGTCCTTGCCGGTACTGTTGTGGTTGCCGCTATGGGCTGGTCGCCTGCACTTAATGCACAGCGTGCGACCGCTCCCGCAGCTACGGCAACAGAGACGACGGAGGCGGCCTATGCTGTTGGTGACCGGCTGAAAGTCAGTGTCTACGAGCAGTTGGATGTTCCCCAGTCGGGCGCCAATCAGCGCTCTCGCGAAGCGATGCGGGCCTTCTATCAGCGGGTGGACCTTGGCGGTGAGTACTCAGTTGAAGCCGACGGCACGCTCAATCTTCCTCGCTTAGGCCGTATTCCGATGGCAGGTCGTTCGGTTTCAGACGTAAGACGGGACATAGCCGCGGCCCTCCAAAAAGAGACCGGCAGGCTTGGTGATGTCCACGTGGCTATTATTGAACGTCAGCCAGTTTACGTGGTTGGTGATATCCGCCAGCCGGGCGCCTTCCGCTTCGTTCCCGGTATGATTGCCATCCAGGCTATCGCGCTTGCAGGCGGCTCGGAGCGCGCCCTCGATCGTGGCCTGACCCCAGTCGATGCAAGTCGGGAGCGCGAGCGGGCAGCAATTGTTCGCTCGCGCCTTGCGAGCCTTCTGGCTCGCAAGGCCGCCTTCCATTCCGTGCGCGACCGCATCCGGCCCAGCATTCCAGATGATCTGGTGGAGCTTGTTGGGCCGGAGCGGGCCCGCGAACTCATCAAAGCAGAAACAATTGCTAGCGACCGTGCGGCAGAAGAGCGGCAAGGAGACATCCGTCGTTTGAACGCCGTCTTGGTCGCCGCCCGCGAGGAACTGCGGGCCCTAAGGGGCGCGGCCGAACAAACTCGGCGCCTGGCCCTTGCCCGCCAGAACGAAATCAGCCGGGTCAGCGAGCCAGATCCGCGCCTGACAAACAGCCAACTGGTCGCAGGGCTTCAGGCGGAGGCAGCCGATTTTAGCTTGAAGAACCGTCAGTTCGAGACGAGTGCGAGCCAGGTCGAGCAGCGGATTGGGGAGGCAACGGGAGCTCTTGCGAAGATCGATCTGCAGTTCAGGACAAATCTCACTCGCGATCTAGCCATCGCGGAACAGGAGATTGCGGCTCTGAAGGAAGAGCTGGCATCTGCTGGAAGGATTGCAGATCAAATCAGCCTGCGTGGCGGCAACGATTCTACGTCCCAGATGCCCCTCGAGATCGTCCGCCAGACGGGTGGGCTGCCCCGCAACATTACAGCTGAACCCACCACGATGCTCCAGCCAGGCGATGTCGTTCATGTCCGAGCACCGGCGCAGCGCGTTGGCACGTCTTCCGCGGGATCAAGGCCGTGAGCCCGTTTGCGAAGCTTCGCCGAGTTATGCTCAAGATTGGCGTTTCCTTGCCTGCGATTTCGTTGCTGTCGCCAATCCTTGGACAGACCGTTGCAGGTGCGGCCCAACAACGCCTTGACCGAACGTTTGCTCGTCGATTGCTCCATGACGCAAGATCCTGGGGGGTCCAGTATCAGAATGTCGATATAAGCATTCTGGTAGAGTCTCCTCTCGACCTTATCGTCCTGGATCCAAGCCTTAACGACAGCGCGGGCCGGTTCATTTCGGCTCAAGAGATGGCCGCTCTCAAGCGCAAGCCGGACGGGGGGCGGCGATTGGTCATCGGTTATTTATGTATCGGCGAAGCCGATTTGAAGCGCTGGTATTGGCCACCACAATGGCGCTCGCGGCTGCCTGCTTGGGTTGGACCTGAGAACATCAATTGGCCAGGTTCACGCGTGGTCCGGTACTGGGATCGGCGGTGGCAGGAGATGATCGTTACCGGTTCGGCTTCAATCCTCTCGAAAATTATCGACTTGGGATTTGATGGCGTGCTGTTGGATCGTGTCGATGCTTATGGAGACTGGGACCACAACCGGACGAGTGCCAGACAAGAGATGATCGAACTTGTTGAAAAGGTGGCAAAGACGGCACGCCAGCGGCATTCAGGTTTCCTGTTGATCCCACAAAACGCCGAACACATTATAGAGAATGAAAGTTATCGCGCGGTCATTGACGCAATTAATAAGGAGAGTTTGCTAACCGGCCTCAGTGGCAAAGACATACCAAATCGTGCGACGGATGTGGAATGGAGCCTCTCGCGACTGCGGTTAGGGCAAGCGGCAGGCGTGAGGATGCTGGCTACCGAGTATTTGTCTAATCCCAACCTGAGGGACCGCACTAACGATCAGTTGGTGGCATGGAATTTTCTACCGTTCTTCGGCGTCAAGGCCCTTGATAAGCCTCCGTGGTGAGCTTTGCGCCGCTCGGTTCAGTACCGGTTCTGGGTCAGGCAACCAGGAACATAGTCCAGAAATGATACCGGATCGTTCGCCACGCGTTGTGGTCGAGTTGTCAGCCGGTCGGCGCGTCTTCACCTGGGGATTATTGGTGTCTAGACTTCATTTTGGTTCGCCTGTCTCAGGTCGCAATTCGGCTCCTATGTTTTTATGTTCGAGCATTTGTTCCCAAGCTAGCGCAAGACGCACTATTTCTCGCAAATCATCATGTGCCGGCACCCAGCCGAGTTCGGCCCGGATGCGGTCGGCCCTGGCGACGATTGAGGCCGGATCGCCAGCCCGGCGCGGCAAGTGCCGGACCGGAAAATCGACGCCAGACACTAGCTTCACCATATCCGCGACCTGCTTGACCGTATAGCCCCGACCATAGCCGCAGTTCAGGGTCAGGCTGACTCCGCCCCCCCGCAGGTGGTCGAGCGCGGCAAGATGAGCACGCGCCAGGTCGGTGACATGGATGTAGTCGCGTACGCAGGTGCCGTCGCGCGTCGGATAGTCCGTTCCGAAGATGTCAAGCCCCGGCCGCTGCCCCAGCGCCGCCTGGCAGGCGACCTTGATCAGATGCGTCGCGTTGTGCGTCGACTGGCCGGACCGGCCGCGCGGATCGGCCCCGGCGACATTGAAGTAGCGAAGCGCCACATAGCTCACCCCGTGCGCGGCGGCGACGTCGGCCAGCATCCACTCGCTCATCAGCTTGGAGCGGCCATAGGGGTTGATCGGCGCGAGCGCGACATCCTCCGGCACAGGCGAGACCGATGGCTCGCCATAGACCGCAGCCGTCGAGGAGAAGATCACATGCATGACGCCGCCGCGCACCGCGCTCTCCAGCAGCGACCGCGTCTTCACCGTGTTGGCGAGATAGTAGCCCAGCGGATCGGCGATCGAATCGGGCACTACGATGCGCGCGGCAAAGTGCGCGATCTCCGTGATCCGGTGCTCGGCGATGACGTCAGCGACAAAAGCTTGATCGGCGATGTCGCCCTTTACAAACACGGCCTCCGGCGGCACGGCCCACCAGAACCCGGTCGAGAGATCGTCCAACACCACGACGCGCTCGCCGCGATCCAGCAGCTCGAGCACCATATGGCTGCCGATATAGCCGGCCCCGCCAGACACAAGGATTGTCATAGACAAGCTCGCCCCTGCTCACAATAGCGGGCGTAACCTGTGCCGAAATCCATCTCGGTACAAGTGGGCGGCAATATTGCGAGCCGTCTGATGTCTAAAATCTCATATTCTAAATCAAGAAATTGGCGGCCGGCTGGCCGGCAATCTAGTCGGAACAAAATCAGCGAGCGTCCACAGCCTCTTGCGCGCCCACTTAATTCCAAGTCATAAGCCCAGTAGGGCGAGCGTGAAATCGAGCCGCTCCGCCAGGCCAAGGTGGCCGGTCTCGTCGGCGAATATCTGCATCAGCGCGAAGAAGCCGATGACGCCGATACGCGGAATGACGCTGTAGCGCAGGAAGCCGTCCTCGGGCCTCGGCTTGCGCTTGCGCAGTTGCGAAATGACCAGCGCGAAGGCCAGAACGACGGCATAGAAGATGTAGCTCTCGAAACGCACCAACGTGCCGAGAACACCATGCTCGGCGAGGAGATGCGCCTGCGCGACGAGGCTGAACAGGACGTTGCCGACGCAGGCAGCACAGAAGGTGGCGCAGGCAATGCGTAGGCGTGGATGGTTCTTGAACCAGCGCGCAAACGCGGGGAAAAAGAAGAAATCGACAAGAACCTCCTTGAAATAGAACAGATAGCGGTTCCAGAACTCGGCCAGCGTGCGCGCCGTCAGCGGGCGCGCCATGTTGCGCGGGATGCAGAAGCCAGCCATCCGGATCACAGCGACCATGGCGTGCCAGAAGGCGCCGACCGTCAGCATGGTGACGACAAAGTTCTTGAATACCACGCCCCAGCCGGCGAGCGCCGGCAGCGGCCGGCCTTCGGCCGTGGCCGTCAGCGCCTCGTTCAACGTCGGCCAGTCCGCCGCCTCGTAGAACAGTCGCGACAGGATGGCGTTTCCCGCCACGAGCAGGACCGCCCAGACGATCAGCTTGAGGGCCTTTAGCCGTGTCGCTGCCAGCGCCTCGGGCGTCTTCGCCTCGAAGGTCCTGAGATAGGTCAGCCCCTTGAAGGGAATGGAGGGGCCGCCCCAGAACGGCCGCAGGAAGCCGAGTCGCTGCAGCGTCGGCGTCTCGTCCTTGCCGCGCTGATCGGCGAAGGCGTAGGCGAGGAAGAAGAACGCCCCCGAATAGATCGCGATGAAGGTCCAGAGCAGGGCGTATGCGGCCGTCTCGGGTTCGAGGAGGAGGCCAAGCGCAAGCAGGACGCCAAGCGTGGCGAACTGGCCGACCACGGGGCGTCGACCGAAGAACGTCGTGCGGAAGCGCCGATGAACCCTAAGCGCGAGCCCGCAAATAGCGATGAAGCCGAGAACCAACGGCGCCTGGACGGCGAGATGGGCCAGTTCCGTCAGTTCCGGCGCGGAGTCCTGCGTGCGCTCGACGAAGAGGCGCTGCTGCTCATAGCGAAACGGCCGCAGCAGGAGATAGACGATCCCCGAGATCGCGACCGTGGCGAGGCGTCGCGCCGGCCAGAGCGCGCAGGCAAGAAGCGTTAGGGAGATCAGCGCGACCGACGCTGCCGAAACCTGGTTGCTCGCGGCGAGCACAAGCAGAAACGCCGAATGCAGCAGCACCGCGCCGGCCGGCGTCGCCGCGAAGGCGAGCGCGGCCGGGTTGCGGTCCATGCCGAGCCAGGCCCGCCGCCAGGCGAGCGGCCCGCCGACAGCGGCCGCCGCGTCCGGGCTCTGCGTTAGGGCGCGGCCCAGATCAGGCACGCGGGGCCGCCAGCGCTTCGATCTGGGCTAGCGTGTCGAGCTGCGTCACGTCGAAGTCGGCGTCGGCGAGGTCGATGCCGAAATCGCGTTCGAGCGCCATCATCACCTCGGTCGCCGCCAGCGAATCGAGCTTGCCGCTGAAGAACAACGAGTCATGATCGCCGACCGGGCCGGCATGGCCGCGCTCCGCCAGCATACCGAGGATGAGACTGCGGATGTCCTTGCCCATGGCGCCCTCCTCAGGTGACCGTTTCGAGCGTGCGCGCCGGTGCGGGGATGCCGAGTTCGAGCAGGGCGACGAGCGCGCGCCGGTCAATCTTGCCGTTCACGTTCTGCGGCATCGTCTCCAGCCGGTGGATCGCCGCAGGCATCATGTAGCGCGGCAGGCTGGCGAGCATGCGCACGCGGATGTCCTCCTCTGCGACCTCCCCGCGGACGACGAAGCTGACCAGCCCCTCCGCGGAGCCATGCGTCACCGGCCAAGCGACGGTGGCGGCTAGCTCCGTGCCGGCGGCGCGGCGCAAATGCATGTCAACCTCTTCCAGTTCGATCCGGTTGCCCTTGACCTTCACCTGGTTATCGACGCGGCCGAGATGATGGAACACACCGTCGGCGTCGCGGCTACCGAGATCGCCGGTTAGATACCAGCGCTTGCCTTCGATCACGCGAAAGCGGTCGGCTGTGAGCTCCGGCTGGCCGAAATAGCCCATGCCAACCTGCGGACCTGCAAGCGCGATCTCTCCGGGCGCACCGGGCGGAGCCGGACGCTGCGCGTCGTCGAGGATCGCGACCTCCATCGTCGGATAGGGCTGACCGATGGCGAGGATGCCGCGGCTTTCGGTCATGACCGGCGGGCTTGTCAGCCGCTGGCGCAGGCCGATAACGGTGCATTCGGTCGGCCCGTATATGTTCTCCACGACGCTGTTTGGTGCTGCGACCGCCCATGCCTGCGCGGCCTCGATCGCCAGCGGCTCGCCGCAGAAGATCGAGAGCCTGAGCGACGGCAGCACCCCGGGCTTCAGCGCACCGCTTCGGCGCATCAGTCCGATCACTGTCGGCACCGACATCCATACGGTCAGCTCCTGCCGGCGGATGAAGCGCGCCGGCGCCAACAGTTCGAGTTGCGACATTACATGCAGCGACCCGCCCGCCGCCAGGCACAGGAAGAGGTTGTGGACGGTCAAGTCGAAGGTGACGTCGCAGGCCTCGCCGATCCGGTCTTCGGGACGATAGCCCGTCCAGCCGCGACTTTGCTCAACGTAATGCGCGAGCGAGCCGGCCGAGATCATCACGCCTTTCGGCAGCCCGGTCGTGCCGGAGGTGAAGATGACATAGCCCAGAGCGTCCGCCGGCACATAAGCCGGCTCTGCCATGTAACCTTTCGCGAGACGCTCGCGCGACGCAAGGCGCTGCCCCTCGCGGCGAGGCGTGATGCCCTCCCCGGCGGGCGCGATCACGAGATCGGGCGCCGCCGCCAGCACATCGGGAGACAGCAACGCCGCGCCGTTGGCATCGCAAACCAGCGCGTCGAGCTCGAGCAGGCGCATCAATGCAGCGAGTCGCTCGGGCGGCCATTTGAGGTTTAGCGGCACGTAGGCGAAGCCCGCCCAGCAGGCACCCAGAATGCCGACATAAGCCTCTAGCGAGCGCGTGCCCAGCACGCCGATCCGGCCCGAGCGTCGGATTGGCACCAGGGCGGCGGCAAGTTGAGAGACCTGATCGGCGAGATCGCCATAGCTGCAGGATTTGCCGGCAACGACCAACGCGGGGTCTTGGGGATAAATACGCGCGCGGCGAGCGAAAGCCAAAGCGAGATTAAAGTTGTCGTCCTGCACTCGATGCCCCCATCATTCGCGCTGATTTGCTTGTATCATCACGCGGCGCCGCATGCATTGATACTCAAAGTAAAGTTTTTATGAAGGTTAAGATTAAAGCTCTATGTGCCATTACCGGCACACGCGGGACTGGCGCTACGGAAAAACCGGTGGTTCCGCCCTGAGCATGTCAAAGGCACTATTGTCCGGAACATTGGGGCCACATATTTGCCTAGCCCCGTCCGTTGAACGGTGAAAGTTGGCCCAACTCGGACCTTCAGGACGTCCGCTTGCGAGAAATTCTATCAGGGCCGAAGTTCGTCTCATCCCCTGACCGTGTAGTCGCCCAGCATCGTGGTCCGTTTCATGCTGAGCGGCGGCAGCCGGCGCCAGCTTCACACCTGCTCGCCGTTGGGCAAGGAATTTTAGCCCAGCTGAGCAACCAGGAAATCGCGCAGACGCGGATCGTCGGTCAGGCCTATGGCGCGCTGCACCGCGGCCTGTCTGCCGGGCGCGCCGGCCAAGCCCAGCACATGAGCGCGCGCCACCCAGTAGGGCGCGTAACCGGCGGCCTCAAGGGGCAGTGCGTCCAGCAGCGCCAACGCGGCCGCGGGCTCGCCGGACTCGGCCAGGGCCACGGCCTGGCCGACGCGCGCGCCGAGGTTGGCGTGGTGCTCCACGAGCACGCCGTACAGCTGTGCGATGGCGCGCCAGGGTGTCTGTCCCGTGGCGCGGCGTTGCGCATGGGCCGACTGGATGGCCGCCTCGATCTGGAAGGGCCCTGGCTGGCGCAGCTTAGCGGCGGTCCACAGCGCCGCCTCGGCCTCGTGGATGAGGTCGTCCCGCCAGCCGGCCGGGTCCTGCGCCGGCAGGGGCACAAAGCGGCCCACGGCATCGAACTGCGCGGCGCGTCGCGACTCGGCATGCAGTAGGAGGGCCAGCAGCCCCCAGGCCTCGGCCTGCGTCGGCAGCAACTGCGCCGCCAGGCGGGCCAAGAAGAGGGCTTCCTCGCGCAGGTCGTCAGCGGGGCTGTCCAGCGCGTGCCGGCCCAGGGTGTAGGCGGCGTAGATGGCCTCAAGCACGGCTGCCAGGCGCGCCGGCAGCTCGCGGGCTTCCGGCGCTTCGAAGCGCAGCGCGGCTTCGCGGATCCTCGCCTTGGCCCGAACCAGGCGCTGGGCCATCGCCGCAGGCGAGACGAGGAAGGCGCTGGCGATGACCTTGGCGTTCAGCCCCAGCACGGCCTGCAGCATTAGCGGCGCGTGGACGTTGGCCTCGATGGCCGGATGGGCGCACACGAACATCAGCTGAAGCCGTGCGTCGGGCACGGCTTGGCGCTCGGGAGCCTCGGGCTCGGCCTCGTCGAGCAGGGCGGTGACGCGCGGGTCCTGCGTCAGCCGGACGTGGCGGGCGTGGTGCAGCAGGCGGCGCTGGGCCGCCGCGGCCAGCCAGGCCTCGGGCGCGTCCGGCACGCCCTGCTCGGGCCAATGGCGCAGCGCGGCGGCAAAGGCGTCGGCCAGCGCATCCTCGGCAGCGGCGAGGTCGCGCCATTGCCAGGCCAGGCGCGCTACGAGGCGGCCATAGCTCTCACGGGCGACGCGCTCGGCCGCCGCCGACACGCCGTCGCTCATGCAGGCGCGTTCGTCGGCGGCGGCAGCACCGGCCGCACCTCGACGCTGCCGGCCGATGCGCAGGGCGCCCGCGCAGCCCATTCCAGTGCGTCGTCTAGGCTGACCGTCTCGACGATGAAGTAGCCGCCCAGATGCTCGTGGGTATCGGCGAAGGGGCCGTCCTGCACCTGGCGCTTTCCGCCTTCCACGCGCACGCGAATGGCGGTGCGCGGCGACTGCAGCCCGTTGCCGCTGACGACGATGCCACTTTCATACATAGCACCTACGTAGGCATTCCACGCGCCCCAGTAGGCGGGCGCGGCCGCAGGGTCGTCGCGGCGGCCGGTTTCGGCAGTGGTCTCATTGAAGATGAGCATGTATTGCATGGGGTTCTCCTTGGGCGGCTCGGGAACGTGCGCGTTCCTAACAGGGTGATGCGCGGCGGGGCGCCCGATCGACAGCGACGCAGGAAAATTTTTTCGCCCAGCCTTAAACCGCACGCAGCCGCCCGACGGCATCGCGGGCGTCTGCCTGATCCTCTTCATTTAGACTGGAAAGGTCGATTTCGTAATTGGCGACGATCAATGGCCACTGATCCAATACGCGCATTGCCTCCAACCGGGCCCGGCGGTCAGATGATGGCCGTTGCGGCGCATCTCGTTCAGGCCGCCGTCCGACGCTTCTGGCCCACAGCCGAAGCGGGAAACGACCGGTTTAGGGCGATCCAGTTCGCGCTGTCGCGCAAGTGGAATTTGCCTCTCGCGCGTTCGAATTGCCGAAGCGGTATCTAGCCGGCATTTGAAGTGAATTGCCCGCTCTCCGTAAACCGCCTGGTGCCATTCCTTTGTCGGGAGTGGTTCAATGTTCATTACCAGAAACCGCACGAACGATTTACCTCCGTCCATCGAGATCGAGATCATCGGCCGCCTTTATGGGGCCCTGACGCAGATCCTGTGCATCGCAGTCTGCCTGATCGTCGGCGGGGCGATTATGGCTGTCCGGACCGGAGATCCGGTGCTGTGGGGCATCGTCGGAGCCGCTGTGGTGACCAGCGGGCTGCGAGTCATGGGAGTGTTTGCCTTCGGCCACCGTTCACCGGGCGAACTTATGCTCACCCAGGCGCGGCGCTGGGAAAACCTTTATGCCGCCGCCGCTCTCGCTTTCACGCTTGTCATCGCGGCTTTGACCGTCCGCATTTTTCACGCCGAGTACACCGACGGCTACATTCTTACGGTCGGGCTGACCATGGGCCTCAGCTCCGGCGTCTGCTCGCGCGCTGTGCGATTCTGGATCTGCTGTGCAATCTGCACGCTCGCCGTTGGCGTTTTGATGGCCGCTTTGGCGTTTACGGGTGATGTCCTACTTCAGTCGATGGCGTTTCTGCTCGGCCTCTATCTGCTAAGCGTCTACGAAGCGGCTGCTCGCAACGTCACGCAGATGGAGACCGTGTTGATCGGCGAGCGCGAACTCGGTTTCGCCGCGCGCAAGGATGCGTTGACGGGCATCGCCAACCGCCGCGCCTTCGATGAGGCGCTCGCGACTGCTGCAGCATCTGGCGAGGCCTTTGCCCTTCTGCTTCTCGACCTGGATGGCTTCAAGGCCGTTAACGATCGCCTGGGGCATGCGGCCGGCGACGATCTGCTGCGACAGGTCGCCGCTCGACTGGGTACGGTTTCGCGCGAAGGAGATTTCATTGCCCGCGTCGGCGGCGACGAGTTCGCCATCATCGCTCGCGGGGCCGATGCGGGTGCCGCAAGAAATCTGGCCGAGCGAGCCGTCGCGCGGCTAGGCGAAGATTATATGCTGCTCGGATCTGCGGCCCAGGCGGGCGCATCGGTTGGCATAAAATCGGTGGCGGCCGGCAATCAGCAAAACGAACCTGAAGTCCTACGCCGCGCAGCGGATGAAGCCCTTTATGCCGCCAAACGCGCCGGCAAAGGCCGAGCTATGGTCGCGCCATTGCGAAGCGCTGCCTAGTCTTCCAGGCAGCCATGGACCGGTCGCCTATGACGTTCTAAAAGCGGCGTCGCGCTCATTTGAAACTGCCCCGATTTCCGCTCAGCCAAGTGAATCATAATCCGCCGACGTCAACTCGATGCAAAACGTGACGTGACGGCCTCAATCGCGTGTAGTGTGCAGATAATCAAATCCTTGCGATTGAGGCCTGCCTTGCCGTTTAGCCATTGGACACCCGACAGCCTGCGCCGTGCCATCCAGGCTGCGGGCGTTGCCCTTTGGTCATGGAACGTCGAGTCGGACACATTCGTCATGGACGAGCAAGGCTTCGTGATGTGGGCCGTCGACGATACCAAGGAATTGGTGTTCGAGGATCTGTCGGCTCGCATCCACCCTGCTGATCGCGACCGGGTCCGCGCCGCGTTCACCGCGACGCGCGGTATCGAGGGCTCCTACGAAATCGATTTCCGCATCATGATTGCCGACGAAATCCGATGGATCTCCGCGCGGGGTCTCGGCAACGATTCCGGAATGCACCAGGGTCACATGTACGGGATCTTCCTTGACGTGACCGGGCGCAAGCAGGCCGAGGAAGGACATGAGCTCCTTGCCGGCGAAATGAGCCATCGGGTCAAGAACCTGCTGGCGATTGCGTCGGGGCTGACCCAGATCGCGTCCCGCTCGTCGACGACTGCAGCGGAGATGGCCAAAGACCTGACGAACCGGCTGACGTCGCTAGGGCGGGCCCACGACCTCGTGCGGCCGTTGCCAGGCCACCAGGGCACAGCGGCGTTGTTGGGCGACCTGCTGTCGATCCTACTCTCGCCCTATGAGGACATGGGTGCCTTCAGCGGTCGCATCCGTGTCGCCGTTCCTCGCATGGGCGTCGGCGAGGGTGCGGCTACGACGCTGGCCTTGGTCATTCACGAACTGGCCACCAACTCGGTGAAGTACGGCGCCTTATCCTCGGACGAAGGGACTCTGGACGTATCCGGCTCGCTGGAGGGCGACGACATCAAGATTGTCTGGTTGGAGCGAGGCGGTCCTGCCGTCGAGCCGTCCAAGGTCAACGGTTATGGCAGCCGCCTAGTCGCTCGCAGCATCACTGGCCAGCTGAACGGCGCGATCGACTACGCATGGGAGCCGGAGGGCTTGATCGTGACGTTGACCATGAAGGTCTCCAAGCTGGCGAATTAGGTGTCAGCAAGTGGCGCATCTGGCCAGGACCAGCGTTCGACGCTCCTGGCCGATATGGGATCTAATGAATGCCTGCTAGGGGCGGGAGAAAAGGCTTTTTCAGACGTTTCGTTGAGGCGCACTTAGATAACCATTGCGTTATGATCTAGTAGCTTTTGCCTTAACATCGCGGACTGCGATGCCCCGTGCGCTGCGGAGGGTGCGGGCCATCTGGGCCGCGCCATCGAAGCCCGCGAGGGCGGCTGCATCCCCTGGGCATTTGCCGGCACCAAGTTCACGAAGCGCGAGATCGCACCGAAGGTCCAGCAGCGAACGGTAGGGTGTTCGACCCGTGGCGGCGCGATAGCACCGGATGAAATGGAACTTGCTCATGCCGACTACGCCGGCCATGTCATCCAGCCCGATATTGTGAGTGACATTCTCAAGCAAGTACCGCTCGATGCGCTGCAGTTCATTGAGGCCGAGCTTGCGATCGGGTCCATCGGACCTCGTCGGTCCAGACTGGAAAAGAGCCAATTCGGCGATCGCGAGCTGGCTCAGAGCGTCGACCAATAGCTCCTTGAAAGGAAGCGATCCCTGAACGACCTCGCTCAGGCGACTTGCCGTTTGAAGCAGTGTTGGAGACTGAAAGTGCACCTTCGGGTGCGACCATGATTTAAGGCAACGGACCGTCTCAGGGACGGACATTGGGTCGATATACAGCGCAGTAAAGGATTGCGAACGGTCAATGGGTTTGCACCACCCGTCAACCGAGGTCCCAGCCGGCAAAAACGTTAATGTTTGTCTCAAGTCGCGGCATTGCACCCGCTTCTCACCGTTGACCCTCATACTTCCGGCACTCAAGACGAGGTCGTGTAGCGCCAGGTAATGCGTATCGGTGCTGACGCTGAATTCATAATCGACAGGATCACTCGTCGCGACGTGCTCGGCGGTAGCCCCCGAGGTGATCACAACTGAGCGGGAAACCTGCGTCCGACGTTTGAGCGTGAGATCGATAAGGTTGCGATTTGGCACAATGAGATGGTTCCGGGTCGCGATCCAAGCCGACATAAAATGCGCGGTTCGTTACGTCAAACCAATCAGAATGTGTGGGTTCTCGATCAGGCAAAAATTGCGGGTACCGATAGCTTTGGTCGGCGATCGGCCGACCGAAGATGGAGTTATATAATTCTTTTACTTAAGGTAACATTCGCTAAGTTCGAGTTTCAACTGCACTCCGTGCGATAGAAACTGGTGGTCTCATTCTTTAAGATGCAAATAGAAAACAAAAAACTCGAAAACCCCAGCTGATTGTCGCGGTCGATAAGCGGCAGTGTACTTTTAGTTTTACATATTTTTAAGCGTTCCCGATCAATTTTACTCTCCGTCAGCGCCGACGGTCCGGTTCGGTGATAAGCGCTTCCGACAACAGATATTGCGCCCAACTAACCGGCTCTCGCTGGTCAGTTGGGGTGAGCCGCCAACCCAAAAACTTGCGCCCGAAATAGGCCATAGCGAGGACGCTCTTCATGAAGTCGATTGCGAACCGGATCGTG
>NZ_LJHQ01000042.1 GCF_001295925.1 Allobosea sp. AAP35 | reverse complement strand
GCCATGACGTCGGATATGCCCGGCCAATCGCATTCGACGGCCGCCCTGCTCGCAGCCCTCGCCGCAAGCGGCAACGACCTCGAAGCCCCCGCCCGCCGCGTCGCGCCTGTCATCGACACCGTGCTCGCCGCCCTGCGCGCCCAGCCCGGCTGCCGCCTCGCGCGCATGTCGGGCTCGGGCGCGACCTGCTTTGCGCTCTTCGACGATTGCCGTGCGAGCGCGGCGGCGGGGAGGGCGCTGGCACATGCTCAACCCGGCTGGTGGGTGAAGCCGACGCTTCTGCGATGACGAGGGCGGCGGCCTTTCGCGATCGACGGCTGCGGCGGGATCAACGAGGCGACGCAACCCTGAACCAGACGTTGCGTTAGTGATGCCAAGGCCTTTCAGCTCTTCACTCCCGGACACCTCCGCATGAAACACTCCCGATCATGACCTCACGCTTTCTGTGGCATGTCTCCCAGATCACGCGGCGGATGTGGTTTCGCGCCAGCCTGTTCTCCATTCTGGCCGTCGCGACGGCGCTCGCGGCCATCGTGCTGGCGCCCTATATCCCGAGCGATTGGCCGACCAAGATCGGTGCGGACGCCGTCGACAACGTGCTGGGCATCATTGCCTCGAGCATGCTCGCGGTGACGACCTTCTCGCTCAGCACCATGGTGGCGGCCTATGCGGCGGCGACCAGCAACGTCACGCCGCGCGCGACCAAGCTGGTGATGGAGGACACCACCACCCAGAACGTCCTGGCGACGTTCATCGGGTCGTTCCTTTACAGCCTCGTCGGCATCATCGCGCTGAGCACCGGCGCTTATGGCAGCACGGGCCGAGTCGTCCTCTTCGTCGTCACCGCAGGCGTCATCGTCCTGATCGTGGTGACGCTGCTGCGCTGGATCGACCATCTCTCGCGCCTGGGCCGGGTCACCGAGACGACGGCGCGCGTCGAGAAGGCCGCCACCGAGGCGATGCGCCTGCATTGCCAGCAGCCACATATGGGCGGGTGCCCGCCGGCCGATGTTCCCGCTTCGGCCCGGCCGATCTACGCCGCCAAGATCGGCTATGTGCAGCATCTCGATGTCGGGGCCCTGTCGGACATCGCCGAGGGCGGCAAGGGTCGCATCCATCTCTGCGCGACACCGGGCGCCTTCGTCACGCCGGTCGATCCGATCGCCTTTGCCGAGGGTCTCGATGTCGCCGAGAAGGAGAGCGAGATCCGCGCCTGCTACACGATCGATGATGTCCGCTCCTTCGATCAAGACCCGCGCTTCGGCGCCTCCGTCCTGTCCGAGATCGCCTCGCGCGCCCTGTCGCCGGGCATCAACGATCCCGGCACCGCGATCGACGTCATCGGCCGGGCGGTCCGCATCCTCGCGATTTCGGCCGAACCCGCCGATCCCCAGCAGGAGGTGGCGTTCCCCCGCGTGCATATCCCGCCGATCGGACTGGATGATCTCTTCGACGATCTCTTCACCCCGATCGCGAGGGATGGCGCCGGCGTCGTCGAGGTCGGCGTCCGGTTGCAGAAGGCGATGCTGGTTCTTTCGCGACTGGGGCCCGCCGAGTTTGCCGAGAATGCCGCCCGCCATTCGCAACTGGCCTTGCAGCGCGCGAGCCGGGGGCTGACCCTCGAGCATGACCTCGCGATCCTGCGCGATTTGGCGGCGCAGGTCGGGCAGGAGTGATCCCGGGCTGGGGATCGCGGCCGTCCGAATCGACGGGCGCACGGAGCTTTTCCGGGGTTGAGGGGTTGCTCCCATGTCGCTCCGCTTCGGCGGAGCCAAAAAGGGAGGCTACCATGCCAGCAGGACAGTCCAGCGGAACCGGCGCCATGACCGAATTGCAGGACGAGGACGTCCGCAAGAACGACATCCTCAGCAATCGCGACAAGGCACAACGCCCACCCGACCAGGGCCTCGACGGAAAGGGCGTGCAAGTCGACGAATACAAGGACACGCCGGCGAACCGGCGGCCCAAGCCCAACAGTGAGGAGCCGTCATCATGAGCATCGACAAGATCAAGCCGCAGCCCCTCTCCGATGCCGACAAGGCCAAGCAGGATGCGGAGACCAACCGTCCCGGTTTCGACCTCGGCGGCGCCAAGGGCAAGGACAGCGCCGGTCGCGGCCTGGGCCTGGGGCCCGATTCCAAGGACGACCGCGAAGGCCAGAGGCTGCCGCGCGACAGCGACAAGGCGTGAGGCGGGCCATGCGCCGGCGGGAGCCTGACGCGTGAATTGGCAGGGCATGCTGTTTCAGGACTGGGAGGGCGTCGTCAGGACGCTCTTCGTCGGCGTGCTCGCCTATGTCGTGCTGGTGGCGTTTCTGCGGATGTCCGGCAAGCGGACGCTGGCCAAGCTCAACGCCTTCGATCTGGTTGTGACGGTCGCGCTCGGATCGACCCTGTCGGCGATCCTGCTGCAGAAATCGATCGTGCTCGCCGAAGGCGCGGCTGCCTTGGCGTTGCTGATTGCGATGCAGTTTCTCGTCGCATCATGTCCGTCCGCTGGAAGGGCTTCGCCAAGCTCGTTCGGTCCGAGCCGAGCCTGCTGATCCGCAACGGCGAATTCTGCGACAGCGCCTTGCGCGCCGAGCGCGTCACCCGCGACGAGGCGCTGGGTGCGGTCCGTTCGGCCGGAGGCAGGCAGGTTGAGGACGCCACCTTCGTCATTCTCGAAAGCGACGGCACCATGAGCGTCGGGCTGAAGGGCGCCCGGTGATCCCGACGAGCCGGGTATAAACCCGGCGCCTTATCCCCGCCTTGCGCCCGCATGCTTATGCTCGCTTCGCTGCACCCGACCATGGGGGCTGTCGCGAGGCATCGTGCGGCCGGGAGCAGTTGCAGGTTTCGTGAGGTTTCGCCGTCGCGGGCGGGGCCTTGCGGAGGTCGAGCGGTTGCGGGTCCCCATCGAGGACGAGCGGCTGCGACGCCCAAAATACCTGCGCGCGGAGCCGGGCGGCGCGAGATCGGCGCTGCATCGACACCTCGACATCGACACTCGACATCGGCACGCGGCACAGCTCGCGCGCCACCCGGCTCCGCGCATCCCCTTTCGGGGAATTGGTGCGAAACCCCGCGGCCCTCGGCCGGCCGGGGCTTTTCCTGCAGGTTCAGCCGGCGATACGCCCGAAATCCGCGACCGCGCGCGTCGCCTCGCGCAGCTGGTTCAGCAGCTTGAGCCGATTGGCCCGCAGCGCCGGATCGGAATCGTTGACCGTCACCTTGTCGAAGAAGGCATCGACCGCCGGGCGAAGCTCGGCCAGCGCCGCCATTGCGCCCTCATAGTCTTCCGCTGCGACGGCGGTTTCCGCCTTCGGCGTCGCCTGGCTCAGCGCAACCGCCAGCGCCTTCTCCTCGATCAGGCCGGCCTGGGCGATGAGCTGGAGGTCGGCGGCGCCGGCAAACGCCCCCTCGCCATCCTTCTTCTCCTCGGCCCTGAGGATGTTGGCGGCGCGCTTGTAGCCGGCGAGCAGGCTCTTGCCGTCGTCGGTTTCGAGGAAGCGCCCGAGCGCGGCGACGCGGCGGGTGATGAGGAGGAGGTCGTCGGAACCCGACGCACCCTCTCCCAGCACCGCGTCGACCAGATCATGCCGCGTGCCCTGATCGCGCAGCATGACCTTCAGGCGGTCGTGGAAGAAGGCGAGGAGATCTCCCTCCATCGCAACAAGAGATCCGATAAATGCGGCTACAGGCGCAGAGAATTGATGTTCGGCAGCCCTCAATCTCTGAGAGTAGTCGACCTTTCCGAACCCTTGTTGCTCGATACTGCGAGCCTGCTGAGTGATAGCGTCGATATTTTCGAACGCCTTGAAATCGAGGAATATCTCGCCGGCGATATGGAGTGTTCTGGACAATCCCAACCGCACCCCATTCTCAACGACCAACCGAATAACCCCCAGCGCAGCCCTTCGCAGCGCATAAGGGTCCTTGCTCCCGGTCGGCTTCTCGTCGATGGCCCAGAAGCCGACCAGCGTGTCGAGCTTGTCGGCGAGCGCGACAGCGACCGAGACCGGGTCGGTCGGGACGCGGTCGGAGGGGCCGAGCGGCTTGTAATGCTCTTCGATCGCAGCGCAGACCGACGGTTTCTCGCCCTGAAGCTCGGCGTAATTGCGGCCCATCAAGCCCTGCAGCTCGGGAAACTCGCCGACCATCTCGGTCGGCAGGTCGGCCTTGGCGAGCTTGGCCGCGCGCTCGGCCAGCTCCGGATCGGCGCCGACGAGAGGAGCGAGTTCGCGCGCCAGCGCAGCGATGCGCTGCACCCTCTCCCCTTGCGTTCCCAGCTTGGCGTGGAAGACGACGCCCAGCTTGTCGAGCTTGGCCATGCGCTGGTCGAGCGGCTTGGCGAGATCGAGGCCGAGCTTCTCTGCGCTGTCCTTCAGCGTGTCGAGATCAGGCAGGCTGCCCTTGTCGGTCGCGAAGAAGTAGGCGGCGTCGGAGAGCCGCGCACGCACGACGCGCTCATTGCCGGCAACGATCGCCGCACCGCCATCGCTCGCCATCAAATTCGAGGTCAGCAGGAAGCGGTTGGCGAGGTTCCCGGTCGCGGGATCGCGCAGCACGAAACATTTCTGGTTGGCACGGATCGTTGCGCGGATCGCCTCGCCGGGGATCTCCAGGAAGCGCCCCTCGAAGGTGCCCATCAGCACGACCGGCCATTCGACGAGGCCACCGACCTCCTCCAGCAGGCCCTCATCCTCGACCAGTTCGAGCCCCTGGGCGAAGGCCAGCGTCTTCGCATCGGCGAGGATGATCTCCTTGCGCCGGTCGGCATCGAGCACGACCTTCGCTTGCTCCAGCGACGACACGTAATCGTCGAAGCGCCGCACGGTGATCGCGCCCGGCGCATGGAAGCGGTGGCCGCAAGTGACGTTGCCGGATTGGATACCGTAGACCTCGAACGGCACCACCTCCGGCTCTTCCGTCTCGGCGCCGAAGGTGCACAGGATCGAGTGCAGCGGGCGCACCCAGCGCAGGCTGGCGCCGGCCGCGGAAGCCTCGCCCCAGCGCATCGATTTCGGCCAGGGAAAGGCGCGGATCACCGCCGGCACGATCTCGGCGACCGCGGCCATCGTCTCCTGGCCGGGCTTCTCGATGATGGCGACGTAAGAGTCGCCCTTCTTCGCGTCGCTGACGATCGTAGCCTGGTCGAGCGAGGCAAGCCCCGCAGCCTTGAGGAAGCCCTGCACGGCGGCCTCGGGCGCACCGACGCGGGGGCCTTTCCGCTCCTCGCGAATGGCGGAGCCGCGCACGGGCAGGCCGGCGATGTGGAGCGCGAGACGGCGCGGCGTGGCGAAGGCCTTGGCGCCCTCATAGACCAAGCCGCGCTCGACCAGCGCATCGGTGACGAGCTTGCGCAGATCGTCGGCCGCCTTGCGCTGCATGCGGGCGGGGATCTCTTCGGAGAAGAGTTCGAGAAGGAGATCGGGCATCTTTTTATCCAACAGTCTTGACGAGCAGGCCGTGCACGACGCCGCCCTCTTGGTCAAAATCATTCTTGATGATGTCGAAGAATTCGGAATCCTGCTTCTCAAAGTGTCGCCATAACGCATAGGCAACGAGATCGGCATATTGAACGAGGCGAGACGCCTTCGAGTCCACGAAGAACGGAACATCTGCCAGATTGTGCAGACGGCCGGCGCGATGCCCCTGAAAACGAAACTCTGTCGCCAAAGCTTGCAGCCGGGTTTCCATCGTCGATTTGTCGAGCACGATGATGCCGCGTTCCGAACGCCCGTTTCGGTGAAGCCTCAAGAGCTTCTTATCAAAGCGGGAGGCGACCTCCTCGAACGCGAACTCGACGGGATCCTCCGGCGAAACAGCGACCTTTTCGATGACGGCCGCAAAGAGAGCAACATCGCCTCGCAGGCTTCTGATCGCGTTCAAACCATCTGCAATGGCTCTCCGACGATCCGCCTTTGGAACGTTCCGCCAGAAGTTGCGCCCCGCCAACATCTGATTGCCGTGAAGCTCGAGAGCCTTCGGCTGCGGATGGCCGAACCGGCCGGCCACGTCATCAAGCTCTCGCTCGAGGTGGTAAGTCTGCCTCTCAAAAAGCGCGACGCCCGCAAGGATGAAAAACCGCTCCTGCGGATTTCCAACCGAGCCGGCATCGTCCAAGTAAAGCAGATGCATGAAAAATGCGGCCGAGTGAACACCAAGGTCCAACGAACTGCTGAAGGCAGCTCTCTCAACCGCTCCCCGAAAATAAGCTCAAAGCCTGAAAAAGCAAATGCGCATGTCAACGTTCACACCGCAACGTGAATTCGCCGCAACGTCAACGCTCACACCGCTCCCCCGCCATCGGTCTTCAGCCATGCCGCGCCGCAGGCCTTGGCGAGTTCCCGGACGCGCAGGATGTAGCTCTGGCGCTCGGTGACCGAGATCACGCCACGCGCATCGAGCAGGTTGAAGGCGTGGCCGGCCTTGAGGCACTGGTCATAGGCCGGCTGGACCATCAGGTGGCGCTCGCCGCTCTCGCCCTTGTCGAGCAGGGTCCGGCATTCGGCCTCGGCTTCGGCGAAGCGGGTGAACAGCGCCGCCGTGTCGGCATGCTCGAAATTGTAGCGCGAATATTCCTGCTCTGCCTGGAGGAACACGTCGCGGTAGGTGACCTTCTCGTCGCCGTCCAGGCCGTTGAAGTTGAGCTCCATGATGCTCTCGACATTCTGGAGGTAGCAGGCGAGGCGCTCCAGCCCGTAGGTCAACTCGCCCGAAACCGGCGCGCATTCGATGCCGGCGACCTGCTGGAAATAGGTGAACTGGCTGACCTCCATGCCGTCGCACCAGCACTCCCAGCCGAGCCCCCAGGCACCCAGCGTCGGGTTCTCCCAATCATCCTCAACGAAGCGGATGTCGTGCAGCAGGACGTCGATGCCGATGGCCTTCAGCGAGTCAAGGTAGAGCTCCTGAAGGTTCGGCGGGTTCGGCTTCAGGATGACCTGGAACTGGTAGTAATGCTGCAGCCGGTTGGGGTTCTCGCCATAACGCCCGTCCTTTGGCCGGCGCGACGGCTGCACATAGGCCGCCTTCCAGGGCTTGGGCCCCAGCGAGCGCAGCATCGTGCCGGGGTGCGAGGTGCCGGCGCCGACCTCCATGTCGTAGGGCTGGAGCACGACGCAGCCGCGCTCCGCCCAGAAGCGCTGCAGAGTCAGCAAAAGCCCCTGGAAAGAACGGGTCGGGTCCATCGCGGGCGAGGCGGCGGCGGATTGCGAGGCGAGGACGGACACGGGCGTCGAAACCTTCCGGAAAAAGGCGGGAACGGGCCGTGCTTAGGGGCTGGCGAGGCTTTCGGTCAAGCGTCGGAGGGGGGTGGCGTCGGACAGCTTCTGTTCATCGCGTCTGCGATAATCTCGTTTTCATCCGCCGGATTCGCGGCGTTCGGGGCGAGCGCTTGAGTCGGATCGACGGTTTTGAAGTCGGTGAGGAGTTCAACATGTTGTCATCCCGTATCCTCGCTGCGGCCTTCGGTGCCGTGGCTCTCGCGGCCTCTGCCTTCGCCGTCGCGCCGGCGACCGCCGCTCCGGTGTCCGCCGGCACGGTCCAGACCGTCGCCTCTGAAGGCGGTCTTGTCCAGCAGGCCCAGTATTATGGCCCGCGCCGTTATGGTCCGCGCCGCTATTACGGCCCGCCGCGCTATTATGGCCGTCCGGTCTATCGCCCGCGCTGCTTTGTCACCCAGCGTCGCGTCTGGACCGGCTATGGCTGGGTCGTCCGCCCGGTCCGCGTCTGCCGCTAAGGCAGCGTCACTGCCAAGCATTCGGGGGCCGCTGTGCTGCGGCCCCCGCTCGAGCAAGCCCGAGTTGGCCCCGTTGCTGAAGCTCGCCGCGTGAGATGCGAAGGATGACCGCCATGGTTCGCGAGACCCGTCTCGCCATCGTGGCGATCACCTGTGGCGGCCTGTGGTTCCTTGCTGCACCCGCCAGTGCGGCGCCCGTCGCCGGACAGGTGGTGGCAGCCGAGGCTGGGCTCGGCCAGAAGGCCCAGTACGATGGCCGACCACAGCGCGGCTTTCGCCAGAATGACGGCTCGCGACGGTATGGTGTGCGGCCGGGCGATGGAGGGCCGCGCCGCGCCTACGGGCAGCCGCGCCACAGCGGTCCGCCGCTCGTCTCGCCGCAGAAGCTCTTTGTGCCCCCGCCGCCTTTGTTCGTTCCGCCGCCACCGCTTTTCGTACCGCCAGCGCCGGTCTTCGGACCGCGCTACTGATCCCGATCGGGGGAGGGCGATTTGCCTTCAGCCGCCATCGAAAGCCGCGTCTCGCCCCGGTGAACGGCTTCGCTTTCAGGCGTGAACCCGCCCTCGGCCCGGTTGAGCACGAAGCCCGGCAAAAGCTCCGCCGGCTTTCGGCTGCCCAGCACGGCGGTCACGATGATGCGGATCGCCGGGCGATTAGCGCGTGCATGAACAGGCCGAATGGCAACATCGCCAAAGCCGGTGGCAAGCCCCTGCAGCACCTCCGCCAGCGCCTGCGCGCGATGGATCAGCACGATCCGCCCACCCGGCTGCAGCAGGCGTCGCGCGGCCTTCAGCCAGGGATCGAGCGGCCCCTCGGCGACATGGGCGGCGCGGCGGTTGGGCACCGGCGAGCCCTTGATGTCCCGAGGCGGGTAGAAGGGCGGGTTCATCGCGGCGCAGGCGAAGCGCGCCGGTGCGAGCCCAAGCGCAGCCGCCGGGCCCGCGATATCGCCGGCGAGGACCGAGACCCGGGCGCCCAGTTCGTTCAGGGCGATGTTCTGCGAAGCCAGCGCCGCGAGGTCCGGGTCGCGCTCCAGCAGCACCACCTGCAGGGCCGGCTGCGCCAGCGCGACGGCCAGCCCGATCGTGCCGACGCCGGCGCCGATGTCGATCAGCGGCCCTTCGCCCAGCTCCGGCACCGCGGCCGCGAGCAGGATCGCGTCGCTGCCGGCGCGGTGGCCGCGCCGGGGCTGGCGCAGGATCAACCGGCCATCGAGAAGCCGGTCCTCGCCGATATCGCCGAGCCCAGACGAGGCATCAGCCATCGCGCAACTCGCCGCCGAAGCCGGCGTCGATCAGCAGCGCGCGAGCCCGCATCCGGTCGGCCTCGCGCACCAGCAGCCGGCGCGGGAAGGCGCCGATCATGCCCTCCAGCGCGCTGATATGCTGATCGGCGATCAGACAGCCGAGATCGGCCGAGGTCAGCAAGGCCTCGATGGCGCCGAGCAGGACGATGTCGTTGGTGCGGACGAGTTCATGCATCGCGCGATGGAAGCCCGTACGAAGGCCGAAGCGCAAGCCCCAATGCCATCGCCCCCCGCCTCCGGCCTCATCGTTTCCGCACGCTGCTGCGCAGCTTCGTGGGATGCGGCCTGCGTGAATGCGAGCGGCCTGCGGCGTCGTTGCCGCCGCGCGAGGGCTGGTCACCCATGCGCCGGTTGTGGCAAGGCTTGCGCAGGTCGCAAGCTGCGCAAGCTGCCGGAGTGAATGATATGGGCGTCGTCGTCGCGTTCGAAGACAAGGAAACGGGCCAGGGTGCCGGCAAGGCGAGCCAGGCCCGGATCGAGCAGCTGGTCGAGCTGACGCGTCCGGACATGGAGCGCGTCAATGCGATGATCCTGTCGCGCACCGGCTCCGAGGTGACGATGATCCCCGAAGTGGCCAACCACCTGATCTCGTCTGGCGGCAAGCGGCTGCGGCCGATGCTGACGCTGGCGACCGCCGCGCTCAGCGGCTATCGCGGCGACGGTCACGTCAAGCTCGCGGCCGGCGTCGAGTTCATGCACACGGCGACGCTGCTGCATGACGATGTCGTCGATCAGAGCGACATGCGTCGCGGCAAGCTCGCCGCCCGCATGCTCTGGGGCAATGAGGCCAGCGTGCTCGTCGGCGATTTTCTGCTCGGCCAGGCCTTCAAGATGATGGTCGAGGTCGGCTCGCTGCGGGCGCTCGATATTCTCTCCACAGCGGCCGCCGTGATTGCAGAAGGCGAGGTGCTGCAGCTGTCCGTCGCCAAGAACACCCAGACGACCGAGGACGAGTATCTCTCTGTGATCCGCGGCAAGACGGCCGAGCTGTTTGCCGCAGCCTGCGAGGTCGGCCCGGTGATTGCCAATGCGCCCAAGGCCGATGCCGCCGCCTGCCGCAGCTACGGCCTCAATCTCGGCATCGCCTTCCAACTCATCGACGACGCGCTCGATTATGGCGGCATCGCCAACACGCTCGGCAAGAACACCGGCGACGATTTCCGCGAGGGCAAGATCACCCTGCCGGTCGTGCTCTCCTTCCGGCGCGGCAGCGAGACCGAGCGCGCCTTCTGGACGCGCACGCTGCAGGACAGCGACATCCGCGATGGTGATCTCGAAGAGGCGCAAACCATCATGAAGCGCCATCGCGCGCTGGCCGACACGATCGAACGTGCCGAGCACTATGCCAAGATGGCCAAGGATGCGCTTGGCCTGTTCCCCGCCTCGGCGATGAAGCAGGCGTTGAACGAAACCGTCGATTTCTGCGTGGCGCGCGCGCACTGAACGGTCTCGTCGGCGCGCCCTGGTGCGAGCACGGAACCTATTGACGCCCTGCGACGTTCTGTCTGCGGATTGAGGTGCCGGCGAATGCGTCGCGGCACTGGCTCCGGGGGGCCGGCTCACGGCCGTATCGAAGGTTTTACATTATGTCGCTTCTCATTTCGCTGCTGATTACGGTTCTCGTCATCGGCCTCGTTCTCTACCTCGTCCGGATGCTGCCGCTCGACAGCCAGATCAAGAACATCATCCAGATCATCGTCATCGTCATCGGCATCATCTCGCTCCTGCGCTATCTTGCAGTGTTCTGAGCATACCCGGTCGTCATGCTCGGGCTTGACCCGAGCGAAGAGCTTCTCGGGTCTGCGCATCGCTTCGCCGCCCGGGCATGACGTGCCAGACCAGTGAGATTGACGCTCCGCCTTCGCTGATGCACACTTGCTTAGGTCCAGAGGGCCCCGGACGATCCGTCTCGGGGCCCTTTCCTATTGCAGGGCGACATCGCAATGAACGCGCCGAACCGCACCACCCATATTCGGCTCACCTCTCATCCGGAGCCGGGCAGCGCCGCGACGCGCTTTCCGATCCGCTGGGGTGCGGAATCGGCGGCCGAGCGCGGTCCCGTCATCGCCTCGACCACGACTCCGGCGGACCGCAACGTCATCGGCGCCCATGGCGGCTCCTATTCGATCTATCGCGCGCTTGCTATCTCCGCGCGTGCGATGAACCCGGCGCAGCGACCCGATCTGCACAACACCCATCCCACCGCCGAGATCCCCGAGCAGCCGCAATGGTTCGAGCCCGGCAAGATCGTCTCGCTGGACCCGTTTGGCCACCGCGTCGCGCAGGATTTCGGACGCCTGATCGGGGAGGGCATCGACATCCGCCCGACCATCGCCATCACCAAGGCGCGGCTCAACCTGCCCGAGATCCTGGCGGCGATGGCAGCCCATCGCCTGGCGCCCGACGACCAGATCCTGCACAAATCGGGCGATATCAGCGTCACGAAGATCGCCATCGACCCGGTCTGGCATCTGCCGGGCATAGCCGAGCGTTTCGGCACCAGCGAGAACGAGTTGCGCCGCACGCTGTTCGAGCAGACCGGCGGAATGTATCCTGAGCTGGTGACGCGGCCCGACCTGCACGTCTTTCTGCCGCCGATCGGCTCGATCACGGCCTACATCGTCGGCGAGGTGTCCGCCATCACCGACCCGGGCAGGCGCGTTGCCTGCCGCGTCCATGACGAGTGCAACGGCTCGGACGTCTTCGGCTCCGACATCTGCACTTGCCGGCCCTATCTCGTTCAC
This sequence comes from Allobosea sp. AAP35, assembly GCF_001295925.1. Taxonomy (GTDB): domain Bacteria; phylum Pseudomonadota; class Alphaproteobacteria; order Rhizobiales; family Beijerinckiaceae; genus Allobosea. Next base: position 49,786 of record NZ_LJHQ01000042.1, on the reverse strand, counting down.
GGCATCGAAGAGGCGGTGAAGGAGGCGCAGGGCGGCGGCGTCGGGCTGATCGTCTACAACCGCAAGGAGGGCCGGGCGCTCGGCGAGGTCACCAAGTTCCTCGTCTACAACGCCCGCAAGCGCCAGGAGGGCGGCGATTCCGCCGCGACCTATTTCGAGCGCACCGAATGCGTCGCCGGCGTGCAGGACGCCCGTTTCCAGCAGCTGATGCCCGATGTGCTGCACTGGCTCGGCGTCACCCGGATCGACAGGCTGATGTCGATGTCGAACATGAAATACGACGCCATGGTCGAGAGTGGCATCGAGATCGGAGAGCGGGTCGCGATTCCCCCCGAACTCGTCCCGCCCGATGCCTCGGTCGAGATCGAGGCGAAGAAAGCGGCCGGCTACTACTCGCCCGACGGCGCGCCCGGCGACAACACCCTTAAGGCCACTGTCGGCCGAGCCCTCGACAAGTTCTGACGCGATGCCGGAACGCGATCCCGAAGCCCTGCGCCTCCTGCTCAAACCCGCTTCCATCCGGGCCCGCGCCCAGGAGATGCTGAGGCTGGGCCTTGCCGGCAAGCTTTTGCACTTCACCGTGCATAGCGAGCGGCTGGAGGCCTGTGCCGACTACGTTCTCGAGACGATCAAGCTCAATTACCCGACGCTGGACATCCCCTTCCACGCCCGCTGGCGCCATTTCACCGTTGCCGGCATGGATCGCTGGAGCGTGCTCGATCTGGGAGCGAACTTCGCCGATGCGAGCGAGCGCGGACGCGCCGCCTTTGATCTTGCCATCGTCAGCGTCCTGCTCGATGCCGGGGCCGGGCCGGACTGGTCCTATCGCGATGCGGCCACCGGCAAGCAGATCGCCCGCTCCGAGGGGCTGGCGCTTGCCTCGCTCGACATGTTCGCGGCGGGTCTGTTCTCCAGTGACCCGGCGCGGCCGTTGCGGGCGGACGCCGCGGCGCTGAAACGGCTCGATCCCGCCGTGCTGGCGGCCGGTTTCCAGGCGGGGCCGGGAAATCCCCTTCTGGCGGTGGCCGGCCGCGCTGCCCTGCTCAACCGGCTCGGCGAGGAGCTGCAGCGCCAGGGCCTGAAACGCCCGGGCGATCTGTTCGATCGCTTTTTTGCCGCCGCCGAAACCGGCACTTTGCGGGCCAGCCACATGCTGCGTGAAGTGCTGGCCTGTTTCGGCGGCATCTGGCCTTCGCGCATGACCCTGGCCGGCATCGCGCTGGGCGACACCTGGCGTCACCCCCTGATCGCGCAGGCCAGCACGACGCCGGGCCTCGTGCCCTTCCACAAGCTGTCGCAATGGCTGACCTATTCGCTGATCGAGCCGCTGCAATGGGCGGGCATCGCGGTGATCGACATCGACGATCTCACCGGCCTGCCGGAATACAGGAATGGCGGGCTGTTCCTGGACATGGGCGTGATCGCGCTCAAGGACGAGGCCGATGCGGCGCGCGCCCATGAGGCGGGCTCGACCCTCGTCGTTGAATGGCGGGCGCTGACGGTCGCGCTGCTCGACGAGATGGGCAGCCTGATCCGCAAGCGGCTGGGCCGGACGCGTGAGGAATTGCCGCTGGCCAAGGTGCTGGAAGGCGGCACCTGGGCAGCCGGCCGGCGCATTGCCGCGCAAAAGCGCGACGGCGGCGGCCCGCCCTTGACGATCATCAGCGACGGGACGGTGTTTTAATTGGATAACCGTCATTGCGAGCGCGGCGAAGCAATCCAGAAGGTCCCTCGCGACGACCCCTGGATTGCTTCGCTGCGCTTGCAATGACGCCTCGGCAAGCGATCGAGACGAGACAACAGGGGCTCAACGTATGACCAAGCAGCAGGACGGTGTCACCGTCGTCGACCATCCCCTCGTCCAGCACAAGCTCACGCTGATGCGCGAGAAGGACCGCTCGACCAAGAGCTTCCGCCAGCTGCTGAACGAGATCGGCATGCTGCTCTGCTATGAGGTGACGCGCGATCTGCCGGTCGAGATGATCGAGATCGAGACGCCGCTGCAAAAGTCGATGCAGCCGGTCATCGCCGGCAAGAAGATGGTGTTCGCGCCGATCCTGCGCGCCGGCGTCGGCTTTCTCGACGGCATGCTGGAACTGGTGCCCGCCGCCCGCGTCGCCCATATCGGCCTCTACCGCGATCCCGATACGCTGCAGGCGGTCGAGTACTACTTCAAGGCACCCTCAGACGTCGCCGACCGCATGATCGTGGTGATGGACCCGATGCTGGCGACCGCCAACTCGGCGGTGGCCGCGATCGACCGGCTGAAGGAGCGCGGCGCGAAGGATCTGCGCTTCGTCTGCCTGTTGGCGGCGCCGGAAGGCATCGGGCGCCTGCGCGGCGCCCACCCCGACGTCCGAATCTGGACCGCCGCGATCGACGAGAAGCTCAACGACCACGGCTATATCGTGCCGGGGCTGGGCGATGCCGGCGACCGCATGTTCGGCACCCGCTGACGCGCTGCGCGACGCAAGCCGCCCGATGCGGCCCGGCCGATATTCTTGCCGAGCCGAGATCAGACAGCAAAAAGCCCCGCCGGGACGCGACGGGGCCTCTGGATAGGCAAACGACGGGCCGACGGCCCGCCGCCTGTGACCTTTCGGTCGCCTCAGTTCAGCGCGGCGCGTTCTTCAGGGCCGGGTCGAGCTTGGCGGCGTCGCGCTTGATCACGGCGCCGAAACCGTCCGGCGTACGATCCGCCGCGGTCGGGATCACCGCGCCGAGATCGAGCAGGCGCTTCTTGGTGGCCTCGTCGTTCAGCGCCTTGTTCAGCGCGTCGACGAGCTTGTCGACCGCCTCCTTCGGCATGCCCTTGGGGCCGGCGATGCCGTTCCAGGCCTCGATCTGGTACTCGGGCAGACCGGCTTCAGTCGTCGTCGGCACGTCGGGCAGGGCCGGCGAGCGCTGCACGGACGCAACCGCAAACGCCTTGATCGTGCCGGCCTTGATCTGCTCGGCGACGCTGACGATCTGGTCGCACATGAAATCGATCTGGCCGGAGACGAGATCGTTCAGCGCCGGGCCCGTGCCGCGATAGGCCACCGCGTTGAGCTTGGGCACGCCGAGCTGGCCCTTGAGCAGGGTGCAGGTCGTCCATGACACCGAGCCGAGACCGGCATGGGCCTCATTGAACTTGTCCGGCGTGGCCTTGATGGCGGCGACGAAGCTCTTCAGGTCGTTGGCCTCGAGGTTCTTGCGCGCGACGATCAGGATCGGCGTGCCGCCGGCAAGCCCGATCGGCTGGATCCCGTTGAGCGGATCGTATTTCAGGCCGGGATAGGTCGCAGGTGCTGCCGAAAACGTGCCCAGATGCCCCATCGCGATGGTGTAGCCGTCGGGGGCTGCGGTCATCGCGCGGGTGATGCCGGTGGTGCCGCCGGCGCCGGCGACGTTCTCGATCACGATCTGCTGGCCCAGCGTCTTGGACATGTGGTCGCCGACGATGCGCGCGATGATGTCTGTGGGGCCGCCTGCGGCGAAGGGAACGATCATCGTCACGGGCTTGTTGGGATAGCCCTGGGCGACCGCCGTTCCGGCCAATGCCAGGGAGAGCGCGGCGGCAATTCCGAACACGGTTTTCTTCATAGCGGTTCCTTCCTCGTTATCGTTGGGGTCAAGGTGGGGCGGCGCGTGACGCACGGCAACCCCGTCATTCGGTGAAGACCTCGTCGCGCTTCTTCGACATCGACGGTAGCAGCGCGATGACGAGCACGGCGACCGCGACGAGCAGGAGCCCGGCCGAGATCGGCCGCTCCAGGAAGGTGACGAACGAGCCGCGCGAGATGATCAGCGCCTGCCTGAGCTTTTCCTCCATCAGCTTGCCCAGCACGAAGCCCAGCAGCAAAGGCGCCGGTTCGAAGCCGAGCTTGATCAGCAGATAGCCGAACAGGCCGAACATCGCCGTGAACGCGACGTCGAGCGGCTGGTTGTTCACCGAGTAGATGCCGATGCAGCAGAAGATCAGGATCGCCGGGAACATCAGGCGGTAGGGCACCTGCAGCAGCTTCACCCACAGCCCGACCAGCGGCAGGTTGATGATCAGCAGCATCAGATTGCCGATCCACATCGAGGCGATCATGCCCCAGAACAGCTCCGGGTTGCGGGTCATGACTTGCGGGCCGGGAATGATGCCGTGGATCGTCATCGCGCCGACCATCAGCGCCATCACGGCATTGGGCGGGATGCCGAGCGTCAGCAGCGGGATGAAGGCCGTCTGCGCGCCGGCGTTGTTGGCCGATTCCGGCCCCGCCACGCCCTCGATCGCGCCCTTGCCGAAGCGGGAAGGATCTTTGGCGATCTTCTTCTCGACCGTGTAGCTGGCGAACGGGCCCAGCACCGCGCCGTTGCCGGGCAGGATGCCGAGCGTGCCGCCGATGAAGGTCCCGCGCAGGCAGGGCATGACCGACTGCTTGATATCCGACCAGCCGGGCAGAAGCCTGCCGATCTTGGCGCGCACGACGTCGCGCGCCTCGGGGGCCTCGAGATTGCGCAGCACCTCGGCGAAGCCGAAGATGCCCATCGCCAGGACCGAGAAGTCGATGCCGTCGGCGAGCGCCGGGATGCCGAAGGTCAGCCGCTCCTGGCCGGTCTCGAGATCGGTGCCGACGGTCGAGAGCAAAAGCCCCAGCATGATCATGCAGAAGGCTTTGAGGATCGAGCCGCGCGCCAGCACGACGGCAAAGCACAGGCCCATCACCATCAGCGAGAAATATTCGGCCGGTCCAAACAGCAGCGCCATCTTGGTGAGCGGAGCCCCCAGCGCGGCGATGACCACGGTGGCAAAGCAGCCGGCGACGAAGGAGCCGATCGCCGCCGTGCCGAGCGCGATGCCCGCGCGGCCCTGCTTGGCCATCTGGTGGCCGTCGAGCGTGGTGACGACGGCGGTGGCCTCGCCGGGGATATTGACCAGGATCGCCGTGGTCGAACCGCCATATTGCGCGCCGTAATAGATGCCGGCGAGCATGATCAGGGCGCCGGTGGGGTCAAGCCCGAAGGTGATCGGCAGCAGGATCGAGATCGTCGCGATCGGCCCGACGCCGGGAAGAACGCCGATCAGCGTGCCGACGAGGCAGCCGACGAAGCACAAAGCGAGGTTCTGGAAGGACAGTGCGACGCCAAAGCCCAGCGCCAGATTGGAAAACATATCCATCGTGTCAGATCCCAAGCAGCCAGGGTGCCAACGGGATCGGCAGGCTCAGCGCATATTTGAACAGGAGAATGCAGGCGGTGGACATCGCCACGCTGAAGATGATCAGCTCCTTCCACTTCATGTCGTCGGCGGCGAGGCCCGAGATCAGCATCACCAGCGGGCCGGAGACGAGCAGGCCGAGCGACGGAACGCTGATCGGCCCGATGCTGAAGCCACGGATGGTCAGGCCGAAGACGATGGCGGCACCCAGCACGAAGATCACCCCCCGCCAGGACCAGCCGCTGAGCTGCTCGCCATCGAAGCGCAGCGAGGTGATGACCAGGAACAGTCCGAGAATGCCGCAGAACACGGCAAACGAGGTTGGCAGCATGCCAGGCCCGATCTGGCGCAGGCTGCCCAGCGGCAGATCGCGCGCCAGCACCAGCGCCAGGCCGGCGAGCACGATCATGAAGACGCCGGCCCCCAGATCCTGCGTCGAACGAATGCGCAGACCCTGCGACCTCTCGATCTTGTTCAAACTCATCGGGTTCCTCCGACTGCCGACCCGACCAGGCGGGTTGCACGTTTCAGCTTCGTGACGGGAATGGCGAAGGGCAGAACATGCCGTTCGTCGATCAAGGTGACGCTCTCGCGCAGGATCGAAAGGAAATCGTCGCGCGGGTCAAGTCGCTGTTGCGGTCGCCAGGCGATGCCGACCAGCGCGCCGGGCGGCGGCGGGTCGAGCAGGGCACCGCGCAGGCGCCGCATCGTCACGCCCGGGAAGCTCAGCCGGCAGACCCAGTCGGGTGCCAGCGCCATGCCCAGCCCGGCTGCCACCGCCGACATCATCGCCGGCTTTTCCGTCGCCTCGATGATGACGTTGGGCACGGCTCCGACGCTCTCGAAATAGGCCATCACAAGATCATAGGCGAAAGGCCGGATTCGCTTGGAGGGCACCACGAAGGGCTCGCCGACCAGATCGCGCATCGTCAGGTGCTCGCGGGCCGCCAGCGGGTGGGCTTCGCTGAGCACCACGATCGGCCGCTCGACCCGCAGCACTTCGAAAGAGCAGTCGGTCGGCTTGCGCGGCGGCCTTGTTAAGGCGAGGTCGAGCTTGCCGGCTTCCAGCATCTGGATCAACGACGCCGTCATCGCCTCGACGAACTTGATCTGGACGCCGGGATAGCGCTCGCGGAAGGCGACCAGCGCCTCCGGCACGAAGCTCGACGACGCTGCATCGATCGCCCCGATGCGCAGAACCTTGCCGGCGCCGAGCGAGGCCTCCCGCACGGCTCGCGAGGTGTGTTCCATCCGCGCGAGGATGCCCTTGGCCTCTTCGAGCATGATCAGACCGGCGCGCGTCAGGGCGACCTGCCGCGTGGTGCGGGTCAGGAGAACGCAGCCAAGCTCGTCCTCGAGCGTGCTGATCTGCCGGGAAAGAGCGGGTGGAGCCAGGCCCAGCCGTTCCGCGGCGCGGCCGAAATGAAGCTCCTCCGCCACCGCGATGAAACATCGCAGCTGCCGAACATCCATGGGCGTTCCTCAAAATCCCCTCTGGCGTATCGTTGGTTCGATATCTTCCAGTCGCTGCCGTGAAGCCGATAGCGGCTCGGGCCGCGAAAGCGACCCTAGAACAATTCATAATTTTTTGGCAATAAACCGATGCGTGTCCGGATCTGTCCGATCACGCCCGCGCGCTCGGCTTCAGCCGCCGGAACAGCCGCCCGTCGATCAGGGCAAGCCCGGCGAAAATCGCCGCCATGCCGGCAAAATGCCGCGGCAGCAGGCTCTCGCCGAGCAGGCCGACGCCGAGCAGGATCGCGCTGACCGGGATCAGGAAGGTCACCAGCATGGCGTTGGTCGCGCCGGCCCGCCGCATGATCTGGAAGAAGATCACATAGGCCAGCGCGGTGGACACCAGAGCCAGGCCCACAAGCGCGCCTGCGGCCTGGAGGCTCGGCAGCGGCAGCGCCCAGGGCGGCGCGAAGATCAGCACGATCGGGAGCATCATCACGCTGGTGGCGCTGAGCTGCCCCGTCGCGGTGACCAGCGGCGGCAAGTCCCGGAAGCGCCGGCCATAGAGCCCCGAGAAGCCATAGGACAGGGCGGCGCCGAGCCCCGCCAATTGCGCCAGAAGCGGCCCACTGAGGCCCGCCAGCGCATCGGGCCCCATCAGGATCGCGACGCCGCACAGGCCTGCCAGCACGCCGCCGAGCTTCAGCGGCGTCGCCCGTTCGCCCTGGCCGAACCCATGCGCCACCAGCACCCCGAAGACCGGCGTGGTCGCGTTCAGGATCGCCGAAAGGCCGCTGGGCAATTGCGTCTGGCTCCAGAAGATCAGGCAGAACGGGATCAGGTTGTTGAGCAGCCCCATCGCGAAAAAGGAGCGCCACATCGCGCCCCCGACCTTCAGGTCCAGGCCCCGCGCCCTCAGCACGAGATAAAGCGCGCCCGCCGCCAGCACGCAGCGCGCCTGCACCACCATCAGCGGCGGCCATTCGCCGACCGCGATCTTGCCGAAGAAGAACGACCCGCCCCAGAGCACAGAGAGCAGGACGAGAAGCCCCCATTCGCGCGGGCCCATCGCAGGAGGTGAGAGGCTTGTGGCCATGCCGGGAGACTCGTTTGGCGGCGGCGGAGGCTCCGCCATCTGCCGGCATGGGTTAGGTGGGGGCGCGCGACAGCGCCACCCGCTTTCCGCTCATGCGGCTTCGGCGTCCCGCGCCTGCCACATCGCCTGGAAGGCCGGGCGCGCATGGCAGGCGTCGAGCCAGGCCTTCACATGCGGCGCCGCCTCGAACAGCTGGGCCGCGGGCTTGGCGTAGCGGATGATCTCGGCGACATTGATGTCGGCCACCGTGAAGCGCCCGCCCATGACGAAGCCGCCGCCCTCAGCCAGCGCCTTGTCGAGCACCGCGAAGGGCGCGGGCAGGGCGGCCAGCGCGGCCTCGACCAGCTTGGGGTCGCGCTTGTCCGGCGGATAGGCGGCCATGTGGTACTGGATGTTGAGCGCATGGCTCTCGACGGCCGTGCTCGCCCAGAGCGACCACATCGCCGCCAGCCCCTCCTCCTGCGCATCCTGCGGCGCGAGCGGGCCGCCTTGCTTGCGGGCCAGGTAGAGGTTGATCGCCAGCGATTCCTGCAGCTTGAAGCCGCCATCGTCGATGGCCGGGATCTGCCCCTTGGGATTGACCGCCAGGAACTCCGGGCTCTGCGTATGCATCGGCGCGCCCGGCGCATTGGGATCGGGCAGGCGGTAGACCTGGATCACAGGGACATGGGTGAACTCAAGGCCGAGCTCGTTGGCCAGCCAGATGTTGCGCGAGGCGCGCGAGCGGTAGCAGCCATAAATCGTCAGGGTCATGGGAGTGCGCCTTCGGAAGAGGGAGGTGACGAGGCTCCATACAGGAGATTGGGGGCGGGCACAGCGACGTCTGCGAGGCCGGCTCGGCGTCGCAAGGGTCAGCCTCCCACGTCGTGTCAGCCTTGATCGCAATCTCGAACGGAGTGTGAGGCGCCCTTGGCGTCAGCGAGGGACGTTCGGAGGCAGAGGCGGCGCTTCGCTGAGCAGCATGATGTTCAACCGGCGGTTCGGCGAAAGATAGGGATTGTCGGGGAAGACCGGCTCGGTGTCGGCGCGTCCCACCACGGAGATGAAGCGGTCGTTGGGGAGCCCGGCCCCCGACAGAATCTCGCGCACGGCGAGCGCGCGCCCGGCGGTGAGGCTCCAGGAATCGACACCCCGCGCCGCGCCCGGGCGCGAAGCGGCCGTGTGACCGGTGATGGCGAGGCGGTTGGGCAGCCTTCGCAGGGTGGGCACGAGCGCCTCCAGCACGCGACGGGTGCGCTCATGGGGCTGCGTCGAGCCCTCGGGGAACATGGAGCGGCCTTCCTGGTCCACAAGGGACACGTTCACCCCCTCCTTGGTTACCTCGATCACGATATTGCGCGAAATCTCGGCAAATTCGGGCATGTTCTGGAGGGCCTGCCGGATGCTGGCCGCGGCACTGTGGTTGGCCTGCACGCCTGCGGCCGGGCGGTTGGCCTCGCGGTCGCTGGGGCTGCCCGCCCCGGTCTGGCGCGCTGCGCCCTCCTGCCCGGGGGCGCCCATCGCCGCGTCGCGGGCCGCCGACGATTTGGCGCCCGACTTGTCCAGGGCAGTGCCCATCATGACGCCGCCAGCGCCACTGTTACTGGGGCTGACATTCGGCGGCGCGAAGTATTCCGCCAGACCGATCTTCTGCTCCTTCGTCGTCATGCTGATCAGCCACATCAGCAGAAAAAACGCCATCATGGCCGTCACGAAGTCCGCATAGGCGATCTTCCAGGCCCCGCCATGGTGACCGTGAGCGGCCTTCTTGACCTTCTTGATGATGATCGGCTGGTCGGACTTGGCCATCGGGTTCCTGCTGGAAATTGGGTCAGACGGTGGCGGGCAGATTGGCGGTTGCCGCTTCCACTTCGCTGAAGGTCGGGCGGACTTCGCTCATCAAAGCCTTGCGGGCAAATTCCACCGCCATCACCGGCGGCTGGCCGCTGATATAGGCGAGGAGGCCCGCCTTGAGTGAAACGTAGTACTTGGATTCCGCCTCGTAGGTGCCCTTGAGCGACTGCGCCATGGGCCCGAAGAAGCCGTAGGCGACAAAGACGCCGAAGAAGGTGCCGACGAGCGCGCCGCCGATCAGATGCCCCAGCACCTCCGGCGGCTCGGAAATCGACCCCATCGTCTTGATCACGCCGAGAACGGCGGCGACGATGCCGAGCGCCGGCGTTCCGTCGGCGATCGACTGCATGGCCGCAACGACACGCTCCTGCTCCTGGTGGTGCGTCTCCAGTTCCTGGTCCATGAGAGCGTCGATTTCGTGGACGTTGTCGGCGCCCAGTGACAACATGCGCATGTAATCGCAGACGAACTCGACCGCGTGATGGTTCGCTGCAAAAGTCGGGAAGGCGTTGAACAGCGTCGATTCGCTTGGATTTTCGATGTGCGGCTCTAGCGCGAGGACGCCCTTCTGCTTCACAAGCCTGTACAGGGAAAACTGCATCGCCAGCAGCTCGACATAGGCTTTCTGATTGTACTTGGGGCCCTTCACGATCGTGCCGAGCATGGCGGGCACGGCCTTGAGCACCGGCGCGGAGTTGCCGATGATGAAGGCACCGATCGCTGCGCCGAGGATGATGACATACTCCCACGGCTGCCAGAGGACGCCGAGTTTGCCACCCATCGCCGCATAGCCGCCGAAGACGCAGAGGAAGACGAAGATTGAACCGACAATCAGCCGCATGAATTTGCCACCTCGGGCCGCGCAGCGGGTACAGCCCCCGCAAAGCCACTGCTGACCCAACGAAATGATCGATCGAGGTTAAGGGCGAGTTTAGAGACACGGCCCTGCAGGCCTGGAAACGCCGTCCTCCGGCCGCGGTGTCGAGGCTTCGGGCATCTGTCGTCCCACGAGGAGATGGGCGCGCGATAAGTCCGCGCCAATCCCGTTGATCGGAATCGGACAGGTGGCGGTTCTCCGGGGGGCAACGACGCTGCGCCGTTTTGCCGTGGCGCGGCGAGGTTGGCCACGGCGCGTCTCGACCGACGCCGACAAACCGCGCCACCTCTATCTGGGGAATGTCAGCTTAACCTGAACGTCACCAGCAATGCCGCATAACGCCCCATCATGACGGGAGCGTTCGAAATGAGTGGCCATGATGCACTGGTCGTACGCGGTCTGGTGAAGCGCTTTGGCGGCCTCACAGCTGTCAACAGCCTTGATCTCAATGTACGGCGCGGCGAACTCTACGCGTTGCTGGGTCCAAACGGGGCGGGCAAGACCTCCTCGCTCAGGATTGTCGCGGGGCTGCTCTCTCCGGACGCGGGCGAGATCAGCATTTGCGGGATCGACCGCCTGCGGGATCCGGTTGCGGCCAAACGTTTGGTGGCGTGGCTCCCGGATGAACCGATGGTTTATGACAAGCTCACGCCGGTCGAATATCTCGATTTTGTAGCCGGCCTTTGGCAGGTCGAGCCAACGGCCGCAAAGCGGCGCCGCGACGCCCTGCTCGAGACCCTCGACCTGACCCGCGTGGCAGATCAGCGCTGCGAGGGCTTTTCCAAGGGTATGCGCCAGAAGGTCGCTCTTGCTGGCGCGTTGATTCACGAACCCGCGTTGCTGATCCTCGATGAGCCGCTGACAGGCCTCGATGCGTCGATGGCGCGCCACGTCAAAACACTGCTTCAGGACCGTGTCGCAACCGGCGTGACGGTGATCCTCACCACGCATATCCTCGAAGTCGCTGAGCGGCTCAGTGACCGCATCGGCATCATCCGCAATGGCAGGCTGGTCTGCGAAGGCACGATGGCGGAGCTGCGCGAGGGTGGCGCCTCCCCGGGCTCGACCCTTGAAGATGTTTTTCTCGACGTCGTCGCGCGCGAAGAGGCAGCCTGAGATGGCGGCCCTTTTGTCAGGCGCAACCCGCGCCGTTCTGGCTCTCGAAGCCCGCCTGGCATGGCGCGGCATTGCCGACATGGCAGGCCCGAAATCGGCCATGCGTCCCTGGCGCATCGCGGGCGTTCTGGCTGTGGTCTGCACGATGATTTTCGGCGTGTCGCACCTTCTGCTGATGACAGCCGGCGAACTGGACCCTGCCGATCCGCGCCTTCAGATCGCTTTGACGGTCAACCTCGCCTTCCTGTTCATCCTCATGATCTCGGCCGCGCTCGATTCCGCCGCCTATGCGCTTTACGCGCGCGGCGATTATGACCTGATGTTCTCCGCGCCCCTGCCTCCGCAAACGGTGCTGCTGGTCAGGGCCCTCAACGTCCTTGGCTTCACGCTCGCAAAAGCCGGCCTCTATGGCGCGCCGATGCTGATCCTGCTGGCGGTGCAGCGCGGACCGCACTGGTTGGCTGGCCTGCCCCTGATCCTGGCGCTTGCGCTCGGCGCAACGGCCATCGCGATCGGACTGGCCATGGGCCTGGTTCGCCTGATCGGGATCCGGAGCACGCGCGTCGCGGCGCAGGTGGTGGCGGCGCTGGCCGGTCTGCTGGTGCTTGTGATGGTGCAGTGGGAGGCTATTTTTGGGCCGGGTCCAAAGGACGCCCTTGTCGCGGACTATGTGGCAAACCCTCAATCTCTGCTTTGGCAATTGGCGATGCTGCCCGCCCGCGCCGTGACGGGCGATGTTGTGGCCCTCTTGGTTGTGGTTGCCTGCGCTGCGCTCTTGGCCGGGCTGATGTTGACCGGCCTTGCCGAGAGCTTTGTGCGCAATGCGGTCCTCGCGGCAGGATCGGCGTCTGCGGTTTCACCCCGCGCCAGGCGCAGTCGCGCATCCTTCGGAGCGTCTCCGATGGCGGTCCTGATGCTCAAGGAACGGCGCATCATTCTGCGTGATCCGTGGCTGTTGTCGCAGATCCTGATGCAATGCATTTTCCTGATCCCGATCGCCATCGTGACAGTCTATCGGGTTGCGAGCGGGGCTGACGATGCCTCGGCGCTGGTGCCCGTCCTGATCGTGCTGTGCGGCCAGATTGCCGGCGGTCTGACATGGATCGCGATGACGGCGGACGAGGCAGCCGAACTGGCCTTGACCGCCCCGCTGGACGCTCACTTGCGCGAGCGCGCTCGATTTGGCGCCATATCCTGGCTTGCAGTCATGTTCGCTGCGCCGCCCTTGATGCTCTTGCTGATATTCGATCCTTGGGCCGGCCTGGTCAGCTTGCTCGGCGTTGCATGCGCCATCGCCTGCGGCATCATGGTCAACGTCTGGCATCAACCGAGACTGGCGAGGACCGGCATGATCAGGCGTCGCATGAAGAGTCCCATCTCGGTGACGCTCATCGAGCTTCTGGCCTTGATGATGGTCGCGGTCGGACTCTGGCCCCTGCTGGCTGGCGACTACCTGGCCGCGATGCTGGGCGCGCTCCTGGCTATGGCAACGATGGGCGTGCTGTATGCGGCGCGCCCACGCAGAGCAGCCTGAGCAGCGGCAGCCTCAACAGTAGCAGCCTGAGCAGTAGACCGTCGGCTGCTGGCGCGAGGCCTCGACCTATCCCGCCAGCACCCGCTGCGGCGGGAAGGTGATCTCGACCAGCGTGCCTTCCTTTTTGACCGACGTGATCGACATCGCGGCGCGGTTGGCCTCGACCAGCGCCTTCGTCAGCGGCAGGCCCAGGCCCGTGCCGCCGGCGCGTCGCGTCGTCGGGACCTGGCGGAACGGCTCGAGCGCCAGCGCGATTTCCTTGTCGTCCATGCCGATGCCGGTGTCGCGCACCCGCAGGATCGCCTCGCCCTGGTCGCCAAGCGCCGTCGAGATGATCACCTGCCCGCCGGCATCGGTGAACTTCACGGCGTTCGACAGGAGATTGATCACGATCTGCCGGATCGAGCGCTGGTCGGCGACGACTGGCGGCAGCTTGGGCGAGAGCCCCGAGCGCAGCACGACACGGCCACGCTGCGCCTCGGGCTGCAGCAGATTGACGGTCGAGAGCGCGATCTCGTTGAGATTGACGCTGACGAAATCGAGATCGAGCTTGCCGGCCTCGATCTTGGCGAGGTCGAGCAGATCGTTGACCAGGCTGATGACGTAGCCGCCGGACTGGTGGATGTCGCGCAGATATTCCTTGTAGCGCTCATTGGCGATCGGCCCGAAACGCTCCTCCGCCATCACCTCGGCAAAGCCGATGATCGCGTTCAAGGGTGTGCGGATCTCATGGCTGATCTTGGCGAGCACGTCCGACTTCTGGGCGCTGGCCTTTTCGGCCGCCTTGCGCGCCTCGACCAGCTCGCCTTCCGTCTTTTTCCAGGCGGTGATGTCGCGCAGCACGGCGCAGAAGCGCCGCTCCGTGCCCTCCGCAATCTGGCCCATGGTCATGAACAGCGGGATCTTGCCGCCCTGGCGCACGCGGCCGATGACCTCGCGGCCATCGTTCATCACCGAGGCGACGCCGCCGCCCTTCAGCCCTTCGAGATAATCCAGCGCCGGCGCATGGCTCTCGGCCGAGAAGAGCAGCGTGAACAATTCGCCGGTGACTTCCCGCTGATCATAGCCGAACAAGGCCTCGGCGGTCTTGTTGAGCGAGAGCACGCGGCCGCGTTCGTCCACGGTGACGACGCCGTCGGTGGCGGTGTCGAGCATGGCGACGAGCTCGCTGATGCGCGCATCGCGGACATCGGCATCAAGCCGCAGCGCCTCGACCCGGGCCGCGCTCTCGGAGGCCTCCGCCTCGAATTCGGCGGCCATCTCGGCCTCTTCGGCCTCCTGCGGCGTCAGTGCCTTGACCTCGCCGCCGCCATTGGGGTGGCGGAAGGCCATCAGCGTCGCCGGCTCGCCCTGCCAGGCCAAGCTTGAGAGAACCGCTTCGACGCTGACGAGATGGCCCAGCCGGTCGATCAGGATCATCGCGCCGCCATCGGTGCGGGTCGCTTCCTTGATCAGCCGGCTGACGCCGCCCCCAGCAGTCAGATCGTCGAGGTCGGCATAGTCGAGCAGGTCGAGCATCGTGCGGTTGGCGTAGAGCGCCTCGTCGTCGCGGTTGACCAGAACCGCGATCGGCAGCTTGTCGAGCACGTCGGCATGGGAGTTGGGCAAGCGCGTGCGCATGGGCGCAAGCGCCGGTTCGGCGGCCGCCGGGGTGGGGGACGGTTCCGCCTCGCCCGCTTTCAGGCGCAACGGCGCGGCCGGCGGCAGCCGGGGCGCCAGGCCTTCCTCATCGCCGGCGATTCGCGCGCCCAGCGCCTTTGCGATCTCGCGGAAGGCGTTGCGCTCGGCCGAGCTCAGATTGGGCTTCGAGGGTTCGAGCACCGGCCGCACCGCGGCCAGATGCCCGTTGCGCAAGGGCACGATATTGGCGGGCGCCGCGGCGGGTTCCGGGTGCGCGGCGTCCCGTTCCGTCATCTCATGCGGAGCCGGCTCGGGAGCGGGAGCCTCTTCGACAGCGGCGATCTCGGCCTCGCCGGATGGCGTCTCGCCGGGATCGATGGCAGCTTCGGTGACGGCTTGGCTGGCGATCTCCGCCTCGACGGGCGCCCGATCCAGCTCCGCTTCCGATGCAGGCTGCGCCGGAGCGACGGTCGCTTTGTCCAGAGCCTCGACGATCTCTGCGTCGGAAAGCGGCGCTGCCGCTTCTGCTTCTCCCGGGGCGGCGACAGCATCGGTCAGGCCGGGATGTCCCGAGTCCTCATCGCGAGCCGCAACGTCGTCATGATGGGCGTCCGGCAGGGTTTTCGCCGAAGCCGCGATATCATCTGCATCAGCCTGGACGGCATCATCCTGCAAGTCGCTGCCTTGCGGCGCCTCGGCATGAGCATCGGTGGTCTCGGGCACGCCTTTTAGCTGAATCGGACCGGGCTCGGCTTCGAGCGCCTGCACGATCGTAGCGGTCGACTGCGCGGCAGGAGGGGCGGCGTCGGCCATTGCCGCGAGGTTTTCGACAGGCAGCACGAAGGGCTCCCGCGCCCCCGGTCGCGCCAGCCCGAATCCACGAAAGCCGGTGACGCAACGTGCCGCGTCCATCACAGGCACACCGGACAGTTCGACACGCGCGCCTTCGCCCGGCGTCGTCCGCCAGAGCACCTCATGGCCGCTCCAGGTCGTGCCGCCGGTCAGCCGCGCAAGCAGCCCGCCATCGCGGTCGATCAGATCGGTGCCGATCAGATCGGCCCAGAGGCGCCCGGTCAGGCCCGCCGCTGCATCGGCGCCGACGAGTTCCGCGAGATTGGGAGACAGGCTGGACAGGCGCGCATCGGCATCGCTTTGCCAGATAAAGCGGATCGCTCGCGTGGAAGCCGCCGGCGGCGTTGCCGGTTCCTCCGCCGCAGGCGGCTGATTCTCGACGGCGGCTGGGGGCAAAGGCGCAGGCGCTGTCGGCGCGACGACGATGCCCAGGCGCCGCAGTTCTGACGCCTGCACCGCGATGGCCAGCAGGGGCTCGGACGTGCCCTCGGTGACCAGCTTGCAGCCGCAGGTGACGAGCGTCGCGGCAAATCCCGAGGTCAGCCGCAGGCGTTCCAGCCGGACGCCCTGGCGCGAAGCCAGGCCACTGGCGAGCAGGCCCAGGCGCTGGCGCGTCGCGGCGGGGAGGGGGGCGTCCGCATCGCCGCCCAGCAGGGCTTGACCGGCGGCGTTGGCGAAGCCGGGCCGCTGTGCCGCCGCGTCCCAGAGCAGCAGCGCGCCGTCAGCCGCGAAGGAGGCGAGACTCGCATCCTGCGCCGCCGCCGCGCCCAGCCGCGCCCAGTCCTGTTCGGCTTCGCTCATGCCTGTCCGCTCTTGGTTCGTGCCATCATGGTCCACGCCATCATGGCTAACAAACATTTAATAGCGGCCAAATCACCGCGACGCCATGCGAGGCGCCGGCCTGTCCCCGCCTGCGTCGAAACAGCGTTAACGCGCGCGCCCTTCGGGGTTATGATTGTCATCGCGCGGCAATAATGATATTGCACTGCACAATAACCAAAGGCGTGCAGGATCGGCAAATCGCGGTTCAGGCACGCAGTGAGTCGATAACGACGCCACAGGAGGACGACCCCATGGAAGCCAAGACCCCCTACGAAGTTCCCCCGGAAATGCGCGAATTCGCCGAGCGCAGCGTCGAGCAGGCCCGCAAGGCCTTCGACGGTTTCATCGGCGCGGCCCATAAGGCTGTCGATACTGCCCATGGGTCGGCCGAGAGCACGCGCGTCAACACCCATGATGTTGCCCGCAAGGCGATCTCCTATGCCGAGAACAACGTCGCCGCCGCTTTCGACCTGGCCCAGAAGCTGGTCCAGTCCAAGGACCTGAACGAGGTCATGGCGCACCAGACCGAGTTCATGAAGGCGCAGATGGCCTCGCTGCAGTCGCAGTTCAAGGAAATTGGCGCCACCGCTCAGGAAATCGCGACCAAGGCAGCCGAAACCGTGACGAAGGCCACCAAGGCCAAGTAGTCGCGGCCGAATTCATAAGCCGTATGGCCGATGCCATCCCGGCTTAGACGCAACCCTCACGAGCGCCTTCACGGCGGTCTTGATGGTTGCTTTCATGGCCGCTCAGCCTGCGGCCATGATCCCATGACTGCGCCGAACTGATCATTCCGGACAGCCCAGGCGCCACTCAAAACAGCGGACGGCCCGGCCCCGCCTGGCCCAACGTTTTCAGCGCCAAAGGAGCCCCGCGATGGCCAAGCCCGCCCCGACCCGGACCAAGTCCAAGGCTCCGGTCAGCCTGTCGCCCGTCAAGGCCCTCTCGGGCGCTGGGGTGCCGGCGTCTGAGACGCCCGCCGCCAGCGCCTCGCCACCGGCCGCGACCGCCGCCCGGTCCACAACCCAGGATCCCGCCGCGGCGCCCGGCACGAAGCCATCCGTGACCACGGCGCCCGAGACGAAGGCGCCTGAGACCACGGCGCCCGAAACCAAGGCTGCCGAAACCAAGGCTGCCGAAACCAAGGCGCCCGAAACCAAGGCGCCCGAAACCAAGGCCGCCGTGCCCAAAGCGCCAGAAGCCAAATCGGTTCCGGCGAGGCCGTCTTCGATCAAGGCTGCGGCCCGTTTGATCAAGCCCAAGCCCGAAACAAGGGTGGCGTCCCCGAAGCAGCGGATCGAGAAGTCCGTTAAAGCCGTCGACAGCAAGCCGGTCGAGAGCACGTCTCCGGCGACGAAGTCTTCTGCGACGAGGCCCTCGGCGACCAAAGCGTCCGCCGACAAGACATCCGCCAGAAAACCCGCGTCGGCCACGAAATCCGCCTCCGGCCAGGCGCCTCTCGCAACTCCCGAAGCGAAGCCGAGCACGCCGGCAGTCGAGCCAAAGGCTGTCGAGCCCAAGGCAGTCGAGGCTGCCGTGGCGATCGCGAAGACCGTGACCAATCTGGTCCCGCCGGCGCCGCAAGCGAAATCGCCCGTGTCGCTGGCGGCAATGCCGCTGCCGCGCCTGCCCGCCTTTGCCGCGATCACCTCGACGACCGTGATGACGCAGACCGTGGCGATGGCAAAAGCCTTCGGCACGCTGCAGGCGAAAATGCTGGACCATGCCTGTGCCGAACTCGAGGCGACACTCGGCGAGGCGCAGACGCTGGCGCACACCGACAGCGCGGCCGACGCGGTCGCTCTGCAGGCCAAGGCCGTGCGGCGCGCCTACGACTCCTATGCGCAGCACCTGAAGGAACTGGCGCAGATCGCCAACAAGCTTGCGGCCAAGGACTGAGCGGCGAAAGCGAGGCTCCAGCGGTCGCGCTGGAACTTACCCGGCGAAACCCGCATTTCCCCGGTTGCAATCGCGGCGCGTCGGTTCTAGGTTCCGCGCCGCCGCCGATCTTGCGAAAGCTGATCGCCAAGCGCCGGGTGCGGGCAGCCATAGCTCAGTTGGTTAGAGCGCTAGATTGTGGATCTAGAGGTCCCCCGTTCAAGCCGGGGTGGCTGTACCACCCGTCCCCGCCGCCCGCGCATCGAAGCGGTTTCGTGCGTTACCTGCGCGCCGTGCGACCCTTGAAGCGGCGCGAGACTCTCGCCATATCCGGTTGAGGCAGAGGGGCTTCGCCTTCCGCCTGCGGGGCGCTGCATGGGCGGGCCCCGGTCGGTTGGGAGCGCCCTTCGGGGGCTTCGGCACGGTCAGGCAAGGTCCTGAAATGACGCGTACACCCAGTCTGTCGCACCCTTTTCTGCTCGGGTTCGACGATATCGAACGGGCTCTCGACAGGGTCGCCAAAGGCGCGAGCGAGGGCTATCCTCCCTATAATATCGAGCGTCTCCCGCGCCTCGGAGAGGAGCCGGACCGGCTCCGCATCACGCTGGCGGTGGCGGGCTTCTCGCGAGAGCAGCTCGAGATCACGCTCGAGGAGAACCAGCTGACCGTCCGCGGTCGGCAGGCCGACGACAAGACGAGGCAGTTCCTGCATCGCGGCATCGCGGCCAGGCAGTTTCAGCGCAGCTTTCTGCTCGCGGAAGGAATGCAGGTCATGGGCGCGGACCTCTCGAACGGCCTTCTGGCCATCGATCTGGTCCGCCCGGAACCGGAAAGGCTCATCCGGCGTATCGATATCGTGAGCCGTGACGAGGCTGGTTGAACTCGTGGCGGATGCAAGCGCGGTTTTGCATCCGTTCATCTTTCCAGGCGCATTTTTGTAACCGCACTCGCACTGCTCTGAAGGAGGGCGCGATGAACGAAGACAGGACAATGATCCAGATGAACCCCCTGACCCCGGCCGAATTCGCGGCGCTGGGAACAGGTCAGGTCGCCTATCTCAAATCGATGACGTCCGACGAGCTGGTGCGGATCTTCCCGCAGGCTCCGGAAATCCAGTCGGGCCTGCAGCTCTTTGCGCTGCTCTCGGCCGACGGCGCGCCGATCCTGGTGACCGATTCGCGCGAAGCCGCCACCGCCAATGCCTGGGAGCATGATCTGCGGATGGTGAGCGTCCACTAGGCCGCTATCAGGCTGCGGTTGCGATCCCCGCGACCGCGGCCTCCAGACGCAGGATGTCCTGCGGCGTCGACAGGCGATGATCGCCGTCCTTGATCAGTGTCAGGACGACAGGATCACCGCTCAAATGCTCGACGAGCTTGAGCGCATGGCGCCAGGGCACATCGGGATCAGCCATCCCCTGCAGGATATGCACCGGGCAGCCGGTTCGGATCTCCCCGCCGAACAGGAGATGCGTGCGGCCGTCCTCGATTAGCGCGCGCGTGATCGGGGTGGGATGCGGCGAATAGGCTGAAGACCGCATCCAGACCCCATCGCGCATGATGGTCTCTCGGATCGCCTCGGGCAGTTGCGCCCACATCAGCTCTTCCGAGAAATCGACGGCCGGCGCGATCAGCACGAGGCCGGCTGGCGCCAGCGGCGTGCCGAGCAGGCGACGGGCCGCGAGCAGCGCGATCCACCCGCCCATCGACGACCCCACCAGGATCGGCGGCTGGCTGCACTGCGCCGTAATCACCGCCAGCGCATCCTCCAGCCAATGCGACAGGGTCCAGCGCCCGAAATCGTCGCCGTCGTTGCAGGCCACCGCGCTTTCACCATGGCCCGCATAGTCGAAGCGCAGAAAGGCCCGGCCGGCCTCATCGGCCCATTGCGCCAGCGCCTGCGCCTTTGTCGCGCGCATGTCGGAGCGAAAGCCGCCGAGCCAGACCACGGGCGACGATGCGCCCGGCTGCGCCAGATAGGCCAGGCGGCGGCGTTCCTGGGCTGGTCCGACCTCAAGCCATTGCGGGGCTTCGCGCTCCAACGGAAATCTCCTGTGACGAATCGGCGTTGCGGGGCGAATATAGGCTGCATGTTCGGTGCATGCCCGGGCATAGTCGCGCGGCGCCGAAGCGGCGGCGTCGAAACGCGCCGGCAGGATCGGCCGGCTTGAACTGAAAGCGTTGTTGCGAAACGGTGATGATGTCCTTCCAACCCGGCGCGCATCTGTCGCTGCCATCGACCGAGGCCCACCCCCTCGTCGGGCGGACGATCCTGCAGATCATCCCCGATCTTGACGCGGGCGGCGCCGAGCGCACCACGGTCGATATCGCCGAGGGGCTGACGGCCGTCGGCGCCCGCGCTCTGGTCGCAACCGAAGGCGGCCGGCTGGTGGCCGAGCTTCAGGCCAAGGGCGGTGTCTGGCTGCCGTTTCCGGCGGCGGCCAAGAACCCGCTCGCCATGGCGCTCAACATCCGCAAGCTCGTGCTGCTGTGCCGACATGAGGGCGTCGATCTCATCCATGCGCGATCGCGGGCACCGGCCTGGGTGGCGCTGGCCGCGGCACGCACGCTCAAGCGGCCCTTCGTGACCACCTATCACGGCTCCTACAACAGCCGCTCGGCCGTGAAGACGCTCTACAACTCGATCATGGCGCGCGGCGACGTCGTCATCGCCAACTCGGCCTATACCGCCGAGTTGATCCTGGCCAGGCACGGCTTCGCCCGGGACCGCATCCGCATCGTCAACCGCGGCACCAATTTTTCAGCCTTTGCCCCGCAGGCCGTTGCGCCGGAGCGCATCCAGGCCCTGCGCCGGGCCTGGGGCGTCGAGCCGCATCAGCGCATCGTGCTGCTGCCGGGCCGTCTGACCAGTTGGAAGGGCCAGCGCGTCCTGATCGAAGCCGCCCGGATCCTGCGCGACAGTGGCGATACCGACACCGCCTTCATCCTCGCGGGCGACGCGCAGGGCCGCGACGGCTATGTCCGTGAACTCGACGAGCTTGTCGCCAAGGCCGGGCTGGAGGGCCGCGTCAAGCGCGTCGGCCATTGCACCGACATGCCCGCCGCCCTGTTGGCGGCCTCCGTCGTCACCGTGCCGTCGACCGAGCCGGAGGCGTTCGGCCGCGTCGCCGTTGAGGCGCAGGCGATGGGAACGCCGGTCGTCGTGTCGGATCTCGGCGCCGTGCCCGAAACCGTGCTCGCCCCGCCGCAGACCAGCCCGGGCGAGCGCACCGGCTGGCGGGTGCCGCCGGGCGATGCTGACGCGCTCGCGGCGGCGCTGGAGGGCGCGCTTGGCTTGCGGCCCTCTGCGCGCGACAATCTCGCTTTGCGCGCGCGCCGTCATGTCGAGGGCCGGTTTTCGCTCGAGACGATGGTCAACGAGACTCTCGATGTCTATTGCGCGCTGCTCGGGCGGTAACCACCTATCGTTTTCGCCTGATCCATTGACAACGCGCATCTTTGTGCAATGTGTCTGCTCATGGGCGCCAGAAGCGCCATTCACAGGAGAATACCACCATTCGTCGTCCTTTCCGTGCTGCCCCGACCCCGACCAAAGACGGCCCGCGTTCCAACCGCGACATCCGTGGCGTCCGTGACGTCCAGCTCATTGACGATACCGGCGCCAACCGTGGCGTGGTCTCGTTCTTCGAGGCGTTGAAGATTGCCGAGGATGCCGGTCTCGACCTTGTCGAGATCGCCCCCAATTCCGAGCCGCCGGTCTGCAAGATTCTCGATTACGGGCGCTTCCGCTTCCTGGAGCAGAAGAAGGCCGCCGAGGCGCGCAAGAAGCAGCGCACCATCGAGATCAAGGAAATCAAGCTGCGTCCGGGCATCGACAAGCATGACTACGACGTC
The DNA here is from genome assembly GCF_001295925.1 of Allobosea sp. AAP35. Lineage (GTDB taxonomy): Bacteria > Pseudomonadota > Alphaproteobacteria > Rhizobiales > Beijerinckiaceae > Allobosea. The sequence continues at coordinate 27,661 of NZ_LJHQ01000042.1, read as the reverse complement.
AAGATGAAGGCCATGCTCGGCTTCTTCGAGGAGGGCGACAAGGTCAAGGTGACCCTGCGCTTCCGCGGCCGCGAGATGGCCCACCAGGATCTCGGCGTGAAGGTGCTCGAGCGCGTCAAGGCCGATCTGGTCGAACAGGCCAAGGTCGAAAGCGACTGGCAGCTCGAAGGCCGCCAGATGGTCATGGTGCTGGCACCGCGATAAGCTGTCGCCAGTGGCGCCGGACGATTGGCGCCAGGCTATTACTGCTATGCAATCGGCATCAGGCCCGGCCCCAGCGCCGGGCCTTGTCATGTGCGGTCACGGGATGCTTCGTTCGGGTTTGATCCCATCGAGCGCGAGCAGCCATCGCCATGCACCAGCCCAGCATCACCCACCAGCGTCGCGATCTCGCCGCCGCCTTGCGCCTCGCCGCGAAGTTCGAGCTCAATGAGGGCATCTGCAACCACTTTTCGGTGGCCCTGCCCGACGGGTCCGACGGCCGCCCGCGCTATCTGATCAACCCCTATGGCGTGCATTGGTCGGAGATGAAGCCCTCCGACCTCCTGCTCATCGACGAGCGCGGGCAGGTGCTGGAAGGGGAGGGCGAGGTCGAGGCCACCGCCCGCAACATCCATGTCGCTGCCCACAAGGCCAATCCGCGCCATGTCGCGGTGCTGCATGTCCACATGCCCTATGCCACCGCGTTGACCATGGTCGAGGGTGGAAGGCTGGAGATGGCGCACCAGACAGCCTGCCGCTTCCATGGCCGCACGCTTTATGTCGATCATTTCGGGGGCCTGGCGCTCGACGAAAGCGAGGGCGAGGCGATCGTCGCCGCCAACCGGGCGCAGGCCGGCGCCGACATCACCTTCCTCGCCCATCATGGCGTCACCATCGGCGGCCCCTCCGTCGCGGTCGCCTTCGACGATCTCTATTTCCTGGAGCGCGCCTGCCGCCAGCAGGTGCTGGCGATGTCGACCGGCAAGCCGCTGAAGCTGATTCCGCAGCCTGAAATCGAAGCCACCGCGCGCGAATGGCGCCAGGTTCTGGTGCATCAATCGGAGAAGCATTTCGCGGCGCTGATGCGCATCGAGGGTGTCTGACGCTGCGTCATGTTTCCTGTTCTCCGTTGATGCGGTTTTGGCTACTGTCCCCGCTGCGGTGAGGGGTGGTGGCTTGGACCCCCCTCAGGCTGGGGGCAAGGCTATGGGTTCGAAATCGGTCGCAGCGGCCATCGCCGCATCGGTGATCGCCGCTGTGTCGTTCGGGCCGGTTCGGGCCCAGACCCAGCCCAAGCCCCCGGCCCAGCCGGCTGCGCAGCCCCGGCCCGATGACGGCAAACTCGACCTGAAGCTGTTCGACAAGGCGGAGGTCGACCGCTCGAAAGGCTGTTCGGTTGCGCTGTGGCAGGCCAACCGCGACCCCGACAAGGACCGCTACGCCTTCATCTTTTCCGAGGCGCTCAGCGGCCAGAACCACGCCCGCGCGCCCGCGCGCATCAAGGTCGGCGAGAAGATCCTGCCGATGACGCGCGTGGCGATCGGCGGCAAGGTCGGTGGCTACGGCCTCTACCCCTACCAACTCTACAGGCTCGGCGAGGGCGACGGTTTCGCCGTGCTCGACCTCAAGCTCGGCGAGATCGAGGGCGAGGCGGTCGAGATCGAGAGCGGTACGCTGACCGTGTCGATGGTCGGCAAGCTGCAGGCACGCGTGCCCGTGAAGGGCGGGGCCGGCTGCATGACAGCGCCTGCCGCAGCCCCGCCTCCGGCTGCCCCACCCGCCACAGCGGCAGTACCCACCAGTTTAGATGGCATCTTCAGCCGCTACACAGTCAGGCCCGCCCAGATCCCGCGCACGCTCCCGGCGACGCTCAAGAGCCGCTTCGGCTGCGAGCCGGAGATGCTGAAGGCCGGCGTCACCGGCTTCCAGATGTCGGAGGAATCGGCGATCTGGGAACTGCCCTGCCAGCGCTTCAACATCCAGGCGAACGCCGTCTATGCGCTGGTGTACCTGCCGGAGCCGGCGCAGAACCTCCGTTTCCTGAGCTTCAAGGCACCGCCCGGCAAGAAGCGCACGAGCGCCCCGGCCGAACTGATGTCGCCGGAATGGGACGTCAAGACCCGCACCGTCGCCGGTACTGCGCTTGGCCGCGGCGAGGGCGACTGCGGCGTGTATGAGCGTCACCGCGTCGGACCGGACGGCGAATTCGTCCTGGTCGAGTACCGCGAGAAGGTGGCCTGCGACGGAAAGGCGACCAAGCCCGAGCAGTTCCCGCTGGTGTATCGGGGCCGGTAAAAGCTCGCGGTGACGTGAAGGCAGAGGCGCTCAAGCGCCGTGTTGGCGGCCATGCTGCTGGAAATTTAGGCATCGAGACCTTCGAGCACGGATGCGAATCAGCGTGCTTGGTGATTTTCTCTCGCGCGCTGCGATACGATGAGTACCGTTGGCATGCGTTCCCCGACCGGCGCCGTGCCGACGGGCGACGGCCGACCGGAAGGCGCCTGCGACTTGGCTACCCTGCACCCAGGAATCGAGATCGATCCGGCGCTGGCCAGCCTGATCCGGCATATGCGGGCGATCGACGATTATCGTCAGGTCTTCGACCGTCTGCAGGGTTCGTGGGACACGCTGACGCTGCTGGGGCAGCTCTCCGGCAACGCCACCGAGATGTCGGGCACGCGCTCCGCCTTCGAGAATCTGACCGCGCGGCTTATCGGCCACCTCGCCAAGGAAACCCGCGACAAGGTGATGACCGATCTGCGCATCAAGGCGCAGAACGCCATCGACGTTCTGGTCCGCAACCTGTTCGAGCGCACGGCCGATATCGGCTTCCTCGCCGCCGACACCGACATTTGCGAGATGCTGGAGGCCAAGCCGTCGCCGGATGCGCGCGCGACGATCGAGGCACGCTTCCGCGACTATGTCGCGAAGTACTCGGTCTATTCCGACATCGTCCTCGTCGATCGCGAGGGCGCGATCCGGGCCAGGCTCGCCACCCATGACGCGCAGACCGCGCGCCACGCGATCATCGACGAGGCGCTGACCTCGAGCGGCGCCTATGTCGAGCATTACGGCGTGCTGGATTTCGTCTCCGAGGAGCAGGCGCTGGTCTATGCCTGGCGGGTCGAGGACGCCGCCAAGCGCCCGCTCGGCGTGCTCGTTTTGGTCTTCAAGCTGGCCGATGAGATGGCCGGCATCTTCCGCAAGCTGCTGCCGGAGCATGACTGGACCGTGCTGGCCTGTGTCTCGCCGGAGGGCGACGTCATCGCCGGCTCCTGCCCCATCCAGTTGCCGGCCGGGCTGAAGCTGTCGCCGGCGGCGCTGCAGGGGCGAGATCCGGTCATCAGGCTCGGCGGGCGGCAATATCTCGCCATGGCCTGCAGGACCTCGGGCTATCAGGGTTATATGGGCCCCGGCTGGATCGGGCTCGGCCTGATTCCGCTGGATGCAGCGTTCGATCAGGGCGAGGGCGAACTCAGCAAGGGCATCGGCGAGGATCTGCTCGCGGCCGTCACCAGCCAGGCCGGCCTGTTCTCCGCCGAATTGCGCGACGTCTCGCGTCAGGCGGCGACGATCCAGGGCGATCTCAACCGTTCGGTCTGGAACGGCTCGATCCGCCAGGCGGGCTCGACCGCCGCCAACGCCGCCTTCTCGAAGATCCTGCTCTGGGAGATCTCCAGCGCCGGCCGCAAGACGCAGGCTGTCTGCGACGCCTCGATCGGCGACCTTCACCGCACGGTCGTCGCGGCGATCATGGAGAAGTGCCGCTCGCGCGCCGCTTTCGCCATCGACGTCATGGACCGCAATCTCTACGAGCGCGCCAATGACTGCCGCTGGTGGGCGCTGAATGCGAGCTTCGCCCGCGTGCTGGCCGCGCCTTCGCCGGAGCGGCGGCGGCTCTGCGGCGAGATCCTCGCCACGATCAACGCGCTCTACACCGTCTACAGCAACCTCATCCTGTTCGATGCGCAGGGCGTGGTCGTTGCCGTCTCGCAGCCCTCCCAAGCGTATCTCGTCGGCACGACGCTGGAAGCCGAATGGGTCGCACGCACGCTGAGCCTGCGTTCGGGTCAGCATTACGGCGTCTCCGCCTTCGAGCCGAGCCCGCTGTATGACGACGCCGCGACGCTGGTCTACACGGCGGCGGTGCAGGCACCGTCCGGCGGCAAGGCGCTCGGCGGCATCGCCATCGTCTTCGATTCGACGCCGCAATTTGCCGCGATCCTGGCGGATTCCCTGCCGGCCAGCGAGGATGGCGCGCCCTTGCCTGGCGCCTTTGCGGTGCTGGTGGGAAGCGACGAGCGCGTGATCGCCTCGAGCGATCCACGTTTCCCGATCGGCTCGCAGACGCCCTTGCCGGTTGATGCCGCAAATCTCGATCGCGACGGCGACCTTGCCTGCATCCGCAGCTTCGATGGCAAGCATATGGCCGTGGGCGCGGCGCTCTCGAAGGGCTACCGCGAATACAAGACCAGCGACGGCCATCGTGCCGATGTCGTGGCGCTCTGCGCCGTGCCGCTCGGCGATGTTGCTGCAGGCGCGGCCGTCAGGCCGGCTGCAGGTGGGGCCGGACGAGGCACGCTCGCCGCGCACAAGCCGGGCGACGGCGTCGAAGCCTTCGAGGTAGCGACCTTCCATATCGGCCGGCACTGGCTTGGCGTGAAGGCCCGCGACGTGATCGAAGCGGTCGATATCGTCGGCCTGAAGCCATCGGCTCGCAAGGCCGGCGACGGGCTGCTCGCCGGTTACAAGCTGCATCAGGGCCAGCCGGTACCGGTGCTGCGCCTGGCGCGCCTGCTCGGCATCCCCGACGCGTCGTCCGACGAGCAGCAGATCGTCATCGTCCGCGCCGCCGGCCGGACATTGGGGCTGATCGTCGACGCGCTCGGCCTCATCCCCGAGATCGCGGCCTCCGATCTGCAGCCGCTGCGCGACCTCACGGCCAAGGCCGACGTGCCGGCGCTCGGCGTCGTCGCGGCCCGCGACGCCCGTGGCGAGCCGGCGGGCATGCTGATGCTGCTTGATGTCGATCGGCTCGGCGCGCGCCTCAGCGGCGAGAACGGCGAGGGCTTCATCCGCGCCGCTGAGTAGCGAACTTGCAGGCCGGAGGCGTCAGGCGGCCTGCGGCAGGCGCGCGATCACCTTGATCTCGAAATCGAAGCCAGCCAGCCAGGTCACGCCGACGGCCGTCCAGGTCGGGTAGGGCTGTTCGCCGAAGGCTTTCAGCCGGATCGGATTGAGAATCTCCCATTGCGCGGCCGGGTCGGTGTGGAAAGTGGTCACATCGACGACGTCGTCGAACGAGGCGCCGGCGGCCTTCAGCACGGCCCCAAGATTGTCGAAGGCAAGCTGGACCTGTCTTGCGAAGTCAGGCTCGGGTGAGCCGTCTTCACGGCTGCCGACCTGGCCCGAGACGAACAGAAGGTCGCCCGAGCGAACCGCCGCGGAATAGCGGTTGATCTCGTAAAGCGCCTGCCGGCCGGGAGGAAAGATCGCATCGCGTTGGGTCATGGTGTAGCTCCGGTTGGAAGAGGGCAGGGCCGTCATTGATATACGCCCCGTATGCTTATATGTCGGAGCATACGGGGCGTATGTCAATAAGCATACGGTTCGTATGTGATTTTCAGGAGATGGCGGTGGCCGCGAGACGACGTGCCGACATGGTCGAGGAAACCCGGGCCAAGCTCATCGAGGCCGCGCGAAAGGCGTTCGCGGCCAAGGGCTATGCGGGAGCCTCGATGGATGACCTGACCGCTGAAGCTGGACTGACGCGCGGCGCGCTCTACCACAATTTCGGCGACAAGAAGGGCCTGCTTCAGGCCGTCATCGACCAACTCGACGCGGAGATGCTGGTCCGCATGGGCGAGGCAAAAGAGCAGGCGGATACGCGATGGCTCGGCTTTCTGAGCGAAAGCGTGGCCTATATCGAGATGGCCCTGGAGCCCGAAATCCAGCGCATCATGCTTCTCGACGGGCCGGCGGTTCTGGGCGACCCCTCGCAGTGGCCTAACCAGAACGCCTGTCTGCGCACGACCACGCAGACGATCCAGGCGCTTATCGACGAGGGAACCATTGGACCCGTGAATGCGGAGGCCGCCGCCCGGCTGCTCAATGGAGCGGCCCTCAATGCTGCGCTCTGGATCGCCGCTGCCGACGATCCTCGAGCCGTGTTCGGCAAGGCCGTCGGCGCCTTCCGGCAACTGGCGACAGGTCTGCTGAACAAAAGCACTGGCGAGAGCTGACGGCACGACCCTTGCCACCCCCTGCCTTTTCTGTCATACGCGCGTCCTTCGATCGCCCGGCTGATAAGGGCTGCCGTGGCGGTCGATCTTTGCTTCCAGCAAGCAAACATGAAGCGGCGCCGTTTGCGCGCTCGCGACCTATTGAGGAGCGAAAATGCCCAAGATCAAGACGAAGTCGAGCGCCAAGAAGCGCTTCAAGATCACCGGAACCGGGAAAGTGCTCTACGCACAGGCCGGCAAGCGTCACGGGATGATCAAGCGGACCAACAAGCAGCTCCGCAATCACCGCGGCACAGCCACCCTGTTCGAGGGTGATGCGGCCAACGTGAAGAAGTATTTCCTCCCCAACGGCTGACGCCCCCTAACCTTTCCGGAGATCAAACATGGCTCGCGTGAAACGGGGCGTAACGTCCCATGCCAAGCACAAGAAGACACTTAAGGCCGCCAAGGGCTTCTATGGCCGCCGCAAGAACACGATCCGCGCCGCCAAGGCGGCCGTCGATCGCTCGATGCAGTACGCCTATCGCGACCGCAAGAACAAGAAGCGCTCCTTCCGCGCGCTCTGGATCCAGCGCCTGAACGCCTCCGTGCGGGAACATGGCCTGGTCTATTCGGTCTTCATCAACGGCCTGCACAAGGCCGGCATCGAGCTCGACCGCAAGACCCTGTCGGCGATGGCCATCGACGACGCCGCCTCCTTCACGGCGGTGGTCGAGATGGTCAAGGCCGCGCTCGCCGCCGAGCCGCAGGCCCAGGCCGCCTGAGCTTTCGGGCACTGAAGATATGAAAAGGCCGGCAGCGATGCCGGTCTTTTTTGTTTGATCACGGTGGCGATGATCGCGCCGTCAGGCCATCGCGGGCCGGTTGCCCTCCAGACCCATCATCTCGGCCCGCAGCCGCGGCACCGCCCAGTCCAGAAAGCACCGCACCTTCAGCGGCTGCAATTCCGCGTCCGGATAGATCAGGCTGACCGGGAGCGGCTCCGGAGCGAAGTCGGCGAGGAGCACCTGCAACCGGCCGGCCCGCACCTCATCGACCACCTGATAGGACAAGAGGCGGACGACCCCGAGGCCGGCCAGAGCGGCCTGGATGGCTGCCTCCGTCGAGTTGACGGCGAGTCGGGGGCGCGGCTCGACGGCGAAGGCTGCGCTGTCGCGCCGATATCGCCATTCCGGCGACGTGGCGAACCCCTGAAACGTGATCCCGTCATGGCCGGCGAGGTCTTCCGGCGAGTGCGGCAGGCCGCGCCGGGCGAGGTATCCGGGGCTGGCGCAGATCACCCGCTGCACCCGGCCGACGCGGGTCGCGATCAGCGTGCTGTCCGCCAGATGCCCGATCCGCAGAGCGATATCGACATGCTCCTCGACCAGATTGACCAGCCGGTCGGCGAGGAGAAGCCGCAGGCTGATCTCGGGATGCTCCGCCAGAAAGCCGAGCGCGATGGGCATGAGATGACGCTGCCCGAACGCGACCGGTGCGGTCACATGCAGTTCCCCGCGCGGGATCTGATATTCGCGGGCGGCTTCCCGCTCGGCCTCTTCCAGTTGCCCGAGAATGCGCCGTGAGGCGGTGACATAGGCGCGCCCGGCCTCGGTGAGGGCGACCCGGCGGCTCGTGCGGACGATGAGTCGGGTGCCCAGATGCTGCTCCAGCTCCGCAACCTTGCGGCTGACGGAGGCAAGCGGCGCCCTGAGCTGACGGGCGCCCGCCGAGAGGCTGCCCGCCTCGACCACGGCCAGCAAGACCGACATCGCCTCAAACCGGTCCATCCGTTCCTCCTGCCATGCGGGAGGAACACTCCCGAAACGCCAAGATACTGCAGGTGCGAACGGAGTTCTAATGTCGCGGTCGGGCGGGCCGCACCCCACGGAAATCTCCTCCGGATTTCAGGCGGCAGCCGGATGGAGCCTTTGTGATGGCCAATCTTTCCCGCCGCGCTTTTGCAGGCATCCTTCCCCTCGGCGTGGTCGGCGGCGGCCTGCTGCCGCTGCTCGCGCCCGGCGACGCCGTCGCGGCCCCGGTCGCGGGGCCGGTGACACCTCTGGCGCAGATCAAGATCGGCCGCTTCACGGTGACCGCGCTGACGGACGGCTATGCCGACATGCCCTACACCTTCTTCCCGGGGCGCAGCGCCGCCCAGGTCGAGCAGGCGGCCGTGGCGCAAAAAATCGCCAGGCCCAGCGGCGTCCGGTTCGTCTTCAACCAGTATCTGATCGAGGATGGCGAGCGCCGCATCCTGATCGACACCGGACCGGCGGGCTCGATCGGCAAGACCGGCGCGCTGCCGCAAGCGCTGGCCGCGCTCGGCGTGAGCCCCGACCAGATCGACGCCATCATCGTGACCCATATGCACCAGGACCATATGGGCGGCCTGATCGCCGGCGGGCAGACGGTTTTCCCCAAGGCGGAACTCTATATCGACCGGCGCGACGTTACGCATTGGACCGACCCGGCCAAGCGCAGCACCGCTCCCGATTATCTTCAGACCAGCTTCCGGATGGCCACGGACGTCGTGCGGCTCTATCCCCGCCTCCAGGCCACCGACGGCGCGCGCGAGATTGCGCGCGGCATCTCCATCGTCGATCTCACGGGCCACACGCCCGGGCATATCGGGGTGCGCATCGCCGATGCCGGCCAGAGCCTGATCATGGTCTCCGACACGGTCTTCCCCGTCGTTCACCCGGCGGCGACCGATGTGACCTTCCTGTTCGAGCAGGATCGCGCCGCGGCGAAGGCGATGCGGGACCGGTTCTTTGCAAGCGCCGCCGCGGAGGGCATTCTGATCGCCGCGACGCATATGCCGTTCCCCGGCCTCGGCCGTATCGTCTCCGACCGGGGCGAGTTGCGCTGGCAGGTCGCCGACTGGGCCCTTCAGGACTGAGCGGGGCACGGACGCCGCGTAGGCGCCATCGAGCCGATCAACAGCAGCAGGGGACGATTGCCATGGAACCGTCGCGGACCAAATCGAGCGTGCTTCCGACAGGCGGGGGAGCCGCGCTGATCGACCCGTCCGACACGGTCGTCCTTCTCCTCGACCACCAGTCCGGCCTGTTCCAGACGGTCAAGGATATCCCGGTCGCCGATCTCAGGCGCAATGTCGAGATGATCGCGAAGCTCTGTACGCTGCTGAATATCCCGGTGATCACGACGGCCTCGGAGCCCGCCGGCACCAACGGCCCGCTGATGCCGGAAATCCATCAATACGCACCGCACGCCACCTATGTCGCGCGCAAGGGCGAGGTGAACGCCTGGGACAACACGGACTTCGTGGCCTGCGTGGAATCGACCGGCCGAAAGACGCTGGTCATGGCCGGTGTCTGGACCAGTGTGTGCGTGATGTTTCCGGCTCTCGACGCTCATGTGGCGGGTTACGACGTCTATGCCGTGATCGATGCGTCAGGCGATCCCAGCGAGATGGCGTCGCGCACCTCGCTGGCCCGCTTTGTCCAGGGCGGCGTCAAGCCGACGACGACAAACGCGCTCCTGTCGGAGCTGCACCGCACCTGGGCGCGCCCGGAGGCGGCGGAACTGGCGCAGCTCTACGGGCTGGTGTCTCCCAACTATGCCGCCGTGATCGAAAGCTACCAGCGGGCTCAGGAAGCGGCGTTGGCGTCACGGCCGGCCGGGTCCTGAGCGCGGGCGGCGAGGCTTCGGCATGGAGCGAATGCGGTCGAGGGAGGCTTACGCCAGATAGCCCCGCAGCACCGCCGCCATGCGATCCGCCCCGGTCTTGTGCGGCAGCAGGGTCAGGAAGCGCCCCTCGCGATCCATCAGATAGGTCAGCGAGCCATGGTCGACGGCGTATTCGCCATGGCCGTGATGCGGCTGTGTCAGCTTGCGGCGATGCACCTTGTAGGCCCTGGCCACAGCGGCGATCTGCGCCTCGCTGCCGGTCAGCCCGATCAACGCGGGATGGAAAGCCGCGACATAGGCCGCCAGCACCGGCGGCGTGTCATGGGCCGGATCGACCGTGACGAAGAGCGGCGCGACGCGCTGCGCCAGCGGGCCCAGCCCATCCAGCGCCTGCGCCATGGTCGGCAGATCGACCGGGCAGGTGTCCGTGCAGCGCGTGAAGCCGAAATAGACCAGCATGAAGCGGCCGCGGAAATCGCCGTCGCTGACGGGCTTGCCGGTATGGTCGATCAGCGAGAACGGGCCGCCGAAGCGCCCGGCCAGGGGATCGCGGGCATCGCGGCCAGGGGGCGGGGAGCCGTGAGCAGGGCCGTGATGGGTGGTGGCATGCTGGGCCCAGGTCGGTGCCGCTACGCCGGCCGCGAGACCCGCCAGACAGATGCGCCGCGTGATGTACACCGACCTGGCGCTCACGGCTTCGGCTTGGGCGTGAGGCCCTTGATGCCGAGCGGCCCATCCTCGGCGAGGATGCGGTTGGCCTCCGGATCGGCGCGCCACCATTCCTCGGCCTTGCCGTTGCGGGCTTCCCACTCGGTCTTGAAGCGCTCGGCCGCAACGAAGGGCTCGCTGCTGCCGGCGGCGCGGACGCCCTGCACGAAGAACAACGTGATCGCGGGGTTCTCGATCAAAAGCCCATCCGCCTCGATCTCCTTGCCGCAGAAGCCGATCAGATCGGGCACAGCCGCGGCGAAATCGACATTGCCCTTGGCGACGAGACGGAAGCTGCCATCCGCCTGCACGACGCCGAGTTGGCGCTTGCCGCCGCCGCAATCCGGCACGCACCGCTTCGTCAGATGGCACAGCGCATCGACGACGCGGCCCTTCAGCACCAGCGGCTTCTCATGGGGAATGCCCCAGGGCTCGGCGGCCAGTGCGGGCGAGCCGGCGCCGAGGACGGCGATCGTCCAAAAGATCGCAAGGCGGGTCGCGCGCGCCATCGCTCAGTTCCCGAACGGCTGAATGCCGTGCTCGTCATGGGTCATGGTGATGACGCCCTTGTCGTCGGCGATGCGGTCGACCAGCAGGTATTTCACCCCGTCGCGTTCGAGCAACTCGCCATCGACAGTGACCTCATGGGTCGCCATCCGGGCGATGCGGGGATTGGCGACGCTGTCCTCGTCGTCGCCGATCTTGAGGATCAGATAGAGATCGCCCTTCGCATCGCGGATGCTGACCGGGATGCCGCCCAGCGCGCACCAGACCGCGCATTGGTGATGGGCCGTGCCCTTGGCGAACATCAGCCCGCTGATCGAACACCAGGTGTCGCTGATCTCGCCGCTGACGGTGACGCGGCGGCCATCCTGCGCCATGGCCGGAAACGCAGCACCGGCGCATAGCAGGCTCGCCGCCACCAGCATCCGCCATGGCGACGGGCGGCTTGGCCGCTTCCGGGATTGCGACATGGTTGTCATGCAACAGCACCCATCGTGACGAACGCCCCGGTTTCGCGGTCGCGGCCCTGCTTTGCCGGCGTGATTGCCTCTAGCATCGACGCTGGCGACACCCTAGAAGATGCCTCGCAAACGGACCAGAGCAGGCATGAACGAGATCGATCACTTGGGCGCGAGCCTCCTTGCCGAGATCGCGAGCGCGCAGGACGAAGCCGCGCTCGAGCAGATCAGGATCGGCGCGCTCGGCAAGGCCGGCTCGATCTCGGCCCTGCTCAAGACGCTGGGCGCGATGACGCCAGACGAGCGCAAGGAAAAAGGCCCGCTGATCAACGGCCTGCGCGACCGGGTCCAGACCGCTTTGGCCGCGCGCAAGGACGCGCTGGGCGAGGCGGCGCTCGAAGCCAGGCTCGCCTCCGAGACGATCGACGTCTCGCTGCCGGTGCGCGAGGGGCCCGAAGCCCGCGGCCGCATCCACCCGATCAGCCAGGTCATCGACGAGATCACCGCGATCTTCGGCGATATGGGCTTCGCCGTGGCCGAAGGTCCCGATGTCGAGACCGACGATCTCAATTTCACGAAGCTGAACTTCCCCGTCGGGCACCCGGCCCGCGAGATGCACGACACCTTCTTCTTCGCACCGGATGCGAACGGCGAGCGCAAGCTCCTGCGCACCCACACCTCGCCGGTGCAGGTGCGCACCATGCTCGCCCAGGAGCCGCCGATCCGGGTGATCTGCCCCGGCCGCACTTACCGGATGGATTCCGACCAGACCCACACCCCGATGTTCCATCAGGTCGAGGGCCTGGTGATCGACAAGAAGGCCCATATGGGCCATCTGAAATGGATCCTCGAGGAGTTCTGCAAGGCGTTCTTCGAGATCGACACGGTCAAGATGCGCTTCCGCCCGTCCTTCTTCCCCTTCACCGAGCCCTCGGTCGAGGTCGATATCCAGTGCTCGCGCAAAGGCGGCGAGATTCGCTTCGGCGAGGGTGAGGACTGGCTCGAAATCCTCGGCTGCGGCATGGTCCATCCCAATGTGCTGCGCAATTGCGGGCTGGACCCGGACGTGTATCAGGGTTTCGCCTGGGGCATGGGCATCGACCGCATCGCGATGCTGAAATACGGCATGCCGGATCTGCGCCCCTTCTTTGAGGCGGATGTGCGCTGGCTCGCCCATTATGGCTTCCGCCCGCTCGACTTGCCGACGCTGACCGGCGGCCTGTCGTCGTGAGCCTGGCCGTCACGGAGTCGATGCGATGAGCTTCGCGGCAGTGGCCGGGCTGGTCGCGACGTTTCTCGTCGCCACGAACCTGCTCTGCCAGGCGATCGCGCTCGTGCGCCTGCGCCGAAAGGATCGGCGCACGGCGCTGCTCGACGCGCTGCCGCCCGTGACGATCGTGCGGCCCTTGCGCGGCATCGAGGCCTTCAGCCGCGAGACGGCGATTTCGGGCTTCGAACTCGACTATCCGCATTACTTCACGATCTTCACCGTCGCCGATGCCGATGATCCGATCGTGCCGCTGGTCGAGGAGATGATCGGCCGCTACGGGAGCGACCGCGCGCGCCTCATCACGGGCGATGTCCAAGTCAGCGCCAACCCCAAGCTCAACAACTGTGTCAAGGGCTGGGCAGCGGCGACGACGGACTGGGTCATCCTCGCCGATTCCAACGTGATGATGCCCAAGGACTACATCCAGCGCATGCTGGCGTCCTGGCGCGAGGACACCGGGCTGGTCTGCTCGACGCCGGCCGGCTCACGCCCGGTCGGCTTCTGGTCCGAACTCGAATGCGCCTTCCTCAACACCTTCCAGGCCCGCTGGCAATATGCCGGAGAGGCCTGCGGCCACGGCTTCGCGCAGGGCAAGTCGATGCTCTGGAACAAGCCGTTCCTCGAAGCGCATGGCGGCATCGCGATCCTCGGCGAGGAGATCGCCGAGGATGCGGCGGCGACCAAGCTCGTGCGGCGCGCGGGCAAGCATGTCCACCTCGTCGGACAGCCCTTCGAGCAGCCGCTGGGCCGGCGCAGCCTGCATGACGTGGTGCAGCGCCAGTTCCGCTGGGCACGGCTGCGGCGCGTCACGTTCCTGCCCTTCTTCCTGCCGGAAATCCTGTCCGGCCCGCTGGTGCCGATCCTCCTGGCCGCGGTCGCGCTGCCCGGCTTCGGTTATTCGCCATGGCTCGCGCCGCTGCTCGTCCTCTTGCCCTGGTATGCCGCCGAGCTGGCCCTCGCCTGGGGTGTCGGCTGGTATTCGTCCTGGCGCATGCCGCTGGCCCTGCTCATCCGGGACATCATTTTCCCCGGCGTCTGGGCCTATGCCTTCATCGCCGGCGAGGTGAGTTGGCGCGGCAACGCCATGAAGATCAAGACGGACGGGGAGGACGAGCTGAATGCGGGGCCTGCGGGGTCGCAAGGAGCGGCGAGGCAGGACAATCATGCCTGACGGAGCTAGGGTGTACGGTATCCGAAAGGCAGGAGTTCACCGATGCTGACGGGAAGTCGCGCCGCTTATGCGAAAGACATTGTGGATCTTGTCGAGCACATCGTGCGCGCCGAGCTCGCTGAGATGGTCGAGACGGTTGAGGTCCGTTTTGCCGATGATCAGCAGGGAGAGCCTGCGATCTATGTCGATGTGTTTCTGAATGACCGGGCTCCCGACAATCTCGGCAAGCGGTTCGTCGAAACCCAACTGGCCGTGATGTCGGCGCTCGAGGCTGAGGGGGAAACGCGCTTTCCCTATCTCGCGACCAAGCGTCCCAACGACCAGTATCCCGAAGATGTCTTCGTCCGGTCCCGGAAACGACCTGCATGACCGACGATCTCATTGCGTTGGCGCTGGAACTCGCCGAGCGCGACGACGGTCCTCCCCGAGAGGTCTCGATCAGAAAAGCAATTTCGACGGCTTACTACGCTCTCTTTCACGCACTGCTGGAGACCTTTGCAGATCAGGTTGCAGGACGTGAGGCCCGGCAGGAGGAAGCCTATGCTTCGATATATCGGTTTCCTGAGCATGGAACGCTCTTGAAGAGGCTTCTCGATGTCGATGACCATGAGGTCCGGACGATCGGCGCGACCTTGAAGACGCTTCAGGAACTGCGCATGCAGGCCGACTACGACCCCGCGCCATTCGGCATGGGCAAGAGTGAAGCCAAGGAACGTGTTCAGCAAGCCGAGACCGCCGTATTGGCCGTTCGAGCGTTGGGCCCAAAACAACGCTTGGCCGTTACGGTCGCTATTCTTTCCTCAAAACGCCGCTGATAGAAACCCGATGAAATTCACGCTCTCCTGGCTCAAAGACCATCTCGACACCGATGCCTCCGTCGATGCCATCAGCGAGGCCCTGACCCGCGTCGGCCTTGAGGTCGAGGGTGTCGAAGACAAGGCCAAGGCACTTGCCGCCTTCACCATCGCCCATGTGGTCGAGGCCAGGCAGCACCCCAATGCCGATCGCCTGCGCGTCTGCATGGTCGATACGGGCGCCGGCGAACCCGTTCAGGTCGTTTGCGGCGCGCCCAATGCCCGCACCGGCATGAAGAGCGTCTTCTCGCCGCCAGGCACCTATATCCCCGGCAAGGACATCACGCTCGGCAAGGGCGTCATCCGCGGTGTCGAATCCAACGGCATGCTCTGCTCGGCCGCCGAACTGCAGCTCTCGGAGGATCATGATGGCATCATCGATCTGCCCGACGACGCACCCGTCGGCCAGTCCTACGCCGCCTATGCCGGCCTGAGCGACCCTGTGATCGAGATCGCGGTGACACCAAACCGGGCAGACGCGCTCGGCGTGGCCGGCATCGCCCGCGATCTTGCCGCCGCCGACATCGGCAAACTAAAATCCCCGTCGGTCACGCCGGTGCGCGGGAATTTTCCCTGCCCAGTCGCGGTCCGGCTCGATTTCGCCGCCGAGGACAAGGCGCTCTGCCCGGCCTTCGCCCTGCGGCTGGTGCGCGGCGTCCGGAACGGTCCCTCGCCGGAATGGCTCCAGGCGCGGCTGCGCGCGGTCGGTCTGCGCCCCATCAACGCGCTGGTCGACATCACCAACTTCATGACGCTCGACCGCAACCGCCCGCTGCACGTCTTCGATGCGGCCAAGGTCAAGGGCGATCTCGTCGTCCGCCGCGCCCATGAGGGCGAAACCATCGTGGCGCTCGATGGCAAGACCTACACGCTGGGCGACGAGCAGGTCGTGATCGCAGATGAGGCCGGCGTCGAATCGATCGCCGGTATCATGGGCGGGGAGGCGAGCGGCTGCGACGAGGGCACCACCGACGTGCTGGTCGAAAGCGCGCTGTGGGACCCGCTCAACATCGCCCGTTCGGGGCGCGCGCTCGGCATCACCTCGGATGCGCGCTACCGCTTCGAGCGCGGCGTCGATCCCGATTTCTGCAGGCCCGGGCTTGATCTCGCGACTGCGATGATCATCGAGCTCTGCGGCGGCGAGGCCTCGCAGATGGTCTTTGCGGGCGAACTGCCCGACAGCGCCCATGCGATCGACCTGCCCTGGTCGGAGATCAAGCGCCTGACCGGGCTCGACCTGTCCCCGGTCGAGATGAAGCTGGCGCTGACCTCGCTGGGCTTCCACGTTTCGGGCGCCGGCGAGCGCGTCAAGGTTGCAGCGCCTTCCTGGCGCGCCGATATCGGCGGCAAGGCCGATCTGGTCGAGGAGATCCTGCGCATCGTCGGGCTCGACCGTGTCGTCTCGACGCCGCTGCCGCGCATCAAAGGCGAGGTCGTCAAGCCGGTTCTCACTGTCCTGCAGAAGCGCACCCGTGCCGCCAAGCGCCTGCTCGCCAGCAGGGGCATGGTCGAGGGCGTGACCTGGTCCTTCATCTCGCATGAACAGGCGAAGCTCTTCGGCGGCGGTTCGCGCCAGCTCGTGCTCGCCAACCCGATCGCAGCCGATCTGTCCGACATGCGGCCCTCGCTGCTGCCCGGCCTGATCCGGGCCGCGCAGATAAACGCCGATCGCGGCTATGCCGATGTCGCGCTGTTCGAGGTCGGCCAGATCTTCCAGAACGATGAGCCGGAAGGCCAGATCATCGCTGCCACTGGGCTGCGCCGGGGCACGGCAAAGCTCGAAGGCGCCGGCCGCCATTGGGACGGGGCGGCGCAGAGTGTCGATGCCTTCGACGCCAAGGCCGATGTCATGGCGCTGCTCGCGGGCCTCGGTGTTCCGACGGGCGGATTGCAGGTCGTGCCCGGCGGGCCAAGCTGGGCCCATCCCGGCCGCTCGGCGACGCTGCGCTTCGGCCCCAAGGGCGTCATCGGCGCGTTCGGCGAGGTCCATCCCCGCGTGCTCAAGGCGCTCGACGTCAAGGGACCGCTGGTCGCCTTCGAAATCCATCTCGATGCGCTGCCGCTGCCGAAATACAAGCCGACCAAGGTCAAGCCGAAGCTCGCTCTCTCCGGCTTCCAGCCGGTGACGCGCGACTTCGCCTTCATCGTCGACAAGGCCACCGCCGCCGGCGAGATGGTCAAGTCGGCCCAGAATGCCGACCGAGCTTTGATCTCGGACGTCTCGGTCTTCGATCTCTACGAGGGCCAGGGCGTCGAACCCGGCAAGAAGTCGGTCGCGCTGGCGGTCACGCTCCAGCCGGTCGAAAAGACGCTGACGGAAAGCGAGATCGAGGCGGTCGGTGCGAAGATCGTGGCGGAGATGGCCAAGCGCTACGGGGCGGCCCTGAGGGGGTAGTGGCAGCGTCATGCTCGGGCTTGACCCGAGCGTCTCGGAAACCAGTCCCGTCTCGTCCTGAGATTCTCGGGTCTGCGCGCGGCGCAGCCCGAGAATGACGTATTCCGACCATTGATGAGGATTGTGTAATAATCGCTGCGCGCAATCCCCCGGGATTCAGCGTACGCGCTCCCGATTGCCTGAACCTGAAGTGGCACCCATGCCCCTCACCGAAATCCCCGTCACCGACAGCCTCTTTCCCGGCTTCCGCCTGCTCGATGTCGCGACGTCGGGCGCGCGCATCCGGGTGCGGACGGGCGGGCAGGGGCCGGCGCTGCTGCTGCTGCACGGCTATCCGCAGACGCATGTGCTCTGGCACAAGCTGGCGGAGCGTCTGAAGGACCGCTTCACCCTCGTCTGCGCCGATCTGCGCGGCTATGGCGACAGCGACAAGCCGCTGACCGACCCCGAACACTTCCCCTATTCCAAGCGCGCCATGGCGCTCGACATGGCCCAGGTCATGACATCGCTGGGCCATGAGCGTTTCATGGTCGGTGCGCATGATCGCGGCGCGCGCGTCGCCCATCGCCTGGCGCTCGACCACCCCGATCGGGTGACCAGGCTCGCCACGCTCGACATCGCGCCGACGCGCGAGATGTATGCCGGCACCACCGACGCTTTCGCCCGGGCCTATTGGCATTGGTTCTTCCTGATCCTGCCCGCCCCCTTCCCCGAGAAGATGATCGGGGCCGATCCCGAGGCCTATTGGCGCAAGAAATGCGGCTCCGGCGCCGCCGGCCTGACGCCCTTCGCGCCCGAGGCCCTGGCGCATTATCTTCGCTGCTTTGCCGATCCGGCGACGATCCATGGCTCCTGCGAGGATTATCGCGCGGCCGCCACCATCGACATCCGCCATGACGACGAGGATGGCGGCCGCAAGCTGACGCAGCCGCTGCTCGCGCTCTGGGGCGAGAACGGCATCATCGGCAAGTGCTTCGAGCCGCTGGCGCTGTGGCGGCTGCGCGCGGAGAACGTCCAGGGCCGCGCGCTTCCGGGCGGGCATTATCTCGCCGAGGAGATCCCCGATCTCGTCGCCGCCGAATTCACCGCCTTCTTCGGAGACAAGTCATGAACCGGACCAACCGCGTCTACCGCATCGCCGCCATCGCCGGTGACGGCATCGGCAAGGAAGTGATGCCCGAGGGCCTGCGCATCCTTGAGGCGGCGTCGAAGAAATACGGTTTCGAGATCCGCCTGGACGAGTTCGATTTCTCGTCCTGCGACTACTACGCCAAGCATGGCAAGATGCTGCCCGACGACTGGAAGGACCAGATCGGCGGCCATGACGCCATCTTCTTCGGTGCGGTCGGCATGCCCGCGCAGGTGCCCGACCACATCTCGCTCTGGGGCTCGCTTTTGCTGTTCCGGCGCGAATTCGACCAATACGTCAACCTGCGCCCCGTGCGACTGATGCCCGGCGTGCCCGGCCCGCTCGTCGGCCGCAAGCCCGGCGACATCGACTTCTTCGTCGTGCGCGAGAACACCGAGGGCGAGTATTCCTCGGTAGGCGGCCGGATGTATGCCGGCACCGAGCGCGAGATCGTCATGCAGGAGACGGTGATGAGCCGCGTCGGCGTCGATCGCGTCCTGAAATACGCCTTCGAGCTCGCCATGCGTCGTCCGCGCAGGAAGCTGACCTCGGCCACCAAGTCGAACGGCATCGCGATCACCATGCCCTACTGGGACGAGCGGGTGAAGGAGATGGCCAAGAACTATCCCGACGTCACCGTCGACCAGTACCACATCGACATCCTGACCGCGCATTTCGTGCTGAATCCGGACCGGTTCGACGTCGTCGTCGCCTCCAATCTGTTCGGCGACATCCTGTCGGATCTCGGCCCGGCCTGCACCGGCACGATCGGCATCGCGCCATCGGGCAACATCAACCCGACCGGCGATTATCCGTCCTTGTTCGAGCCGGTCCATGGCTCGGCGCCCGACATCGCGGGGCAGGGCATCGCTAACCCGATCGGCCAGATCTGGTCGGCGGCGATGATGCTCGACCACCTCGGCGAGCATGAGGCCGCCAAGGGCATCGAGGCCGCCATCGAGCGGGCACTGGGCGATGCCCGCACCCGCACCCGCGATCTCGGTGGTTCGCTGGGCACGCAGGCCGCCGGCAAGGCGGTCGAGCAGGCGCTGGGCTGAACCGCCCCAGCTGTGTCCGCCGGGACGCGGCGTCGCGTAAGGCTCTCTTTCGCGACATATGCCACTTGCCTTCAACGGCTTGATGGGGTCACAGGAGGGCGCAATGCCCGAAGACATGAGGGACTGACCGACCGATGGATTTTTCATCCTCCACATTCTGGGTCTCGCTGCTCCAGATCATCTGGATCGACCTGCTGTTGTCGGGCGACAACGCGGTCGTGATCGCGCTCGCCTGCCGCTCGCTGCCCGAAAAGCAGCGCAAGATCGGCATCTGGCTGGGCGCATCGGCCGCGATCGGCCTGCGCATCATCTTTGCGCTGGTGGTGACCTATCTCCTGCTGGTGCCCTATCTGAAGGTCATTGGCGGCCTGCTGCTGTTCTGGATCGCCGTCAAGCTCGCGATGGGCGAGGACGAATCCCACGCGGAGATCGATGGCGGCACGACGCTGTGGCAGGCGGTGCGCACCATCGCCATCGCTGACGCCGTGATGAGCCTGGACAACGTCATCGCGATTGCCGCCGCTTCGCGCGGACACCCTGAACTCTTCATTTTCGGTCTGCTGCTCTCGATCCCGCTGATCATCATGGGCGCGCAGTTCCTGACCTCGATCATCACGCGCTATCCGATCCTGATCTGGATCGGCGCGGCCCTGCTCGGCTGGATCGCGGCGGAAATGATCCTGGGCGACATCGCCGTGCTGCAATGGCTGCAGGTCAACATGCCGACCTGGGTGAAGCCCGTGCCGCCTGAGGTCAGTGCCATCGGCATCGGCCCGGCCTCGATGCCGCACTATGTCACCTCGGTGCTGGGTGCAGCCCTGGTCTGCGGCATCGCCTATGTCCTGAAGCAGAGGCACGCCGCCAAGGCGGGCTGATCCTCAGGCCTCAGTCGAGAACCACCATCGCGGCGGCCAGGATCTCCTGGCCGCCGTTTTCGATGGTGCGGCTTGATCCCGGCGTGGTGCGGCCATGCGTGGGATCGGCGATGGAGAAGCGATCGCTGGACAGAAGCGTGACGGAAAAGCTCTCGGGCGGGCGGGCGAAGCCGGTGCCGAGCGCCTTCACATAGGCCTCCTTGGCGCTCCAGAGCCGGGCGAAGGCCAGCGGCCGGGCCTCCGGCGGCATCTCGACGATCGCGGCCCGTTCATCGCGGTGGAGCACCGCCGGCGGCAGCGCCGCGTCGGGATCGATCCGCTCGACATCGACGCCGATAGCCGTTTCGGCCAGACCCACCATGACGAACCCCGCCCGCGTCGCCAGAGACAGCTGCAGGCCGGTGCCGTTCGGAGCCTCGATCAGCGGGCGTCCCTTGTGGTCATGGCCGATCGTCACCGCATCCGGCGTCAGGCCGAGGTGCCGCGCGACGACGCGCTGCGCCAGCCCCCGCCGCAGTTGCGAGCGTTCGATCAGGTTGGCGGGTTGCGCGCCGGTCGCGATCAGCCAGGCGGCAGGCAGGGTGGTCGCGGTCAGGTCGGGGGAGGTCAGCCAGAGCATCGCGGCAGGATAGGGCAGTCGCTCCGTCGCGACCACGCATCGTCGTGAGGCGACGCCGCCGTTCTGTGCGGGAGGCATGCGCCCCGTCCGCGACGGGCCGTTGACCTGAGGCCCGCTTCGGCCTTCCAAAGGGACATGTGTGTCGCCCGAGGCCGGGCGAGGCGACCCGAAGCGCGCGTGCCCAATAGGCGCACCACGAAGGAGAGAGCCGACCCCATGGACAAATCCGCCGCACCCGTGACCGGAGCCGGTTTCCGGCTCGGCATGCGCAAGGTTTCGGTGCTCGTCCCCGGCGTCGTGGTCTTCGCGGTCGCCTTCGGCGCGGCGGCGTCCGCCAAGGGCCTGAGCCTGTTTGAAACTCTGCTGATGAGCGGGCTGGTCTATGGCGGCATCTCCCAGCTCGTCGCCATGGAGCTTTGGCGGCCGGAATGGAGCTGGGGCGCGATCGTCGGGCTCGCCGTGGTCACCGCCACCGTCAACTCCCGGATGATCCTGCAGGGCGCCTCGCTGCAGCCCTGGTTCGCGCCTTATTCCAAGGCGCTGAACGCTTTTCACCTCTTCTTCTTCACCGATGCCAATTGGGTCATCGGCACGCGCTACCGGGCCGAGGGCGGCCGCGATCTCGGCGTGCTGATCGGGGCGGGCGTGCTGCTCTGGGTCGTCTGGATCCTGTTCACGGGGCTGGGCTATGGGCTGGGCGCGCTGGTCTCCGATCCGCGCGCCTTCGGCATCGACCTCGTCATGCCGATCTTCTTTGCGGCGATGATCGTCCCGCTCTGGCGCGGCCGGCGGGCGGCCGTGCCCTGGGTCGTCGCCGGGCTGGTGGCGCTGGTCACGGCCAAGCTGTTCGACGGCTATGCCTTCATCATCGTCGGCTCGCTGTCGGGCGCGCTCGTGGGAGCGTTCGCCGATGACGCTGCCTGATCTGGGAAGCTGGGGCGCGATCATCGCCATCGTCGCGATGGCGCTGGCGACCTATCTCTGCCGCATCGCCGGGGTGGTGCTGATGGGCTTCATCCCGCTGACGCCCCATGTCCGGCGCGGGCTCGCCGCTCTGCCGGGCTCTATCATCGCCGCCACCGTTCTGCCGCTGATCGAGCGTCTCGGGCTGGCCGCTGCGATCGCGCTTCTGGCCGCGATCGGCAGCATGGTCCTGCGCCGCAGCGAATTGCTGGCGCTGGTCGTCGGCATGAGCGTGATTGCAGGGCTGCGCGCGCTGGGGTTTTAGGCGGGGCGGTTTGTGTAGCGTCATTGCGAGCGCAGCGAAGCAATCCAGGGGGCGTCGA
Organism: Allobosea sp. AAP35; assembly: GCF_001295925.1. Classification (GTDB taxonomy): domain Bacteria; phylum Pseudomonadota; class Alphaproteobacteria; order Rhizobiales; family Beijerinckiaceae; genus Allobosea. Next base: position 5,477 of record NZ_LJHQ01000042.1, on the reverse strand, counting down.
GCACCAAGGCTGGATTGCTTCGCTGCGCTCGCAATGACGGAAGCCTTTCGCCTGCGCCTGATCCATCACCGGCACCGATCGCTTGCATCACATCCCGTCATCGGGTTGTGCGGGGCTGCGTGTTGACGCAGGCCGACGCGCGGCAGACGGTGCGCGCAACATCGATCGACACAGCAGGAGCGCCTGATGGCCTGGTATTCGCAGACATGGACCTGGTTCGAGGGGGAGTGGCACGAGGGCAATCCGCCGATCATGGGCCCGCGTAGCCACGCGACCTGGCAGGGCTCCTCGGTCTTTGACGGCGCCCGCTATTTCGACGGCGTCGCGCCCGATCTCGCCCTGCACGCCGCCCGCGTGAACCGCTCCGCCACCGCGCTCGGCCTGAAGCCGACGGAAACCGCCGAAACGATCATCGCCAAGGCGCATGAGGGTATCAAGAAGTTCGGCGGCGAGACCGCCCTCTACATCAAGCCGATGTACTGGGCCGAGGCCGACGGCGTCTCGACCATCATCCCTGACGAGGACTCGACGCGCTTCTGCCTGTGCCTGTTCGAGGCGCCGATGGGCCTGCCCGCGAACGGGCTTTCGGTGACGCAAGGCGTCTTCCGCCGCCCGACCGTCGAGACCGCCCCGACCGACGCCAAGGCTGGCTGCCTCTACCCCAACAACGCCCGCACCCTGCGCGCCGCCAAGGCCGCCGGCTTCGACAATGCGCTGGTGCTCGACATGCTCGGCAATGTCGCCGAGACCGCGACCTCCAACATCTTCCTCGCCAAGGACGGCGTGGTGAAGACGCCGGTTCCCAATGGCACTTTCCTAAACGGCATCACCCGCCAGCGGGTGATTGGCCTGCTGCGGCAGGACGGCGTGACCGTCGAGGAAACCAGCCTGCGCTACAGCGACTTCGAGCAGGCCGACGAGATCTTCTCCTCGGGCAACTACTCGAAGGTCGTGCCGGTCGGCCGCATCGACAACCGCCAGCTTCAGCCCGGCCCGCTCTACACCAGGGCCCGCGAGCTCTACATGGACTTCGCCAAGAGCGCGAAGGCCTGAGCATGGCCCGCCTCGTCACCCGGCTGACGCGGCAGCTCGGCATCGAGCATCCCGTGCTGTCGGCGCCGATGGCGCTGGCGGCGGGCGGGGCGCTCGCGGCCGCCGTGACGCGCGCCGGGGGCTTGGGCCTGATCGGCGGCGGCTATGGCGACGCGGCCTGGCTCGAGACGCAATTCGGCCAGGCCGGCAACACCCGCATCGGCTGCGGTTTCATCACCTGGTCGATGGCCAGGCAGCCGGATTTGCTGACGCAGGCGCTGGCGCATCGCCCGGCCGCCCTGATGCTCTCCTTCGGCGATCCGCAGCCTTTCGCCGCCGAGATCGCCGCCACTAATGTCCCGCTGATCTGCCAGTGCCAATCGCTCGACCATGTCCGGCAGGCGCTGGATGCGGGGGCTGCGATCATCGTCGCGCAGGGTGGCGAGGCCGGCGGGCATGGTCACCGCCGCGCAACCTTGCCTTTCGTGCCGGAGGTCGCCGATCTGCTCGCGCGCCAGAGCCCTGACACGCTGCTGCTGGCGGCCGGCGGCATCGCCGATGGGCGGGGACTCGCGGCATCGCTGATGCTGGGCGCGGACGGCGTTCTGGTCGGCACCCGCTTCTGGGCGAGCCGCGAGGCGCTGGTCCATGAGGGACACCACGCGGCGGCGCTGGCCGCGACCGGCGACGGCACGGTCCGCACCTCGCTGCCCGACATCGCCCGAAGGCTCGACTGGCCGAAACCCTTCGACATCCGCGTCGCCGCCAACGCCTTCACCAGGCGCTGGGCCGGGCGGGACGAAGAGTTCAGGGCGGCGATCGAGCAGGAGGCGCCGGCCTATCGCGAAGCCTTCGCGGCCGGCGATGCGCAGAACGCCGCCGTCATCGTCGGCGAGGCGGTGGGTCTGGTGTCCGATGTGCCGCCGGCCGGGGAGATCGTGACGCGCATGGTCGAGGAGGCGGCGGCGCTGCTGGGCGAGCGGGCGCGGGGCTTTCTCGGCTGATGGTCGGTTCACGCGAAGACACGACCGTCATCCCGGGCGATCGTAGGTCGTCCCGGGATCCATCATAGAGCACTGACTTAGCTCTATGATGGATCCCGGAGCTGCGCCGCTTCGCGGCTTGTCCGGGATGACGCCGTGTTTCCGAGCGAAATCACCGTGTACTGAGCGCTACCGCAACAATCGCAGCGTACCCGTAGCCTTGAGCCCCGCTGCCAGAACCACGCCGTAAAGCGCAGCCGCGCCCAGCCCGACGAGCCCGAGCGCGACCAGTCGTGGCTCGAAGGCGAGCCCTGAAAGCGCCGCAAGCAGCGCCGGCGCCGCGTAGCGCGCCGCAACCCCCGCCAGGATCGCGGCTCCCACGGCGATGGCGATCAGCATCCCCAGTCGCGGCTCCGGTCGCGCCCAGCCGCGCCGGATGCCCAGCACGAACAGCGTCCCGACATTGATCCAGGCTCCCGCCGCCGTCGCCAGCGCCAGCCCAGGCGCGCCGAAATCGCGCCACAACAAGAGCTTCAGCGCGACATTGGCGCCGATGGCACCCAGCGACACCAGCATCGGCGTGGTCGTGTCGCCGCGTGCCTGGAAGGTCGAGAGCTGGGTTCTGATCAGCACGATCGCCGGCAGGCCGGCGGCATAGGCCAGAAGCACCGCGCCCGCCGCCTGGCTCGCGGTCGAGTCGAAGCGCCCGCGCTCGAACAGCGCCGAGACGATCAGCTCGGGGATGGCCAGGAACGCCGCCGCGAAGGGGGCAGCCGCGACGACCGTCAGCGCGATGGCCCGGTTCTGCGCGCGGTCAGAGGCCGCCTCGTCGCCGGCCGCGATCAGCCGGCTCATCGTCGGCAGAAGCACGGTGCCGACGCCGATGGCGATGACGCCGATCGGCAGCTGGTAGAGCCGCTCGGCATAGTAGAGCGCCGCATAGGCGCCCGCCGGCAAAAGCGAGGCGATGATGGTGTCGGCAAACAACGCGATCTGGACGCCGGCCGAGCCGATCACCGCCGGGCCGAAGGCCTTGAAGAAGCTCTTCACATCAGCGTCCAGCCGGGGCCGTGCCAGGGCGGCCGCAACGCCGGCGCGGCGTGCGGCGAAGGCCAGCAGCAGCCATTCGAGCACGCCGGCCGCCGCCATGCCCCAGGCCGCCGCATAGGCGGCATTGGGGAACAGGAATGCCACCGCTAAAGCCGCGATCAGGCAGAGGTTCATCAGGATCGGCGCAGCGGCTGCCGCCGCATAGCGGTCGACCGCATTGAGATTGGCCGAGAGCAGGGTGACCAGCGTGATGAACAGCAGATAGGGGAAGGTGATCCGCGTCAGCGACACCGCGAGATCGAAACGCTCCGGATCGTTTGCGAAGCCAGGCGCCAGCAGCCGCACGATCTCGGGCATGAAGGGCAACGCAACCGCCACCAGCACGAGCTGCACGATCAGGTTCAGGCTGAAGACGCGGTTGGAGAAGAGCGCGGCCGCCGCTTCGCCGCCCTGCTGGCGAATGCGCGCATAGGCCGGGATATAGGCCTGGTTGACCGCCCCCTCGCCGAAAATGGCTCGGAAATGGTTGGGCAGGCGCAGCGCCACCGAAAACGCGTCCATCATCGCGCCGGCGCCGAGCACGGCGGCGAGAACGATGTCGCGTGCGAAGCCGGAAAGCCGCGAGAGCAGGGTGAAGCCGCCGACGGAGAGGATTTTGCGAAGCATCGGGGCGTCAGCAATCTTCGCTTGTCACCAGAGCGCCGTCATTCCGGGCGCAGCGAAGCGCAGACCCGGAATCCATCGTATGGCGCCGACAGCGCTCTATGATGGATCCCGGATCGGCGCCGCTTCGCGGCTTGTCCGGGATGACGGTGCGCTTGGTCGAATGGGCCAAACAGGTCGCCTTCATCCCAGATCGAAACGTCAGCGTCTACCGGATCAGCGGCGGTAGCGCGTCGCCGCGCGGATGGTCGACGGTGCGGGCGTCAAAGCCGACGCGCTCGCCGATCAGATAGAGCGGCCGGCGCTTCACCTCGGCGAAGATGCGCCCGACATATTCGCCGATCATACCGAGCGAAACGAGCTGGATGCCCGAAAAGAACATGATCGAGACGATGAGCGACGGGAAGCCGGGCAGGTCGGTGCCGTAGAACAGCGTTCGGATGAGGAAGAACACCGCGGTCAGGGTCGAGATCAGCGCGATCATGGCCCCCGCCCAGGTCGCGATCTTCAGTGGCACAGTGGAGAAGGACGACAGCCCGTCGAAGGCGAAGGTGAACAGCTTGCGATACCTGAATTTCGTCTCGCCATGCTCGCGCTCGGCGACGTCGAAGGTCACGCCCGTCGAGGGAAAGCCGACCCAGGCGTAAAGCCCCTTGGAGAAGCGCGCCCGCTCCGGCAGGGCGCGCAGCGCATCGACGACCTTGCGGTCGAGCAGGCGGAAATCGCCCGCGCCCTCGGGCAGTTCGGTCTCGCCGAACGAGGCGAAGAGCCGGTAGAACAGCTTGGCGAAGTTGCGCTTCAACCGGCTCTCGCCGTCGCGGTCCGAGCGCTGGCCGTAAATGTTGAGGAAGCCTTCGCGCCACTTTGCCAGGAAAGCGAGGATGGTCTCGGGCGGGTGCTGGAGATCGGCATCCATGATCACGACGGCGTCGCCCGAGGCGTGATCGAGCCCTGCGGCAATCGCGATCTCCTTGCCGAAATTGCGGCTGAAGGAGACGGCGCTGACGCGCGGGTCCTGCGCGGCCAGCAGCTTTAGAACCGCCAGCGATCCGTCGCGGCTGCCGTCGTCGACGCAGACCAGTTCCCAGGACGAGACGGCGCCGTCCAGCACCTGCTTCAGCCGCTCGACCAGCAGCGGCAGGTTTTCGGCCTCGTTATGGACAGGCACCACGATCGAGAGCTCGGGGCGATCGGACGCAGCGCGCGGCATGGGCGAAGCGAATGGGGGCGACATCTCGGACACAGCAATCGAACCTCTCGGCGGCGTCGCGGCCCCCGGCACGAGGCCGGGTCGTCGCGCGTGACGCGCCGCGCACAGAACCGTAAAGCTTGCGCGCTCACAAGCCCGGCCGCTGCTTTAGCGCATCGCGGCTGAACGAAGGACAACAGACGACATGGCGAGCGGATTTGTTCTCTGCGCCGACGACTTCGCGTTGACGGAGGGCGTCAGCCGCTCGATCCTGGCGTTGATCGAGGCCGGCAAGCTCTCGGCGGCCGGCGCGATGACCAACCGGCCGCATTGGCAGACCTTTGCCACAGCCTTCGGCGCGCTTGGCGAAAAGGCCGATCTCGGCCTGCATCTCAACCTGACCTGCGCCGCCCCGCTCGGCGCGATGCCGCGGCTGGCCCCCGGCGGTGAATTCCCGGCGCTGCGCGATCTGGCGCGCGCGGCCGCGACATCGCCCACGGCGCGCCGCGAGATCGCAGCCGAGATCGCCCGCCAGCTCGACGCCTTCGAGGACCGGCTCC
>NZ_LJHQ01000041.1 GCF_001295925.1 Allobosea sp. AAP35 | reverse complement strand
CTGATGCTCGACCAGGACGATGCGGCCGCGGCCGCCGTTGCCGGCTGATCCGCCATGCTGCGCTGGCTTTTGTTGATTCCGTTCGCGCTGGTGATGGCGATGGCCGCCGGACTTGTCGCGATGATGGTCGCGAGCGTCGTTTCGCCCGGTCTCGCATTGCTGATCGGCGGCGGTTTCGAGCGCCTGCTCGATGCGCTGTTTGGGCTGGCCGACATGGGCATCGACCCCGGCCCCACCGCGCAGGCGGCCTTCGTGCTGCTCGGGCGGCTGGGTTTTGCGATCCTGGTGGTGCCGGTCGTGCTGGTGGCTATCGGGAGCGAGTTGTTTTCGTTGCGCAGCGGCCTGATCCAGAGCGGGCTGACCGGGTTGCTCTCGGCGCTGTTGCCGCTGGGCATGCTGGGCCTGGCGCGGACGCCGAGTGGGGCCGAGGTTCAGGTCATCGGCGCGCTGGTGCTGATCGGCGCAGCGACGGGGTTCGTCTATTGGCTGATCGCCGGACGCGGGGCAGGCGGGGAGAAGCCAAAAAGCCCCTGAATTTCGCAGGCTTTCCTCTGATCAGAACAAGTGTGAAAGCTCGCGTCTGCCGTCAACGATGCGAACGATCTCGACTTGCTGGATCAGACCGTGGTCGGTGTTCGGTCCGTCCGATATAGCAGAAGGTAGGGCGACTCGATCAGCATCCGCAATTCCGGATGGATATCCGGCCGCCGCACTCCGATACGAGGATGGTCGCATAACAGCTGCGCCTTATGCTCGATTCGGTCGAACTATCGCTCCGCTACGGTCGGGCTGTCGATGCCGATCAACACATAGATGTCGAGCAGATCCGCGCGAGCCTGCGGAGACCAGACGACATCAATCCCGGATAATGGCAACGGTCTTTCGAGCAAGTTCGAGACGCTGACGAGCCTCGGCTCGCAATTCATTCATATCGACGGGTGACCCAGGGCCGCTTGCAAGGCCTTCGTCCCAGAGTCGGCGCAGTCGCTCGATATCGTTCTGCCGTAGCTCTCGCTTGTGCTGCCAGTCGCGCACCGCGTCGCGGATGGCCTCGCTGGTGGTCGCGTATTCGCCGAGCTCAACAGCAGTCCGGATGGCTCCGAACTGTTCCGCTGTCAGTGCGATGCTGATCTTCTCAATGGTGGACATGGTCGCGTTTCCAGCATTTCTGATTCCAGATAGTATGACTTAGTCATACTCGTCGGCAAGCTGTCGCTGCAAATGTCGTCAATCCCCGATCGCAACGCCCTCTCGCCGCCCGTCAGCTCCACCCACAAAGCCCTCCGGCGTCTTGACGATGGCCTGGATGCCCGAGGTCATCTCCAGCAGACGGACCTCGTGGCCCTTTGCCTCCAGCGCTGACTTCCAGTCTTCGGCTTCTGTGCCCTTTTCCAATTCGGTCGGCCCGTTGCGGCTGCCGAAATTGCCCAGATCGACAGCGGCCTGCGGGTCCATCTTCCAGTCGAGCAGCGCGACCAGCGTTTTGGCGACATAGCCGATGATCTGGCTGCCGCCGGGCGAGCCGACGACGGCATAGAGCCGGCCGAAGGCGTCGAAGACCAGCGTCGGCGCCATCGAGGAGCGTGGCCGCTTGCCGGGCTCGACGCGGTTGGCGACCGGCTTGCCGTCCTCCTCTGCCAGGAATGAGAAATCGGTCAGCTCGTTGTTGAGCAGGAAGCCGCCCGCCGTCATCAGCCTGGCGCCGAATCCGTCCTCGATCGTCGTGGTCATCGACACTGCATTGCCCTGTGCATCGACGACGGAGATGTGGCTCGTGCCGTTCTCGATGCCATCGGAAGGGGCCAGCAGCTGAGCGCGCTTGTTGGGCGGTTCGCCGGCCTTGGCGCGGCCCATCGAGCGCTCGGGGCTGATGAGGCCGGCCCGCGAGCGGATATAGTCGCGGTCGATCAGGCCACCGGTCGGCACGCCGATGAAGGCGGGGTCGGCGAGGTAGAGATTGCGGTCGGCGAAGGCCAGCCGCCCGGCCTCCGAGAACCAGTGGGCAGCCTCGGCACCAGGCCCCAGGCGGGCGAGATTGCGCGTTTCGAGGATGCCGAGCATCTGCTGGACGGCGACGGCGCCCGAACTCGGCGGCCCCATGCCGCAGATGCGCCAGACCCGGTAGGCGCCGCAGACAGGCTCGCGCTCCTCGACCTTGTAGCCGGCGAGATCGTCCAGCGTGATGTCGCCCGGATTGGTCTTGTGGCCGGTGACGGTGGCGACGATGTCCCGGGCGATCGGTCCCGCATAGAAGGCCTGCGAGCCATTGCCGGCGATGGCGCGCAGCGTTTGTGCGAATGCAGGGTTGCGCAAGATCGTGCCGATCGCCTTGGCCTTGCCGTCCGGCTCGTAGAAATAGGCCGCGGCGCGCGAATCCTTTGCAAGGTTCGTCTCGCGGGAGAGCAGGCCGTTCAGACGCGGCGAGATGGCGAAGCCATCGTCGGCCAGCCGGATCGCGGGCGCCAGCACCTGCGCCCAGGGCAGGCGGCCCCAACGCCGATGCGCCTCCTCCAGAAGCTTCAGCGTGCCAGGCACGCCGACCGAACGCCCGCCCACGACCGCATCGACGAAGCGCAACGGCTTGCCGTCAGGCCCGATGAAGCGGTCGGGCTTGGCTGCGGCAGGCGCGGTCTCGCGGCCATCGAGCGTGACCAGGCGCTTGCCGGCCTCGTCCCAGTGCAGCAGGAAGGCGCCGCCACCGATGCCGGAGCTTTGCGGCTCGACCAGATTGAGCACGAGCTGGACCGTGATGGCTGCATCCACCGCGCTGCCGCCAGCGCGCAGGATGTCGCGCCCCGCGCTGGCGGCGAGCGGGTTGGCGGCTGCCACCATGAAACGCTGCGCGGTGGCGGCGGATTTGGCCACCCGGCCCGTGGCGGCCTCCGGGGCGGGGGCCAGGCCCTGCGCGCCGGCATTTCCCGCGAAAGCTGCTCCGATCAGGACGGCGGCGACGAGATGGCGAAGCGGAGCATTTCGGCCGCGCAAACAGGTCATTGATCGAACTCCTGGAACGGATCGGCGGCAGACTAGCGTGCAAGGCCGGCTTCACGCCATGGTCGCATTGGCCTTGGTGCCGTCATCGCGGCCAGCTAAGGTCGTCAGGCTGTCGTCAAGACACCGCCAAAGGGGCCCGGCATGTCGTTTTCATTTCCCATGATCGCTCGTCGATCCGTCGCCATCGCAGCCCTTGCCCTGCTGGGCGCCGTGCTCGCGGCCTGCGGCGTCAACAACGTTCCGACACTCGAGGAGCGGGCCAAGGCGAGCTGGGGCGAGGTGCAGAACCAGTATCAGCGCCGTGCCGATCTGATCCCCAACCTCGTCGAAACGGTGAAGGGCTTTGCCGCGCAGGAGCGCGAGGTGCTGACCGCCGTCATCGAGGCCCGCGCCAAGGCGAGCCAGGTCAAGGTCGACGCCTCGACGATCACCGATCCGGCGCGGTTCAAGGAATTCCAGGATGCGCAGAACCAGCTGAGCGGCGCGCTCGGGCGCCTGCTGGTCACGGTCGAGCGCTACCCGGATATCAAGTCCAACCAGAACTTCCTGGCCCTGCAGTCGCAGCTCGAAGGCACCGAAAACCGCGTCGCCGTGGCCCGGCGCGACTATATCCAGGCGGTGCAGGCCTTCAACACCGAGATCCGCACCTTTCCGGGCGTGATCTGGGCCCGGCTGTTCTGGGGCGCCAAGGCGATGGAGAGCTTCACGGCGACGACAGGTGCCGAGAGGCCACCGGCGGTGAAGTTCTGAGGGCGAGAGGACCGTGGGTCGCAAGCCGCCGTCATGCTCGGGTTTGACCCGAGCATCTCCGGGGAGAGATTATCGCGTCTGCGCTGCGCTCCGCCTGAGAATGACGTCGCGATGGCTGTCGCAGCTCGGCGCTCTCCTTCTCCTGCTCTGGAGCGGCGTCGCGCTTGCCGCCGACCCGACCTATCCCGCGCTGTCGGGCCGGATCGTCGATGGCGCGAATCTGATCGCGCCCGAAGCCCGCCAGCGCATCGAGACCAAGCTCAAGGCGCATGAGGACAAGACCTCCGACCAGCTCGTGGTGGCGACGGTCCCGTCCCTGCAGGATGTCTCCATCGAGGACTTCGCCAACGGGCTGTTCCGGTTCTGGAAGCTGGGCGAGGCGAAGACCAATAACGGCGTGTTGCTGCTGGTCGCACCCACTGAACGCAAGGTGCGCATCGAGGTCGGCTACGGGCTCGAAGGGGCGCTGACCGATGCCTTGTCCAAGGTCATCATCACCACGGCTGTCGCGCCGAAGTTCAAGACCGGAGATTTCGCCGGCGGCATCGAGGGCGGTGTCGATGCGATCCTGAGCATTCTGTCGGGGGATGCCGAGGAATGGCAGCGGCGCGCCAGCGTGCGCAGCGACGAGAGTTCGACGGGGGAAACCATCGCAGTCGTCTTCGTGATGCTGATGGTCTTCATCCTGATCGTCGCCTTCATGACCGAGGCCCGCAGGGGCGGTTCGTCACGGCGCCACCGGCTGCGTGACGGGCGCTGGGTGATGGTGCCGCCCAGCGCCGGCTGGGGCACGGGGTCGGGCGGGGGCTGGAGTTCGGGATCCGGCGGTGGCTTTTCGGGCGGTGGCGGATCGTCGGGTGGCGGCGGGGCCTCGGGAGATTGGTGATGGACGAGCAGGACAGGGAAATGATCGCGCAGGCCGTGCGCGAAGCCGAGAGACTGACGGCTGGAGAAATTGTCGTCGTCATTGACCATGCCGCGTCGAGCTACCGGACCGTGCCGGTGGTGGTGGCGCTGACACTGGCGCTGTTCGTGCCGTGGCCGCTTCTGGCGATGACGGCCACGAGCGCGCCGCGGATCTTCCTGATCCAGCTGATCTGCGCGGTGCTGCTGTTGGGTGCGATGCTCTGGTATGGGCGCGGCGGCCGTTTCGTGCCGGGTTTCATCAAACGCCGGCGCGCCCATGACGCGGCGTTGCGCGAATTCGTCGCGCGCGGCCTGACGCGGACGCGGCAACGGACCGGCGTCCTGCTCTATGTCGCGATCCAGGAGCGCTATGCCGAGATCCTCGCCGATACGGGCATCGACGGGAAGGTCGATCAGGCTGTGTGGGACGGCATCGTCGAGCCCCTGCTGACTGCGGCCCGGCAGGACCGGCTCACGAACGGTCTGGTCGAGGCTGTCACTGCGCTTGGGGGCGTGCTCTCCCGGCATGCGCCGCGTTCGGCCGACGATATCGACGAACTGCCCAACAAGGTGGTGATCCTGTAAGGCGGCCTCAGCGCGGGCTGCGGGCCGCGCCCAGGATCGCGCCCGGCATCATGCCGTACTTGCCCGGCTGTTCGACCTGGACGATCACGACATAGCTGTCGGACTCGGGAGCCTGCGTCGCGGCCAGCGCCGCGCTCAGCGTCGCTGCCTTGCCGTCCCAATCGCCGATGCGGGTCAGGCCGCGCACGACATTGGCGTAGGCGACGGTCTTGCCCTGGTTCTCGCCGCGCGTGATCGGCACGCTCACCATCCGCGTCGTCGCAACAGCCCAGACGCCGGCCTTGCGTTCCAGCGGCTCGCCCAGAGGCTCCAGGGCAACGCTCAGCCCGCCGGCCTCTTCCTTCAGGCTCAGCTTGACGACAAAGCCGGTGCCCGGCGCCGGCTTTGCCGCCCGCTCGATCTCGGCCTTGTCGGATCCAACGACATGGGCGACGCCGTTGACCACGGCCTGGGGCGTATAGACCTGTCCGTCGCCGCGGGCCTTGGCGTAGAATTTCTGGCGCTTGGCGAAGCTGTCCTTACCGAGCGTGTCCTTCCAGCCGAGATAATCCCAGTAGGTCACCGGCAAGGTCAGCGCGATCAGGTCCGGCTGTTTCGCGAGTTCGACGAAGAGCGCGTCAGCGGGGGGGCAGGAGGAGCAGCCCTGGCTCGTGAAGAGCTCGATGACGGCGGTGGGCTGCTTGCCGGCGTCTTCAGCGCGCGCAACGGCGCTGCCCAGGACGAGCAGGGCGGCGGTGGCCGAAAAGAGGTGCGCGAGACGGGTCATGGCTTGAACTCAGCGAGACTTCTACATCTCAGACGTTACCAAAGCGCCCAATGCGTTTCACTTGGAAATCACGTTGCCTTGAAAACCGGGCTGCGAACAACAGCCAGACCGGCTTGCGCGGCGGCAGCCGTGATCATGGTCGGCCGCCAGCGCCGGTGCATCCAGAGCCACTGTTCGGGATGCTCGCGCACCCAGCCCTCGACAACCGCGCTCATCATCGCCATCGCGCCCTGGACGTCGATCTCGCCTTGCGCATCGCGGGGGAGGTCTAATGGGGGGGTCAGCTCCAATTTGAAGCGCTGGTGGGGCAGACGGATGACCCGCACCCCATGCACCGGGCATTCGAACCGGCGGGCGAACTTCCCCATGATCGGATTGGTCAGGGCGGGACGGCCCATGAAGGGCACCACGACACCGCGGGTGAAATGCTGGTCGATCAACATGCCAAGATGGCCGTTGCGCTCCAGCACGCCTTGCATGGCGAAGGCGGCGCCCTGTTTTGCTGCGGCCAGCCCGCCCATCGCGCCCGAGCGGATCTCGTGGACGACCGCCGCGATCGCCGGGTCGTTGGGGGCGCGGAAAACGGCCGTGGTGTCGAGGTCATAGGCTTGAGCGCAGATCGCCGGCAGTTCCCAATTGCCGAGATGAGCCGAGAAGATCAGCCCGGGCTTCGCGTCGTCCTTGAGCGCGGTGAAATGCTCGATGCCCTCGACCTCGACGCGCGACGGCGCGTCAGGGTTGAGGTGGTCGTAGTCGAACAGCGTCTTGAGATGAGCGTATTCGGCGGCAGTGCGGCCCAGATTCTCCCAGGCGCCCCTCGCGATCCGGCGGACCTCCGGTTCGGCCATGCCGGGGAAGGCGACGCGGATATTGGCGAGCGCGATCCGGTTGACCGGGATCAGCGGGCTGGCGGTTCGGAGCAGCCAGCCGCCGAGGTCGCTCGAGCGCTCGGGGCCGAGCAGGCGCAGGAAGGCAAACAGCGCCCTGATCAGGCCGATCATCGCCAGGGAAAAGGCGCGCGCAGCAAATGTCTTCAAGCGTCTCAAGATGCGGCCCGGCCCTTTTCGCCCTCATAGCCTGCAAGCCGGGCGGGAGCCGCGACTTGCGGCAGGAATGCCGTTTCGTCAAGTTTCCCACGCTTTGGAGCGTCGCCATGCTCGCCGACGCGACCTGAATCAGAAGGTCACGACGACCTTGCCAAAGACCTGCCGGCCCTCCAGCCGCGCCAGGCCCTTCTCGAAATCTTCAAGCGGAAACACCGAGTCGATCACGGGCTTCATGCCGGCTGCCATTTTGTCGAGGGACTGGCTGATGTTCTCGATGCGGCAGCCGAAGGAGCCGGTGATGCGGTATTGCTGCTGGAAAAGCTGCATCAGATTGATCGTGGCCGATGCTCCCGAGGTCGCCCCGCAGGTGACGAGCCGGCCGCCACGCTTGAGGCAGAGCAGCGAGCCGTTCCAGGTGTCGGCGCCGACATGCTCGAAGACGACGTCGACGCCCTGGCGCTTGGTGAGCTGGCGGACCTCGCCTTCGAAGCGTTCGGTCTTGTAGTTGACGACGAAGTCGGCACCCAGCTCCTTCGCCTTTCGACCCTTCTCGTCGTCGCCGACGGTGGTGTAGACCGTGCAGCCGATCGCCTTGGCCATCATGATCGCGGCCGTGCCGATACCGGAACCGCCGGCATGGATCAGGATCGATTCGCCAGGTTCGAGCTTCGCATTGTCGAACAGCATATGCTGAACGGTGCCAAAGCCGATCGGCGCGCAGGCCGCATCCTCGAAGGTGACCCCGGGCGGGGCCTTGATCACGAGGCGCGCGGCTTTGTTGAGATATTCGCGGGCGAAGCCGTCGATATGGAAACCCATGATCCCCGCGACGTTCTCGCAGAGATTGTCGCGGCCGTTGACGCAGGCCTTGCAGTGGCCGCAGGTCTCGGCGCCATAGGCCGTGACCGTATCGCCGACCGAAAGGCCGGTGACGCCCTCGCCGACGCAGATAATCTCGCCGGCCGCCTCAACGCCGGCGGCCTGCGGCATCTTGCGCTTGGCGAAGGCCATGCCGCGAAAACCCCAGACGTCGAGATAGTTCAGCGCGACGGCACGGATGCGGATCTGGACCTCACCGGCGGCCGGCGGCGGCGGCGGATCGATCTCCTCGAGACGGAGGTCACGGTCGCCATGAAGTTGGAGGGAACGCATGGTTGGATGATCTGCCTTTCAGAACCGGTTCGGCCAGCCGCGTGCGGCGTGGAGGACGGCAAGGATTTCGACGCGTCCCTCGCGGACGCGGTAGGGGAGGATGTAAGGCGTGCCCGTCACGACGAATTCGCGCGTGCCCTCAACGCGCCCTGGCCGGCCGGCCTCGGGATGGTCGGCCAATGTCTGGACGCGGGCCTCAATCTCGCGGGTCAGTCTTTCAGCAGAGTCCGGATTTTCTGCCGCGACATAAGCAAAGATGCCGTCGATGTCGGTGAGTGCGCGTCGTGTCCAGACCAGCCTCACGCCTTTGTCCGATATTTGTCGAAGACCGCCTGGACCTCCTCGTCCGTCGCGAACTCGCCGCGATCGGCCTGGGCGATGCCCTCCTTGATCTGCGCGATCTGCCATGCGTTCAGTTCGACATAGGATTCGATCGCTTTGGCGGCGATCCAGCTCCGCGAGCGGTCCATATCGGCGGCCAGCGCGTCGAGCTTTGCCAGCCTTTCGTCGTCAAGGCGAATGGTGAAGGCTGCGGTCATGGTGGTTCGCTCCGGTTCAGGGCGAACCTAGCATGGTCTGCGCGCGATGTCAGCGATGCACGCCGAGCTGCGCTGTAACGCCGCCATCGATCGGGATCACGGTCCCGGTGATGTAAGCGGCGGGCTCGCTCATCAGGAAAGCGGCAAGACCGGCGACCTCTTCCGGCCGGGCGAAGCGGCCTGCCGGGATCTGCCCCTCCATCTTGTCGCGATAGGCGGCATAGGGCGCGATCATGTCGGTGTCGACGAAGCCCGGCGCGATGACGTTGACGGTGACGCCGCGCTTGCCGGTCTCGACCGCGAGCGTCTTGGCATAGGAAATCAGCGCGCCCTTGGAGGCCGCATAGGCGGCGTTGCCGGGATTGCCGCGCAGCGCGGCGACCGAGCCGATGGCGACGATGCGCCCCGAGCGGGCGCGGATCATGGCGCGCATCAGGCTCTTGGCGAGGCGGGTGAAGGCCCAGAAATTGACCTGCATCGCCGCTTCCGCCTTGTCCTGCACCATCATCGCGGCGAGCGAATCATAGGGCTGACCGGCATTGTGGATCAGGCCGAAATAGCTCTCGCTCTCGCGCGCCTCGCAGAAGGCGTCGAGCGCCTCCTTGTCGGACAGATCCAGCGGCAGCGCCGTGATATGGCGATCGGGATACGAAGCGGCGATCTCGGCGGCGAGCGCCTGCGCCTGCTCGGCCGACGCGCGATAGGTGAAGTCGACGTCGTGGCCGGCTGTTGCCAGCGCCCGCACGATCGCTGCGCCAACGCCCTTGGCGCCGCCTGTCACCAGAATACGGGTCATGCGCGAGCGGGCTCCGCCGTCAGCACCAGCGAGGTGTTCTGTCCGCCGAAGCCGAAGGAGTTTGAGATGACGGTGCGCACCATCGCGTCGCGGGCCACGTTGGGCACAACGTCGAGCGCGATCGCGGGGTCGGGCGTCGTGTAGTTGATCGTCGGCGGGATGCGGTTATGCGCGATGGTCAGCAAGGAGATCACCGCCTCGACTGCGCCGGC
The DNA here is from genome assembly GCF_001295925.1 of Allobosea sp. AAP35. GTDB lineage: Bacteria > Pseudomonadota > Alphaproteobacteria > Rhizobiales > Beijerinckiaceae > Allobosea. Next base: position 18,830 of record NZ_LJHQ01000041.1, on the reverse strand, counting down.
GGCGGTCAGCGTGTGGCCGATCATCGACTTGTTCGACGACATCGGCAGGCGCGCCATGCGCTCGCCGAAGACGGCGGCACAGCTCATCGCCTCCATCTTGTCGTTCTCCGGCGTCGAGGTACCGTGTGCGTTGATGTAGTCGACATCGTCGGGCGCCAGACCGGCATCGGCCAGCGCGTCCTGCATGGCGAGGATGGCGGGCTTGCCGTCGGGGCTGGAGCGGGTGCGATGGAAGCCGTCGCCGCGTTCGCCGCAGCCGGCGACGATGCCGAGGATCGTCGCTCCGCGCGCCAGAGCGTGGTCGTAATCCTCCAGCACCAGAGCGCCGGCACCCTCGCCCATGACGAAGCCGTCGCGGTTCTTCGAAAACGGCTTGGCGGCGGCCTCCGGCGGGTCGTTCTGGGTGGAGAGCGCCGAGAGCAGCGAGAAGCGGATCAGCGCCTCGGCATGGATCGAGCCATCGGTGCCGATGCAGAGCGCGGCTTGCGTGTCGCCGCGCCGGATCGCCTCGACACCCATCTGGATCGCGGTCGCGCCCGAGGAGCAGGCGGTCGAGAGCGAAATCGGCGAGCCCTTGGTGCCGAAGGCGTCCGCGACATGGTCCGCGACCGTTCCGAACAGGAACATCTCGTGCTTGGTCTTGTGTTTCAGCGTCGCGGCTTCGCGCAGCAGCCCGTCATAATCGACATCGCCGTCGATGGACGCGGCGAGCTCCTGTTTCTGCGGCCATTCCATCTCGACTGGAGGCACCGCCATGAAGAGTTCGCCGGGGAAATTACCGGGTTGGCCGAGTTCGCTTTGTGCCACGGCTTCCTCGGCGGCCAGCATGGCGAGCTTCTCCGAGAGCTCGGGAGCCGAGAACGGGCGATCGAACAGGAAATCGACGGTGCCGCCGATGGTCGTGCGCAACCCTTTGGTCGGGAACCGCTCGATGGCGTGGATGCCCGAGCGGCCGGCGGTGAGGGCCTCCCAATTGGCGTCCTTGCCCTGGCCGAGCGAGGTGACGATGCCCAGGCCGGTGACGGCGACGATCGGCCGGCCCTTGGAGTCGCGGTGTTGTGTGTTGCTCATGGCTTCACCCTCACGCTTTCACCAGATGGGCAGCGCCCTCGCCGCGCCAATGGCCGGCGCCGGTCACCACGGCCTCTTGCGCTTGTTCCGCCGACAAGGCCGCGGCCGCCAGCGCGACCGAGACGGGAAATGCTGCTTCGTTGGCGTGGCCGAGGAGATCGCCCGTTGCGATGCGGCGCGCCTGCGGCAGAGCCGAGAGGGCCGCAGCCTCCTCGGCCGTGATCCCGGCAGCTCCGGTTGCAGCCGAGATCGCGAGCGCGCCCGGCGACACGGTCCCGAGTTCGCCGATCAGCTTGCGCAGGGTGGACTCGACGGTGCCGGGCGTGCGCTTCGAGCGGGCGGCCATGACCTTGCCGAGCCTGGCGTGGATAACAGCCCTGCGAGCGGCGGCGCGATCTGCCGATTCCAGCACGAGGAAGGCCGACGCGCTCCCGGTGATGATGCCAGGCGCTGCTTCACGCTCAAAAACCGGAGCAAAATCGCCCTTGCGAAGATAGCCGCCGAGTTCGAGCAGCAGCAGCATGTCGCGCCGCTCGGCATTGTAGGAGCCGCCGACCAGCATGATCTCGGCCTGGCCGGACGCGATGCGGGCATGGGCGGTGCGAACCGCATCGACCCCGGCCTGTTCCTCGCCCATGAAGGTGCGCGAGGCGCCGGTGATGCCGTGGACGATGCCGATATTGCCGGCCAGCAGGTTCGACAGCTGCGCCAGGAACAGGGTCGGGCGCAGATCGCCCATCAGCCGCTCATTGAGAAAGGGGCCGGGTGCGTTGGCGCCGCGCAACCCGGTGAGGATGGCGCCGTCGACGGCATGGTCGCGCTCGCCGCCGCCCGCCGCGACGATGACCTGAAGGAGGCTCTTGGTCTCGACGTCGTCCTTGATGCCGGCGCCGTCGAGTGCGAGGCCCGCGGCATAGACGCCGAGTCGCTGCCAGGGCTCCATCTGGCGCTGGTCGGACTTCTTAGGAATCTGCCGGTCGAGTTCGAGCGGCTTGAGGGGGTGGACGGGATAGGGCGCGAAGCTCGTCGCGTCGACGACGGGCGCGATGGGCCCGGCCAACGCGGCCGCGTGGGTCTCGATGCCTTCGCCGAGGCTGGAGGCGATGCCGATACCGGTGATGACGACGTCGCGCTGCATGGTCAGGCCTGTTCCGGCACGAGGCCGATCGCCTTGATGCGGGCCTCCATCAGGGTCCGCATGTCGGCTGGAAAGGGCATCAGGCGGAAGCGCAGCTGCGCATCGCAGATCGGCTTGCCGTCGATGGTAATGCTGGCTTTGGTCGCGGCATAGCCGGAGCCCTCGATCACGAGCTCGGCGGCGACATCGAGCACGGCGTCCGGCTCGACGAAGGTGCGGAACCGCGCCTTGTCGACCGTCATCAGGAACGGCATCTGCGTCAGCCCGTTCAGCCCGAGCAGCAGATAGCCCGAGGCCTGGGCCATCGTCTCGGTCAGGAGCACGCCGGGCACGAGCGGATGGCCGGGGAAATGCCCCTCGAAGACCGGGCTCGCATTTGCGGCTGGCACGGTCGAGCGTGTGGTGATCCGCTTCTCGCCCGGCTCGAACGCCACGACGCTGTCGATCATGTCGAAATATTCGAGGCGCATGCGCTTCCGATCGTCGATGACGCGTGTCGAAGCCGGCTCCGACGCGATTCTGCTCTAAACCCTGAGCCGGCACGGCTCAAGCCGGCGCCGGCCGCCAAAGCAGGACGGCCCCCATCGGGCTCGCAGACAACGCGTCCGCGCACCGGTATGGAGGCCGTGAGGGCGTCGGTGATGAAGTTCAGGCCGCCTTGGCGGCGACGAGATCGTCGATGCGCTTGCAGAGGTTTTCGAGCACGAAATACTGCTCGGCCGGAGCCTTGCCCTCGTTGACTTCCTGCGTCCACTGTTCGAGCGGCAGCTTGATGCCGAAGGCCTTGTCGATCGCGAAGGCGATGTCGAGGAAGGCCAGCGAGTCGATGCCGAGATCGTCGATGGCATGGCTTTCCGGCGTGATCTTCTCGCGCGGAATGTCGCAGGTCTCCGAAATGATTCCGGCGACCGTCTCGAACGTGGCGGACATGCGGGTGCTCCCGTCGTGATGATGAAGGCGGACGACATCCGGGCGCGGGTGTTAGCCCTGCGCCTGCCCCAAGCCCCCCGCCAAGGATGACTGTGACGCCCCCATACACCGGGGGACGGGAGAGGACAACCTTGCCGGCTGCCAAGTACTGTTGGCCGGGCAAGCCCGGCCATCTTCAGAAACACAATTCTCGTTTTGCTTGGGATCGGGCCACTGGAGCAGCCCGATCCCGCCGAGATGATCGGTCTTACGCGGCGATGCCGCGCAGGACGTAGTGCAGGATGCCGGCGTTCTTGAAGTAGTCGATCTCGTCGAGCGTATCGATGCGGCACAGGATCGGCACGTTCTTCACCGTGCCGTCGGCATAGGTGATCTCGGCTTCCAGCATCTGGCGCGGCTTCACGGTGGCAAGGCCCTTGATCGAGACGGTCTCGTCGCCCTTCAGGTCGAGCGAGGCCCAGCTGGTGCCTTCGACGAAGGTGAAGGGCACGACGCCCATGCCGACCAGGTTCGAGCGGTGGATGCGCTCGAAGCTCTGCGCGATCACGGCCTTGACGCCGAGCAGGTTGGTGCCCTTCGCCGCCCAGTCGCGCGAGGAGCCGTTGCCGTATTCGACGCCGGCGAAGACGACCAGCGGCACCTTCTCCGCCTGGTAGCGCATCGAAGCGTCGTAGATCGGCAGTTCTTCCTTGCTCGGATAGTGGATGGTGTAGCCGCCCTCGCGCCCGTTGGGGCCCATCATGTGGTTGCGGATGCGGATATTGGCGAAGGTGCCGCGCATCATCACCTCGTGATTGCCACGACGCGTGCCGTATTGGTTGAAATCAGCGACCGCGACGCCGTGCTCCGAGAGATAGGCGCCGGCGGGCGAGGCGGCCTTGATCGAACCGGCCGGCGAGATGTGGTCGGTGGTGATCTTGTCGCCGAAGAGGCCCAGGATGCGGGCGCCCTTGATGTCGCTGACCGGGGTCGGCGTCTTGCTGATGCCCTGGAAATAAGGGGGGTTCTGGACGTAGGTCGAGGCGTCCTCCCAGGCATAGGTCTGGCTCTCCGGGGTCTTCACCGCCTGCCAGTGTTCGTCGCCCTTGAAGACGTCGGCGTATTTCGCCTCGAAAATGGCGCGCGTGACGTTCTCCCGAATGAAGCTCTGGATCTCCTTGTTGGAGGGCCAGATGTCCTTGAGGAAAACCGGCTTGCCGTCCGAGCCCAGGCCCAGCGGCTCGGTCGTCAGGTCCATCTGGACCGAACCCGCCAGTGCATAGGCGACGACCAGCGGCGGCGAGGCGAGATAGTTCGCCTGCACGTCGGGCGAGACGCGGCCTTCAAAATTGCGGTTGCCGGAGATGACGGCGCCTGCGATCAGGCCCTGTTCGTTGATCGCCTTGGAGATCGGCGCCGGCAGCGGGCCGGAATTGCCGATGCAGGTGGTGCAGCCGAAGCCGACCAGGTTGAAGCCGAGCTTGTCGAGATCGGCCTGGAGGCCGGCCTTGGCGAGATATTCGGCGACGACCTGTGAACCAGGCGCCAGCGAGGTCTTCACCCAGGGCTTGACGGTGAGGCCCTTGGCGACCGCGTTGCGGGCGAGCAGGCCCGCCGCCATCAGCACCGATGGGTTGGAGGTGTTGGTGCAGGAGGTGATGGCGGCGATGACGACGTCGCCATGGCCGAGATCATAGGACTGACCCTCGACCGGCACGCGGCGCGAAATCTCGCCGCCCTTCTTGTATTCGGTGTCCATCGCGGCCTTGAAGCCGGCGGCGACGCCGTTCAGGTCGATGCGGCCTTCGGGGCGCTTGGGGCCGGCCATCGAGGGCTGGACGGTCGAGAGATCGAGTTCCAGCGTATCGGTGAAGACCGGGTCGGCGGTCTCGATCGTCGCAAACAGGCCTTGCGCCTTGCTGTAAGCCTCGACCAGCGCGATCCGGTCGGTGGCACGGCCGGTCGTGGTGAGGTATTCCAGCGTCTCGGCATCGACCGGGAAAAAGCCGCAGGTCGCGCCGTATTCCGGGCCCATATTGGCGATGGTCGCGCGGTCGGCCAGCGTCAGATTGTAGAGGCCGGGACCAAAGAACTCGACGAACTTGCCGACGACGCCCTTCTTGCGCAGCATCTGCGTGACAGTCAGCACGAGGTCGGTGGCGGTGATGCCTTCCTTGAGCGCGCCGGTCAGCTTGAAGCCGATGACCTCGGGCAGCAGCATCGACTGCGGCTGGCCGAGCATGGCAGCCTCCGCCTCGATGCCGCCGACGCCCCAGCCGAGCACGGCCAGGCCGTTGACCATGGTGGTGTGCGAATCGGTGCCGACGACGGTGTCGGGATAGGCCATCTCGACCTCGACGCCGTCGATGGTCTCCTTACGGGTCCAGACCGTCTGGGCGAGATATTCGAGATTGACCTGGTGGCAGATGCCGGTGCCGGGCGGCACGACGCGGAAATTGTCGAAGGCGCCCTGGCCCCATTTCAGGAAGCGGTAGCGCTCGCCATTGCGCTCATATTCGAGCTCGACGTTCTGCGAGAGCGCCTTGGGCGTGCCGAACTCATCGACGATCACCGAATGGTCGATGACGAGATCGACGGGCACCAGCGGGTTGATCTTGGCCGGGTCGCCGCCGAGCGCGACGACGCCGTCACGCATCGCCGCGAGATCGACCACGGCGGGGACGCCGGTGAAGTCCTGCATCAGCACGCGGGCGGGGCGGAAGCCGATCTCCTTGCCGGCGGTGCCCTTGTCGGTCAGCCAGGCGACGAAACCCTCGATATCGGCCTTGAAGACCGAGCGGCCATCCTCGAAGCGCAGCAGGTTCTCCAGCAGCACCTTCATCGAGAAGGGCAGCTTCGAGATGCCTGTCAGGCCGTTCTGCTCGGCGAGCGGCAGCGAATAATATTCATAGGATTTGCTGCCGACGGTGAGTGTCTGGCGGCATTTGAAGGAGTCGAGCGAAGCCATGCGGGCTGATCCTGATCAAGGGGTTGCGGTCGCGAGCCGACAGACGCCTTGCGGGATCGCCGGATCGAAGGCCTATTGCGCAAGTCGCGCGCGCCGCCCCGGGAGTGCCCGAGCCCCGCGCCGGATCGGCGTGCGGCGTAGCCACGGGCTCTATAGAGCAATTCCAAGAAGCCCGCTACATGAACGAAGCGCGTTTCGCGCGATCCTGACGCTCCGGAAGATGCTTGTGCCTTGACGCCGTTTTCGTTCCCCAGCCTGGTGCTTGCCGCCGACAATCTCGCCTGCCGCCGCGGCGGTCGGCTGATCTTCGCCGATCTGTCGTTCCGGCTCGCGCCGGGCGAGGCGATCGCGCTCACGGGGCGCAACGGCGCCGGCAAGTCGAGCCTGCTGGCGATGCTGTGCGGGCGCCTGCGGCCCGAGGCGGGTTCTATTCGCGTGGAGGGCGCTGCCGATGTCGCCGTGGTCGAGCTCAGCCATGTGGTCGGGCATCGCGATGGCTTGAAGACCGCGCTCACGGCGCAGGAGAATCTCGTTTTCGCCCAGGCGCTGCTGGGAGATGCCGCGCTGTCGCCGGTCGAGGCGCTGGCGAAGGTGGGGCTGCCTCATGTGGCGGCGCTGCCGGTGGGTTATCTCTCGGCAGGGCAGCGTCGGCGCGTCGCCCTGGCGCGGCTTCTGGTGGCGCGGCGCCCGTTCTGGCTGCTGGACGAGCCGATGGCTGCGCTGGATGTCGCGGCTCAGGCGATGCTGAGCGGCCTGATGCGGGAGCATCTGGCGCAGGGCGGCGCGATCCTGGCCGCGACGCATGGTCCGCTGGGGCTGGATGGCGTCCGCGAAGTGAGGATCGGGCCGTGAGGTTCTGGCATTTTCGTCTCCGTCATCCCGGACAAGCGGCGCAGCCGCGCAGCTCTGGGATCCATCGTCGGGCACGACTGCGCTTTATGATGGATCCCGGCGCTGCGCTGCGCTCCGGCCGGGATGACGCGGTGGGTATGATCGGACTGGCGCCATGACGTCCGCCTTCCTGGCCATCCTGAAACGCGATCTCGCTCTGGCCTCGCGTGCCGGCGGCGGGGGCGAACTCGCGCTCGTCTTCTTCCTGACCATCGTCGTGCTGGTGCCCTTCGCGCTGGGGCCGGACCTGAACCTTCTCTCGCGCATTGGGCCGGCCATCCTGTGGCTGGGCGCCCTGTTGTCGATGCTTATCGGGCTCGACCGGCTGTTCCAGGGCGATGAGGAGGACGGGTCGCTGGATCTGATCCGCGCCTCCGTGCTGCCGCTGGAACTCGCCGTGCTGGCCAAGGGGCTGGCGCATTGGCTGACGACTGGCCTGCCGCTGGCGCTGGCCGCGCCGCTTCTGGGGTTGCTGGTGGCGCTGCCCGGCGAAGCGATGCTGCCGGTCGCGGCGACGCTGCTCGTCGGCACGCCGGCGCTCAGCTTCATCGGCGCGGGTGCGGCGGCGCTGACAGCGGGCCTGCGGCGGGGCGGGCTGATCCTGCCGGTGCTGGTCGCGCCCCTGACGGTGCCGGTGCTGATCTTCGGCGTATCGGCGGCGAATGCGGCGCTGGGCGGGACGATCCCCTTCGCCACCCCGTTCCTGATCCTCTGCGCACTGTCGCTGGCGGCGATCGTCGTCGGCACGCTGGCGGCGGCGGCTGCGTTGCGGCACAGCGCGTGAGTCCCGAGACCTGCGACCCCATGCAATGCCAGCCCGCATTGTCGCGGCCCGAGGCGGTTGCTACATGCTGACGAACCGCCTGCAGCAGAGAGGCCCCGCGCCGCACCATGGCTAGCCTGATCGACCTGGCCAATCCGACGCGCTTCATGCGCTATTCGGCCGTGCTGCTGCCCTGGCTTGCGGGGCTGTCGGCGGTGTCGCTGGTCGTCGGTTTCTACCTCGCCTGGTTCGTGGCTCCGGCCGACTACCAGCAGGGCGAGACCATCCGCATCATGTTCGTGCATGTGCCGGCCGCCTGGCTCGCCATGATGTTCTACACGATGATGACGCTCTCTTCGTTGGGCACGCTGGTCTGGCGGCACCCGCTCGCCGATGTCGCGCAGAAGACCGCGGCACCGATCGGCGCTGCCTTCGCCCTGATCTGCCTGCTGACCGGCGCCTTCTGGGGCAAGCCGATGTGGGGCACCTACTGGGTCTGGGACGCGCGGCTGACCTCGATGCTCGTGCTCCTCCTGATCTATCTCGGCATCATGGCGCTGTGGCGCACGCTGGACGAGCCTTCGCAGGCCGGGCGGGCGGTGGCGATCCTGACGCTGGTCGGCTTCGTCAACGTGCCGATCATCAAGTTCTCCGTCGATTGGTGGAACACGCTGCATCAGCCGGCCTCGGTGCTGCGCCTGGATGGCCCGACGATCCACGCCTCCATGCTCTGGCCGCTGCTGATCCTGGCGGTCGGCTTCACCCTGATGGCGCTGGTGCTGCATCTCGTTTCGATGCGGGCGGAGATCATGCGGCGCCGTGTGCGGACGCTGACGATCCTGGAGGCGGAGCGGCTCGACCGGCTCGCGGCCGAAGGCGCACCCGCATGAGCAAAATCCTGTCATGAGCGAACTCGGGCCCCATGCCAGCTTCATCCTGGCCTCCTATGCCGCCGTCGCGGTCGTGCTGGGCGGGCTGATCGCGTCGGTCCTGCTCGACCATCGGGCGCAGACACGGGCGCTGGCGGAACTGGAGCAGCGCGGCGTCGGCCGTCGTTCCGACCGAGGCCGTTCATGAGCGAGATCGAGCCAACTGCAGCCGCTGGGCCGGCCGAGGCCGTACCGCGCCGCCGTTCGCCGCTTTTGTTCCTGCTGCCGTTGGTGCTCTTTGGCGCGCTCGCGCTGGTCTTCCTGGTCGGGCTGTTTGCCGGCGATGCGAGCAAGGTGCCCTCGGCCCTGATCGGCAAGCCCGCGCCGACGATCACGCTGGGCGCGCTCGAGGGGCTGCAGCGGGGAGGGCAACCCGTTCCGACGCTGGGCATGGCCGATCTTGCGGCGGGCCGCGCCACCATCGTCAATGTCTTTGCGAGCTGGTGCGCGCCCTGCCGGGTCGAGCATCCCTTTCTCGTCGCCATGGCGGAGTCGCCGGCCGTCAAGGCGGGCCGGGTGGCGGTCGTCGGTATCAACTACAAGGACGAGCCCGAGAATGCCCGGCGTTTTCTGGGGGCTCTCGGCAACCCCTATTCCGCCGTGGGTGTCGATCGGTCAGGCCGCGCCGCGATCGAATGGGGCGTCTATGGCGTGCCGGAGACGTTTCTGATCGGGCCCGACGGGCGCATCCTGGAGAAGCATGTCGGCCCGCTCGATGCGCAGAGTGCCGGCAAGATGTTGGCGCGGGCTATGGCGGGGAAGTAGATCCAGCCCGTCCTGCTCAGGCTCGACCTGAGCATCTCGCGACGCAACGTTTCGGTGCTTCATCCGGCCTGAGATTCTCGGGTCTGCGCTGCGCTTCGCCCGAGAAAGACGCGTTCAGGCTGCGATCTTCCCGCCCATCAGGCTGTCGAACAGCCCGCGCCCATCGGTGCCGCCGGTCAGCGAATCGATCAGGTTCTCAGGGTGCGGCATCAGGCCGAGCACGTTGAAGCCGGGCGAATAGATGCCGGCGATGCCGTTCAGCGAGCCGTTGGGGTTGGCTTCCGCCGTGACCTGTCCCTGCGCATCGGCATAGCGGAAAGCGACGAGGCCTTCGCCTTCGAGCCGGGCCAGCGTCTCCGGGTCGGCGATGTAGTTGCCCTCGCCATGGGCGATGCAGACATCGATGACCTGGCCCTTGGCATAGGCCGATGCATAGGGCGTGTCGGCGCGCTCGACCGTCAGATGCTGGCGGCGGCAGACGAATTTGAGATCGGCGTTGCGCATCAGGATGCCCGGCAGCAGCCCGGCCTCGCAGGCGATCTGGAAACCGTTGCAGATGCCCAGCACGAAGCCGCCGCGGGCAGCATGGGCCCGGGTCGCGTCCATGATGCTGGCGCGGCCGGCGATCGCACCGGTGCGCATATAGTCGCCATAGGCGAAGCCGCCGGGCAGCACGACGAGGTCGGTGCCGGCGGGCAGCGCGGTATCGGCATGCCAGACATGGACGACATTGGCGCCGGCCTGCTTCAGCGCCTTGGCGACGTCGCCGTCGCGGTTGGTGCCGGGAAAGGTGATGACGGCGGCTTTCATCGGGCTCACCCCTCGATCTCGACGCGGTAGTTCTCGATCACGGTGTTGGCGAGCAGCTTGTCGCAGGCGGTCTTTAGCGCGGCTTCGGCGGCAGCCTTGTCGGAGCCCGACAGCTCGATGTCGAAGACCTTGCCCTGGCGGACCGAATCGACGCCCTCGATGCCGAGGGATTTCAGCGCGCCCTCGATCGCCTTGCCCTGCGGATCGAGAACGCCGGTCTTGAGGGTGACGGTGACGCGGGCTTTCATGGGGATCTCCGGACGGGCTTGATCGGGCTGCCTTAGCCGCGAATCGAGGCCGGCTCAACCATGGCGACCGGTTTCACGTGAATCAGCGGCTGCGCCAGGCGGACACCGCATCGCGGCGCGCCGTCGCGGCGTCCGGGGAGACCGCCAGCGCGACCACAAGGCGTTCGGATTCGCGGCCATGCAGGATGGCGGTCGTCGCGCTCTTGCCGGAGCCGTCGCTGGCGGCAATCTCGACGAGCAGGCCGACGACGCCTTCGGCCTCGAAGCGTGAGACGCTGGTTGTGCTCTTGGGCGGCCCCTTCGGTCGCGTCGTCTTGTGAGCGCCGGGTTGGCTGGCCGGCGGCTTGGCAAACAGGCGGGCAAGGCGGGCCGGATCGGCTTGCAACGCCTGTTCGATCCGTGCGGCTTCGTCGCCGGAAAATGCGATGACCGAAGCGAAGCCCTGCTGTGGGCAGGCTTCTCGCGGGCAGAACACCATCGTCCTGGCCTCGATCCCGTCGTTCAGCACCCAGGCGCCGATCGGCAGGGGCGTCCAACCCCCGGATGCCGGCAGTTCGGCGATGCCCGGACCGAAACGACCCGTGCAGGCTGCCAGCAGAAGCGCGCTGCCGAGCAGCAGCGGTACGATACGCAAACGGGAGCGCAAGCGCTCCCGTTTCGAGATCGACGATGTGCCGGCACGGAGGCCCATGGCGGTCGGCTGGGTTACTGAACGAGGCGCGGGCCGGCCGGGCCGACCTTCTCGTTCTCGCCCAGGATGCCGAGGCGACGGGCGACCTCGGTGTAAGCCTCGATCAGGCCGCCCATGTCGTGGCGGAAACGGTCCTTGTCGAGCTTGTCCTTGGACTTGACGTCCCAGAGCCGGCAGGAATCGGGGCTGATCTCGTCGGCGACGACGATGCGCATCATCTCGCCTTCCCAGAGGCGGCCGCATTCGATCTTGAAATCGACGAGGCGAATGCCGGCGCCGAGAAACAGGCCGGAGAGGAAATCGTTGACGCGGATGGCGAGCGCCATGATGTCATCGATTTCCTGCGGCGTTGCCCAGCCGAAGGCGGTGATGTGCTCTTCGGAGACCATCGGGTCGCCCAGCGCATCGTTCTTGTAATAGAACTCGATGATCGAGCGCGGCAGCTGCGTGCCCTCCTCGAGCCCGAGGCGGGTCGAGAGCGAGCCGGCGGCGACGTTGCGCACGACGACCTCGAGCGGAATGATCTCGACCTCGCGGATGAGCTGCTCGCGCATGTTCAGCCGGCGGATGAAATGCGTCGGCACGCCGATGTCGTTGAGGTTGGAGAAGATGTGCTCGCAGATGCGGTTGTTGAGCACGCCCTTGCCATCAATCACTTCATGCTTCTTGGCGTTGAAGGCGGTGGCATCATCCTTGAAGTGCTGGATCAGCGTTCCGGGCTCGGGTCCCTCATAGAGGACCTTCGCCTTGCCTTCGTAGATGCGACGGCGGCGATTCATTGGGATATACCGTGGCTTGAGGAAATCCAAAGGTCGGCCTTTCTCTGGACGCAGGTCGCCCCGCGGCGGGATCTGGGCCCCTGATCAGCCGGGTCTGCACGATTTCGTGCCGATTCCGATCAGGTTGGAATCAGCGTAGACCGCGCTGCCGGCCGGCTCAATGCAGCGGCGCCCGCGAGGGCGACCGTTGCGCCCGCTATATGGGCCTTCCGCACTGCAAACGCAACAAACCGCTCCCTGGACCAGTCCGACGGGGCCAAGCGGCTCGCCTCCGCATTCCGGGGCTGGCCCTGCCCTGCGCATCATCCTATATGGCTGGCGAACCTGCTTGATCCCGCCCGCCAGGGGCCCGCTGCTTTCCGGGACCCACTCCTTCACAGAGGACGAAACACGCCATGTCGACCTTCGATCAACGCAAGGATGCCTTCGAAAACAAGTTCGCCCATGACGAGGAGCTGCGCTTCAAGGCGACGGCGCGGCGCAACAAGCTGCTCGGCCTGTGGGCGGCGGAGAAGCTCGGCAAGGCCGGGGCTGATGCGGATGCCTATGCGAAGGAGGTCGTCGTGGCCGATTTCGAGGAGGCCGGCGACGAGGATGTGGTGCGCAAGGTCAAGGGCGATTTCGCGGCTGGCAGCGTCGCCGTCGCGGACGAGGAGATCCGTCGGGTCATGACGGAGCTGCTGATCCGGGCCGCCGAGGAGATTCAGGCCGGTCGCTGAAAATGGACTGGGTCGGTGGCCTTGTGCGCCATCCGGAAACGCAGGTCGTGATTGAAGCGGGCGCATGGGCGCCCGTTTGCATTTGCGGCCGTGCCCGGTCCAACGTGGCGCAGCCGCCCGGAAAACAAGAGCGGACGTTCAACATAGCGACCTGCAACGGATGAAACGCGCCATGATCCCATCGACCGTCCTGTCCTCTCTCGCCGACCGTCTCGCCAAGGGCGACACGGTGGTCTCCGCCTGGTGCGGCCTGCCCGAGCCCGGCATCGCCGGCCTCCTGGCGCGGGAAGGGTTCGATGCGGTCGCGCTCGACATGCAGCACGGGCCGATCACGCTGGGCGAGGTCATCAAGGCGGTGGCGCTGATCAATGCCGCCGGCAAGCCGGCGCTGGCGCGCATCCCCGTCGGCGAATTCCAGAATGTCTCGCGGCTGTTCGATGCCGGCGTCTCGGGCGTCATCGCGCCGATGATCAACACGATGGCCGATGCGCGCAGCTTCGCAGCGGCCTCCAAATATCCGCCGATGGGCGAACGGAGCTGGGGCAGCTATGGCGGGCTGGGGGCGTCGGGGCTCGATGCCAACGCGTATCTGCGCGAATCCAACCGCTTCTCGCTGTCTTTCGCCATGATCGAAACCCGCGAGGCGATGGCGATCCTGGACGATATCCTGGCGCTGGAGGGGATCGACGCGGTCTTCGTCGGTCCCTCCGATCTCTCGATCGCGCTGTCGGGGGGGCGGGAGGTCAATCCGCTGTCGGCGGAGGTCGACGACGCGATCGCCCATATCATCGCGCGCGCCTCGGCGGTGGGCAAGCCGGTCGCGATCTACGCGCAGTCGGCCGAGCGCGCGAAGGGCTTCCTCGGCATGGGGGCGAAGCTCGTCACCGTGATGAGCGACAGCGGCTTCCTGCGCAGCGCGGCGCAGACGGCGCTGAAAATCCTGTCGCGCTGAGACCGGCGGCGGCGCCGAGCCGCTCAGGCGTCGATGCCCTCGCGTGATGTGAGCGTGGCGTAATAGGCCCAGAGCAACCGGGCCGCCACGCCGCGCCACGGACACCAGGCTTTTGCCATGGCCTCCAGTTCGGGGGCTTTGGGCCGCGCGGGCAGGCCGAAGGCGACGCGCGCCGCCTCCTGGATCGCAAGGTCGCCCGGCGCGAAGGCGTCGCGATGGTGCAGGCAAAACAGCAGATAGATGTCGGCGGTCCAGGGGCCGATCCCCGAAACGGCCGTCATTTGCTCATGGACCTGCTCGGGCGTCGCGTCTTCGAGCGCCGCGAATGACAGCGCTCCCGACGCCAGGGCCCGGGCGACGGCCTGCATGGCGCGCTGCTTGGGTCGCGACAGACCCGACAGCCGCATCTCGTCATCGCTCGCCGCCAGGATGCGCTCCGGGGTTGGGCTCGTGCCGAAGACCAACTCCACCCGGGCCCAGACCGCGCGCGCGCTGGCAACCGAAAGCTGCTGCGAGACGATGATGGCCGCCAGTCCGGCAAAGCCGCCCTCGCGACGGCGCAGGGGTGGCAGCCCCGTGCGCGCGGTGATCATGCTCCAGCGCGGGTCGCGCGCCGCCAACGCTGCCATGCCCTCTTCGAGATCGGTATCGTTGTCGATCTTGTGCATCATGTGTCCAGACAGCCGATCCGAACGACCGCGCGCGTCAGCAGCGTCCGGCACTTGCCACGTTTGCAGCCGGCGGCTCGATCATTCGGCTGTTTCATCGCTTGGCTCATCTGCGCGACCGATTCTAGACATAAGCCATGGCCCCGTCCTCTCCCGAACGCGCTCAGCCCGTCCTGCGCTTCGCGCCGAGCCCGAACGGGCGGCTTCACCTCGGCCATGCGCTTTCGGCCCTGACCAACGAGCGCCTGGCAATGGCGATGGGCGGACGCCTGCTGCTGCGCATAGAGGATATCGACCGCGAACGCTGCACGCCTGAGTTCGAGCGAGCGCTGCGCGAGGATCTCGCCTGGCTCGGCCTTCGCTTCGAGCCATCGGTCAGGCGGCAGTCGGAGCATTTCGGCGACTATGTCGTCGCACTCGCTCAACTGCGCGAGCGCGAACTGCTCTATCCCTGCTTCTGTTCGCGGCGAGAGGTTCAGGCGGCCATCTCGGCGGAAGAGGTCGCATCCGGCCGGCCCTGGCCGCTCGATCCAGATGGGGCGCCGCTTTATCCTGGGATGGGACGCGCCCTCGACGGGGTCCAGGCGCGGGCGCGGATCCAGGCCGGCGAGCCGCATGTTTGGCGTCTCGATATGGAGCGGGCGCTGGCGCTGGTGGCGGATGCACTCAGCTACCGCGTTTTCGATACGAGCGGATTGTCGCGGACCGTCGCGGCGCAGCCGGCGCGCTGGGGCGATGTCGTGCTGGCGCGCAAGGACGTTGCGACCAGCTATCATCTTAGCGTGGTCGTCGATGATGCCCTTCAGGGCGTGACGCATGTGGTGCGCGGGCGCGATCTCGAGGCTGCGACCGACATCCATGTGCTGTTGCAGCGGCTCCTGAGCCTGCCGACGCCGCTCTACCAGTTCCATGAGCTGCTGCTGGACGAAGCCGGGCGCAAACTGTCGAAAAGCCGCCAGTCGGAAAGTATTGCGGATTTGCGTGCGCGGGGTCTCACGGCCGCAGCGCTCCGGCGACAGCTGGGTTTCAGCTGAGGTTTTGGCTCAGCCGACGCCGAGCCAGGTCAGCCAGGCGGCGGTGGTAAAGAGCGACAGCAGCGTCGAGAGCGTGATCGCGCTCGACGCGTCGGCAACGCCCTGGCGGTAGCGTTCGGCAAAGAGATAGGCATTGATCCCGCAGGGGCAGGCGGCAAACAGCACGGCGACGCCCGACCAGTGCGGCGGCATGTCGAACACGCGCGTCGCCAGCAGATAGACGATCAACGGATGCAGCCCGAGCTTGAGGGCGCTCAATACGAGCGGCAGGCCCAGGCCCGATTCAAGACCATAGCGGCGCATGGCGATGCCGAGGCTGATCAGCGCGCAGGGAACGGCGGCCGCGGCCACGAGATCGACGAGCGTCCAGAACGGCTCGGGTAGCTGGCCGACGAAAGGCCGCGCCACCACGCCCAGGATGATCCCGATGATGATCGGATGGGTGAAGAGGCGGCGCAACAGCATCCGCATCGAGGCGGTGCGCCCTTCGGCCAAAAGGGTGGCCACCGTCATGGTTACAGGCAGATGGACCGCCAGCAGCAGGCCGAGCGGCACCGCGCCGGCATCGCCATAAGCCTTGAGGATCATGGGCACGCCGACGAAAACCGTGTTGGATTGCGCTGCCGAGAAGCCCGACACGACCAGTTCGGGGCCCTTGCGCGCAAAGAAGCGGCTGGCGATCAGCATCGCCAGCGCCCAGACGACGGCCAGCCCGGTAAAATAGGCGATCCAGTAGCCCCAGGGCTGGGTCTGGGGAATATCTGCCTTCGCCAGCGTGCGAAACAACAGGCAGGGCACGGCCAGCACGAAGACGAAATCGGAAAGGCCTTCGCCGGTGGTCTCGCGCAGCAGCCTGGTCCAGCGCGCGGTGTAACCCAGCGCGATCAGACCAAAGACAGGCAGGACGACAAGCAGGGCGGCGAGCATGGACGCGGCACCTCGAAAGCAGCAACTGCCTGTGCCGGTGTGGCTTCAGGGCGCGGAAGTCAAGCTGTCACCGCAGACCCGGCCGCCATACAAGGCTTCGTCATGCGCTCAGCGCAACTGCGCGACCGTGCCGCCGGCGCGTTCGATCAGGCCCTGGATTTCGTCGCGCTGGCGCTTGTACTCGACCAGGGTCGGGCCCTGAAGCTCGCGGCCGCGCGGCACCCGGATCTTCATCGGGTTGACGAAATTGCCGTTGACCAGGACCTCGTAATGGAGGTGCGGCCCGGTCGAGAGGCCTGTCGAGCCGAGATAGCCAATGACCTGACCCTGCCGAACCTTGACACCCGGCGCGATGCCCTTGGCGAAGGCCGACTGGTGCGAATAGGTCGTGACATAGCCGTTGGCATGCTGGAGTTCGATACGCCGGCCATAGCCGGAATCCCATTCCGCCTTGATTACAGTGCCGTTGCCGGCGGCGAGGATCGGCGTGCCGATGCGGTTGGACCAGTCGATTCCGGTATGCATCTTCGAATAGCGCATGATCGGGTGGTAGCGCATGCCGAAGCCCGAGCGCATCTCGCCATCGGCGATGGGCTTGCGCAGCAGGAACTTCTTCAGCGATTTGCCGTCATCGTCGAAATATTCGATCAGCCCGTCTTCCGGGGCCTGATAGCGGAAGACGCGGCGCGTCTCGCCGCCGATGGTGAGGGAGGCCGACAGGATCTCGCCGCGCTCGCCTTCGTCGTCTTCGGTGAAGATGACCTCGAGATTGTCGCCGCCGCGCACGCGCTGCTGGAAGTCGAGATCATAGGAGAAGATCCGCACGAGCTCATCGATCAGCGGTCGCGGCAGATCGTGGCGCATGCCGGTCTCATAGAGGCTCTCGTAAAGCCGGGCGCCACCGCTGCCACCGTCTTCATCCTCCTCCTCGTCATCGGTCTTGCGCGGCGCACCGACCAGCTCCTGCCGGGGCAGGTTGACGGAAACGAACAATCCCCGGTCGTTGACGGCGATGGTGCCGTCGGGCTGGCCATTGTTCATCAATGAGACGCGGACGATCTGGCGCGGTTCGCCGCGGTTGAGGCCGGGCGCATAGAGAGCCTGCAGCACCTGGCCATCGGGCAGGGCCGCGGTCCGGACGCGGCCACCGAAGGCCTGGATCATGCCTCGGATCTGGTCGGGCGACGCGCCGGCGGCGCGCATGACCTGTTCGAAGTTCTCGCCGCGCTTGGCCAGCAGCAGCTTTTCCTCGACGATGGGTTCGCGCGTGGCGGCGATCGGTGTCTTGGGCGCGTTGGTGACGTTCTCGGGAACGACCCTGACTTCGATCCCTGAGAAGCGGGTGTCGGTCGAGGGCGCATAGGACAGCAGGTCGCTGGCCGGACCCGCCGTGCTGCCCAGGGTCCTGCTGAGCATGAGCTGCGGCGGGATCGGCAAGGAGCGTTGACGCCCGGAGGCGGCGAGATTGGCCCGCTCCTCCTCGATCTGGGTGATGACCTCGGCATCGCCCAGCTGGGGCTTGCCGGCGGGGATCACGATGTCGGCGAGGTCGCGCTTGACGATGGTGACATCGGCGTCGGGCATTTCGAGGACCGGCTCGGCATAGCGCTCATTCGCCTGCCCGCCTTCGGCAAACAGCCGCAGCGGATTGAAGGGCGGGATGTTGGTGGCATAGACGCCGGTCGTCAGGGACAGGCCTGAGGCGAGCCGCACGAAGGGACGCACCCGGATCACCTCGCGGTTTCCGACGCGTTGCGACATCGGTGCCCTGACCGAATGCCGCGCGGCCATCACGGGCTGATCGGCGACGAGCTTGTCGCCCTTGCGGGCGCCACCGCCATCGCCGGCCGCGGAAGAGGCACGAGCGGCGACCGTTTCGGGCTGTTCGGGAAAGCTGGTATCGCCCCGCATCGCGACCAGGATGGCTGCACCCAGAAGCGCCGCGCCGCAGGAGCCGACGAGCGTGCAGGCGGCCAGCCAGCGCAGCGACACGCCGCGCCGATCGAGTGCCAGATGGCTCGCGCCCGCCGGCTGGATCGGCGGCTCGATGCCAAGATCGATCAGGAGAGCGGCCGCTTCAGGGGCGAGCGGCTCGGCTTGCGTCTTGAACTCGGGGTGGGCGTTCATCGTGAGGTGTCTTACGATCCTGAAACGACGATCCCGGGCGAGAATGGCCCGGAAGCACTTTGAGTGAACCGTTCTTGGCGCGTCGATCGGCCAGGGATGCAAGGTGACCCCGAAAGCCGTCCCCGACAGGAACGACGACATCGCGACCATGCCCGTGTCACCGGGCGGAATCAATCTTTGCGGCGGCCACGGCCTGTCTGACCGGCGAATACGGCTGTTTGCAGGCGTCCTTGCCGATGCGCGGCTCCCAGGGCGCGACCGAGCCGATCCGACGCGCAGACTCGGCAGCCAAAGACCTAACCTATAAGAAAAAGCCGCGCTCTCGCGTGGGCGCCCGCGCGAGAGCGAGAAAGGCAGCCGACAAAGGAATTTGGCCGAGTGTCGAAAAACTTTCAAAAACCGTGTTGACATGTCTGGGTGGTGGGACCTATAAACCGCCCA
>NZ_LJHQ01000040.1 GCF_001295925.1 Allobosea sp. AAP35 | reverse complement strand
AACCGCGCCGCCTCGATCATGGAGCGGATGGAGCACGAAGGCATCGTCGGCCCCGCCAACCACGCCGGAAAACGCGAGATCCTGGTCGAGACCGGCAGGGCCAGGGAAGACGAGGATTAAGGGCGATACGATCGACACGCAACCATGCCATCACCCCGCGCGATCGAGTCGCGCCGAGCCGGCGCAACTTGCAGCAAGGCGGCGCCGCGGGAGAGGCGATCGTGGCAAGAGTGATGATTGGGCTGACGGCTTGCCGATCAAGAGCGGGTGTTGCTCGGCGAGTTCCCGCGCCGACTTTGGGCAAACCGGGCCATCATCAGACCTGGACACATCTAGAACCTCATCGGCTCACGCCAGTTGCGCGCTTTGCCGGCGCAGACCCAGTCTTTTTGCATCAGCCGCGACCCGATATATCGATATTGCGAGCTGCCGCCGGGTGCGGCGTTGACCGTGTGCCACGTATGCGAACGGCCTGGAACAATGCCGAACGCTCCGCAATCGGGCCCGCCACGCTGCTTTTGGGTGCATATCCGGGCATAGACGCGCCCATTGCACCGATTTGTCAGCCTAACGGTAAGGTTTGGACCACGCCAGCTTTGGCTGGAGGTCAGGCACCTGGGGGCGGGCTCAAAGCAGCCATCGCGATCCTGCGCCTGAGCAGCCCGGGTCGAGAATAAGGCGGCCACGATGGCCAGGGCGGCCAGCATCGTTGAATGGGGCAACAACTGCTGAATACGCCGACTCATGAACTTCCCCCCGTCGCTGTGTGACTGATGCCCGCTTTCGTCGCCGCCATGTCGAGTCAAGCGGCTGACCCGTCCTGACCCAAGATCACCGGATTCTGCCTGCCGATCAATTGTCTCAGCATCACGCATGGCTGGATCGGCAATCCAGATGAGATGGCCCCGCGTCGCAAATGCGTCGGCGCACCGCGAGGTTCACCGCGGTGTGGGGCGAACTGTCTCGATAAGGGCGGTCGCCCCTTCAGTTCTGTAGAGCCCGTTTCAGCCCGCGAATGGCCGCCTCCGGCGTCGTCACGACGCGCAGGCCCGTCGCCGCTTCGATTGCCGGTTTGGCGCGGGCGAGCGAGAACTGGCCGAGGATCAACGTGTCGACCCCCGTGAGGCGGGCAGCCGCTTCCGCCACCAGGCGGTCATGGGTGGCGCCATCGCCGGCCTTGAGCGCCGCCAGCGCGCCCTCGACAACAATGCCGGCGACATCGACCGGCTTGCCGGCCATCACGTTGAGTTCCTGCGTCAGCGCGGGCAGGGAGGGGGCGAAGGTCACGATCAGGCCGATCCGTCCGCCCAAGGCCAGCGCCTCGGCGAAGGCGGATTCATTGGGCCGCAGCACCGGGATCGGCAAGGCGCGCTTGACGGCGTCGATCGCCGGCCCAAACGCCGAGCAGGTGAACAGGATCGCCTGCGCCGGCCCGGCCGTGCCTTCGGTTGCCGCCGCATAGCGCCCCAGCGTCAGAAAGCGCTCGGTCATCGCCTCGTCGAGCCTGCCGCGGGCGGCCAGATCGGTCGCGAGCGATGTGTCGAGCAGGTCGAAGGCTTTAGCCTGCGGCCAGTGCGCGGCAAAGGCCGCTCGCGCCGGCAGCACGGATTCCTCGAGCGCATGGATCAGGGCGATGCGCGGGCCCGCTTCGGTCATATCGGTCATGGGTAGCCTTGTCAGTCGCTGACCAGCGTGCGGGTCTTCAGCAGGGCGAGCAAGCCCTCGTCGCGGCGCGCCTCCAGCTCGGCGATCGAGCGGCCGGCCGCTTCCTCCGCGACGCCCGCGACAATCTTGGCCTGGACCTCGGCATCGAGCGACGGATTGCCGAGCGATTCCCAGCGCCGCACCTGGCTGGGCCCGAGATGGGCGAGATAGCCGGCGATTCCGCCTTCGCCGCCGCCGAGATGATAGGTCATGTGCGGACCCATCAGGGCCCAGCGCAGGCCAGGACCGTTGCAGAGCGCCGCGTCGATGTCGGCGACGCTCGCCACGCCCTGCTCGACCAGATGAACCGCCTCGCGATAGAGCGCCGAGGCCAGCCTGTTGGCGATGTGCCCGGGCATTTCGCGGTTGAGCACGACCGGGCGGCGTCCGAGCGCGCGATAGAAATCCGCGGCCCGCGTCACGACATCGGGGTCGGCCCCGACGATCTCGACCAGCGGAACGAGATGCGGCGGATTGAACGGATGCGCCACGATGATCCGCCCCGGCCTGGCGCAATCGCCGACGATGCTGCTGCGGACCAGCGCCGAGGTCGAACTGGCGATGATGGCGTCCAGCGGGAGCAGGGCGTCGATCTTGGCGAGCAGCTTGCGCTTGACCGCCTCGTTCTCCGGCCCGTTTTCCTGGACGAAGCCGGCCCCCTCCAGCGCCTCTGCGAGGCTGCTGAAGAAGGAGACATTGCCGGTCCCGGTTAGCCCGAGCTCGGCCAGTTGAGCCCGCGCCCGTTCGACTTGAGACAGGAAGCGCGCCTCTGCCTCCGCATTGGGATCATAGGCGCGGACGGCCACGCCAAGCGCGCTGGCAAGTGCCGCCCAACTGGCGCCGATCATGCCGGCGCCGACGATGGCGAGTGTCTGGATGGGATCGCTCACAGCGTATGTTCCAGTACGCTCACTCGGCCTTGATCCCGCTCGACTTGATCAGCTCGCCCCATTTGGTGATCTCGGCGTCGATCCGGGCTGCGGCCTCGGCAGGCGTGCTCGGCGCGGGAACGACGCCCTGCAGCGCCAGCGCCTCTTTCAGCTTCGGGCTTTGCAAGGCCTTGTTCAGCTCGGCATTGAGTTTGTCCAGCACCGGCTGCGGCGTACCGGTCGGCGCGAGCAGGCCGAACCAGGACGAGACCTCGAAGCCGGCGAGCCCCTGCGAAATCGCGGTCGGCGTCTCCGGCATGAAGGTCGAGGCTTCCGTGCCGGTGGTCGCGATCGCCCGAAGCGAGCCGCCCTTCACATGCTGCAGCACGGCGGGAATCGTGTCGAACATGATCTTGACCTGGCCGGCGACCATGTCGGTCATGGCCGGGCCGGAGCCGCGATAGGGCACGACGGGCATCTTGGTGCCGGCCTTCAGGTTGAACAGTTCGCCGGAGAGATGCTGCGGCGAGCCCTGGCCCGAAGACGCGTAGGAATAGTCGTCGGGTTTCGCCTTGATCAGCGTGATCAGCTCGGGAACCGTCTTGGCCGGCACCGACGGGTGGACGACGAGCGCGAGCCCGACATTGCCGGCGAGCCCGACCGGTACGAACTCCTTCTTCAGGTCGAAGCCGGGCTTCGCCTGCAGGCTCATATTGATCGAATGGCTGGTCAGCGCGCCCAGAAGCAGGGTGTAGCCGTCGGGCTGCGCGCGTGCGGCCGCTGCCGCCCCGACGCTGCCGCCGGCTCCGGCCCGGTTCTCGACAACCAGGCGCTGGCCGAGGCTGTTCGACATCTCCTCGGCGACGACGCGGCCGATGATGTCGGTCGCTCCGCCTGGCGCATAGGGCACGATCAGCGTGATCGGCTTCTGCGGATAGGCCTGGGCGAAGGCCGTGGCGGGCAGCGCGATGGACAGGCCAGCGAGCGCACCGATGACGAGGCGACGGTTGATCATGGGGTTTTCTCCAAAGGGGCAGGGCGGACCGGTAGGCTCCAGTCTCGGTGGAAAGGCTTGGGCCGGGCTGGCCGTCAGCAGAAGTCCAAGTCGTCAGCAGAAGTCGAAGTCGCAGCCCTCATCCGCTTGCAGGACGGTGGTGAGATAGAGGTGGCGATAGCCGCGCGAGGGTTCCGCCAGATGGGCCGGCGGCTGCCACTCACTCTTGCGTCGTTCCAGTTCCGCATCGTCGACCAGCAGTGCGATCTCGCGGGCCTCGACATCGAGCCGGATCATGTCGCCGTTGCGGACGAGGCCGAGCGGGCCGCCGACGGCCGATTCCGGCGTGATGTGCAAAACGATCGTGCCGAAGGCCGTGCCGCTCATGCGGGCGTCCGAAATCCGGACCATGTCCTTGACGCCAGCCTGGGCCAGCTTCTTGGGGATCGGAATATAGCCGGCTTCGGGCATGCCGGGAGCGCCTCGCGGACCGGCATTCGTCAGAACGAGAACGTCGTCGGCCGCCACGTCGAGATCGGGGTCGTCCATCCGGCGAACCATGTCCTCGACCGAGGTGAAGACCACCGCGCGCCCGGTATGCTTCAGCAGGGCAGGCGAGGCAGCCGAATGCTTGATCACGGCCCCGCCCGGCGCGAGGTTGCCGCGCAGCACGGCCATGCCGCCGGTCGGCTTCACCGGGCTTGCGGTGGTGCGGATGATCGTCTGGTTGGGCACGTCCTCGGCCGCGTCGGCGATCTCGCCGATGGTGCGGCCGTCGATGGTTGGGGCCGAACGGTCGAGATGGTCGCCGAGCTCCTTCATCAGCTTGGGCACGCCACCGGCCCAGTGGAAATGCTCCATATAGTGATCGCCGGAGGGCTTGAGGTCGATCAGCACCGGCACCTTGCGGCCGATAGCGTCGAACTCCTCGAGATCGATCGAGAGCCCGGCGCGGCGCGCGATCGCCGCCAGATGGACGAGCCCGTTGGTCGAGCCGCCAATCGCCTGCAGCACGGTCAGCGCGTTGCGGAACGCGGTCTTGGTCAGCAATTCGCTCGGCTTGGGGCTGCCCTGGGCCAGCCGCACGGCCTCGCGCCCGCTGGCTTCTGCGGCGCGGATGCGGTCGGCATGGGTGGCGGGAATCGTGCCCGAGCCCGGCAGCGCGATGCCGAGCGCCTCGACCAGGCAGCCCATCGTCGAGGCCGTGCCCATGACCATGCAGGTGCCCTGCGTCGGCGCGAGCCGCCCGCTCAGCACCTCGATCTCGGCCTCGTCGATCTGGCCGGCGCGATGTTGGCCCCAGAGCCGGCGGCAATCGGTGCAGGCGCCGAGGATCTCGCCCTTGTGGTGGCCAACCAGCATCGGCCCCGTGATGAGCTGGATCGCCGGAACATCGGCTGAGACCGCGCCCATGAGCTGGGCCGGAACGGTCTTGTCGCAGCCGCCGATCAGCACGACGGAATCGCAGGGCTGGGCCCGGATCATCTCCTCGGTGTCGATCGCCATCAGATTGCGCAGGAACATCGAGGTCGGATTGGCGAAGGATTCGTGGATGGAGATCGTCGGGAACTCCATCGGCAACCCGCCCGCCAGCATCACGCCGCGCTTCACCGCCTCGATCAGCCGAGGCACATTGCCATGGCAGGGGTTGAAGTCGCTGAAGGTGTTGGTGATGCCGATGATCGGCCGGTCGAGCGCATCGTCGGAAAAGCCGGCGGCCTTGATGAAAGCCTTGCGCAGGAACAGCGAGAAGCCAGGGTCGCCATAGGTCGCGAGATTGCGGCGCATGCCGCGTGCAGCGGGCCTCAAGGATGGGGTATCGTCGGACGTGCTCATGGCGGTTAGGAATATGACCGACGCCAGGATTGTCAACAATTATGTCGAAGAGTTATAAGCTGGAATGAGCATGTCTTCCCTGAAGGAGCGGACCGCCCTCAAGGCCCAGACCACCGAGCGCGTGCGCGATGTCGCGGCCATGCTGGAGGAGGAGATCGTCCTCGGTTGGCTCCTGCCGCGCGAGCGGCTGGTCGAGGAGGAACTGGCCGAACGGCTTGCCGTGAAGCGCCATGTCGTGCGCGAGGCTCTGGCCGATCTGGAGCGTGTCGGCCTTGTCGAGCGCATCCCCAATCGGGGCGCGGTCGTGAAGCTGCTCGATCCCGTGGAGGTGCGGCAGATCTATTCGGTGCGCGAGGCGCTGGAGACGCTGGCCGCGCAGCAAATCCCGCTTCCGCTGTCTGGCCTGATCCTGGAAGAGTTGCACGCCGTCCAGCAACAGCATGCGGTGGCGGTCGAATGCGCCGATGCGCGGGCGGCGTTCCGCGCCAATATGCGGTTCCACGAGACGCTGTTTCGCGCCTGCGGCAATCGCCATCTCGTCGAGTTGATCCAGGCGATGGCGCAGAAGGTTCATGGCGCGCGGTCGATTACCGCCGCGAGCCCCGAGCATCTGCGCCTGGCCCGCGACCAGCACGCCGCGATGGTCGAGGCGCTGGCCAATGGCGACCGTGACCGCCTTGTCGCCCTCTGCCGCCAGCATCTGGGACCGTCGCGGGATGCCTATATCGCCACGGTGGAAGCCCGCTTCGCTCGGGACCGACAGCAGGTCGCGGCGCCGCAGCCATAGCCGGTCGAGGTCGCGGCCCCGTTCGCCACAGCCGCGCCTGCGCCAATCCCGCCGGCCTCGTCCGATCGGCGCGCCGCTGAACCGTTCCGTCACGCGCGGCGTAACCGTCGCAAAGCCAGGAGCGCTGTGATGGGACTGCTTCGATCCGGAGTGAGCTGCTGGTGCTTGCAGAGGCCTGCCCGTTGAAAACGCTGGTCCTCATCCTGGGCGACCAGCTGAGCCGCGACGTCGCGGCGCTCGACGGCATCGATGCCGCTCGCGACGTCGTGCTGATGGTCGAGGTCGGGCAGGAGGCGACCTATGTTCGCCACCACAAGCAGAAGATCGCTTTCATTCTCTCAGCGATGCGGCATTTCGCGCAGGAGCTTCGCGACGAGGGGCTGAGCGTCGATTATGTCAGGCTCGACGATCCGGCCAACACGGGCTCCTTCACCGGCGAGCTGGCGCGCGCGGTGTCGCGTCACGCACCCGATCGGGTCGTCGTCACCGAGCCCAGCGAATGGCGGGTGCGCCGGATGATGGACGACTGGTCGCGCGATATCGGCCTGCCGGTCGCGATTCGCGACGATGACAGGTTCCTGTGTTCGCGCGCCGACTTTGCCGCCTGGGCCGATGGGCGCAAAGCCTATCGCATGGAGTTTTTCTACCGCGAGATGCGCCGTCGATCCGGCCTGCTGATGGAGGGCGACGCGCCGGTCGGCGGGCAGTGGAATTTCGACGCCGAGAACCGCAAGCGCCTGCCGGCGTCGCTGGCGCTGCCGCCGCGCGGGCGGACGCGCCCCGATGCGGTCACCGCCGAGGTCATCGCCCTGGTGGCCGAGCGTTTCGCCGATCATTTCGGTGATCTCGACGGATTCGGCTGGGCGGTCACGCGTAACGACGCTCTCGCCGCGCTCGATCATTTTATCGCCGACGCCTTGCCGTTCTTCGGCGATTATCAGGATGCGATGGCTGAAGGAGAGCCCTTCATCTTCCACGCGTTGCTGTCGCCCTATCTCAATGTCGGCCTGCTGCTGCCGCGCGAGGTCTGTCTCGCAGCCGAGACCGGCTGGCGCGCCGGCCATGCGCCGCTCAACGCGGTCGAGGGTTTCATCCGGCAGATTCTCGGCTGGCGCGAATATGTCCGCGGCATCTACTGGCTCGAGATGCCCGGCTATGCGCAGACCAACGCCCTTGCCGCCGAGCGGCCGCTGCCCTGGTTTTACTGGTCGGGCGAAACCGAGATGAACTGCCTGGCCAACGCGATCGGCGATACGCGGCGCAACGCCTATGCTCACCATATCCAGCGGCTGATGGTGACCGGCAATTTCGCGCTGCTCGCCGGCATCCGCCCGGCCGAGGTCGAGGAGTGGTATCTTGCCGTCTATGCCGACGCTTTCGAATGGGTCGAGCTGCCCAACACCCATGGCATGGCGCTCTTCGCCGATGGCGGGCTTCTGGCCTCGAAACCCTATGCGGCGTCGGGGGCCTATATCGACCGGATGTCGAATTACTGTGGGTCTTGCGTCTACGACCCCAAGATCAAGACAGGCGAAGGCGCCTGCCCGTTCAACCCGCTCTATTGGAACTTCCTGATCGAGAACCGCGGCAGGCTCGGCAACAATCCGCGCATGGCGATGCCCTACAAGACGCTGGACAAGATGCCGGCCGACCGCGTCGCAACCATCATACGCGAGGCAAACGCCTTTCTCGACGCTCTCGAGGACGCAAAGCCGCTGCACAGGGCAGGGCAGCCGGATCTTTTCGCGTGATGCCGGCGCCTGACGGGCTTGGGCCAAGCCGGCCAGGTCTCCGGGTGGGTCGCCAAACGCAGCAAAGCCACGCAGTGTCGGTGTGAAGGCGGGAGCGGATTCGCGCACCCGCCCGCAGCGAGGCCTGATGTTCCGCTTTCTCCACTCCTCGGACCTGCATATCGGCAAGCGCTTCGGCAATATGCCGGAAGAGCTGCGCGGCCGGCTGCGCGAGGCGCGTCACGGCGTGATCGACCGGCTGGCGGCGCAGGCGCGGGCCGGCGGAGCCGGGACCATCCTGCTCGCGGGTGATTGTTTCGACACCGAGACGCCAAGCCCCGCCATGCTGCGCCAGGCGCTGGCGGCCATGGAAAGCCATGCGCCGCTGCGCTGGATCGTCCTGCCGGGCAACCATGATTCGCTGCAGGCGGATGAATTATGGGCGGCGGCGCGCGCTGCATTGCCGGCTCATGTCTTGCTGGCAACCGACGCCTCACCGATCGCGCTTGAGCCCGGCATTGTCGTCCTGCCAGCGCCGTGCACCACCCGCCGGCCCGGGCGCGATTTGACCGACTGGCTGGACAGCGCCGCGACGCCCGATGGCAGCCTGCGTATCGGGCTCGCTCATGGCGCGATCCAGAGCTTCGGTGAGGATGGGATCGGGCTCGAAATCATCGCCCCTGATCGGGCTCATCGTGCCGGGCTTGACTATCTCGCTCTCGGCGATTGGCACGGCCAGATGCAGATCGGCCCGCGCAGCTGGTACAGCGGCGCGCCCGAGCCGGACCGCTTCAAGCATGATCAGCCCGGCCGGGCGCTGCTTGTCTCGCTGGCTGCGCCCGGGGCCATGCCAGACGTCACGCCGGTTGAAACCGGCAGCTTCGACTGGCGCAGCCTGCCGCTCGACCTGATCTCCGGCGACGATGCGGCCGGCCTCCTGGCCGAGCGCTTGCCCCTGGGCCCCGTCCGACGGCAGACGCTGCTGCGCGTCATCGCCACGGGGCGGTTGCGGCCGCAAGCGCGGGCGGCGCTCGATGCCGCGGCGGCGCATGTCGCGCCGGAATTTGCCCATCTCGTGCTTGAAACCGAGGCGCTGGCGACCGATTGCGAGAGCGCGGATCTCGACGCGATCGACCGGGCCGGGGCGTTGCGCCAGGCGGCCGATCTCCTGCTGGCCGAAAGCCTCGACGACCATCGCCCAGCCGGCGAGCGCCAGGCGGCACGCGACGGCCTGGTCCGGCTGTTCACCTATTGCGAAGCGATGCCGTCATGAAGCTGACGGCGCTGCGGCTTTACAATGTCCGTCGATTCGCGGGGCAGGGCGTTGCCGTCGAGGGCATCGGCGACGGGGTCAACGTGCTCTGCGCCGCCAATGAATTCGGCAAATCGACCTGCTTTGACGCGCTGCATGCGCTGTTCTTCCAGCCCCATACGGGCACGCCCGGCGCCGTGCAGGCCCTGCGGCCCTATAGCGGCGGCAATCCGCTGGTCGAGGCCGACATCGCCACGGGCGAGGGCGCCTTTCGGCTGACCAAGCAGTTCTACGGCGGAAGGCGCGCGATGGTGCGCGAGCGCGGCTCGGGCCGCATCATTGCGCAGGCTGACGAGGCCGAGCGTTTCATCGCGCGGTTGGTCCAGGGTGGCACGAGCGGGCCGGCGGGGCTGCTCTGGGTGCGCCAGGGCATCACCGGCATCGAGCGGCGCTCGCCCAAGGACGAGGAGGGCGAGAAGCGCGCGCGCGAATCCGTGCTGACCTCGGTGCAGGGTGAGGTCGAATCGCTGACCGGGGGCCGGCGCATGGCCCAGGCGGTGGCAGCCTGCGAAACCGAATTGTCGGTTCTGGTGACGGCGACCGGGCGGCCCAAGACCGGCGGTGCCTATGCGCAGGCGATCGAGGAGCGCGACCGGCTGGTCGAAACCGAGAAGCGGCTTTCGGCGGAGGTCCGTGAACTGCGCGAGGCGCTGGACCGTCGTCGGTCCTTGCGCACAAGGCTGGCCGCGCTCGACGACCCGGACCAGCAGGGCATGCGGCTGCGCGACCTCTTCCAGGCGGAAGCGGCCTGGACGACCGCCAAGGCCCAGGGCGAGGCGCTGAAGACGGCGGACGTCGAGGCGGCGCTGGCGCGAAACCATCTCGATGCGGCACGCCAGACGCTCGAAATCTATCGCCAGAATCTGGCGCGGCACGGGCTGCTCGAAGCGCGCGAGGCTGATAGCCTGACCCAGCGCGACGCGGCCGCGTCCCAACAGCGCGAGGCGCGCGAGGCCGGACAACAGGCGACCCGTGCTGTCGAGGAAGCGGAAGCTGCCGAACGCGAAGCGCGCGATCTCCTGAGCCGACTAGAGAAATCGATGCAGGCGCGTGCGGCCGCCGAGCAACTGGCGCGGTTGCAGCACGATCATGCCCGTGCCGAAGCCGGCCGGGTGGAGGTCGAGACGATCCAGGCCGAGGTGAAGGCGCTCGCCTTGCCCCCAGGCGCGGTGAAGCAGCTGGAGGCGGCCGAAACCGCGCTCGTCGGGCTGCGGGCGGCCCAGACGGCGCAGATGCCGCTGCTGCGGGTCGACTACCGCGCCGGCGCGCTGGGCACGATCGGGCTCGACGGCGTGGCGCTGGCCGATGGCGAGGAGCGCGCGCTGACACGCCAGGCCACGATCGAGATCGAGGGCGTCGGGACGCTTAGCCTGACCCTGCCGCAGGCGCGCGAGGGGGAGACCGGTCTGGCCGAGGCGCTAGCGCGGCGGGTTGCGCTGCTGGCTGCGCTGGGCGTCGCCGATCTGGCAGAGGCGCGCCAGCGCGAGAGCGCCTTGCGCGACCTGAGCGGTCGCCTCGATCTGGCGCGGCAACGGCTCACCTTGCTCGCGCCCGACGGGCTGCCTGCGTTGCGGGAGGCGATCGCCAGGCTCGAGGCGCAAAGCCTCGCCGCAACCGAGATCAAGGGCGATCCCGAAGCCGTGCGCGGAAGCCTGGCGACGGCCGAGGCGCGCGTCACGGCCTCACGCGGGGCGCAGCGGGCGGCCCAGAGCGCGCGCGACGAAGCCGGGGCGGCGGTCGTCGCGGCCGAGCGGGCGCTGGCGAGCGTCACCTCGGAGCGGGCCGGGCTGGTGGCGGTGCTGGGCGCAGCGGACGGGCGCGCGGCCCATGAGGCGCAGTTGGCGAACGACTTGGCCCAGGCCGAAGCGATCTTGGAGGCTGCACAGGCGCGCGTCGAGACCCTGCGCGCCAGCGCCACCGATCTCGCCGGAGCGGAGGCGAAGTTCAGGCGGATGCGCTCGGTCGTCGATGGCGCGGCCACTGAAATCGCGAGCTTGCGAGAGGAGGCCGCCGAGCTGAACGGCCGGATCCGGGCGCGGGCGGATGCGGCCGTCGAGGAGGCGTGGCAGGAGGTGCTGGACCGGCTGGCCGCGGCAGGCACGCGGCTTGGCAGTCTGGAGCGGGAGGTCGCCCTGCTGACGCGCCTGCGCGATGCGCTGCAGACGGCGCGGACCCAGGCACGCGACCATTATTTCGCGCCGGTGATGGCGGAGCTTCGACCTTTGCTGGGGCTGCTCTTCGAGGGTGCGAGCGTGACCTTCGACGAGGAAACGCTCCTGCCTCGCACCGTCAGCCGCAACGGACTGGAGGAGCCGGTGGGCTTGCTCAGCGGCGGCATGCGCGAACAGCTCGCGGTGCTGACGCGGCTCGCCTTCGCGCGGCTCCTGGCCAAGGATGGCCAGCCGGCGCCGGTCATTCTCGACGATGCGCTGGTCTACTCCGACGACGACCGGATCGAGCGGATGTTCGACGCCCTGCACCGCCAGGCCAGCGACCAGCAGATCATCGTCTTCTCCTGCCGCCAGCGCGCCTTCGCGCAGCTTGGCGGCACTGTGCTGCGCATGGTCCCCTGGACGCCGGACGCGTGACGATCAGGCGTTGATTGAGCGATGGTCAAAAGCCCAGATCGAAGGCGTAGCTCGCCGAGACACCGACCGTGATCGAATCCCGCGAGCCGAAGCCGCGTACGACCGGCGACTTCGCGGCATCGCCGACGAGATGCTTGTATTCGACATAGGCCGTGGTCTGCAGGCGCTCGGACCAGTAGTAGGTCGCCTGGGCAATGGCGCCGTAGGACAGGACGCCGCTGTTGAAGCGCTGCAGCAGACCGCCGGTCCCGGCCGCGCCCGGGATCGACCCGAAATAGGTCCGGACATAATCGGCGCTGGTGACGACCATGCGCGGCCCGATGCCGAGCTTCCAAGTGTCGTTGATGCGGGCGAAGGCGTCGAGCTTCATCTCGGCGACGAGGCCGTCATGGGCGACGATGCCCCGGCGCAGATCGACGCGGGCGCGCAACCATGAGGCAGGGTAGAATTCGACGAAGGCGCCAGCCTCGGCCCCGAACTTGACGTCCGGCACGCCGATCAGGGCGCGATTGGTGCTGGCCTTGCGCTCCCACAGCAGATTGCCGGAGAAGCCAACCCGCCAGGCGGTACCGGAAAAGAACCCGATCGAGATGGCGTCGTCCTCGGCCGACCACCAGGTGCTTTTCAGTCCCCTGCCGAGCGAGATGATCGGCTTGGGGCGGAAGATGTAGTCGTTGGAGCCGAGGTAATCGGGCTGGCGATGCAGGCCGGCACCCAGCGTCAGTGTCCAGTTCTGCGCCGATTGCGGCGAGGTGAGGGTGCTGTACTCGGGTGACTGCGCGGCGGCGCGGTCCGCGGGTGACAGCAGGAGGCAGGCGACGAGGCCCGTCAGAAACGCAACGCTACGCATGGAACTCAACTCCGGCGCAACGGCGCCACTCATGACCTGATGCCGCCAAGCTGAACCATTAGGATTAACCCGAGGTTGACAGGCGCGCTCCCGCGAGAGGCGTCTCGAAATCCAGGCTGCGTCTCATGGAGCTCGAACCACGCCTGACAGCGGTTCCCTTTTTCGAGCCATGCGTTACCAAGGCGATATGACGGAACTGCCTCGCATCGCCCATCACCCCTCGACCTGCCCGCATGACTGTCCCTCCGCCTGTTCGCTGGAGGTGGAGGTCATCGACGGGCGCAGCATCGGTCGCGTTCGCGGCAGCAGGCGCCAGAGCTACACCGACGGCGTGATCTGCGCCAAGGTCGCCCGCTACGCCGAGCGCATCCATCATCCCGACAGGCTGCTGCACCCGCTGCGGCGGACTGGCCCCAAGGGTTCGGGCCAGTTCGAGCGCATCTCCTGGGACGAAGCGCTCGACGAGATCGCGCAGCGCTTCCTCGCCATCGAAGCGGAGCATGGCCCCGAGGCCGTCTGGCCCTATTACTATGCCGGCACGATGGGCCTCGTCATGCGCGACGGCATCAACCGCCTGCGGCATGCCAAGCGCTATTCCGGCCAGTATTCGACGATCTGCACGACCACGGCCTGGACCGGCTTCATCGCCGGAACGGGTCGGCTGGCGGGGCCCGATCCGCGCGAAATGGCCAAGTCCGACTGCGTGGTGATCTGGGGCACGAACGCCGTGCACACGCAGGTCAATGTGATGCACCACGCGATCAAGGCGCGAAAGACGCGCGGCGCCAAGATCGTCGCCATCGACATCTACCACAATGCGACGCTGGCCCAGGCCGACCTTGCCCTGGTGCTGCGGCCGGGCACCGATGCGGCGCTGGCCTGCGCCGTCATGCATGTGCTCTTCCGTGATGGCCATGCCGACCGGGCCTATCTCGCCGCCCACACCGACGCGCCCGAAGAGCTCGAGGCCCATCTCCAGAGCCGCACCCCCGAATGGGCTGCCGCGATCACCGGGCTCGACGTCGCGCAGATCGAGGAATTCGCCGCGCTCGTCGGCACGCGCAAGAACAGCTTCTTCCGCCTCGGCTATGGCTTCGCCCGGCAGCGCAATGGCGCGGTCTCGATGCATGCGGCGCTCTGCGTGCCGACGGTGACCGGCGCCTGGCAATATGAGGGCGGCGGCGCCTTCCACAGCAACAGCGGCATCTACAATTGGCGAAAAAGCCTGATCGAGGGCCTCGACGTCCGCGATCGGAGCGTGCGCGAACTCGACCAGTCGCAGATCGGCCGCATCCTGACGGGAGACGCCACCGCGCTGCGTCAGGGCGGGCCGGTGCGGGCCCTGCTGATCCAAAACACCAACCCGGTCTCGGTCGCGCCCGAGCAGGAACTCGTCAAGCAGGGCTTTGCCCGCGAGGACCTGTTCACGGTCGTGCACGAACAGTTCATGACCGAAACCGCGCGGATGGCCGACATCGTGCTGCCGGCGACGCAGTTCCTGGAGCATGACGACCTCTACCAGGGCGGCGGCCACCAGCACATCATGTGGGGTGGCAAGCTCGTCGAGCCGGCGGGCGAATGCCGCTCGAACCATGACCTCATCTGCGCACTCGCGAAACGGCTGGGTGCGCAGCATCGCGGCTTCGAGATGACGCCGCGCGAGATCGTCGACTGGACGATGCGCGAAACCGGGCGCGGCACGCTCGACGAGCTGATCGCCAATGATTTCATCGATATACAGCCGGATTTCCGCACCGCGCATTATCTCGACGGCTTCGGCTACCGCGACCGCAAATTCCGCTTCAAGCCGGACTGGCCGAAGGTCCCCAACGCCAATGCCGGCCCGGTCGGCCCTTGGGACCGGATGCCCGCGCTGCCCGACCAGTGGGACGTGCTCGACAATGTCGATGCCGACCACCCGTTCCGGCTGGCGACGAGCCCGGCCCGCAGCTTTCTGAACTCGACCTTCACCGAGACCCCGAGTTCGGTGAAGAAGGAGGTCGGCCCGACACTGATGCTGCATCCCGATGACGCGGCCCGCCTGGGCATCGCGGCGGGCGACGAGGTCATCGTCGGCAACAGCCGTGGCAGCGTGCATCTGGCGGCCGTGCTGTTTGCCGGCGTCGTGCAAGGCGTCGTCATCGCCGAATCCATCTGGCCCAACGCCGCCCACCGGCATGGCCGCGGCATCAACACGATCACTGGCGCCGACGGTCCCGCGCCTTTCGGCGGCGCCGCGTTCCATGACAATAAGGTCTGGATCAAAAAGGCGTGACCACTCGCACCCTTGATTTTCGGCCGGTGCTATGGACCATCGCCCGGGCGGGTGGGCCCATTTGGGGCGCCAGAACGCCAGCTTTCGAAGGACGAACGACATCATGATCATGCGGCGGATAGGTTCGGTCTTTCTGGCCGGTGGATTGTTTGTGCTGGCGGGGCTCGGCGCGCAGGCGGCGAGCGGTCCCAGCGCGTTGCCGCCGCCGGACCCGACGGCGAAGAACCTGACCCCCTACATGATCCAGCTGCGCGCCTTCGACGCTTGCCTGGTGACGCAGTCGCGCCTGATGGGCACGACCCGTGAAGCAGTGCATACCCCGTGCAGTTGCTACGCCAAGGGCACGGTCAGCGCGATGACCCGCGACGAGATCCAGGCTTTCCGCGACACGGGCTATTTCAACGATTCGGCCCGCGCCAAGGGGCTCGGCTTCGTTGATCGGTGCAAGCTCAGGCGGCCGATCTGATTGGATACGGCATTTCCTGCTGCATGATGTGCCGACGCGCCTAGCGAACCTTGGCGCCGGCTCCTGCCACCCTGCTGACAAATCCTGTCAGCAGGGGTAAGGCATGGTGACGTCGTTCAAGCCGGGAACCCGTCACCATGCAGCGCGCCGAACGATTGCTCGACATGATCCAGGGCTTGCGCCGCCGGCGCCGGCCGGTCACCGCCGAGACTCTGGCCTCCGAACTCGACGTGTCGGTGCGCACCGTCTACCGCGACATCGCCGCACTAGTGCGCCAGGGCGTTCCGGTGCGCGGCGAGGCCGGTATCGGCTACGTGCTCGATGCCGGGTTCGATCTGCCGCCCCTGATGCTGTCACCCGACGAGATCGAAGCGGTGCTGGTCGGCATGCGCTGGCTCGGCGAGCGCGCCGACCCGGTCCTGGCGCGAGCGGCGGAGGATGTCGTCAGCAAGATCGCAGCCGTGCTGCCGCCGCATCTGCGGCCGATCCTGTTGGACGGTGCCCTGTTTGCGCCGGCCTATGGCCGCGATGTGCCGGTGGATCTGGTCGATGTCGCGGCGGTGCGTGCGGCGATCCGCCAGGGCCGCAAGCTCGAGGTCCGCTATCGCGACGAAAGCGGCCAGGACACGCAGCGCATGATCTGGCCGATCGGCATGAGCTTTTATGAGCGCGTCCGTGTTGTCATCGCCTGGTGCGAATTGCGCCAGGCCTTCCGCCATTTCCGCACCGACCGCATCACCGATCTCGTGGCGCGCGAGGAGCGCTATCCCGCCCGCCGGGCCGATCTGTTCCGGCGCTGGCAGAAGGAAGAAGAAGCACGCTGCCTGGAGGACGCCAGCCGGCGTCAGGAGGCGGCGGGGCTCGAAGAGGCTCAGCGCCGGACAACCGCCCCGTCGACCAGTGCGACGCGGCCGGCAGCGACATCGGCCAGCGCGATCGGATAAAGGCGATGCTCTTCCACGAGGACGCGCGCCGACAGCGTGTCCTCGTCGTCGCCGTCCAGAACCGGCACCGTCGCCTGCATGATCACCGGCCCGGCATCGAGTTCGGGCACGACGAAATGAACGCTGCAGCCATGCTCGAAGACTCCGGCTTCCAGCGCCTGTCGATGCGTATGCGTGCCCTTGAACAAGGGTAGCAACGAGGGATGAATGTTGATCATCCGCCCCGCCCAGCGCTGGACGAACCAGGGCGTCATGATCCGCATGAAGCCGGCCAGCACGACGAGATCGATCTGGTTGATGCGCAGGACCTCGTCCATGGCGCGCTCGAAGGCTTCGCGATCCTTGGCGAAGGCACGATGATCGACGGTCGCGGTCGCGATGCCGAAGGCTTTGGCTCGGTCAAGTCCACCGGCGCCGGGCACATTGGAGAGCACGAGCGCGATCTCCGCCGGGAAGCCATCCGCCCGCGCCGCCTCGACCAGCGACACCATGTTGGAGCCGCGTCCCGAGATCAGGATCGCGACGCGCGGACGCGCAGCCGATGGGGTCACAGCGAGAGCTTGCCGCGATAGGCAACCTGCTCTTCGCCCTGCGCGACCGGCACGATTTCGCCGAGCCGCACCGGCGTCTCGCCGGCGGCCGTCAGCGCCGCCTCGACCTCGTCGGCCCGGGCGGCCTCGGCGGCGACGATCATGCCGATGCCGCAGTTGAAGGTCCGCAGCATCTCGCGTTCGGCGACGCCGCCGACCTTCGCCAGCCAGCCGAAGACGGGCGGAACGGGAATCGCGGCGAGATCGAGCCAAACGCCCAGCCCCTCAGGCAGCACCCGAGGAATGTTGTCGGGAAAACCCCCGCCGGTGATATGGGCGAGCGCCTTGATGCCGCTCGTCGCCCTGATCGCCTGGAGCAGCGGCTTGACGTAGATTCGTGTCGGCACGAGCAGCGCCTGCGCCAGGCTGGTCTCGGGCGCGAAGGGCGCAGGCGCATCCCAGGCGAGGCCGGTTAGCGCCACGATCCGCCGGACCAGCGAATAGCCGTTGGAATGGACGCCCGAGGACGGCAGGCCGAAGACGACATCGCCGGGCTGCAGATCGGCCCGCGGCAACAGCGAGCCGCGCTCGGCGGCGCCGACCGCAAAGCCCGCAAGGTCGTAATCCTTCTCGGCATACATGCCGGGCATTTCGGCGGTCTCGCCGCCGATCAGCGCGCAGCCCGCCTGACGGCAGCCATCGGCGATGCCACGCACGATCTCGATGCCCACCTGGGGATCGAGCTTGCCGGTGGCGTAGTAATCCAGAAACAGCAGCGGCTCGGCGCCCTGGACGATCAGATCGTTGACGCACATCGCCACGAGATCGATGCCGATCGTGGAATGCAGGCCGCTCTCGATCGCGATCTTGACCTTGGTGCCAACGCCGTCATTGGCGGCAACCAGGATCGGGTCGGCG
Source organism: Allobosea sp. AAP35 (assembly GCF_001295925.1). Classification (GTDB taxonomy): domain Bacteria; phylum Pseudomonadota; class Alphaproteobacteria; order Rhizobiales; family Beijerinckiaceae; genus Allobosea. The sequence goes on along the minus strand of NZ_LJHQ01000040.1, from coordinate 31,716 downwards.
AAGCCGGCGGCCTTCAGGTCGAACAGCCCGCCAAAGCCACCGATCTCCGCATCGGCGCCCGGCCGGCGCGTCGCGCGCACCAGCGGTTTGATGGCATCGACCATGGCGTTGCCGGCATCAATATCGACACCCGCCTGCGCGTAGGTCAGTCCGTTGCCGCCCGGATTGCTCATCTCGTATCCGCCTCGAATTGCGTTCGGGCGAGCGATAGGCAAGCGGACGGCACGATGCAAGGCGTTCGGGTGCGCTGGGCGGTGGAACCCCTTGGAAACCGGCTTGCTGCGTCGTCAGCGCAGGGTCGCGAGCTTGCCGCCGGCCCGCAGGAAGCGGCCGGGATCGACCGGCTCGTCATGGATGCGTGTTTCGTAGTGCAGATGCGGCCCCGTCGAGCGACCCGTCGAACCGACGCGGCCGATCACCGTGCCCGTCGTCACGCTTTGGCCGACCGAGGCAAGGATCGCCGACATATGGGCGTAGCGCGTGGTGATGCCGTTGGCGTGTTCGATCTCGACCATGTTGCCATAGCCGCCCGAATATTCCGCCGTCACCACCCTGCCGGGCGCCGTGGCGCGGATCGGCGATCCGCTTTCGGCGCGGAAATCGACGCCGGTATGCATGGCCGGACCGCGTGTGAACGGATCGACGCGATAGCCGTAATTCGAGGAGAAATCGACGTCGCCCGCCATCGGCTTGGCAAGCGGCAGCTGCTCGGCCAACCCGCGCAGGCGCATCACGGCGACAATGCGGGGTTGCAGCGCGCTCAGCGTCGCCTCGAAGGGGCCAGCCGAGGGGTTGATCTTGAAGGGTACGAACGGACCGCCCACGCCCTTCGCGACGCTGCCCTGCGCGGCGAGCCGGTCGGCATCGAGCCCGGTTTCCGAGAGTGCGCCGCGCAGGCGCTTCTGCGATTCGGCCAGCGTCTCGTCCATATCCTTGAGGGCCGCCAGCTGCGCACCGGCGGTCTTGGCAATGGCGCGGTCCAGATGGGTGAGGGCGGCCTCGACGCGCTTTGCCGGGGGCTGGATCTCGGCCTCCCCGGAATGCCAGGGCGAGGTGCGGGTTTCGTTGGCGCCCCGCAGTGTCGGTTGTTCGGGGGCCGGTGTCGGCTTGGTCGGCATGATCGGCGCGAAGCTTGTGACGCCTGAAGCCCTGACCGGTTCGTCAGGTTGAATCATGCGTGCGCGGAACGGGGTTTTCGGTGCGGTCACGATGCCGCCGGCCTGGAGCGTGTCGGCCAGGGCGGTCACGAGCGACTGCCGCGATTCGAGCTCGGCCTGGCGCGTCGCCAGTTCGTCGACGCGCGCCTCGACGCCATCCTGGTCTAGCAGGGCGCGGCTGGCGAGGCGGTCGACATCGGCGCGCAGGGCTGCGATGCGGTCCTCATAGGCGTATTGGCGGCTGGTTTCGCGCGCGATCAGCCTTGCCGCAAGGTCGTCCTTGCTCAGAATATACCAGCCAGCGGAGCCGCTGCCGGCGGTCGTCAGCGCCAGCCAGGCGAGGCCCAGCACCACCGTCGACCGCCGGATCGTATAAGTCTTGTGCGTGACCAAGCCCGAAACCGGGAGGGCGGGACCTGTCGAGGCGGAATGTGTCATGAACGCGGGACCGGAAAGTTACGCTGCCGATACCGTCATCAGACGCCGTTAAGGTTAATCTTTCGCAAACCGCCTTCTAAATCGGAGTCAGATCGCCTGGGCTGCCGCCAGCACCTCCGCGGCATGACCCGGCACCTTCACCTTGCGCCAGATCCGCGCGATCGTTCCGTCGCGGTCGATCAGGAAGGTGGTGCGCTCCACACCCATGTAGCTGCGGCCATACATGCTCTTCTCGACCCAGATGCCATAGGCCTGCAGCGCGACCTGCGCCTCGTCGGCGACGAGGGCGAAATCCAGCCCGTGCTTGGCCTTGAACTTGTCGTGGCTCTTCACCGGATCGGGGGAAATCCCGACGATCGCAGTGTCCGCAGCCGCGAACTCCTCCCGCAGGCCGTTGAAGGCGATCGCCTCCTGCGTGCAGCCAGGCGTGTCGTCTTTGGGGTAGGCGTAGAGCACGAGCTTCCGGCCCTTGAAGTCGGCCAGCGACACGGTGCCGCCGCCATCGCGCGCCAGCGTGAATTCAGGAGCTTGATCACCATCCTGCAAAGCCATTGATTTGCCTTCCTTTCGTCGCCTTCGCCCGGCATGCCCCAGCATGCGACGGTCGGCCATGATAATGTGCGTCCGGCCGGCAGCCAAACTGTCGCGTCTTGCCGAATCACCTGGCCGCGCCGCATCGACAAGAGGCCCCGCCGTCGCTTCAATGCTGGCATAGCGGCGGCGATGCGCCCGTTGTCGCCGCTGCGGATCATCCATTCAAGAGGATCGAGATAGCCTTGCTGGATCAAGAGGCGAACAAGCCGGGCGCTGCGGCGGCTTCGGTCACATCGCAATCCGAACCGGAGTGCGATGTCGCCGAGGTCAAGCGGCGCGCCAAGGCGGGTCTCGTCACTATCGCGGTGGCTGTGGTCGTGGCGGTCATGACATTGGCGGGCGCGGCTGCAACCCTGCTCGTCACAGGATTGGTGCCGCTATCGGGACTGGAAGGACGTATCGCCAATGCCATCGCGGACCGTCTGGGTCCTGACTGGACGGTTGAGGCTGCCGCGGCCGAACTGGGCCGTATCGACGGGCATTCGCACCTTCGCGTGCGTCAGGTCTCCTTCCGCCACAAGAGCGGCGCCGCCATTCGCGCGCCCGAAGCGGTGCTGGGATACGAGCCGATGGCGCTGCTGCGCGGCGAGATCCGGCTCAAATCGGTCGATCTGCGCGGCGTGAATGTCCGGCTCGGCGTGAACCGGGACGGTGCGCTGATCGTCAATGCCGACTCGGCTCCGGCGGAGTTGCCGCCTCCGTCCACGCTGCCCGATGCGGCACAGTGGAACGCCTTCACCGGCATCATGGCGGCCGTCTCGACGCTGGCCCAGGGGGACGGACTGCTCGGGGCGCTCGATACTGCCGGCATGAACGGGGCGCGACTGTCGCTGATCGATCCCGAAGGGCGGCAGAAGGCTAGCTTGGAGGATGTCGATATCCGTCTCACCCGGACGGGCGAGCGCGGCACGCGTCTGACGGTCAAGGGCCGGACAGGCCAGCGCTGGAAGGAACTCGCCATAGAGCTGTCGAGCGAGGCCGACGGTACGCAACGTGCCGAAATCGACATCATCCGTTTCGAGCCGGCGGAGGTCGTCGCATTGGCGCTCGGCACCGGCGGGCTGTCGATCGAGGGGCTGCCGCTGCGCGGCAAGGCCAGCCTCAGCCAGTCTCCCGCCGGCGCAAGATCGATCACGGCACGCATCGACGTCCTGCCCGGTGTGATCCGCTTCCCCGACAGCCCGGTGCCGCCCGTCACCGTGGACGGGGCCCATCTCGAACTCGCCAGCAGCGGAGACTTCTCCGTCATCGACGTGCGATCGGTCGAACTGAACGCCGGCGCGACACGGCTGAAGGGCACCGGCACCCTGCGCGCCGATGGCAGCGCCTGGCGCAGCAGCATCGCCGCGTCCGGACAGGTCGCGGGGGTGGATGCCGATCCTGCGGTCCGTATCGATGCTTTCAAGGCCGATATCCGGTTCGATCCGCGCACAGCCGAGGCGGTCATCGAATCGGCGTCCCTGCAGGGACCCGGGGTCCGCGCCGAGGGGCGAGGAACCATTCAGCAGGTCGGCGCCTCGCCGTGGCAGCGCTTTTCGATCAAGGCGACGGATCTGGATCCGCGCGCGGGCCTGGCGCTCTGGCCGCGCTGGACGTCGGAGGAGGTCCACCTCTCGCTCTCCCGTCAGTTCCTTGGCGGCCGCATCGCGTCGCTGCACGTCGAGATGGATCTACCGGCCGAGGATCACGCCCGCCTGTTGCAGGGCAGTGGCATTCCCGAGGATGCGCTCACGGTCGTCATCGATGCGTCGCAGGTGCGGTTCTTGCCCGGTCCCGGTCTGCCGCCGCTGATCGACGCCAGTGTCTCCGGGCGCATCACGGGGCGCACCGTCAAGATCGCGATCGCAAATGCGACGGCCGATCTCGGCCAAGGGCGGCAGCTTCGCCTGAACGAAGGCAGCTTCGACATCCCCGACACCTGGGGCAGGCGGCAGCCGGCCCGCGCGGCCTTTCGCAGCACCGGCTCGATGGAGGCCTTGGCTGCGCTGTTTGCCTTTCCGGCGCTGAAGGAATTTTCGCCCGGCGAGATCGACCCGGCCAGCCTGCGCGGCAGCAGCGACCTCAAGAGCGTCGTCAATCTCGTTCTGGCCGACGATCCCCGGCCGGGTGAGATCGTCGTCACCAGCACGGGGACGCTGAGCGGCGTGGCCTCCGATACCCTGCTCGGCCCGGAGAAACTCGACGGCGGCCAATTGGCGGTGAATTTCGACCGCACCGGGCTGACGGTGCGCGGCGAGGCCCGCATCGGCGGCGAGCGCGGCCAGATCGAGATCCGACAGGACCCGCGCGGCAAAGGCGAGGCGAGCGTGTCGCTGACGCTCGACAATGCAGCGCGGCAAAAGCGCGGGCTCGGCCCTGAAGCCGGGATCAACGGCCCGGTTCAGCTGAAGATCACCAAGGCGCTCGGCCGAGGTTCCGAGGGACCCGCGCGCGTCGAAGGCGATCTGAGCAAGGCGTCGATCGAGGGGGCGATCCCAGGCTTGAGCAAGCCGGCCGGGCGGGCGGCCAAGCTGACATTCACCTACCTTGCCGATCCCGACGGGGCTGACCTCGACGATGTGCTGTTTGAGTCGACTCCCATCCTGATCCGCGGAAGAATCGAGCTGAACCGCCAGAACGCATTCGAGAGCGCCAGCCTGTCCCAGCTTCGGCTGTCATCGGGCGACAATCTCAAGGTCGAAGCCAAACGCGACGGCAATCTGACGAAGCTCGTCATCCGAGGAGCGGTCGTCGATGTGCGGCCCTTCATTCGCAATCTTCAGAGCGCGTCCGGACCTGCTGCTGCCCGCGGCGAGAAAGCCGGATCGCGAAGCGGGGACATCGACGTCGATCTCGACGTGCCCATCCTGACCGGCTTCAACAGCGAGGCGATCACCAATGCTTCGCTCAAGCTGCAGAAGCGCGGCGGCGATCTGCGCACGATCGCCTTCCAGGGCCGGATCGGTCGAGCGGATGTCACGGTGAAGCAGGCCTCGCGCCTCGGGGAAGTGGCGGGGGGGCTGCTGGTCCAATCCGAGAACGGCGGCGCCTTGCTGCGCTTCGTCGATCTTTACCGCCGGGCCCATGGCGGCGACCTTATCCTCAATCTCGGGCCGGGCCAGACGCGCCAGAGCGGTGAACTGCTGTTTCGCAACTTCGTGGTCCGCGACGAGCCGGCGCTGCGGCGCGTCATCGGCGAGCAAGCGCTTGGAGGCGACCGGGCCGATAATGCGGCAACGCCCGTGCCGATCAATGTCAGCGAAGTCGCCTTCACCAAGCTGCGGGCCGAATTCACCCGCTCGGCCAGCCGCCTCGACGTCTCGGACATGGTGATCTGGGGCCAGCAGGTGGGCTTCACCCTGCAGGGCAATGTCGATTACGGCCGCGACCGGGTTGATATCGGCGGCACCTTCGTGCCGGGCTACGCCTTCAACAACGCCTTTGCGCAGGTTCCCCTCGTCGGGGCGCTGCTGGGCGGCGGCAGCCAGTATGGCGGACTCTTCGCGGTCAATTTCAGGATTGCCGGTGCCGCCAGCGCGCCGACCATGTCGATCAACCCGCTATCGGCGATCGCGCCCGGCATCCTGCGCCGCTTCGTCGATCCGCTCGGCGGGGCGCCGGCCCAGAAGCCCATCCAGCCCAATCAGGCGCCGACCCGCTGAAGCCGGCTAGTCCGGCCGCAGCAGGACGTGCTTCTTCTTGCCGAAGGAAAGCTTGACCGCGCCGTCAGCCGACAGATCGGCGCTGCCGAGCATGGCGCGCTCATCACTCACCAAGACATCGTTGACGCGCAAGCCCCCCGCCTTGACCTGACGTCGCGCCTCGCCGGTCGAGGGCACGAGCCCAGCCTTGACGAAGGCACTGAGCACGCCGAGCCCCGCTTCGAATTCGGCGCGCGCGATCCCCACGCTCGGCAGATCGGCGGCGAGCGAGCCTTCCTCGAAGGTCTTGCGCGCGGTCTCGGAGGCGGCCTCGGCGGCGGCGCGGCCATGCAACATGGCTGTCACTTCGGTCGCCAGCACCTTCTTGGCCTCGTTGATCTCGGCGCCGCCGAGCGCGGCGAGGCGCGCGACCTCCTCGAGAGGCAGCTTGGTGAAGAGCTTGAGGAAGCGCCCGACATCGGCGTCCTCGGTGTTGCGCCAGTACTGCCAGAACTCGAACACCGGCAGGAGCTTGGCGTCGAGCCAGACGGCGCCGGATGCGGTCTTACCCATCTTGTTGCCCGATGCGGTCGTCAGCAGCGGCGATGTCAGCGCGTAGAGCTGCACATCCGACATCCGATGGCCGAGATCGATGCCGTTGACGATGTTGCCCCACTGGTCGGAGCCGCCCATCTGCAGGATGCAGCCCGTGCGCTTGTTCAGCTCAACGAAGTCGTAGGCCTGCAGGATCATGTAATTGAATTCGAGGAAGGACAGCGACTGCTCGCGGTCGAGCCGCGTCTTCACGCTGTCGAAGGACAGCATGCGGTTGACCGAAAAGTGCCGGCCGACATCGCGCAGGAATTCGAGGTAGTTCAGCCCCAGCAGCCAGTCGGCATTGTTCAGCATGGTCGCCGGGCCGGAAAAGTCGAGATAGTTGGCGAAGACCGACCGGATGCCGGCAAGGTTCTGCTCGATCGTGTCCTGCGTCAGCAGCTTGCGCGCCTCGTCCTTGAAGGACGGGTCGCCGACCATGGTGGTGCCGCCGCCCATCAGCGCGATCGGCCTGTGTCCCGTCTCCTGCATCCAGTGCAGCATCATGATCTGCATCAGATGCCCGACATGCAGGCTCGTCGCAGTCGCGTCATAGCCGATATAGGCGCTGATCGGCCCCTTCACCGCCGCAGCGTCCAGCCCCTCCGGATCGGATATCTGGTGGATAAAGCCGCGCTGCGAGAGCGTCTGCAGGAAGTCGGATTTGAAGGCGGTCATGATGGTGCTCGGCATGCTGGCAAGCGGCGCTGCGCTCACGATTGAATGAGCCCTCATCCTGAGGAGCGGGCGTCAGCCTGCGTCTCGAAGGATGCTCCAGCGCCCTCTGGATCATCCTTCGAGACGCCGCTGGCGCGGCTCCTCAGGATGAGGGCTGTGTTTCGGACAGACTCTCAGACGCTTTCCTGCTCGGACTTCAGGATCTCCGGCCCGACCATGCGGTCGAGATAGGCGCCGACCTGCTCCATCAGCACATCGACCTTGCCGTCGAAGAAGTGGTTGGCGCCTTCGACCACGGTGTGCTCGATCTGGATGCCCTTCTGGGTCTTCACCTTCTCGATCACCGCCATCACCTCCTTGACCGGAGCGACGCGATCCTCGGAGCCGTGCACGAACAGGCCCGAGGACGGGCAGGGAGCCAGGAACGAGAAATCATAGCGGTTGGCCATCGCGGCGATCGACATGAAGCCCTCGATCTCGGGGCGGCGCATCAGAAGCTGCATGCCGATCCAGGCGCCGAAGGAGACACCGGTGATCCAGCAGCTCTTGGCTTCCGGATTCAGCGCCTGCATCCAGTCGAGCGCGGCGGCCGCATCGGACAACTCACCCGCGCCATGGTCGAAATGGCCCTGGCTGCGGCCGACGCCGCGGAAATTGAAGCGCAGCGCCGAAAAACCACGGTTCACGAAGGTGTAGAACAGGTTGTAGACGATCTGGTTGTTCATCGTCCCGCCGAATTGCGGGTGCGGGTGCAGGATGATGGCGAGCGGCGCGCCGCGCTTCTTGGCGGGCTGGTAGCGGCCCTCGATCCGGCCGGCGGGTCCGTTGAAAATCACCTCGGGCATCGTTGTCTCGCCTTTTGTTGGGCTGAAGGCCATCGACGCCGGGCACAGGCGGCAGAATGCCGCCCCGTGGCCCGGTCGCCCTTGACGGCCCCGCCGCTCGCGCCCTACATCAGAGCACTTAGAATGGTTCTAACGACCGTGAACAAGTCGGGAACAAGCGCGGATGCCGGAAGCGGCATGGGCGCGATCCCCGGCCGGACCGGTTCGGATGGGCGGCTATAGCACGGTGCAGGGGTGCCAATTCAAGCATTTCGTGCTGGCAGCCTGCGCAAGACAGCAACAGGAGCATCCGCGATCGTGACCGCGTCGGTCCGCGCCTATCTCGACCATAACGCGACCACTCCGGTTCGTCCCGAGGTGGCGGAGGCGATGGCGCGTGCGCTGGTGATGCCGGGCAATCCCTCGTCGGTGCATACCGAGGGCAGGGCGGCTCGCGCTGCCGTCGAGCGGGCGCGCGAGCAGGTCGCAGCACTGGTCGGCGCCAAGGCCTCCAATGTCGTGTTCACCAGCGGCGGCACTGAAGCCAACGCGACGGTTCTATCGCCCGGGCTGATGGATTGCGATGGCGGGCGCGACTGTGTCCGGACCCCAGCCTCGCTGCTGCTTTATGGCGCGACGGAGCATCCTTGCGTGCGCGACGGCCACCGTTTCCAGGCGGAGGCAGCCGAGGCGGTTCCCGTCGATGCTGATGGCGTTGTCGATCTCGCCTGGCTTGCGGCGCGACTGGAGCGCTTTGCGTCCGAGCATGCTGGCGCTCGCGCGCTGATCTCCGTCCATCTCGCCAATAATGAGACCGGCGCGATCCAGCCGATCGCCGAGGTCGCGGCGATCGGCCGGCGCTTCGGCGCGCTGCTGCATAGCGACGCGGTGCAGGCCGCCGGCAAGATCGACATCGATATCGCGACGCTGGGCGCCGACGTCATCACGTTGTCCGCCCACAAGCTGGGCGGCCCCAAGGGCGTCGGCGCGATCATCTTCCGCACCGGGGCGCTGGAGCTGGCCGACAAACCGCTGCGTGGCGGCGGGCAGGAGCGTGGCTGGCGCGCGGGCACCGAGAATCTGCCGGGCATCGTCGGTTTCGGCACAGCGGCTGCGCTTGCGAAGGCTGCGATCGCGACCGAGGCCGAGCGGATTTGCATCCTGCGCGACAGATTGGAAGCGGGGCTGCTCGCTCTCTCGCCCGAAACCGCGATCTTCGGCCGCGGCGCCCCGCGCCTGCCCAATACCAGCGCCTTCGCCACGCCCGGCCTGACGGCCGAGACGACGCTGATCAAGCTCGATCTGGCGGGCGTCTCGCTGTCTTCCGGCTCGGCCTGCTCCTCTGGCAAAGTTCGGCGCTCGCATGTGCTGGACGCCATGGCTATAGACCCTGCCATGAGCGCAGGGGCCTTGCGGGCGTCGCTCGGATGGACCACCTGCGAAGCCGACATCGAGCTTTTTCTCGCGGCCTATGCGAAAGCGCTGGCCGCCGACATCCATCGGAGCGCACGGGCTGCCGCCTGACGCGTTCCGCACGACGAAGACCAGACCGGCGGGCCTTGAACCCGCGACAGGAGAGCAGACATGGCAGCGGTCCAGGAGACCATCGATCAGGTCAAGTCGATCGACGTGACCGAATACAAATACGGCTTCGTCACCGAGATCGAGGTCGAGAAGCCCACCAAGGGGCTGACCGAAGACACGGTCCGCTACATTTCCGCGCGCAAGAACGAGCCGGAATGGATGCTCGAATGGCGGCTCGATGCCTTCCGTCGCTGGAAGACCATGACCGAGCCGGCCTGGTCGCGGGTGAACTACCCGCCGATCGACTACCAGAACATCTATTATTACGCCGCCCCCAAGGGCCCGGCGCCGCAGTCGCTCGACGAGGTCGATCCGGCGATTCTGGAGACCTACAAGAAGCTCGGCATCCCGCTCAGCGAGCAGGAGATCCTGGCGGGTATCGCACCGGAACGCCGCGTCGCGGTTGATGCCGTGTTCGATTCGGTCTCCGTGGTCACGACCTTCAAGAAGGAGCTGGCTCAGGCCGGCGTGATCTTCTGCTCGATCTCGGATGCGATCCATGAGCATCCCGAGCTGGTCAAGAAGTACCTCGCCACCGTGGTGCCGGTGACCGACAACTATTTCGCGACGCTGAACTGCGCCGTCTTCACCGACGGCTCCTTCGTCTACATCCCCAAGGGCGTGCGCTGCCCGATGGAGCTATCGACCTATTTCCGCATCAACGAGCAGAACACGGGGCAGTTCGAGCGCACGCTGATCATCGCCGACGAGGGCTCTTATGTCAGCTATCTCGAAGGCTGCACGGCGCCCAAGCGCGACGAGAACCAGCTCCATGCGGCGGTCGTCGAGCTGATCGCGCTCGACGACGCCGAGATCAAATACTCGACCGTCCAGAACTGGTATCCGGGCGATGCCGAGGGCAAGGGCGGCATCTACAACTTCGTCACCAAGCGCGGCGACTGCCGGGGCAAGAACTCCAAGATCTCCTGGACGCAGGTCGAGACCGGTTCGGCGATCACCTGGAAGTATCCGTCCTGCATCCTGCGTGGCGACGGCTCGCGCGGCGAGTTCTACTCGATCGCGGTGTCGAACGGCGCCCAGCAGGTCGATTCCGGCACCAAGATGATCCATCTCGGCAAGAACACCACCTCGAAGATTATCGCCAAGGGCATCGCTGCCGGCAAATCCGACTCGACCTATCGCGGCATGGTCTCGGCCCACCGCAAGGCGACGGGTGCGCGTAACTTCACCAATTGCGACTCGCTCCTGATCGGCGACCAGTGCGGCGCCCACACCATCCCCTATATCGAGGCCAAGACTGCCACCGCCGTCTTCGAGCACGAGGCCACCACGTCGAAGATCGGCGAGGACCAGATGTTCTACTGCCAGCAGCGCGGCCTCTCCGAGGAGGAGGCGGTGGCGCTGATCGTCAACGGCTTCGTCAAGGAGGTGCTGCAGCAGCTCCCGATGGAGTTCGCCGTCGAGGCGCAGAAGCTGATCACGATCTCGCTCGAGGGGAGCGTGGGGTGATGAACGACAAGGTCGAACATCTCATTCTCGAACATCTGCGGGCGATGCGCGCGGATATGTCGTCGATGAAGGACGAGATGACCGGCATGCGCGGCGAGATGATCGTCATGCGGCAACATATGGCGGGTCTGCTCGGCTCGCAGGCGCTGCACGATGGCGAGATCGCCGGGCTGAAAGCCCGGATCGACCGCATCGAGAAGCGCCTCGAACTGGTCGAATGATGCTGATCGACTGACCTGCCATGGTCGGGCCCGTCCCGACCATATCGCCACTCTTCAACGTTCAAGTCGTGGATGCTCGGCACAGGGCCCAGCATGACGCGGCGGAAATCCGGACCTGAAACCATGCTCGAAATTCGCAACCTCGTCGTCAAGATCGCCGACGAAGACAAGCAGATCCTCAACGGCCTGAACCTCACCGTCAATGACGGCGAGGTCGCCGCCATCATGGGGCCCAATGGCTCCGGCAAGTCGACGTTGAGCTATGTCATCGCCGGCAAGGAGGATTATGAGGTCCTCGACGGCGAGATCCTGCTCAATGGCGAAAATGTGCTGGAGATGGAGGCCGATGCGCGCGCCGCCGCCGGCATCTTCCTCGCCTTCCAGTACCCGCTGGAGATCCCCGGCGTCGCGACCATGACCTTCCTGAAGGCGGCGATGAACGCCCAGCGCCGCGCCCGCGGCGAGGCCGAACTGCTGACGCCCGACTTCATCAAGGCGGTCAACGCCGCTGCCGACCGCTTGAGCATCGACAAGGCCATGCTGCGCCGGCCGCTCAATGTCGGCTTCTCCGGCGGCGAGAAGAAGCGCATGGAAATCCTGCAGATGGCGCTGCTGCAGCCTTCGATGTGCATCCTCGACGAGACCGATTCCGGCCTCGACATCGATGCGCTGCGCATCGTCGCCGACGGCGTCAACGCCTTGCGCGACGCCAAACGCGGCTTCCTCGTCATCACCCATTACCAGCGCCTGCTCGATCACATCATCCCGGATACCGTCCACGTGATGTCGAAGGGCAGGATCGTGAAGACCGGCGGCAAGGATCTCGCGCTCGAACTCGAGAAGTCGGGCTATGCCGGCTATGTGGAGGCGGCGTGATGTCCGTCGTCACCCCGCTCAAGACGGCGGCCGAACAGACGCTCAGCGCCCAGTTCGCTGCCGCCAAGGCCGAATTGCCGGGCGCGTTGCCGGTGCGCAAGCTGCGTGAGGACGCCTTTGCCGGCTTCGAGGCGAAGGGCTTGCCGCATCGCCGGCTGGAGACCTGGCGGTACACCGATCTGCGCGCGCTGCTGCGCGATGCGCGGCCGCTCGCTGAGAGTGCGGTCGTCAGCGACGCGGTGCGCGCGCGGCTGGCCGCGCTGGCGCTCGACGGCCTGCGGCTCGTGCTCGTCGATGGCGTGTTCGTGCCCGAACTCTCGACGCTGGAAGGCTTGCCCGAGGGCCTGACCGTCCACAGCCTGGCCGACGCACTCGTCGCCGGTCGCGAGGACATCGCGCGTGTCCTGTCGGGCCCCGGAGTGGCCGACGCCGATGCCGGGCTGATGCTCAACACCGCCCTGATGCGCGACGGCGTGTTCATCGAGATCGCGGCGGGCACGGAGCTCGCCCAGCCGGTCGCCATCCTCTCCCTGGCTTCGGGCGAAGACGAGCGCGCGATCTTCCACCGTTCGGTCGTGCTGGCCGGGAACGGCGTCAAGGCGACGATCGTCGAGATCAGCGAAAGCGCAGGCCAAGCAGCTTCGCAGATCAACGGCGCCATTGTTTTCGAGACAGGCGACGAGAGCGACGTCCAGCATTTGCGTATGGTGACGCGCCATGTCGCCGAGACGGTCCAGGTCCAGAGCCTGCTTGCCACTGTCGGCGCGCAGGCGAACTTCGAATCCTTCGCGCTGGTCCTGAACGCTGGCACGCTGCGCCAGCAGTATTTCGTGCGCTATGCCGGCGAGCACAGCACGATCGGGCTGCGCGGGGTCAATCTGATCGACCGGTCCGAACACTGCGATGTGACGCTGGTGATGGACCATGAGGTGCCGCACGGCACCAGCCGCGAGATGTTCAAGTCGATCATCGGCGGAGAGGGCACCGGCGTCTTCCAGGGTAAGGTCATCGTGCGGCAATACGCGCAGAAGTCCGACGGCAACATGAAGAGCAATGCTCTGCTGCTGAACGACGGCGCGACCATGTTCAACAAGCCCGAGCTCGAGATCTTCGCCGACGACGTGGTCTGCGGCCATGGCGCCACCGTGGCGCAGATCGACGGCGAGCAGCTCTTCTATCTGATGGCGCGCGGCCTGCCGCGCCCGCAGGCCGAGGCGCTGGTGCTGCAGGCCTTCGCCGGCGAGGCGGTCGAGTTCGTGCAGGACGAGACGCTCCGTGGCCTCGTCATGACCGAGATCGAGGCCTGGCTGGGCGCGCGCGACGCCTCCTCCGTGGTGAGTGCGATCTGATGCCTTACGTCAATCTGCAGATCACCAAGGGCGCGACCCGCCAGCAGAAGGCGGAGATCGTCCAGGAGTTCACGCAGACGCTCGTCCGCGTGCTCGGCAAGAACCCTGAGAACACCCACATCGTGATCCAGGAGATCGAACGCGAGGATTGGGGCCATGCCGGCGAACTGGTCGCCGACAAGGCGCCTGCTTCGCCCGGAAAGGCATGAAGACATGAACGCGCTGGTGAAGCCGTACGATATCGAAGCGATCCGCCGGGATTTCCCCATCCTGTCGCGCGAGGTCTATGGCAAACCGCTGGTCTATCTCGACAATGCGGCTTCCGCCCAGAAGCCGGAGGTCGTCATCGAGGCGATGAGCCGGCTGATGCGCGAGGAGTATGCCAACGTCCATCGCGGGCTTCACTATCTCGCCAACGCCTCGACCGAAGCCTATGAGGCGGCTCGCGAAAGCGCGCGCCGCTTCCTCAACGCAGCCCATCTCGAAGAGATCGTGTTCACGCGCTCCTCGACCGGCGCGCTGAATACCATCGCCTCCTCGCTCGGCCGTCATCTGCAGCTTGGCGAGGGCGATGAGATCATCCTCTCGATCCTGGAGCATCACTCCAACATCGTGCCCTGGCACTATTGGCGCGAGCGCCATGGCGCCGTGATCAAATGGGCGCCGATCGACGAGGACGGCAACTTCCTCATCGAGGAATTTGAGAAGCTGATTTCGCCGCGCACCAAGGTCGTGGCGCTGACGCATATGTCGAACGCGATCGGTACCATCCTGCCCATCCCCGAGATCGCCGCGATCTGCCGCGCGCATGGCCTGCCGCTGGTCGTCGATGGCAGCCAAAGCGCTGTCCATCTGCCGATCGACGTGCAGGCGCTGGGCTGCGACTTCTACTGCTTCACCGGTCACAAGACCTATGGGCCGACCGGGTCGGGCATTCTGTGGGGCAAGCGCGAATGGCTGGAGAAACTGCCGCCCTATGAGGGCGGCGGCGAGATGATCGTGACCGTCACGGAAGACACGGTCACCTATAATGACCCGCCGCATCGTTTCGAGGCCGGCACGCCGGCGATCATCGAGGCGGTGGGCCTGGGCGCCGCGCTCGACTACATGATGGCGCTGGGCGCTGATAACATCGCCGCCCATGAGGCGCAGCTCGGCACTTATGCCATGCAGCGGCTGGGCGAGATGAACTCGATCCGCATCTTCGGCAAGGCGAAGGACAAGGGCGCCATCGTCGCCTTCGAGATGAAGGGCGCCCATGCCCATGACGTCGCCACCGTGATCGACCGGGCCGGCGTCGCGGTGCGCGCCGGCACCCATTGCACCATGCCGCTGATGGCACGATATGGTGTGACATCGACATGCCGGGCCTCGTTTGGCCTCTATAATACGCTGGACGAAGTCGACAGGTTGGTCGAAGCCCTGCAAAAGGCCGAAAGCCTGTTTGCTTGAGTAGGATTGCAAAGCCCATGACCGACACCGTCGCCGACGAGATCAAGCCGAACGCCCCGACCATGGGTGCCGGCACCGGCTTGGCCCCGGAGGAGATCGACCGCCTGACTGACGACATCATCGCGGCGCTGAAGACGGTCTACGATCCGGAAATCCCGTCCGACATCTATGAGCTCGGGCTGATCTACCGCGTCGACATCGCCGACGACCGCCAGGTCGCAATCGACATGACCCTGACCGCGCCCGGCTGCCCCGTGGCCGGCGAGATGCCGGGCTGGGTCGAGAATGCGGTCTCGACCGTGCAGGGCGTCGCAGGCGTCACCGTCAACATGACCTTCGACCCGCCCTGGGACCAGTCGCGCATGTCCGACGAGGCCAGGGTCGCGCTCGACATGTGGTGAGGCTGGACGACGCTTACTCCTGCGCCGTCTTCGAGCCATCGCGGTCGCGCCCGTGGCCGTTACCGCTGGTGGCGTCGCCATCGCCCGAGAGCACAACGGGATTGGCGCTGCTGAGGCCATCCTCGTTGGGGCTCCTGGCGCCTTCACCGTACTGGCCGGCGGCGTCCTGCCGGATGCGGTCTCCGCTGGCGCCGGATTCAGGCGTATAGGGCGCCTGCGGGCCAGTCGGATGCGCCGAATCCGGGCTGGGACCCGGGCGCGTCTGCGCCTCTTCGCCGGGCTGGCCAGGGCGGCGGGGTGTGTTGTATCCGGGCTTGTCGAGGGGCTTCCCCGTTTCGTTCGTCATGGCCACCATCTCCGTTGCTCGTGTCGAGGGAGAACCGAGGCGCGCAGCCTTCGTTCCGTCAGCCTGATCATCGGCTGTGATCGAATGCATCTGTGAGCGTGATTATCGCCGCGTCGGGATCGGTGGCATCAAGGCGACCGGACCGCGCCTCTCGCGCGGGAGGAGCCCACCATGCGAAAATTTGCCTATGAGACCGTCGACGTCTTCACGGAAGCCCGCTTCGGCGGAAACCAGCTCGCCGTCTTCACCGATGCCCGAGGCCTGAGCGATTCAGAGATGCAGTCGCTGGCCGGCGAGATGAACTACAGCGAAACGACCTTCGTGCTGCCGCCCGTCGATCCCGCCAACACCGCCAGGGTCCGCATCTTCACCCGCACCCATGAGATGCCCTTCGCCGGACATCCCAATGTCGGCACGGCCTTCGTCCTGGCTCGCCATGGCCGCGACAGCGGCGGGCTGCTGCGCTTCGAGGAGATCGCGGGTCTGGTCGAGGTCAAGGTCGCCCGCAATTGCGCCGGCGAAATCACCGGCACCACCATCGCGGCCCCGCAGCCGCTCTCGACCGGGGTCGAACTGCCGCCGACGGCGATCGCCGCCTGCGCCGGCCTGGCGCCCTCTGACATCCTGGTCGGCAACCACCAGCCCATCCGCGCCTCGGTCGGCGTGCATTTCGTTCTGGCGGAGGTCGCCGCCGATGCCCTGCCGCGGGCCACGCCCGACCTGGGCCAGTTCCGCGCCCTGCGTGATGCCACGCGGGGTCTGGAAGGCCGCCTGTCACTCTTCCTTTATGTCCGCGACGGGCAGTCGATCCGCGCGCGCATGTTCGCGCCGATCAGCGGCACCTGGGAGGATCCGGCGACCGGCAGCGCCAGCGCCACATTGGCGACCCTGCTGCTCTCGCTGGACGGCGGCGACAGCGCGAGCTTCACGCTGACCCAGGGCGTCGAGATGGGCCGTCCCAGCCTCTTGCATCTGACGGCTCAGCGCGGCAGCGACGGCATCCGCGCCACCGTCGGCGGCGCCTGCGTGCCGGTGTTTCGCGGCGAGGCGCTGCTGTAGCCGTCAGTATCTCTCCGCGTCCAGCCCATGCGCCGCGGCGGCGGCCTTGATCTGCGACCAGGTCTCGTCGTCGAGGGGGATACCGTCGCGTGTGCGGGCGATCCGCGTGGCGCGCTCCTTTTCGCCCGGCGTCAGCACCGGGTCGGCCGGGTCCTGCGGCTTGGCGGCGCGTACGAAGGCAAGGTAGCTCTCGACGCGGTCCTTGCGCAGCGCGGCATCGGGTTCGAGCCGCGCCGGATCGATCACGATCCCGAAGAGCGAGTTGAGGATCCAGCTCCTGGCCGGCTTCTGGTCGATACGCGCCGCGCCCATCAGGCCCGCCGAGAGCAGTTCCGCGATCAGCGCCAGGCCGGCGCCCTTGTGGTCGCCGAAGGGCAGGAGGGCACCCAATGTTTCGTCGCCGGCGATGCCGTGGAGAAAGACATGCCGGGGCTCAGTCGTCGGCCGGCCTTGCCCGTCGATGATGTAGCCGGGCGGCACCGCCTCGCCCTTGTTGAGCGCGACGCGGGCCTTGCCATGAGCCATCCGGCTGGTGGCGAAATCCAGGATGATCGGATCGCCGCCCGGCACGGGAATGCCGATCGCATGCGGGTTGGTACCAAAGCGCGCCTCCTTCGCGGCGTGGGGCGCAACGATCGGTGGGCGGCCGGCGACATTGACCCAGAACAGGGAGATCAAGCCATGTTCAGCCGCAGCCTCTGCATAATGGCCGATACGCCCGATATGGTGCGCGTCGAGCAGGTTGAGGATGGCGACGCCCCCCGCCTTGGCCATCGCGGCCGCCTGCTCAACGGCGTTGCGGGCGGCAGGCTGGCCAAGCGCGACGCCCGCATCGATGATCAGGAAGGGCGCGGCGTCGAGCCTCGCCTTCGGTTTGGCTTGAGGCGACAGGTTCCCATCCGCGAGCGATTGGAAATAGAGCGGCAGCATGCCGACGCCGTGGCTGTCATGGCCGCTGAGATTGGCGAGCACGAGGTGATCGGCGGTTTCGCGGGCCTCCTCCAAGGTCCAGCCGGCTGCTGTGACCATATCCGTGACGAGTGCGCGCAGTGCGTGCGGGCTGTGGGTACGGTAAGCCATGATTGTATCGCTGAAACTGAATGAGGCCGGACGGTTGCACGAGAGATGCGGCGCCACAGTGCATGGGCCCGCAAACCACGCAAGATCGTGCCAGACGTTGGTGCCCTGCGTCGCCACGCCTCGACCTTTTCGTCGGCAATCCTTATGTAGGAGTGTGCAATCTTGCTTCATCGGGCCTTGAACCCGATCGGGGAGGGACGACGATGTTTTCGATACCCGGCCTGAAGGTCGTTTCACTGACAGATGCCGCCGCCGCGCGCATTCGCGAGATCATGGCGCAATCGGCGGGCGAGACGCCGGCACTCGGCCTGCGCGTCGGCGTCAAGAAGGGCGGCTGCGCCGGCATGGAATACACCTTCGAGGTCGCGCGCGAGGCCGCCAAGGGCGACGAGATCGTCACCGAGAAGGACGCCACCGTCATTGTCGATGCCAAGGCGGTGCTCTTCCTCCTGGGCACGGAACTGGACTTCAGGACCGACCGCTTCTCCTCGACCTTCGTGTTCAACAACCCCAACCAGGTCTCAGCCTGCGGTTGCGGCGAATCGGTCGAGATCAAGCTGCAAGCGGAGCGCGCGCCGGCGGCGCATTGAGCGGCGCTGACGCGCCCGCGTCACGCGACGTGGCTGGTGGCCTCAATGGCGTCTTCGGTCACCGTGCGGTTGCGGCCGGTGCGCTTGGCCGCCATCAGCGCCTGATCGGCGCGATCGGTTAAAGACGCTGCCGTATCGCCCCGGGCATAGCTCGCCACTCCCAGCGAAATGGTGATGCGGCCGAGATTCTCATTGGTCGAGCGCTTGACCAGTTCGCGCGTGAGCAGGGCCTGGCGCACAGTTTCCGCGCCGAACTTGCCGGCGATCACATCGGCATCAGGCAGAATGATGGCGAATTCCTCGCCGCCGAAGCGCGTGATGATCGCCTTGTCCTTGAACTTGTCCTTCATCGTGCGCGCGACGAGGCGCAGCACCTGATCGCCCGTGAGGTGGCCATGAGCGTCGTTGAACTGCTTGAAGAAGTCGATATCGGCCATCACCAGGGCAAAGGGCTCGCGCCGCAAGGTCGCCTGGTCGATCGATTTCTGCAGCATCTCCTCGAAATGGCGGCGGTTGGCAAGCCCGGTCAGCGGGTCGGTGAGGGCCTCCGCCCGCGTCGATTCGAGCGCCTCGCGCAGATTGCGAATCTCGTTGGAAGAGTCGCGCAACTGCGCTTCCAGCCTCGTCTTGCGAGTGACCTCCTCGCGGGTCGACATCACCAATGCCTCGACCCATTCACGCAGCTTCTGCCGATCCGCGGGCGGCGGCACATCTTCGGACATCGCGCTCAGGCGGCCGTGATAACGCTCGCTTGAGTCCAGCGCCTTGTCGACCAGCGACATCAGCCCATCGATTTCGCCCAACACCTGGAGGCTGGTGCGCTCGGCATGCCGCGCCAGCCGCTCCGTGCTGATGAAACGGTCGTAAAGCGTATCGATGTCGGCGGCGCCCACCTTGGCGTCGCTGCCGGTGATAATGGCCTGCATCGCCAGGGTGATGGCCGGCATCTCACCGCTGAGATGGGCGTACCAGACCTCGAACGCGCGCGGATAGCTCGGCGACTGGTGTTGTCGCATGGCGGCGACCACGCGTTCGGCGAGGTCGTCCGACAGATGAGGGGGCGGCTCGCAATCGCTCATGCCAACAGTCCAGACGCGGGACTGGGTCATGGCCGTTGCCATGACAGCCCCGATTGAAATCGAAGCGGGGACATTTTGTCCGCATCAATGGCGGCATGCGCCCGTCCATGTTCGCGGCTCTCCGCGCCCACAAGTTGACCTTAGGCGAGGTTGGTTAAAATGCCGTTGATGATGGCAGCGACTTGGTCAGGACGCTGCTTCAGCCGACCCTGACAGGACGGAGCAGGAAGGCCGGGACGTGGTCGCCCAGGCCCTTGACCTTGGGACCGTCGTCATCGTCGCGCCGACGAGGCTCGGGCCGCTCGGATCGCGCTTCGCCGCCGCGCGGCGGCCTGCCGGGACGCGGCTCGGCCGCGCGTTCGGGTCGGGCTGAAACAGGCGCCGAGGGAGCGGCGGCAACGGCTGCGGCGGGGGGGGCTTCGCCCCTGATCTTCGTGCGGGTCGGCCCGTCAGCG
The DNA here is from genome assembly GCF_001295925.1 of Allobosea sp. AAP35. Taxonomy (GTDB): domain Bacteria; phylum Pseudomonadota; class Alphaproteobacteria; order Rhizobiales; family Beijerinckiaceae; genus Allobosea. The sequence goes on along the minus strand of NZ_LJHQ01000040.1, from coordinate 11,849 downwards.
GCCGGGCGGCGACGCGGCGCGGCGTCATCCTCGGATGCGACACGCTCGACCCGGATCGGGCGCGGCGTTTCGGGCTCGACCGCCCGCGGGCTGCGCTCGGAGCGACCACGACCGCGCTCGCCACCCCGGCTGGAACGGCTGTCGTCGCCGCGTCCGCCGCGGCTGCTCGGGCGATCCTCGCGGGGCGCTCCGGGCGGAAGAGCCTCGAGGCTTCGGCCCTCATCCCAGGAGATCGCCTGGCCCATCAGCTTCTCGATCGCGGCGACGAGCTTCTCGTCATGCTTGGTCACGATCGTGAAGGACGCGCCCTCGCGTCCGGCGCGGCCGGTGCGGCCGATCCGGTGGACGTAATCCTCGGCATGGGTTGGCACGTCGTAGTTGAAGACGTGGCTGACGGCGGGGATGTCCAACCCGCGCGCCGCGACATCGCTGGCTACCAGGATCGGGTTCTCGCCGGTGCGGAAGGATTCCAGCGCCGCCATGCGCGCATACTGGTCCATGTCGCCATGCAGAGAAACGGCCGGAAGGCCATGTTTCAGCAGGGATTTATGCAATGTCGCGACATCGCGCTTGCGGTTGCAGAATACGATCGCGTTCTGCAGGTCCTTCGCATTCTTGATCAACTGGCGCAGCGTTTCGCGCTTTTCGAAATCCTGCCCGTTGGAGGCGATCAGCCGCTGCGTGATGGTTGCGGCGGCGGTGGCCGGACGCGAGGCTTCGATGCGGATCGGGTTGTGCAGGAACTGCTCGCTGATGCGCGTGATCTCGGGCGGCATCGTCGCGGTGAAGAACAGGGTCTGGCGCGTGAAGGGCACCAGCTTGCAGACGCGTTCGATGTCGGGGATGAAGCCCATGTCGAGCATGCGGTCGGCCTCGTCGATGACGAGCAATTCGACGCCGGTCAAAAGCAGCTTTCCGCGCTCGACATGGTCGAGCAGGCGGCCGGGCGTCGCGATCAGCACATCGACGCCGCGGGTGATCTTGGCGTCCTGGTCGCCGAAGGATACGCCGCCGATGAGCAGCGCGACCGAGAGCTTCTGGTTGACGCCGTAGCGTGTGAAGTTCTCCTCGACCTGCGCGGCGAGTTCGCGCGTCGGCTCGAGGATCAGCGTGCGGGGCATCCTGGCGCGGGCGCGGCCGTTCTCCAGGATCGTCAGCATGGGAAGGGTGAAGGCGGCGGTCTTGCCCGTGCCGGTCTGGGCGATGCCCAGCACGTCGCGGCGGGCGAGGACATGGGGAATAGCCTGGGCCTGGATCGGGGTCGGGGTGGTGTAGCCTGCGGTCGTGACGGCTGTCAGAACCTTTTCACTCAGGCCGAGTTCGGCGAATGACATCGATGGTTGCGCTTCTTTTAGGGTCGGTGACACGTAGCGGGATGACCTACTCAACCGCGACGGTGGCGCGACTTCTCTTTCCTGCGCGCCTTCGGACCCGTGTCCCATGCAGAAAAAGCAGGGCAAAGTCAATAAACTAGACCTCGAGGAGCCTTGCAGACCGATGACCGAACCCCTTGTCCTGATCCCGGGCCTGAGTTGCGATGCCAGCCTCTATGCGCCGCAATGCCCGGCGCTGGCTCCCGGCCGGCCGATCCTGGTGGCGCAGCACGACCAGGACGAGAGCCTTGCCGGCCTCGTCGCGCGCCTGCTCGCGGTCGCGCCGGCGCGTTTTGCGCTGTGCGGCCTCTCGATGGGCGGCTATGCCGCCTTCGAAGTGATGCGCCAGGCGCCGGAGCGGGTGACGCGACTCGCCTTGCTCGACACCAGCGCCAAACCGGCGACACCGGAGACCAATGCGCCACGCGAGCAGATGATTGCCCTGGCCGAGAGGGGCGCCTTCGACAATGTCACGACTTTGCTCTGGCAAAAGCTGGTCGCGCCGGACCGTCTGGCCGACGAACCCTTGCGCCTGAGCGTGCGCGCGATGGCCGAACGGATCGGCGCCGGCGGTTTCGTCCGTCAGCAACGCGCGATCATGGGCCGGCCGGATTCGCGGCCGGGGCTCGCGGCGATCAAGGTGCCGACGCTCGTTCTGGTCGGCGAGGAGGACCTGATCACGCCTCCGGCCGAGGCGCATGAGATATCCAGTGGCATCGGTGCCCCCGCGCGGCTGGTCACCATCCCCGGTTGCGGCCATCTCTCGACGCTGGAGCAGCCAGATCGAGTGACGCGCGAACTGCTGGCCTGGCTCGCCTGAGCTTCAGCGCGGCAGAATGCAAGGGTCGAGCTTCGTTTCGCTGACGGCCTTGCGGAGGGATCCGGTCGTCATCGGGTCGCCGTTCCTTCCGGAAGCTGCGGCCGCCACCTTCGCCAGCCGGTCGCGGTCGAACTGCTCTGTCCGCGTGGCGACAAGATTGGCGGCGAGAAGCGAGAGCAACCCGATCGCTGCACCCGCCTTCGCGACATCGGCGACCATGGAGCCGCGCTGGTTCTTCAAGAACAGATCGATGAGCCGCATCCGGCGCTCCCGCGTGTCGGGACGCATGCTGGCGCCCTTCGAGAGCGACCATGGGGTATCAGCCGTAAAAAGAGGGTTAGCAGACCGTTGCGCGGGACGATGACATCGCGGAAATCACAGATCGATCAGCTCGCCCGCGAAGGCCGCCCGCTCCTGGATGAACAGGAAGCGCGCTTCCGGCTTGTTGCCCATGAGCCGCTCGACCACGTCAGCCGTCTCCTCGCGGGCCTCGTGCTCGACCATGACCTTGAGCAGGATCCGCCTGGCCGGATCCATCGTGGTCTCCTTGAGCTGGGCCGGCATCATTTCGCCCAGGCCCTTGAAGCGGCTGATCTCGGGTTTCTTTCCCTTGAACACCGAAGCAATCAGCTCGTCCTTGTGGAGATCGTTGCGGGCATAGACCGATTTGCCGCCATGCTGGAGCCGGTAGAGCGGCGGCACGGCAAGATAGAGATGCCCCTTCTCGATCAGCCGCGGCATCTGGCGCCAGAAGAAGGTGACCAAGAGCGAAGCGATATGGGCGCCGTCAACATCGGCGTCGGTCATCACAATGACCTTCTCGTAGCGGAGGTCGTCCTCGCGGAACTGGCTGCCTATGCCGCAGCCCAGCGCCAGGATTAGATCCGCAAGCTGCTGATTGGCATTGAGCTTCTCGCGCGTCGCATTGGCGACGTTGAGGATCTTGCCGCGCAGCGGCAGGATCGCCTGCGTCGCGCGGTTGCGCGCCTGCTTGGCCGAGCCGCCGGCCGAATCGCCCTCGACGATGAAGATCTCCGAGCCCGCCGCACCCGCATTGCTGCAATCGGCAAGCTTGCCGGGCAATCTCAGCTTCTTGGTCGCGGTCTTGCGCGAGACTTCCTTTTCGAGCCGGCGGCGCAGGCGCTCATCCGCCCGATCGACCGACCAGTCGAGCAGCTTGAGCGCCTGCTGCGGTGCCTGGGCGAGCCAGTGGTCGAAGGCGTCGCGCACCGCGTTCTCGACGATGCGGGAGGCCTCCAGCGTCGCCAGCTTGTCCTTGGTCTGGCCCTGGAATTCGGGCTCGCGGATGAAGACCGAGAGCATCGCCGCGCAGGTCGCCATCACGTCGTCGGAGGTGACCTGCGCCATGCGCTTGGACTGGCCGATGCGCTCGGCGTGGTCGCGCAAGCCGCGTAGTAGGGCGATGCGCAACCCCTGCTCATGGGTGCCGCCCTCGGGCGTGGGAATCGTGTTGCAATAGGATGACGAGAAGCCGTCCTCGCCGGTCGCCAGCCAGGCGATCGCCCATTCCAGCGAGCCGTGGCTGCCGGGCCTGGTGATCTTGCCGGCAAAGATCGGCTCGGCGACGAGATCCTTGCCCTCGATCTCGCGCGACAGGTAATCGCGCAAGCCGCCGGGAAATTTGAACACCGCCTCTGCGGCGACATCGCCCTCGGGGTTCAGCAGGCTCGGCGCGCAGCGCCAGCGAATCTCGACGCCGCCGAAGAGATAGGCCTTCGAGCGCGCCATTCTGAACAGCCGCGCCGGCACGAAATGGGCGGCCTCGCCGAAGATCTGCGGATCGGGATGGAAGCGCACGCGCGTCCCGCGCCGGTTGGCCACGGCCCCGACGGTCTCCAGCGGTCCCTGCGGCAGGCCGCGAGAGAAAACCTGACGATACAGCGTCTTGCCGCGTGCGACCTCGACCTCGAGGCGGTCGGACAGCGCGTTGACCACCGACACGCCGACGCCGTGCAGGCCGCCGGAGGTCTCATAGGCCTTGGAATCGAATTTGCCGCCGGCATGCAGCGTCGTCATGATGACTTCGAGCGCCGATTTCCCGGGGAACTTTGGATGCGGATCGACGGGGATGCCGCGGCCGTTGTCGGTCACCGCGATCGATCCGTCGTCGAGCACTTCGACATCGATGAAACTGGCGTGGCCCGCCACCGCCTCATCCATGGCGTTGTCGATCACTTCAGCGAAGAGATGATGCAAAGCACGCTCGTCGGTGCCGCCGATATACATGCCGGGCCGGCGCCGCACGGGCTCCAATCCCTCCAGCACCTCGATCGCGGAGGCGTCGTAACCCGTCTCCGAAAGTGTGCCGTTGCGCGGCGGCGTCGGGGCTGTGGGCTGGGCAAGCCGTGTGCTTGCCGAATCGGTCTCCGATGCCCCGGGTCGGGACGTTGTCGCGCGGGCCGGAGCCCCCGATCGCGGCGACGCGAGCGCCGGAGCGGCCGTCGCCGGCTGCTCCGCATCGGTGCCGAATAGATCGCCGTGCTCCGCCATCGTGTCCGCAGGTCCTGTGATTCGCCGTCTTGAACTCTATCGCAGATGCATCCGCGCTCATGCAGTCGCACCGATGCGGCTTAGCCGCGCTGCGGCTCTTCCTACAGGGAAGGGCGCGCCGATGAAATCTCCGCGTCATCACGAGGTCATGCGGAACCACACACTGGAGCAAGACGGAACCGATGGGCCTAGGCCACCTTAGCGCTTCAAGGGTCCGAAATCGGAATCGAGAATCGCAGGGGGGCCATGGCCGCTCCCGGGCCATGATCAAAACATGCAGGGGGATATCGTGGCGTCAGGGGCATGGGTGCCGAATCTCAGATCGGCAGGGCTGGAGCGGGTCGCGCGCTCTGCCGGCGAGGCGTTCGGACATGAGGACATGCCGGTGCTCCCGCGCTGGCGTTGGACCAGGCTTCATACCATGCGTTACCCGGCCATGATGTGTGGCGTGGCGATGGTGACGGTCGTGTCGATCCTCGCTCTGGCCTGATGCTGCGCTGACCGCATAGCGGAAAATCAACCTTTGCAGCCCAGGGTTCCGCCCCGGGGTTCGCCTCGCGTCGCGGCCCGTTGGGCCACGGCGCGCCGCGTGTTGGCCTCCGATACCAAGCGAGAGTAGAGCGCGATGGCGCAACTGGCGGCAGCAGGCGCCTATTTTTATCAGGCCGCCCTGGCGCTGGGGCTGGTCGTCGCCATCTCGCGGCTTTTGCCGGCGGCCGACTACACGGTCTATTCCTTCTTCATCGCGATCAGCCAGTTCGGCGCCATTCTCGCATTCGAGTGGATCCGCTTTGCCTGCAGCCGGTTCTATCCCGGCCCGTCCGTCGCCAGCGAAACGGCGGAGCGTCATGCGATGCGGTTCGGCTGCCTCGTCAGCGCAATCGCTTCCGTCGCCATAGGGCTGGTGGCCTGGCGCCTCGGGTTGCCAGGGGATATGGCGTTGATGGGCACCTGCGTTGCCATCTTTCAAGGCAGCTCCGATCTGCATCTCTCGATGCTACGGTTCCGAATCGCGTTTCGGGCGTTCTCGTGGTTGCAGAGTGCGCGCGCGACGATTCTGACCGCCGCCACATTGGCGGGAGCGGTCCTTGGTCAGACGGTGTTCTGGGCCATGGCTGGGCTGCTGGCTGGGTATTGTCTGTATGGTGTCGTCCTGATCGGCTTCACGCGCGGCATCGGCGGCCGGCTCGTAGCCCCGGACCTGGCTCTGGTTCGCAAACATCTCGTCTATGGCAGCGTGTCGGCCGGCGCCTCCGTGGCTTCGCTGCTGGCACCGATCGGCCTCAAGGCAATTCTGACGGCGGTGCTGGGCGCTCAAGCCGCGGCTGGTGCCCTGCTGGCGATCGATCTGCTGCAGCGGCCCTTCATCATGATGGTCCAGGCCGTTCAGGGAACATGCTATCCGCACATCGTCGCGCTGTATGACCGTGTGCCGCGTGGCGATGACTTCGACCGCTCGCTGGGGCAGTATTACGGCCTGCTGACGGGGCTGACTCTGATGACCGCGGCCGGTCTGCTGGCGGTCCTGGGACCTGCCGTACCGTTTCTGATTGCCGGCGATCTGCAAGCCGGGTTTCTGCAGGCAGCACCTTTCGTCATCGCGATTGCCGCGATGCGCGCGCTGATCCAGACGATGCTGCCGACGCCAGCCCATCTCACGCGCCGCCTGCCGGTCATTCTCCTGCTGGCGGTGGCCGACTGCGTGCTGTTGAACATCGCGGCCCTGCTTGCGATGAGCGGGTTCGGCTTCACCGGTATCATCCTTCTGGCAGGCGCGACGGTGGGCGCCGCCCTGGCCATGCTGCCGGGTCTGGTGCTGTTGCGGACCCTGCCGTTCCGGCTGCCATGGTTGCCGCTGGCGCTGGCCGCGACAGCTCTGGCAGTCGCAATACGGCAGTTGGACGGAACCGGCGCCCTTTCGGTCTCGGCCCTGGCCGGGTTGGCCGTCATCGGCCTCCTGTGCCTCGCGGCGTTGTGGCTTCTGTTTCGCGGCATGCGCAGCGCCCAGCTCCAGCCGGCCGCCCCGACAGCCGCTCGCGTCGAAACCCGATCGATGCTAGCCGGCCGCGATCCGGTCGTAGAATGACAGATGGGCGAGAGCCGCGTCGTCCCATGACGCGGCCAGGTCCACCGCCGACGCCTCGGCCCGATGGGCATGGGCAGCAAGGACCGCATCGGCAAATGTCTCCGGCTCCGCATCGACGGGGCACAGAACCGTGGCCGCATTGTCGATCTTGGCGTGCAGCGCCGGAGCCAGATCGAACTCGTCGGCTCTTTCGGGCGGCGTCGAGACCAGGGGGGTGGCGAGCTGGCTGACAGCCAGGAAGCTGCTGCGGCGCGTGCTGATCCCGTCCGTGAACGGAAGCAAAAAAACGTCCGCCGCGGACAGGGTTTCCATCAATTCGCTCTGATCGTCGATCCGGCCCCGGAAATCGAGCCAGTCGATAACCCCGAGCTCAGCTGCCAGTCCCAGAAAGGCGTCGCGGTCCTGAGGCTTGTCCCAGAGGAAGTCGCCGCAGACGAGAAGCCGCGCCTTCGTCCCGCGCCGATGCAGGGCCTGGATCACCCTCAGAAGCATGTCAGGGCGCTTGCTGGCGTACAGCACGCCGAAATAGCCGATGACGAGGTCGGCTTGCGTCGCTCCCTGGCCGCGCACGCGATCACGCTCCTGCATGACGCGACGCGGGTCGATCCGCGAAGGCATGATGTTGGGCCCGATAGGAATGACGGTCGCTGCCGCCTTGCGCGCTGTGCCGACGAGCGGCGTCTTGAGGAAGCTTTCGCGCTGCTGTCGCGACACGAAGATGAACCCGTCCGTCGCCAGGATGTCGGGCACCATCGACAGATAACGCAGACGGTTGAGCGAGGCCCATTCATGCAGCGTCGTCACGATCCGGCCGCGACGCGTCATCAGCCGCGCGGCCATCAGCGCCGAACCCGGCAGGAGCGCATTGCCCCATCCTTCGATCGGCAGCTGGAAATGCGCGATCTGCCCCTCGCGCAGGACATCGGCGATCGCTCCGACGAAGGCCGCCGGCCTGTCGGGTTCGATCATGCGCAGGGTCACGAAGCCGGGGCGCTGCCGATCGATCGCTTCGGCCAGCCGCTGGGCGTAGTCCATGACGGCGCATGTCATGGGTCGCGCCGAGCCGAAGATGACGACGCCGGGGGTCGCCACGGGGGAGGATGAAGGCATGCGTCCCTGGAATCCGACAGGAGGCTCGGCCTGATTCTATGGCACGAGATTGCTAAGTTTGCGTTCAGCCGGACGCGACGGCCAGCCGCCAACCGGCTGACTTGCGGTAACCCTGTCCGCCCCTTGCGGTAGGCTTCCAAGACACAAAAAAGCCGGGGCTGTGACGCCCCGGCTATTGAGTTAGACCGCGAAACGCACGGTCGGGAGGAAGCTCGCGGCCGGCCGTGAAGGCTCAGCCGAAACCCTCAATAGGAGTAGTACATCGCGAACTCGACCGGGTGCGGCGTCATCTCGAAGCGCGCCACATCCTGCATCTTGAGTTCGATATAGCTCTCGATGAAGTCGTCGTTGAAGACGCCGCCGGCCTTGAGATAGGCGTTGTCCTTCTTGAGCGAATCCAGTGCTTCGCGCAGCGAACCGCAGACCGTCGGGATCTTCTTCAGCTCGCGCGGCGGCAGGTCGTAGAGGTCCTTGTCCATGGCGGGACCCGGATCGATCTTGTTGATGATGCCGTCGAGGCCGGCCATCAGCATCGCGGCGAAGGCGAGATAGGGGTTTGCCATCGGATCGGGGAACCGAACCTCGACGCGCTTGGCCTTCGGCGAGGTCGTCCACGGAATACGGCAGGAGGCCGAGCGGTTGCGCGCCGAATAGGCAAGCAGCACCGGAGCCTCATAGCCCGGGACGAGGCGCTTGTAGGAGTTCGTCGACGGATTGGTGAAGGCGTTCAGGGACTTGGCGTGCTTGATGATGCCGCCGATGTACCACAGGCACTCCTGCGACAGGTCGGCGTACTTGTTGCCGGCCATGATCGGCTTGCCGCCCTTCCAGATCGACTGGTGGACATGCATGCCCGAGCCGTTGTCGCCATAGATGGGCTTGGGCATGAAGGTCGCGGTCTTGCCGTAGCTCTGCGCGACATTGTGGATCGCGTATTTGTAGACCTGCATGGTGTCGGCCATGTGGGTCAGCGTGTCGAACTTCAGGCCAAGCTCGTGCTGGGCGGAGGCGACCTCGTGATGGTGCTTCTCGACCTTGGCGCCCATGGCCGCCATGGCAGCCAGCATCTCGCCGCGCATGTCCTGCGCCGAATCCTGCGGCGGGACGGGGAAGTAGCCGCCCTTGGTGGCGATGCGGTGGCCGAGATTGCCACCCTCATAATCGGTCATGCCGTTGATGGGCAGCTCGACATTGTCGAGCTTGAAGCCGGTATTATAAGGGTCGGCAGCAATCTTGACGTCGTCGAAGACGAAGAACTCGGCCTCGGGGCCGATGAAGACCGTGTCGCCGATGCCGGTCGACTTGAGATAGGCCTCGGCCTTCTTGGCCATGCCGCGCGGGTCGCGACCATAGGGCTCGCCGGTCGCCGGCTCGAGCACGTCGCAGGTGATGACCATGGTCGCGGCCGAGAAGAACGGGTCCATGCAGGCCGTCGTCGGATCCGGCATCAGCAGCATGTCGGACTCATTGATCGCCTTCCAGCCGGCGATCGAGGAGCCGTCGAACATCGTGCCCTCGGCGAAGATGTCCTCGTCGATCATGGTGACGTCGAACGTCACATGCTGCCACTTGCCGCGCGGGTCGGTGAAGCGGAAATCGACATATTTGACGTCGTTGTCCTTGATCGCCTTGAGGACATCCTTGGCGTTCTTCATCTCAGCATTCCTCTTGTGGTCGTTTATCAACTCATTGATCCCTGGGGTCGCTCGACCTCCGGATCACCGAACTCTCAGGGCACGGGTTGAGCCTCAGATCGCGTCCGCGCCGGTTTCGCCGGTACGGATGCGGATCGCCCCCTCCACCGTCGATACAAAAATCTTGCCATCGCCGATGCGGCCGGTCTGGGCGGCCTTCATGATCGCTTCGATGGCGCCCTCGACCATCTCGTCGGAGAGCACGATCTCGATCTTCACCTTCGGCAGGAAATCGACGACATATTCGGCCCCGCGATAGAGCTCGGTATGGCCCTTCTGCCGCCCGAAGCCCTTGGCTTCGAGGACGGTGATGCCCTGCAGGCCGACTTCCTGAAGCGCTTCCTTCACTTCATCCAGCTTGAAGGGCTTGATGATCGCTTCGATCTTCTTCATGGGCCGACCGACCTCCCTCTGTCATCGCACCGGATTCCAGCATGACGCCGGAACCGTCTTCCTCCGCCATCCCGCCCGAACGACCGACCCTGCACAATGAGACCGGACCGATCGGAGCACTCGTCGGCTCGTTACCTTGCTCATAGCATCGGCGCTTGTCTCTCGCTACGCGGCAGCCCACGGACGTCTGCGCGATGATGATGCAGAAATCAGCTGATAAAATAGCCAAAAGCCTCTTATGTGTGCATATCGAGGATGGAGCGTTCTCCTTGCCGCCGCAAGCCCTGTCGCCGATGATGCGCCGATGAGCGTCCCTGCCATCACCGACCTTGCCCTCCTCGACGTCGCCGGCATGGCCGCCGCCGATGCAAGCGCGATTGCCGCCGGGACGCCCGGTGCCGTGCTCATGGAGCGGGCGGGGAAGGCGGTCGCGGACGCGGTCGATCGGCGCACGCCGCCTGGCGCGCGAATCCTCGTGCTATGCGGCCCCGGCAATAATGGAGGCGACGGTTTTGTCGCAGCGCGTCTCCTGGCCCGGCGCGGACGGCCGGTAACACTGGGCTTGGTGGGGGACCGCGACAGGCTGGCCGGCGACGCCGCTACCATGGCGCAGCTGTGGACAGGCTCGGTCGAACCGATCGCGGGGATCGTCCCCGAAGCTTATGGGCTGATCGTCGACGCACTGTTTGGCGCCGGTCTCACGCGGCCCCTCGACGGCGAGGTCGCGTTAGCGGTCGAAGCTGTCACCGCCTCAGGGCGGCCGGTGGTCGCGGTCGACGTTCCCAGCGGCCTGTCGGGCGATACAGGTCGTCACGATGGCGCCGTCATCCGCGCGACCGAAACCGTGACCTTTTTTCGCCCGAAGCCGGGCCATCTGCTATTGCCGGGCCGCGCTCTGTGCGGGACGCTGACCTTGGCTGATATCGGCATCGGCATCGAGCACGGCTTCCCGCCGGACCGGCCGGCCTTCATGTTCCGCAACGCGCCGATGCTGTGGCAGGCGGAGTGGCCGATTCACGCGGCCGACACGCACAAGTTTCGGCGCGGCACCGTTCTGGTCGTCGCGGGCGGATTGGAGGGCGTCGGTGCCCCTCGGCTGGGCGCGCGTGCGGCGTTGCGCGTTGGTGCAGGTCTGGTGACAATCGCCTGTCCGCCAGAAACTCTCAGCGCCCATGCCGCACGTGGGCCCGACGCGCTGATGCAACGCTCGGTCGCCGATGGCGAGGCGTTGGGCCGGGTGCTGGCGCAACCTCGGTTGTCCGCCGTGTTGATCGGGCCGGCGCTGGGGCTCGACGCGCGCGCGCGCGAGGCTGTGGCGGCCGTGCTGCGAACCGAAAGGCCCGCCGTTTTCGATGCCGACGCGCTGACCCTGATCGCACAATCGGGCTCCTTGCTTCATGGCTTGCGGCGTCGAGGCGCCGCAAGCGTCATGACCCCGCATGAAGGCGAGTTTGCGCGGTTGTTTGGATCCGTCGAGGATATTGTCCAAGCGGATTCGAAGCTCGCGAAAGCCCGGCGCGCGGCCGCCCACAGCGGTGCGGTCATCGTCCTAAAGGGCTCTGACACGGTGATCGCCTGCCCCAACGGTCGGGCAGCGATCAACACCACGGGAACGCCCGCGCTCGCAACCGCTGGTTCGGGCGACGTTCTCGGCGGATTGATCGCCGGTCTGCTGGCGCAGGGCATGCCGGCCTTCGAGGCCGCCTGCGCGGCAGTCTGGCTGCACGGTCGGACTGGCGAGGTCTTGGGTCCAGGGCTGATCGCGGATGATCTGCCCGAGGCGGCGGCTCGTCTCCTCGCGGAGGCTATGTCAAGCGCCGCGCCCGGCTAAAACGCGAGCGGCCCGCCTCCGGAGGAGGCGG
>NZ_LJHQ01000004.1 GCF_001295925.1 Allobosea sp. AAP35 | reverse complement strand
GGCCGGTCTCACAAGCCGGACTCGGGAGGCTTCGGGGCACCGCCCTGGGGACATTACGATCCCTGTGCGAGGAGCTCGCTGGAAAGGTCTTATGGCTCACGCCTGCGTCCCATGCCTGACGGCGCGACAACCCGCTGAGGGGAACTGGCGTCTAGGGCTCGCGGCGCAGGCTGGCCTTCGACCCCATAAGCGCGGCCCGGAGACTTAAGAACGCCGACAAGCGGAGCGCCCCGGGGCGTGCGGGCAGTGGCTCAATCTGCCCGCGCCGCGACCTGGCTCAATGGTTGCGGATCTCTACCCTCGCGCCTCGCGGCGCTCCGCTGCCCCTCGCCGTCGAAGCGCCCGCATGTCGATGCGGGCGCGGATTTGCCATGCGTTTTGGAGGGTGAGCCCCTCACCCGGTCGGGCAGGATGGCTGCGTTGCGGTTCAAAATCGCCGTCGAGATGGCGTTGGCGCCATTCTGCCACCATCCCCATGGCGCAACGGGGCGCAAGCGCGTAGAGCTGCCGACGCTGCCCATCTCCGGCCTGCCTGGCCGGGATCGGCGGCGTCCCAAGGTCGAGCCCTCGCGTGCTCCCGACGGAAGGCGGCTCCGCAGTGATGCGGGGCCGTTTTCGTCTGAGGAACCAGCGCCACCGGCTTGCCGATCAGCTTTCCTTGAAGCCGTAATCGGGGATGCCCTGCTCGTTGCCGTAATACTTGTAAGGCAGGAACTTGCCGGACATGGCGATCTTGACGCGGTCGCCCTTGGGGTTGGGCTCGCGCTCGAACTCGATGTTGAAGTCGATCGCCGACATGATGCCGTCGCCGAACTCCTCCTCGATCAGCGCCTTCCAGGCCGGGCCATTGACCATCACCATCTCGTAGAAGCGGTAGATCAGCGGGTCGGTCGGCGGCATCGGCGTGCCGGTGCCGCGATAGGGCACCTCGTTGAGCATGCGCTTCTCGTTCTCGGTGAGGCCAAACAGCGCCTGGGCCTTCTCGGCCAGCGGCTTGACCAGCTTCATCTGGCCGAGCAGCGCGCCGACGATCAGCACCTCGGACATGCCGCCGATTTCTTCCGTGATGTATTTCCAGCTCCAGCCCTTCTCGCGCTTGATGTCGAGGATCTTCTCGGTGAGCTCTTCGCGCTTCATGGGGTGGTTCTCCTTGGGTTGGATTGGTTCAGCCCTCATCCTGAGGAGTGCCGAAGGCACGTCTCGAAGGATGCTCCAGTACATTCTGAAGCATCCTTCGAGACGCCGCTTTCGCGGCTCCTCAGGATGAGGGCCGAGGGGAAAGGTTCTTCACGCCGCCTTGCGCCCCGTGCCGGGGTCGCTCCCGCCGGCGGTCGGCCGCACCACGGGCGGGTGGCGGCGGTCGTAGCCTTCGGGGATCGCGTCGCGGAACGTCTTCGAGCGCACCACCAGGAAATCGATCAGATGGTTGCGCAGCGCGTAATAGTCGGGGTGGTGATGGACTTCCGTCCGGATGCGCTCGCGCGGCAGCGGGTTCTCGACGATCTCGGCGATCATCGCCTGCGGGCCGTTGGTCATCAGCACGATGCGGTCGGCGAGATAGATCGCCTCGTCGACGTCATGGGTGATCATGAAGGCGGTCTGGCCGGTCTCCAGGCAGATGCGGCGGACCTCGTCCTGCAGCGTGCCGCGGGTGAGCGCATCGAGCGCCGAGAAGGGCTCGTCCATCAGCATCATCTTGGGCTCGATCGAGAGCGCGCGCGCGATGCCGACGCGCTGCTTCATGCCGCCCGACAGCTCGGAGGGCTTCTTCAGCTCCGAGCCTTTGAGCCCGACCTTCTCGATGAAGGCCATGGCATGGGCCGCCACCTTCGCCTTGGGCCAGTCGCGATGGCGCGCCGCGACCGCATAGGCCACGTTGCCGAGCACCGTGCGCCAGGGCAGCAGCGAATGGCCCTGGAAGATCACGGCGCGGTCGAGCGCGGGCCCCTCGATCGCCCGGCCATCGACGATCGCGACCCCGTCATCGGGCGCATCGAGCCCGTTCAGGATGTTGAGCACGGTGGTCTTGCCGCAGCCGGAATGGCCGATGACGCAGACGAACTCGCCCTTCTGCATCGAGAACCAGAGGTCCTCGAACACGGTCGTGACGTCGCCACCGGCCTTGGGATAGCGGCGGGCGATGCCCTCGATCGAAATGAAACGGTCGCTCATGTCGCCTCAATCCGGATAGGTGACGGCGCGCTGCAGGCGCGCGAGCGTCTGGTCGAGCATCATGCCCATCACGCCGATCACGAAGATCGCGACGATGACATTGGTGATCGAGAGGTTGTTCCACTCGTTCCAGACGAAGTAGCCGATGCCGGTGCCGCCCACGAGCATCTCGGCGGCGACGATGACCAGCCAGGCGATGCCGATCGAAATGCGCATACCGGTCAGGATCGTCGGTGCGGCTGCCGGCAGGATGATGGTGAAGGCGCGCCTGATCGGGCCGACCTCGAGCGTGCGGGCGACGTTGAGCCATTCCTTGCGCACCGCCGAGACGCCGAAGGCGGTGTTCAGCAGCATCGGCCAGACCGAGCAGATGAAGATCACGAAGATCGCCGAAATGCCGGAATCCTTGATCGTGTAGAGGGCCAGCGGCATCCAAGCGAGGGGCGAGATCGGTTTCAGGACCTGGATGAACGGGTCGAGCGCCTTGGAGATCAGCGGCGACATGCCGATGAGAAACCCGAGCGGAATCGCCACCAGAACCGCCAGCGCATAGCCAAGCAGCACGCGGCCGAGCGAATAGGCGAGCTGGATGCCGAGCCCCTTGTCGTTGGGCCCCTTGTCGTAGAAGGGATCGCGCAGATGGCCCCAGATCGTGGCGCCGACATCGAGCGGGCCGGGCATGGCGGATTTGCCCTGCGTGACCTCAAGGCCCATCAGCTTGGCGTATTCGGGATCGATATTGGCGGCGGGCCCTCCGCCGCCGGTCTGCGTAGCGACATGCCAGGCGGTCAGGAAGACGACGAGGATCGCCAGCGACAGCACCGCCGCGCGGATGGTGAGGGACGCGCTCACAGGCCTAGCTCCATCAGGCCGGGATGATCGACCGGGCGGGGCCCCAACGGCCAGCGGAACAGCCGGGCGCCCTCGTCGATCGCAACATCGTTGATCGAAGCCTCGCGCCGCGCCATCCGGCCATCGCTCGCGAACTCCCATTGCTCGTTGCCATGCGAACGGAACCAGGCGTCGGCCCCGTCATGCCATTCATAGGCGAAGCGCACCGCGATCCGCGCCCCCTCGAAAGCCCAGACCTCCTTGATCAGGCGGTACTCGTGCTCGCCGGCCCATTTGCGCCGCAGGAAGGCGGCGATCGCCTCGCGCCCGGCGAAAAATTCCGAGCGGTTGCGCCAGCGGCTGTCGGGCGTATAGGCAGCAGCGACCCGGTCGGGGTCGCGGCTGTTCCAGGCATCCTCGGCCGCGCGCGCCTTGACGCTGGCGCTGTCTGCCGTGAAGGGCGGCAGCGGTGGCCGCGGCGGTTCGAGGACGGGCGTTGTCACGGCTCACGTCCGCTTGATCGCGAAGCTCTTGATGTAGTCCTCCGGCTTGGCGGCATCGAAGGTCTTGCCCATCACGACGATGGTCTTCGAGCCCGATGCCGGCGGAGTCAGGCCGACCTCCTGCATCAGCCGCGCCGTGTCGGTCTGGAGGAAGACCTCCTTGGCGACCTTGGCGTAGTCGACATCACCCTTGATCTGACCCCAGCGCTTCATCTGGGTGAGGATCCAGACCGCGAAGCCCTCCCAGGGGAAGGGGTCGAAATCGATGCGCTTGGGGTCGCGCTTGATGTTGCCGAGCCCGTCCGCATAGGTCCCGGTCAGCACCTGCTCGACCACGGTGACCGGCTGGTTGAGGTAGTTCGCGGGCGCGATCGCCTCGGCGATCTGCTTGCGGTTCTCGGCCTTGGAGGCGAAGGCGGTCGCATCGATGATCGCCTTGAGCAGCGCTGCATAGGTGTTGGGCGTCTGTGTCACGAATTGGCGCGAGGCCGCAAAGGCGCAGCAGGGGTGCCCGTCCCAGATTTCCTTCGAGAGAATGTGGATGAAGCCGACGCCGTCGAAGACCGCGCGCTGGTTGACCGGGTCGGGCGCGAGGAAGCCGTCGATATTGTCGGCGCGTAGGTTTGCGACCATCTCCGGCGGCGGCACGGAACGGATCTGGACATCGGTGTCCGGATCGATGCCGTTCTCGGCGAGATAATAGCGCAGCAGGTAATTGTGCATCGAATAGTCGAAGGGCACGGCGAATTTGAAGCCCTTCCACGACTTCGGATCGCGCTTGTCCTTGTGCTTCATCGCCAGCGTGATGGCCTGGCCGTTGATGTTCTCGACCGCCGGCATCGTATAGGGGATCGGGTTCGAGCCCACGCCCATCGAGATCGCCAGCGGCATCGGCGAGAGCATATGGGCGGCGTCGTATTCCTTGTTGATCGTCTTGTCGCGGACCACGGCCCAGCCCGCGGTCTTGATCACTTCGACGTTCAGCCCGTGCTTGGCGTAGAAGCCCATCGGCGAGGCCATGATGATCGGCGTCGCGCAGGTGATCGGGATGAAGCCGACCTTGAGGTCCTTCTTCTCGGGCACCGCCTGGGCAAAGGCCTCGGTTGCGGCCGCCAGCGGAAACAGGCTCGAGATCGCGGCCAGGGCGGTGGACGCGCCGACCTGCTTGAGGAAGAAGCGGCGCTGCTCGTCCTGGGGAAACAGCGCCCGCATCACGGCGTTCTCGACGACGCGGGTGTAGCGCCCGTCCTCGGAGGCCGAGACCTCGACCGCCTCGGCCCGCATGGCGCGCTCATGGGCGGACTGGCTCTCATGCCGGCCACAATCGCAGCCTCCGCGAATGCGGCGATCGGCGTCGAACGGATTCTTGAACAGGGCCATGCGCGGGTCCTCCGGCTGATCGAATGGGCGGCTGGTCGTCACTCAGGATTAGCAAGCGTCGGGCCAAGTCGCGACGCGATCACGCGTCTTTGAAATTCAAGGGCTTGCAGGCGACGAGCCCTTGACGAAATCTCGTCAATCACGAATTATCGTGATACGATTGACGAAATATCGTGAGTTGCGTCGCATTGCCCGACCTCATCGCCCGCTCATCCGACGACATGGCGCTGTTTGACCATCTGGTGGACGCCGTGCTGGCGGTCGACACGATGTCGGGCCGCATCCGGGCCGCCAACCATCAGGCAAGGCGGCTGTTCTCGCCCGATGGCGGTGCACTGATCGATGCCTCGATCATCTCGCTGTTCCCCGGCCAGGCCGCGGCCCTGACGGTGTTCACCGAGGCGGTGCTGCACAAGGGCCGGTATTGGACGCGCGCCCTGATGCCGCTCGGCCGCGACGGGACCCAGCTGCATGTCGAATGCATCGGCACGCGGCTGGAGGCGCCGCCAGCCGCGACGGCGGACGAAGCCGAGACGGCGCCGTGCATTCTCCTCACCTTCCACGATCTCGACGCGCGGCATCGGCGCGATCTCGATGCTGAAGCCGAGGATTACATTCGCAGCGGCATGGCCGAGTGGCGCCGCACCGAGCGGCTGTTCCAGGAGATCGAGCGTGGCAACCAGCTGATCCTGCGCGCGGCGGGCGAAGGCATCTTCGGCGTCAATGCGGAAGGCCGCACCAGCTTCGTCAACCCCGCCGCCGAGGCGATGCTGGGCTGGGAGACGGGCGAGCTCATCGGCCGCGACATGCATGCCAGCGTGCATCATCACCGGCCCGACGGCAAGCATTACCCGCATGAGCAATGCCCGATCTACGCCGCCTTTCGCGACGGTGCGGTCCATCACGTTGAAAACGAGATGTTCTTCCGCAAGGACGGCACAGGCTTCTGGGTCGAGTACACCTCGACGCCGATCCGCGACCGGGGCCGGCTCGTCGGCGCGGTGATCATCTTCCGCGACATCAGCCAGCGCCATGAGGCCGATGAGCGCCTGCGCGCGGCACTCGCCGAGGTCGACAGCCTGCGCGAGCGGCTGCAGCGCGAGAACGCCTATCTCCAGGAGGAGATGGCGCTGGAGCGCAACCATCGCGGC
The DNA here is from genome assembly GCF_001295925.1 of Allobosea sp. AAP35. Lineage (GTDB taxonomy): Bacteria > Pseudomonadota > Alphaproteobacteria > Rhizobiales > Beijerinckiaceae > Allobosea. Next base: position 24,412 of record NZ_LJHQ01000004.1, on the reverse strand, counting down.
GTCGTCGGCCGCTCGGGCGCGATCCAGAAGATCCTGAGCCAGGTCGAACTCGTCGCCAGAACCGATGTGGCGGTCCTGGTCACGGGTGAATCGGGCACCGGCAAGGAGCTGATCGCCAGCGCGATCCATGCGGCGAGCGAACGCCATGTCCGCCCGCTGATCCGCGTCAACTGCGCCGCGATCCCGCGCGAATTGTTCGAGAGCGAGTTCTTCGGCCATGTGAAGGGCGCCTTCACCGGGGCGCTGCGCGACCGCATCGGCCGCTTCGAGCTCGCCGATGGCGGCACGCTGTTTCTCGACGAGGTCGGCGAGATCCCGCTCGAACTGCAGGGCAAGCTGCTGCGGGTCCTGCAGGAGCGCCAGTTCGAGCGCGTCGGCGAGGAGCGTACCCGCCATGTCGATGTCCGGATCATCGCCGCGACCAACAAGGATCTGCGCCGCGAGGTGCGCGAAGGGCGTTTCCGGGAGGATCTCTATTTCCGGCTCGACGTCTTTCCGATCGTCTCGGTACCCCTGCGCGAGCGTGTCGAGGACATTCCGCTGCTGGCGCTGCATTTTCTCGCAGGCGCCCAACGCAAGCTCAAGGTCGAGGGCCTGGCGCTCAGCGAGGGCGATGTCGCCAAGCTCTGCGCCTATGACTGGCCGGGCAATGTGCGCGAGCTGCAAAACGTGATCGAGCGCGCCGCGATCCTGGCGCGCAATGGCCGGCTCTTCGTTGATCTGCCGCGCGACCGCGGCCGGACCCTGCCATCGCAGCCCCCTGCCCCCGCAACGGGTTCGATCCAGACCGAGGCCGAACGCCGCATCCGCGACCGGGCCGCCATCGTGGCCGCGCTCGATGCCTGCGGCGGCAAGGTCAGCGGGCCCGGCGGCGCCGCCGCGATGCTGGGGTTGCGACCGACGACCCTGTCATCGCGCATCCGGGCGCTCGATATCCGCTGGCAGCGCAACCCGTAACCGGGGAAGTGTCGCCAGACGAAAGCGGTGCCGGCCTGCACGCGCGCGCTTCCGCTCAGCGTCGTCTGCCCCTGGCCCCTTTCGGATCCGGCGTCTTGGCCGTGTTCTCGGCATCGAGCTTGCGCCAGCGCGCCAGGCGGTCGGGGTCGATGCGACCCTGCTTCACCGCCTCCTGCACGGCGCAGCCGGGCTCGTGCTCATGGGTGCAGTCGCGGAAGCGGCAGAGATGGGTCAGTTCGCTGATCTCGGCGAAGAGCGTGTCGAGGCCGGACGCCGCATCGCTGACATGGAGGGTCCGCATGCCCGGCGTATCGATGACCCAGCCGCCCCCGGCGATCGCATGCAGCGAGCGCGAGGTCGTGGTGTGGCGGCCCTTGGCGTCATGGGCGCGGATGTCGCCGGTCTGCTGCTCGTCCTCGCGCTCATGCCCGGCCAGCGCATTGACCAGCGTTGATTTGCCGACGCCAGACGAGCCGACCAGCGCCACGGTGCGCCCCGCCCCGCACCAGGGCGCGAGCACGGTTTCGACATCGTCTCCCAGCGGGTTGACGGTCACCACCGGCAATTCGCGCTGCAGCGCCGCGGCCTGCGCGCGATAGGTCTCCGGATCGGCGGCGAGATCGGCCTTGGTCAGCAGGATCACCGGCTCCGCGCCACTTTCATTGGCAAGCGCGAGATAGCGCTCCAGCCGCGCCACGTTGAAATCGGCATTGCAGGAGGTGACGATGAACAGCGTGTCGATATTGGCGCCGGCATATTGCGGCATCCTGCTGCCCTCGGTGCGGCGCGCCAGCACGGTGCGCCGATCGAGCAGGCGGCGCAGCAGATATCTGCCGGGCTCGACCAGCACCCAGTCGCCGACCGTGTAGTCGCCGGTGTTGGAATGGACCGGCAGTTCGAGCCGGATCGGGCCTTGCGGCGCGATCGCGCTCATCCGGGCGCGATGCACGGTTGCGACGCGCACCGGCAACAGCCCGGCGTCGTCGGGGCCGCATTGCCCGGCGAAGAACTCCGACCAACCCAGCGTCGCCAGCGTCAGCACCGCGTCGTCGCGTTTGGAAACGGTCATGGGTGGCGTCCGTCCTGCAGCGTCATCGTCATGCTCAGCGATAGAGCGGTGTTCGCGGCGGCTGGCAAGCGGGCTTGCGCCCCAGCGTTCGAAGAGCAGACCCTGCGCCAGGAGATCATGGCCCTGCGCCCGGCGGCGTCGCTGTTGGCCGGGGCTTTGCTATGGTCCATGCCAACAGCCCGTCTGTCACGCTGTCATCACCACATTCGCCAAGGAGACCATCATGCCCCCGCAGCCTCAGGACCTCGCCTATGATCTGGTCATTCGCGGCGGCACGGTGGGCACCGCGACCGGCTGTTTCGTCGCCGATGTCGCGGTCAAGGACGGCACGATCGCGGCGATCGGGACAGGTCTCGGCGCGGGTGCGTCCGAGATCGACGCGACCGGCAAGATTGTCGTGCCAGGCGGCATCGACACCCATGCCCATGTCGAGCAGGTCTCGGCCGGCGGGTTGATGAACGCCGACACCTTCGAAAGCGCCACGACCTCGGCGGCCTTCGGCGGCAACACGACGCTGGTCTCCTTCGCCGCACAGCATCGCGGCCTGGATCTCCGCGAGGTCGTCGACGACTATGCGGCGCTGGCGAAGCGCGGCGCGCTGATCGACTACGCCTTCCACATGATCGTCGCCAACCCGGACGAGAAGACGATCAAGGAAGACCTGCCGGAACTGATCAAGGAAGGGCACGCCTCGATCAAGGTCTTCATGACCTACGACCTGATCAAGGTCGATGACGAGCCGCTGCTCGACTTGATGCTGACCGCGCGCCAGCACCGCGCCCTGATCTGCGTCCATGCCGAGAACCACGGCATGATCTCGTGGATGGGCAAGAAGCTGGTCGAGCGCGGCTACACCGCGCCGAAATTCCATTCCATCAGCCATCCGCGCGGTTCGGAATCGGAGGCCTTCACCCGGCTGATCACCCAGGCCGCTTTGATCGACCAGCCGATCATGATCTTCCACGTCTCGACCGCAGAGGGCGCCGCCGTGATCCGTCAGGCGCGCGGCCAGGGCCTCAAGGTCTTCGCCGAGACCTGCCCGCAGTATCTGTTCATGACCAAGGCCGATCTCGACAAGCCCGGCCTCGAAGGCGCCAAATGGATGTGCTCGCCGCCGCCGCGCGAGACCGCCGACCAGGACGCCCTCTGGCAGGCGCTGGCGCTGGGCGACATCCAGACCGTCTCCTCCGACCACGCGCCCTATCGCTTCGACGAGAGCGGCAAGCTCTCCGCCGGGCCCAGCCCCAATTTCAAGCAAATCGCCAATGGGCTTCCGGGGCTCGAAACCCGCCTGCCGCTGCTGTTCGACGCCCTGGTCTCGCAGGGCCGGCCGGAATTCGCCGGGCGCGGGCTGGAAGCCTTCGTCGATCTGACTGCGACCGCGCCGGCGAGAATCTACAATCTGCCGGGCAAGGGCGCGATCCAGCCCGGCTTCGACGCCGACATCGCGATCTGGGACCCCGACCGGACGGTCACGATCACCGACGCGACGATGCACGACCTCACCGGCTTCACACCATTTGCCGGCTACACGGTGACAGGCTGGCCGGAAACGGTGATCCGCCGCGGCGAAGTCATCGTCAGCGACGGCACGCTCCGCGCCAAGCCCGGCTCAGGCCGTTGGCTGTCGCGCAGCGGCGGACCGGCCGCCGAACCGACGGGCAGGCTCGTGCTGGAAATGGACCCTGAGCGCAATTTCGGCGCGACGATTCTCTAGATCGGAGTGGTTGCCGGCGCGTTACGCGCGGTCCGTAACCGGCGCCACGGACAAAAAAAGGGGGCGGGTCGTTTGCGACCCGCCCCCTTCAATCCGGAAAAGCCGCTTAGGCTTTGCGATCAGCCGACGATCTCGTTGCCGGCAAAGAACTGCGCGATCTCGACCGCGGCGGCCTCGGGTGCATCCGAGCCATGAGCGGTGTTCTCACCCACGGATTCGGCGAAGAGCTTGCGGATGGTGCCCTCGGCGGCATTGGCCGGGTTGGTGGCGCCCATCACGTCGCGATACTTGGCGATGGCGTCTTCACCCTCGAGAACCTGCACGACCACGGGGCCTGAGGTCATGAACTCGACGAGCTCGCCGAAGAAGGGGCGCGCGGAATGAACCGCATAGAAGGTCTCGGCCTGAGCCTTGGTCAGGTGGATGCGCTTCTGGGCGACGATGCGCAGGCCAGCCTTCTCGATCACCGCGTTGACCGCGCCGGTGAGGTTGCGACGGGTCGCATCGGGCTTGAGAATGGAAAAGGTACGCTGAACAGCCATCGGTCGATCCTTGGGTCACTCGGGAAGAATGTGGCGCGCTTATAGCCGCGCCCTCCCCGCCCCACAAGGCTCGTCCGCACGCCCGACGCGTCGGGCGCTTCAGTGGCGCGTCAGGAAGCTGCGGGCCTCGCGCAGGGCCTGGGCGACCTGGTCGCGCGTCATCTCCAGCGCCAGTTCCTGGCGGTGGGCGGCGGCCCGGCCGCAGCCGCGCGCCTGGGCGACGTTGAACCATTTCTGGGCGGCGACCAGATCCACCGGGATACCCCGGCCGACCGCATACATCAGCCCGAGTTCGTAATAGGCCTGCGCCGACGCCTCGCTGGGGACCACCAGAGAAGCGGGAACCGCGCTCATTTCCATGCGTGCCATGACAACCACCCTTTTGTTTTCGCCGCCGTCCACCCGTCCAAAGGCCCCGGCTTGTGATGACGAGAATGATCGCCGACGCTTAAATTTGGCGCTAAAATTCGCGATGAATCGAAACTCAACGAGAGATGAGCGAGCGGTTAAATCAACCGACGATTCATCCTCGAAACCCGAAAACCCTCATCTTTTCAAGGGTTCATGCGGCGAATGCCGCCAGGTTCGTTGACGGAGGATTCACCCTTCCGCCGGGAAGCCCGCAGGGATGACCGCCCGGGGCGCCTGCATCCTTCCCCGCTGCGGCGGCCTTTGACGGCGGCAGCGCCTCGGTATAGTTCATATGTGAACCATGCAGCATAGCATGGTCGAACAGGGAGGATTGCCATGTCGATCGGATGCAACGGCCGCCGCGCCGGACTTGCCGCCTTCAGCCTCATCGCCCTCGGGTTCGCATCGAGCGGTGCGGCTATCGCCCAGGATGTCGCGGGAACCTGGCTGCGCGACAGCGGCGCTTCGCGCGTGCGTTTTGCCAAATGCGGCGAGGCGATATGCGGCACACTCGCTTGGCTCAAGGATACATCCGGACCGGCCAAGGTCGGCCAGCGGATCTTCTACGACATGAAGCCCTCGGGCGACGGCAAATGGAGCGGCAGCGCCTTCAACCCGGAAGACGGCAAGACCTATTCCGGCACGATGACGCTCGCCGGCGACAGGCTGACCACCTCCGGCTGCGTGCTCGGCGGATTGATCTGCCGCTCGGTGGTCTGGAACCGCGCGAACTGAGCGGCGGCGCCGAGGGGCACTGAACCCGTCATCCTGGACGGCCGCAGGTCGGCCGGGATCCATCATCGAGCACCGCCGCAGCCCCATGATGGATCCCGGCCTGCGCCGCTGCGCGGCTTGGCAAGGACGACGACGCAGGTGTCGGTCTAGATCAGCGTGCCTTCTGTCCGAACAGGATCGCCTTCTCCTCCGGCGTGCTGATGCCGGCAGGGTTGCGCAGTTCCTCGCCGACCTTGAGGCCGCGCACTACGGCCGGGCGCGCCATCATGGTGTCGAGCCAGCGCGCGACATGGGGGAAGTGGGTGAGATCCTGGCCCTGCTTTTCCCAGCCGCGGGCCCAGCCGATGCAGGCCATGTCGGCGATCGAATAATCGCCGCAGATGTAGTCGCGCCCCTCGAGCCGCCGGTTCAGCACGCCATAGAGCCGGTTGCTCTCATTGGTGTAGCGCTCGATGGCATAGGGCACTGGCTCGGGCGCGTAGATGCGGAAATGATGGGTCTGGCCCAGCATCGGCCCGAAGCCGCCCATCTGCCAGAACAGCCACTCGTCGACGCAGACGCGGGCGCGCTCGTCGGTCGGGTAGAACTGGCCGGTCTTGCGACCGAGATATTGCAGGATCGCCCCCGATTCGAAGACCGAGATCGGCTGGCCGTCCGGGCCTTCCGGGTCGATGATCGCGGGCATGCGGTTATTGGGCGAAATCGCCAGGAATTCCGGCTTGAACTGGTCGCCCTTGCCAATGTTCACCGGCACGATCTGATAGGGCAGCCCGCATTCCTCCAGCATGATGCTGATCTTGTGCCCGTTCGGAGTGGGCCAGTAATACAGGTCGATCGGCTTGGTCTGGCTGGCGGACATGGCGTGGCTTCCGTTCAGAAGGGAGCGTGAGGCCAAGATGTGTAGTCCGCTTCGGCGCCGCGAGCAATCTCAGTGACTTAAGTACCCCAGCCACCAAAGTGGCTGGGCACTGGGGTTCTGAGACACTCTCAAAACGAGCCAAAGAACGACATTGTCGTGGGAATTTGACTGTTTTTGAGATCACCGAGGCTCTTTCGCGCAGCGCAGTGGTGGACCTTGGTCAACCAGATTTTCGAGGGCCATGTCTGGCGCTACGGGTGTGTCCACTTTCGAACAGACTCTGATTTCCAAGCTCGATTTTCACGGCCTTCAGATCCCCTTGTGTGGCGATCTAGACGGTCGCAATGGGCGTCACGGGAGAGCCCACCGCCCCCGGAAGCCGCAGCGGTGGTGCCGTCAGCATAAATCGCCAGCGCCCATTGGCGCGCAGCCATTGGGCCAGCTCGGCAAAGTACCAGAGCTCTCCGAGATGGATGCCCTGCTTGAACAGGCAGTGATTGTGCAACGGCAGGCCAGGGAAGCTCTCGCCCACCGCCGGCCGCGCCGGATACGCCTCGACCGCGAAATTATCGGCGCAGATCGCCACCAGCCCCGACTGTGTGATCCAGTCAAGCAGGCGGGTATCGCGCCCGTCGAGGACCGCACAGGAGCGCGAGAGCACGTCCCCATCCGGCTTCCGGTTCATCTCGAGGATGAGGTCGGCAAAGCCGGTATACAGGCACAGGAAATCGCCGGTCTCGACCGTGACCTTCTGCACGTCGAGCTGGCGCATCAACTCGTCATAGCCGATCAGCGCGCGCTGTCGCCCGTAGGTTGCCTCCAGGTCGACAAGCACCCCGCGTCCCTGCACGCCGGCAATGGCAAAGTTCTCGATGCCAAGCTTATGGGCGCCGAAGCCGCGCTCGGCATCGTCAGGTCCCACAATGTCGATGCCGCCGCGATAGCCGTTGTAGTAGACCTTTTCCGCCACCCCATCGCCGTCGGCGTCAAACATCTGGCCGACATGGCCAAAGCCATCCCATTGTGTCGAGTATTGCAGGTAGATCAGCACCGCATCGTCCGACACGACGTCGCAAAACTCGCTGCAGACATGGGAGAGGCGAAAGTTGAAGTTGTGACCGTCACCGCGCTTCTCGTGGCGGAAGACCGGCTCGCGCCGCAGCGAAAACAACTCGTTGCCGCCGGGGTAATCAAGCGGCAGGCTAAGGGCAAAGGCCATGCCCTCCCGGATCTCGGCGGCTGCGGCGCGGCGTCGCTCCGGAGTCAACAGGTTGAGCCTGCCGATCTGGTCGTCGGGGCCGAAATCGCCCCAATTCGAGCCTTCGGGACGGTTGACCCAGCGGCGGGTTGTCATCGGCGTCTCTCCTTCTCCGGTCCAGGGATGACCCGGCGGGCGATCAGCGCCCCGATCAGCTCGCGGAACATCCGCTCGGTGTCGATGCAGTCTGCAAAGCCGGACTCGCGCAGCTTGATCGTGCTGACCAGCGCTGGCGGCGGCGGCCGGATCGCGCCCGTCGCCATCGTGAAGTCGGCGTAATGGTGCGACTGGCCGAGAAGCGCGGCCAGTGACGATGGTCGAAGTCCGTGCCGCGCGACGACGCGCGCCCAGATCTGCTCCTGCGCCGGGAGCCATTCGCCGAGCCCCAACGGCTCCGGCTCCGATGGAGCATGACCCAGCGCATCCGCGATCACCGGCCACATGTCGGGCCAGGAAAACACGTCGCCATTGGTGATGTTGAACGTCTCGTTACGGGCGCCCTGTGCCTCCGCCGCCCACAGCAGGGCGCGAGCGATGAGCCGCGCGTCGACCGCCTCAAGCAGGTAACCCGGCCCGCCCGGGTAGGCGAAGGGCCGGCCGAGCTCCCGGCACAGGCCGGCGAAAGTTCCCAGCACCGGCACGATGTTCATCGCGACACCGGCCGCATCGCCGAAAACCACTTGGGGGCGGAAGATGGTGACCGCCGTGCCGTGCGCGGCCAGGTGCTCCTTGGCCCAGTCCTCCTGCAGCCAGTAGAAGTTGCGATGCGGATGGCGCGGCCAACTCTCGCGCGCCGGCGAGGCGATCGGCTTCAGATGGACGCCGTAGGCCTTGGTGCCCTGGAACAGGCTGAGGTGATCGAGCGCGCCGCGCTCGCGCAGCGGCGTCATCAGATTGCGCAGCATGGCGAGATTGGTCGCCATCTGCTCCTCGTCGCGCCAGCCGGCGACGAGGCCGGGCTTTTCATAGAGAGCGGCGTAGACGACATGGGTGACCGGCCCGGCCTCCCGCGCGGCAGCGATGCAGGCGTCGGGGTCGCCCAGATCCACCGGCAAATGCCGCCATGCGGGCGAGGCAGGCAGATCCGGTGGACGACGCGAGACAGCGATCACCTCCCAGCCCGCGGCGGCGAAGGCGGCCACCGCCGGCTGGCCGATGACGCCCGAGGCGCCTGCGATGAGGACACGCCGCATCAACGCGCTCAGCGCCTCTGATCGAAGCGGCGGCCGACGAGATCCGCTGCGATATTGACCTTCTGGATGTCGATCGCGCCGCCAGCGATGCCCCAACCCCAGGCATCCCGCAGACGGCGCTCCATGCCGTATTCCTTGGCGTAGCCGTAACCGCCCATGAGTTGCAGCGCTGTTCCCGTGACCTCCCGTGTCGCCTCGTTGACGAAGCACTTGGCCAGCGCAGCCTCGCGCGAAGCCGGCAGTCCGTTGCCGGCATTGGCCGCGGCGCGGTGGATCAGGAGCCGTGCGGCCTCGACCTTCATCGCCATCTCGGCGAGCCGGATCTGCACAGCCTGGAAATCGACGATCGCCTTGCCGAACTGCTTGCGCTCCTGAACGTAGGTCGTGACCTGTTCGAGCGCGCCGGCGGCGACGCCGAGCGCCATGGTCGCGTTGCCCAGCCGCTCGATGTTGAACAGGCCCATCAGGCTGCCGAAGCCGCCCGGCCCCACGAGCAACTGCTCGCGCGGCACGCGCACCGCATCAAAATTCATGTCGGCCGAGGGCACCCCGCGAAAGCCCATCAACTCTTCCTGCTGGCCGAAGCTGAGGCCAGGCGTGTCACGGTCAACGAAGACGGCGCCGACACCCTTGGCGCCTGGCACGCCGTCGAAACGGCAGAACACGACATAGCCTTCGGAGTGGCCGGCGCCCGAGCACCAGCGCTTGGCACCGTCGATCACGATCATGTCGCCCTCGAAGCGCGCCGTCGTGCGCAGATCGGTGAGCGCGGTGCCCGCATCGGGCTCCGACATCGAGATCGCGACGAGCATCTCGCCCGCCACCACCTGCGGCACCACGCGCTGCGCGAGTGCGGGCTGACCCAGAGCCTCGACGATGCGCACGGGACCGGCGCAGCATTCGAAGACGGGAAAGGCGACGCCGACGGAGACCTTGGCGAACTCCTCCATCACCAGCAGCGCGTCGAGCAGCGGCAGGCCGAGGCCGCCATGCTCCTCGCGGGTGTTGATGCCGAAGAAGCCGAGATCGGCATAGCGCTTCATCCAGGCGCGCGGCACCGGATGGGCGGTCTTCTCGACCTCTATGGCGAGCGGGCCGAGTTCATTGCGGGCGAAGCGTCGCGCGCTGTCCTGGAGCGCGCGCTGCTCCTCGCTCAGGCTGAAATCCATGGTCGTCCTCCCGGCCCGGCCTCATGAGCCGGCCCTCATTGTCGTCTCAGGCGTCGTAGGTGAAGCGTCCGTTGGCGATGACAGTGGCGTCGCGGTCGGCGACACGGCAGCGGAAGGCCGCCTGCCCCTCGCCTTCCCGCCAGATGTCGGTCGTGATCGTCTCGCCGGGATAGACCGGTGCCGAAAAGCGGGCGTCGATGGCGCGGAAGCGGCCGGGCTCGTATCCGCATAGCGCTTTCATCAGGGCATGGCCGGCGATGCCATAGGTCGCCAGACCATGCAGGATCGGCCGTTCATAGCCGGCTTTGGCCGCGGTCGCCGGGTCGGCGTGGAGCGGGTTGAGGTCGCCCGACAGCCGGTAGATCAATGCGAGTTGCGGGTGGGTCGGCAGCGCGATGGAAAGATCCGCAGCCCGGTCGGGTGTGGGGTGAGGCCTGCGCGGGCTTTCACTCTTGCCGCCGAAGCCGCCATCGCCGCGGCAGAAGACGGTCTGGAGCAGGGTCGCCAGCAAGACGCCATCCGCCCCATTCCTGATCTCGCGCTCGGCATAGACCAGCGCGCCCTTGCCCGGCCCCTTGTCGACGATATCGACAATGCGCGTACGACCGACGATCTCGCCCTCAGGCGGCAGCGGCTGGTGCATCGTCATCGCCTGCTCGCCATGGACGACCTTGACCCAGTCGATGCCGGTATCGAGGTGGCGCATCCAGAATCCGGGATAGGCAAGCACATTGGCCATCGTCGGCACGGCCTTGAGCTTTGTCTCGTCGACGAAGGCGAGTTGCCCCTCGTCGAGCGGATCGAGACCGAAGCCGAGTCCGAGCGCGTAGACCACGCTGTCGCGCCAGGAATAGCGTTGACGGATCTCGGGGAAATCGAGCGCGTAAAGCTTGCCGGGATCAAGCGCCATGGTCAGACCGGGTCCCAGGAGAACACGTCCGCCGAGCGTTCCAACGGAGTCAGAGAGGGGCCGAACGCACCCGGCAACTGCTCGGCCAGCGCCTCCGGCGTCCAGCCATCCCCGCGATGCAGGCCACGCACAGGTCGCGGCTGGCTCATCAGGAAGATCTCGTTGTTGCGGACGGCGAAGACCTGGCCGGACACCCCGCTGGCGGCATCCGAGGCGAGGAAGACGACCATCGGCGAGATCTTTTCCGGGGTCATCTGCTTGAGCTTGGCGACCCGGATCTTGTCGGCCTCGGTCTCGGTCGGGATCGAGGAGACCATCCGGCTCCACGCGAAGGGCGCGATGCAGTTGGAGCGGACGTTGAAGCGCTGCAGGTCCATCGCAATCGAGCGTGACAGGCCGACGATTCCAAGCTTGGCAGCCATGTAGTTCGCCTGCCCGAAATTGCCGATCAGGCCCGCGGTTGATGTCATATGGATCAAGGACCCGCTCGCCTGCTGGCGGAAATAGGTCGCGGCGGCACGGCTGACGTTGAAGGAACCGTGCAGATGAACATCGATGACAGCGCGCCATTCGTCGGGCGTCATGCGATGGAAGATGGCGTCGCGCAGGATGCCGGCATTGTTGACGACGATGTCGATGCGCCCGAAGCTGTCGAGTGCCTGCTGGACGATCCGGTTGGCGCTGTCGGTCTCGACCACCGAGTCGCGGTTGCCGACGGCCCGCCCGCCGGCTGCGCGAATTGCTGCAGCGGCTTCATCGGCGGCTGAGGCGTTTTCGCTTTCTCCGGTCAGCGTGACGCCGACATCGTTGACGACGACCGAGGCACCGGCCTTCGCCAGGCCCTCGGCGATGGCGCGGCCGACGCCCTGCCCCGCCCCGGTGACGATCGCGACCTTTCCGGTCAACATGCCGTTCGGCTGCTCGTTCATGTGATCTCCTTTCGTCCTGTCAAAGCGTCGCGGACGTGCCCAGGATCGCGGTGGCCTGGCTGGAGAGAACCCCGCCATTGGCATGCGCCAGCGCGACCTCGCAGCCCTCGACCTGCCGGGCCCCGGCGGCGCCGCGCAATTGCTCCGCGGCCTCGATGACGGTGAAGAGCCCGTACATGCCGGGATGATTGCAGGAGAGGCCGCCGCCATTCGTGTTGACCGGAAGCGAGCCGCCGGGCGCGATCGCGCCGCTGGCGACGAACGCTCCGCCCTCGCCCTTGGCGCAGAACCCCAGATCCTCGAGGAACATCAGCGTCGTGATCGTGAAGGCGTCGTAGAGCATGACATGATCGACATCGCGCGCAGCGATGCCTGCGGCGGCATAGGCCAGCCTCCCGGACTCGACCGCCGCCGTGGTCGAGAGGTCGGGCATCGCTGCGATCTGGCGGTGACTGACACACGCTCCCGTGCCGAGGAGGTAGACCGGCTTCGCACGCAGATCCTTCGCACGTTCGGTCCGTGTCAGGATCAGTGCCGCGCCGCCATCCGTCACGAGGCAGCAATCGGCCTTCGTCAGCGGATCGCTGACCATGCGCGAGGCCAGCACCTCGTCGCGCGTCAGCGGGCCGCGTGCGTAGGCGTGCGGGTTGAGGTTGGCCCAGGCCCTGGCCGCGAGAGCGACTTCGGCAAGGTGCTCGCGGGTCGTGCCGTAATCATGCATGTGCCGCGCGGCAGCGAGGGCATAGCTCGAAATCGGATAGCGCGGCCGATAGGGCGCCTCGTAGGGCTGTGGATCCGGCATCGAGACGAGTTTGCCGCCGGCGCTGAGCTGGTTCGAACCATAGACCACGAGGGCCACGTCACAGAGCCCATGGACCAGCGCGGAGGCGGCCGATTGCAGGTGAAACAGGAAGGAGGCGCCGCCCACCATCGTCCCGTCGGCATGGCGGGGCCTGATACCGAGCTTCTCCGCCATGTTCAGGATCGGCAGGCCCGAGGAGGAGATCGAGCAGAACAGCCCGTCGACGTCCTTCAGGGAGAGCCCGCAATCCTCCAGCGCGAGCACGGCGGCTTCCTGCGCCTGATCGAAAGGCGTCCGCCCCGGCGCGTTCCAGCGTTTCGTGTTGCCCACGCCGACGATCGCGGTCTTGCCACGCAACGCGCTCATGCCCCGTCTCCCGCAGGGTGGAAGACGAGATGCGGCTGCGGCTCCGCGACGATCCGGGCCGACACGGCAAGGCCGATCGCGACCGCCTCGGGCGCGATGCCGTCGACCCGGCTCATCAGCCGTGCCCCCTCCGCAAGCTCGATGATCGCGACATTGTAGGCGCCATCGCGCTCCCGCACCGTCGTCGTGGAATACACCGTGCCGCGTCCGGAAGGCTCGATCCAGCCGAGATCGGCCGAACCGCACGCCGCGCAGACCAGCGCGGGGGGGTGCCGCGTCGTGGCGCAGGCCCGGCACTGCTGCAGGGTGATGCGGCCTTCGTGCAGCGCTGCGGCGAAGACATCGTCAGGGCCGGGCCCGTCGAAGCGAGGATCGGTGCTCATGCCGCGTCGTCCTCGTCGAGACCTGTGAGATCGAATGCAAGCGCCTCAGCGAACGGCAATTCGAGCGCAGCCCTGAGGGCTCGCTTGCGACTGCCGAAACCGGCATCGAAGCGCTCCACGAGAACCTCTGGCAGCTCCCGGCTCGCCAGACCGACCACCACCAGATCATCGAGCGTCGCGGGTGCGTCCAGCAGAAGAGCACGGGCCAGCTTCCGGCCGCCGCGACGCACAGCAAGCGCTGCGAGCCCGGGCGTATCGCGCCAGCCCTCGGCCAGCGCCGAGTCCGGCCTCAGGCTCGCGACGTCGGCGGCGAGCAGCAGGGCAAGCCCGCGCTGGCCCAGGACCCCGGCGCAATCCGCGATCATCGGACGGGGCGCCTCGACGACCAGCGTCAGCCATGCGGCCGCGCTGCTCGCATCGTGCAGCAGGGCGCCCAGATCGCCTCCGATCAGGACTGGCGAGGCCCCGGGCGTCCGGAACGCCTTGCGCAGGGCAGCGGCAAAGGCGGCATCGTCGCCGTCCATGACGATCCGAAGCAGTTCGCCGGCCATCAACGACCTCCGTAGCGCGGAGGGCGCTTCTCGAGGAAGGCACGGGTGCCTTCCTTGGCATCCTCGGTGGCGAGCAGGCCGGCCATCAGCGCGACCTCATGGGCGAGCGCGGCGTCCAGCGACATCCGGCCCCGGGCGCGCAGTGCCGCTTTGATGGTGGCCGTGGCCAGCGGCGCCTTTTCCGCCATCGCCCGCGCCCGCCGCCGCACATGAGCGCCCAGATATTCAGCCCGCACGACAGCATCGACCAGACCGGACCGGCGCGCCGCGAAAGCGTCGATCAGGCCGCCCTCAAAGGCCGCGAGCGCCTGAAGTCCAGACCCGGTCCGCTCACGCCACAGCTGCGTGCCGCCTGCCCCTGGAATGATGCCGAGATTGATCTCCGGCTGGCCGAAGACCGCAGTATCGGCAGCAATGATGATGTCGCAGGCAAGCGCCAGTTCGCAGCCACCGCCGAGGCAGTAGCCCGACACGGCTGCGATCATCGGCTTCTCGCAGGCCCTGATCGCGTCGAATGCACGGCGCGTCGGCGAGGCGAGATAGCTTGCCGGATTGTGACCGGCGATCACGTCGATATCGGCACCAGCCGAAAAGTCGGCGCCGCCGGCCAGCACGATCACGCGCACCGAAGGATCCAGTGCCGCAGCCGCCATCGCCCCCGAGAGCGCAGACAAAATCTCGGGATTGAGCGCGTTGCGGGCTTCCGGGCGCTCGATCGTCAGGGTCAGGACCCCGTCGACCACAGCGGACAGCACGGGAGCGCCAGCGCGCCTGGAGAGGATGTCATCGGACATGGCGGCAAAGGTAGATACTCTTGGGTATGTTTTGCAAGGGGCAATTCTGAGGCTCCTTGGATCGCAATTGCAGATGCCAGGCGAGCGCAGAGGTTACCAACGGTTTCGGCTCACCTGCGATTTGGGAGGCAGCAAATCACATGAAATGCTGCATCTGCGAAGTTTATGGCAGCAATGCTGCCCTACACGGCATCGTCGACCTCCACGACGCCTCGCCCGCCACCGCATCGGCACAGGTACGGTTGACAGGGCGACATACCTATCGGTATGTTCGCGATAGAGACGAAAAGTCCGGAATATCCAGGGAGGAATGCATGTCAAACCAACTGATCGTCACACGACGCACAGCATTGCTGGGAGCCGCCGCCGGCTTGCTCGCCAGCCGCACCGCCTTCGCCCAAGGCGCTTCGGGCCCGATCAAGGTCGGCGTGATCATGCCGCTCAGCGGCGGCGCGGGTCCGCAGGGCCAGCATGTCACGCAGGCGATCCAGTCCATGGCGGCCCTGATCAATGCGAAGGGCGGCGTAATGGGCCGGCAGATCGAGATCATGGCGCGTGACGACGAATCGGTCCCTGCCGTCGGCGTGTCCCGCGCCAACGAGCTGATCTCGGCAGGTGTCTCGGTGATCATCGAGGGTTGGAACAGCCCGGTGACGCTTGCGATGCAGCCGGTCATCAACCGCGCCGGCATCCTCGACATCACGGCGATTTCAAAGGCCGACCCGATCCTCTCCGGCGAGGGCAACAAGCTCGCCATCCGGCTGAACAGCTCGAACGCGCAGGACGGGGCGGTCATGGCGAATTACATCGCCAACATCGCCAAGGCCAAGCGCGTCGCTTTCCTCACGCAGAATGACGCTTACGGCAACGGCGCTCAGGCCTCGATCGAGGCGGAACTCAAGAAGCTCAACTATGATTACGAGAAGGTCTCGGAGGAGAAGTTCCCCTTCGCCCAGGCGGATTTCCGCGTAGCGCTGACCAATGTCCGCGGCGCCAGGCCCGACGTGACCATCGCGATAAACGCCAATGAGGGTCTCGGCATGCCGGCCCTGATCCGGCAGGCCTCACAGAGCCGGCTGCCCGGACAGCTCGTCGCAGCCGTAGGCACCATCGCGCCGAGCGTGATCAAGATCGCCGGCGAAGCCTCCGAGGGGCTGGTCGGAGCCGACATTTACTTCCCCGACGTCGAGCCCTTCGCCTCGAACCCACGCAACAAGGAATTCGTCGCCAAGACGGAGGAGATGTTCAAGTACACGCCCGACAAGTTCATGGCACTGGGCGCAGGGGCGCTCGAGGCCTGGGCTCAGGCTGCCAACGAGGTCAAATCGCTGGACAAGGAGCCGGTCGCCAACCGCATCCGCGGCGGCACCTTCGCCAACACGATCTTCGGCGAGATGGCGTTCGAGCCCAACGGCCAGCTCAAGAGCCGGCACTACCTCTTCACGGTCAAGGGCCAGAAGCTCGTGGTGGATACGGCAAAGGGCTGATTTTGCCTCATCGCACGATCGCCCCGACCGAACCGCCTGCCGGAGCCATCTCCGGCAGACCCTCGCCCCTGGCCACCGGACAACGCACACCGATGACCGCACCGAACGCACCGCTTCTGAGCGTCGAGGGACTGGGTGTCACCTATGGGGCGCTCGTGGCGCTTGACGCGGTGAGCTGGCACGTCAACCGCGGAGAGATCCTGGGCATCATCGGCCCGAATGGCGCGGGTAAAAGCTCCTGCTACGACGCCGTGACGCATATGACGGTCCGGCGCGGCCGCGTAGCGCTCGACGGCGATGACGTGACGGCGATCCCCGCCAGCCAACTCGCTGCGCGCGGCCTCAAGCGTGCCTTCCAGCAGAACGCTTTCTTTCATGACATCACGGTCGCGGAGAACATGCTGACCGTGATGCAGGACAGGTTCGGAACGGGCCTTCTCGCGACGGCCTTGATGCCTTGGCGTGAGGCTGCCGCCCGCCGCGAGGCGTGCGAGGTTGGGCGCGCCGTGCTCGTGCGTTTTGGCATCCCGGAAGAGCTGCATGATTTGCGGCCAGGCAACATACCCTACGGCTCGCAGCGCCTGCTCTCGATCGCTCTGGCGTATGGATCGGGCGCGCGCGTGCTGATGCTCGACGAGCCGGCAGCGGGTCTCGGCGGCGCCGACATGGTGAAGCTGGTCGCCCTGCTGCGTGCGCTTCGTGATGAAGGTCTCGCGCTGGTCGTGATCGAACATCACATGGACCTGATCATGGGGGTCGCCGACCGAATCGTCGTGCTCGACCAGGGCCGGCTGCTCGCAACGGGGACGCCCCGCGAAATCCAGACCGACCGCCGCGTCCTCGAGGCCTATCTGGGGCGCACGGCATGAGCGCGATTCTCGAAACCCACGATCTCGTCGTCGCCTATGGCGGCAACCAGGCGCTGGCCGTGCCACATCTTGCGGTGGCGCGCGGCGAACTCGTCGGCGTGGTCGGCGCCAACGGCGCCGGCAAGTCGACCCTGGTCAATTCCCTGCTGGGCTGGTCGCGCGGGCGACCGCGCATCACCGGCAAGGTGATCCTCGAGGGGCAGGACATTTCATTGCTTCCCAGCTTCGCGCGGGTCCGCAAGGGGCTGCTCCTCATCCCGGAGGGCAAGCTGATCTTCGGCACGATGAGCGTGGCAGAGAATCTGGCCAGCGCGAGCATCGGTGCGGTTCCGGATGGGCGGAAAGCCTATTCGGTCGAGGAGATCTACGACCTCTTCCCGCGCCTGAAGGAACGGCGCGGGCATCTCGGCTCGCAGCTTTCGGGCGGCGAGCGCCAGATGCTCGGAATTGCCCGCGCGCTGCGCCTCGGTCCCTCTGCACTGCTGCTCGACGAACCCTCGATCGGACTGGCGCCCCGGCTGGTGGCGACCGTCCTGCAGACCGTCAGGCAGCTCGCCGATGACGGGCTTGCCGTGCTGCTCGTCGAGCAGAACGTCAGCGCTGCCATCGAGGTCGTCGACCGTCTCGTCCTGCTCGAGCGGGGCAGCGTCATTGCGGAGGGTCCGGCCGCCACCATGCGAGACGATCCCCGTATCGCCGAAGCCTATCTGGGAGCGCATGCGGCATGAACCTGACGCAACAGCTCATCAACGGCCTGGTGCTTGGCCATGCCTATGCCCTGATCGCGATCGGCTGGACGGTGCTGCTCGGCGTCGCCCGACTCGTGAACTTCGGCCACGGCCAGATGTACATGCTCGGCGCCTTCATGACCTGGTTTTCGGTCTCGCGTCTGGGGCTGCCCTATCTCGCCGCGATCCCCGTCGCCATGATGGCCGGCGTCGCCGTCGGTTACATCATGCAGCGCGTGATGCTGCGGCTGACGCTCGCGCAGGACCTCGTCTCGATCATGATCGTGACGCTGGGTTTCGGCTATGTGCTGCATGGCGCGGCAGGGCTCATCTTCGGCTCGACCGGGCAGATCCTGGAGACGCCGCTCTCGACGCGCGACATCTACTGGGGCGACCTCTGGTTCACATGGCAGGACATCGCGATCGTTCTGGTCGCCATGGCTTTCTTCGCGATCCTCAAATACGTCATCGACAATACCGGAATCGGCCGCACCGCACGCATGGTCGCAGAAGACCCGCCGCTGGCGCTGCTGGCGGGGATCGACGTCAAGAAGGTCTATTTCGCGGTCTTCGCTTTCGAGGGGGCGGCCGTCGCGCTAGCCGGTGCGCTGGTGGCGCCGCGTACGCCGATCTTGACTTCGATGGGCTTCGACGAGGTCATCATCACCTTTGTCGTTGTCGTCCTCGGCGGCATCGGCAGCGTCACCGGCTCCTATGTCGCGGGAATCGCGCTTGGCCTGTTCACTGCATTCTTCGGGGCCCTGGTCTCTCCCGCCTATGCCACCGCTGCCGCCTTCGGTGTTCTGATCTCCGTGCTGGTATTGCGGCCGGGCGGGCTCGCCGCAGCCCCGGGAGGCCGCTGATGAGCTCCGCCTGGAACTGGCCGCTGGCGGCACTCTTGGCCGTCGCCGGCTTCTTCGCGCCCGTGCTGCTCGGAGGCAGCCCCGCAATCTATGCCGCGCTCGTGCTGATCGCGATCTTCGCGGTGATGTCCTACGGACTCGACAGCATCGTGTCGGATCTCGGTGAGGTCAGTCTCGCGCATACCGTCTTCTTCGCAGTGGGCGCCTACGTCACCGCCCTGCTTTCGGTCCGGCTCGGCCTTGATCCGGTCGGCACGCTGGTCGGCACCATCATCGCTGCGCTGATCGCGGCCGGCGTGCTTGGCCTCATCACCCTGCGGCTGCGCGAATTCGTCTTCTCGCTCGTCACCTATGCCGTCGCGGTCGTGGCGCTGACGGTCGCGGCAAACTGGTCGTTCATTGGAGGCTCCGATGGGCTGCGCGGCATTCCCGCCTTCGAGATCGGCTGGCTCGGCATCCGCGCCGCCGGCGATGTCGAGCTCTGGCCCATTGCCTTCGTGCTGCTACTCGCAACGCTTTACGTGATGCGGTCATTCCGGCGCTCGCGACTGGGCCAGGCCGCGATCATGGTCCATCTCAATCCGCGATTGGCGACCATGTCGGGAATCGACCCTCAGCGCACGCGGCTGCAGGTGTTCCTGTTCTCGGCGCCGATCACGGCCTCGGCCGGCTGGCTCTATGCCTATCAGCGCGCCTATGTCAGCGCCGACCTGCTCGAGACGTACTTTCTCATCCTGATGCTGACGGCAGTCGTCATCATCGGCCGACGCCTGCTGCTGGGCCCGCTGATCGGCGTCGCGTTGATCCTCGCCCAGGAAAAATTCTGGTCCTTCGGCGGCTATGTCGACCGCATCATCCTCGGCAGCCTTCTCATCCTCGTGCTGGCCTATCTGCCAGGCGGGCTGTTCGGGCTCGTCCAGGCGCTTGCCGAAGCCCGTCACCGGGTCCGCGCGCGGGCCGGTGACACCTCCTCGCAAACAAGACCCCGAAAGGCCGACGCATGACGTCCGTGATCTGGCAACCCCGGTTGACCGAAGAGGCCGAAGGCTGGCGGGCAACCGCTGCGCAGCTGACCGCCGCCCATTTCGCGCCGCTCACCGAGGAGCTCGACCGGGACCAGCGCTACCCCTCGGAAAACGTCGAGAAGCTCGTCGAGAGCAGGATTGCAGGCCTCTTCATCCCGGCCGCCTATGGCGGGGTCGGAGCGAGCCTGACCGCGACGGTCGCTGCCGTCGAGACCATCGGCATGGGCTGCTCTTCCACTGCCGCCATCGTCTGCGCCTGCCAGTTGGGCGCGTTCCCGGTGCTGCTCGCCGGCCGGGAGGACCAGAAGACGTTTTATCTCGGCGCCATGGCGAAGGGCACCGCGACCAGCTTCGCCCTATCGGAGCGCTCGACCGGCTCTGACGCCGCCGCCATCACGGCGACCGCCGTGCGCGAGGGCGAGAGCTGGCGCATCCGCGGCGAAAAGTACTGGATCGGGAACGGCGGGATCGCGCGCTATTACGTCGTCTTCGCCAAGACGGACCCCGACGCCGGAGGGCGCGGGATCTCCGCATTCATGGTCGACAAGGAGGCCGACGGCGTCGTGATCGACGAACTCTCCGACAAGATGGGCATCCGGGGCACGCAGACCTCCAATCTCAAGCTCGACACGCTGGTGCCGGACTCGGCCCGTATCGGCGAGGTCGACCGCGCGCTGAGGCTTGCCTTCCAGACGCTGAACGTCGGCCGCATCATGGTCGCGGCGCAATCGCTTGGGCTTGCTTTGGCCTGTTACCGCGAAGCCTCGCGACGCGCGGTTTCACGCGAGGCGTTCGGCAAGCCGATCATTGAGAACCAGGGTATCGGCTACAAGCTCGCCGACATGGCGGTCGAGATCTCGGCTGCCCGCTTGATGCTTTACGAGGCCGCCGCCGCTTATGATGCAGGGCGAGACGTCGCCGATCTCGGTGCGATGGCCAAGCTCTACGGCTCGGAGGTGGCGCATCGCGCAGCCGATGCCGCAGTACAGATCTGGGGCGGTTTCGGCTATTGTAAGCCCAGCGTCGTTGAGCGGCTCTACCGCGATCAGCGCATCCTCGAGATCTATGAGGGCACTTCCGAGATCCAGCGTCTCGTGCTCGCACGCGCCATCCGCAAGGAGGCCGAGAACGCGATCGCGGCCGAAGGAGCGCCCGCCTGACGAAAGAGCTCCCCATGCAGCCTGCCCTCACCTCTCGCGTCACCGAAGACGCAAGCCAGTCGCGCAACCAGATCATCCGTGCCGCCGCGGAGGTGTTCATGGAGTTTGGCTACGCGGCCAGCACGATCGATGCTGTCGCCGAGCGGTTGGGCGCCACGAAGGGGCGCATCTATCACTACTACCGCAGCAAGGCGGAACTCTATTTCGACGTCCAGATCTTGGCGATGGAACTGCTTCTCGCCGAGATCGGACCGCTGGCGCGAATGGAGGGCACGCCGGAGCAACGGCTGCGGCGGATGGCTCTGCGTCACACCGAGATCCTGATGATCGAGTCCGCGACACAGAAGGTCGCGGTGCAGGGTCTCGAACGCAATCTGCTCGCCGCCGAGGCAGCCCGCCACGTCAAGAGCCTCCGTCAGATCGTGCGCATGCGCGACGAGTACGAGCAGCTCTTCGCCGAGGTCATCGACCAGGGCATCCGCGCGGGCGAATTCGTCGACCTGCCGCCGCGGCTCGCCACCAAGCCGCTGTTTGGCACGCTCAATTGGGTCACGGTCTGGTTCACCCCGCGCAAGCTGCAGCGGCGCGAAGATCTCACAGCCATCGCCACCACGCTCACCGACTACGCCATGCGCGGCATTCTGAAGGAACGAGTCCCATGATGACCGAAGCAAGACCCTATTCGGACACGATCTGGGATGAGGTCGAGACCTGGTCGCGTGACCGGATCGAGAGCTTCCAGCTCGACCGCCTCAAGCAGCAGCTCGCAAGCGTCGGTAAACGCAGCAGGCATTATGCGAAGACGTTCAGCGACACGGGCTTCGAGCCCGGCGACTTCAAGAGTCTGGACGATCTGGCGGCCCTGCCTCTGACACGCAAGCAGGACTATGTCGCCGGCCTCGACGCGCAGCCGCCCTTCGGCACGCTCGCCGCGATCGACCTCAAGGATGCCGCGCGAGTGCACTTCTCCTCCGGCACCACGGCCCGGCCTGCCCCCGTGCTCTGGACGAAGCCGGATCTCGACCGCTGGGCCGATGTCTATGCGCGCTATCTCTATGCGCAGGGTTTGCGACGCGGCGACGTCTTCCAATGCATGTTCAACTATGCCTGGTTCGTCGGCGGGCTGGGCGCGACCTACGGCGCCGAGCGCGTCGGCGCGCTGGTGATCCCGGGTTCTTCGGGAGATACGCGCCGCCAGATCGAGACGATCCAGCAATACGGCACCAAGGTCGTCATCGGCACCCCGTCCTTCATGGCTCATCTGGCCGAGACGGCCGAAGAGATGGGCTTCGACCTGCCCGGCTCGACGGTCGAGATGGTCTGCGTCGGTGGCGAGCCCGGCGCCAGCATCCCCGGCACGCGCCAGCGCATCGAGCGGCAATGGGGCGCGAAGATGTTCGACTGCTACGGTGCGCTGGAATGCCAACCGATCGGGTGGGACACCGCACTCCAGCTCGGTCCGCAATTGGCCGAGGATTACATCCACACCGAGATCCTCGACCCCGACACGCTGCAACCGGTGGAGGACGGCCAGCGCGGCGTGCTGGTGCTCACCCATCTCGACAAACAGGCTTGCCCGCTGGTTCGCTGGTGGACCGGCGACGTGGTGGTCCGCGACCGGGCCGGCACACCCGATGGGCGCACCCATGCCCGGCTGGTCGGCGGCGTCCTTGGCCGCGCGGACGATATGCTTATCATTCGTGGCGTGAACCTGTTCCCGTCGGCGGTGGAGGACATTGTTCGCGCCTTTCCTGGCACCACCAACGAATATGTTCTCGTCATCGACGACAGTGTGAAAGACGGAAGGACCGGCTTCCTCACCGGGGTGAAGCTGCGCATCGAGCGCACCGCCGACGCGCCAGACGACCTCGAATACGCGCTGACCGCCAAATTGCGCGAGACGCTCTCGGTGCGCTTCCACGTCGAGGTGCTGCCGTCTGGCACGCTGCCGCGAACGGTGCACAAGGCCAAGCGGGTGATCCAGGAGTAGCGCCATGTCGACACCGCGTCCGCTTGCCGGAAAGCGGGTTGTCGAGTTTGCCCAGTTCATCGCCGGGCCGACCGCAGCCCAACTCCTCGCCGATTTCGGCGCGGAGGTGATCAAGGTCGAGACCGCGACCGGCGACGGCTCGCGCCACCTGCCAGGGACGGACCATGGCAGCGTCTATTCGCGCTCGTTCAACACCTCCAAGGCGAGCGTGGTGATCGACACCCGCAGCGAGGAGGGTCGCGCAGCACTCGATGCCCTGCTGGCAAGCGCCGACGCGCTGGTCTGCAACGTGGCGCCGGGCGGGTTGAAGCGGCTCGGTCTCGAACCGGCGACGCTGCGCGCTCGCTACCCCCGTCTCGTCGCGACGCTGATCTCGGGATATGGCCAGCAGGATGACCGAACCTGCATGGACACGATCGCCCAGTGCGAGAGCGGCTTTGCCTGGCTCAATGGCGCGGAGGACGGCACGCCTCGGATTTCCACCTCCTGGCCAACCGACTTCTTCTCGGGCCTCTACGCCGGGCTCTCGACCGCCATGGCCCTGCTCGACCCGGCCCGCAGCCAGGGCAAGGGCTGCCTGGTCGACATCTCGATGATGGAGGTCGCCGGCGCAATGCTGCTCGGGCCGGCCGCGCTGCTTGTCAGCGAGGGCGGGGTTCCGGGCGCGCCGACCGGCAATCGCGACCGCGCCTCCGCCCCCTCGGGCGTCTATCCCTGCGCGGATGGCCACGTCTACATCTATGGGGGGCTCGATCCCTATTGGGCGAAGCTCGGGCCGCTGGTCGGCGGCCGCGCCTCGACACTGGCCGAACGACTTGCGGCGACTGCCGAGTTCGAGCGCATCGTCACCGACTGGACGGCCGGACGCACCCAGGCCGAGGTGCTGGCCGAGATGGAGCGCCTCGCCATTCCAGCCGGCCCCGTCCGACATCCGGTCGAGGCGCTGGCACGCCTGCGCGGACTGCGCCCCGGAGCGATCAGCAGCGAACTGCCGACGGGCGAGCATGTGCCCGCCTTCCCCGCCCTGTTCGACGGGCAGCGCATCCTGCGCGATCCGACGCCCCGCGTCGGCGAGCCACGCCGAAACGGCGAACGAAACCGGGAGAAGAGACGATGACCAGCGAGATCGGCAAGGCCGCGTTCAAGGTGCTGAATGAACAGGCGCTCTTGGGCATGTCCGCCTTCGTCTCCGGCGCAGGCTCCGGTATCGGCCGGGCGATCGCGGTTCGCCTGGCCGAACTCGGCGTCGCGGTATTCGGCACCGGCCGCAGGGCCGAAATGCTCGAAGACACAGCGCGGCTTTGCGCCGGCATGCCCGGCAGCTTCGCGTTCGAGCCCTGCAATGTCAGGGACACGACGGCGGTCGAGGGCTTGGTCAACCGGATTGGTGACGACCAGGGCATCGATCTTCTCGTGAACAATGCCGGTGGGCAGTTCTTCGCGCCCGCCACGGAGATCAGCCGCCGGGGCTGGGATGCGGTGATCGACCTCAACCTCTCGGCGGTCTTCACTGTGACGAAGGCGGCCTACCCGTTTCTGAAGGCGCGGCGTGGCGCAGTCGCGAACATCTCGCTCTCCGGCATCGATCGCGGCTCGATGGGGCTTGCCCATTCGATCGCGGCGCGAGCCGGCGTCCTGGGGCTCA
>NZ_LJHQ01000039.1 GCF_001295925.1 Allobosea sp. AAP35 | reverse complement strand
CACGGCTTCCGAGCCTGCGCGTCTGCGGCTGCTCGCTGAAGCCGCCTTCGCACACCCGCAGGCCGCAGGGCGCCGACCAACGGCCCGTACGAACCCCGCCACCGTCATGCCGTTCAAAAAGGTTGCAAGGAGCCGCACGGGCGACGCCGGCTGGGAAGAATTCTGAAACGTTGATGTGCCATGACTAACGCAATTGCAGAGCGTGTCGATCAAGACAACTTGGCTGAGCGCGTCGTTACGACGATGCGCATGCACGGTTCGCCGTCCTATCCTCGGTCCTTCGAGGTCTGGTACGCGCATCTGTCCGGTGCGATCCCAGCGCTAAGCGCAGAATTGCAGCAGGTTCTGGCAAGCGGTGGCGGCTCAGTTGGCGCGAAGACCATCGATGCCCTATACGAACGATACGTCGGCACAAAGCGATTGGCTCTACAGGCGGACCGTACAAGTTCTCAAGTGTTAGACGAAATCACTGGTTTAACCCACCAAATCAACGAAGCATTGGACGCAAGCGAGCGCTATCACGGCGAGATTTCCGCCCTTTCCCAACAAGGCCCTCCTTCAGCAGATCGACCTATGCTCCGCAAATGGGTTGAGACGCTGGTCCTATCCACTCGCAGCGAGGTTGTCAGAAAAACGAAGCTGGAACTGCGGCTGCGCGACAGTGCTCGGGAGATCCGCAACCTTCGAGATGTCCTTGAAGCGACCCGGATCGATGCACAGACGGACGCGCTCACGGGTCTCGCCAATCGGCGGCATTTCGAGGAAATGCTGCGGAAGTGTTCCGAGGAGGCGACATCGGACGGTAATCCCCTTACCTTGGTCATTGCCGACATTGATTATTTCAAACGCTTCAACGACGACCACGGTCATGTCACAGGCGATCAGGTGCTGCGGCTGGTCGCTCGCACCCTGACCGACCACATGGTCGATCGCGCCATCATCACGCGCTTCGGCGGCGAGGAATTTGCCATCATCCTACCCGATACCTATCTGAACGACGGGAAGCTCTACGCGGAGGCCGTCCGGCAGGCTCTGGCGAAGCGGGAACTGATCAAACAATCCACCAATGAGAAGCTCGGCCGGATCACCATCTCAGTTGGCATCGCAGCCTATAAACTGGGAGATACGCCAAATTCATTGATAGAGCGCGCAGACCAGGCCCTTTTTGCTGCCAAACGCACCGGCCGAAATCGAACAGTCACTCAGGACGTAATCAACCGATAGCAGCGCGGAACGCATCTTCCACGATGAGGACGAGGCCCGAGACGATGTCGCGTACCAGCACCTGCGAATCAAACGAGATGGCGAGGTCCAGCATGCCGAAGCAGTTTATCATCGCGATTGCCGACGCCGTTTTGTTCAACACTGCAGCTCCGACCGACCGTGGAGAACCGGCGACGGCGTCGATGTGAAGCGCGAGAGTGTCCGAGGTTGGGGCGACGTTGCGTCAGCCCTAACGAATTTTGAGCACGGCGCCGATCGCAAGCCGGTAATTCGCCAGATCCTCGGCCTGCAGCCGCCGCTGGAGTTCTATCGTTGACCCTGAGGCTACAGATTGGTCGCGCTGAAGAACCCTCTCAGCACTGGATTGCGTCGATGCCACCACAATGAAAACCTGGACGCCTGCTTGCGTCCGGGAAGTCACTGCAAACTGAAAACCCTGCGCGGTCATCACGGCCTCCTTCGATGTCCGTGAATCTACCTGCCAGTCGTCAAAGGTCCGTAAAGGCTTCCATAATCCTGGGCTTGCCCCGCCACTTGCCCGCATGACTTTGCTACGAGGCGGCCATTACAACTGACGAGGCTCTCAGCGGCGCGGATGTGATGGAGGATAATAATCGATACGCTGTTTCGCATTGGCGGACGAACGCGACCGTCGCGGCGATCTTCATTTCCCCTGGGCGCGGGAGACTTGGAACATGACAATCACGCCTCCGATTCCATTGGACCTCGTCCTCGTAGGGCATGCTCAACATGACGCTGGCCGGGCTAGGAGTTCGATGGCGCCGATCATGCTCGCAGCGCCCTTGATCGCCGCGGGGCGGCTGGCCGGCCACGCGCTGAGCGTGATCACTGCGACAGCACCGGGTCGCCGCCGAGCGGGCCAAGACCTTTTGGCACCGGAACCGCACTCGACCGGTAATCGGACTTCACGACAAGCTTCGGATTGGCGGACAGATAGAGCTTCTTGACCACGATCAGGGTGAAAGCCGATTGCTGGGCGACTTCGTTGGTCGCATCGACGACCAGCGTTCCGCGAGAGAGATACATCGTTCCCGTCAGGTTTGAGACGAAATTGCTCTTGATCATATGCTCCCGACCCGCCGTCACGGTCCGGTCTTCGAAAAACAACAACCCCGCCAGTGGCCCGTCTTTCGGCGCGTCGAGCACGACCTTGGCGTTGCTAAGGAACTGGAAGGTGGTCTTTTCGCCCTGAAGATAGAACCCCACATATTCGCCGCGGATATCGGCGTTGGAATCGACGACGAGCGGCCCATCCTTGATGATGTAGGTCCCCGCTTCGAATTTGACGACAGAGTTGCCGCCGATGAACAGGCCGCCGCAATAGGTCCCCGGCGTCAGCACATGCCGCGCATTCGCCGAGCCCTTGTCGATCACGCTGAGTTTCTGGGCCTTGCATGCCTCCGCCGGCGGCGCGGGCCTACCGATCAGAGGATCGTCCACCGGAGGACAATCCACCAGCTTGCGTGCGATGAACTCGCCCGATCCCGAATAGCCCCCGGCGGAGCACATCAGCTTGGCGGTGACGCGGATGCCGCTGTCCGATTTGACCCCCGTCGGGCTCTTCGAGTTCGAATATACATTGCAGTCCTGCGCGGTCAGCCAGGAGTTCGACTTGATGTAGATCGCTTCGCTGCTGGCGCTGTCGAGCGCCACCACGCAGATCTTCTGGTTGCCGACGACGGTTGCCGTGGCGTTGACGCCGATTCCCGATGACATTGTCGGCAGCAGCCCGGGAAACGAATTGCGCATCGGTCGGGCGATGTTCACCTCGACCGAGCGGTTGCTGTTGGTGATCCGCGCCGTGATGGCATTGCCGACCTTGAGATCATGCGCTTCAAGCTGGCGGTTGGCGAAGCCGTTGACGACCTCAATGAGGCGTTGGTCCGTAAGATGGCCATTAGACAACTCTCGCGCCGCCGCGATCGCGGTCGCGTCGGCCGCCGCCTGCATGATCACCCGGTCACGCGTGGCCAGGCCGTAATCGATCGTCACGCCCGCGCCGATGACGAGCGCGGGCAACGCGATCGCGGCGATGATGATGACGCCGCCGCGCTGGTCATCGCGAAAACGCCCCCAGGCCCGGCGGTTTGACAGGCCTGTCATTTCAAGCCGCCTTGAGCGCGTGGTGCGCCCGGACCATGAAGCGGATCTGGTGGCCCAACAGTCTCCAATTGACCGGCTTGCACATGAAGGAGGTGGCGCCGGCGGCATAAGCCTCGTCGATCGAGACCATGTCTTCGCGCCCGGTGATCACCATCAGCGGCAACGCGTCGAAGCGGCGATCGGCGCGGATCCGGCGCACCATCTCGATGCCGTCCATGCCCGGCATGTCGACATCGATTAGCGCCACGTCGAAAGGAGCGTCGGCCAGACGATCGAGACCCTCCTCGGCTGAGGCCGCCGTCGTTACGTCGACCTGAGGCGTCGACAGATAGACGGCGCAGAACTCCCGCTGGATTGGGTCGTCATCGACAGCCAGGATCGCCAGCCGGTCCCCCGGCACGTAGCTGAACGGGATGCTGTTCTCGACGTTCGCCATGACACGCTCCCAAGGCACTATTCTGGTGCCCGAGGAACAACCATGGCGAGCATATGGAAATAATCTGTTGCCGCCTGAGCGTGAAAACGCCGATCTTGTTTGGAATTGGGTAAGCATGGACCGGCTATCGTCGCTGGATGGCCCCTCGTTGGCATCTATCCATCCCCAACCACCTGACCCCGCGTTCCGAAGCTCATTGCCTACCGTTCTTCGGCTCGGAGAGCAGCCCAGCCTCGATAGCCAAGTCTAGATCGATGCCGGCAATGTCCTCGTCGGTGAGCTTCAGGTCCCTTCGAAGGCGCCGCTGAGTCTCCAGGTCCTCGACGTCATTTCCATGTATTTTCTCCGGCCCCGAGCGCAGCCGCGGCTTCAAGCGTTTTGGCGCAGTCATTCGTCGACTACGCAGGAAAATGAACCTCGGATGCGACCGGTCTTCCAGAAGCCAATTACGAATTTGCGCTAACGGCGGCTAGCGGGTTGCTAGCTCGCCCGCGATGCGAGGGTCCGCTTCCTGGCGAACGTCGAACGGGAGGTAGTGGCGCATCTCGCCCGGGCGACCGGCTAGCGATTTTGGCTGACGTCGCCCCTGGGGCTTGATCCGGTTGGAAGTTCGTTCTGGCTCCTTGTGAGCCTGCCCCCGATGTTGGACCGGCTGCTGGCCGCTTCCAGGGGGGTGAGACGACCAGAACATGAAGAGCCGCCGCTTCTCGGAAGAGCAGATGATCGCGGTCCTGAAGTAAGAAAAATCGGGTGTCTCGGTCGCTGATCTCTGCCGTAAGCACGGAGTAAGCGGGCAACATCACCGCTGGTGCGCGGCGGCTCCCGCCACTGTCACTACATGCGTCGTCCTTCTATCGATCGATGCCCCGTTCGCGAAGCTTTTCCCGAGACGGTACCTTGCCCAGATGCGCCTTGATGCTTGAAACTAGGTCGTCGGTCGTTGTTCGGATTTCCTTATGATTCAGCATGAGCTGCCGTGCGAGAGCTGGCCATATCAGCGACAGACGGTCCAGCCGCAGCCAGGACACCACCTCGAGGAGACGACGAGCCGCCCGCGTTGCCCTGCTCGTGCCCATGTCCAACCTTTCCGCCATCTGCCGGATCACACCGTCCCGGATGAAGCTGGGTTGATCCTCGACAAAATCGATGACGTTCGACTTTTCCCGATAGCGCGCGGCCTCGCCGAACAGCTTTTCACGGACGGCCTCCGTACTAGCGGGCAAACGGGAATCTGCCTGACGCTGACGGCAGAGCGCGTCGAGCCGGTCGCGTTCGACGACGATCCGCGCGTCATGCCGATGTCGGCTCAAACCGACATAGATCTCGCGGGCATCTGTCGCGTTTGCCAGATAAAAAATTGTCGCAGAGGCGGTTCGGCCCTGTACCGCATAAGCTGTTCCCGCGATGCCGGAGACGATCCGTGGCGCGGTCGGCTTGCGACGAAAGCGCGGTTCTCGCGCCAGTGAACTCCATGGCAACGACAGCTTGCGCCCATCCTGATGCGAGAAGGAGATGATGATCTGCCCTGCATCGTCGCGCGTCACGCTTTCGATGGTGGCCTGATGACCGTTGCGGATACCGTGCTGCGGCAGGGTCTCGCCGAAGCGGATGCGATCACCGACAGCGAGCGCAAGCTTTGCGGCTTTGCCGGATCGATCGATCGTCGGCAGCTCGACAAGGTCGGGGCCGAGCTTGCCCTCGCTGCGCAAGGCCCGCCTGGCCTTGCGATTGAGAGACGAAGCATCGGCGTTGCGGGCGGTGACGATGATGACGTCGTCGCCATGCAGACTGCGTTGTTCCTGCCATCGCGCGATCACCCGATCCTGAGCGGCATCCGAGCCGGAGATCAGCTCGAGCCGGTCGTTCATGGCGTAGGCGCGGAGTCCCGTCTCGGAATCACCCCGGGCCATGATGACGGTTGCCGCGCGCTGCCAGTCGACCTGCTGGCGTCGCACTTCGCTCATGACGGCAGATCGTTCGACCACCTGGGCGACGGCGCGCAGCGCACTACCTGCGCTGACCGAAGCAAGCTGCTTGCGATCGCCGAGCAGCCAAACTTTCGCGCCCGCCTCTTGGGCTGCCGTGAGCACGGCAGCCATATCCCTCGTGCCGACCATGCCGGCCTCATCCACGATGATGAGCGAGGCGTCGTTCATCGGCGGCGCGCTCCCAGAGGCGCGATCATGCCGCCAGCGAGCGATGGATTGGGCCGCAATCCCGGTCGAGCTGGCGAATTCGTCGGCCGCCATCCATTGTGACGCCAAGCCGATAACCTCGAGCCCCGAGCGCCGGGCGGCATCGACGATGGCACTCGCCATGGTTGTCTTGCCCGTTCCGGCTCCCGCCTCGACGATGGAGACGCCGTGCCGGGTTAGCAGCTCCTGGGCCGCTTCGCGCTGTTCCTCGGACAGATGAGGAGCGGCCCGGAACGCTGCTTCCATCGCATCGGCAGTGATCCAATCGCGCTCGTCGGGGCGTTGCGCTGCCCGCAGCATTGCAGCCTCCGCCGCGGCTATGCCAGGCGTGGTCCAGCGCATGGAACGCGGCTGCGAGCCGAGCGCAACCAGGACGCCTTCGCGCTCCAACGTGGCCAACTCGGCCATGACCGATTCCAGCGCCTGTCCGTCGAGCGCGGCAAGCTCCAGGCTCGTCTGAAGCAAAGATTTGCGGTCTATGACGCTCTCATGCGTGAACAGTTGCGACGCGGCCCGGGCGACAAAACCGTCAGCGGGAATTTCGGGCGGATCGAAAGGCCGATCACGATCGACGTCGGGCTCATGGTCGGCAAAGCGGCTGTGGTCTTTGGCCAGCGCCTGCGCCCAGGGATCGATGGCAAGCGTCGCCAGCTCGTCGCACCAGCGCGCCTCCAGCTCCTCCCCGGTCGGCACGAGATCCTTGCCTTTGCGCGTTGCCAGCGCTGCGATCTCGCGTTGCGCGGTCGTGGCATCGGGACCGGCGTAGTCGTCGATCTGCGCGGAGCGTTTCGAGAATGCACTCAGCAGGTCCGGATCGATGCCTGCGATCTCCCACTGCCCCTGACCGGCCTCGCGGAAGCTGACGTCGAAGCGACGCTTCAGCTCGCGCGCAAGGGCCCCTCTGAACACGGATCCGACCGCGAGCTGCCATCTATAAGATTCGTCCGGATCGATCGTGAGATGCCGAAAGCGGTAGCGCCCTGACAAGGCTTCTGCCGGCGCCCCGGCGACGTTCATAACCACACAATGCGTATGTAAATTAGGGTCTCCCTCGCGGGTGGTGTGGTGATCGAATCGACCGACGATGAGATCGGTCGGAACATGGCGGTCGATTCCACCAGCCCCGCTGCGGACCGCGATCAGCTGCTCGTCGATGAGGAAGCGCAGCGCCTCGTCGACCGCCTGCCGGTGAGCGGCCTCGATCAGCGCCCGCTGCTCCTCTGATCCTGCCATCCAAAGCACGGAAACGGACTTGCCGGATGTAAAGCAGCAATCCACCCCCGCCCAATGGGTCGAACCAGCGCCTCGGACCAGCGGCTGGCCTGTGCTCGGGTCGACGCCGGCGCAAAGGTCCTTGAACGACGCCAGATCGATGGCTGCGCCATGGCGCACCAGCGTCTCTCCGCTCGACCACCAGATGCCACCGCCGTCTTTGGCATAATAGTCGTCACGGCGATCGGGTCGGGCCTCGCGCCTGCTGTCGGACGTATAATAGTTGCCCGCTTGGGCTCCGTTGCCCAAGCGGTGCGGCTTCATCATCAGGCGGTCTTTCGGTAGCGGCAGAAGTCCGAGAGGTCGATGCCCTCGCTGCCGGCCTCGATCGACCCGATCGCCTTGGCGAGCTCCAGCAACGCGCTATCGACCTGGTCGATCCGCTCCAGCGCGACCCGGTGCCGAACGGCGACCTCGAGCTGCTGCGCAACGCAATCGGCGGCGAGGCTTTCGGGCGTCCAGCCACGATCGGACGCGGCCTTCCTGAGCAAGCCGGCGACATCGGCCGGCAGCGTGATCGTCAGCGAAACGGGGGCGGAACTGGCCATCGCAGGCGATCCTGAAACAAAGACGGTGCGGAGGATCTGACGGCCAAGGGCACCAAAAACAAGCCGCCTGCGGCGGCAATCGAACCGCTTGGTTACCAGAAGCACTCTCAGTGCGTGTGGTGTGATAACCCAATATTGTTGTTTTCCTGTTGCCTTTCGTGCTGCCCCTTGCAGCCCTGTGTTGCCCTTAACAGCCCCTTGCTGTCCTCCCTCGCATTCGAGGGGTCCACTTTGTCTGGCCGCAACTCCTCTTGTGCTAGTTGCGATCCGTGCCCAAGCTCGACCTTTCCAAATTGACCCGCGAAGTCACCCGCCGCAAACAGGACCGCCCGGACGGGATTGGTCCAGGCGGTCGACCTGTTTCTGGGGCGATGGCGATGATCCGGGACAACCTCGCCCATCTTGACGCGCTGCACGCCGCCGGGGCGACCTGGGTCGACATCGCGGCGAGTCTCGCCTCGCAAGGCGTACACCATGGCAGCGGCGCGCCGCTGACCGGACGCCAGCTCACCGGCCTGATCGCGAGCGTGCGCCGACAAGCGCGCCAGCGCGAGGCTCGGACCGCGAAGCGCTTGGCCAGACCCGACCTTCCCAAGGTTGCAGCTGCGCGTCTGCAACTCTCACCCGATCTCGCCGTGCGCCGCTCGATGCCGACACCCTTATCGCTCGCAACCGAGGAAGACCTTCGGCGCGAGGCACTCGCTTCACTCGATAGCCTACTCAAAAAGGAAGACAGATGACCCGAATTCTTCTCGTCGTTCAGGACAAAGGTGGCGTCGGCAAGAGCCTCGCCACACGAGCGCTCGCCGAAGCCGTGCCGGAAGCGCCCGTGATCGAGGTCGATGCCAGCCGGCGCCTAATCGAGCTGAAGGATCGTGTTTCTTTTTTCCCGATGCGTGCCGATCGCGCGGCCATCGATCAGTCGGGCGGCAAGGCGGCGCGAGCCGAGTTCGATGGTTTGATCACCGCGATGCAGAAGGCGACAGTGCCGACCATCGTCGATGTCGGGGCCAACACCTCCGCCTCGTTGCTCAGCGTGCTCGGCACGCTTTCGGACGCTCTTGTCACGCTGGAGATCGAGCTCGGCGTGCTTGTGCTGGTGACCGCCGAGCCCGGCGCTCTCACCCAGGCGCCGACGCTGATGCAATTGGCCAAGCCGCTGGCAGCGGCGCGGTTCCTGGTGGAGAACCGGCTTCATGGCGAGGTCGAGGCGAAGTCGATCGCAAAAATTGCCGACGGCGCAACCGTCACGACCCTGGACAGTCATGCGATGGAGGATCAGGCCGTCGCCGTGCTGCAAGCCGGCGGTCTCGCAACGATTCCGGAGCTCGACATCGCCAAGCTGATCGATCGCCATGGTCTCGCGTTGGGCAGCAGAGTCCACGGCGATCTCAAGCGCCTGCGTGCCAATGCCATGGTCGCCGTGTTGCCCGCCGCCGAATGGCTGGTCGGGTGAGCCATGCCGACAAGTGACGACAATCCGGCGGCCCGCCCAGCGGTCGGACGCAACAGCGGCCCGGCAGCCCGCGTAGCGGTTGCACGCGACGAGGCCGAGGAAGCCGGGGCCGCCGAGGCGAAAGCCAGCAAGGCGGTTCTGGAGAAGCTTCTACGGCAATCGGTCGAGAAGCGCTTTACGGCTTTTGAGGGCGAGTCAGGGAAACTGACGGCTGCCGATCGCAGGACGTTGCTGGTGAGCATCAAGAATGCCGACATGCCAGCGCGACGCGTGCCGGTCGGCGGCACCGCAAGCCGATTTGCGGTCTGGCGAGCGCGGCTTCCGTATCGGTTCGGCGGTGTCGTCGCATCTGGCGTCGCCGTGGGATTTGCGCTGATCGGCGTGACAGTCGCTGTCCGCAACACGCCGAGCCATGCCGTCGAGATCGTCACGCCGCTGCCGATCCCGGTCCAGTTCAAGCGCGCTGATGGCGTCATCGTCGCCGACCGGCTCGAGCCCAGGACGCGTTACGTCGCCGTAAGCGATTGGGGCGGTCAGACGCTGCTGAGGCTGTGGCTCCCACAGCAGGGTTATGCGATGGCAAGCGTTCCCAGTGATTGGCTGCGGCCTGCGATCCCGGCCCGCGCTTCAGCCGCGCAATGATCGTCAGTTCGGACGAATTTTCTCCATCTCGCCAACGGTCGCTCAATATCTCCGCGCTATTGTCGCAATAAGCCCCGAGCCATCCGGACCTATCGCCCCTTATGGGCGGGCAATCCGAGCGTGGTCTTACCGCAACCGTTGGGGCCTACCTTCGCCTCTCTGCAGGCGGGACCGGGCCCCTGACCAATCGGTCAGAGGCCTTTCGCGTTTACGAGCCG
This sequence comes from Allobosea sp. AAP35, assembly GCF_001295925.1. Classification (GTDB taxonomy): domain Bacteria; phylum Pseudomonadota; class Alphaproteobacteria; order Rhizobiales; family Beijerinckiaceae; genus Allobosea. Next base: position 3,629 of record NZ_LJHQ01000039.1, on the reverse strand, counting down.
GCGCATCTACAAAACGCAACCCAGATGCGCTCCCGAAGCCTTGGCATCCCTGACAATCAATCAGACGGCCTGGCCGACCGGCGGGACCGGGACGATTAGATTTCTGAAACGCGGATCGCGATGAGCGACGATTTTGTGCAGCCGCATCGGCGCCTTGCTGAGGCCGGCGCTGTTGGGAATCACAATCAAGTCGCTTGCGGGCAGGCTCGTCAGCGCCTGCGCACTCATCAAAGGCGCAGCCTGCGTCGAGCTGCTGATGGTTCGTGTGCCCGGTCCCTCTGCTGGGCGGCTCAAGCTCTCGACGCGCGCGGAGTATTGACCAAGCGCCTTCGACCAGCGCTCGGCCTCGTATGGATCGACTGCCGGAATGTCGAAAATCGTAACGAACTCCGCAGTGTTCAAAATCGTGTCCGCTCCGGCCTGGCCGTAAAGGTCGATGATCTGCGAGCGGTCCTGCCACATCGTCCAAAGGCTCGCGCCATAGCCGGGCAGTTCGGCTGATGCCGTCAGAATCTCATCGAAACGGCCAAGCGCCGCAGCCTCGTCGATGAACACCATCAGCCGGTCTTTTGGTGGGTTGCGCCGCACGCTCGTAAACAAATCCGACAGGAGCCAACGCAGAAGTGGGGCAAGCACGCGCTTGTGTTCGGGAGGCAAAATGATGAAAAGGTCGACCTCACCGGAGCTGAGCTCCGACAGATCAAAGGTCGAGTCAGAGACCATGTTACGCACGCGATCGTCAGCGAGCCATTGAAACACCTGAAGCGCCGTGGACTTTATCGGATCTTTGGTTTTGGGGTCGGCCTGCAGGAGTTCCAGCGCCGACAGCGCCGCCGGCTGAGGCCCGAGCGCTTTCAATAGCCTGATCAGTTTGTCTTCATCGCTAAGCAGCATCTGAACGGCGGCGACGGAGCGCTGATTGTGATGCAACGCGACCAGCATTGCCCCGACGATCAAGTCTACGGCTCGGTTGCGAAAGTACGCCGATGATTCGTTATCGCCGCCGGCGGCCGGCAGGAGGGCGAGCGCCGTTTGCTGCAGATAAAGGATGTCGACAGGATCGCGGTTGGCGAGCGGGTTCCAATGATCCTCGCCGAACTTACCCATAGGATCGAGGCAAACGACGCGGCGACCGAGAGCGCGCCGTCGCTCCGCGACGGCGCGATAGACCTCGCCCTTCGGATCGATCACCACTGCAGGTCCCGACCAACTACCCGGTTCAGGATAAGCGAGGTTCGGGATCAACAGCCCCGATGTCTTGCCCTTGCGCGGTGGCGCGATCGTGACCAGCGTCCCTTGAACCGCAACTCGGACCACCGATCCGGTCTCAGGATCGCGGCCAAGTTCGAGCCCGCGTGCGCGGACAGCAAGGTCCGCCGAAGACGCAAAGCGGGCATCGCCGAATAGGGCGGAGACGTCGCGCAGCGGTTGCGGGCGGCGAGGAGCGAACCGGTAACTGAGGAGCACAAGCGGTGGCGCAAGCGCCAGCGCGACAGGCCAGCTCCAGCCGCCCCCAGCGAATGAGGGCGATCGTCCGGCGACGACGCCGAGATAGACGGCGACAATGTCGATCAGGTTGAAATCGCGCAGTGTCTGCGACCAAGACAGCAGGCCGCTTGGCCATAGGCTTGCGTCGAGCCCGTGCTGGATTGCAAGAGCAGCCGGGTAAGCGAATATTAGAACAAGAATTACTATGAGAGGGAGTTTCATGGGTCTAGCTCGGCGAGTGACGTGTTCCAATTTTGAACTGTATCACCTCAATTTTCTCAAATTTAATTTGCTTAAAAACGATCATATAGGACTGCTATCGATGACCAATTGAGAGTTTAAATTTGAGATCAGAGACAATTTTTTAACCATAACCCAGACTGTCTCTTGACTGATATTGGGATAATCGTACGATGAGGTACATTGCGTAGGATACGGTCATTCTTTAACGTTAACGGAACTTGGCGCTATATTTCGTGGCTACTGTCAGGCAGGCTGATCCTGAACGCGCAATTCTGCGCGTTCAGGCAATTCTGCGTTTCAGACAGAGGTCAAACGTTACATGATCAGTAGGGACAACATCCGAGCCATGTGGCTCATAATGCTGGGTTCGGCTTTGTTCGCAATCGCCTTCAGCGGTCCAGCGGTCCAGATCGGCGGCGGCGTGAGGCGGCTCAGCTTGCTGGATATTAGTTGGCTCGCCGCCGGCGAGCCGTCTTTCACAGCTGCGTTCAACAAGATTGCCAATCTGGCGAACTTTGGGATCTGGATCCCTATCACCGAATGGATCGCTCTCACCATCTTGATGCTTATCATCACGGTAATGTGGAACGCGTGGCTAAAATATCTGGCCGAAAGCGACGATAGACTACCGGGAACAATGATGCATAAGGAGGAAGAGCAGATTATCTACAAGATGAGCACTGAGACAAAAGTTCTGCTGCTTGTCTTGGGTGCTGCGATATGTGGGCACGTCTACGGTCTAAAGACCGGCTTTGATTACAGCGAGTTGCATGAAAAGGCATCTCTGAGGCAGCCTCTACAGCTTGAGGAAAGGTTCCAAATCTGGCCTCCGAGACTCGGTGAGAAACCGGGAATCTAAAGTCAATCTTAACTTTGTGATTCAATTCAAAACGCCCCATTTATCATGGGGCGTTTTCATTTATGTCGATATAGATGAATCGGGACGTCGAATCTCGAAGATCTCGATGTCGGCGTCGGGTCCGGGGTCGTAGTCGGGATAGCGTCGGTTGCCGAATGCGAGACTGGGACGGCCTCCGACGATCCGATAGACCTTGATGCTGCGCTCGCCGTTCACGTCGACCACGACGGCGTCGCCGTCGCGCGGGACCAGGCTACGGTCCACCGTGATCAGGCTACCGTCGAAGATGCCGACGTCGACAGCGCTGCTGCCGGCAGCGTGCATGATGAACGTGGCGGGCGCGTTCCGGATCAGCGTCCGCGACAGGTCGATGGGAGCGTCTAAATGATCGTCAGCCGGCGACGGGAAGCCTGCCCGTACCGCCTTTAGGAAGACTGGTAAATAGATCGGCGGACCGACGACAACGGGTGACAAGTGCATAAGGCGCGCTCCGGATCGTGAGAACGTATCAGGAACATCGAAGCTGGATGAGAGTCAAGATCGGGCTGGCGGCGAGGTATCGCAAGATGGTCGGCCGAGGTCGATCACAGAACCGGGAGGCTGGATCGCTTGGGAAGCGGGTTGCGTCCGGCAACCAGCCGCCCCGCTTGTCGCGGGGCGGCTGGTGCTGCCCTTACTCGGCGGTCCTGCGGGACCAGATGAGGGAGAAGGCTCCGGCGGTATCGGCGTCCTCGATAAGAGTGGCGTAGATCGCGCTGTGGAAGCTCGGATCATCGAGCTTGGCGCTGAGGTAGGAGCGGCCCTCCTTTGACGTCTTGGCCCAAGCCGCGCCGATTTCGGTCTTACCCGCGAAGAGGCGGTGGCTGGGGCCTTTCTCGCCTTCGTTGTCGTTGCGGATGAACCGGACCTTGCTTGTCAGGGTCAGCGTGTTGATCGCGCCGGTGAAGCCGTTTTCGTCCTTCTTGAAGCTGCCGATCGTCGCCATGGAAAGTCTCCTGTCGTTTTGTCCGGGCCGCGACCACCGCGTCCTCGATGGCGT
>NZ_LJHQ01000038.1 GCF_001295925.1 Allobosea sp. AAP35 | reverse complement strand
ACGCCATCGAGGACGCGGTGGTCGCGGCCCGGACAAAACGACAGGAGACTATCATGGCGACGATCGGCAGCTTCAAGAAGGACGAAAACGGCGGCTTCACCGGCGCGATCAACACTCTGACCCTGACCAGTAAGGTGCGCTTCGTCCGCACCGAGAGCGAAAGCGACAAAGGCCCTTCCCACCGCCTCTTCGCCGGCAAGACCGATATCGGCGCTGCATGGGCCAAGACGTCCCGAGAAGGCAAGCCCTACCTCTCGGCCAAAGTCGACGATCCGAGCTTCCCGGCAGCAATCTACGCGACCTTGATAGAAGACGCCGAGACCGCCGGAGCATTCTCCCTCATCTGGTCCCGCAGGACCGCCGAGTGAGGACCGGCAACCACCGCCCCGCCGACAAGCGGGGCGGTTTGCGTGTTCGAAACCAAGCGAGTTCATCATCGTTTTACGCTATGGAAGTGTCCGCGTTCAAGCGAATTGCGCCACGGGCGGACTTTGGCGCTCACGCCAATTCTGGACGTTCAGATCACTCTGAAACTCTGACGCTCGACGCCGGTAAACGGGTCACCGTTTCAAGCGTCCTGCCATCCAGCTAGCGTCCAGCTCATCTTATTTCCCCGAAATTGATCGCGGTGGCTTGACTGCGCAACCACTTCGATCATACATCTCACGTGCAATACGTGAGATGTATGATCATGATTCTTGAAGTCGCCAAACTTGCTGGAACCACCATCCTCTCGGGAGCACCGAGCGGACGGCGGCTCTACGCGAGGCTTGTCGAGGCAATCCCTGCGGAGCCGGAGGGCCCAGAGCCCCTGTTTGTGAATTTCGTTGGGATTGAGGTCGCCACAGCGAGCTACTTGCGGGAATCCATCCTTGCATTCCGCACATTCGTTCGAGGCCGCAAATCCAACTTCTACCCTGCTATTGCAAACGCTAATTCGGACGTACTCGACGAGTTCGTTGAGCTCGTCCACCTTCGAGGCGATGTCCTTATGGCCTGCGTCGTCGACGAAGGCGGCACTGTCTTGCGCTGCCGCCATATCGGCAAGCTTGATCCAATGCAGCAATTGACGTTCGACTTGGTCAACCGCGAGGGCGAGACAACTGCGAGCAAGTTGATGGAAATCGAAGATGGCCCGGTTAAGGCAACCGCTTGGAACAATCGTCTGGCCTCATTGTCGAATTTAGGTTTGATATGCGAACAATCGCATGGGCGTACCAAGAACTATAAAGCATTGTTCGCGGGAGGCAGAAATGGGCGCTGATTTCAAAGAAAAAACGAAAAAGTCTTTTTCTAAATGCTGGGACAATGCAGCTCTCGGTGCCAATACGCCGGATTTGTTCTCCAAAGTGTCGGATCACGCCCCTGACCGGTTCGAAGCCGAAGTGCTGGGTAATGCGCAACTCGAAGTCGGAGATTCCGTTGCGCTGCGCTTCGAAGGGCACAAGCTGATTGGCAGGCGCGGCATTTCGCCGGTTCTGGTGATCGCCAGCCCCAGCCCAGCATTGATCCGATCGGTCGCACAAGGCTGCAATATCGCTCGTGCAGACATCGTCGCGTCCGATCCAATCAGCGGCGTATTCGAGGTGACTATCAGCTAGAGGCGATATTGATGTCCCGTCGCAAGCGAGCTTTCAAAAGTTTCTGGAGTCGGCCGAACGCCTCGATGTCATTGGGGTGCATCGACTGTCCCGAGCTCGGCATTTGCGGCGGACAGACAATTGATGGGGCCGGCTTCAACTGTCTCGATCACTGCTGCGGCAAGTCGGATAGCTGCCAGGCCGTCTGCCCGAATGCGCAGCGGTTCGCCGATCGCATCCGCGAGGTCGGAGGCCTCGATCTTGAAACCCCGCAGATCGCGCCGCTCCGGCCTCTTGTTCTCCCGTCCTACTTGCCGATGCTTTTTCACGGCAGCGCGCTGGTTAAGACGATTACGATACCTGCTGTCGCGATCCCCCTTTACCGCTTCTTCGATCAGGCGGCTGGCTGCCGTTTCAATACGCGCGAGAGCATCTGCCAAAGCTATAAGATCGACTCGCGCACCGACATTGTTCTCTCGGGTGTCGCGCAGGACCATGAGGTCGAGGGCTGGTGGAAGCTAGAAGCGCCAGGTCGGATCAAGGCGATTGCGAACCTCCGTAGCCTTGGTATTGCCATGGTAACAACCCCCAATTTCAGCCTGATGGTGGACCGCCCTCGCTGGGACGACCTCCATTCCATGCGGCGCATCGTGCTTTCCTATCACGAGCTTGTTTCGGAGGGGCAGGCCGCGGCGCTACATGTAAACGGCCGTACTCGACAAGATTTCTTGCGCTGGACGGAATATGTGGCTGCGCATGGGGAAGTCACACACATCGCCTATGAGTTCACTACCGGCACCAAAAACCCACTGCGCATGCGTCAGCATGCGCAGTGGTTGGTCGAGCTGGCGCAAGCGTGCGGCCGCCGTCTGGGGCTTGTTTTGCGCGGAGGGACGCAGGTAGTTGGACTGCTCTCGAATTTCTACGACATCAGCGTCATCGACAGTTCGCCTTTTGAGAAGGCGCAGCACCGAGAGGTTGCCTGGATAGATCATGAGGAGCAGCGGCGCTGGAAAAAGCGCCTGACGGCTCCAGGCGAGCCAGTTGATGCGCTGCTCGACGAGAATATTCGCATCTCCGAACGATGGTTCGGAACCTCGTTGCGGAAGTTCAAGCTTGCAGCCTGACCTGCTCTCTCCGTTATTCGACTATAGCGTGGTGGATGGCCTAGGCCGCGCCCGTCAGCGCGGCTTGGTACCGCGGCTAGATGCCAAGATCTTCCGAACTCAGGCCGTTGGCCCCGCCGTCGAACTAGCCGGTCTGGAGGCTGGAATCGATCTGAAAAGTCTCGGCAAATGCAATTGGCTGGATCAAGGTTCACTTCAGCCGCTGCTAAATGCGCTAACCACTAGGTCGCGGCAGTGGCTGGCCCCCGACGGTCGACGTGGCTTGGTTACCGGCGCGGGGCTGGAGTTGGAAGAGATACTCACGAGCTTCAAGATCGATGCACACAAAGCCGCGTTGGCAGCGGGTTTCGAGAAGGCAGCCTTGCTCGTGGCAGCTATGGGCGAAATCATCGGGAATGTTGTCGACCATTCAGAGGCGACTGACAGCGGGATGGCGATGTTCTCCGCTGAGGCGGGACGGTTCGAATTTGTGATTGCGGATGCCGGCATAGGAGCTTTGCAGAGCTTGACCCGGAATCCTGATCACAAAGGTATTGGCGATGAAGGAACGGCCCTCCAAGCGATGGTAGAGACCGGCGTTTCAAGATTTGCCGGGGATACCGGACATGGGAACGGGTTTCGTCCAATCTTCGAGAAGCTCGCAGATATGACGGGGCAATTGCGGTTCCGATCGGGCGACTACGCGCTTACTCTAGATGGCCGGTTCGGTGATCGCATCGCGCGTCAGGTTTCACAGAAGCCCAAATTCACAGGCTTGTTGGCGGCAGTTTGCTGTTCGGCGCCACGCTATCGTCGGACCTGATGCAATTATAACGATAAATTAAATCATCCAGAAAGGGGCAGTCTTGAAAATTTATTCCGTTTCGATTGAGAATTTTCGGGGCATCAGTTCCGCGAAGCTGATTCTGCCCGACCATGCTGTCCTCATCGGCGACAACAACACGGGCAAGTCTTCGGTCTTGGAGGCGATAGATCTTGCGCTCGGGCCGGATAGATTGAGCCGCAGGCCTCCGGTCGATGAGCATGATTTTTTCGAGGGCAAGTATCTTCCCCTGACCGCGGCCTCCGCTGAGGAGGGCGCTGTGGCCGATGAAGCTGGAGCGGCCCCCGTCGCGGAAGCCCCGAAAATCACCGTCGAAGTCACGATCGCCGGCCTGTCGGAAGAGCAGGAGGCCAGGTTCGGCGGCAACATCGAGTGGCTCAATGTCGAAACTGGCGATTTCTTCACCGAGGCCAACCCGGCGGGTGTCGATGCCGCGCACATTCAAGCGGCGCTCCGCGTCACCTTCATCGGCGCCTACGATCCCGATGAGGACGATTTCGTCGGCAACACTTTCTATTCGCGCAGCCTAACGGAGGCGGACAAGCCCGAGCCATTCTCCAAGAAGGACAAACAGCACTGCGGCTTCCTGTTCCTGCGCTCCCTTCGCACCGGCTCGCGCGCGCTCAGCTTGGAGCATGGCAGTTTGCTCGACATCATCCTGCGGCTGAAAGAAATTCGGCCGCAGATGTGGGAAGGCACTATCGGCACGCTCGCCGCCTTCGATGTGGCGAGCGATCCCGCGCTCGGCATTTCCGGCGTGCTCGACAGCATCGACAAGTCGTTGAAGAAATATGTGCCGCGCGAATGGGGTTTGAGGCCGCACCTCAAGGTGTCAAACCTCACGCGTGAACATCTTCGTAAGGTCGTCACCGCCTTCATCGCTACTGGCGACGGGGATCACGCGGCGCCCTTCTTCCGCCAGGGCACGGGCACGATCAACATGCTGGTCCTAGCAATGCTGTCGCAGATCGCAGAGGACAAGCAGAATGTCATCTTCGCCATGGAAGAGGTCGAAACCGCGATCCCGCCCTATGCTCAGAAGCGGATCGTGCATGAGCTGCGCAAGCTGGCAGCGCAGTCGATCGTTACCTCGCACTCGCCTTACGTACTTGAGGAGTTCAAGCTCGACGAGACCGTGATCCTTTCGCGGACCAATCACGGTGTGCTCAGCCAAGCGCAGATATCGTTGCCCGACAGCGTAAAGCACAAGCGTTATCGGCAGGAGTTTCGCACGCGCTTTTGCGAGGGCCTCCTATCCCGCCGCGTGCTCATCGCCGAGGGTGCGACTGAGGCCAGCGCCTTTCCGGTGGCTGCGCGCCGGCTGTCGGAGCTAAACCCAGCCGCCTATGCGTCGCTTGAGGCGCTCGGGATATGCGTCATTGATGCAGGCACGGAGTCCCAGATCGCCGACCTCGCCGGGCTGTACAAGGGCCTCGGGAAGCGGACGTTTGGGCTATGCGACAAGCAGACCGATCCAGCGAAGGCGGCGATCGAAGCCCAGGTCGAGCGGCTGTTCATGCATGAGGAAAAGGGGATTGAAGATCTCATCATCAAGAAGACGACCCAAGATGCGCTTGAGCGGTTCTCCGACGCGCTCGACTGGCCGCCGCATATCCTTGCGAAATATCCCGATCCGAAGGGCAGCGTGAACGCGGCGCTGAAAGAGTATTTCGGCTGGGCAAAGGGCAATTGGGGCATCGCCGATTTCCTAGGCCAGTGTTCCGAGGCCGAGTTCCCCTCCTGGATTCGCGACGCCTGCATAACACTGAAGGCGATCTGTGATCCGCCGCCTGCGCCGCCGATACCGCCCGCTCCTCTTGCACCGACTGTGCCAGCCCCGCCAGCGCCACCGGCAGTGAACGGCCAGCAAGCCGCGCCAGCGTCCGGCGCCTAGAGGGCGCGATGGTCGATCTGACGCCAGCGCAAAAGGATGTTCTGGCTGCCGAGGGGCATCAGCTCGTCGTCGGCGGTCCCGGCTCGGGCAAGACCACTGTGTCGATCCTGAAGGCGGCGAAGATCGCGCGCGAGAAACTTAGGCCGGGGCAGCGCATACTTTTTCTGAGCTTCGCGCGAGCGACCGTCTCGCGAGTGTTCGAGGCGATCGACGAAGAACGGTCGGTCACCAAGGAGGAAAAGAAGCGGATCGAGGTCGATACCTATCACTCCTTCTTCTGGCGCATCCTCAAGGCGCATGGCTATCTCGTCGGATTTCCGCGGCGGATGACGATCCTGACGCCGCCGAATGAGGCGATCGCGCTTTCAGCGATCCGCGGCGGCTTCAAGGCGCCGTCAAAGCTATCGGATGAGGAGAAAGTGCATAAGGCCGCGCTGGAGGTGGCCGAGCGCATGCGGCTCGCGACCGAGGAAGGTAAGGTCTGCTTCGATCTGTTCGCCGAGCGCGTGGCCATCTTGCTGCATGGGTCAACAAAGGTCTGCGAGCTTGTCTCGACGATGTACCCGTTCATCATCCTTGACGAGTTCCAAGACACAAGCGCTGATCAATGGCGCGCGGTCGAGGCGATCGGGAAGAGCAGCACGCTGATCTCGCTGGCTGATCCCGAGCAGCGCATCTTCGATTTCATCGGCGCGGATCCCGAGCGGCTGAACCACTTCAAGGAGGCGTTCAAGCCGTTCGAACACGACCTGGCCGGGGACAATCACCGAAGCAAGGGGACCGATATTGCTATCTTCGGCAATCACCTCCTCACGGGCAAGTTTCGCGACCAACCCTACCACGGCGTGGAGTATGAGGGGTTTGCCTCGAATCCTAACCAGGCGTATGCGTCGCTCGTCGCTCAGGTGCTCAGGGCCCGGCAACGGCTCCTCGCGCTGGGTCGCCGGGACTGGTCGCTCGCAATCCTGGTTCCGACCAAGCGTATGACACGTCTGGTCTCCGACAATTTACGCGCGCCGTTTGGCAACGTGCCGCCGATCACGCACACTGCGGCCGTGGATATGGAAGGTCCGATTCTTGCCGCCGAGGTGATCGCCTTCCTGCTGCAACAGCGCAGCAACAGCGGCTGCTTCGATGAATTCGTAGGAGTGCTTTGCAGCTTCTTCAACGGACGAGGCGGAGCGACCCCGACCAAGGGCGATCTAGAGGAAGCCTTGCGCTTCAAGTCCGCGCTGGAGAAATGGAATGGATGCATTGCTAAGGGCAAGGCGACGCCGGGTAACAGCGTTCTTCAGGCGACATTCGCCGTCCATGAGGCCGCGAGCACTATTGCGCTGACGGGGCAGCCCGATGCCGACTGGACAGCGATTCGAGCCGTCCTCGAAGCCGGAGGCTGCAAGCGTATCGTCGAGGTTGCCCAGGAAGCCCGTAATGTCCGCCTGCTAGAACGCGGAACCCAACTGCGTCAAAGCCTCTCACAAGATTGGCGCGACACCGGCGGCTATAAGAACGCCCTCACCATTACGCGGCAGTCCTTTGCCCAGGAGCATTTCGCGACGGCACACAAACCCGAATCCGGCATCGTCGTGATGAATATGCACAAGGCCAAGGGGAAGCAGTTCGACGAAGTCATAATCTTCGAAGGCTGGCCTAAGCGGTTCAAGGGCGAAATCGTGGGCAATCCGGATCGTATCGTCGGCGGCAATGTCAAGTCGCGTGCTTTGACACAGGCCCGCCAAAACTTTCGCGTCAGTGTAACCCGAGCGAAAATGCGCACGACCATCATGTCGCCGAAAGACGACATCTGCGTCCTGTTGATTCCCATGGAATAAAAAATTAGCGGGCCTGCTTCCTCGAAGGATCTCTGTAGCTGGGCCTGTCGCACCATATGCTATCTGCGGCGTTGATATCCGCGATCAACGCTTGGCGACGACTGCGACCTAGCCGCCGTGGTAATTGTCCACCATCAATGCGTCGCCCGGGAGCAGACGCTGGCAGCGTCTGCTTGGAGCTGCTCCAAGGCGAACAGCCTGCTGACAAGCGGACCTCCTGGATGTGAACAATGGGACATGAGAAGGTCTTTTCGTTGAAACGGAATGGCTCCCGGCCTGTTTGCCGACTTCTGCCGGTGAGGTTGATGGTGAGCATGCGCCTGTCGTGTTCGCCGACGCTGCTGAGTAGGCGGACGCAGAGGTTCGGGATCATGGGCGGCCGCTCCGGTTGGGGCGGCCGTTTTCGTCGCGCTTGAAGGTGCCGATTGGCGCGGGAGGGTCTCTCGATTCCGGGATAGGGCCGCGTCGATCGCGACCTCTCATGTCTGGTTTTCGTTGCCGAGCATGCCCTGTTCCGCGCAACGGCTATCGCCGTTCTCCACATGAGTTTCGACCCTACGGGTGCGCGTCGGGCCTGCCCGGCACTTCGACCGCTATCGAGGACGCGGTGGTCGCGGCCCGACCATAGAAACAGGAGACCATCATGGCGACGATCGGCACCTTCAAGCGCGACGAAAACGGCGGCTTCGCCGGCGCGATTGCGACCCTCACCCTCAACGGCAAAATCCGCTTCGTCCGTAACGCCGCCGAAAGCGACAAGGGCCCCAGCCACCGCCTCTTCGCCGGCAAGACCGAGATCGGCGCGGCATGGGCCAAGACGTCCCGAGAAGGCAAGACCTACCTCTCGGCCAAAGTCGACGATCCAAGCTTCCTTCCCGGCAGCAATCTACGCGACCCTCATCGAGGACGCCGAGACCCCCGGAGCGTTCTCCCTGATCTGGTCCCGCCGGACTGCCGAGTGAGAGGCCGGCCAATCGCCCCGCCCCACAAGGGCGGGGCAGCACTCAGACGGGTTAGCCATCCATTCGGTAACCCGTTGAAACACCGTGCCAGCGCTTCAGATGCGCACCCCTGCAAATTCGTCCGGGTGGATGAACTCGTCGCCAAACCATGGATACTTGCGTGTATCGTAGATCGACTTGATCCAGTCGATAACATGGGAAGCGCTACTGGAGGCGCGGACTTCAGGCCGAAACGTTAGCCAGATATCGAGGTGGCAGGTGCGCAAGCCGATGTCGATCGGCTCGATCTCGCTACCGAAGAAGGCGATGGTGTAGGTCGGCAGCACGCCGATGCCGAGCCCCGCCTCGATCGCCGCTAGGTTGGCGGAGCTGTTGTTGACGCGAGCGACGATCCGGCTCGCGACCTGAGAGCCTTTCAGAATGTCTTCGACTTGGCCACTGGGCACGCCGCTATCAACCTGGTCGACGAATGCGTGCCGGGCGATATCGCCCCAGTCATGAGGCTTGCCGAAGCGCTCGATGTAACTGGGGCTTGCAAACAGGTGGAAATGCATTCGGCCCAGGCGGTAAGCCACGACGTCTGCATTTTCAGGTCGGCGCAGTTGTATTGCCATCTGGCAGCCAAAGCGCAGCACATCAGCAAAATCCATCGATAACCTGAGATCGAGCTGGATGTTGGGATGCGCGGCCTGAAACTGGTTCCAGCGCGGGATCAACCAGCCAACTCCCATGCCTTGCGTCACCGTGACCGAGACGGAGGAGGCGCCGGCGCGCTCGTCCTCGATAAGGGCTTTCAGATTCTGCAAGGGCGAGCGCATCTCGGCCACGACCTCAAAAATCCGTTCACCCAGCGTGGTGAGCACGATGCCATCAGGCATGCGGTTGAACAGTTTCAGGCCGAGCTGATCTTCGAGAGCATCAATGCGCCGTGCGAAGGTCGAGGCGCTGACCTTTGCGGCAAGGCCCGCCCCCCGGAAACTGCGGTGGCGAGCGGCCATCGTGAAGAGACGCAGATCGTCCCACGAAACGGCATCGAGATCGATCGGGCTCGATCCTGTCATGAGAATCACTCCACTAGCGGTACCCATAGGTCGTTGGCGGGCGACCCGACGCAACCCTGAGTGTGCGTCATACCTGAAGCACGGCGTCGCTGCGATGACGCACTTCCGGCAAGGATTCATTAAGAAGACGGGGCAGATGATTAGCGAATGAAAACTGCTAAAGCGTTTTCATTTAATAGTGTCTATCCGTATCAAGCTTACATAATCTAATTCGGAAACCCGTTTTTATCAGAGAGGCTTTCAATGCCGACAGAAGCAGGCGATCATCGCAACGTCATCCTTGTCAATCAGGATTTAAATAAAGAATTCGGATACGAATATTTCGTAGTCAATTTAAAGGAACAGCATGATATTCCCGATGCTTTGGTAATCGAAACCCTCAATCCTGATGCGGAATTCCTCGCAGTCAACGATCTGACGCCGCTTTCTGGAAAGCAGCGGGCTGCATTCGACCGCGACGGCATCGTGCTCCTGCTGCAGCACGCTCTGGTGCCACGCTTAACGATGCCGATCGCCACAATCGCTGCCAAGGCAGTCGAGTTCGCGTACGAGACGTTGACAGCGCAAGTCGCCATCCTGACCCCAGATCTCAAAAGAGACGATGCGCAAGAGATTTTCGATGCCGCTTGGGCAGCGAGAACAAACGACATCATCGCTAACATCGATCAAATGCCCGATGCCGAGCGGATAAACTACTTCATCGCGGCGTTTCGTAATGCGTTCACGGGCACGGATTCGACGGTAATTGATCGCTACGTCAACGATCAACGGGAGGAACTGCGTGCGGCGTTGACCGAGGCCTGGGCCGAACGCCGCCACTTTTTGCAGCGCGGCCAGCGGGCTACGCGCATGCCGGGCGCGTAACCTCGATGATGATCCGTCCCGATCTGCCGGCTCGTGCCGTTCGCATCGCGCTCATCGCGTTCTTCGCACTGCTGATCGCATATCCCGTCAGCTTCGTCGCCACGCACGGCTTCGATCCTGACGGGTGGCCAAGCGCGAGGACGCTTACGGGAGAATTCCCATCAAACGCTCTGACGCCCGCGAGTTATCTAGCTAGATTGCTGAACGGTCAATTCGGCGCGATCGCGAAACTCTACGGTGCCATGGCTATTGGGCAAGCTCCTATGCTGCCTGCCGGTGGTCGTTGGTGGGCTCTCGGCTGGGTTGTACTGCCTTGTATCTACGGTGCCGTAACGGTTGCCATCGCGCCGCTGATGTTGCGGCGTGACCCCAACAAGCCATTCGGGGACGCGAAATGGGCCTCCCCGCAGGCGCTGGCTCGGCTCAACCGCGGTGTCGAGATCGGGCTCGATCCGAACTCAGGCAAAGCCGTGCGCATCGCGGTTGAGGGAAACCTCTTGACGATCGCACCGCCGCGGATGGGCAAGACGAACGGTCTCGTCTTGCCAAACCTTGCGCTGGCGGAGCCTGGGGCCTTCGGCGGCCCTGTCGTCGTCATCGACCCGAAGGGTGACGCCTATCGCGCGGCCAAGGCGCACCGCGAAATGCTCGGCCAGACCGTTCGCTGCCTCGACCCCTTCGGACTCGTCGAAGGGAGCGACCGGTGGAACCCCCTGCTTCACAAGGAAGCTGGCGACGTCACCTATCTTCTGGCCATGGGCAGAGCGCTTCTCCCCGACACGGCAGGCGACAGCGCCGCCAGCGCGTTTTTCCGCGACCGCGCCAGCGCGCTGATCGCGGCGGCCCTCGCGGTGGCCATCATCGACAATCGCCATAATCCGATCGTCGCGGCGCGACTGATCCGCGACGAGAATGCATTTCGCAAAGCGCTTGAGGGACGCACCGATGATTTGTCGCGAGATGCGATGTCAACGCTCAACAGCAGCGACGATAGGACCCGCGGAAATATCGTTTCGACCACTCAGCAGGCTTTTCAGTGGACGCTGGACGAGCGGATGCAGGCGGCAGTCGATCATACATTCGACATTGCCGATCTCAGCTCAGGCCAGACCGATCTGTTTGTTGTCCTGCCGGCCGACGATCGGGGCGACATTGTCGCGCCCTATGTGCGCTGGCTCCTGTCGGACCTCTTTTCAAGCATCCGGCGCAAGCGGCCAGTCGAACGGATCCTCATCGTAATCGACGAAGCGTTCGTCCTTGGCCGGTTCGCGGCGCTCCTGAAAGGCGCTGGCGAGTTGCCCGGCTATGGCGCCAGCATCTGGACGTTCTGGCAAAGCCGCCAACAGCTCGTCGAGGCTTACGGAAAGTCGGGAGCCGACATCTTTATCGACACTGCCGAAGTGGTCACGCTGTTCAACCTGACACGGGCCAATCCCGACGAGGCAGCGCATTGGTCGAAGGCGCTGGGGACATATTCGGGGTTGATCGACTCGACGACAACAGGGGGTTCGACGACCAAGCCGACCACAAGCTCGCAATCCATTGCGATTGATCTGGTCCCGGCCAGTTCTCTCGCGGAGCTGACGCTGGAGAAGACCATCGCCTTCGTCAACAAGCGCCGCGTAACAAGCAATCCGTTCCTGCTCGACAAGACGCTGGCATTCGACGACCCCAGGTTTGCAGGCTTGCTGCATTTCGTTGAGCCCGTCGGGCAGGCGAAAGGATAGCCAATGCCGAAGCTCGATTTGGCTCGGCTATCGCGTGACCTGGCCTGTCTTCGCCGTGATCGCCCACCTGGCGTCGGCCCGAACGGGCGGTCAGCCACAGGCGCTATGGCCATCGTGCGAGACAATCTGGCCAAGTTGGAGTCGCTGCATGCCGCTGGCGCCAGCTGGGTCGAGATCGCCGCAACCCTTGCAGCACAGAACGTGCGCCATGGCAGCGGCGCCGCTCTGACTGGCCGACAGCTCACCGGCCTCATCGCCAGCGTGCGTCGCCAGCAGCGCCGCCGGGAGGCGAAGTTGGCTCAACGTGCGACCCGACCCGACCTGCCCAACACCGGCGGCCCGCGCCTGACACTTGCCGCAGACCTCGCCGCGCCACGCAGCGCACCAGTTTTATCGGCACTGCCGACCGAAGACGATCTTCGGCGACAGCAGCTGGCTTCGCTCGACAGCCTATTGAAAGAGGATAAGCCATGACCCGCATTTTGCTCGTCGTTCAAGATAAGGGCGGCGTCGGCAAGAGCCTCGTGACACGAGCGCTCGCCGAAGCCGTGCCGGACGCGCCCGTCATCGAGGTCGATGCGAGCCAACGCCTGATCGAGCTGAAAGACCGTGTCACCTTTTTTCCCATGCGCGCCGATCGTGCGGCGATCGACCTCTCCGGCGGCAGAGCGGCCCGCGCGGAGTTCGACGGCGTCATCACCGCGATGCAGAGGGCGACCAGACCGACGATCATCGACGTCGGCGCCAACACCTCTGCCTCGTTCATGAGCGTTCTTGGTTCTCTGGCTGACGCCTTGACGGCCTTGAAGATCCAGATCGGCGTCGTGGTGCTCGTCACCTCGGAACCGGGCGCACTGGCCGAAGCACCGCGATTGATGATGCTGGCAAAGCCGCTGGCGGCGACACGGTTCTTGATCGAGAACCGCCTGCGCGGCGAGGTGGAGGCCAAAACGATCGCAAAGATCGCCGATGGAGCAACGGTCACGGTATTGGCCGAGCATGTGATGGAAGATCACGCTGTCGCCGTCTTGCAAGCCGGTGGCCTTGCCTCAATCCGTAAGCTCGACGTCGCCAAGCTCATCGATCGGCATGGGGTGGCGCTCGGCAGCCGGGTTCACAGCGACCTGACGCGCTTGCGTGCTGATGCGATGGAAACTGTCCTGCCTGCGGCCACATGGCTGGTGGGTTGACCTCATGATCACCCCCAAAAGACCGAGAGGGCCGGCCCAACGGGTCGCCCGCGCGAGGGCTGATGCAAAAGCCGCCGATCGCCGGCTTGAGCTGGCGAGCCGGTCGCGTCTGAAAGAGCTGATGCAGCTCGCCCCCCGCGAACGACTGGCTCACATCAATGATGTCGATCTCATACCAAGCGATCGGACCAGGCTGCGGCGAGCAGTCCAGGCGCAGCTTCCGCTTAAGAGGCTGCGCCTGCCAAGGAAATTGTCATCGTTGTCGTTGGTGTCCTGGCTGGGCCGCCTTGACGAGGCGACGTTCGTCAGGGGCACAGCGCTTTCTGTCCTGTTCATCGCATTCGGCGTGGCCGGATGGTGGACGACCGCGACCGCCCACATCCTTCGCGAAAGCGAAGAGATAAACTTCGTAATGCCCGAAGGCTGGCGTTCGCAAATGAAAATCCCGGCAAACACCAAACTTGCCACACTTCAGCGCGGCGGTGTCTTGAGAACGAGGCTCTGGCTCCATGGGCGGGGCTATGCCCAGACGGACCCATACGTGCGTAGCCCTCCCCGATAATCGCGGGAGCCGTTGCTGGCGAGCCGATGGAGCCATGGCAGCCCGTTCGCGAGCACGTCCTGCGGGGGCTGCAAAGGGCAACACAGGGCTGCAAGGGGCAGCATCAAGGGCAACAGGAAGACAACAATATTGGGGTTATCACACCACACGCACTGAGAGTGCTTTTGGTAACCAAGCTGTCCGATCGCCGCTGGGAACGGCTTGTTTTTGGGGCCCCGTGATCTCAGGTCCTATGCCGACCCTTTCGTGTCAGGATTCTCTCGCCATGGCCAGCGCCGAGCCTGTTTCGATGATGATCACGCTCCCTGCGGACGTCGCCAGCCTGTTGCGCAAGGCCGCGTCTCAGCGCGGCTGGACGCCCGAGAGCCTGGCCGCCGACTGCATAGCGCAGCAGCTTGAGGTTGCGATCCGCCATCGGGTCGCAATCGAACGGATCGACCAGGTCGATGAGGCGCTGATCGATCTGGCCAAGTTTTTGGGCGTGATCCATGCCATCACCGAGAATGCCGAGAAAGCCGATATCTGCCGTTACCGGCCGCTCACCGTCTCAACATGACGATCAAGCCGAACCCTATCGGTCATGGTGGGGATGCCGCCAACTACTACACGAAGGACAGCCTGCGGGAGGCCAGGCCCGATCGGCGCGACGAGTACTACGCCAAGGACGGCGCCGGCATATGGTGGTCAACCGGAGAGAGCATCGTGCGCCATGGCGCAGCGATCGATGCCCAGAGCTTCCGCGACCTCTGCGCCGGAATCGATCCGGCCACGGGCCAGCCGCTCGTGCGCGGGGCTGGGCCGACGCATGTTGCAGGAATTGATCTCACGGGCACCGTTGGGAAAAGCGTTTCCGTCTTGTGGGCTGCCGGCAATAGCCAGCAGCGTGCCGTCATCGAAGCTGCCCATCGCAAGGCTATCGATGAAGCGCTACAGCTGATGCTCGACGAGGGTCTCGTGGTCGTGCGCTCGGGCGCCGGCGGCACTGTCAAACATCAACCAAGCGACATGATCGTCGCCAAATTTGAGCACTTCACCACCCGGGAGGGGGACCCAAATCTGCACTCACATTGCGTCCTCTTGAACGTAGCCGGCTCAGCAAAAGAGCCGAGATCTGGCCGATATCGCACAAAACATCTGACGACGGATCCGGCCGCCGTCTTTGCATGGCAGCGCACGCTGGGCGCTAACTATAGAGCTAGTCTCGCCCGGGAGTTGAAGCAAGCGTACGGATTCACCTTCCGCGAAGCTGGGCAGGGACAGTGGGAGATCGAAGGCGTCGATCCGAAGGTGCTGGCCGCATTCTCGAAGCGCTCGGCCCAAATCGTGGACTATGCCGGACCGAACGCAACGTCCGCGCAGCGTGAGATCGCAGCCCTTGCAACCCGCAAGGGCAAGGACCAGGTGCCGACAGGAGCTGAGCTGGAGGCCCGCTGGCAACAGGAGCTCGCTGCGCTTGCTGCGGACCCCTGGCGCGATGCCATGAGGCCAGTCCGTGAGACTGAACACGCGGTCGACCGGGAGGATCGCGATTTTGATCCGCCAGAGGTCAAAGGCGACGGCGCGGTAGCGAGGGCAGCGTCGGAGTTGTTTAGCCATGAGAGCGTGATCGAGCGTAGGACGCTGCTGCAGCGGGCGTTCGAGGTTGCGAGCCTCGACGGGCAAGGGCCGGATATCGTCATGGCCGAACTTGATGTGCTGGAGCGCGATGGCACGCTGGTCGCGCTCGGCTCCGAGGAGCGCTCGATGCGGTGGACCACTCCCGCTATCGCTCAGAGTGAGGCCGCGATGCTGCGTGCGGCGAGCCGGCCCGACGAGCGTGAGTGGATTACATCAGAGGCAATAAACACCAGCCTGGCGCTGGCGCCGAATCTGACCGTGGAGCAGCAGGACGCTGCCCGCGAGCTAACCGGGCGAGACGGTGTCACGATCGTCGAGGCTGGCGCGGGTACTGGCAAGACCACCATGGCCAATGTTGTGGTTGAAGCTGCGCGGCGGTCTGGCCTCGAAATTGTGGGGCTGGCGCCATCCTGGGTTGCGGCCGATGCGCTGGCCGAGTCAACGGGTATCCCTGCACAGGCCATCGCGCGGTGGCGTTATGATCGCGCTTCGGGTGTAGCGCCGCAGCTTAGCCCGTCGTCGCTGCTGATCGTCGACGAAGCCGGGATGGTCGGAACCCGCGACATGGCGGCGATCCTGACTGCGGCGCAGGAGGCCGGGACAAAAGTGCTGTTGCTTGGCGATCGCCGGCAGCTCCCGTCTGTAAGCGGCGCCAGCGCGCTTCGCGCCGTATCGAATGTGATCGAGCGCTCTGCCATCATGACCGAGGTCAAACGCCAGCGGGTCGATTGGCAGCGCGCCGCTACGGTCGCGATGGCGCAAGGCGATTCCGAAACCGGCCTGCGCGCTTATGCGATGAACGATCGTCTCGACCTCGTCTCGGGTGCTCAGGCTGCGCAGGACCGAGTGATCGAACAATGGCAGAGCCTACGCGCCCAGTACGGCGACGACGTCATCATCATCACCGGCCGCAACGACGACGCCGTGGCATTGAATCAGAAAGCCCGAAAAGCGTTGCGCGCAGAGGGTAAGCTCGGGATCGACCTCGTAGAGCTCCCGGCGCTCAATCGGTCGGGAGAGAAGACGAAACTCGCACTGGCCATCGGGGACCATTTGCGTTTTGGCGAAACACTACCGCAGCATGGCATCCGCAACGGTCATCAGGCGACGGTCGACGGTGTGATGCGCGATCACGATGGACTGGTCATTTTGAGGCTCTCGCTTCAGGATGGGCGAAAGCTCATGCTGCCTTGGAATGAGCTCGCGCGCGAACCGCGCTTTGGCCGCAAGCCCACCCTCCCGCGCATTGTTCACGCGATCGCAGGCACAGCATACGCGGCCCAGGGACGGACTTGTTCTGCAAGCGTTCTCTACGTCGCAAAAGCGACCGATGCGCGCGAGGTTTATGTCGGCATGAGCCGACATTGCCATGATGCGCGTATCGTCGTTGAACGCGAGCGGCTCGACGCGCTTTGCCGTCAGCGCCAGGCCGATCCGCGCCGGCACGCAAGCGCCGACGCCATCCGCGATAAGTTGTTCGAGGAGTCAACGCGGTATCGCGAGAAAGCAAATGTGATCGATTACGCCGACGATGCTCAGGAATTCATGAACGATGGCCAGATCCGGCGGCGGCATGGGCAGTTGGAGTCGGCCACCACTCGCGTGCTGAAAGCCGTGCGATTGCTGGAAAATGCGCTGATACGGCTTGGGCACGGTCGGTTGCCGACAGCGTGGTTGGGTTTGAGCCTCCGTGAGGATCGTGTGAACCTTCCTGCCAAAAGTCAAAATTTGCTTACGAAAGTTAGAATAAATCTGACACACAAGGCGATGACGCGGGCTGATCGAGCGCCGTCTTACGATCGATGAGACTGGCCTGCGTCGACCCTTCGGCCTGCCTTAAAGTCCGTCCCGAATTTATGACGCTCGCGCAAGGCGGCAGATGAGGACTATGGCGGCGGCGGCTGCAAAGAGGAAAGCCGTCGCGGATGCTGACGGCTTCGCCTCTTTCCAGAGTCGTCTGTTTCGACTGATCCATGGTGCCACAGACGTTCGATGCGCAGTTTGCACGCATCGAACGGCCGATGATGACCTCGCGGGTACCATAGTAGTGAAGCCACCGCTTGTGGTGACTACGCAGCCAGTCCTTCCTTCGCCAGAGTCCACGCCTGCTTGAGTTTGTTCGTGCGCGCTTCGAAATCGGCATTGGCGTCGGCAATGCGCTTCTCGATCCGCGCTTTGGCGCGATCGCTCGCGCCTTTGGCTTGATCTTGGAGCGCCTTAACCCTGGCGTCGATCTCGGCTTTAGCCTGATCCAGCCTCGCCCGGGCGTGGTCTTGGTTCGCTTTGATGTGCTTCTTCACCCGCTCAATATCATTCTGAATCGCTGCCCGATCTTCTGCAACTGCCTGCGTTAGATCAGTCTGCAGCGCTTTCAAGTCCGCTTCGAAGGCGGCGTTTTCGCGGACAATCTGATCTTCGACGACCTCCGAACGCAGCCGCCGGAATATAATACCGCCCTTGGCGTGCAACCGGGTATCGACAGGTGTTGTCCAGCTCTCCTCCACTTCCGCCAGCAGGGCCACCTTTCCATCCGTGAGCGTTTTCGAAACATCATCCAGAAACGTCACGCCGATGCCGCTTTGGTCGAGATCGAACAAAAAGCCGGTGAGGCCACCAAGGGTGGCGCCGACTGCCAGCCCCCCCGGCCCGCCCAGAAGACCGATCAAGCCGCCTGTGAGAAGCCCAACCGAGGTACCGACAGGACCTTCATCGGCGGCCTGCCTGATGCTGATTTTTCCCGCCTGGTCTTTGACGATGACGGACGATGCATACAGTGTGATATCGCCGTTCCCATGGAGGTCTCTGAGGGCGTTAAGACCCTCGAATGCCGCGGTCTCGGTATCGAATACTGCAACCAGCATCTTGTTCATCGAGGACTCTCCTGTTTCGTCGCTCTTACGCCAGGGTTGGCGCAGTAAGCGATCTGGCGCCGCGTCTCAGCCCGTGCTCATCTATCGCTAAGCATGCCTCCGCACTGTTTGATTCCGAACAGTTGCGGCACATCCCTGTCAGCGCATCTCTCGCTCCAGGGCGTTCCCCTGCATCGCTGCCCCGGCATGGGGCTCGCGCGGTGCGCCGTTGAGGCACCATGGCGAGGGCGGTAGCCGGCGCGATCCTGGCCCGCGATCTTGGCCACGGCATCCGTCCAGGCGCGTCGGTTCGCTTGATCCCGGCAACGAGGCGCTCGGCCTCGACACGATCCCGCTGCTTAAAGATCCAGGAATTTCGTCAGCGCGCCGCGCTTGCCAGTGTCTTGGCGAAGCCGCGCCCCGCCAGTGCGGCCATCGTGATCGCGAGGCCTGAGGTGAGGAGGTTTACACCCACGATCAGTCCGAGGGCCCAACTCGCGGTACCTGGCCATCCGCTGATGATGGCCCCCGCCAGGGCCAGATCGGCGATGCCACTCATCACCATCCATCCCCATGACTCGGGGCACGCATCGCGATACCGGATCGCGGCCGCGATCTGAAAGATACCTTCGACGATGAAGAAGGCGATCAGCGCGAGCGTAAGCGAGATGACACCCTCGACCGGGTGCCAGACAAGCAGGATGCCGACGATCAGCGAGAGCGCCGCGGTGAGCAGTGACCCGGGAAACCCGGGGATGCTCGGTGCCCAGAACATCATGACAAATCCCACCATTCCGCTGAATAAAAACAGCCAGCCGATATAAATGTCGGCGGCCACGGTGGAGATTTGAGGCCATAAAATGGCAAGTACACCGAGAATCATCGTCGTAACGCCCTGGACCATGAACATGCCCCAATATGTTCGCATCGTCTCATTGAGCGTGTGCTGCACGTCGCCCGGTGTCGGGTTCGAGGAATTCATCGGAAACTCCCATTCTGCAAGTCGGATTTCGGGGTATCCACGCTCGGCAGGGTCCACAGGATGATGGTTTCTCCTCAGTCGGTCGCGCGCTTGAATGCCTCGGCTGCGGTCTGGTTGGCGCGATCGAAGGCAGCACGCGACTCGGCGAGTGCCCTGGTCAGGGCAGCCCACGATTCCCTTCGTGCCTGCTTCAACGCTTCGAATTTGGCCTTCGTTGCTTCCGCATCGGCGCGAATGGTAGCTACTGCGGAGTCGATTTCTCGCTTCCGCTCCGCTGTGGCACCTTTCGCCGAAGCCTCAAGTTTGCCGATCACGTCCTGCCAGGCCTTGAGCTGGGCCTCGGCACGAGCAACGAACACCGCATTCTGTTCCGCAACACGCTCGCCGGTTGCCTCCACCCACGTCTGGACGGCGGCATCGAACGCAGTCCAGCGGGCCTCGACCGTCGCCTTCGCCTGTTGCCAATCGGCTTCGCTCGCTTGCCTTTTTGCGTCGATGACTTGCTTCAGCGCCTCGCGCTGCTCCCGCATTTCCGCGATGGCACGCTCAGCCTTGGCCCGGCTCTCCGCGCTCACATCGCCGATCTTCTTCTCTAGCGACGCCAAAGTGGCGTCCATCTCGTCGAGACGCGACTTCGCCCAGTCGATTGAAACGTGAACGCTGCTGCGTACCGTCACTCCGCTGCCGCCGGCGGGCGCGCCCACCTGCGCCTGCGTATCCAGAGGCGTTATTAAAAGCGTGGCGCTCAGCAGAAGCAGATGAGAAGTTTTCATGGCACCCTCTTTGTGGGGCGTACCGAGTACGCCTCCCTCAGCCGACCTGTCGGAAATGGCTACGAGCGACGCGCCTCTTCCGCCTGGAGAAGCGCAAGGCTAGCGTCGGCTGGCCGTTTTGTTCTGTTTGAATCCGAACACTCGCGCCGTTCTGACTGACGGGAGGAAATCATCGAGTTCATTCTGCATCTCGCGGTAACAATCGCAGGCCGCAGCTTCGAGTCCAGATCGATTGATGATGATCGCTGTCCCTCGCTTGTGATCGATCAATCCGGCCTTCACGAGCGAGCCCATGGCGATCGATACACCTGCCCGCTGGTAGCCGAGCATCATTGCAAGGAATTCATGCGTCACTGGAAATTCGTCTGACAGGGCGTTGTCGTGCGCGATCAACAACCAACGGCAGCAGCGTTGCTCGATATGGTGCAACCGATTGCAGGCGATGTGCCGGGAAAGTTCGCTCAGCGCGAAGCGCACGTAGTTTTGCACCACCTGGCGAAAGGTATTGTCATTCTCCAATTCGCGGCTCACAGCATCGCATCTCATGCGAAGAGCCGTTCCTGGAATTTGCACAACAACATCTAAAATCGTCTTTTTAATACCCATAAATGGAAGCAAATTTGCGACGCCATCGATGCCGATGGCGCCAATCTCGACTGTCCGACCGTCCGCGAGAGTCTTTGTAATACAAACCAAACCTCGATTGATGAAGTGGATATTCCTGATCGGTTGATCGGCACAGTCAATTCGCTGGCCCCGGACGAGACTCACAGGTTCTGAAACCTGGAGAATCCGGTCCAGCGTCGCGGGTGGTAGTGCAAGCAGAAGGCGATTGTTGATGCCTCTAAGGTCGTCGGTGGTGGGGGGCGCAACATCAGAAGTCACGTTCATGCCGGCTCACCTTCAACAGGCTGACCACAAGGTCACAGTGCGCAGGGTCCCCACCTGGAAGAGATGCCCTACAGGCCCCTGCCGCTGTCCACCTCCAATACGTCGAAGGTTCCACGGGACCGGCTGATCAGTGGCGCTCGATCAGCTTATGACGAGAATAGACGCCCCTGGCAGTCCCTTCGTTGATCCAAGTCAACACGCCGGCGTCCTTTGTCCGGCGCGGTGTTCGAAATCGAACAGAACGCCGGGCGCTGGACCGGCAATATGCGGGTACTGAACGCCGAAAGTTGGATTCGAAAGGACAGATCATGGCCACGCAAACGAGCAGTGCCCACTTTTTTCTCAGTTGGGCTAAGGAGCGGATCGACGAGATGGATGCCACCTTGGCGTCTCTTGAAAACAAATCTGCGCAACTGCAGGCTGAGACGCGCGTCAAGGCAGATGAATTCATGACCGGGATGAAGAAGAAACGGGATGAATTCGAGGCCGCCGTCAAGAAAGAAGCCCAGATAGGCGAGGCCGCCATCGAGCGCGCCAAGGAGCGGTTGGAAGCCGATTGGAAAAGCTTCGAGGCCAAGACAAAAGTGTACCTCGAGACATTCAGCAAGAGCGTCGAGCAGGAACAGGAAGTGTTCCAAAGCCAGGTCACAGCCCAACTGAGTTCCTGGCGGGAAACCGCTGACAAGCTCAATGCGGCCTCGAAAGAATTCGCCGTCGAGCGGCGGCGCGAAATAGATGCTACCGTTTCTCGGATGAAAACCGACGCGGCCACTGCCGAAAAAAAGCTGCAAGAACTCGCCCACGCGGGAACCGAGTCGTGGGCTGCGCTTAACTCTGCCTTGGCCGAGACGCGTGCCACATTCGATCGCGCCAATCAGGCCGCCAGGGAAGCTTTCAAACGAGCTGTTAGCTCAAATCCGGCCCAATAGCGCGTCGACGAGCTGATCTGCTTCAGAAGCTTCCCGATCGTGCGCTCGTGATAATCGACGCCGAAGCGCTCGCGGACGACCTTCTGCAGATCGATGCGCCGCCAGCACACCACGCCATCGACTGCCCGGTCGGGGCCGATCTCGACGATGCTCGCCAAGGCGGCGAGTTGATCGATCGAGAGCCGAGGCGGATGTCCCTTGGAGCGAATGTCCTTCAGCCCGTCGGGCCCGCCTTCGTTGAACCGGTGAACCCAGTCGCGCAGCGTCTGGCGATCCATGCCGCCGATCCGCGCGGCCTGCTCCTGATCCATACCGTCGAGAACCGCCGCCAGCGACAGAAGCCGGCGGCTCTGGTTGGCGTGCCTCGACCCCGCCGCAAGCCGACGCAGGTCGAGGGCCGAGTAGTCCGTTCGAAGCTTCACCGCAGCAGCCATGGCGCGAATCCTCCTCGCGCACATGGAATCAGCGAAACGAGCCGCCGAAAAGACCCCCGTGAGACAGCCTCGATGGCCGTTGTTATTTCCCGTCCCATCGACCACGCACACGCTGCTCTCTTTCAGAGAGATATCGATTTCCGCATAGTGCTCCACGGCTGTTCCTCTCATGATGCTTGAGGCCGATCGCTCGGACCTCGTTTCAGACGCCATCATTCTGAGGGACAGCCACCCAACATGGCTATTCGAAGCGCCGGCCCATTACGGCATCTAGTCGAGGCTGAGATCGGCCTCACCAAAGCTCAGGCGCGCATCGGACGCTGGTTCCAGTTCGCAGGAGGAGACCAGGCAAAATTCCGCCCCACTCGTTGACTGAGAATGCCTCGAGATCGGTCAGCATCATAGCAGCACTGCCCGCCCCTCCAGCTATCTATATATCCTCGATATTATTAAGCACAGTACAATATATTGGACCTGAAAGGAGGTTTCGGCGAGCGTATGACCGCCAATATCCGCGTCATGCAAAGCGGTCGCGGTATCGGATCGGTCGAAGCAGGCAATGAATACCCATGATTGCATCAAGGTCGTCGAGAATCCGTCGCATCCTGCGCCAACCCCGACTTGTCGCCGCCGTCCTTCCACTCTGCCTGGGCTTGCTGGGGTGTGCAGGCCTGCCCCAAGGCGTCCTGACGCCGGTCGAGGTAACGGTTCCAGGGACCTCGCGAGTCAACCTTCTCGTCGCGACGACGCGGGCGCCAAGCTCGGATCGCGCAGTGTTGTTCTCAGGAGAGCGGGGTGATGTGTTGCAGTCGACCGAACTCACGGTTTCGATTCCCCCATCGGAAAACCGCCAGGTCGGGCAAGTGCAATGGCCGAAGCAACTGCCGCCGAATCCTGCAACGGATTTCGCGACGACAAGGGTCAAGGCCTTGTCCAGCCCCGGCGAAATCCGCGGATGGGTTAAGCAGCACCTGCCGCGCAGTCGTCGTGTCCTGATCTTCGTGCACGGATTCAACAATCGCTACGAAGATGCCGTGTACCGCTTCGCCCAGATCGTGCACGATTCCCGCGCCGACGTCGCGCCAATACTGTTCACCTGGCCTTCTCGGGGCAACATCCTCGACTACGCCTATGACAGGGAAAGCACGAACTACTCCCGGACGCAGCTTGAGGAGGTTCTGCGGCAAGCCGCGCGGGATCCCATGGTCGGCGAAATCACGATCATGGCGCACTCGATGGGAAGCTGGCTGGTTGTCGAGGCCCTGCGGCAAATGGCGATCCGCGACGGCCGTGTGGCCCCCACGATCAGGAACGTCATTCTGGCGTCGCCGGATATCGATGTTCAGGTCTTTCGCAAGCAGTGGCTGGAACAGGGGCCGCATCGTCCACAGCTCACGCTGTTCCTATCGCAGGACGACAAGGCCCTCGATATGTCGCGCCTCATCGGCGGTGCTGTCGACCGGCTCGGCCAGATCAACCCGGCTGCCGAGCCGTACAGGTCCGAACTGGAGAAGGCAGGCGTGACGGTCCTTGACCTGACGGCGCTCCAGGGCGGCGACCCGCTCAATCACGGCAAATTTGCGGAGCGCCCCGAGGTCGTCCGGTTGCTCGGCGAGCGCCTCATCGCTGGGCACGCGAGCGTGGAGAGTAAGATCGGCATTAGCGACCAGTTAGGGATCGTCGCGGCAGGAACGGCACAAACAGTCGGAGGCGCAGCGAGCCTCGTCGGGTTCCGATGACAGCTCGATCGGTGTCGAGGCCGCGCCAATGCCAGCCGAGCCATCGCACCAGCTACCATGACATCGGAGCGCGAGTGGGCAGGAAAGATGAGCAGAGTTCAACCTGGCGGCAGCCAGACGAAATGCCCTCGCGGCCTCGATCGCGTCATCCCGGCCCGCGCTTTACGGAGGCGGGATAACGCCTTGCGCACATGTTCGATCTTGGGTCTGCTCAGGCCGCCCGGCGCTGCGTCCGAGCGACATGGCGTTCGTCATCAGTGCGGAAGGCCGCGACGAGCCGGTTGAGCTGCGAGATCTGATCGAGCAGGAGTTTGGCGGATGCCGCGCTCTGCTCGGAAAGCGCCGCATTCTGCTGGGTCATTTCGTCCATATGGGCGACCGTCTGGCTCATTTCCTGGATACCGTTGGCCTGTTCGCCGGAGGCGGCGGCGATCTCCTCGATGGTCGAAGAGACCCGGGCCGAGGCCTCAACGATCTTCTGCAGCGTATCGCCGGCCAGGCGCACGAGCTTGACGCCCTCCGTCACCTCCGCGTCGGAGGAGGCGGTGAGCCCGGTGATGTCTTTCGCGGCGGCGGCCGAGCGTTGGGCGAGAGCGCGCACCTCGGCGGCGACGACGGCGAAGCCACGTCCGGCGTCGCCGGCACGGGCCGCCTCGACCGCGGCATTCAGCGCGAGCAGGTTGGTCTGGAAGGCGATGCCATCGATCACCGAGGTGATCTCGGAGATCCGCGTCGATGCGCTTTCGATGCGCGCCATGGCGTCGATCGCATCCTTGATGATGGTGCCGCCAGTGCGCGCGACGGTCGTCGCCTCGTCGGCGAGCGCGACGGATTGGCGCGAGGCCTGCGCCGAGGTCTTGACCGATGCGGCGAGCTCTTCGGTGGTCGCCGCGCTCTCTTCAAGCGCCGCAGCCTGCTGCTCGGTGCGGGACGATAGATCTTCGGCTCCGGCATTGATCTCCTGCGAGGAGGCTGCGATCGCAGCCGAGGTTGTCTTGATCGTCGAGACCATTTCGCGCAGGTGTTCCATCGCGCCGTTGAAGTGATCGCGGATTGCGGCGTATTCGGCGGGCATGTCGGCGGCCATGCGGTGCGTCAGGTCGCCCTTCGACAAGGCTTCGAGGCCGAGGCTGACATAGCTGATCGCCTTCTCGCGCTCGGCGGCCTTGGCCTCCTCGATCGCGCGGGCTGCAGACTCTGCCGCGATGCGAGCGGTCTCGGAGGCCTGGAGATAGACCGAGATGGCATAGTCCATGTCGAGCAGCGCCGCCTTGACGATGGCGCCGATCTCCGCGCCTCGCTCGGCCGCGCCGGCAACCTTGCCGCCAAAGCGATTCTTCGGCCAGCGCTCTTCGAGCACACGCTTGATGACCTCATCGAGGATCAACGCGTAGCCACCGATATACCAACGCGGCTCCAGGCCGATGCGGGCATGGACCCGGCCGACTGCGCTGACCGCGTCGACATAGTCCTGATCGAACTGACCCTTGGCGATGCGGCTCCAATGGCCGATCTGTGCCTGTTTGGCGCCATCCATATGCGCTGGGTCCCTGAAAAAGGGACTGGTTTCGGAGAAGGTCTTCACCTGGGCATAGAAGGCATCCAGAGCGCCCGGCAGCGCCGCGGTCAGGGCCTCGTTAGCGTCGCGGATGTGCTGCTTGGCTGTGTCGTCGAACTTGATGAACGCCAAACGCCTGCCGAGTTGATCGGATGCCGTCATGCCTACCCCCGAAACGGCTCCGTACGGCCGTGTGATAAGAATAAGATATATTAACGCGGTTAATATTCGTTGACCGCAGCGGGCACGGTTTTCATTCGCCCCGTTTGACCCGCACCCATTCCCGCTTGAGGATCGCCTGCGCGATTTGGGTGATGCCATCGTTGATGACCTCTATGCGGCCCTCGATGCCATATCCGGGCGGCGGCGAGCGGAGCTGGTCTATGCCAGTCTTCATCAGGGCATTGAGCTGCTGATGGTCCTGCTCCAGCGGGTTCAGCATCAGCTCGATCTTGGAAACGGTCAGCAGCAGATTTTCGACACGCTTGAACAGCTCGGGGTCCCGCGCGATGACGGCGGCGGTCGGCTCGTCCACGGTTTGGCGGATGATCCCTACGGCCAGAAACTGTGAGCTGAGGGTGGCCACCAGGTCGCGCATCGTCTCGATCCAT
Source organism: Allobosea sp. AAP35 (assembly GCF_001295925.1). Lineage (GTDB taxonomy): Bacteria > Pseudomonadota > Alphaproteobacteria > Rhizobiales > Beijerinckiaceae > Allobosea. Next base: position 93,099 of record NZ_LJHQ01000038.1, on the reverse strand, counting down.
TTCTGGCGGTTGACCGACAGCACGTTGGCCTTGAACTGGATGTTGGCGATCCGCGTGTTGACGAACGGGCCTGCGACCGAAGCGATCATCGCCGTGCAGGCCACGACCAGGGTGATCCACTGCGGGTTGATGTCCATGATTGCGATCCGTCATGAGTGCGTGTGCGCCGGCTGCCGGTCCGAAGGAAGGCGTCCGGGTGGTGGGAGAAAGCCAGGCACGTCGTGCAGCCTGCGATCAAGATGGTCAGGGTGAGCAGCAGGGACGTCGTCATCGCGCTTGACGCTCGCCGCGGGGAAGCAGTTTTGCGCTGTCCTGTCCGCTAGGGTCCTGCCGCCAGCGGACGCCGCAGTTGCGGAGAATATCCCCGGCCAACGCTGTGCATTCGGCATCCGTCAACGAAGCTTGTCCGGGCACCAGAAGGCGCTCGATGACTTGCGTAAGGCATTGCCGCGCGAACTCCTCCGCCGCGACACGGCCATTGTCGATCCCGATTGTCCCGGAAGCCGCCTGGCGTTCGAGATAGGTCGCGATCTGCTCCATGGTGGGGCCGAGACTGGCCCTCAGGAATTCTTCGCCTAGTCGCGGAAAGATCCCGAGCGCGCCGATGATCAGACGCAAGGTGGCCGCGGTGGTCGGATGATTTAAGGTTTCGATCGCGGCGCCCCCCATCTGGCGCAAGGCGGAACAGGGGTCTGGCTCACAAGGATCAAGGGATGGCAAGGCCTGCGCGATCCTCGCTGCTTCCTCGGCGATCAGCGATTTGAACAGGTCTTCCTTTCTACCGAAATGGTGATGAAGCGACCCCTTCGAGACGGCGGCTTCCGCCGCGATCTGGTCGATGCTAGCGCCCCTGAAGCCATTGAGCAGGAACACCTGGCGCGCGCCCTCCAGGATCCGCTGTCTTGTCAGCGTCGTCCTGAGATCAAGGCTGGGCCGGTCACCCCCTCGAGGGTTGTCGTTAGGCATGGGCTTTTGGTCCTATTTAGAGGCCATGGAAGGGGCCCCGGTCGCGGCGGGGGCGCACTGCGACCGGGGCGATGCTCGGCGTTCGCGAGATCGGATGCGGGGCGAAGCTCCGGTCCGGTACGCCGAGCAATTGGGGCGGCGCGGCCTCAGGCCGGCTCGTGCGCCGGCCTTGCCGGCAGCGGTTCAGCAGGCTGCGCGGGAGCCTCGATGCGGAACCAGGCCACATAGAGCGCCGGCAGGAACAGCAGGGTCAGCAGCGTGCCGACGATGATGCCGCCCATCATGGCGTAGGCCATGGGGCCCCAGAACACTTCGTGGGAAATCGGGATCAGCGCCAGGCTCGCCGCGGCCGCCGTCAGAATGATCGGCCGCGTGCGGTGCATGGTGGCCTCGAACACCGCCTCCCACGGCGCCTTGCCATCCCGCCGCAGATCCTCGATCTGCACCACGAGGATCACCGAGTTACGGATCAGGATGCCGATCAGCGCCAGCACGCCCAGTATGGCGACGAAGCCCATCGGCGCGCCGCTGGGCAGCATTGCCGCCACCACGCCGATCAGCCCGAGCGGAGCCGCCGCCACCACCAAAAACAAGCGCGAGAAGCTCTGCATCTGGATCATCAGGATCGTCGCCATGAGGAACAGCATCAGCGGGACCACGGCCGCGATCGGTCCCTGGGACTTGGCGCTTTCCTCCACAGGGCCCGCGACGACCGCCGCGTAGCCGGCCGGCAGCGCCCGGACGAACGCCTGGACCTTTGGTTCGAGTTGCCGGACGATCGTCGCGGGCTGCGTCGCATCGACGATGCTGCCCCGGATCGTGACGGTCGGCAGTCGGCTACGGCGCCAGATCACCGGCTGTTCGAGTTCGTAACGGAAGGTCGCGACCGCCGCGAGCGGGACGGACTGGCCGCTTTTGCCAGGCAACTGCAGGTTTTGCAGTGTCTCGATGGTGCCCCGCTCGGCGGCGCTGGCCCGGCTCACGACGTCGACAAGGTAGATCGCGTCGCGCACCTGGGTGATGCTCGTGCCGCCCACCACGCTGTTGAGGACGCCGGCGATGTCCTGCGAGGTGACGCCGAGTTGGCGGGCCTTGTCCTGCAGCACGTCGATCTTGACCACTCGGGCAGGCTCGTTCCAGTTGAAGCCGAGATCGCTGACCCGGGGATGCTCGCCGACGATAGCGGCGAGTTGCTGCGACAGTTCCCTCACCTTGTGGATGTCGGGCCCGCTCAGCCGGTACTGCACCGGCCGGCCGGCCGGCGGCCCGACTGCCAGAAGGTCGACATACACATCCAGGCCGGCGAACTCCTCCCGGGTCCAGGTCTTGATCTTGGCCCTGAGGCGCTCACGGGCTGCGATGTTCTTGGTCACGATGACCATCTGCCCGTAGTTGGGGTTCGACGGCTGCGGGTCGAAGGACAGGATGAAGCGAACGGCGCCCTGGCCGACATAGGACGACCAGTGGTCGATGTCGGCATCACCGGCGAGCTTGGCCTCGAAGCGGTCCATCTGCGCCCTGGTGTCGGTGATCGAGGCGTTCTGCTGCAGGGTAAAGTCGACGAGGAGTTCGCTGCGGTCCGAGGACGGAAAGAACTGCTGCTCGACAAACCGCATCCCGTAGAGCGAGACCACAAACAGCGCGACCGTCACGCCGATGGTCAGCCAGCGCCAGCGCATGGCGCCGAACAGGACACGCGAGAACATCGTCGAAAGCCGGCTTGGCTTGTCGTGATGCTTCTTCATCGTCTTGGGAAGCAGCGTCACGCCGAGCAGGGGCGCAAACAGCACCGCGACGATCCACGACAGCAGCAGCGAGACCGCGATGACGACAAACAGCGTGAAGGTGTACTCGCCCGCATTGCTGCTGTTCAGGCCGACGGGGATGAAGCTCGCGACGGTCACGAGCGTGCCGGTGAGCATGGGGAAGGCGGTGGAGGTATAGACGGCGGTCGCTGCCTTGCGCAGCGTGTCGCCAGCCTCCAACCGCGCCACCATCATCTCGACGGCGATCATCGCGTCATCGACCAGCAGGCCAAGCGCGATGATGAGGGCGCCAAGCGAGATCCGCTGGAGAGAGATGCCGGTATACTGCATGACCACGAATGTCATCGCGAGCACGAGCGGGATGGTGATGGCCACCACCAGGCCGGCCCGCATGCCGAGGCTGATGAAGCTGACCACCAGCACGATCGCCACGGCCTCGAACAGCGCCTTGGTGAAGCCGCCAACAGCCTCCTCGACCACGACGGGCTGGTCGGCCACGAGGTGCACGCCGACGCCAATGGGCAATTCGCCAGTGATCTTGGTCATCTGCTCCTTCAGCGCCTCGCCAAACTCGAGCAGGTTGGCGCCAGTCTTCATGCCGATGGCGAGGGCGATCGCCGGCTGACCCTTGAACCGGAAGAGAGCCTGCGGCGGATCGACATGACCGCGGCTGATGGTGGCGATGTCGCTCAGGCGGAAGAAGCGGTCGTTGACGCGCAGGTTGAGGCCGCGCAGATCCTCCTCCGACGTGAACTGTCCGGAGACCCGAACGCTGATGCGCTCACGACCGGCCTCGATGACGCCCGAGGGCGTGATCGCGTTCTGCGCCTGGAGCGTCCGGACGACCTCCTGCTGGCTGACGCCGAGGGCGGCCATCTCGCGCGTCGAGAATTCGAGGAAGATCACCTCGTCCTGGGCGCCGATCAGATTGACCTTGCCGACATTCGGTACCGTGAGAACCTTGGCCCGCACATCCTCGACATAGTCGCGCAACTGCCGCTGCGTCAGACCGTCCGCGGTGAAGGCGTAGACATTGCCGAAAACGTCGCCGAAATCGTCGTTGAAGACGGGACCGACGACACCCTGCGGCAGCTCCCGCTTGATGTCGTTGATCATGTTGCGGACCTTGACCCAGACACCCGGTACGTCGCGGCTTTTGACCGTGTCCTTCAGGTTGACATAGATCACGCTCTGGCCAGGCGTCGTCTGGCTGCGGGTGTAGTCGAGCGAGTCGAGCTCTTCGAGCTTCTTCTCGATGCGGTCGCTGACTTGGCGGGCGGTGTCCTCGACCGTGGCGCCGGGCCACTGGGCGGCGATCACCATCGTCTTGATGGTGAACGACGGATCCTCCTCGCGCCCGAGACTGACATAGGCGAGCATGCCCGCGATGGCCGAGACGATCATGAAGTACCAGACGAGGGAGCGATGCTCGAGCGCCCAGTCGGACAGGTTGAAACGGTTTGTCATTGGAATGCCCCGTCTGGAATTTTGACTGTTTGGCCAGGGGTCAGGCTGTTCACACCGGCGGTGACCACGCGCGTCCCGGCGGTGAGCCCGTCGAGGATCCGGACGACGGATCGGTCCCGCGCGGTAAGCGTCACCTCCTGGATCGACACCGTCCTGGTGGCGGGATCGACGACCCAGACCATGGTCTTTCCGTCCCGCTCAAGCAGGGCGGTGGGCGGCAGTTCGATTCCCGGAGACACCTGTTGCGTGACCGTTGCGTTAATCGTCGTTCCGAGGCGAAAGCTCCTCGCAGGGTTGTCGAGTGTTATCCTGACCCGCCGCGTGCGCGTTGCGGGATCGGCTTGCGGGGCGATCTCCCGCACCGATCCGGTGGTTTTGACTGACGGATCGACTTGCAGGGCGATGTCGAAGCGCATCTGCGCCTTGAGATCCCGCCCGATGCTCTCGGGCAGGTCGACGACCGCCTCGCGGATATCGGGACGGGCCACGGAAACGACCGTCTGGCCCGGCTGGACCACCTGCCCGAGTTCCGCCTCAACCGTGATGACGACGCCGTCGAAGTCGGCCCGTAGCTCGGTGTAACCGAGCTGTTCCCGCGCCTTGTCGAGATCCGCTCTGGCGCGGGTGACGGCGGCCTTCGCGGATTCGAGGACCTGTGTAGCGGCGTCGAACTGCGCCTGGTTGGAAATATCCTGCGAGAGCAGCTTGCGCTGCCGTGCCTCTGTCGCGTCCGCGTTGTCGAGACGGGCGCTGGCGCTGGCCAGGTCGGCCTGGGCCGACCGCACCGCAAGCTCATAAGCGACGGGATCGAGCCTCGCCAGGCGATCCCCCTGCTTGACGACGTCGCCGACATTGACGTCACGGCTCACGATGCGCCCGAGCACCTGGAAGCCGATGTCGGATGTGTAACGAGGCTCGACGGTTCCGGCGAAGCCCCAGCTCCGCGCTGTCTGCGGCGTCGCGACGACGGAGATAACGGGCCGCGGGGACGGCGCCTTTGCGTGCTGCTCTTCGTTGCAGCCCGCAAGCAGAGCGGCCGCCCCCAGAACGGTCAGGGATATCAGGACAGGTTTCACCGGGCTGCTCCTTTGGCAAGCGCGACAACCTGGCTGGGCCGCAGGAACTGCGCCCCACCGGTCGCGACCAACTCGCCGGGCTGGAGCCCCTCCCGCACGAAAACCTTCCCGGTTTCATAGCCTTCGATGGAGATCGGCTTCAGCGACACCGCTTTCGTCCCGGGATCGACGGTCCAGACGGCCGGCTGGCCGCTTGCGCTGGACAGCGCACTCCATGGCACCACCACGAGCTTGCGGGGCTGCATCCGGCCCTCGCCGATGACGGAGGCGCCGAGTGTCATCGCTGCGGGCGACTGCGCGAGGCCGACCTTGACTCTGACGGTGCTCGTGACCCTGTCGACGGTCGGCGAGACCTCCCGCACAGCACCCGTTGCCGTCACGGCGGGGTCAGACAGGAGCGTCAGCGCGATGGCGGGATCGGCGAGTTCGTGCGTGAAGATCGACTCGTTGACATTGAACACGGCATCACGCGGCCCGTCCTGGGCGATCGAGAACACGGCCTGCGCCGCTTGCACGACTTGCCCGGTCTCGACGTTGCGGGCCGTGATGACGCCGGCAACGCCAGCCCGCAGCACCGTGTCGGACAGACGGTCGCGGGCGGTTCCGAGCTGAGCTTGCGCATCGGCGAGCGAGGCCTGGGCCGTCCGATAGGCTTCTTGAGCCTGATCGTGTTCGCGCTGGGTCGTGAAGCCTCGGGCAAGCAATGCCTTCTGGCGCTCATAGCTGGAGGTCGCCTGGCGCAGCACGGCCTCGGCGGAAAGGATTGCAGCATCTGCGGAGGTCACCGTCGCCCGCTGCTGCTGCGGATCGAGCCTGGCCAGCACCTGGTCGGCGGTTACGTGGTCGCCGACATTAACCAGGCGTTCGGCGATGCGGCCTGCCACCCGGAACGACAGCTCGCTCTCGACCCGTGGGCGAACCTCGCCCGTCAGACGAATGGTCGGCGCGTAATCCGACAGCGCCGCCGCCTCGACCTGCACTGCGGTCGGCGGGTTTTGCGGGCCGCTGGTCTTTTCCTGACAGGCTGACAGGCCCGACACGGCAATCAACGCCGTGCAGCAGGCCGATTTCCGCCATCGACGACGGTGTTCCATCACATGCCCCTCTCATGGCTGAAAGCCAGTGTCAGGGGGTGGGATAGTCACGTCGCGCTATGCGGTCCAATATATTGTTATTCGTCCTATGATTGAATAAAGATATCAATCTCAGGCGTCCATGTCGCTGCTGAGCTGAGAATCCGCGTTAGGATCGGCTCTGCCTTGAGGACGAAGCGGCCTCATGGGGTCCGCGTTTGATCACGCGCCATAAGGACAGACAGGCTATACATCGATGGACCTGCGTCATCTCCGGTACTTCGTCGCAACGGCCGAAGAGCTGCATTTTGGCCGGGCCGCAGAGCGGCTCCATATCGCGCAGCCCGCGCTGAGCATCCAGATCAAGGCCCTGGAGGAGATGCTGGGGGTCCAACTCCTCAACCGGACCAACCGAGTGGTGACCCTGACGGAGGCTGGCCGGTTGTTCCTCCGGGAGGCCCGTCGCACCCTTGAACAGGCACAGCATGCAGCGGTCGTGGCCCGCCGGGCAGGGCGGGGCGAGATTGGCCGCATCGAAATCGGCTACTCCGCCGATGTTTCCTATTCCGGGGTGCTTTCAAAAACCCTGCGGGAGTACCGGCGCCAAATGCCCGACGTCGAGCTTGGGCTGCATGAACTCCACCCGAGCACTCAAGTCGCCCAATTGCTGGAAGGCAGGCTCCAGATCGGCTTCCTTGCCAGCTTTATCGGGAGCCCTGCCTGGAAGCTGCCGCAGGAACTCGATGCGATCCGGCTGATGGAATGGCCGCTGCGCATCGCGCTTCCGGTCGACCATCCCCTCGCGCGGCTCAGCCGGATTCCGCGTGAGGCGCTCGCCGATGAACCCTTCATCCTCTATGTCGGGTCGGACGTCGAGCAGGATCGCTCATTGGTGCAGTTGACGCTCGGATTTGCGCCGCGCGTCGCCCATGAGGCGCGCAGCGGATTTTCGCTCATCAGCCTCGTCGGCGCAGGCCTGGGCGTGGCCATCGTGCCATCGTCGGTCAGTTCCATCAGCATCGGCGAGCATGTGGTCTACAGGCCCATTTTGGGTAACACCATTCAGGTCGGCACCGAGATTGTCTTCCGACGCGATGTGGAGGACCCGGCTGTTCTCAACTTCCTGAAGATGGTCCGCGTCGAGTCATAAGCCCTTAATGTGGCGTGATCGACTGCAGACGCTTCCTAGCACCATCCCACCCAATGGAAACGGTACTCCATGGCATGCCGGGGGCTTCCGTTAAGCTGATCCCACCTTTTTCTCGGCGCGAGCGCTCCTCGCATTGCGCAGCGCGAGCGCGGCTCGGTCAATCAGATGGCGTGGATCGGGGTGCCCGTCATACTCCGTCACCCCAGTACTGAGCGAATTGTTAAGAGTGGACTGGCCGTTGATCTCGAAATGAGTTGCGGCGTAGCCCTGCACGAGTTCGTGTGAAAAGGCCGCAGCTTCTCGGGCATTTGTTTCGACGCGGATGATGAGGAATGTCTCGCGGCCCATGCTGAACACCGAGTCGCTCGACCGCACCGAGTTGAACAATATGGCCGCCGTCTTTTGTACGACGAGGTCGGCGCCTGACTCGCCCAGCCGAGCCCGCAGTTCCGCAAAGTTGTCAATCTCGATCATAATTAGTGAGAATGGGCGGCGTGAGACGCTTTGCAGGGCAATTTCGCGGGAGACTGCTGTGCGAAGGAAGCGGCGATTTATAAGCTGAGTCAGCGGATCCTTTGTGCTCCCGATCTCGATAGATCGGTCGAACAGTATGGTCAGCATTGCGTTGATTCGATCGATGTGGTGCTTGATTTTCTGCATCAGCGCCAGCCGGTCTGCATGACTGTGGCTGTCATAGGCAAGATCAACGAGGCCGTCCACAGTCACGACACCTTCAGCGATCAAGGCGTATTCGGAGTACTGTTCAAAAAACAATTTCGCTCTGTGTAAGACCCAAAGTCCGAACTCCGACTGACCCAAAAGCAGCCTATCTTGCGGTTCACTTGGAATGTGCACCGCGAGGAATACATCTTTCGCCCAGTCCGCCAGAACCGCCTTTTGGCGCTCGCGTTCGGCCAGAAAATCTTGGCCTATTGAGAACTGGCGCAGGGCTTCGCTAGAGCGCGCGCTTCGCTCCGCACCTTGGATAGAGGCCGCCGTCATCACTCCCAGGGCGACATCGAGCAGAATCCCCACATAGTTGACCGCCTGCGCGATCTCTCCGCGCGGCAACCGGGCATGTTTGAGACTGCCGTGGATACCTCGCTTGATCTCACGCATCCCATGCATTACCAACAGCGTCGGAACCTGGATCCGCGCATGCGCTGAACCAATTTCCAGCTGGCGGCGCACGGTCTGCGCTGCCTTTACGCTTTCTCCATGGAAGAGATCAATCACCCACTTTGTTAGGGCAGTTTGCAACCGCTGGCTCACGAGCTCATGATCGAGGTAAAATCGGGCCTGTGATATTTTCAGCAAGGAACGATAGAAAAGCTTGCTTGAATCATCAGCTGATTGTTTCACTATAGACGCAACCATCTTGCGAGTAGATACGGGCGTATTATCGATTATTTGTCTAATTTCTTCTTCTAGTACAAATAAATATTCTTCACTGAGAGGATTATTCATCATTAATTCTCTGAGCCGGCGAGCCACAATACATTGTTATTTAACATTGGTTGCCTCAACTTTTGTTCAGCCGATCTCGTCGAAAAATTCGACCGCGTCCAATATATTTTTATTCGATCTATGATATCGAAACCCATATCAATCACGAATTTGGTGTCCTGTGATTACGTCTACGATTTCGACACCTGCCCTAGCGGGAAGGAGCTCCACCAGTATCGTCGCCCCTTTAGCATCTACCTCGAGGGCGTCGAACCTGAAGGCTTCATGCGCTACCGCGTCAGCAAGCTCGACTGCGACCTGCTCGCCGAAGCCGCAGAACTGCCCCAATACGCCGGCCCGCAACTCGATCCACGAGGGCGCCCGCGACATTATCAGGGACGTCGCGCGAACCGACGCCTATGTCGTCTCGCGACGAGAGCGGAAGAAGGTCGAGATGCTCTTCGTTCATCTCACTCGCATCCTGGAACTCGACCGCTGCGCCTGCGCGGTTCCAACGGCGCCAGAGCGGAGTTTTCGCCGCAGCAGCTTAAAATATTAGGAAGCTCGCCCAGCTCCTACTCAATGGATTGAAGATGAGGGCGGTGTGAACTGCAACGCCCCCGCAGGCAAATCGCAGTTCGTGATCGCTCCCGAACCCGAGTTTTTCAACGGTATCGGCGCAAAGAGCCGCGATGATGATTGTCATCCTCGATCGGCTTGAGGAGGCCGAGATCTAGATTAATGAGCCGTGGCAATAGACGACGCTCAAGCGTACCAGAAAGCTTCCGAAATATACCTTTCGGCTTCGTGGGACAGAGGCCGAGGTGAGACAAGTGCCGCCTCTTTATCAATCCGCTGCGATTTCAATCTGGCTATTTTCGCTTTGCGAGCTCAAGTTTCTCTGTATCGGACATTAGTCTTGCCTGTACAGAAACGCGATTCTGAAATCGAGAAAATGCGTTAGCCGCATTGATACGGTGTTTCGTTTTTATGGTCATTTTTCCAGCCATCCAAATTTGCTGCGCGCTTGCTTTTCGATGATTATTTCCTGAGTTTGTGTCCCAAGCCAATTGATCTTGCCAAAGCAGAGCGCGCCTCAGAATAGTCCGGGGCGACCGTCGGATAATCAGAAGGCAGGCCCCATTTCTTGCGGTACTCAGCCGGCGTCAGGCCGTAATTGTTGCTTAAGTGACGCTTCAGCGATTTGAACGACTTGCCGTCCTCGAGGCAGATGATTGCTTGGGGAGTGACCGATTTGCGGATCGGAACGGCTGGAACTAGCGGCGCGGCTGCCGGCGCTTCGGGCTCGCCGCTGAGCTTCGACAGCGAGGCATAAACGCTGGCGATCAAATCGGGAAGATCACGATGCGAGACACTGTTATTTGCTACGTATGCGGCCACGACATCTGCAGCCAGTTCAACAATATTTGAATGGGTTTCAGCCATATCTTCCTCTAGTTTTTGCAGCCCACGCCCATACATGGATCACCGCGGCCTGATCGCAGAGTAAAACCGCCAGAGTTTAGCATCAAGCTCAACGAAACATCCGCTGCGACGCGCTTCGAGCGTGACAGACGTTCATGGCAGCACGTCGCGATGTCTGCCGTCCAGTTTCCCAAATCATGAGCTGGGTGGCATTGAACGTCCAGCTCTGCAGTTCTTCGACATAGCAAAGGCATGTCCCCACACGCTGCGCAGGAGGCTCCATTGCCTCGGCATCTGAGCAAAATCGGATAACATCGTCGAACGAGGGCGAGGTGAGCGCCGGTACCGAAGCAGCGAATGCCGCGGCGCAAAATAATAGAGCGAACAATTTTGGGAAGTTCATTCCGGCATCACGATTCGGCTTGGTGGTGGTCACTCAGGCGACGGCGGCATAAGCTCACGCCGCTGCGACCCTGGAGAGGAAGCTAGCGACCTCGAGACGTAGCTGATCGGCCTGGGTGGTCAGGTCAGCTGCGGAAGACAAGACTTGCTCGGCCTCCACGCCCGTTGTCATGGCTGCTCTGTTGACGCCCGATATGCTGAGAGAAACGCTTGCAATCCTGTCAGACATCGCCTGTACGATAGAGGCAATCTTCTGTGTCCAAGCGCCGTGCTGGCGAATGGCTAACGAGATCGCTTCGGAGCTGACGTTAATCTGCTGTATGGTATTCGTCATTTCGTGTATGCCTGATGACGAGACCTCGACTGCGGATCTCATCTCATCTATTTGCGTACGAATCGCAGTAGTGGCGCGGGCCGTCTGCTCAGCTAGTAACTTTACTTCTCGCGCTACGACTGAAAAGCCCTTCCCGGCATCCCCAGCCCGAGACGCTTCGATCGTGGCGTTTAAAGCCAGTAAATTCGTCTGACCGGCAATGGCATTGATAAGGTCTGCAATGGTGCCGATCTTTTGCGACGCGCTGGAGAGTTTTTGCATCCTGTCGACCGTTGCTCCGGTGATCTTGGCCGCTTTGATCGCCACCTCGGTCGAAGTTAGCAACTGCCTGTCGATTTCAATGGTTGCAGCCGCCATCTGCTCTGCCGCGTCTGCGAGCGATCGGATGTTGGCTGAAGCCTCAGAGGATGCGGAAGCGACTGAGCCTGCCTTAACGATGGGCTCCTTCGCAGTGCTCGCCAGCCCCAATGCGGCAACTTGAAGTAATTCGGCCGAGACGGACACCGAGGATACAATCGCGCCGACCGTGCCTTCGAACGTCCCGCCCAAATTTTCGAGCAACGCGCGCCGCTCCTTGCGGCCCGCTTCGATATAGGTGCCAATGACATAATCGACGTCGAGCATCGCGACCTTGGTAACTGCTTGCTGCAGCCGATTTACGCTATGCCGGCGGCCGAAGCCAAACAGGCCTCGCGGATGCCTGTGTGCAATTAAGTCGGTCAACCGCGCGAGGACGAAACTGTATCCGCCTATATACCATTTTGGCTCGAGGCCGATACGGCTATGCGTTTCTCCGACTCTCACCACGGCAGTAACATAGCTGGCATCGAAACGTCCCTCCAGCAGACGTTCCCAATGGCGAAGCTGCATATCCTTTGCGTGTTCGATGTGGGCACCGTCCTTGAAGAATTGTGCGGATTCGGGCCGAGCCTCGATATGCTTATAAAACATGCTCAGAGCAGTTGGGATGAGCAAAAGAAGAAAAGGCTTTGCTTCGCGAACTATCTTTGTGGTTTCCGCGTCGATTCCATGAAACGCTAGGCGCTCGGTTATGCAATCGTTGGGCATTATAGGCCCTCGGGAAGAATGTTGTTTTATCTTGAGAGAAAATCGGGCGCCGCTTAACGCCGAGAGTGTAATTTTTCAATTACGGCGAGTTAAGAGCTATTTGACCTGCGGGAGGCCGTCATCGCGCCCCGTCAGGCCGATCGACGGAGTTAGGGGTCCGCTCATTACCGAGGCCGCCTGCTGGACTGTCGGGATCGCGCGTTGCCCGTGTCCTAAAACTCGTGCCAGCCCGATGAAACGTGCGCGTTGGCAAGCCTCCTGAGCGGCGGCTGGGTTGTGGCGCTGGAGGCGGGGGGGCAAACGAGCCGACTGGTGAATGCTGCGCTCACCTGCCGCTGCAGACCAATCGGGCTTAACGCTTCCGCAGAGCCGCCCGCTTCGGTTCGATATCCGGCCACAAGTAGGTTGAGCTGCGCGATGCGATCGGCCAGGGCGTTGGCCGAAGCCGCGCTTTCTTCCGCGAGCGCCGCATTGGACTGCGTCATCTCGTCGAGATGAGCCACCGTCTGGCTCATCTCGTCGATGCCATTGGCCTGTTCGCCTCCCGCCGCTGAAATCTCGGCAATGGTCGAGGCCACCTTTCGAGAGGCATCGAGGATGACAGTCAAGGATTCGCCAGCCTTGCGTACGAGCTTGACGCCCTCGCTGACCTCCGCGTTCGAGGAGGAGAGGAGGGACGATATGTCCTTGGCGGCTTCGCCGGAGCGCTGGGCCAGGGTGCGGACCTCGCTCGCCACGACCGCGAAGCCCTTTCCGGCGTCGCCTGCACGTGCCGCCTCCACCGCTGCGTTCAGCGCCAGCAGGTTCGTCTGGAACGCGATGTCGTCGATCACACGGGTGATCGCCTGGATCTTCTGAGAGGCATCCTCGATGCGGGCCATCGCCCTCACGGCCTCTCCCGCGATGTCCCCGCCCGATTGAGCGGCGACCGTGGCCTCCGAGGCAAGGGTTGCCGCGTTACGGGCATTGCTAGCCGATGCCTTCACGCTGGCGGCCAGCTCCTCCGTCGTTGCCGCCGTCTCTTCGAGGCTGGAAGCCTGTTCCTCGGTCCGCTTCGACAGATCGTCCGCACCTATCGAGATTTCCTTGGCTGCGGTATCGATCCCCTGCGCTGCGACGGCGACCTGGCCGACGATGTTAGCGAGGGTGGCGACGAGCTGGTTGACGCCTTCGCACAGGGCGGCGTTCTTGGCGTTCAGGTTCTCAAGCGGGATCCTGCAGGTCAGGTCGCGAGCCTTCGCGGCTGCGACGACCGTGCCGACTTCTGCGATCGCGAACTCCATCTGGGCCTCGTTTTCTTTGCTGGCCGTGATGTCGGTCGCGTATTTCACCACCTTGGAGGGCGCGCCCATCGCGTCGAGGATCGGGTTGTAGCTTGCCTGCAGCCAGACGACCTTGCCACCCTTGCCGATGCGGGAATAGCGGCCCTCGTCATACTCGCCCCGCCTAAGCTTCTCCCAGAACTGCATGTAGTTAGGGCTGGAGCGCTCTTCGTCTCTGACGAAAATACGATGATGCTGCCCGACGACCTCCTCGAGCGCGTATCCGGTCACCGCCAAGAAATTGGTATTGGCGTGCAAGATCTTGCCTGTCAAATCGAACTCGATGACTGCCTGGGCCTTGTCGAGGGCCGCGAGTTGACCCACCATATTGGCGATATCCGCCTTGTGAGAAGTGATGTCGGTGGCGAATTTCACCACCTTCTTCACCCGACTGCCTCGGTCGATGACGGGCGTATAGACGGCCTGGAGCCATAGGCGCGCGCCTCCCTTTCCGATGCGCAGGAACTGGGCCTGGATCGCCTCGCCGGCAGCCAGTCTCGGCCAAAACCCTTGATAGTCTGGGCGGGTCCGCGCGCCAGCTTCGACGAAGATCGAGTGATGCTGGCCCACGATCTCGGCCAGCGAGTAGCCCATGGCCGCGAGGAACAGGTCGTTTGCCCAAAGGATTTTGCCCGAGGGATCGAACTCGATGACCGCTTGGGTGCGCCTGATCGCGGCGGCCTCCGCGGAAAGGGCGCCCGTGTTCATAAAATGGCGAAACGACATTTTAGTTCCTCTCTCCACGATCGGCGCAACGGCCGCCTTGCATCCGTAACTTTTGTTAGGAGCGACTCGTATATCCAACATGAAATCGGCGTCGCTTTACGATAATGTAGAGTTGCCGCCTAGATAAATGCTTGAAATCTACGTTAAAATCGAGCACGTCGGCTCTATCGTCCACTGTGAAACAGCTATTTGCGATCATTAAATCGAACAAATGCGTACTGAATACTGGTATCAGAAAAATATCTCTTTTAACGTTCCATCTGATTTGGCTGCGCCCTCTTTTTAAACGACCGGACATCATTAATTCTGGATAATCGACTCCTCTCGTTCATTACAAACTAAATTAAAATTAAATTATGATTAACGTTTTATACATGATTGTTAATCGTAGAATGTGACACCGGAATTTTTCCGTTATCAAAAATAAAAATGGCCGTCGAGCCGGCATAAAATCTGGTGGATATAGATTTAGTATTTGCAATTATAGATTTATATTACGATATTTGAGATTTATATCGTTAAATTTAGAACTATTCAAGCGTAATTACATTGAAGGTTCGTTAATTTACAATTTAGCATTGATCCAAATATTTCAAAATATTGCGTTTAAATAATATCATTGTTGATCGCGATTATTTGATGGCGAGTTCTTGTAGGCCGGCAGATGGGGTTAAAAATGGCGTGCCGCGTCAAATGAAGGTAGGTTCGATTCGCTGAATTAACGATGTTGGCCTCATGCGACAGCGCGTGCGATGCAATCACGATGCAAGTTCGTATTGCCGCATTGGGTTATGTTCGACTTGGGTCATGTCCCTGATGGTGGTGTAGCTTCTCGGAGCCACCACGATGCCGGCTTTGGCAGGGCTGGTCAGGCGGCCACGGCTGGCAGGCTGACGATGGGATCATCGCTGATCGGCGCGATGCTTTCCAGCCTGACGTAGCGAGCGGGCTGGACGGCCCATTCGTCGTTCTGTTCGAGCAGGATGGCGCCGACGAGCCGGGTGATGGCGGCCTCGTTGGGAAAGATGCCAACGACCTCGGTGCGGCGCTTGATCTCGCCGTTGAGGCGCTCCAGCGGGTTCGTGGAATGCAGCTTGGCGCGGTGCTGCGTCGGGAAGGTCATATAGGCGAGCACGTCGGTCTCGGCTGTGTCCATCAGGGCGGCGAGCTTGGGGACCGTCGGCCTCAGCTGGTCGGCGACCCTGCGCCATTGCTGGCTGTGCGCCGGTGATTTTCGGGCCTCACATTGCCAAGACCGGCAACGAGATCGCCTGAAACTGACCTTGGCTCGGCTTAGGCCCAACCTTCAGCTGCTTGACCGCGAGCCTCACCGCGGGGTGCCTGGAAGCTGACGTTCCACACGTCGGCTGTGGGCCAACATTTCCCATTGTAATGACATAGGCAGTCCGCCGAGGACGCAGATGCATGGCTGACAATAGTGACCTTGACATGTTCACCTTGTGCCCGATGCGATCGATATAGGGCACGATCAGGTTGAGGCCGGCGCTCAGCGTGCGCGAATAACGGCCGAAGCGCTCGACGGTGTAGTTGTAGCCCTGCGGAACCGTCTTAACCAGGAAGGCGATGGTGATGACGACCAGCATCACCAGCACGATGACGAAAATGCTGAAGCCAGACAGCGTGTTCATGCGAGGCGTCCCTTCTCAGATCGGGCGGCGCGCCGCCCCGCTAGCCGCACCGTTAAGGGCACAAAATCAACGACGCAATCGGTCAGATGCCGATTGTCCGGGCTGATGGTACCCCAGCGAAAAACGGATCGGGGTACCATCACGCCGCAAAACAGCGATCAATCGACCGAGGTTCAGTCAAGCTCAATTCTGTATAAATATTATGAAATATGCTTGTCCCGAACGCTTGTGTTCGCTTATTTGACGTGCTGTCGGACAATAAATTTCATGTCTTTGTTCAGATTGATGACGCGGGCTTCCATGCCCAAGCCGGTCGTCGTCATCGCATCAACGGAATATCTTCGATCGCGATGTAATCATCCCGGAAACACGGCCAGCGCCGTGGGTCGAACATGCTCTTGATCCAGCCGATCGCTGCGGCGACCCCCTGGTTCTGGCGCAGATCCCCCCGGTATGTCAGCCAGATGTCCCTGTGGTTGCGCAAGGGTAGCCCGACAGGGACGACGCGATTGCCGAAGGCCACCGAGTAATTCGGCAGCACGCCGATCCCCAGCCCGTTTTCAATGGCTGAAATGGCCCCGCAACTGCCCGACACTTTTGCCGCGATCTGAACGGACCGAAGTTCGCCAGCCAGATTGGTCAGGTGTCCGCGATCGACGTGGCCATCCCGCTGCTCGACGAAACGGTGGTTGCGAAGCGCCTCGACGGTCTGGGGCGTGCCATGGCGCGCCAGGTAATCGGCCGAGGCAAAGAGTTCAAAGTGCATCCGACCGATCTTCACGGCCATGATGTCTTGCGCCGTCGGCGGCGTCATCTGGATCCCGAGATCGCTATCGAACCGCAGGATATCGGCAACCTCGTTGGACACACGAAAATCGATGCCGATGGTTGGGTGCAGCTGCTGAAAACTCGCAGCGTTCGGGATCAACCAGTTCACTCCCAGCCCCTGGGTGACCGTGATCGAAACGAACGTGCGATCCGCGCGCTGCTCTGCAAGCAACCGCCCGAGATCGTGGACAGGAACAAACATGGCCTCCACGACGCCGAGCACGCGTTGACCCAGCAAGGTCAGGGACATGCCCTCGGGGACGCGGTTGAGCAATCGCCCGCCGAGTGCCTTTTCCAGATCTGCCATCCTTCGAAACAAGGTCGCGCTGCTGACACCGCCCCGAGCCGCAGCCTTGCGGAGGCTCCCCTCTCTCGCGACAAGGATGAAGAGGCGAAGATCATCCCAGGGAAGATGTTCAAGTTGGGCCAGATAGGTCAGCTTATCCATAACCATCGGCTCAGTCGGCATAGGCATGGGCATAGGCTGTTTCATCTGGGGATCACCTCGGCAACAGAGTGAAACGATATTCTTAATAATTATGACTGTCCTGCGGTGCTTTTGTTTGTCGACACAACGCAACCGGCTTCGCGAATGGTGTGGCGATGGTGACGAACAAGACTCTCGAAGGCATCGATCGTCCCGTCCAGGGGTGGATCAACTGGCAGCAAAAGACCCTGTCGGACTGCCAGGCCCGACTCGCAGCGGCAGATGCTGGGAGGATCGGCCAATTGAAGTTGCTTGCGGCGGCGCTGGAAGCATTGGAGCCGCATCATCATCTGCTTGAGGCTACCGGGATGGTCTATTCCGACGGAAGCCCGGAGCTGCGATGGCACCGAGCCTATGACGCGCCTTATGACGCCGTGGCCGCACGCCACGGCATAGCCCTTTGCGAGAAGGCAATGTCGGCTGGCGAGTTCGACCGCCTGAGCCCGACCAAGACATCGGCGGCTCGGCTGTTCTTCTGGTTTGGGGGGACCAAGGCGCGACACGATCTTGACGGTTCAAAGGAGCGATCGCAGCCTGCCTGACACGGGTTTTCAGGCGGCGCGGTGCTGGCAAGGCCCGTTGCGACGGTGCCAATCCGCTCCGATCACGCCTGATGCATGATGATCTGCTGGATCACGGCCGATTGCGGTTCACTCCGCCGGCCGATTTCGTGCATGATCGGTGCCTTGCTGGAGCCCTGTCGATGTCCGATCCGCGTCTGCCCGAAGATACCCGCCTGCCGGTTCTCGCCGAGCTGGAAAAGAAGATTCTCTGGCTGGCGTCATGGACGATCCACCACGCCAACCATCTGCGCGAGAGCGGCGACGGCATGAAGGTCGGCGGGCACCAGGCCTCCTCGGCCTCGCTGGCGACGATCATGACGGCGCTCTACATGGCGGCGCTGCGGCCCCAGGACCGCGTCGCGGTGAAGCCGCATGCTTCGCCGATCTTCCACGCGATCAACTATCTGATGGGCTTGCAGACCCGCGAGAAGCTGGAGAATTTTAGGGCCTACAAGGGCGCGCAGAGCTATCCCTCGCGGACCAAGGACATTGACGACGTCGATTTCTCGACCGGCTCGGTGGGCTTAGGCGTGGCGCAGACTCTGTTCTCCTCGCTGACGCAGGACTATGTCCGGGCCCATGGCTGGGGGCTGAACCGGCCGGAGGGCCGCATGGTCTCGCTGATCGGCGATGCCGAGCTCGACGAGGGCAACATCTTCGAGGCCCTGATGGAGGGCTGGAAGCATGGCCTGCGCAATACCTGGTGGGTGATCGACTACAACCGCCAGTCGCTCGACGCGGTGATCCGCGAGGGGCTCTACGACCGCTTCGAGACGATGTTCCGCAATTTCGGCTGGGATGTCGTGACGTTGAAATACGGCTCGCTGCAGCAGGCGGCCTTCAAGGAGCCGGGCGGCGAGCGTTTGAAAGTCTGGATCGATTCCTGCCCCAACCAGCTCTATTCGGCGCTGACCTTCCAGGGCGGTGCGGCCTGGCGCAAGCGCCTGATGGACGATCTCGGCGATCAGGGGCCCGTGACGAAGCTGATCGAGAGCCGCACCGATGCCGAGCTCTCGAAGCTGATGTGCAATCTCGGCGGCCACGACCTGCCTTCGATCCTGGAAGCCTTCGAGGCGATCGACCATGATCGGCCGGTCTGCTTCCTCGCCTACACCGTCAAGGGCTTCGGCCTGCCGCTCGCCGGGCACAAGGACAACCATGCCGGGCTGATGACCAAGGAGCAGATGGCGGGTTTCCAGAGCGCCAATGGCGTCCGGCCCGGCCATGAGTGGGATCTGTTCGAGGGGCTCGCCCTGCCCGAGGACGAGGTGCGCGCCTTCCTCGATCAGGTGCCCTTCTTCGCGGAAGGCCGCCGCCGGCTGACCGCGCCGGTGCTGCCGGTGCCGGCGAAGCTCGAGGCCGGCATCCAGCCGGTGATGTCGACGCAGATGGGCTTCGGCAAGATCCTCGACGAGATCGCCAAGGCGGGCGGGCCGCTCGCCGACCGCATCGTCACCACGGCGCCCGACGTCACCGTCTCGACCAATCTCGGCCCCTGGGTGAACCGGCGCGGGCTCTTCGCCAAGGCGTCGATGGCCGACACCTTCAAGGACGAGCGCATCCCCTCGATGCAGAAATGGGAGTTCTCGCCCAAGGGCCAGCATGTCGAACTCGGCATCGCCGAGATGAACCTGTTCATCAATCTCTCGGCGCTCGGTCTCTCGCATGCGACCTTCGGAGAGCGGCTGATCCCGATCGGCACGCTCTACGACCCGTTCATCTCGCGCGGGCTCGATGCGCTGAACTATGCCTGCTACCAGGATGCCCGCTTCATGGTGGTGGCGACGCCGTCGGGCGTGACGCTGGCGCCCGAGGGCGGCGCGCATCAGTCGATCGCGACGCCGCTGATCGGCATGAGCCAGGACGGGTTGTGCGCCTTCGAGCCGGCCTTCGTCGACGAACTCGCCGTGATGATGCGCTGGTCCTTCGATTATCTGCAGAAGGATGGCGAGGGCGATCCCGACGAGCGGACCTGGCTGCGCGACGAGACCGGCGGCTCGGTTTACTTACGCCTCTCGACGCTGCAACTCGAACAGCCGCAGCGCGTCATGACTCCCGAGCTCGAAAGCGAGATCATCGACGGGGCCTATTGGCTGCGGAAGCCCGGCCCCAATGCCTCGGTCGTGATCGCCTATACGGGCGCTGTGGCCGCGGAGGCGATCAAGGCGGTTGGGCTTCTCGGCGAGGACCGGCGCGATGTCGGCCTGCTGGCGATCACCTCGGCCGACCGGCTCAATGCCGGCTGGCAGGCGGCCGAGCGGGCCCGCCAACGCGGCAACCACCGCGCCACCAGCCATGTCGAGCGGCTGCTGGGCGACCTCTCACGCGATTGCGGCATCGTCTCGGTGATCGACGGCCACCCTGCGACCTTGGCCTGGCTCGGCAGCGTGCATGGCCACAAGCAGAAGGCGCTCGGCGTCGAGCATTTCGGCCAGACCGGGACGGTTGCCGACCTCTACCGGCATTTCGGCATCGACGCGAATGCGATCGTCCATGCCGCGCAGGCGGCGGCGCCGGGCCGGCCGGTGCGCTATCTGAAGGCTTTGCCTTGAGGGTTTGGCCGTGACCGCTTGACGGTTCGCTTCCAAACCAAACCGTCATCCCGGACGCAGCGAAGCGGGGCTCCGGGATCCATCATAGGGCACTACGGCGCTCTATGATGGATCCCGGGGCAAGCCCGGGATGACGGTGGTGTCTGTTAGACGCGGCCGAGTGCTGGACCCGACCTTATCGATCGCTTGCTCAGAAGCGCGGCGTCTCGAAGGTATTCGCGAAGGGGTTGACGCCGGCGCCGATGCGGCCGGGCAGGGTGTCCTCGCCATAGAAGCCGCCGAAGCTGGCATAGGCGGGCGTCGCGCTCATGTGCTGGCTGGCGTAGCGGTTCAGCGAGCCGACTGGCACGACGTTGCCGAGGTCGAAATAGCTGCGCTTCTGCACGGTCACGCGCAGCGGGCCGCGGCGGTTCTGCGCCTCGGCGAAGGAGACCATCACGGTCGACGCCGCGACCGACAGGGCAAACACGGCTGCAAGGCGCTTGAACGAGGACATGATGGGCTCCGGGGACAATGATCGTCTGATCACAATGTGGGGCTGAAACGGTACGACGGAAAGATACCCCAGCGTAGTTAATGAACTTATCAGTGCCGTGTCAGCGGGCCCAGAGCGGAAAGGCCTCGCCCGTGTCGCCCCTCATGCGGACCACGCCGCCATTGCGGTCGCGGATGACCTGTCGCGTGCCCGGCTGGTAGAAGCTCGCATGGCTGCATTGCGGGGCATTGCCGGCTCGGGCCGCCAGATAGGCGACCGCCAGCGACGGGGTCTTGCCGGGCTCGATCCGCAGCTTGTCGATCATGCAGGCGAGGGGGCCGGCATCGGCGGTCTGGGTGCCGGGCGCGCAATAATACCCGCCCAGCGCGAATTCGGAGGTCTCGAAGGCATTGCGGAAGATGATGCAGGTCCGCATCCGGCCGTCGTTTTCGCGATAATAGATGTCGCGGCCGCTGAAGCGCCCGTATCGCGTGGTCATGGTGTAGTGCGGCCCGCCGACGCGCGGGCGGAGCACCTTCAAGGGCGCGAATTGCCAGAACATCGGCGTGGTCAGCGTGAAGGGCACGGCGCTGTCGCTGCGCTCGGCCAGGATCATCGCCGCGAAGGGTCCATCCGTGCCGGGGCCGCCGAACTGCAAGCCCTGCTCGCGCCCGCGGAAGGGACTCGTCGCGGTGACTGACGTCGATCTGAGCATCGCGAGCGGCTCGGGCGCCCAGGTGAAGGCGGGCTTGCCATGGCCGATGGTCGGGACGAAGCCCGAGAGCCACCAGCCGACCAGCAGGATGGCGAGGAAGACGCCCGCGCCCAGCGCGAGGAAGAGGAAGCGCGCGGTTCCCATCGCGACGCGGCCGGTGGCGCCGAATGCGGCGATGGCCTGAGAGCGTGTGTCGGACATTCCAAGCCCCTCCCTGCAGTCAACGCCGCTGGTTCCGCTTGCCCTGAACGACAGCAGCGCTCTTCGTGCGCAGAGCCGGCGTTGCTCCGTCCGCGTCGAGCCAGAAGACCTTGCGGCCACTCGCCGAGAGGCGCGGCGGGGCGCAAGCCGGCTGACGGTTCAGTTCGGTACGGGCGAAGGCGGTCCGCAAGGCGCGGTCGTCGCCGGCATTGAGCAGATCGATGCGGTCGATCAGGCAGACGAGCTGCTGCCGGTCGGCCGGCTTGTCGCCACCGCACCACCAGCCGCTCATCGACAGCGGCAGCGCGCCGGCTTCCATCCGAAAGGCGATGCAGGCGCGCGTGGTCTGGCCGTCGCTTAGCGTCGCATCGGCGGTCTCGACCGGGCCGAAGCGGGTCTGGATTGCGGCCGGCAGGCTGCTGCGCTGCACCGACAGGGCGCGCGCGGCGGCCTCGCGCACCAGCGCGATGATGAAGGGGCGGGAGAGCTCGTCGCGGTCATGTTCCACGCTGAGGCGCAGCAGCAGATGCGGTTTCGGCTCGGTGAAGGCCGCGAAGCGCAGCACATCCTCGCGCTGGGCGCCGTCCTGGCTGCGGCGTGCCTCCAACGTCGCGGAGCCGCGGTCGAGTTCGGGCGACTCCAGCCCGAAAATGGGGATCGGCTTGGTGATGGTGACCCAGTTCTCGCGGCTGCCGAGGCTCGGGCGCGGTTCCTGACGGACGTCGCGCACGGGGCGGGCGTCGGGCTCCGGGGGCAGGGTCAGGCTCGCGATCGTCACCTCGCTCCCGGACGACAGGGTCGTGACCAGCGTGGCCGCCAGGCCGATGCCGGTGGCGGCCGCGACGCTGCGCCAGACCAGCCCACCGGTGAGGCGCAAGGCCCGGACCCGCAGCAGGAGCCGCAAATGGCGCAAACCGGAAAGGCCGCGCCAGAGATAGCCGAACCCGACCTCGATACCGTCGGCGAGGCGGATCAGGACGGCGGCGAAATCGACCGCTTTCAGGCGCGCCCAGACATGGCCCAGCCCTGACCGGGCATCCCGAAGGACGGGCCAGGAGAGCCTGACCCGGTCGCGCAGACGCGATGCGATATGACCTGACACGACCCCGAACCCGTGTTCCACGCGGCTTTCCAACCGCGTCTTCGTCCTCACCCGCGCCCACGGTGACGGCTACCAGGTCAGCTTCCGGTTACCGGGCCGGGGGAATCGCGAGGCAGCGTGAACGGCCGGTCAAGAAGCAGGGTTAATGGGCGGGGGCCGGGGCGAGGTAGGCGTTGGTGCGGGCGTCGGACCAGGCGATGATTGACTTTTCGCCGCCCAGGGTGTTCTCACAGCGTCGTGTCATGGGAGCCAAACACGCTTGCATGGCGCCGCGAAGCTTCAGCCTTTTCGGGATTGGCCCTGTGACTGTCCGTCTCACGACGAAACGCACGACCAAACCGGCGACCGGGACCACCGGCACGCCGCGCTGAATTTCGCCTCGGTTCCGGGCCCCTCTCCCCCCGGCGGGGGCATGATGCCGGGCTAAGCCTCACGATCGAGGCGTCCGGTGCCCAGGGGGAGACGAAACCGGCTTCATCCGAAAGGAACACATATCATGAGCTTCAAGGTCGCGATCGTCGGCGCCACGGGTAATGTGGGCCGCGAGATGCTGGACATCCTGGCCGAGCGGGCCTTCCCGGTCAGCGAAGTCGTGGCGCTGGCCTCCTCGCGCTCGATCGGGACCGAGGTCTCGTTCGGCGACAGGACGCTGAAGTGCAAGTCGCTCGAGCATTACGACTTCTCCGACACCGATATCTGCCTGATGTCGGCCGGCGGCGAGATTTCGAAGGCATGGTCGCCCAAGATCGGCGCCCAGGGCTGCGTCGTGATCGACAACTCCTCGGCCTGGCGCATGCACCCCGACGTTCCGCTGGTCGTGCCGGAGGTGAACGCGGCTGCCGTCGCCGGCTTCACCAAGATGAACATCATCGCCAATCCGAACTGCTCGACCGCGCAGCTCGTCGTCGCGCTAAAGCCGCTGCACGACAAGTATGTCGTCAAGCGCGTCGTCGTCTCGACCTATCAGTCGGTTTCCGGCGCCGGCAAGGAGGGCATGGACGAGCTCTTCAACCAGACGCGCGCCGTGTTCTCGGCCGGCGAGGTCGTGACCAAGAAGTTCCCCGCCCGCATCTCCTTCAACCTCATTCCGCAGATCGACGTCTTCATGGAGGACGGCTACACCAAGGAAGAGTGGAAGATGATGGCGGAGACCAAGAAGATCCTCGATCCCAAGATCAAGCTGACCGCGACCTGTGTGCGCGTTCCGGTCTTCATCGGTCATTCCGAGAGCGTCAACATCGAGTGCGAGAAGCCGATCACGGCCGACGAGGCGCGCGAGGTGCTGCGCGCCGCGCCGGGCATCCTGGTGATCGACAAGCACGAGCCCGGTGGCTACGCCACGCCGCATGAGGCGGCCGGCGAGGACGCGACCTATATCTCGCGCATCCGCGAGGATGCCACTGTCGAGAACGGGCTGGCTTTCTGGTGCGTCTCCGACAATCTGCGCAAGGGTGCGGCGCTGAACGCGGTGCAGATCGCCGAGGTGCTGATCAACCGCAAGCTGATCCAGCCGCGGCAGAAGGCGGCCTGAGGCAGGCTGCTTCGACATGAGTGAATGAGGCGGGCTTCGCGGCCCGCCTTTTTTGTTGGCGCCCGGCGGTTGGCCGCATGCGGGCCGTTCGTTCTTTGCGCAACGGGGCAAGGCGGAATGGGTTAGGCTGGCTTTGGTCAGACGCGCTCAAGACGTCGGGAAACGCCGCCTCCTTGCCAAACCTGCCTCATCCCGAGCCGACGCGCGTGCCGCCAGGGCCGGCCCTGTCGCATCGTCGCGATGCGCCGCTGCGTGCGATCGGCCTGGTCCTGGTGACGGGGATCTTCTTCACCGCGGCGGACGCCGCCTCCAAGGTGCTGACGGCCGATATGTCGGCCGTGCAGGTGATCTGGCTGCGCTACGGGACCTTCGCCGCGATCATGCTAGCCATGGTCTGGCGTGCGGGTGGGGCGCGCGTCCTGCGCACGCAGCGGCCGGTGCTGCAGATCCTGCGCGGGCTGGGCGTGACCCTGTCCTCGATCCTGTTCACACTGGGCCTGCAATATCTCCCGATCGCGGATGCGACCGCATCGAGCTTCATCGCGCCGCTCTTCGTCACGGCGCTGTCGATCCCGATTCTGGGCGAGACGATCGGCTGGCGGCGCTGGTGCGCGACGCTGGTGGGGCTGACGGGCGTACTGATCGTCGTGCGGCCGGGCGGCAGCGGCTTCCAAAGCGCCTCGCTCCTGCCGGTGGCCTCGGCCCTATCCTGGGCCTTCGCGATGATCATCACCCGCATGATGAGCCGGACCGAGAGCCCGCTGACCACGCTCACCTATTCGGCGGTGATCGGATTCGTGCTCGTCAGCCTGGTCGTGCCCTTCATCTGGCAGCCGATGACCTGGCCGTTCCTGCTGCTAGGGCTGTTCATCGGTGTCTCGTCGACGGTCGGGCACTGGCTTCTGGTAACGGCGTTCCGTTATGCCGATGCCTCGCTGCTCGCGCCGTTCTCCTATCTGCAGCTGCTTTGGGCCTCGATCTTCGGCTATCTGCTGTTTGCGGTGCTGCCGGACAGCTGGACGCTGGTGGGCGCCGTCATCATCGCGGCGTCGGGCCTCTATACCGCTCATCGCGAGCGGATCAGGGCCAGAGCCCTGCGCTGAAGCGGGCGCCCGGCCAAAGGACGCGTGACGTCCGATGCGCTCGGCGCGCGCCCGTTATGCGCTGTCTGCTTCCAGCGGTGTCTGTTTGTGAATTTGCGGCGCGAGGACGGCATGCCGCAGCTCTCAGCGATTGACAGCGCCGTACGCATGCGACAAATATAGTAGTAATATCAGTAGTTTAGATGTTTTCTAAACTACGGGCCGGTCAAGCCGGCACTCTGGAAGGCGTGAGCGATGAGCGTTTTGTTCCAAAAGGATCAGCAGCCGCAGCGGGCCATGGCGGATCATATCCCCTGGCCCCAGAAAAGCCCTGCCTCCTGCCCGATCAATGCCGTGAAAGCACGGCTGCGCACGGCCGGCCTGCGGCCGACGCGCCAGCGCATGGCGCTGGGCTGGCTGCTCTTCGCCAAGGGCGACCGCCATGTCAGCGCCGAGATGCTGTATGAAGAGGCGCTGCGCGCGCGTGAGCCTTTGTCGCTGGCGACCGTCTACAACACGCTGCGCCAGTTCTCGGAGGCCGGCCTGCTGCGGCAGGTTTCGGTGTCGGGCCCGAAGACCTTCTTCGACACCAATGTCTCCGAACACCACCATTTCTACAATGAGGACGACGAAACCGTCGTCGATATCCCTGGCTCGACCATCCAGGTCGCCGGCCTGCCCGAGGCGCCCGAGGGGATGGTGATCTCGTCGGTGGAGGTGATCGTGCGGCTGCGCCGCGCCGACGGACAGTTCATCGAGAACCGCGCCAATGAGGGCGAGACGATCGAAAGCCGCCTGGCGGCCGGTCACCACGCATGATCGTCTGCTCCTGCAACGTCCTGTCCTGCCGGCAGATCAAGGGCACCATCGCTCCTGACGGCTCCGGGCCGCGGACGGCGGGAGAAGCCTATGACTGCCTGGGCTGCAGCCCCAGTTGCGGGCGCTGCGCCCGCGAGGTGCGCGCCATCCTGGCGCAGGCCCGCGCCGCCTGCATGACGCAGTGCGGCTCCTGCGCCGCGCGCGACATCGACTGCGCGGTCCATGTCTCCGTCGGCCAGATGATGGACGGGCTGGCCGTCGATGCCGACCGGGCCGCCGCCTGAGCGCATCCGCCGTCGGCTCGCCTTTTCGCTTCCCTTCCGGATTGCGACGCCCTACCTTAGCATCATTCTAATGTAATTGCCTGGGAGCGCCGCCATGAAGGGTGACAAGAAGGTCATCGAATATCTCAACAGGGGGCTCCGCTCGGAGCTCACGGCCATCAACCAGTACTGGCTGCATTATCGCATGCTGGACAATTGGGGCCTGAAGAGCATGGCGAAGCTCTGGAAGAAGGAATCGATCGAGGAGATGGTCCATGCCGACCGTTTCGTCGATCGCATCCTGTTCCTCGAAGGCTTCCCGAACCTGCAGACGCTCGACGCCCTGCGCATCGGCGAGAACGTCAAGGAGGTCATTGAATGCGACCTCAAGGCGGAAATCGAGGCGCGCGCGCTCTATCAGGAGGCCGCCGGCTACAGCCGCGAGGTCGGCGACTACCCGTCCGAGCAGCTGTTCAAGGATCTAATGGCGGATGAGGAAGGCCACATCGACTTCCTCGAGACGCAGCTCGAGTTGATCGCGCGCATCGGCCTGGAACTGTACACCCAGAAGCATGTGGGCTCGATCGACGAAGGCCACTGAGCCGCGCCCCCTGGGCGAGGTTTTGCCGAGCCGGTTCCGTCCTGCGGGGCCGGCTTCGTTATGGCGGCCGCGTGTCCGGCTTGATCGGGCCGTCGGCGGACAGGACTGGCACTCCGTCATCCCGGACAAGCGGCAAAGCCGCGCCGCTCCGGGATCCATCGCAGGGCACCGTCGCTTCCTCTGATGGATCCCGGGGCAGGCCCGGTATGACGACGGTCTTCCGAGCAGGATTTCGACAGTGAGGACGGTGGCGATGACTGCGCGGGTGGTGTCGGTGAGCGGGGCCATGGGGCATGCCTTCAGCAAGCCGGTTCAAGATTCCATCCGCCTGCTGGCCGGGCTCGGCGTCGAGGGCGATGCCCATTCCGGAGAGACGGTAAAGCACCGTTCGCGCGTCGCGGTCGATCCGACGCAACCCAATCTGCGCCAGGTCCATCTGCTGCATGCCGAGTTGCTCGACGAGGTGAACGCCGCCGGTTTCGATGTGGCGCCCGGCCAGATGGGCGAGAACATTCTGACGCGGGGCATCGATCTGTTGGGCCTGCCCCGGGGGGCGCGGCTGCGGCTCGGAGCGGGTGCGCTGGTCGAGATCACCGGGCTGCGCAACCCCTGTGCTCAGATCGAAGCGTTCCGTCCGGGGCTGCTCAAGGCGGTGCTCGGGCGCGACGCGGATGGAAAGCCCGTCCTGAAGGCCGGGATCATGGGCATCGTGCTGGAGGGCGGTGGGGTCGCGCCAGGCGATGCGGTCGGCGTCACGCTGCCGGCGCTGCCGCATCGGCCGCTGGAGCGGGTGTGAGCACCTTGGCCTTTCTCAACGAACCACAGAAACGTGCCGTCATCCTGGGCGAGCGCAGCTCGGCCCGGGATCCTTCATAGGGTTCGACATCGCCCTACGATGGATCCCGGCGCTGCGCGGCTGCGCCGCTTGGCCAGGATGACGCGGCGGCTGCGAGCCAAAACCCCGATGGTCGCCCACGAAAAACCCGCCGACACGAGCCGGCGGGCGTGATCGTCTCTCAGCGCGGCTGTGTCAGATGTAGCTGACGCTGGCCGCTTCCGGGCCCTTCTTGCCGGCGCGGATCGAGAAGCGCACGCGCTGCCCGTCCATCGGCGGCTGCAGGCCGCTGCGGCCGAGCGACGAGACGTGCAGGAACACGTCCGGGCCGCCCTGGTCGGGCGCGATGAAACCGAAGCCGCGCTCGGTATTGAAGAACTTCACGGCGCCGTCGAAGGGGCCTTCCATCGGGCCGCTGTCGCGGCTGGCGAAGCCACCGCGATCGCCGCGATCGGCATAACCGCCGCCGCCGCCACCCCCGTAGCCACCACGATCACCGCCGCCGCCATAGCCGCCGCGGTCTCCGCGATCGGCATAGCCGCCGCCGCCATAACCGCCGCCGCCGAAATCGTCGCGCGGGGCGCGGGGCGCGCGCGGGGCCGACGGCGCCGCCGTCGAGGCGTCGATCTCATGCACGGCGACGACCTGAAGGCCGCGACGCCCCTCGCCGAGATCACAGACGATGGTGGCGCCGGGCAGCAACGACTGCTGATCGAGCGGGCCGATCGCCGAAATATGCAGGAAGACGTCGCCCGAACCATCGGCGGGCGACGCAAAACCAAACCCCTTCTCGGGGTCGAACCATTTGACCTTGGCTTCGATATTTTCGTGCGTGACGAAAGGCTGAGCAGCGGCAGGCGGGCGACGATCGTACATGAGCTTCAAGGATGAGTGACCGGGAGCCAACAATCTAGCGCAAGCAAAGCGCGCCGTCATGGGGGGCTGACGGGTAAATTGTCAGCAGTGACGCGTCCCAGCCTTGAGCCCCTGAGTGATGCCGAAACCTTTTGCCGGCGTTGCAGTCAGTCGTGTCGGTCGGCGCGGGCCAGCACCGCCTGCAGCAGCACATCGAGGCCCGGCGCAAGGTCCTCTCGCGTACACAGCTCACCGTTGTTGTGGGTGATGCCGCCCTTGCAGGGGGTGAAGATCATTGCGGTGGGCGCATGCCGCGCAATGAAATAGGCATCGTGCCCGGCCTGGCTCAGAATATCCTTGTGACGATAGCCGCGCGCAGCCGCGATGCCCCGGATCTGCTCGGTCAGGTCTTGCGCAAAGATCTGCCCGCCCCATTGCCAGACATCGCGGATCTCGACGCCGCAATCGGCCTTGGCGGCCGCCTCGAAGGCGGCGCGACGCATGGCCTCCGCCATCACGGCCGAGGTCGTCGGATCGGGATGACGGACATCGCCGACGGCCTGGGCCCAATCGGAGAGGATGCCGGGCTTGTTGGGCCAGGCAATGAGGCGCGCGGCGGTGGCCTTGCCGCCGGTGCCGGCATGGACCCAGCCGAGATCGTCGACTGCCACGAGGAAACGCGCGCCGGCGATCAAAGCGTTCTTGCGCTTCTCCATCGGCCAGGGCCCGGTATGGGCGGTCTCGCCGCTGAATTCGATCAGCATGCCGGTCGAGGGAAAACCACCGGTGACGATGCCGACCTGCATGCCCTCGCGATCGAGGATCGGGCCCTGCTCGATATGCAGTTCGAAATACGCATCGAAGGGGTGGGGCGTTGCCTCCATCTCACCGCGATAGCCGATGCGGGCGAGTTCTTCGCCGATGGTGCGGCCGTCCTCGTCGGCGCGACCCAGCGCCCAGTCGAGCGCGTAGGTCCCGGTGAAGGCGCCCGACCCGACCATCGGCGGCGAGAAGCGCGCACCCTCCTCATTGGTCCAGTTGACGACCTCCAGCGGCCGGCGCGTGCGATGGCCGACCGCATCGAGCGCGCGGCAGACCTCCAGCCCGCCAAGCACGCCGAGGATGCCGTCGAAGCGGCCGCCGTTGAACTGGGTGTCGAGATGGCTGCCCATCACCACCGGTGGCAGGGTGTCGTCGGTCCCAGCGCGCCTGGCGAAGATATTGCCGATACCGTCGATGCGGATGGCGAGATCGGCCTCACGGCACCAGGCGACGAACTGGTCGCGGACCTCCTTGTCGGCATCGGAGGCGGCGAGGCGGGACAGGCCGCCCGGCCGGCCCGGGCCGATCTGGGCCGAGCGCTCGATCGTCGCCCAGAAGCGATCCATGTCGATGCTCGGCCGGGTCTCGTCGTTGGGGGGCAGGTCTTGGTGAGGCAGGTCTTTGTGGGGCAGGGCTTGTTGGTTCATCGGCTCGTGTCGTCGCTCGGCTTCAGGCCGCTCCCGCGGTGTCTAGCGATTATCGGGCCAAACCGCAGCGCTGAGCAATGGACCAGAAAGGCCGCACGACCAGCCCGGCCGTCATGCCGATCCGGGCGCTTGCGCCACATCGTTTCGGGAACCTTGCCCGGCCCGGGGTGTTGGGCAGACACGCTGCTGGCGGGGACCTTGATGAGATTCTTCAAACATCGGCTGGTGATCGCGGTTCTCGCCGCGATGGCCGGCGCAGCCGGCTGGCTGATCGTCACCAATCTGACGCCCGAGCCGCGCGATCTGCGCGAGCCGCTGCCGCATCACCTCGCCGTCTCAGACATTCAGTTCAAGACCTCGATGGCGGCGCTGTTCGGGTCGAACGTCCTGCCCGGCAACCGGATCGAGACGCTGGTCAATGGCAACGCGATCTTTCCGGCGATGCTCCGGGCGGTGCGGGACGCCAAGAACACGATCACCTTCGAGACCTATATCTACTGGCGCGGCGAGATCGCGACCCAGTTCGCGCAGGTGCTGGCGCAGAAGGCCAGCGAGGGGGTCAGCGTCAAGGTCCTGCTCGATTGGGTTGGGAGCATCCCGATGGAAGAGCAACTGGTCGAACAGATGCAGCGAGCGGGTGTCGAGGTCGTCCGGTTCCGCCCGGTCACCTGGCGCACGGTGGACAAGGTCAACAACCGGACGCACCGGAAGCTCCTGGTCGTCGACGGCCGCATCGGCTTCACCGGCGGCGTCGGCATCGGCGACGAATGGAATGGCGATGCCCGCACCGCGGCCGAATGGCGCGACACGCATTATCGGCTCGAAGGGCCCGTCGTTGCTGAATTGCAATCGGCGTTCGCCGAGCACTGGATCGAGGCGACGGGCGAGTTGCTGATGGGGGACCGCTTCTTCCCCACCCTGCAGCCCGCCGGCGACCTCGACGGCCAGGTCGTCGCCAGTTCGACGCATCAGCGCAACGTTATGCATCTGATGCTGATGACGGCGCTCGCTGCCGCGGAGACGAACATCCGGATCGGCACGCCCTATTTCGTGCCCGACGCGATCACGCGGCGGCAACTTCTGGAGGCGCGCCGGCGCGGCGTCCAGATCGACATCCTGGTGCCCGGGGAGAAGACCGATGCCCGGATCGTGCAGAAGGCGTCCCGGCACGTCTGGGGCGAACTCCTCGAAGCGGGAATCCGAATCCACGAATTCGACCCGACGATGTATCACGCCAAGCTCGTCATCATCGACGAGCTCTGGACCTCGATCGGCTCGACCAATATCGACGACCGCGCCTTGCGCCTGAACGACGAGACGAATCTGAACGCCTATCACGCCAGCTTCGCGCGCGAGCAGGTCGCGATCTTCGAGGCGGATCTGAAGCGCGCCACCCCCTACACATTGGCGATGTGGAACGAGAGATTCATCAAGGAGCGGGTCTCGGGGTGGCTGGCCAGTCTGTTTCGAAGCCAGATCTAGCGTCGCAACAGGCCGGCCGCGCCAACCCTTGTCGCCGTGCGATCAGCCGGAAATCTTGTCGCCGCGCAGCCAGCCCTTGCGGCCCCAGTTGCGGACCCTCAGGCGCCGCGCGATCCAGATGCCGAGGAAGGGCGACAGCACAAGGCTGACGACCACGACGACCGGCAGCCAGAAGAACGCCTCGACCGACAGGGCCGGTATCGCCAGCACCGCCGTGGCGCCGATGCCGAACAGCACGGCGTTGACCAGCAATCCGCAGATCGCCGTCAGAAAGATATCGACATTCATGGGGGTGATGATCCTTGAGTTCCAGCAAGGTCAACACAACCCGGCGGGGCATTGTTCCGTCGCCAGGCTCAGACGAGCGCCAAGGCGCGTGCTGGCGTGATCGTGATGGCCGCGCAACAGTCGCGACTGTTTTCCACCGCCGTGACGGGCATAATTGCAGCGATACGTCGTCTACAGCGATGATGCCCGCCTCAACACCCAAGACCCGCCCAGGAGACCTTCCATGACAACGCTTCGCCAGCTTGCCCTCGCCTGTGCCGTCTCGGCCCTGGCCTTGAACGGGGCCATTGCCCAGACAGCCCCCGCGACCGCGCCCGCCGGGACCTACACTCCCTCGTCCGGACAGGCGGGCAAGGACGTCGTCTGGGTCCCGACGCCGCAGGCGCTGGTCGATCGCATGCTCGACATGGCCGGACTGACCAAGGACGACATCCTGATCGATCTCGGCTCGGGCGATGGCCGCACCGTGATCACCGCCGCCAAGCGCGGCACGCGGTCCCTGGGCATCGAATACAATCCCGATCTCGTCACGCTTTCGCAGCAGAATGCCGAGAAGGAAGGCGTCAGCGCGCTCGCCACCTTCCAGCGCGGCGACATCTTCCAGTCGGATTTCTCGCAGGCCACAGTGATCACGCTGTTCCTGCTGCCGAGCCTGAACGTCAAGCTGAGGCCGATCCTGCTGGACATGAAGCCAGGTACCCGCGTCGTCTCCAACTCCTTCGATATGGGCGATTGGGAGTCTGACGACCGGGTCGAAGCCGGGGCCGGCTGCACCAGCTATTGCCGGGCTTTCAAATGGGTCATCCCGGCCAAGGTCGGCGGCAATTGGCGCTTCGGCGACGGCCAGCTCGCGCTGACGCAGACCTATCAGATGCTGTCGGGCAGTCTGACCCTCGACGGCAAGTCGATGCCGATCAGCGAGGCCAAGATGAACGGCAGCGAGATCGCCTTCACGGCGGGCGGCAAACGCTACACCGGCCAGGTCACCGACGGAACGATGACCGGCACGGCCGAAGGCGGCGCCAAATGGTCCGCAACGAGCTTCAAGGGCTGAGCCCAAACCTCATCCAGCAAGCCGGCCCTCGACGAAGGCCATCACGCCATCGTCAGGCCGGGCGACCAAAGCGAAACGGCCTCCCGCAAGGGAGGTCGTCAGTCCTTGGCTCAAGCTCAAGGAGCCACCGCTCGAACGAAGCACTGGTCGTCGCTTGCGCTCGCGACGCTATACTGCGGGCCGATCGAGCCGGAAAAGTTCAACCTCAATCCGCTCCAGCAAATGCCAGGATCACAGATATTCGGCCTTGAGCCGAGACTGGCGTGCCTGGCGCAATGCGCGCATATCGATGAATGACGCCCCGATTGATCATCCGGACACAAGCTGACGAAACGTTTGTCCCCATGGTGTAAGGCTCAAGCGTGTCGTGAATCCGATATCTCCGTTATCATCAAAAAGGTATAAGGCGCGTGCACCTGGTGGGTTCCTGGCACCGCCGCGTATGCCTAATCCCCGCGGCGTCTTTTCGAGCTTGGCTTTGATATCGGGCTTGCGGTCGATCATCTCCTGAGGCGTCAAGTCCGCATTTCGCGTCGCCTGCATCGCTTCTGCGCGCCCCCTCGGTTGCTGGTCGCCGAGCATTCGTCCGACCAAGAGGCGGGTGATGGGCATCGTGCTGGATGCCATATTTCGCCGGGAGCAGCGCTGAGCAGGTGCGGCGCGTTAGGCTCCCACGTCGATTACGTCAGGCTCGCCGAACCCTACGTCCATATCGAAGTAACGGATTGTTCAAGCAACGGCCGCATGTTCATTAATCCTGGACATTCTCAGTGGTGACAAATGGGTTTCGATGATGTCCGATCGAGATGTATCGTTGTAACATGTCAAGAGGTTTTGTTTAGGTTTTAGTAAGTCCACATTCGTAGCGTTGCCGTCTCGCGCGCGTCCTCGGAAAGATCATCGGTTTGTCAAAACAAAGCCAACCGACTTTTTCATGGGCCTGCCCGCAACGTCTTGCGGCACTGCATGACTTCGACATTCTCGACACGCAGCCCGAGGCGGCGTTCGACGAGATTACGCAACTCGCAAGCGAGTTCTGCGGTGCGCCGATCGCCATCGTCAGCTTCCTGGAGGCCGATCGGCAGTGGTTCAAGTCAAAGATGGGGCTGGGCTTTAACGAGACGCTGCTGGAAAATTCTATTTGCGCGAAAACGATCCATCTCTCGAAGCTTGTGATCATCAATGACTTAGCCGACGACGAGCGCGTGCGAGACAGCCTGTTCGTGACAGGCCAGCCGCACATGCGCTTCTATGCCGGCGCCCGTCTGGAAACCTCTGACGGTTTGCCGCTTGGTACCGTGTGCGTCTGCGATTTTGTGCCACGACCGGATGGATTGACGGAGGCGCAGTCGAATACATTGTTGGCTCTTGCGCGGGCTGTGATGCGCGAACTTGAGTTGCGTCGCTCCAACAAGGCGCTGGCTGATAACACAGCCCTGCTGAACGGGACGCTGGAGAATGTCGACCAGGGTATCCTGATGGTTGACCAAAGCGGTGACGTCGTCGTTTGCAATCAGCGGGCGATCGACCTTCTCGGCTTGCCATCCGAAATGATGCGGTCTGTTCCGAAATTCGAGGACGTCAAGCGCTGGCAGATCGAGCAAGGCGAATTCACCAATTCCGATGCGGCGCTGGTGAACGCCATCCGATATGAAGGCAACAACATCGAAGCCTCGGTTTATGAACGGCAGAGGCCCAATGGCACCGTGCTGGAGGTGCGAACGAACCAGCTCCCTAATGGCGGGGTGGTGCGCACCTTCGCCGACATTACAGCGCGTAAGTCAGCCGAGAATGACCGCAAGGTCGCGGAGGAACGTCTCCGTGAAAGCGAGCAGCGCTATCGGCTGGCGGCGCATGCAACGTCGGACGCGATCTATGATTGGGATTTCAAAACCGACCGATTGCAATGGGGCGAAAGTCTTCAGGGATTATTCGGGTACGCGATCGCACAAGCGCCCGCCACGGGGACAACATGGTTGGAGAGTGTGCACCCGGAGGATCGAACCGCCATTGAAGATGAAATCAAGCTCTTCACGGCGGGGCAAGCCGGCGAGCGTTGGGAAGGCGAGTATCGGTGGCAAAAGGGCGACGGCGCTTATGCTTACGTCCGCGATCGCGCTTATCTGGTGAGAAATCAATCCGGCGATCCTGCGAGGATGGTTGGAGCGTTACAGGACCTGACGGAAGCACGCGGCGCCAGCGATGCGCTGCGAAGCAGTGAAGAGCGGCTTCGGCTCGCTTTGACCGCGACGGGGCTTGGCATCTGGGACCTCGACTTCGCCAGTGGCCATCGCGAATGGTCGTCCGAGGTTCGTCGCATCCTGGGGGTGCCGGAGACGGCGGCTCTGGATCGCGACGATTTCTTGCTGCTTGTTCATCCTGAGGACAGAGCGCAGGTCGATACCGCGTTCTACCCGGCTTTCGATGCGGGCATTCCCTGTATCTCGGCGACGTTCCGCATCACCAGAGCCCAAGATGGCGAAACCCGTTGGGTTGAGGTGGGTGGGCGGACGCTCTACGATGTCGAGCAACAGCCCGTCAGAATGTTGGGCACGCTCCAAGACATAACCCCACGCAAGCTCGCCGAAGACGCCGTGCGAATGGGAGGCGAGCGGCTGCGCCTTGCTCTGCACGCCAGCAACATGGTCGCCTGGGACGTCGATCTCGCCACGGCGCATGTCAATCGGTCGGACAACGCGTTCGCCCTGCTTGGTATCGGATCAGGCCCGACATCCCAGTTCGTCGAGCGCGTTCACCCCGATGACCGGCATAAAGTCGATTTGCTCTGGCTCGCCGCCATTGCTGATGGAACTCATTCCGCCGAGGTCCGCTACCGCGCTCCTGATGGCAACCAAATCTGGCTCGCCATCAGAGCTGAGCGGAAAGGAGAGCACCGTCTCATCGGCATAACCTTCGATATCTCGGATCGTAAGGCGACCGAATTGGCGATCTGGCAGACTGCAAATCATGACCCCCTGACAGGTTTGGCAAATCGCGCGTTGTTCCAAACCCGGTTGGAAGACGCGTTGGCAATCGCTGAAACAGCCGGTACAGGCGTCGGCCTGCTGTTGCTCGACCTCGATGACTTCAAGGACATCAACGATACCCTGGGTCATGCCGCAGGCGATCAACTCCTCGCCGAAACGGCGGCTCGGTTGACGCGCCTGGTTGGCGATCGCGGAACGGTTGCCCGCGTCGGGGGAGACGAGTTTGCCGTTGTCCTGGTCGAGCAGTCTGGGTTGCCCGAGATCGCCTCATGCGCAGAAGAAATCATTGAAGCGTTGCGAACGACATTCGATTATCAGGGCAGGGCCTTGTCGACGAAGGCAAGCATCGGCGTGGCGGCTTTCCCTGAACATCATCGCGACGCTGTCGAGCTGATGAAGGACGCCGACATTGCTCTCTACAGGGCGAAGGAAGGCGGGCGCAGCCGGGCGACCCTCTACACCAGTGCCGCCCGGGATATCATGGAACGTCGCGTATCGATTTTGCGTGAAGTGCGCCAGGGTCTCGTTACGTCTGAATTTTTTCCGCATTATCAGCCAAAGATTTCGTTGTCGACCGGCGAAATCACGGGCTTCGAGGCATTGGCACGTTGGCGGCATCCCACCCTTGGTTTGCTGACGCCAGGCTATTTTGGTTCCGCATTCAACGATCAGGATATTTCTGCGGCGCTCGCAATGAGTATGATTGGGCAAGTGGCCTCAGATATCCGCAACTGGCTCGATCAGGGGCTCGAGTTTGGGCGTGTCGCCGTCAACCTCGCTTCCGCGGATTTCGCCGACCGAACGCTTGCAACCAAGATCATCGCAGTTCTGACCGAGGCCGACGTCCCCCCGTCGCGGTTCGAAATCGAGGTGACAGAGACAGTCTTTCTAGGCCGCCAGACGGAGGAGGCCGCAGTTGTTTTGAGTGAGTTCCACGAAGCTGGCATTTCGATCGCACTTGACGATTTTGGCACCGGCTTCGCGTCCCTGACCCACCTCAAACAATTTCCTGTCGATCACATCAAGATCGATCAAAGCTTCGTCAAGAATCTGGAGACAGACAGGAATGACGCGGCGATCGTCACGGCGATCGTGAGTCTGGGTCGAAATATGGGAATGAACGTCACGGCCGAGGGTGTGGAAAATGCCGGTCAAGCAGAGCAATTGAGGCAAGCGGGTTGCGATTTCGGGCAAGGCTACCTCTATGCAAAGCCAACGTTCGGCGAGCGAATTCCCGGGATGATCCGTGGCTGGGCATCGCCCAGTCGGTCGGTGCGTCCTCACCAGCCGAAGCTTCGCCTCGCTTGAAAAGAACCGATCGCATAGGGGCTTCGCTGGGGTCGCTTGAGGAGGTGCGATTCACGTTCAGCGCCCGTATCGAGAGATCAGGGCGAATTGTTCCGCGATGTCGTCACACGGCACAGATGCATCGTGCCGGCGTCAAGTTTCTTTGACTGGACGGAGACAAGACCGCACGCATTCCCCATTCCGGTCTCAGGTTGGCAAAGAAAAACCCCGTAAACGCAGAGGTTTACGGGGTTTGAATATGGTGGGCGCGACAGGGATCGAACCTGTGACCCCTACGATGTCAACGTAGTGCTCTCCCGCTGAGCTACGCGCCCGGTTGCCGCGTCGGAATTTCGCCGCGGCGGTCGGAAACAGGTTGGCCGTTGCCGGCTGACCATGTTGCGAGGAGTGCGGCTATAGCCGCTCGTTTCGAGGCTGGCAAGGCGCCTTTTGGAGAAAGGCAAGGTGCCTTGCGTAGAAAGCCAACGCGCCTTGCGGAGAAAGCGCGCATTGGTGGCGTTGCGCCAATGGGCTCAGGCGGCGAGCAGCTTTTCGACTTCGCTGACCAGCTCGCGCAGGTGGAAGGGCTTGGAGAGCACCTTGGCATCCTTGGGGGTCTGCGAATCGGGGTTGAGCGCCACGGCCGCAAAGCCGGTGATGAACATCACCTTGATGTCGGGATCGAGTTCGGTGGCGCGGCG
The DNA here is from genome assembly GCF_001295925.1 of Allobosea sp. AAP35. GTDB lineage: Bacteria > Pseudomonadota > Alphaproteobacteria > Rhizobiales > Beijerinckiaceae > Allobosea. The sequence continues at coordinate 55,052 of NZ_LJHQ01000038.1, read as the reverse complement.
CGCCAGTTCGATGCCGTCCATCTCCGGCATCACGATGTCGGTCAAAAGCAGCTCGAAGGGCTCTTCGCGCAGGCGGTTATAGGCCGACAGCCCATTGTCGAAGGAGGCCACGTCGTAGCCCGCGTTCTGCAGGGCCTTGACCAGGAATCGGCGCATGTCGTTGTCGTCTTCGGCGAGAAGTATCTTGGTCATGGGCCTGATGTGTCCGTCCCGTATGGCCTGTCTTCAAAGGTCGAGCTGCCGGCCTGGCTGGCTCTCCTTGTTAGCGATCTGGCGCTCGGCTGGCGATCTGGCGTGCGCCCATTTCCAGGGCCCGCGCCGGCAGGGTTATCGGCCCATCCCCGCGCTAGGAACCCCATGTTTCTATAAGGCATCACCATGGTAAACAACGGGTGAATCGGCGTGCGGGAGCGCGATGCGCGCCCGTGTCGCTTCAACCGCACCGCTTTGTGTGCTTGTGTCGGCTGGCATGAGCGCTCCGTCCATCCCCTTCACGCCCGGTTCCGAGGCTGTCGTCGCCGAAATTGAGCGGCCCTACACGCTATACCAGCCGGCGCTCCACATCGTGCCGGTCGTGGTCGATGTGCCCCATGCCGGGCGGCGCTATCCGCGCGCCTTTGTCGATCGCGTCCGGTTGCCGCTGCGCTCGCTGCGCCGCTCCGAGGATGCCTATGTCGATGCACTGTTTGCGCGCAGCGTCGCGCTGGGAGCGCCGTTGCTCGTGGCGGAATTCCCCCGCGCCTATCTCGACGTCAACCGCGAGCCCTATGAACTCGACCCGCGCATGTTCGACGGCCGTTTGCCGCCCTTTGCCAATACCCGCTCGATGCGGGTCGCGGGCGGGCTCGGCACGATTCCGCGCATCGTCGGCGACGCGCATGAGATCTATTTCGGACGGATCCCGGTCGAAGAAGCGCTGGCGCGGATCGACCGGCTTTACCGGCCCTATCATGCGAGCTTGCGCGACCTCGTGCAGCGGACGCAGCGCGCTTTTGGCACCTGCATCCTGGTCGATGCGCATTCGATGCCCTCGAGCGGGCTCGACCGCGAGGGCCTCGGCAAGCCCGACATTATCCTGGGCGATCGGTTCGGGACCAGCGCAGCCGGCCATATCACCGACATCGCCGAGGCGGCCTTCGCCAAGCTCGGCTTCAGCGTGACGCGCAACCGGCCTTACGCGGGCGGGTTCATCACCGAGCATTACGGCGCGCCCCATACGGGCGTCCACACGCTGCAGATCGAGATCAACCGGGCGCTCTACATGGATGAAGCGACGCTGATGCCCCATGACGGCTTTGCCCGGCTGGAGCAGGCGATCTCCGGCGCCATGGCCGAATGTTTCGCGCGCTGGAGCGGCTGGCTCGACGAGTTCAGGCAGGCAGCCGAGTAGCCGGGTGCCGGCTACCGGCAGGGAGCGGCCTGCCATCGCCAAGAAACCCGCCATCGACAGAAAAAAGGGCCGCACACTTGCGTGGCGGCCCAAGTCTAGGGAGGAAACGCCCAAGGAGGGCAACGAAGGCTTGAGGTGATCGCCCCTTCGCAGTGCACAATATGACAGTGCAGCGCAAAAAAGCAAGTGGCCTGACCAAAATAGCCGGCGTGTCAGCGGACGGCTGGGTATGCGTCAGGCGCGGGACAAACGCCGGCGCAGCCCTTTGTTTTGTTGGTCCCGCTTGCCTTTCGGCCCGTGCCCGCTCATCACCATGCCGGATGGCGCGGGTGGTGCGGCGACTTGCCGCGCATAGGGAGGGGTTTTCATGAGCGCGGTGGATTTTGGAGCCTTCGTGGCCGAACTCGCGACCCAGTCCGGCCGGGCGATCCTCCCGTTTTTCAGGGCCCATCATGCGATGGAGGACAAGTCGGCCGGCGGCGTGTTCGATCCCGTGACCGAGGCCGACCGTGCCGGCGAGAACATCATGCGCCATCTGATCAAGCGCAGCTTTCCGGCCCATGGTGTGCTCGGCGAGGAATTCGGCAACGAAAACACGGAAGCCGAATATGTCTGGGTGCTCGACCCGATCGACGGCACGCGCGCCTTCATCTCGGGCATTCCAGTCTGGGGTACGCTGATCGGGCTGACCCGGGGCGGGACGCCGGTCTACGGCATGATGCACCAGCCCTTCACCGGGGAACGCTTTTCGGGCGACGGGCGAGAGGCCCGCTATGAGGGGCCGGGCGGGCCCAAGACATTACGGACCCGGCAGGTCTCGACGCTGGAAACCGCCACGCTGATGACGACCTCGCCGGCGATGTTCAAGGGCAACGAGGCTCACGCCTATGCCCGGGTCGAGAGCCAGGTGCGGCTCGCGCGCTATGGCTGCGATTGCTACGCCTATTGCATGCTCGCCGCCGGCCATGTCGATCTCGTCATCGAAAGCGGGCTGAAGCCCTATGACATCGTCGCGCTGATCCCGATCATCGAGGGGGCCGGCGGCGTCGTCACCTCATGGGAGGGCGGCAGCGCCGCCGGGGGCGGGCGCGTCGTCGCTGCCGCCAACAAGGCGCTGCATCAGGCCGCTCTGGCGCTGCTCACCGGCTGATGCGCGAGAGGGTCCGTCGAGGTCGGCATCCTCGCCGGGGATGAAGGCGTCGAACGCCGCCCAGAACTGAGCCCGGATCGGGTCGCTTTCCATCAGGATTTCGTGTCGCGCCTGGGGCAGCACCAGCGCCTGGCCGGTCTTCAGCCGGGCAGCAAACCGCTCGATGGCCGGCGTCGAGACGATCGGATCGCGCCCGGCGGCGATGACCAGAGTCGGCACGCGGACCTCCCGGGCGGCATGGGGGGCTGCAAGCCGTCCCATCAGCTGGAAGGCGGTGCGGACCCAGGCGATGGTCGGGTCGCCAATGCTGAGATGTCGTCCTTCTGCCGACAATGCGCTGTTGCGGGCATACCGGGCAGGGTCGCCGGTCAAGCGGTTGCCCTCGAAGGGCTTGGTCGCGATCGCGGTGTCACCCCCGCCGGGCACGAAGGCCTTCCCGAGGCCAAGCCAGAACAGCAGGCTGGCGAGCCGGCGCGCGGATCTCGGGTTCGGGATGATGGTCAAGTCGAGCATCGGCGCCAGCGCGACAAGGCGCGAGACGGGCAGGGCGCTGCGACGGGCGGCATCCAGGCACAAGGCGGCGCCCATGGAATGCGCCAGGACGAAATAGGGGCCCGGCAGCTGCTCTTGCATCTGTGCCATCGCCAGGGCGAGATCCGCCTCGTAATGCCTCAGCCAGCCGACATGGCCCTTGCGTTCGCGGCGCACGAAGCGCTGCGAGCCGCCCTGGCCGCGCCAGTCGAAGGTCAGGACGTGGAAGCCGCGACGGCGCAATTCTGCGATGGTCTCGAAATAGCGTTCGATGAACTCCGCGCGGCCCTGGACGACAACCACCGTGCCGCGCACCGGCTTCACCGTCGGGCGCCAGCTGGCAAAGCGCAGCCGGGCGCGGTCGCGCGTCGCGGCGAACCAGACCTTGCCATGGCCCGGTGCCGGATAGTCGGGATGGGCAAAGAGTTCGGCGTCGGCCATGGCGTGCTTTCGTGACAAACCGGCCTGCGGACCGGCATTCGCCAGCATCCATGCCACCTTGTTTATGGCCCTGCCGCAGGCCTCTTGAAAAGCCGAAATCACCTTACCAGATCAGGCTCGTGCAGGCCTGAAACCGGCTGCACGAACCGAAACCGGGCCCGCGCTCATGGCGAGGCGGGCTGGACCCACACGTCGCTTCCTTTGGAGGACATCATGCGTCATTTCGATCTTTCCCCGCTCTATCGCTCGACTGTCGGTTTCGACCGTCTTTTCTCTCTGCTCGACCAGGCCGGCAGCGCCGAGGCCGCGCCGAGCTATCCGCCCTACAACATCGAGCGCACGGCCGAGAACGCCTACCGCATCACCATCGCGGTCGCGGGCTTCGGCGAGGGTGACCTTGCCATCGAGAGCAAGGAGAATGCGCTGACGGTGCGCGGCGAGAAGCAGGCCAACGACAATGGCGAGCAGCGCGAGATCCTGCATCAGGGCATCGCGGCGCGCGCCTTCGAGCGTCGCTTCCAGCTCGCCGATTACGTGCATGTGACCGGCGCCAGCCTCGAGAACGGGCTGCTCCATATCGATCTCGTGCGCGAGATTCCCGAGGCCAAGAAGCCGCGCCAGATCGCGATCGGCGGCGGTCAGGGCAAGGTGCTCGACGCCAAGGTCGAGAGCGCCAAGGTTGAGAGCGCCAAGGCCGCGTAAGCCGCGCCTGACGTCACAGTCCGAATGAAGAGGGCGCTTCCGGAAAACCGGAAGCGCCCTTTTTTTGATGCGCTCGCAATGACACTGGGGACGCGGGCCTCGCGCCTCAATCCAGCGGCACGACCGGGACCTGCGGGGTTTCAGCCGGGGGCGTGGCCGAGGTTGTGTCCTGCGGCTGCACCGGGGGCAGCTGCGCCGGAATCCCCGGCTCCGAACGCGCAAGTGGGGGCTTGATCTCGACGGGCTCGGTGCCACGGACATCGCTGGGATTGACCAGGCGCGGCTTGTCTGCGGCTGCAGGCGGCTCGTCGGGGGCAGGGGTCGGCGGTGTCGGCACGACGGGGGCGGGCAGGGGCTGCGTCGCCGGCGCGCTGGCGTCCGCCGGGGGCTTCTCAGGCGTGGGTGCCGGCTCGACGCGTGGCGGGGCGGCCGGCGACGGGGGAACCTCGGTTGCCGGTGCGGACGCCGCGGCGGGGGGCTTTTCGGGCGCGGGGGCGGGCTCGGTCCGAGGTGGCGCGGCCGGCGCAGGTGGAATCACGGTCGCCGGCGCGGTCGCTGCGGCGGGGGGCTTTTCGGGCACGGGAGCGGGCACGACGCGCGGCGCAGCCGGTGAGGGCGGGACGACCGTGGCGGGCGCGGTCGCCTGGCCGGGAGGCTTGAGGGTCGCCGGGCGCTCGGGCGGCTGCTGGGCCCGGCCCGGCGTCCGCGGCCTGACATCCTCTCGCGGGTCGGTGCGGGCGACGCGCGGGGCGCTGCGGGCCGGGGCCTGCAGCAGGATCTCGTCGAGCACCTGGCCGCTATAGCGATCGACGATGACCCGGAGGCGTGCGCCTGCCCGGGTGCGGCCGTCGACGACATAGGCGGAGCCCGTCGCGATGGTGCGATCGACCCGGACGAGGCCGAGATCGCGGGCGGCGATTCGGCTGGCCGCGCGCGGCGGAATGGCGACGGGCGGACGCGGCGGGGCATAGCGATAGCCATAGCCGAAACGCTGCTCGAGATAGGGCGCGTCGTCATAGCCATAATACTGAGCGGCAGCCGTGCCGGCCGACCCGGCGAGGGCACCGGCGACAGCCACGCCAAAGAGGGCCGCGCGGCTGTGTGCGGTCGAACGAAGTGCCATGGGGGTCATCCCTTTCCAGGACAGACAGTCAGGCTTTCAGTCTTCGTTAGGGATTGCGGCATGCTTGCGGCTGGAATCGGGACGCAGTTCAGCCTTCTTGCGCGACGATCAACGCAATCAGACGTTCGACCTCCGCTCCGCGCGTCGCGAAAGACATCACGAACCGGCCGACGATCTCGCCCTGGGCGAGTGCCACGCCCGCTGGCAGTGCCCGGTCGGACCAGGTCAGGAAGCCGACACCGGCGGCCTGAAGGCGAGCCTGCAGGGAGGCGGACAAGATCGGAAACACTTCATTGGCCTGGGAGGGCCAGGCGAGGCGGGCCTCGCTGTTCGTCTCGATTGCCGTTGCGAGCTTCGTGGCCATGGCGTTGGCGTGGCGGGCCAGGTCGAGCCAGTGCCCGTCCGCCAGCAGCCCCTCGAACTGCGCGCCGATGAGGCGGCCCTTCGACAGGGTCTGGCCGGCACGCTTGCGGCGCCATTTCATCTCGGAGGCCTGGGCGGGGTCGAAGAAGATCACCGCTTCGGCGGCCCAGGCGCCGTTCTTGGTGCCCCCGAAGGAGAGCACATCGACGCCGGCCTTCCAGGTCATCTCAGCCGGCGTGCAGCCGAGCGTGATCAGAGCGTTGGCGAAGCGCGCGCCGTCCATATGCAGGGTCAGGCCCCGCGGCGTGGCGGCGTCCTTCAGGGCGCGGATTTCGTCCACGCTGTAAATGGTGCCGCATTCGGTCGCCTGGGTGATCGAGAGCGCCTGCGGCTGGACCTGATGGAGGGCGCCTTCGCGAAAGCGGGCGAGCGTCTGCGTGACGACGTCCGGGGAGAGCTTGTTGCCGGGGCCGGGCAGGCCGATCAGCTTGGCGCCGTCGCTGAAGAATTCCGGCGCGCCGCATTCGTCGTCGGCGACATGGCTTTCCTCATGGGTCAGCACGGCGCCCCAGGGGCGCGTGATGCTGGCGAGCGCCAGCGCATTCGCCGCCGTGCCCGATGTGACGAGGAAGACCGCAAGCTCGCGCTCGAAGATCTCGGCGAAGCGGCGCTCGGCCTTTTTTGTCCAGATGTCGGTGCCATAGGCGGCTGCCGCGCCGTCATTGGCGGCGGCGATGGCGGCCATGACCTGGGGGCTGGCGCCGGCTGTGTTGTCGCTGATGAAGTTCATGGCGCCTGCGATAGAACCAAGCGGCGTCTCCGCCAAGAGGGGCGGCGGCGCGCTCAGACGAGGACAGCCTGAACGATCAAGGTCAGCGCCGTCACGATGATGGTCAGGAAGGTCGCGATCATTCCGGCGGTGCGGAAGCGCAAATCCTCGTCCGCATGCGAAACGCCCCAGGCGTGGCTCGCCCGTCCCAGGAGCAGAAGCAGGCAGAGCAGGTGCAGCAGGAGTGGGGGCGCGCCGCGCCATTCCGCCATGGCGAGCAGCAGCAGGGCGAGGGGCGTGTATTCGGCGAAGTTGCCGTGCACGCGGACCCGGCGCTCAAGTGCGCGATCCTCCGAGACGCCGATGGCGACGCGCCCGGTGCGGCGCGCCTTGATGACCGCCAGCGAAAGGACCACGAAGAGCAGCGCCAGCACCGCCGCATAAACTGGAACCACGAGGAGCTGCATGTGACGATATCCACCGGGCGAGAGTTGCAGTCTATGGTCCCCTGCAGACACTGACCAGAGACTGCCTCCAGGCGGCACCGACAGGAAGTAAGCCGGGTTGAAGCAGCAACATGCCGGAAATGTCGGGATGATGTGCTGCCGCACAACAAAATTTCCGAGACGGGACAAAACGCCGCTTGTGTGGAGATTGGAATTCTGGCAAGTTCAGATCAATAGGACAGTGTTGCTGTCCCATTTTTCGCCGCGACGATCGGAGCCCGCGAGGGTCAGGGTCGCGCCATTACAACGGAGCGGATCGATGACGAAGGGTACGGCCAAACACGCCAAAGCCGTTCGTACGCGCGCAGCCCGCAAAGCGACGGCCTGACAGGCACGAAGGGGCGAAGAGCCCCCGGCGCCTGCGGAGGACGCGGGCGCCCCTGAGACGAGCGCAAGCCACCCTCCAGACAAACGAACGGCCGGTCCATTTGGCCCTGTCCTTGCTGTGCGCCCTTGGGCTTGCGCGGCAGCGATGCGGCCCGATGGCGGAAGGATGATATGGACTCGAAGGCGCCTCCCGGCCGAAGCTGGCAGGGCCTTGCAAGCGGGGTTTGACGATGAGCAAGACCAGCCAGTCGAACGGTGCCTTGACGAATGTCGCGGGGTCCCTGGACCACGCGCTGCCGTTCGAGCGTTTCCCCGAGGTTCGCGATCCGGCGATGCCGGTGCGCCAGGGTCTCTACGACCCGTCCATGGAGAAGGATTCCTGCGGCGTCGGCTTCATCGCCGACATGAAGAACCGCAAAAGCCACGCCATCGTCGCGCAGGGCCTGCAGATCCTGCGCAATATCGACCATCGCGGTGCTGTCGGCGCCGATCCCAAGCTCGGCGATGGCTGCGGCATCCTCACCCAGATCCCGCATCGCTTCTTCAGCGAAGAGTGCGCGCAGATCGGCATCGAACTGCCGGAGGTCGGGCATTACGCCATCGGCCAGTTCTTCATGCCGCAGGATCTCGGCGATCGGACGATCTGCGAGGACATCGTCGCGCAGACGGTGGTCGAAGAGGGGCTGATCTTCCTGGGCTGGCGCGACGTGCCGGTCGACGGGTCCGATCTCGGCGAGGCCGTGAAGGACAGCGAGCCGGTCCATCGCCAGCTCTTCGTCGGCCGCCCTGCCGAGATCGCGGATGAGGACGATTTCGAGCGCAAGGTCTATGTGCTCAGAAAGTCGGTCTCCAACCAGGTCTACAAGCTCAAGGACCGCGCGACCGCGACCTATTACCCGGTTTCGATGTCGGCCCGCACCATCGTCTATAAGGGCATGGTTCTGGTCACGCAGCTCGGCACCTATTTCAAGGATCTGCAGGACGAACGCTTCGAGAGCGCGCTGGCGCTCGTCCATCAGCGCTTCGCCACCAACACATTCCCGTCCTGGCGGCTGGCGCATCCCTACCGGATGGTTGCCCATAATGGCGAGATCAACACGCTGCGCGGCAACGTGAACTGGATGGCGGCGCGGCAGGCGAGCGTCGATTCCGAGCTGTTCGGACCCGATATCTCGAAGCTCTGGCCGATCTCCTATGAGGGCCAGTCGGACACAGCCTGTTTCGACAACGCGCTCGAATTCCTGGTGCAGGGCGGCTATTCGCTCGCCCACGCGATGATGATGCTGGTTCCCGAGGCCTGGAACGGCAATCCGCTGATGAACGAGGAGCGGCGCGCCTTCTACGAGTATCACGCCGCTCTGATGGAGCCTTGGGACGGGCCGGCCGCGATCGCCTTCACCGACGGCAGGCAGATTGGCGCGACGCTCGACCGCAACGGCCTGCGGCCGGCGCGCTATCTCGTCACCGATGACGGGCTCGTGGTGCTCGCGTCCGAGTTCGGCGTGCTGCCGATCCCGGAGGAGAAGATCGTCGAGAAGTGGCGTCTCCAGCCGGGCAAGATGCTGCTGATCGATCTCGAAGAGGGCCGCATCATCGGCGACGACGAGATCAAGGCAAGCCTCTGCCAAGCCAACCCCTACAAGGAGTGGCTCAAGCGCACGCAGATCGTGCTGGAGGATCTGCCGCCGGTCGAGGCCCGCGCGCAGCGCACGGATGTGGCCCTGCTCGATCGCCAGCAGGCCTTCGGCTATACGCAGGAGGACACCCGCATCCTGATGGCGCCGATGGCGGTGACCGGTCAGGAAGCCGTCGGCTCGATGGGGACGGACACGCCGATCTCGGCGCTCTCGTCGAAGTCGAAGCTGCTCTACACCTATTTCAAGCAGAACTTCGCCCAGGTCACGAACCCGCCGATCGACCCGATCCGCGAGGAGCTGGTGATGAGCCTGCTCTCCTTCATCGGGCCGCGGCCCAACATCCTCGATCTGGAAGGCACCTCGCGGCGCAAGCGGCTCGAGGTGCGTCAGCCGATCCTGACCAATGACGATCTCGAGAAGATCCGCTGCATCGGCCATTACGAGGATCGCTTCGACACCAAGACGATCGACTTCACCTATCCGGCGCGCGACGGCGCGGCCGGTATGGCGGCGGCTCTGGAGCGGCTGTGCGAGCGGGCGGAAGCGGCCGTCCATGGCGGCTACAACATCATCATCCTGTCCGACCGGCTGGTTGGGGCGGACCGGATCCCGATTCCGGCGCTGCTGGCCACCGCAGCCGTGCATCACCACCTGATCCGCAAGGGACTTCGCACCTCGGTCGGCCTCGTCGTCGAGACCGGCGAGCCGCGCGAGATCCATCATTTCTGCTGCCTGGCCGGCTATGGCGCCGAGGCGATCAACCCCTATCTCGCCTTCGACACGCTGCTCGACATGCATGAGCAGGGCGCGTTCCCGACCGAGGTCGACGCCTATGAGGTGGTGAAGCGCTACATCAAGTCGGTCGGCAAGGGCGTGCTCAAGGTGATGTCCAAGATGGGCATCTCGACCTACCAGTCCTATTGCGGCGCGCAGATCTTCGATGCGGTCGGCCTCAAGAGCGATTTCGTCGAGCGCTATTTCTTCGGCACGGCGACCGCGATCGAGGGTGTCGGTCTCGAGGAGGTCGCGCAGGAGAGCGTCAGCCGCCATCGCGACGCCTTCGGCGACGCCCCGGTCTACCGCAACAGCCTCGATATCGGCGGCGAGTATGTCTATCGCATCCGCGGCGAGGAGCATGTCTGGACGCCCGACGTCGTCGCCTCGCTGCAGCATGCGGTGCGGCTCAACGCGCAGGATCGCTACGAGGACTTCGCCCGCCAGGTGAATGACGAGGCGCAGCGGATGACGACGATCCGCGGCCTGTTCAAGCTGAAGCAGGCGAACGAGGATGGACGCCAGCCCGTGCCGCTGGAGAGCGTCGAGCCGGCCGCCGAGATCGTGAAGCGCTTCGCCACGGGGGCGATGTCCTTCGGCTCGATCTCGCGTGAGGCGCATGAGACGATCGCCATCGCGATGAACCAGATCGGCGGCAAGTCGAACACGGGCGAGGGCGGCGAGGAGCCGATCCGCTTCAAGCCGATGGCGGATGGGCGCTCCAAGCGCTCGGCGATCAAGCAGATCGCGTCGGGCCGCTTCGGCGTCACGGCAGAGTATCTCGCCAATGCCGACGTCATGCAGATCAAGGTCGCGCAGGGCGCCAAGCCCGGCGAGGGCGGGCAGCTTCCCGGCCACAAGGTCGACGCCAAGATCGCCAAGGTCCGGCATTCGACGCCGGGCGTCGGGCTGATCTCGCCGCCGCCGCATCACGACATCTACTCGATCGAGGATCTGGCGCAGCTCATCTTCGATCTGAAGAACGTCAATCCGGCGGCCGATGTCTCGGTCAAGCTCGTCTCCGAGATCGGGGTCGGCACGGTGGCGGCCGGCGTCGCCAAGTCGCGCGCCGACCACATCACCATCTCCGGCTTCGAGGGCGGCACGGGCGCGAGCCCCCTGACCTCGCTGAAGCATGCCGGCTCGCCCTGGGAGATCGGGCTCGCCGAGACGCAGCAGACGCTGGTTCTCAACAAGCTGCGCGGCCGCGTCGCGCTGCAGGTCGATGGCGGCCTGCGCACGGGGCGCGACGTCGTGATTGGCGCGCTGCTGGGGGCCGACGAGTTCGGCTTCTCGACCGCGCCCCTGATTGCGGCCGGATGCATCATGATGCGCAAATGCCATCTCAACACCTGCCCAGTCGGCGTCGCGACGCAGGATCCGGTGCTGCGCAAGCGCTTCAAGGGCCTGCCCGAGCATGTGATCAACTACTTCTTCTTCGTCGCCGAAGACGTGCGCAGGATCATGGCCGAGATGGGCTTCACCAAGCTCGAGGAGATCGTTGGCCGCTCCGACCTGCTCGACAAGCGCGAGCTGATCGACCACTGGAAGGCCAAGGGGCTCGATTTCACGCGGCTGTTCCACAAGGTCGATATGCCCGGCGTCGCGATCCGCCATGTCGAACTGCAGAAGCACCCGATCGACGACGTGCTCGACCGCAGGCTGATCGCGGGCGCCAAGGACGCACTCGAAGGCGGCGCGCCGGTCGTGCTCGAACACCCGATCTGCAATGTCGACCGCAGCGTCGGCGCGATGCTGTCGGGCGCCGTCGCTAAAAAATACGGCCATGCCGGCCTGCCGGAGGACACCATCACGGTGAAGCTGAAGGGCACCTCGGGCCAGAGCTTCGCCGCCTTTCTGGCGGCCGGCGTCACCGTCGAACTGACCGGTCAGGCCAATGACTATGTCGGCAAGGGCCTCTCGGGCGGCAAGCTGATCGTCAAGCCGGACCCGGCCTCGAAGGCCGTGCCGGAGCGCTCGATCATCGTCGGCAACACGGTGCTTTACGGTGCGATCGCGGGCGAGGCCTATTTCCGTGGCGTCGCGGGCGAGCGTTTCGCGGTGCGCAATTCGGGCGCCGTCGCGGTGGTCGAGGGCACGGGCGACCATGGCTGCGAATACATGACCGGCGGCGTGGTGGCCGTCATCGGGCCGACGGGGCGCAACTTCGCGGCCGGCATGTCGGGCGGCATCGCCTATGTGCTGGACGAGGACAAGAGCTTCGCGGCGCGCTGCAACCTCTCCATGGTCGATCTCGAACCGGTCGAGGAGGAGGAAGACCTGATGGAGCGCCTGCACCATCATGGCGGCGATCTCGAGCATAAGGGCCGCATCGACATGGCCAACATGTCGGGCCATGACGAGGAGCGGCTGATGCAGATGCTGACCAACCATGCCGACTACACCGGCTCGGAAACGGCGCGTCGCATCCTCGACAACTGGGCCGATTACCGGACCAAGTTCGTCAAGGTGATGCCGGTCGAATACCGCCGGGCGCTGCGCGAGATGGAACAGGCCCGCTCGCTGCAGGCGGCGGAATAAGCTTCAGACCGCGATCCCGGGCGGCTGGCGACGGTCCGCCCGGGCGACGACCATCAAGACAGGCTCCCATCGGTGAGGGATGCGCGGGCTTTTCGGGCCCGGCACGACGGCGAGAGAAACGAGAATATGGGCAAGGTCACGGGCTTTCTCGAATACGACCGGCAGGAGCAGAAATATCAGCTTGCCGGCGACCGCATCCGCCATTTCCGGGAGTTCACGCTCCCACTGGAGGAGCGCGACATCAAGAAGCAGGCGGCGCGCTGCATGGATTGCGGCATCCCGTTCTGCCACGGCCCGACCGGCTGCCCGGTCCACAACCAGATCCCGGACTGGAACGAGCTGGTCTATTCCGGCGGCTGGGAGGATGCGCTGCGCAACCTCCACTCGACCAACAACTTCCCGGAATTCACCGGCCGCATCTGCCCGGCTCCTTGTGAGGAAGCCTGCACGCTCAACCTCGAAAACATGCCCGTCACGATCAAGACGATCGAGCAGGCGATCGCCGACAAGGGCTGGCAGGAAGGCTGGATCGTCCCCGAGGTCCCCACCACCAAGACCGGCAAAAAGATCGCCGTGGTTGGCTCCGGCCCCGCCGGCATGGCGGCTGCCCAGCAGCTCGCCCGCGTCGGCCATGAGGTGCATCTCTATGAGCGGGAAGCGCGCGCCGGCGGCCTGATGCGCTACGGTATTCCCGACTTCAAGATGGAAAAGAAGCATATCGACCGCCGCGTGAAGCAGATGGAGGCCGAGGGCGTCACCTTCCACTACAACGTCAATGTCGGCGTGACCCTGCCGTTTGCGACGCTGACGGCGGAGCATGACGCCGTGCTGATGAGCGGCGGGGCCGAGGCGCCGCGCGATCCCGGCCTGCCGGACACCCATCTCCAGGGCGTCCATTACGCGATGCCTTACCTCACCCAGCAGAACAAGCGCGTCGGCGGCGAGGATGTCTCGGGGATCACGCCGATACTGGCCGGCGGCAAGCATGTTGTGGTGATCGGCGGCGGCGACACGGCGTCGGACTGCGTCGGCACGGCGTTCCGCCAGGGTGCGTTGTCGGTGACGCAGCTCGACATCCGGCCGATGGCGCCGGAGATCGAGAACAAGCTGACGGTCTGGCCCTATTGGCCGACGAAATTCCGCACCTCATCCTCGCAGGCCGAGGGCGCGGAGCGCGAGTTCCAGGCCGCGACGCTGGGGCTGGAGGGCCGCAACGGCCGCCTGACCGGCGTGAAATGCGTCCGCGTCGACGAGAAGCGCAAGCCGATCGCCGGCACCGAATTCGTGCTGCAGGCCGATCTCTGCTTCCTCGCCATCGGTTTCGCGGGTTCGCTGATCGAAGGCATGATCGCGCAGTCGGGCGCGGCGGTCGACAAGCGCGCCAACGTGATCGCCAATGAGCGCGACTACCGCACCAGCGTCGAGAACGTCTTCGTCGCCGGCGACATGCGGCGCGGCCAGTCTCTCGTCGTCTGGGCGATCCGCGAGGGCCGCCAGGCCGCGCATGCGATCGACAAGCACCTGATGGGCGAGACGATTCTGCCGGTGTGAACCGGTCTTTCGCCGATAGCGAAAGCTTGCCCGTCGGGTCTTGTTGACCCCACCGCTTGTTGACCCGCTGCGGGCGAGCCCTCAATTCCGGCGGAGCAAGCGCTCCAGGTAGTCCAGTTCTTCCATCGGTCGCGACGGGTCGCCGAGACGGCGGCGCAGTTCGTCGAGGATGCGGCGGGCGCGCTGGGTCGCGCTTTCGTCGGCTCCGGGCACGCGCACGCGGCCATCGGCCCAGTCGCGCTGCCGCTGCGGCCGGCCGAGCGGGTCCTCGCGGCCACGCTGCTGGGCGGAGGGGCGGCCCGAAGGCTGACCGTCGGGCTCGCCAAAGGCACCTTCCCCGGGTTCGCCGCCTTCGCCGGGCTGGCCCTGCATCTGCTGGGCAAGGTTTTGAGCGCCCTTGCGCAGCGCCTCGAGCGCCCGGCCTTGCGCGTCGAGCGCGCCTTCGCCCTGGCCCTGGCCGAGCTGGTCGCCAGCTTCGCCCATGGCACCCTCGGCCTCGCCGAGTTCGCCCTGCTGCGGCGCGCCCATGCCGCGCATGCGGCGCTGGAGATCCTGGAGCCGGTCGCGCAGCTGCTGCTGGCGCTGGGCGAGGCTTTGGCCACCCTGACCCTGCTGGCCTTGCGCGCCCTGCTGGCCTTCGCCCTCCTCGCCCTCTTCGCCCTCGCCCTGTTCGCCGGGCTGCTGACCCGGTTGCTGGCCGCGCTGGCCCGGCTGGCGCTGACCCTGCTGGCCCGGCCGCGCCTGCTGCTGGCCGGGGCGCTGTCCGCGCTTGGTGCGGTTCTGACGCTGCTGCTCCTGCTGGAAGGTTTCGTCGCGCAGGCCCTGCTGCTCGCGGGTCATCCGGTCGAGATCCGACAGCGCCTGGTTCATCTCGCGCTGGCGCGGGTCCTGCTGGCCCGGGCGCGCCATCTGGAGATTGTTGAGCATCTGGTTGAGCTCTTCCATCAGGCGCTGGGCCTCGGCCATGTCGCCACGCTTGGAGAGCTCCTCGATGCGGTTGAGCATGTTCTGCAGGTCGCGCGGCGTCACCGTCCGGAAGTTCTCCGGCAGCTGCGACATCTGATTGGGGTCGGCATTCTGCTGCTGGCGCTGCATCTGCTCGGCGAGCTGGCGCATGAACTGGTCCATGGCGCGCCGCATCTCTTCGGTAAGCTTCCTGATCTCCTCCTCGGAGGCACCGCGCTCCAGCGCCTGCTGCAGGTTTTCCTGCGCCGCCCGCAGCGTCTTCTCTGCGTCCGACAGATCGCCATCCTCGAGCTGGAGCGCCAGCGCCCACATCAGTTCGGCGACCTCGCGCAGCTCGTCGTCGCTGCTGGCCCGGCGCAGCCGCTCATTGACCATGCGCATGCCGAGATAGACGCCGGTCTCCTTCATGAAGAGTTCGGGCTCGATCAGCAGCGCATCCATGGCGAGCTGGACGCGGCTGCGATCTTCGACATTCATCACGAGTTTGCGGCGCTGCTCGACCAGCGCCTTGGGAAGCGGCTTGGCAAAGGTGCGCTGCGGCAGCACGATCTCGACCGCCTCGCTGCGGCCCTCCTGTCCGGCCTCATCCCGCGCCACCAGCGTCATGGCCACCCTCGCACCGGCCCAGGGATGGGCCGAGAAATCCAGGGTGCTTTTCATTTCCTCGTCGCCTGAGGCGGAGGCCGGCACGCTGAGCGTCTGCTTGGGCGCCTCGACCAGCGAACGCCCGGTCGAGGCCGGGCCGCTTCGCGCGACCGTCGCCTCGACCGAGGCAAGGCCGTAATCGTCCCTGGCCGTGTAAGTGATCGAAAGGCCGCCGGCCTGCGCGCCGGTCACGGGCTTGGGCGGCTCGATGAAACCGACCTGGGGCGCCTGGTCGGCAATGGCGGTGATCGACAGGGTCGCGGCCGGCGCGCCGCTGCCGGTCAGACGCAGAGTGCCGTTCCCGGCGAGCGTGTAGCGCTTCTCCAGAACGGCCGGGGTCTCGCCCTGCACAGGCTTTGCCGTCGCCGCGCCCGGCTTGGGTTCGGCGGGCGGCAGCCCCTCAAGAGCGCCGGTCGTCGCGACATCCATCGCGGTCTTGCCGGCGATTCGCACGACGATCGTCGATTTCTCGGGCGCGCTGATCTGCGGGCTCGCGAGTTTTGCAAAATCGATCAGCATCGGGGGCAGGCGGGTATAGGCCGGAGGGTCGATCCAGGCGTCGATCCGGATGGACGGTTCCGGCAGCGAGGGCCCGCGCCAGTCGAAGGCTGCGCTCAGCCTCGGCACGGCTTCATGCCCGGCGACGAAGACCGCGGTGACGGCGGCCAGAAGCGGTATTGCGCGCAGGGCGTAGCGGTCGCGGCCGGCCATGCGCGGCTGCGGCGCTGCAACGCTCAGGCCGGCGATGCGCGCACTCTGGCGCTCGACATGCAGGGCCCAGAGCGCCTGCGACACCGGATCCCTGGCGCCGACCGCAAGACTGTCTTCAAGCGACGAGGCGGGCCGATGGCCGCCCGCGAGCGACTGGTCGAGCCGCGCCAGCGCGTCGCGATGCGTGGGCAAAGCCGTCCGCGCGATATGAAACAGGCTGGCGGTGAGCGCGACGAGGAAGAGCGCCACGCCGAGAGCGCGCCCCTGCCAGGGCAGATGCAGCCACAACCCGAACCAGGAGACGGCGAGGAAGGTCAGGATCACCGCGACGGGTAGCCACAGCCGCGGCCAGAGGCGCTCCCAGCCCAGCGAAACCCGCGAGGCCATGGCGAGGCGCCCCAGCCTCTGCCGCACGCCTGCGATCCGATCCGGCGCCTTGTGGCGCTGCGCCTCATTCATGCCGTCGCTCCGAGCCGCCCCCAATGCCGCCGGGATCTCACCGCCCGCATCTGTGCCTGTCATCAGACGCTAACACGGGAATGTGGCAAGGCCAGTGCCAAGACGCCGCGTCAGAACCCGCTCGACGTTTCGTGAACGCGCGATCAGGCCAGCCAGGGCGGTGCACGATCCGTGCCGAGCAGGTCTTCATAGCTCTGGCGCGGCCTGGTCACGGCATAGTCGCCGCCCTTGACCAGCACCTCCGCGACGAGCAGCCGCTGGTTGTAGGTCGAGGCCATGCTGGCGCCATAAGCTCCCGCCGTCATGAAGGCGATCAGATCGCCAGGTTCAAGCGCGGGCAGGGCGCGGCCGGAGGTGAAGGTGTCGCCCGATTCGCAGATCGGCCCGACGACGTCATAGGCGATTTCCGGGGTGCCGGCCTGGGGCTCCAACACCGGCCAGATCTCGTGATAGGCCTCGTACATCGCCGGACGGACAAGGTCGTTCATCGCCGCGTCGACGACGAGAAACTGCTTGGTCGGGCGCGGATTAAGATGCAGCACCCGCGTCATCAGGATACCGGCATTGCCGACGATCAGGCGCCCCGGTTCGAAGCCGAGCTCGACATCAAGGCCGTCCGTGACCCGCTTCACCATCGCGGCATAAGCCTCGATCAGGTCCGGGCCATGGTCGAACGCCTTGGGAATATTATAGGGGATGCCGAGACCGCCGCCGAGATCGAGCCGCTCGACGCGGTGGCCTTCCGCACGCAGATCGGCCACCAGCACCGCCATCTTGGCGTAAGCCGCCTCGAAAGATTCGGTCTCGCGGATCTGGCTGCCGATATGGAGCGCCAGCCCCATCATCCGGACGCCCGGCAGGTTGGCGGCACGGCCATAGAGCCGTCCGACCTCCTCGAAGGAGACGCCGAACTTGTTCTCGGACGAGCCGGTGGTGATCTTGGCGTGACCGCCGGCGCCGATATCGGGATTGACGCGGAACACCGCTTCCTGGCGCTTGCCGAGCTGGTTTGCGACCGTCGAGAGCAGGTCGAGTTCGCCTTCCGTCTCGATGTTGACCTGGTAGATGCCGGCTTGAACCGCGAAGCGCAGTTCGCTCTCGCTCTTGCCGACGCCGGAGAAGACGATCTTGTCGGCCGGGAAGCCGGCGGCGAGCGCCTTGCGGATTTCGCCTTCCGACACCGTGTCGGCGCCGGCGCCGAGCGCGGCGAGCGTCTTCAACACGCCGAGATTGCCGTTGGCCTTCATCGCGTAGAAGACATGCGCCTTGCCCGCGGGCGCCGCGCTTTGCATCGCCTCCGCATAGAGCCGGTAATGCCGCTCGATCGTCGCCGAGGAATAGACATAGACCGGCGTGCCGACCTCGTCGGCGATGCGACGCAGATCGACGTCCTCGGCGAAGAGGGCGCCGTCGCGATAGCTGAAATGATGCATCGGACGCTCTTAGAGGATCGGGTCGAGAATGAAGGGCTTCTCGGGCACGGCGATCACCCGGTTGGTCTTGACCGGCCGGGCGAGGACCGAGGTCTGACCGAGCGACTCCGCACTGTTCTCGACTGCACCGATCTGCGCATCGGGCAGGTCGGTCGCGCCGGTGGCGTTTGGGGGGGCCTCAAGCGGGCCCTTGCGGCCGCAGGCTCCGAGCGCGAGGGCGAGCAGGCCCGCAACCAGGACGGCGCGGCCGAATTTCAGGCGGGAGTGCAGCACGGAAGCGAACCCTTGGGCGAGGCGAGGACAAGACTGTAGCGAAGGATCGCGGCGGAGGCGAGGCTTTGACGGGCAGAGCGTCATTCTCGGGCTTGACCCGAGAATCTCTTGCAGCAGATGAATCTCTTGCAGGAGATGCCCGGGTCAAGCCCGGGCATGATGGTCCTCAGCCTTTCGCCAGCTTCTTCAGCCAGCGTTTGGCCTGGCGGCGGACATTGACTGGCGCCGTGCCGCCATAGCTGACGCGGCTTTTCACCGACTGCTCGACGCCGAGCACGGCAAAGACCGCGTCCGTGATCTGCGGCTCGACCGCCTGCATCTCGGCCAGCGTCAGCTTCTCCAGCCCGATCTTCCTGTCCGAGGCGATGCCGACGAGCCGGCCGGTAACGTGATGGGCGTCGCGGAACGGCATCTTCAAAACGCGCACTAGCCAGTCCGCGAGGTCGGTGGCGGTGGCATAGCCCATGCCGGCCGCCTTCTTCATCACCTTCAGGTCCGGCTCCATGTCGCGCACCATGCCGGCCATGGCGGCGAGGCACAAAGACAGCGTCTGGAGGGCATCAAAAGTGCCTTCCTTGTCTTCCTGCATGTCCTTGGAATAGGTCAGCGGCAGACCCTTCATCATCGTCAGCATCGCCTGCAGATGTCCGAAGACGCGCCCCGCCTTGCCGCGCACCAGCTCGGCGGCGTCGGGGTTGCGCTTCTGCGGCATGATCGAGGAGCCAGTCGAAAAGGCGTCCGACAATCGCACGAAGCCGAATTGCGGCGTCGCCCAGAGCACGATCTCCTCGGCCAGCCGCGACAGATGCATCGCGCAGATCGAGGCCGCGGCCAGAGTCTCCAGCACGAAATCGCGGTCCGAGACCGAATCGAGCGAATTGGCCGTCGGCCGGTCGAAGCCCAGCGCATGCGCCGTCATCTCGCGGTCGATCGGGAAGGAGGTGCCGGCGAGCGCAGCCGCACCCAGCGGGCATTCGTTGAGCCGCTCGCGGGCATCGGCGACGCGGCCGCGATCACGGCCGAGCATCTCGACATAGGCGAGCAGGTGGTGGCCGAAGGTGACAGGCTGGGCCGACTGCAGATGGGTGAAGCCCGGCATCACCGACCCGGCATGGATCTCGGCCTTCTCAGCGAGAGCGAGCTGGAGATCGGTCATCTGCTCGTCGAGCTGGTCGAGCGTGTCGCGCACCCACAGCTTCATGTCGGTCGCGACCTGGTCGTTGCGCGAGCGGCCGGTATGGAGGCGCCCGGCGGCAGCGCCGATCCGATCCTTCAGGCTGCTCTCGACATTCATGTGGACGTCTTCGAGCGCACGCGAGAACGTGAAGCTGCCGGCCTCGATATCGGCCTGGACCTGGTTGAGCCCGGCGCTGATCGCCGCCACATCCTCATCTGTCAGGATGCCCGTCTCGCCCAGCATCGCCGCATGGGCGAGCGAGCCGCGGATGTCCTGGCGCCAAAGGCGCTGGTCGAAATCGATGGAGGCATTGATCTCCTCCATGATGGCGTCGGGACCCGTGGCGAAGCGCCCACCCCACATGCGATTGCTCACGATGGTCTTTCCTGCTTTGAGGACGCGATGAGGTCCAGACTGAAAATGACGGCCGCGATCGGAGCCTTCGCCCTGGTCGCCGTCGCGGGCGTTGCGGCCTTCTACTCCGTTGCGGGCAATGCCGGCAATTCCGCATCTTGCAGTGCCGCCCGCGCGACGACGGCGCGCATGGCGCCGCTGGCACGCGGCGAGGTCGCCGCCGTCCAGGTTCATCCCAGGCCGATGCCGACGACCGACCTCGCCTTCGAGGGCCCCGACGGCCAGCCGACATCGCTGTCGGCGTTCAAGGGCCGCGTGCTGCTGGTCAATCTCTGGGCGACCTGGTGCCTGCCCTGCCTCAAGGAAATGCCGGCGCTCGACGCGCTGCAGACGGCGCTCGGCGGCCCGGATTTCGCGGTGGTGGCGATCAACATCGACACCCGCAACCTCGACAAGCCCAAGGCCTGGCTGGCCAAGCGCGAGATCACGGCGCTGCCCTATTATGCCGATCCGCAGGCCAAGGTCTTCCAGGAGCTGCGCGCCGCCCGCAAGGTCGAGGGCATGCCGGTCAGCCTGATCGTCGACCGCGACGGCTGCGAACTCGCGATCCTGCAGGGCCCGGCCGACTGGGCGAGCGCGGATGCAAAGGCGCTGATCGGGGCGGCGATGGCGCCTCCACGCTAGGGCGGGCTTTCCCCCATCCGAACGTCGTCTGGCCAGATCCGCGCGCTTGACGTTAGGCTGTCCCGCAAAGGGCGGAGACAACCGCATGCCGAACCTGCTGCAGGCCACGCCGCTGTTTGCGATCCGCGGCGTCGCGCTCGACGCCGAGACGACGGGGCTCGACGTCAGGCGCGCCCGGATGATCGAGATCGCGGCGATCCATCTCGATGGCGGGCGCCTCGACCGGGCCAACGCCTTCCAGAGCCTGATCGCCTGCGATGTCGACATTCCTGCCAGCGCGCGCGCGGTCCACGGCATCGATCGCGCGACCCTGGCCGGCGCACCCGCCTTCGAGGTCCTGTATCCCGGGATCGGCGCCTTCATCGCCGGGCGGATCCTGATCGGCCATACGATCGGCTTCGACATCGCCATGCTGACGCAGGAGGTCGAGCGCCTCGGCCAGCGCTTCACGCCGCCGATCGCGCTCGACATCCGCCTGCTGGCGCAGCTTGCGGAGCCTGGCCTGCCCTCCTATTCGCTCGAGGCGCTGGGCGCCTGGCTCGAAATCCCCCCGCAGGAGCGCCATCGTGCGCTCGGCGATGCGATGGCCGCCGGCCTGATCTTCCTTGCTCTGGCGCCACGCCTGCGGGATAGGGGCATCCGCACGGTCGGCGAGGCGGTCGCTGCCAGCCGCCGCATCACCGATGCCATGGCTGGCGCGGCCCCGCCTGCCTGGGAACTGCGCTCGCCCGCCCATGAGGGCGATCCGCTGCCTAAACTGGACAGCTACCCCTACCGCCACCGCGTGCGCGACGTGATGCGCGCCGATCCGGTGATCCTTCCCGTCGCGACCCCGATTTCGGAGGCGCTAGCCGCGATGGCGGGCCAGGGGCTCAGTTCGGTCTTCATCGGAGACCCGGCTTCCGGCCCCGACACAATGGCGATCCTGACCGAGCGCGACCTGCTGCGCGCCATGGCACGGGAAGGGGCCGATGCGCTGGCGCTGCCGGCTTCGCGCTTTGCCTCGCGCCCGGTCGTGGGCATCCCCGCCGACGCCTTCCTCTACCGGGCGATCGGGCGGATGAGCGCGCGCAGCATCCGCCACCTTGCCGTCACCGACGAGCAGGACCGGATCGTCGGCGTGGTGACGCCGCTCAAACTGCTGCAGCTTCGCGCCAGCACGGCGGTCGCTCTCGGCGACGACATCGACACCGCTCCCGACGCGCCCGCGCTTGGCCAGATCTGGGCCAGGCTGCCGCTGATGGCGCGGGCTCTGCTGGCCGAGGATGTGCCGGCCCGGATGATCGCGGCCGTGATCGCCCGCGAGGTCGGCGCGCTGACACGCCGGGCCGCGATCCTCGCGGAAGCCGAGCTGATCGCGGCCGGGGCGGGGCCGGCGCCTTGCGCCTATGCCGTGCTGGTGCTCGGCTCGGTCGGGCGCGGCGAGAGCCTGCTCGCCATGGACCAGGACAACGCCCTGGTCTTCGCGGACGGAGAGCCCGGCGGCGAGGCAGACCTGTGGTTCGCGCGGCTCGGCCGCCGCATGGCCGCGATCCTCGACGAGGTCGGCGTGCCCCTGTGCAAGGGCGGCGTGATGGCCTCCGAGCCGGATTTTCGCGGCTCGGTCGCGACCTGGCGGCAGCGCATCGCGCAATGGCTCGGCCGCTCCAATCCACAGGACCTTCTGAGCGTCGACATCGTCTTCGACTTCAAGGCGGTGCATGGCGATCGTGCCATGGCCGAGCAGCTCTGGCGCGACGCCTGGGCAGCGGCGCGCGGCCAGACCGCCTTCCTCAAGCTGCTGGCGGAGAATGCCGGCCAGCCGGCAACGGGCCTGACTCTGTTCGGCGGCATGCGTACCGAAGAGGATGGCCGCATTGACCTGAAGCGGACGGGGCTGAAGGACATCGTCACCACGGCGCGCCTGCTCGCGCTGCATCACGGCGTGCCCCGGCACGCGACGCAGGCGCGGCTGGAAGCGGTCGCGGCGCTAGGAACCGGCGCGACCCAAGATCTCGCCGAGATCGACCGCGACCATGCCTTGCTGATCGACTGTATCCTGAGCCAGCAACTCGCCGATATCGCGGCGGGCTTGAGCCCGTCGAACCGCGTTTCGCCCGCCACCATCGGCAAGGCACGCACGGCGTCGCTGAAACAGGCCCTCGGGCGCCTTTCGATTCTGGAGGAACTGCGCCGGGACCAGCTCGCGGGATGATCGACCGGCAATCCGTGCTAGGGGTAGGCTCGGTTTCCCGATGTTTCGACAAGGCAGCATGACCTACACGATTGGCCTGGCCACCACCTTCCATGACCCCGCGCTCGCGATCATCGGGCCTGACGGCGAGGTTCTCTTCGCCGAGGCGACCGAGCGCTATCTGCAGTTCAAGCGCGCCCCCAACTGCGAGCCCGATTCGCCGGCGCGCATGGAATCGCTGCTCAAACGCTACATCCCGCCGGATGCCGAGGTGGCGATCGCGACGAGCTGGGGCGAGGAGTTCACCGGCTTTCTGGACCAGATGAGCCGCGCCGGCTCGTTTTCGCTGGACGCCCTGCTCAAGCTCTCGCCTGAGCTCAACCGCTCGCTGGTGCCGGAACGCACGGAACGCGCTCTGATCGCCTCGCTGCATCAGGGCCAGCAGCGCGCCGGCATCGGCACGCTGCTCGGACTCGACCGTGCCTTCGGCCGGGCGAATGTCACGGGCCTCACGCGCTATGGCCATCATCTAAGCCATGCGGCCTATGCCTGCTGGTCGTCGCCCTTCACGGACGCCGCCTGCCTCGTCGTCGATGGCATGGGCGAGACCGGCGCCTCGGCCATCTTCGCGCTGGAGGGCGGGCGCATCCGCGAGGTGAAACGCCATCGCGGACGCGAATCGATCGGCTTCTTTTTCGGGCTCGTCACCGATCTCGCCGGCTTCGACCAGGCCAAGGGCGAGGAGTGGAAGATCATGGGGCTCGCGCCTTATGGGCGGACCGACGAGCGCCTGATGGCGCTGCTGCGGAGGCTTTACACGATCGAGGGCCACAAGCTCTCCTTTGCCAAGGCCGATGCCGTGCAGGCGGTGGCGGCGGAGATCCTGAGTTTACGCCCGGCGGAGGCACTCGACCAGGGCTGGGCCGATCTCGCGCGCTGCGGGCAGGATGTCTTCGCCGAGATGATGGAGGCGCTGCTGGCGCAGACCGCCGCGCTGGTGCCCTCCGCCAATCTCGTGCTCGCCGGCGGCTGCGCGCTGAACTCCTCCTTCAACGGCAAGATTGTCGGCCGCCACGGCTTCACGGAGGTCTTCGTGCCCTCCGCCCCGGCCGATGACGGCAATGCGATCGGCGCCGCCTGGCTGAGCCACGCGCAGGCGAACCCGGACTGGCGCGCGCCCAGGGGCCCGGCTTCGCCCTATCTCGGCTCAACCGTCTCGACCGAACCGCTGGAGCGGATGCAGGCCTGGGAACCCCGGCTTCGCAAGCTCGCCCCCGAAGAGGTCGCGCCCGTCGCCGCGAAGCTGCTGACGGAAGGCAAGCTGATCGGCTGGGTCCAGGGCCGGGCCGAGTTCGGCCCGCGCGCGCTCGGCAATCGCTCGATCATCGCCGATCCGCGCCCGGCGAACGCCAAGGACATCCTCAACGCCAAGGTCAAATACCGCGAGGCCTTCCGCCCCTTCGCCCCGTCGATCCTGGCCGAGCATGGCCCGGCCTGGTTCGAGGACTATCAGGACGCGCCCTATATGGAGCGCACGCTCACCTGGAAGGAGGCCGTCCGCCACCACGTCCCAGCCGTGGTGCATGAGGACGGCACGGGACGTCTCCAGAGCGTCACGGCGCCGCGCAATCCGCGCTACCACGCCCTGATCTCGGCCTTTCACGCGCTGACCGGAGTGCCGGTGATCCTCAACACCTCCTTCAACATCATGGGCAAGCCGATCCTGCACACGGCCGAGGATGCGATCCTGATGTTCTACACCAGCGGGCTCGATGCGCTGGTGGTGGAGGACTGGCTTCTGGTGAAGTGAGGATCAGTCTGGGTCGATGGCGGCGCGGAAGGCCGCGATTTCGATGTCGATGCGGGCAAGGAAGCAGTGCGTCAAACAGCGCTCGGATCGGCGGCCCCCAACACGATCCCTTCCTCCAGCGCGCGCGCATAGGCGGCGAGCACCGGTTTCAACGCCTCGACGGCATCCCGGCAATTGGCCAGCTTGCGATCACGTCGCTCGCGCAAGGTGAGATACGGACCCATGCGGATATTATAGCATGACGTCATGAGTGATGCCGAGATGCGCAAAGTGGCGATGCGGCATGCCGCGTGCTAGCCAGACCGTATGAATGCTCCGCAGCCGCAATTCTGGATCGTCGCCGGCCCCAACGGCGTCGGCAAGACGACCTATGCGTTCAGGCACATCAAGGCCGTGTCCGGCAGCACCAGTTTCGTCAATCTCGACGAGATCGCGCGGGGTCTGTCCCCACTCGACCCCTCTGCGGAGCAGCAGCGTGCCGCCCGCGTCGCACTGGAACTGACTCGGTCGCTGATCGCGCACCGACGGTCGTTTTCAATCGAAACGACCTTGTCGGGTCAAACACATCTTCGGACAATCACGGCGGCGCGGGAGGCCGGCTTTGCCGTCAATCTGCTGTTCTTCCTGGTCGCCACGCCTGAGGTGTCGCTGTCCAGGATCGCACGCAGGGTCAGCGAAGGCGGTCATGACGTCGCCGAAGTCGACGTCCGCCGCCGCTTCGACCGGGCGATTGCAAACCTGCCGCGTTACATCTCGGCCGTCGACCAGTGGCGTGTCTTTGATAACGCAACCTTGAAACCAAGGGCTGTCGCGGAAGGGAGACGCGGCTGCATCGCCCTGCTCGAACGATCAGCGACGCTGCCCGGTGCGTTGTGGGACGTTCTGGAAACGCTTCCGCCCTGCCCAGAAGCCTGAGCGAGCCTCAGCTCGCCTGTTTGACGGCGATGCCCTTCTCTTCGAGCAGGGCCTGCAACTCACCGGCCTGAAACATCTCGCGGGTGATGTCGCAGCCGCCGACGAACTCGCCCTTGACGTAGAGCTGCGGGATCGTCGGCCAGTTCGAATAGGCCTTGATGCCCTCGCGGATCTCCTGATCCTCCAGCACGTTGACGCCCTTGAACGGCACGCCGACGTAAGACAGGATCTGAACGACCTGTCCCGAGAAGCCGCACATCGGGAATTGTGGCGTGCCCTTCATGAAGAGCACCACATCGGCGGACTTCACTTCGGCATCGAGGCGGGCGTTGACGTCGGTCATGGGTGGCGATCTCCTAGGACAAGGGTTCGTTTGCTCGGCGGGAGCGGCCGAGACGCATTTCAGCGATCGATACGGCTTGATCAAGATCCAGTTCGGGATCGATCAGTTCATCCAGAGTCAGCGGGCATTCACCAGCCAAATCGCCAGCGAGGCTTTCGCCATGCTCGGCGAGCGACAGCCCCGCCTGACGGAGCGCCTTGCCCCAGATCCGATCGATATCGACCTTCTGGCGCATGGCGCGCGTGAAATACTCTGCCGCATCATCATGAAACGCCTGCGCTTCTGTCCGCCAATGCCCGTAAGCCTGGGATCGGGGAACCGACAGGGCCTTTGCCAAGTGTATCAGGAATTGTCGGGTCAAGCCTGTGAATTTGAAGAGGAAATCCTGCGCCACCCCTTCAATCTCCTCGGCGACATGCTCCCAGTCGAGCAGGTTCGACAGATCGGGCCGCGTGCGCGCAAGCTCCCTCAAGCCACGAGACTGCTGCTCGGCCCAGGCGACGATGTCATCCTCGTAAAGCGTATCGGCCGGCATGGCAGCCTCCGCAGAAACTCGTCCCCTGATTTTGGGGAACCGAGGTCGTCAGCGCAAGGGCATGCAGCACGCCGCCCATGTTCCCCTGCAGCGCCGCATAGACCATCTGATGCTGCTGCACCCGCGTCTTGCCCGTGAAGGCGGCCGAGATCACGGTCGCGGCATAATGGTCGCCGTCACCGGCGAGATCCTTGATCTCGACGATGGCATCCGGCAGCGCCGCCTTGATCATCGCCTCGATGTCGTGGGCATCCATCGCCATGGCAAAACTCCTCAGGCGGTCTTGCCGGCCATATAGGCCGGCAGCCAGGTTTCATGCGCGCTCTTGAGCTCCGCCAGGGCCAGCGGAGTCTCGCCCGGCAGCGCAAAGGTGTCGCCGCCCGTCTGGCCGAGCACCGTCACCGGCACGCCCGCCGCCGCGATCTCGGCGCGGACGGTCTCGGCGGAAGCCGCCGGAACCGTGACCAGATAGCGCGCCTGATCCTCGCCGAAGAGAACGGCATGGACGGACCCCGCCGGCAGGCTATCGATCGTGGCACCCATGCCGCCCGCCATCGCCATCTCGGCCAGGGCCACCGCGAGACCGCCATCGGACAGGTCGTGGCAGGCCGTGACGCGCTGGCTCGTGATCATCCCACGCACGGCATCGCCATTGCGGCGCTCGACGGCAAGATCGACCGGGGGCGGCGCTCCCTCTTCGCGGCCGCAGACGGTCGCGAGATAGGCACTCTGGCCGAGCCATCCGGTGGTCTCGCCGATCAGCAGGATCGCCTCGCCCTCAGCCTTGAAAGCGATGGTGGCATGCTTCGTCACATCGGCCAGCACGCCGACGCCGCCAATGGTCGGGGTCGGCAGGATCGAGACACCGTTGGTCTCGTTGTAGAGCGAGACATTCCCTGAGACGACGGGGAAGTCGAGCGCGCGGCAGGCCTCACCGATTCCCTTGATGCAGCCGACGAGCTGGCCCATCACCTCGGGCCGCTCCGGATTGCCGAAGTTGAGATTATCGGTGACGGCGAGCGGCGTCGCGCCCGTCGCGGTCAGGTTGCGCCAGGCTTCCGCCACCGCCTGCTTGCCGCCCTCGAACGGATCGGCCTCGCAATAGCGCGGCGTCACGTCGGCAGTCATGGCGAGGCCCTTCGGCCCGTCCTCGATCCGGATCAGCCCGGCATCGCCACCCGGCGTCACCACCGAATTGCCGAGGATCAGCGTGTCGTACTGCTCCCACACCCAGCGCTTCGAGCAGAGATCGGGCGAGCCGATCAGGGTCAGCAGCGCCTGCGCGTTCGAGACTGGCGGCTCGACGCTTTCGGGCGCGATGCGCTGCTGCGGCGGCGTCTCGATCCAGGGCCGGTCATATTCGGGCGCCTCGTCGCCGAGCTCCTTGATCGGCAGGTCGGCCATGACCTCGCCCTGGTGCTTCACGACGAAGCGCAGATCGTCGGTGGTGTGGCCGATGACCGCGAAATCCAGTCCCCATTTCTTGAAGATGGCTTCGGCGGGCTCCTCATGGCCCGGCTTGATCACCATGAGCATGCGCTCCTGGCTCTCCGACAGCATCATCTCATAGGCGCTCATGCCCTCCTCGCGGCAGGGCACCGCGTCGAGGTTGAGTTCCACGCCGAGATCGCCCTTGGCGCCCATCTCGACGGCAGAGCAGGTCAGCCCTGCCGCGCCCATGTCCTGGATCGCGTCGACATGGCCGGCCGCCATGATTTCGAGGCAGGCTTCGAGCAGCAGCTTCTCGGCGAAGGGGTCGCCAACCTGCACGGTCGGGCGCTTCTCCTCGGCGCCCTCGCCGAAGGCGGCGGACGCCATGGTCGCGCCATGGATGCCGTCGCGGCCGGTCTTGGAGCCGAGATAGACGATGGCTTTGCCGACGCCCGAGGCCTTGGCGTAGAAAATCTCGTCGGCCCGCGCGATGCCGACCGCCATGGCGTTGACCAGGATGTTGCCGTCGTAGCGGCTGTGGAAGCCGGTCAGGCCGCCGACATTGGGCACGCCGAAGGAATTGCCGTAGCCGCCGACGCCGGCGACGACGCCCGAGACGAGATGGCGCGTGCGCGGATGGTCCGGCGAGCCGAAGCGCAGCGCATCGAGCACGGCGATCGGCCGGGCCCCCATGGTAAAGACGTCGCGCAGGATGCCGCCGACACCCGTCGTCGCGCCCTGATAGGGCTCGATGAAGGACGGGTGGTTGTGGCTTTCCATCTTGAAGACGATCGCCAGACCGTCGCCGATATCGATGACGCCGGCATTCTCGCCCGGCCCCTGGATCACCCAGGGCGCCTTGGTCGGCAGAGTCTTGAGATGAATCTTCGAGGATTTGTACGAGCAGTGCTCGTTCCACATCGCCGAGACGATGCCGAGTTCCGTGATCGAGGGCTCGCGCCCGATCAGATGCAGGAAGCGCTGATACTCGTCGGGCTTGAGGCCATGCTCGGCCACGAGCTGCGGCGTGATCTTGATGTCGTTGGGAATCACGGGGCGAAGGTTCCTGGCGTTTGGGCCGCGCGGCGGATCTTCGATCGCCACACGTCTTCGATGACGCGGGGCATAGCGCGCCTGACCGGCTGAGACAACGCATTCCGGCACTGCCGCGCGCGGCTGGCATGCGATCTGCGCTGTTCTTCCCGGCACGGGGCGGATCGTGCCATGGAGGAACAGTCGATGTCGCTTTTGTCCCGTTTCAGGAAAGACGCGTCCGGCAATGTCGCGATCATGTTCGGATTCGTCGCGGTGCCGCTGATCGGGATCGCCGGTGCCTGCGTCGATTACGCCCGGGCGAGCTCGGCTCGCGCCAGCTTGAACATCGCTGTCGACTCGGCTGCGCTGATGGTCGCGCGTGATGCGACGAAACTCTCCGATGCGGAGCTCAAAACCCGCGCCGAAGCTCTCATCCGCGCCAATCTCGCGGGCAATTCCGACGCGAAGCTCGGGACCCATACGATTGCGATCGACCGCGCGGCGCGCACCGTCAACGTCACGGCGGGTACGGCCGTCGAGACCAGCCTGACCAAGCTCATCGGCTTCGAGACGATCCCGGTGTCGTCGACCGCCCAGGCGGCCTGGGGAACGAATAAGGTCGAGCTTGCGCTGGTGCTCGACAATACCGGTTCGATGTCCTCGTCCAGCAAGATGAGCGAACTGAAGAAGGCCTCGCTCGACCTGCTGAAGATCATGAAGGAGGCTTCGACCGAAACCGACCAGATCAGGATTTCGGTGGTGCCCTTCGCGACGCAGGTGCGGCTGCCGCTTTCGTATAAGGACTCGCCCTGGCTGCGCTACGACCAGACCAAGGGCACCGGCAAGAACAAGCAGACGATCTCCAAGACGAATTGGGAAGGCTGCGTGAGTGACCGCGACAAGCCCTATGACGTCAGCGATGCGGGCGCGGTGACGGGACAGAAGGAGACACTTTATCCCGCCGATTTCTGCGCCCAGTCGACGCTGACGCCGCTCCGTCCGCTAACCAGCGACTGGACCGCGCTGACCAGCACGATCAACGCGATGACGCCGGTCGGCAACACCAATGTCACCATCGGCGCCGCCTGGGGCGCGGCGAGCCTGAGTCCGATCGCGCCGCTGCCGGAAGCAGCGCCGGTCAACACGCCGCGACTGAGCAAATACATGATCCTGCTCACGGACGGCGACAACACCCAGAACCGCTTCGGCGACAACCAGGGCACGATGGACGACCGCACCGAAGCGGCCTGCACCAGCGCCAAGGCCAGCGGCATCAAGATCTATTCGATCCGCGTGATCAATGGCGACCGGGACCTGCTGCGCGGCTGCGCGAGCGAGACCGGCATGTATTACGAGGTGTCCAATGCCTCGCAGCTCGCGCCGATCTTCCAGCAGATTGCCCGCGAGATCAGCCAGATCCGCTTGACGATGTGAGCGCTTCGAGCGCGGCGCGCAGGTCGGCCGGGATCGGCACGGGGCGCTGCGTGGCGCGGTCGACATAGACATGGGTGAAGCGGCCCTGCGCCACGGCCCGCTCGCCATCCGCGCGGAAGACACCGATCCGGTAGGTCACCGAACTGGTGCCGAGCCGCTCGACGCCGAGCCCGATCTTGACGGTGTCCGGAAAGGCGACGCTCTCGAAATAGCTGCAGTGCGTCTCGACGACGAGGCCGATCGTGGCGCTGCCGGCAATGTCGAGGAAGCCGCGCTCGACCAGCCAGCCATTCACCGCCGTGTCGAACCACGCATAGTAGACGACGTTATTGACGTGCCCGTAGACATCATTGTCGGCCCAGCGCGTTGGAATGGTCCGGAACAGGCCAAAGGCGTTACGTGTGAGACGTTCCTGTTTGCCGCTCAACTCGGCTCTCCCGCTCTGTCGCCCGCGCCAATCTCCGGCACGCCCAGCGCATCGGCCAGCCGCGTTTTGGCCGAACCTGGGCGCAGCGGCTTCTGCTGGCTTTCATGCGGCGCCCAGCCCGAAAGCCAGACGATCTCGAAGGTCGCGCGCAGCCGCCCGTCGGGATCGGCGAAACGCTCGGCATAGAGCGCGGCAGCGCGCATCAGCGTGTCGCGGCGCAGGCCCGTCCGGCGGCGGGCCGTGAGCGCGTTGCCCCAGCCCATGGCCCGCAGATCGCGCAGAAGGCCGAAGATGTCGCGATAGCGCACGGTCACGACCTCGCTGTCGACCACGGGCAGCGCGAAGCCCGCCCGCTGCAGCAGGCTGCCGAGATCGCGCAGATCGGCAAAGGGTGCGATCCGCGGGCTGGCGCCGCCCGTCGTCTCGGCTTCGGCTTCGAGCAAAACGGGCCGTAATTCCTGAAGGGTGCGGCCGCCGAGCAGGCAGCCGGTGAACAGCCCGTCGGGCCGCAGCGCCCGCCTGATCTGGATCAGGGCACCGGGCAGGTCGTTGACGCCCTGCAAGGCGAGCAGGGAGACGGCGAGATCGAGGCCGCCTGGCGCGATCGGCAGGTTTTCGAGATCGCCTACCAGATCAGGCCGGCCACCCGGCGCTTCCGCCATGTGCAGCACCGCGCCCGCCTTGGCGCGAAGCACAGGCGCTGCCAGCGGCAAGGGCGAGCCGAGATCGGCGGCAATCTCGAAATGCCGGAGCACGGCGGCGAGCCGCTCCTCCAGATCCTCGACGGCCCGGGCCAGCAGGAAATCCGGATAGCCCGCAGCCAGTGCGCGCCTCAGCCGCGACCGGCCGAGGGCTCGGTCGAAGACGACCCCGCTCTCGCTCACTGGCCCGGATCCGGCGTCGCCCGACGCATCAACGCTCCAGCAGCCGCTCGATCTCCTGGCGGAACTGCGGGCCGATATCGGTGCGATCGAGCGCATAGGCGATATTGGCCGTCAGGAAGCCGATCTTCGAGCCGGTATCGTAGATGTCGCCGTCGAAGCGCACGGCGTGGAAGGGCTCGAGCCGCGACAGCGCGATCATCGAATCGGTCAGCTGGATCTCGCCGCCCGCGCCGGGCTCCTGGTTTGCGAGCAGGTTGAAGATCGTCGGCTGCAGGATGTAGCGGCCGGTGATGTGCAGGTTCGAGGGCGCGGTGCCCTTGGCCGGCTTCTCGACCATCTTGGTCACTTTCGAGACCTTGGCCTCGCGGTTCTCGACGCCGACGATCCCGTATTGATGGGTCTGGTCGTCGGGCACGGGGGCGACCGCGATGTGATTGCCGCCATGCTTGTTGTAGGCGTCGATCATCTGGGCGAGGCAGCCCTTGCCGTGGGTATGGTGCAGCATGTCGGGCAGCAGCAGCGCGAAGGGCTCGTCGTCGCCGATGATGTCGCGGGCGCACCAGACGGCATGACCGAGGCCAAGCGGCGCCTGCTGGCGGGTGAAGCTGGTGGCGCCAGCCGGCGGCAGATCGGCCAGAAGCGCCTCGAGCTCCGCGATCTTGTTGCGCTTGCGCAATGTGTCGTCGAGTTCATAGGCCAGATCGAAATGATCCTCGATCACCGCCTTGTTGCGTCCGGTGATGAAGACGAAATGCTCGATCCCGGCTGCGCGGGCCTCGTCGACAACATGCTGCACGACGGGTCGATCGACCACCGTCAGCATTTCCTTGGGTATCGCCTTGGTGGCGGGTAGGAAGCGGGTGCCGAGACCGGCGACGGGGAAAACGGCCTTGCGGATGCGTTTCGACATGGAAGGTCCAGTTGGCGCCTTGGCCTGGCGTGTGGCGTTTCGGAAAGGTGCGGCCAGCTCGCGGCTTTGTGTTGAGCCGGTTGCATCCTACGCATAGCAGAACCAGCTTGCGATACCGTCAACGCTTTTTGCGTCGGGGCGGTTCCTGCATCCCTCGACGGGGCCGCCGCATCCGTTGCGAACCCGGCGGGCAAAGGGCGCCGCTGCCGACAGGGTCGTGCAGGCCGCTGGCCTTTACCTTCGATTAAGCTTGTTCAGGCGCTGTAGGGCCAGCATCATCCCGACACTCCCGCCAGAAAGCGAGATCGCCCATGCGTCTGTCCGTCATCGCCGCCACGGCCCTGATCAGCCTCGCACCGGCGCTGGCGCAGACCACCGGCTCGATCAACACCTCGGCGGCCAGGGCAAGGGATGCCACGCCCACCCCGGCCGCACGACCGGCGAACTCCGGCTTCGACGCGTTCGTGCAACGCCTCTGGCCGCTGGCGCAAGCGCGTCGCGTCTCGCGTGCGACGTTCGACTCGGCCTTTCGCGGCGTTTCGCCCGATCCCTCGATCGCAGCGCTCACCAGGAAGCAGTCGGAGTTCACCGCGCCGATCTGGGGCTATCTCAACAGCGCCGTCGGCGGCACGCGCATCCCACGGGGGCGAGACGCGGCCGCCGAGAATGCCGGCGTGCTGGCACAGGTCGAGGCGCGCTATGGCGTGCCTCGCGAGATCGTGCTCGGCGTTTGGGGGATGGAAACCAATTACGGCTCGTTCAAGGGCGACAAGGACACGATCCGCTCGCTGGCGACGCTCGCCCATCTGCGCTATCGCGGCGACTTCTTCCGCGACGAATTGCTGACGGCGCTGGAGTTGATCGAGGCGGGCCATGTCGAGCGTCGCGAGTTGCGCGGCTCCTGGGCGGGCGCCATGGGCCACACCCAGTTCATGCCCTCGAGCTACAGCAAATACGCGGTGGACTTCACCGGCGACGGCCATGCCGACATCTGGAGTTCGACCGCCGACGCGCTCGCCTCCACCGCCAACTACCTCAAGGGCCATGGCTGGGTGCAGGGCCTGCCCTGGGGCCTCGAAGTCACCTTGCCAGAGCGCTTCGACCACCGGCTCAGCCAGGCGAGCTTCTCCGCCTTCGCATCGGCCGGCGTGCGCCGGGCCGATGGCGGCCGCCTGCCGGGCTCCGGCGAAGGCCGGCTGTTCTACCCGGCCGGTCATCGCGGCCCGGTGATGCTGCTGACCGCGAATTTCGACGTCATCAAGAAGTACAATTCTTCGGACGCCTATGCGCTCGCCGTCGGCCATCTCGGCGACCGGATCCTGGGTCGCCCCGCGATCCAGGCCGACTGGCCGGTCCAGGCGCCGCGTCTCGACATGGCCGGCACGCGCGACCTGCAGCGCCGGCTGAAGGCGCTCGGCCTCTACAACCACGATGCCGACGGGCGCATCGGCACCGGAACGCGCGAAGCGGTGCGGCAATACCAGCTGCGCAACGGCGAAATTGCCGATGGCTGGCCGACCCCCGCCTTGCTGGCGAAGATGAAGTCCGGTGGCTGACGCAACGGCCATTCCGCGCTATGAATGACGTCACCGAGACACCGGCGCGGGATTGAACAGGCCCTATGCGTTTGCGCTCTCTTGTCCTGCTCCCGGCGCTGGCCGGCCTGCTGCTGCTGACCGGCGGTGGGGATGGCTTCGCGCAGCAGGGCCGTCAGGGCTTCCAGCAGCCGCAACCGCAGCAGCGTGGCTTCTTCCAATTCTTCTGGCAGCAACCGCCGCCGCCTCCCGTGGCTCAGCCCCAGCGCCAGCGCGTCGCTCCCGTGGTGCGCCGCCGCCCCACGGCTCCCGTGGTGGTGCGGGACGATCCCGTGATCCCCAAGGTCGATGTCGCCCATCATATCCTGGTGATCGGCGATTCACTGGCGAATTTGCTCGCCAGTGGCCTTGAGGATGCGCTCGAGAACCGGCCCGACCTTGCCGTCGTCGCGAAAGCCAAACCGGATTCCGGGCTCGTCCGGGCCGATTTCCACGACTGGCCCAAAGTCGCCGCCACGCTTCTCGCCGGCGACCAGACGATCAGTCTCGGTGTCATGATGATCGGCCTGAACGACCGCCAGGCGATCCGCGAGGGCGAGATCGTCCATGATCCGCTGAGCCCGCGCTGGCTCGAACTCTATCGCGAACGGATCCAGTCCGTGACCCAGGTTTTCGCGACGAGACGCATCCCGCTGATCTGGGTCGGCGCGCCACCGGTGCAGAACGCAAGGCTGTCGGCCGATCTCGTCACCTTCAACGAGCAGTATCGCCAGCTCGTCGAGCGCGGCGGCGGGCAATATGTCGATCTCTGGGGCGCTTTCGTCGATACCGAGAACCGCTATACGGCGACGGGGCCAGACGTCTCCGGCCAGACGATGCGGCTGCGGCTGGGCGACGGCATTCACTTCACGGAGGCCGGCGCGCGCAAGGCGGCACATTTCGTCGATGTGCTGGTGCGCCGCATGTTCGAACCCGGCACGCAGGGCGATGTCATTGCGCTGCCGGTTTCGCCCGACACCGGCGCTCCGAGCAATCCCGAACTTCAGCCCGGTGGGGTCGAGCGCCTGATCGACCAGATGGTCGCCGGCCTGCCCGTGATCAGCCTGCCGGCGGCACTCCAGGCCAAGCCGCTGGCGGGCCCGATCCTGCCGCTGACCGGCAATGCCGGGCCCGGCGAGCCGGCGCTTCTGGTCTCGATCCCCGATGCGCGGGGTCGGGGCGAGATCGCCGGCCAGCTTGACCGCATTTTCGGCGAGGGCATCCTGCCCGAGCCGAAACCGGGGCGGATGGACGACCACCGCTGGCCGCGTTGACCGCTCGGGGCGATGCTGGCCTGCTGCGAGGGGAGGGGTGTCCTAGCCCCCGCCCCGATTCTGCCGCGGCGACCAGCTTGCGACCAGCGCACCGACCACGATCAGAACGCAGGAAACCGCCAGCAACCAGCTTGGCTGGGCGTAGCCCGCCAGCACGAGGATGATGGTCGAGAGCACCGGCGCGGCATAGGAGGCGACGCCGAGCAGCGCGACGTCGCCCTGTTTCATGCCGATGTCCCAGACCACGAAGGCAAGGCCGATCGAGCCGAGCCCTAAGCCCATCACGCCTGCCCACTCCACGGCAGTCAGCGACCACAGCGTCGTCTCGAAGGCGGCGTGGCAGGCGAAGGCGGGGATGGCGCAGCCGAGCATGGTGATGCACAGGCTCTCCGAGGGCACCGCGGCGAAGCGGCGCGAGGCCACCGAATAGCTCGCCCAGACAAAGGCGCCGAGCGCCGCCAGTACATGCCCGAGCGCCAGACCCTGTCCCGAACCGAGCCCGCCCGAGACCAGCAGCGCGGTGGCGGCAAGGCCGATCAGCGCCCCGACCACGTGCCGGAGCCTGAGCTTGCCGCCGGGCAGCAGCGCAGCGAACAGCACGATCAGCAGCGGCCAGAGATAGTGGATCAGATTGGCTTCCGCCGCGGGCGCCGTCTTCACGGCGGCGTAGTAGAGCGCCGTGTCGCCGAACGGGCCATAGAGCCCGAGCGCGAAGGAGGCCGGCGTCGGGCGGATGTGCGCCAGCTGGCCGCGCGCCGCGGCGATGGCGAGGATCAGAAGCCCGCCGATGACGAAGGTCATGCCGACGAGCTGGAAGGGCGGCACCCGCCCGCTCATCGCGGTGAACACGGCCAGCGTCGACCAGAGCAGGATGGCGATGGCGCCGATGAGCGTGGCAGTGCGGGAGGT
Organism: Allobosea sp. AAP35; assembly: GCF_001295925.1. Taxonomy (GTDB): domain Bacteria; phylum Pseudomonadota; class Alphaproteobacteria; order Rhizobiales; family Beijerinckiaceae; genus Allobosea. The sequence goes on along the minus strand of NZ_LJHQ01000038.1, from coordinate 18,891 downwards.
CATGAGCGGGGCGGGGCTTGGGGCAGGCGGTTGGCGCGGGTGGTCTCGATAGCAGGCGGGCAGGGCAAAGCCGATAGTCTGCGTGTGTTGATCCATGCGCCGTCATCCCGGGCGACCGGAGGGAGACCCGGGATCCATGCCGGAACCTCTCCGGCAAGCGCTCCGGAATGGATCCCGGATCTGCGCTTCGCTGCGTCCGGGATAACGGCGTGGTTCTAAACGACCAAGCTGTGAGCGTCTCACCGCAGCGCAGCACGGCTTCGGCGCCATGGCCGTCATGATCGGCACGCCGTGCGCGCGGCATTGACCGGGATAGGACGAAGGATCACAGGTCGAGACCATGACAACGCTCCCTCTTGCGGCCGCCGAGCGCCGCCCGCTGATCCCGATCCTGGTTGCGCTCAGTGTCGCGCATCTGCTGAACGATCTGCTTCAGTCGATGATCCCGGCGCTGTACCCGCTGATCAAGGAGAGCTTCCAGCTCGACTTCGGTCAGATCGGGTTGATCACGCTGGCCTTTCAGGTCACGTCGTCGCTGCTGCAGCCGCTGCTCGGCTGGCTTACCGACAAGCGGCCCTGGCCGCATGCGATGGTCGCCGGCATGGGGGCGACGCTGGTCGGTCTGCTGACGCTGGCCTTCGCCACAAGCTACGGCATGGTCCTGCTCGCCGCAGCGCTGGTCGGGCTGGGCTCGGCCGTGTTCCACCCGGAGGCGACCCGCATGGCGCGCCATGCCGCGGCCGGCCGGCAGGGGCTGGCGCAAGGGCTGTTCCAGGTCGGCGGCCATGCCGGCTATGCCATCGGCCCGCTGCTGGCGGCAGCCGTCGTGGTGCCGCGCGGGCAGGCGAGCCTGGCCTGGTTCTCGATCGTCGTGCTGGTCGCGATGGTGCTGATGTCCTGGACCGCCTCACGCTACAGCGCGTTCCGCCGCGCCCAGACCGCGAGCCATGGCGACGACGTCGCCAGGCACGGCTTGTCGCCCGCGCGTGTGCTGTTTGCGATGACGATCCTGATCCTGCTGCTGGTCTCGAAGAACGGCTACACTGCCGCCTTCACCTCCTATTACACCTTCTACCTGATGACGCGCTTCGAGGTCCCGCTGCAGCTCTCGCAGATCATGCTGTTCCTTTACCTTGCGGTCAGCACGGCCGGCGTCATCATTGGCGGCATGGTGGGGGACAGGATCGGCCGCGACCGGGTGATCTGGCTGTCGATCGTGGGCTCGCTGCCGTTTGCGCTGTTGTTGCCCCATGCCGACCTGTTCTGGACCGGCGTGCTCAGCGTGATCATCAGCTTCGTCATGGCGAGCGCCTTCTCGGCGATCCTGATCTACGCGATCGACCTCGTGCCGCATCGCGTCGGCCTCGTTGGCGGGCTGTTCTACGGGTTGTCCTTCGGGCTCGCCGGCATCGCGGCGGCTGTGCTGGGCGCGTTGGCGGACCGCATCGGCATCATCGAGGTCTTCCGCATCACCGCCTGGCTGCCGGCGCTGGGGCTGCTCACCTTTCTGCTGCCGAAGACGCGGCGGGGGTAGGTCTGGCGGCTTTTCGGTTGGGACGCACTCAGCCCACATTTTGCACCTAGCGGTTCCGCCTCATCCGGCCGCCTTTCGGCGGCCGTCCGCGCAGGAGAGAAGCCGTGCTGGTCCAGATCGGAACGCTGATTGCCGCCACCAGCCTGATCCAGCTCGCCAACGGCTTCTTCAACACCTTCCTGTCGCTGCGGCTGACGACGGAGGGCTTCGGCCCAACGGCGACCGGCCTCGTGCTCAGCGCCTATTTCGTCGGCTTTACCGTCGGTGCCGTCGGTTGCGGCGGCGTGATCCAGCGTGTCGGCCATATCCGCGCCTATGCGGCCTTTGCGGGGCTCGTCGTGGTCGGGGTGGCGATGATGCCGCTGTTCGTCTCGGCCGCGGCCTGGATCGCCTGCCGCATGGCGATGGGAATCGGCTGCGTCGGCCTGTTCATCACCACCGAAAGCTGGCTCAACGCCAAGGCGCAACCCGACCAGCGCGGGCGCGTTTTCTCGACCTATATGGTCGGCACCTTCCTGGCACTGGCCGTCGGGCAACTCGTGATCGCCAAGCTCGCCATCGAGTCGGCTGCGGCGTTTCATGTCGTGGGCGCGCTGTTCGCGCTGGCGCTCGTCATGGTCTGCACGACCCGGGCGGAGGCCCCCACCACCGTCGCTGAAGGCGGTTCGCTGCCCTATGGCGAGTTGACCCGGCATGCCCCGGTCGCGGTGGCGGGATGCGTCGTCAGCGGCATCGTCAGCAGCGCCTTCTATGCGCTGATTCCGGCCTGGATGCTGAACAACGGCATCGCTCAGGGCACCATCGCGCTGTTCATGCTCGTCGCCGTACTCGGCGGGCTCGCGCTGCAGGTGCCTGTCGGGCGCCTGTCCGACCGCAACGATCGCCGCCTCGTCCTGGCGGGGCTGGCGGTGGGGTTTGCGGCCGCCGCCGTGCTGCTGGTGCTGCTGCCGGCGCGGCTGGCGGTCGTGCTACCGGTCGCGGCCCTGCTCGGCGGCTTCATGTCGACGCTCTATCCCGTCTGCGTCGCCCACGCCTTCGACCGGATGCCGTCCGACCGCGTGGTCGCGGTCAGTGGCCGGTTGATCCTCGTCAGCGGCTTCGGCTCGGCCCTGGGGCCGATGCTTGGCGCGGCCATCATGGCCCGCTTCGATATCGACGGTCTGCTCTACTTCATGGCCCTGATGACGCTGCTGCTTGCGGCCATCGCCGGGCTGCGGGTCCGCATGCGGGCGCCCCCGGAGCATGTGGAGCGGCCCTTCGCCATCCTCGACCCGATGACGGCGCCGATCTCGCAGGAGCCCGAAGCGACCGAGGCGGACGGCTCGCCCCGGCCTGCGGCAGCGTAAGGTCGGCTCCGGTTCGACCCTCAGGCCATGTACTGCCCGCCATTGACGGCGAAGGTCGCACCCGTCGCGAAGGCGCCCTGCTCGGAGGCCAAAAACACCACCATGGCGGCGATTTCCTCGGGCTTGCCAAGACGGCCGACGGGGATGCCGGCAATGACGCGCTTCAGGGCTTCCTCTGGCATGGCGGAGACCATGTCGGTGCCGATATAGCCCGGCGTGATCGCGTTGACGGTGATGTTCTTGTTGGCGTTCTCCTGCGCCAGCGCCTTGACGAAGCCGATATCGCCGGCCTTGGCGGCGGAGTAGTTGACCTGCCCCATCTGGCCCTTCTGGCCGTTGATCGAGGAGATCACGATGATGCGGCCAAAGGAGCGGGCGCGCATGCCCTCGATCACCGGACGCGTCATGTTGAACAGCGAATCGAGATTGGTGCGAATCACGTCCGACCAGTTCTCTTTCGTCATCTTGTGGAAGAAGCCGTCGCGGGTGATGCCGGCATTGTTGACGAGGATGTCGATCGGCCCGAGATCGGCCTCGACCTTGGCGATGCCCGCCGCGCAGGCGTCGTAATCGCCGACATCCCATTTGAACACGGGGATATTGGTCTCGGCCTGGAATTTGGCGGCCGCCTCGTCATTGCCGGCATAGCTGGCGGCGACCTTGTGGCCGGCCTCCTGGAGGGCCCGGCTGATCGCCGCCCCGATGCCGCGCGTTCCCCCCGTGACCAACGCAACCTTCGTCATGACCGTATCCCCTCCTGTGGCGGCGTGGGCGCCGCGCTTTAGCATTTCAAAGTGATGGATCGCCGCGTGCCCGAACGGATGCGCGGCGAGCTATTGTTCCGACAGTTTCATGTCCGACGCGTAAGGCCCGTCGACGTCCTTGATGATGGCCTGGCCGCAGATGACGCGGCCTTGCGCAGCGTCGAAGGTCAGCGAGGGATGGCCGTAAAGCACCCAGCCCCGGCTCAGCGCCTCCGACACCCGATGGCAGAAGCTCGCGTCATCGGGCCCGGTGAGGTAGCGGTAGAGCGTGGTCTGGCGCGCCATGCCGGTCTCAGCGCTCCAGCGCCATGGCGACGCCCATGCCGCCGCCGATGCACAGCGTGGCGAGGCCCTTCTTCGCGTCGCGCTTGGCCATTTCGTGCAGCAGCGTGACGAGCACGCGGGCGCCCGAGGCGCCGATCGGATGGCCGATCGCGATCGCGCCGCCATTGACGTTGACGATGTCGGGGTTCCAGCCGAGATCCTTGTTCACCGCCAGCGCCTGCGCCGCAAAGGCCTCGTTGGCCTCGACCAGATCCAGGTCGGCGATCTTCCAGCCAGCCTTGTCCAGCGCCTTGCGCGTCGCGGGGATCGGCCCCGAGCCCATGATCGCGGGATCGACGCCAGCCGTCGCCCATGAGGCGATGCGCGCGAGCGGGGTCAGGCCGCGCCTGGCGGCTTCCTTGGCGGTCATCACCACCAGCGCAGCCGCGCCGTCATTGATGCCCGAGGCGTTGCCGGCAGTGACGGTGCCGTCCTTGGAGAAGGCGGGCTTGAGCTTGGCCATGGCCTCGATGGTTGCGCCGTGGCGGGGATATTCGTCGGTGTCGACGACGATGTCGCCCTTGCGGGTCGAGACGGTGAAGGGGACGATTTCGTCCTTGAACTTTCCGGCCTTCTGCGCGGCCTCCGCCTTGTTCTGAGAGCCGACGGCGAAGGCGTCCTGCTCCTCGCGGGTGATCTGCCATTTGGTCGCGACGTTCTCGGCGGTCGTGCCCATGTGATAGCCGTGGAAAGCGTCCCAGAGCCCGTCCTTGAGCATGGTGTCGACGAATTTCAGGTCGCCCATCTTGGTGCCGGACCGCAGATGCGCGGCGTGCTGCGCCATCGACATCGATTCCTGGCCGCCGGCGACGATGATGTCGGCATCGCCATTGGCGATCTGCTGCAGGCCGATGGCGACCGTGCGCAGCCCCGAGCCGCAGAGCTGGTTCAAGCCCCAGGCGGTCTTCTCCTGCGGGATGCCGGCGGCCATGGCGGCCTGACGGGCGGGGTTTTGGCCCTGGCCGGCGGTCAGGATCTGGCCGAAGATCACCTCGTCGACCTCGGCTCCCTCGAGCCTGGCGCGCAACAGCGCCTCCTTGATGGCGGCAGCCCCGAGATCATGGGCCGGGGTGTTGGCGAAGGCGCCGTTGAAGGCGCCGACCGCGGTGCGCGCCGCGCTGACGATCACGATGTCCGTATCGGCCATGGGAGATTCCTCACTGTTGTCGCAACGACCGGAGCGCGCCGGGCGCCCTGTTTCGGGCGCACATTCGAAGCCCGCCGCGCTGCCGTCAAGTCAGCCGAAAGAGATCGCATCGCCCAAACTTGCGGCCGTCTGTTTTTGCGCTGGCGCAATGACATGCAAATTCGCTCATGCATTGATCCCGTTTTTGAGTGGGGCGCTCAAAAAACTTGCGACCGACGCAGCAGCGGCTACCATTGCGTCAGCGAACACCTTCCGGCCGGCCGTCGCGCGATTTTCGCGGGAGGGTCCGGTCCAAAGCGCAGGATTCTGATGGCCAGCGACAAAGAACCGACCGTCATCAAGAAATACGCCAATCGCAGACTCTATCACACGGGCACGAGCTCCTATGTGACGCTCGAGGATCTCGCTGGCCTGGTGCGCGGCGGCGAGGATTTCGTGGTCTATGATGCCAAGTCCGGCGAGGACATCACCCGCCCGGTTCTGGCTCAGATCATCTTCGACGAGGAATCCAAGGACGGGCAGAACCTGCTGCCGATCGCCTTCCTGCGCCAGCTGATCCGCTTCTATGGCGACAGCATGCAGGCGCTGGTGCCGCGCTATCTCGAATTCTCGATGGACAACCTGACCAAGGACCAGGCCCAGTTTCGCGAGCAGATGACCAAGGCCTTCTCCGGCGGCGCTTTCGGCAGCGGGCTGAGCGGGGGTCTCGGCAACGGTATGGGCAGCGGCGCGATGGACGCGCTCCAGGCACAGACGCGGGCCAATATGGCGATCTTCACGGAGGCCTTCCGGCTGTTCAACCCCTTCGCGGCGGCTGCCGCTGCCAAGGCGCAGGAAGCGGGCACGGCGGACGCCGCCAAGGCGGACGATCTCGGCGACCTCAAGCGCGAGCTGAGCGAGATGCGCGACAGGCTGGACAAGCTCGCCAAGACGAAGTGAGGCTGGGCTCGCCGCCATCGACACGGCGGCAGGCGAGGTCAGCGACCCCATCAAGTCGTCGGCGGCGCAAGGCGCGATCCGCAAGGTCGCTGTGCCTGCCTGCCGCGGCGCCGTCGTGGCGCCGCGCGTCAGCCGATGGCGACGGCCTGAACAGCCCCTGGACCTGCCACCGGGCCGCGCAGCTCGGCTTTTCCCAACAGATGGCCCTGGAGATAGGTGACGCCCCAATCGGCCAGCATCGTGGCCTGAAGCTCGTCATCGACCCATTCGGCCACCGTCTCGACGTCGAGATGGCGGGCGAGGTCGATCAGGGTGCGGACGTAGAAGCGGTCGTCGGTGGAGCGGCGCAGGCTTTGCGTGAAGGTGCCGTCGATCTTCAAAACGTCGATCGGGAAGGCGCGCAGATGGCGCAGCGAGGTGTGGCCCGCGCCGAAATCGTCGATGGCGATCCGCGCGCCGCGGCCCTTGATCTGCTCCAGCAGCCTGGCGACCCGCGTCGGGTTGTCGATGGTCGCGGTTTCCGTGATTTCGACGATGAGTCGCTCCGCGATGCTGCGCGGGCCGCTGGTGCAGGCGAGAAAGGCATCCAGCCATTCGGGGTCGGACAGCGAGTGCGGCGAGACGTTCACCGACAGCGTCAGGGCTGGTTCGCCCGCGAGCAGGTCGACCGCCAGTTCGAGGACGCGGTGATCGAACAGGCGCACCAGCCCGCGTCGCTCGAGCATCGGGATCAGTTCGGCGGTAGCAAAAAAGACTCCGTCCTCGCCCAGCGACACCCGCAGCAGCGCCTCGTGAAACGCGACCTCGCGTGATTTCGCCCGAACGATTGGTTGCAGCGCGAGTTCGATGCGCCGCTCGTTGAGTGCGGCCAGCGCGCTGACGTCGAAACCGACACTGGCATCGGCACGTCGGCTGTTCTCCTGACGGCGCGCGATCACGGGCGTGTCGGCCGAGCCCGCCTTGGCGCCGGCGAGCGCGTTTTCAGCTCCCGACAGCAGCGTGCCCGCATGGCTTGAAAGGTCGGGGGCGACGGCGGCGCCAACCCGCAGGCGCACCAGCGCGATGCCGCGCGCAGTCTCGATGGCGGCCTGTCCCACCGCCTTGCTGAAGCGCCGCGAGGCTGCCTCGACCTGGTTGTAGGGGCAACCGGTCAGCAGGATGGCAAAGCGGTTGCTCGAATAGCGGACAAGCTGGTCGCGCCGGCGCGTCACCGAGCGCAGCCGGTCCTGCACCACGCTGATGATCTCGTCGGTGGCTTCATGGCCGAAATCGTCGTTCAGCCGGGCAAGTTCGTCGATCGCGGCGACCAGCACGACGACAGAGCGCTCGGCCGGCAGATGCTCGGTGAGCGCCGCACCGATCCGGTCCAGCAGCGCCGAGCGATCGCCGAGTTCGCCGGTTGGCGTCAACAACTCGTCGGGCCGCAGCGGACGTCCGATCCGCAGCATGCCGCGCGCGCAGGCCGGCCGGCCATCGGTCCCGGCAAACCAGCGCCCGGCATCCTCGATCCACATGCTGCGGCCGGCGAGATGGGCGGCATAGCGGGTGCGGTAGACCACGCCCTCGCCCTGGTCGTGGCCACCGGAGGAGAAGACGGCGTCATAGCGGCTGCGACCGCTGCCGGGCTCGACAAGGCCGGCGAAGCCCAGCCCGCGTGCCATGGCCGCATCGGGGATCGCGCCCAGTACGTCGACGGCGTTGGGGCCCCAGCTGAGCGCGTCGCTGTGGATGTCCCAGGTGTAGACGACTTCGCCGATCGACGAGAGCAGGTCGCGCGGGGCCACGCGGTGGTCGTCACGGGCGTTGAAGATCGACGGCACCGGCATCGCGTAGCGGCCTCGATGAGACGGGATGCCCGGCAGCGGGAAGCGGGACGCGGTGCCTGACCGTCCCTGTCCGGACGGAAGTGGAAATGTCCCGAAACGATGCGGTGCCGCGTCTTAATACCCCGTTAAGGTTGGCCGGCCTCTTGCAACTTTGGCTTCGAATGCGCGATGGCGCTTCGGAGTGGAACATGGCCGATTCGGCATATGGCGAACAGGGTGGGGAGCGCGCGGCGGCAGGGTCGGCCATGCTGCTGCTGCAGCTTGCCGCCAGCCAGGCCGAGATCGGGCCCTTCGCGCGCCGCGAACGCGAAACGCCGCAAATGGCTGCGCGACTTTACCGCGCGGCGGCCATGCGGGCGAGGGGCGGACTGGCCAGGCGCGCCTGAAGACCAGACCAAGGACTCAAGCCCCATTCGGCATTGAGCGCGTGGCCTCAATCAACACGAAAAAGCCGGCCTTGCGGCCGGCTTGTTTCGTCAGCGTCCGGTCGGGGCCCGTCCGGACCCCTGACAGATCACGCTTCGGTCTTGACCTTCAGCACCTGACGGCCGCGATACATGCCCGACTTCAGATCGACATGATGCGGACGGCGCAGTTCGCCGGAGTTCTTGTCTTCGATATAGGTGGGCTGCTTCAGCGCGTCGGCCGAGCGGCGCATGCCGCGCTTCGACGGCGACGTCTTTCTCTTTGGAACGGCCATGCTACTTCTCCATCGTGCCGCCGTCCGGAAGCGCTGCCCTGAGGCCACGCCACCGCCACGACGACGGATCAATCTCGTGAGGCGTTGCCCATACACGCTGTGGCGCGGGATGGCTAGTGCTGAATCGGGATTTCGGGATTCGCCGCCCTCGATGGGCTGCGCTTACCCCGGCACCGCACAATCTCCCAGCGGTCCCATCTGCCCGACGCGGCGCTGGACGCGGCCGGCCGCCGATTGCAGGCCCCGGCTCGGCCTGGCGGGATTGCGCAGGATCGGGTTGGGCAGCGCACCAGCCAACCGCGCCGCCTCGGTGGCGCTGAGTCGCGATGCGGGCTTGCCGAAATAGCGCTGCGCCGCAGCCTCCGCGCCATAGAGCCCTTCGCCCCATTCGGCGACGTTGAGATAGATCTCGATGATGCGCTGTTTGGGCCAGGCGACGTCGATCGTCATGGCCAGCGGGATCTCCAGACCTTTGCGGACATAGGAGCGGCCCGGCCAGAGGAAGACATTCTTGGCGGTCTGCATGGTCAGGGTCGAGGCGCCGCGCGAAGGGCCGTCCTCATCCTCCAGCACGGCGTTGAGCTCGACCCAATCGACCCCGTCATGGCTGCAGAAGCGTTGGTCTTCCGCCGCGATCACGGCCCGGATCAGGTTGGGCGAGATCTGCGCCAGCGGCACCCATTGCCGCTCGACCGGTTGGAGCGTCAGCCAGCGCCCGAGCATCAGGGTCGAGGGCACGGGCACGAAGCGATAAAGGATCAGGGCCAGGACCAGCGCGGCGAGCAGGGCAAGCCCCGCGATCAGAAACCAGCGCAGCAGACGGGCGAACAGGCTCCGCCGCGTGGTTGCCCGTTCTGCCGCCATCGCCGTCATTCCCCCTGGCCTTCCAATGATGGGCCTTCCGCCTGGCTTGCCCAACCGGCCTGACGCTCAGACCGACATTGCTTGACGCTTCGCTTGCGGTCCGGCAAGCCCCGCCGGTCAGCGAACGCGAGGTCCGCGCATGAGTTCCGCGAGAGGGAGTTCCGCAGCATGAAGTCCGACGCATTGGCCTCCCGCCTGGCGCAGACCGCCGACGCGATCGAAGCCTTGCTCGACGCCCTGCTGGTCGAGACCGTCCGCGAGGGCGAGATCGCCCGTCCAGCCCGGCTGCTGGCGGCGATGCGCCATGGCGCGCTCGGCGGCGGCAAGCGGCTGCGGCCCTTCCTGACCGTCGAGACGGCGCGCCTGTTCGGGGTAGACCCCGGTCAGTCTTTGCGGGCGGGTGCGGCGGTCGAACTCGTGCATTGCTATTCGCTCGTGCATGACGACCTCCCGGCGATGGATGACGATGATACCCGCCGGGGCCGGCCGACCATCCACAAGGCCTTCGACGAGGCCAGCGCGATCCTCGCCGGCGACACACTGCTGACGCTCGCTTTCGAGGTGCTGGCCGACCCCGCTACACATCCGTCGGGCGAGACCCGCGCCGCGCTGGTTCTGGCGCTGGCGCGCGCCTCGGGGCTCGGCGGCATGGCGGGCGGGCAGATGCTCGATCTCGCGGCGGAGGGGCGCTTCGAGGACGGTGCTGCCGCGACGCTGTCGGAAACCGAGATCCGCCGTCTGCAGGCAATGAAGACCGGCGCGCTCCTGGCGGCCAGCGTCGAGATTGGCGCCGTGCTGGGCGGGGCCTCGCCCGAGCAGCGTGCGGCGCTGGGGATCTACGGCCGGGCGCTCGGCGCCGCTTTCCAGGTGGCCGACGACATCCTCGACGTCGAGGCCAGCCCCGAGCAGCTGGGCAAGGCGACTGCCAAGGATCAGGACAGGGGCAAGGGCACGCTGGTCCAGGCTTTGGGGCTTGGGGCGGCGAAGCGCGAGCGCGACGGCCTGAGCGCGGCGGCGGTTGCGGCGTTGGCGGGGTTTGGGACGGAGGCCGACACGCTGCGGGCGGCGGCGCGGTTTGCTGCCGAGCGGAGAAGCTGAACGGCAGCGCAGACGCGGCCTACCGGCAGCGCATGAGCCTCGTGCGGCTGCCTTTCCTGTCCGGGAACACGAGCGTCATTCGGTCGCCATCGACGCTGATCTCCATCCGGCTGCGCGTCCTTGTTCCCTCGACGTGGCAGGTTTGCCGGACGCTCCAGCGGCCATTTCCACCCTCGATCCGGTCGAAATCGCAGGCACTTTCGATTTCCTCCGTGCCGCGCAGCGTGAAGCGGATCCGGCTGTCGTCGTCGGCACACCAGGCCTTCTGCCGGGCCCACAGGCCGAGATAGCCCGGCTGGTTACCGGGCGTCTGCGCAGAACCGGGCTGGATCGCTGCCGCCTCAGCCGGACAGCGGCGAAAAGCGACGCCGAAGAGGCTCTTCAATTCGCGCGCATCGGCAGGATTACTTTCCTCAAGCACGATCGTCCCCTTCGCGCCCTGGGCGGCTGCGGCGACGAAGGCGAAGGGTTGGCCCGGTTTCCTGCTGACGAGGAACCAGATGCCTGGGCCGCTGGCCCGAACGCCGCCCATCCAGGTCCTGCTGATATCGACGCCGTCAAACCGGTATGATCGGCCATCGGCCGTCGTCTCGATGCCGCCCGCGGCGAGCACAAGACGGGGAGCAGCGGAATCCGTGCAGCGGGGCGCCCATACGCCGCGAAATTCGGCTGGGATCTCTTCAGCGCCGACCGGGCCCGCCAAGAGCCCCGCCGCCAAAAAAAGCAGGAAGCCGCCCGCTCTCGACCGACGTTGACCCCGCAGTCCAGGCATGCAGGCCATGATCGCCTCCCCTACGGCGTCGTTCGTCGCCGACGGCAGGACGCGAAGGTAAAGTCCAAGGTGACGCTTGGTCAACACGAGCTTGGCGGCTCTGTTTCGTCCAATCCATTTCGCCGGACTCGTCAAGCTGCCCTTGGGGCGCTAGCGTATGGATCTTGATCTTGGATCCGGAACGGGGAGGTGGCCATGCCCGACGCCGATGCCGTGATGATCCTCTCCTGCAGGAACGCAAAGCCGCCATCCTGCGGGCCGCACGGCTGCTGCAGTGTGCGGGCGGAACCGACGAAGACCGCGAATTCGCGATTCTGACGCAGGCGATCGCCGAGTACGACCTCATTTAGGAGGCCCAGGCGCCCGTCGAAATTCCGCCCGGTTTCATGCCGTTCGTCCGGTAAGCGGGTCGACAGCGCGCTGCCAGCAAGGATGCGTGAGAGCGCTGTCGGCGAGCTTCCAGCCTCAGCGCCACCTTCCAAACGCATCCGCCAGCGTCTGCCCGCCCGAGACGCCCTTTTCAAAGGTCAGGATGCCGCGCTTGCCTGAGGCGAAGCGAACGGGGACGTCGATCCAGGTCCGGTTCAGGATCAAATCGATGTTGCGCTCGACCTCGACGGGTACGTTCGACAGGGCCGCGACGAAGAGGTTCTCGCCCAGCGCCGAATTGATCGCCGAGAGCGGGGCGCCGCGCTCACTTTCCTCGGTCTTGAACTGCGGCACGCCGACCTCGCGCACCGCCTCCGTCGCCGGGTCGCCGGTCGAGGTGAAGCGCATCCCGATAATGTGCGAGGCCGGGAAGGCCGTGTCGGTGTTGCGGCGGATGGTGAAATCGAGCGACAGGCCCATCTCGGCGATATCGACGGTGGCGCGCACGATCGTCTCGACCGGCCGCCCCTGGCCGACGCTCTCGCTGTCGAGGCGCCAGAAGACGCGGCCATTGACCGCTCGCGGCGCCTGCGGGCTGTCTGGATCTTCGGTGTAGAGGATTGCCCGTTGCGCGACCGCAATTTCCTGGGAGGGAGGGCTCGCGGCCGTGCCGGGCCGCGTCACGGGCGCCGGTGTGCCGGCCTCGCCGATGCGGTCGTTGATCTTGCCGGCATTGTCGGCTGGCGTGGGTTGGGCTGCCGTCTCGGTGCGCGGGCGCGAGGTCGTATCGGGCGGCGCGACCTTGTTGACGTAATAGGCTGCCACCGCGATGGCGCCGACGGCAATGGCCACGCCGGTCGCGACAACCGCCGTGCGCAGATGTCCGGGCTTGACCCGCTTCTCGCGCGGAGGCGCGATGCGGGGACGCGCCGGCTGCGGTTCGGCCGGCTCGGGCAAGGGCTCGTCGAAGCGATCGGCATCCGGGAGGGCTGCGGGTCGGGCGGACGGCGCGGTCCTTTGCGGCGGCTCGGCTTGCGGCGCGGGCTGCTGAATCTCGAGAGGGGGCAGCTCCGTTTCGATATCGAAGGCCGGCGGGGCGTCGTTGTAATCCGCCTCGATCCTGGCCACGGCCTCGTCGAGCGAGAGGCGCTCGCGCATGATCTCGGCCTCGCCCAATGGCGGGTCGAGACTGCGAAGCTGGGTCACGAGGGCAGCCCGGGCGCGCTCGTAGATGGCGAGGCGTGCTGCCGGTGACGTATCAGGCAGCCCGGCGACGGCCCGTGCCAGGATGGGATAGAAGTCGGCCATTGGCCTCACTTGTCGTTGTTGGATGCCTGCGTCAACCCTCGAAGGGGCGCGCGTGTTGCAAAGGCCAGGCAAGTTTTCGACAGACGGCTCAGGGCTCAGGGCTCGGGGCTCGGGGCGCTTGAGTTCGTGCCGGGCGGTCGCGGGTCGATCAGCCTTCGAACGGATTATGCACCAGGATCGTGTCGTCGCGCTCGGGGCTGGTGGAGAGCACGGCCACGGTCGCGCCGATCAATTCCTCGATGCGCCGGACGTATTTGATCGCTTGCGCCGGCAGATCGGCCCAGGAGCGCGCGCCCGCCGTCGAGCCGTCCCAGCCTTCGATGCTCTCATAGATCGGCTCGACCCGGGCCTGGTCGCTCTGGCCGGCGGGGAGATGTTCGAGGATCTCGCCATCGAGACGATAGCCGGTGCAGACCTTGATCTCCTTGAAGCCGTCGAGGATGTCGAGCTTGGTCAGGGCGATGCCGTCGATGCCGGAGGTCTTGACCGTCTGGCGGACCAGGCAGGCGTCGAACCAGCCGCAGCGGCGCTTGCGGCCGGTGACGACGCCGAATTCCTTGCCCTTCTGCCCGATCAGCTCGCCGATCTCGTCGAAGAGTTCGGTCGGGAAGGGGCCCTCGCCGACGCGGGTCGTATAGGCCTTGGCAATGCCCAAGACATAGCCGACCGCCGAAGGGCCAAGCCCCGAGCCGGTCGCGGCCTGGCCGGCGACGATGTTCGACGAGGTCACGAAGGGGTAGGTGCCGTGGTCGACATCGAGCAGCGCGCCTTGGGCGCCCTCGAACAGGATGCGTTTTCCCGCGCGACGCTGCGCATCGAGCAGCGCCCAGACCGTGTCGGCATAGGGCAGGACCTGCGGCGCGATCTCCTTGAGCTGGCCAAGCAGTTCGACGGCGTTCACCTCGTCGATGCCGAGACCCCGGCGCAGCGCGTTGTGATGCGCCAGCAGCCGCTCGATCTTCGCCTCAAGGATGGCGGGGTCCTTCAGGTCGATGACGCGGATGGCGCGGCGGCCGACCTTGTCCTCATAGGCCGGGCCGATGCCGCGCTTGGTCGTGCCGATCTTGAGGCCGACATTCGAGGTCTCGCGGAAATGGTCGAGCTCGCGATGCAGCGGCAGGATCAGCGTCGCGTTATCGGCCAGGCGCAGATTGTCGGGCGAGATGGCGACGCCCTGCGCGCGCAGACGGTCGATCTCCTCGACCAGATGCCAGGGATCGACCACGACGCCATTGCCGATGACCGAAAGCTTGCCGCCGCGCACGATGCCGGAGGGCAAAAGCGAGAGCTTATAGACATTGCCGTCGATGACGAGGGTATGGCCGGCATTGTGGCCGCCCTGAAAGCGCACCACCACATCGGCCTGGCTCGACAGCCAGTCGACGATCTTGCCCTTGCCCTCGTCGCCCCACTGGGCGCCGACCACCACCACATTTGCCATGGTTCAGGTGTTCCTGCTGATCATAGTTTGAGTCTTGCGCGCGTCGTTCCGGGCAAGCACCGCACATGAAAAACCCCGGCGCAAGACCGGGGTTCGAAGGCAGGTTCTTGCACGCCCTCATGAGCCAAGAGCGCACGCAGGTCAAGCTTGGAGCGCATGGATGGGGCGCCCGCGAGGGTGTAGAAGGGGTTTCAAGGCCGTCGAGATGCCGTGCTGGCAGGGTTCATGCTTGCCTTGCGCCATGACGGCCGCCGCCGCACACAACTGGTACGGCCTGCGCGAAAAGGATTGAGACGACGATGACGAGCACTCTCGACAGCTGGCTCGACCGGCACCATGCGACGTTCTCCGCGATCCGGCAGGACATCCACGCCCATCCGGAGCTTGGGCTGGAAGAGACCCGCACCGCGGCGCTGGTGGCGAAGAACCTGCGCGAATGGGGTGTCGAGGTCACGGAAGGGGTCGGCGGCACCGGCGTCGTCGGCGTCATTCGCGGCCGGCGGCCGGGCCAGCGGGCGGTGGGCTTGCGCGCCGACATGGACTGCCTGGCGCTGGAGGAGCAGACGGGGCTGCCTTACGCCTCGCAATATCCCGGCAAGATGCACGCCTGCGGCCATGACGGCCACACCACCATGCTCCTGGGCGCCGCGCGCTACCTCGCCGAGAACCCCGATTTTGCCGGCACCTGCATCCTGATCTTCCAGCCGGCCGAGGAGGGTCGCGGCGGCGCCGAGGCGATGCTGGCCGACGGGCTGTTCGAGCGTTTCCCTTGCGACGCGATCTATGGGCTGCACAACACGCCGGGCCTTCCGGCTTCGCATTTCGGCACCACGGTGGGGCCGTTCCTGGCCTCGGCCGACAGCTGGGAGGTGATCTTCCGCGGCGTCGGCGGGCATGGCGGCTCGCAGCCGCATCTCTCGACCGACATCACCTATGCGCAGGCGCAGTTCGTGCTGGGCCTGCAGGGCATCGTCGGCCGCAACGTGCCGCCGCTCGACACCGCCGTGATCAGCGTCGGCTACATCCATGCCGGCTCGGTCGAGGCCTCGAACGTCATCCCCTCGGAACTGGTGCTCGGCGGGACGGCACGGACCTACTCCGCCGAGATCCGCGACACGATCGAGCGCCGCATCGGCGAACTCGCCTCGGCGACCGCGCTGGCCTGGGGCTGCAAGGCGG
Source organism: Allobosea sp. AAP35 (assembly GCF_001295925.1). Taxonomy (GTDB): domain Bacteria; phylum Pseudomonadota; class Alphaproteobacteria; order Rhizobiales; family Beijerinckiaceae; genus Allobosea. The sequence continues at coordinate 3,280 of NZ_LJHQ01000038.1, read as the reverse complement.
AGGCGACTTACGAGCGGGGCACGAGCCCGCTGATCAACAAGGCCGAGCAGGTCGCGGTTGCGGTGGCGGCAGCGTCGGCTTCGGTCGGCGCGGCCCATGTCGACGGCAAGATGCGGCCAGGCACCGGCGGCGAGGATTTCGCCGAGATGATGCTGATCAAGCCCGGCGCCTTCATGCGCATCGGCAACGGCGTCGAGGCCGACGGCTCGTTCAAGGGCCTGCACACGCCACTCTACGATTTCAACGACGCGATCATCCCCGACGGCATCCGCTACTGGGTCAATGTCGTCGGCGAGGAACTCGGCATGGAGCCTCAGGCGGTGGCGGCCTGAGGCATCTTGAGGGCAGGCGCAGGCGCGTCCGCCGGGCGGCGGCGTTCAATGAGCGCCGAGTGACGGGCGTGGCAGGGGCTGCGGCGCGTAGGTGACCTCGCGGTCGCCGGGCCATCTTATGCGATAAGCGATCTTGATCTCCTTCTCGGCCCCGGGGGCGAGATCGAAGGTCCAGGCCGAGACGCCACGCTTGTCGCCGACCTGTTTTTCGGTCGGCGGGGTGGTCTGGCCGGCGATGGTTTCGATGGTGATCGCGGTGCTCTCCGAGAAGGGAACGCGTTCGCTCACCGTGACCTTGACCGGCTGCGCATGCAGGCTCTTCACCACGGTTTTGAACTCGCGCAGGTCGGTGCGGGTCTGGCCGAGCCAGGTCGGCTCGTTCTCGCGGCGGCGGACCGGGGCGCGGCTGACCTTGAGCTTGTCGTCGGCGCCGAAGCCGAGCGCGACCTTGTCGCCTGGTGCCACCAGACCGAGCTGACCGCGCCCGATGAAGCTGCCGTCGCGATGCAGCGCGACGGCCCCCGGCAGCAGCGCCGCGATGTCGTCATGGGTGAAGGCCGCCTCGAGATAGGCCGTCTCGTCCAGTTCGGGTGCGACGCGGGCCGAGAGCGTGGGCTCGACCCGGTTCTGGCTCAGCACCACCGTCTTGGACGAGCCATCCTGCGGGATCGAGACGCGGCCCGGCACCTGGAAGCTCGCCTGATAGGCGCCGGCCTCGAGCTGGGCTGTCTGGATGTCGGCGGGACGCGGCACAGGCGCCGGGCGCGTCGCAGCATCCCCGTCGATTTCGGCCAGAGCCTTGCCGCGTGCCATCTGATCGGGTGCCATCGGGATGGCCGACACCGTGCTGCGCGTGGGGCGGGGCGCCGCAGCGATCGGCGGCTCGAAGAACATCACCTGCATGGGGGTGAGGTCCGGCGCGCGCGTTCCCCCGGCCGAGCGGGTCGTCGACAGCGTCAGCGCCACATCGCTCCAGTCCTCGCCGCTGCGCTGGCGCAGTTCGGCGCGGCGAACGAGATCGATCGCCGGCTTCTCGGCGCCGCTGCCGGTGGTCAGCCTCGCCTCGTATTGCGGGGTCCAGCCGGCGCCGCCGACGCGATAGGTCACGGCGAATTCGGCCGCGACCGGCGCATCCGCCTCAACCGAAATCGCGACGTCGCGCTTGGGGGCGCCGCTGCGCAGGGTCGGCGGCCTTGCCCGTTCCAGGGCTGCGATCTCGGCATCGACGTCGTCGGCGCGGGCCCTGACGGCGCGCAGTTCGTCATGAACCCTGACCAGCGAGGTGCCGATCGCATCGAACACGGCCGCCCAGTCCGCGACCGGCAGCGCCTTGCCGTCCGGGCCGAGCTTGTCGGGGCCGATCTGGGCGAAGCGTTCGATGGTGGCGCGCTTGGCCTCCGTGGCGCTGGACCGGCCGGCCAACGCCGCCTTCTCGTCGCGCAGGGCCTTGAGCTTGTCTTCGATCACGGCATCCAGAACGGGGCGGGCTTCTCCGGGCGTGAGCCGGACATCGACCGCGCCAACTGAAAATGACCGGTTGCCCTTGCCCTCGACACGGATCGAGGCGGGGTCGATTGTCGTGGGCAGGCCGCGCAGCACGATCTGCGAGGCTCCCTGCACCAGTTCCGCTTTGCCGATCCGCGTCACCACGGCGCCATCCGGATAGACGGTGACGCGCTCGACGCGGGAGGCCAGCTCGATCTCGGCCGCGCCCGCCAGGCTCGGCGCGAGAATCAAGGCGGCTGCCAGTTTGGTCATCATGATGTGCTATCCCCTCAGTCGATCACGGGGCCGTGATAAACCGGTTCGAATTCGGCGCGGCCAAGGCGGAATTGGGCCCGCTCCAGGACAGCGTGCCCCGGTGATGGCGACATCGCGTCGTGCATTCGGATGAGCATCACCCCGAAACACAAAAGCCCTGCCGGTCGGGCAGGGCTCGTGTCGAAGGGCTCGCTTGTCGAAACGCCGCTTGTTCTGAGGGGTGTCCTCGCGGCGAGGGCTTAGGGCAGCCGGATCGCCTAGAATTCCTCCCAGCCGGAATCGCTGGCGCGGCTGTTGGCGACCTTCTTGGCGGGGGCGCGCGTCGCCGGTGCCGCCGTCGGGGCACGGCTTGCGGGCGCCTTCTGGACGAAGGCGGACTCAGCCATCTGGCGCAGGCGGGCAGGCTCGGACGAGGCGGCCCGCGGGGGGGCGATCGCATGGCCGGCTACGGGGCCGGTCTTGAAGGCGGCGACGAGGTCGTTGAGTTGGCCGATGCGGGTCGAGAGCGAGGCGGCGGAGGCCGCGCTCTGTTCGGACAGAGCCGCATTGGCCTGCGTCATCTCGTCGAGATGGGCAACCGCCTGGCTCATCTCATCGATGCCATTGGCCTGTTCGCCGGACGCCGACGAGATGTCGGCGATGGTGGCGGCGACCTTCTGCGAGGAGGCGAGGATCTGGCTGAGCTGGTCGCCGGCCTGGCGGACCAGCTTGACACCCTCACCGACCTCCATGTTCGACGACGAGATCAGGGCCGTGATGTCCTTGGCCGCTTCGCTGGAACGCTGCGCCAAGGTGCGGACCTCGGAGGCAACGACGGCGAAGCCCTTGCCGGCATCGCCGGCGCGGGCGGCTTCCACCGCAGCGTTCAGCGCCAGAAGATTGGTCTGGAAGGCGATGTCGTCGATAACGCGGATGATGTCGGAGATCTTCTGCGAGGCGCTCTCGATGCGCGCCATCGCCTCGACCGCCTGACCGGCGATCGCGCCGCCCGACTGCGCCGCTCCCATCGCCTCATTGGCAATGGCGGCGGCGTTGCGAGAGGCCTGGGCCGAAGCCTTGACGGAGGCTGCGAGCTCCTCGGTGGTGGCGGCGGTCTCCTCCAGTGAAGAGGCCTGCTCCTCGGTGCGCTTGGAGAGGTCGTCGGCGCCCATGTTGATCTCGCGGGCCGCCAGGCCGACGTCGGCGGA
>NZ_LJHQ01000037.1 GCF_001295925.1 Allobosea sp. AAP35 | reverse complement strand
AAGGCCGGTTAGGCACGCAAGCGTCGGGTTTCCCGGCGCTTTTTGCGTTTCGGGCTTTGCACGCGTCATTCCGGACAAGCCGCGAAGCGGCGCCGCTCCGGAATCCATCATACAGAGCCGTCGGCGCCCTATGATGGATTCCGGGTCTTCGCTGCGCTCGCCCGGAATGACGATGAGGGTGTTGTGACCGCCGCGCGAACGCGTCCCCCTCACAGCACCGACGACATGCCGCCATCGACATAGATGATCTGGCCGTTGACGTAGTTCGAGGCGGAGGATGCCAGGAACACCGCCGTGCCGATCAGTTCGTCCGGCTTGCCCCAGCGGCGGGCCGGCGTGCGGCCCTTCACCCAGGCGTCGAAGGTCGGGTTGTCGATCAGGGCCTGGTTCATGTCGGTGATCATGTAGCCGGGGCCGATCGCATTGGCCTGGATGCCGGCCTCGGCCCATTCCGCCGCCATGGCCCGCGTCAGCATCTTGATGCCGCCCTTGGCGACCGTGTAGGGCGCCACCGTCGCGCGCGCGAGTTCGCTGGTCAACGAGCCGATATTGATAATTTTTCCAGCCCCACGCGCGATCATGCGCTTGGCCGCCTCACGGCCGATCATGAAGGCCGAGGTCAGATTCGTGTCGATGACCCGCTGCCAGTCGGCGGTGGCGAGTTCCACCATCGGCTTGCGGAACTGGATGCCGGCATTGTTGACGAGGATGTCGACCGCGATGCCAGCCGCATCGAAACCCGCGAAGGCAGCGATGATCGCGGCCTCGTCAGTGACGTTGAACGGCGCCGGCTCGGCCTGGTGGCCGGCAGCGCGAAATTCCGCCACCGCCTCGTCGACCCGAACCGGATCGGTGCCGTTGATCAGGATGCGCGCGCCGGCGACCGCCAGCCCTTCCGCCATCGCCCGGCCCAGCCCGCGCGAGGAGCCGGTGACGAGGGCGGTCTTGCCCGAAAGATCGAAAAGGGGGTTGGTCATGTCACATCCTCACAGGCTGGAGCGGCGGACGGTCAGGTCTGACCGCTCGAACACCGCCGGCAGCAATTCGACGCCAAGGCCCACGCCTTCCATCGGCAGGACATAGCCGTCCTTGATCACCGGCATCGTGGTGACGAGTTCGTTGTACCAGCCGGTGTAGAAGGCGCGCACCGATTCCTGGATCAGCGTGTTGGGCTGGCTGAAGGAAGCGTGGATCGCCGCGATGAAGCCGACCGGGCCGATGCAGTCATGCGGCGCGAAGGGGCGGTGATAGGTGTCCGCCATCGCCGCGATCTTGCGGCCCTCGGTGAGCCCGCCGGTCCAGCAGAGATCAGCCATGACAATGTGCATGGCGTCGCGGTCGAGCATGTCCTTGTAGGGAAAGCGCGAGCCCAAAGTCTCGCTGGCGCAGACCGAGACGGTCGTCGAACGCGCGAACTCGGCCAGCGCCTGCGGCGAGTTCATCCGGATCGGATCCTCATACCAGGTCGGCTCGTACTGCTCGAGCACGCGGGCAATCTTGATCGCGGTCGGCAGGTTCCACAGCGAATGCATCTCGACCATGATCTCGATCTTGTCGCCCACGGCCTTGCGGATCTTCTCGAAGGGCTCGCAGGCCTTGCGCATCTGGTCGGGCGTGATGTGGAGACCGTGGTTCTCGATTCCGGCAGGATCGAACGGCCAGATCTTCATCGCCGTGATGCCGCTTTCCAGCAGGCTCTCAGCCACCGCGTCGGCGCGGTTCATGAAGCCGTCGAGATCCTCATAGGGGCCTTCGGTCTCGCCGAGATTCCAGGTCGAGACCGGCTTGATGTTGTTCGTACGGACATAATTGTAGCCGGCGCAGGTGTTGTAGATGCGCTGCTTGTCACGGCACAGGCCGCCGAGCATCTGGTGAACCGGCTGGCCGCAGACCTTGCCGAACACGTCCCACAACGCGATGTCGACGGCGGAGGTCGCCCGCGACTCGACGCCGGTCGAGGCCTGCGCCATCGGGAGATTGGTCATCTCGCGATGCAGGGCCTCGATATGCAGGGGGTTCTTGCCGAGCAGCCGCATCGCCAGCGTGTCGTGCAGATGCGCCTCGACGGCGCCCGCGCCATAGAAGGTTTCGCCGAGGCCGATGATCCCGGCATCGGTGTGGACGCGCACCCACAGGACATTGGCGAACTCTTCCGTCCGCAGCGTTTCGATCGCGGTGATTTTCAAAGCCTGCCTCCCTGGCGGCACGCGCTCTTTGAACGGCCCAGGGCCGCTGAACGCTGTGGTTGATGGCGGTCCGCCACGGAAGGCACGCGAGGTGCCGGACGTGGCAGAACGAAGGGAGCATAGAGCGCTTGTAAAATATCACAATATGTTTAGGCTCGATCGCAATGAAGCCGCCAAACGAGCTTCGACCGAGGAGACAGGTGATGGCGCAGCGCGCTGACGGGCCGAGACTGGTGACGGCTGAGGATGGGGCGCCGCCGCGCCGCAACCGCGTCAACCTGTTCGAACTGGCCTATCAGCGCATCGAGGAACTGCTGGTCCGCTGCGAACTCGCACCCGGCCGCTTCCTCGCCATGCAGGATCTCCAGGACATCACCGGCTTCGGCCGCACGCCGGTCCACCATGCCGTGAACCGGCTGGCCGCCGACACGCTGATCGTCATCCGGCCGCGCCACGGCTTGCAGATCGCGCCGATCGATCTCGCCCGCGAGCGCGTGCTGCTGCATCTGCGCCGCGACATCGAGCGTTTCGTCATCAGGCTCGCGGCCGAGCGCGCCGGCCCCTCGCACCGCAACCAGATGCTGCATATGGAGCGCCTGCTGCGCGAGCGCCGCGACGGGCTGACCCTGGCCGAATTCAACACGCTCGACCGCCGCATCGACCAGATGGTGCTCGCCGCCGCGGGCGAGCCCTTTCTCGAACATACATTGCGGCCGCTGCACACGATCTTCCGGCGCATCGGCTTCATCTACCATGCGCATATGGCGCAGATGCCCAGCCTCGAGGGCACGATCGACCATCATATCGCCGTGCTGAACGCGATCGCGACGCGCAATGTCGAACGCGCCGTCTCGGCCTCGGACGCGCTGATCGCTTTCGTCGACGGCATGTTCGACGAGATGGAAACCCGCATCGACCCGTCCCTGCTCGATTGCAGCGTCGAGCCGTTGCTCAACACCTGACAAACCCGTCCAGAAACACGAGACACCACCCCATGCGCATCATCTTTCACGGCGACAATGCGGCCTCCTTCAGCAAGGGCTTCGCCGATCTCGTCGGCGGCGGCGCGCAGGTCGCCATCCTGCCCGACGCGCTGGCCACCCCCGCCGACCGGGAGGCCTATGCGCAGGCCGACGCGATCATCGGCGTGAAATTCGATGCCGGCCTGCCCAAGCCGAAGGGCCTCAAGCTCTTCCATGTGCCCGGCGCCGGCTATGACGCAGTCGATCTCGCGCTGCTGCCCGCGCAGACGAGCGTCTGCAATTGCTTCGGCCATGAGCAGGCCATCTCGGAATATGTGATGAGCGCGCTGCTGGCGCGCGCGATCCCCCTCTCGGACGCGGATCAGAAGCTGCGTCAGGGTGACTGGGCCTATTGGGCCGGCTCGCCGGACCGAGTCCATGGCGAGATCGCCGGCCAGACCATCGGCCTGCTCGGCTTCGGCCACATCGGCAAGGCGATCGCCCGGCGCGCCAAGGCCTTCGAGATGACGGTTCATGTCGCCAATCGCAGCCCGGTCGCAACCTCCGATCTGGTCGACCGCGCCTTCACGCTCGACGAACTCGCCGCCTTTTGCGGCTCGGTCGATGTCGTCGTCGTCTCCGTGCCGCTGACGCCGGACACCACGGGCATCATCGATGCGGCGGCACTAGCCGCGATGAAGCCCGATTCCGTCATCGTCAATGTCGGACGCGGCCCCACCATCGACGAGGCGGCGCTGTTTGAAGCCCTGAAGGCGGGCCGGATCGGCGGCGCAATCATCGATACCTGGTATCGCTACCCCAATCCGGCGGAGCCTACTATTTTACCATCCAGACTGGCTTTCCATGAGCTTTCAAACGTTTTAATGACACCGCACATGTCGGGTTGGACGAGCGGCACCATCCGCCGGCGCCAGCACACCATGGCGGACAACATCAAGCGGTGCCTCGAAGGCGCCGCTCTCACCAATGTCGTGCGAGAAGGCAATCCCGACGCCTGATCGACAGCAAACCGGCCAAACGAAGCCGGAGCAACAATCATGACCCTACGTCAAATCGAGGAAACGGCACCATGACCCTGATGAAGCATCTCAAGATTGCCGGCACGCTGCTCGCGCTCGGCGCCGGCATGCTCGCTGCGAGCCAGGCCACCGCCCAGACGATGGCCGACATCACCAAGCGCGGCAAAGTCCGCATCGGCGTGCTGATCGGCGCCCCGCCCTATGGCTCGGTCGATTCCACCGGCAACGCCATCGGCTATGATGCCGACGTCGCAGCCCTCGTCGCCAAATATATCGGCCTGCCGATGGAAGTGGTGCAGCTCACCCCGCCCTCGCGCATCCCCGCGCTCGAAGCCAACAAGGTCGACTTCCTGGTCGCAACGCTCGCGCCGACCCCGGAGCGCGCCAAGGCCGTGATGTTCACGATCCCCTACAGCGCCTTCCAGATGGGCATCTACGCCAAGAAGGGCACGCCCATCAAAACCTGGGCTGATCTCAAGGGCCGCAAGGTCGGCGTCAATCGCGGCTCCAGCGTCGAGCGCGAATTCGTCAACCGCGAGAAGGAGTTGAACCTCACCATCCTGCGCTTCGAGGACGATTCGACCACGATGCAGGCGCTGTTCTCCGGCCAGGTCGATGCCATTGCCGGCCCCGACGCCCAGGCCAATGCCGCCATCAAGGCGCGCGGCGAAACCGAGACAGAGGCGAAGTTCTTCTTCGGCATGCAGCCGAACTCGATGACCGTCCGCAAGGACGCCTACGAGCTGAAGCAGTGGCTCAACAACGTGATCTACTACATCAAGCAGAATGGCGAGCTGAACGCGGTCTCCGAGAAGTGGGTCGGCGGCCCGCTGCCCACGCTTCCCACCTTCTGATTGCAGCCTTGCGCCGGCACGGGAGCGATCCCCTGCCGGCGCTTCATGCTCACGACGGCCGCGCGGTCCCGATCGCGCGATAACCGATCCGGTGCGGCCCCCGAGTTGGGGAGGAGCCCTCCTTGCAGTTCGATCCTGTTTTTGCTGAATCGCAGTTGATCATCGACGGGATCATCCTGACGATCGGCCTCTCGGCGGCCGCGATCGTGTTGGGATCGATCCTGGCGGTGCTGCTCGTGGCGCTGCGGACCCTTGCGGGCCGCTGGGCCGGCTTCGTCGTCGACGCCTATGTCGAGCTGATGCGCAACACGCCCTTCCTGATCCAGCTTTTCATGATCTTCTTCGGCCTGCCGCTGCTCGGCATTCGGATGTCGGGCGTCGAGGCGGCCCTGCTGACGATGACGCTCAATCTCGGCGCCTACTCGACCGAGATCATCCGCGCCGGCATCGATTCCATCCATAAATCCCAGTTCGAAGCCGGCGTCTCGCTGGCGCTCTCCCGCCGTCAGGTCTTCCAGTACGTGATGCTGCAGCCGGCCTTCGCGCGGGTCTGGCCGGCGCTGTCGAGCCAGTTCGTGCTGATGATGCTGGCCTCCAGCATTTGCTCCTTCATCTCGGTGCAGGAGCTGTCGGGCGCGGCCGCGCTGATCGAGCAGCGGACCTTCCGCAGCTTCGAGACCTATATCATCGTGACGATCGTCTATCTGGTGATGGCGCTCTCGCTGAAGGTCTTCCTGCTCTGGCTCGGCCGCCGGCTGTTCCCCCAGGTCTCGGGCCTCGCCCGGCTCGATGCCAAGGCGGAGTCAGCCTGATGCAGACTTTCGGTTGGCCCGAGGCCATGTTCATCTTCCGGGCGGCGGGCTGGACCCTGCTGCTCACCGTGATCGCGTTTGCCATCGGCGGCGTCGTGGGCGGCGCGCTGGCGATCATGCGCCTGTCGCGCATTGCCGTGATCCGGCGCTTTGCCGCGACCTATATCCTGGTGATCCAGTCGCTGCCGGTGCTCATGGTCCTGTTCATGAGCTATTACGGGTTGTCGGTGCTCGGCATCGAGCTGCCGCCCTTCTTCGCGGCATCCGCTTCACTGGCCGTCTATGTCTCGGCCTATCTGGCGGAGATCTGGCGTGGCTCGATCGAATCCGTGCCCTTCCAGCAATGGGAGGCCTCGTCCTCGCTCGCCCATTCGCGCGCGCAGACCTACCGTTATGTCATCCTGCCCCAGGCCGTGCGGATCTCGCTGCCGCCGACGGTCGGGTTCCTCGTTCAGCTCGTCAAGAACACCTCGATCGTCTCGGTCGTCGGCTTCGTCGAGCTCTCCCGCGCCGGGCAGCTCGTCAACAACGCGACCTTCCAGGCGTTCCAGGTCTTCTCGCTGGTGGCGGTGATCTATTTCGCGATCTGTTTCCCGCTGTCCCGCCTCAGCCGCCATCTCGAAAAGGTGATGAATGCCAGCCGTTCTCATTGACGACGTCCACAAGAGCTTCGGCGATCTCGAAGTCCTCAAGGGCGTTTCGCTGACCGTTGAATCCGGACAGGTGGTCGCGCTCATCGGCCGCTCCGGCTCCGGCAAGAGCACGCTGCTGCGCTGCATCAACGGCCTCGAGCCGATCAATTCCGGCCGCATCGAGGTCGCCGGCCATGTCGTCGATCAGGACCAGAAGCATCTGCGCGAGCTGCGCAAGGATGTCGGCATCGTCTTCCAGAGCTACAATCTGTTCCCGCATCTGACGGTCGGCCAGAACATCATGCTCTCGCCGCGCATCACCCAAAACGTGCCCCAGGACCAGGCGGAGAAGCGCGCCCGCGACGTGCTCGCCCAGGTCGGTCTCTCCGAGAAGTTCGACAGCTATCCCGACAATCTCTCCGGCGGTCAGCAGCAGCGCGTCGCGATCGCCCGTTCGCTCGCCATGCAGCCCAAGGTGATGCTGTTCGACGAGGTCACCTCGGCGCTCGACCCCGAGCTCACCGGCGAAGTGCTGCTCGTCATGGAGAAGCTCGCCAAGGACGGCATGACCATGCTTCTGGTGACGCATGAGATGGCCTTCGCCCGCAACGTCGCGAGCACGACCATCTTCATGCATCAGGGCAAGATCTGGGAGAGCGGCACCTCGCAGGAGCTCTTCGCCAACCCGCAGACGCCGGAACTGCGCAACTTCGTCAGCGCCGGCGCCAAGTAAGGCGCCAGCGCCGGCAGGGCTCTCGGCGTCTCAGGCCGCCAGCGGCAGAGCGCCTTCTCGCCCGATGCCCGCCTGGTCGAGCGCCCGCTTGATCCGCGCGATCTCGGCCGCCGGCAGCTTCATCAGCGGCGGCCGCACGACCGATTTATCCAGCCGGCCGATCAGCACCAGCGCCTCCTTCATGCGGTTGTGCATGTCGAGGAAGGGCGGCGCGTAGAAGGCCTGCGACAGCGGCACGATCCGGTCGTTGACCGCCTGCGCCGCCTTCAGATCGCCGGCCTGCACCGCCCGCCATAGCGCCACCTGCAGATCGGCGATGACGCTGCCCGAGCCCGAGAGCAGGCCGTTGCAGCCCAGTGTCAGCGAGGCCATCAGCCAGGACGAATGGGTCGTGAGGACATTCACCGGGCGGGCGAGGGCCTGGAAAGTCCGGATGTGCTTCTCGTGCAGCATCGGATCATTCGACCAGTCCTTGATCGAGACAATGCTCGGCACCGCCTCGAACAGCGCCAGCAGCGTCTCGAACGGATAGCCCAGCCCGCCGCCCATCGGATACTGGAAGGCGATGATCGGCAGGTCGGTGGCGTCCGCGATGCGCCGGTAATGCGCCAGCGCCATTTCGGGGCGAAGCTGCCCGCCCATCGCCATGCTGTTGGGCGGGAAGACGAGCAGCGCCGAGGCGCCCTCGCGCTCGGCCATTGCCGCCAGCCGCGCCGCCTCCATCGAGCCGTCGGCATAGATGCCGTTGATCAGCGGCACGCGGTCGCCGACCTCGGCCAGCGAAGCCGCCAGGATCTGCTGTTGCTCGTCGAAGGAGCAGGCGTGAATCTCCGAGGCATGGCCGTTGACGGTGACTGCGCTGACACCATCGACCAGCGCGCAATCGCGCAGATGCCGGCGCGTCTGGCGCTCGTCGATGCTCATGTCCTCGTGGAGCGCGAGCAGCGTCGCCGGGATCACGCCGGCGGGCCGGAAGTCCTTGAAGCGAGGCATGGCCGTCTCCTGTTGTCGCGGCGGTTCAGTCGTTCCAGATGCCGCCGGTCACGCTGATGGTTTCGCCGGTGATGTAGTCTGCCTCGTCCGAGGCCAGGAAGGCCACCGTCTTGGCGATGTCGGAAGGCAGGCCGGCGCGCCGCAGCGGGATCGCCTTGGCGCGATCCTTCGCCGTCGGCAGCCCCTCCGCCGCGCGCTGAATCTCGGATTCGTCGCGCATCTTGGTCTCGACGATGAGGCCTGGCGCAATCGCATTCACCCGGATGCCGTATTCGCCGATCTCCAGCGCCAGCGACTGCGTCAGCGACACGACCGCGAATTTCGAAGCGCAATAGGCGCCATAAGCCGCGACACCCGACTTGCCCATCCAAGAGGCGATGTTGACGATCGTGCCGCTGCGGCGCTCGACCATGCCCGGCGCGACCTGGCGCGTGACATGGAACAGCCCGTCGACATTGATGCCGAAGGTCGCCTTCCATTCCGCCTCGCTCGTTTCCAGGAGCTTGCCGACCTTGCAGATGCCGGCATTGTTGACGAGGATATCGATCGGCCCCAGCGCATCCTTCAGGGCTCCAATACCAGCCTCGACGTCATCCTTCGAGGAAACGTCGCCCGCCGCGATCACGACCCGGCCGCCATCCCTGGAGAGCGCGTCGGCCGTCGCCTGCGCCGCGGCACGGTCGAGATCGAAGATGCCGACCTCGCAGCCTTCCGCCACGAGCCGTGCCGCAATGGCTCGGCCGATGCCATGCGCCGCGCCGGTAACGATCGCCTTGCGGCCGTTGAGTCCGTACATGTGTCAGGCCTTGCTTTTGGGTTTGCGGTCGCCGCGCGCGGTCCAGCCGCCATCGACCACCATGACGGAGCCGGTACAGAAGGAGGCGTCGTCGCTGGCGAGCCAAAGCATCGCCTGCGCGATCTCGACCGGCTGACCGAGCCGCTCCATCGCCTGGCGCTCCTCAAGGCCGCGACGCAGCTCGGCGCCGTCGGGCCCGCTCAGGATCTTCGTGAAATAGGGCGACTCGATCGTTCCGGGCGCGACCGCGTTGATGCGGATGTTCGCCTCGACATGGTCAATCGCCATCGCCCGCGTCAGCGCCGCGACCGCCCCCTTGGAGGCGACATAGGCCGCGCGATCATGGATGCCGATATTCGCGGCCGCCGAGGCCGTGTTGACGATCGCGCCGCCGCCCTGCTTTTCCATGACCGGAATTGCGTGCTTGCAGCCGAGAAAGACGCCGTTGACGTTGACCGCCATCAGCGCATTCCAGTCGCTCTCTGAGGTCGAAACGACCGTGCCGGCGATGCCATAGCCCGCATTGTTGACCAGGATGTCGAGCCGGCCGTGATCGGCGACGACCTTCGCGATCATCGCCGCGACCTCGGCCTCCCGGCTGACATCGACGGTATGCGCGACGGCCTTGCCTCCCTGCCCCGCGATCTCGTCCGCGACGCGCTGTGCCGCCTCGCCATCGCGATCGGCGACGATCACGGACGCGCCTTCGCGGGCAAATCGCTTGCAGGCCTCGTGGCCGATGCCGGAGCCGCCCCCGGTGATGATCGCGATCTTGCCTTGCAGCCTCATGGCCTGGCCCTCCATCCGATGTATTCTTGCTGACCCCGGCGAACGCTCACAGCATCACCACGGGCGCGAAATGCTGCTCCACCGCCGCGAGCAGCGCCTGCCCGACGATCCAGGAGGATTTCGGGTTGGTCGGCGAGGGCCGGTTGACGATTTCGAGCGACAGCGTGCCGAACTCGCTCGTCGCCTTCACGACATGCATGTTGCCGGTGGCCGCCGGGTCGCAGACCACATCGACGCCGGTGGCCTCGAAACCCGGCCCCGCCAGCGCCAGAGCCGCCGCGACGTTGAGGTTCTGTGGATAGAGCGCGGCTGCCTCGCGCGCCGTGCCCGAAAACAGCGTCACGGGCTGTGACAGCGTCGCCGGATCATGGCCGAGCGCGCGCAATTCGCCGCTCCAGGCTGCTGGCGGTTTGCGCGATTCATAGCGCAGGTCGAGCTGCTTCGCATGACGCACCGCACGGACATAGTCGAGCCCACCAAGCGCGCCCGAGGCCAGCAGCAGCCGCCCGCCTTTCTTGCGGGCGATCGCGACGAGTTCGGCGAAGAAAGCCTCGTCATGCAGGGCGCCGATCGACGAGACCAGCACGGGCAGGCCAAGCGCGAGGCAGCCCGGCACGCTGTCTCGCATAGCCCCATGTCCAGCCGCCTCAATCACGAGATCGGGCCCGAAGGTGGCGACCGCGTCGAGGGCTGTCAGCACCGCGATGCCCTCCGGCACGCGCGCCCGAGACGGCGAGTCGGGACGCAGCAGCACAGCCAGCGCATAGCCGGGCTCCCGCGCTGCCAGCAGCGCCGCCGCGATATCGCCGGCGATCGACCCATAGCCGATCAGGACGACGCGGCGTTCGCTCATGTGAGCTCTCCGATCCACTCCACGACCTTGGCGGTGAAGGCATCGGGCCGCGAGACCGGAAAGAAATGCCCTCCCGAATCGAGCAGGATCTTGCGTGCGCCGGGCAAAGCCTCAGCAAGATCCTCCTGGAGGAAGGACGGCACGATCATGTCGTCGCGCGCGCCCAGAACCAGCGTCGGCATCGATAGCGAGCCGATCTCGGCCGAACCGTCGAAAGACAGCAGCGCGTCGATGCGCTCGCGCACCACCTGTCGTGCCTCGGCAGAGATAGGCGCCGCCGCGATGGCCGCCTCATAGACCGCCCAGTTCGCCTCGAGCCAGGAAGGCGGATAGGAGATCAGCACCGCGGTCGCGGCATAGGCCTGCGGGTTTTCGTCGAGGATCGAGCGTCGCGCCCCAAACAGCGCGCTCATATAGTGGCTCGGCTTCAGCCAGGCCGCGCTCAGGATCAGCCCGTCGAGCCGCTCCGGGGCCATCGTTCCCAAGGCCTGGCCGATGCAGCCGCCGGTGGAGTGGCCAAGCATCACCGCCCGCGCGACGCCCGCCGCATCGAGCACGCTCAGGCAGTCCTGGGCGAGTTGGTCGATGGTGCAGGGCGCGGTGCCGCGCGTACTGGCACCAATGCCACGCTGGTCGAAGCGGATCACGCGGAAGCTCCGCGCCAGCGTCGCGGCGTTGCTTTTCCAGAAGCCCGCCGTCCCGCCGAGCCCGCTGACGAGCAGAAGAACCGGCCCCTGGCCTTCGGAGAAGGCCTGCAGCACCGCGCCGTCGGCGGTGGTGACCGTGAAGGCGCTGGCCGCACCCGATGGCAGACCGGCGCTCATTGCAGCGGCGAATACGGGACGGGCGTCAGGATGCGTGAATCCTGGATGTCGATCAGCCCGTCGACACGCTTGAGGTAGTCCTGCCAGCGCGGATCGGCCAGCATCGCCTTGCGCTTGGCGGCGCGCTCGTCGAGGCTGTTGTAGCCCCACAAAGCGACGACATGGTTCAACTCGCCGATCTCGGTGGTGAAATAGGCGATGAAGCTGCCCAGATGCTCCTTCTGCAGGGGCAGCCCATGCTCGCCATAGATCTTCACGAACTCGGCCAGCTTGCCAGCCTTGATGCGGTAGTCGCGCTCTTCATAGATCATCGTTCGTCTCGCTCATTTGCCAGGCAATGCGGCCCCTCGGGCACCGTTGGGCTAGCCATACATGACCTTCGGCAGCCAAGTCGCCAGCGCCGGGAAGAACAGCAGCAGCGCCAGCACCACGACCTGGCAGACGATGAACGGGATCACGCCCCAGTACATGTCCTTCAGCCGGATGCTCGGCGGCGCGATCGCCCGCAGATAGAAGATCGAGGGCGACATCGGCGGCGTCAGATAGCTCGTCTGCAGCACCACCAGCATCACGACCGCAAACCAGAGTGGGTCGATCCCGAAGCCCTTGATCAGCGGGATCGCGATCGGGACGATGATCAGGATGAGCGAGATCGAATCCACGATGAAGCCGAGGATGAAGGTGACGAACAGGATCACCGCCATGATCGACCAGGCGGATAGCCCGAAAGCGTCGAGCACGCCCTTCGTCGCGGTCATGCCGCCCGAGGCGAAGAAGACGCCGGCGAACATGCCGCCCGCGAGCACGATCGCCAGGATCATTGCCGTCAGCGACACCGTCTGCTTGGCCGCCTGGAACAGCAGCGACCAGGTCAGGCGCCGGTAGAGCAGCGCCAGCAGCAGAACGCCGAAGGAGCCGCAGGCGGCCGCTTCCGTCGGGGTCGCCATCCCCGTGAACAATGTGCCGAGCACGGTGAAGATCAGGAAGGCCGGCGGCACCAGCGCAAACAGGGTGAACCGGATCTTCTCTCCGAAGCTGCGGGGATCGGGCTCGGGATCCGGCGGTGCGAGCGAAGGCTTCACCGCGCAGGCGACCAGGATGTAGAGGATGAACAGCCCCGACATCAGCAGGCCGGGAAACAGGATGCCGGCGAGAAGATCGCCGATCGGCAGCGTCGCGATCGGGGCGAGAACGATCACCGGCACCGATGGCGGAATGATCGTGCCCAGCGAGCCGCCGGCGCAGATGGTGCCCGAGATCAGCTTGTTGTCGTAATGGCGCTTCATCATCGCGGGAATGGCGAGCATGCCGACCAGCGTCTCGGTTGCGCCGACGACGCCGCTGGCAGCGGCGAAGATCGTGCACATCAGCAGCGCCGCAATGGCAAGCCCGCCCGGCAGCCGCCGCGTCCACATATAAAGCGCGTCGAAGAGCCGCTCCGCGATGCCGGCCCGCTCCAGGATCGAACCCATGAAGATGAACAGCGGGATCGCGCCGAGCACGTAATTGGTGGCGATGTCGTCGATGCGCTGCGCGAACTGGTGAACCAGCGTGCCGCCAAAGCGCATCAGGCCGAAACCCAACGCCGCGATCATCATCGAGAAGGCGACGGGGAAGCCGAGGAAGATCAGCCCCAGCAGGGCCGGGAACATCCACAGGACGGTCTGCGCGGTCATCGGGCCTCAGCCTTGCTCTCACGGCCGAAGACGACCAGCAAATTTTCGATCGCCTTCGCGGCGCATTGCAGGGCAAACAGCGCGAAGCCAACAACGTAGATCACGCGATAGGGCCAGATCGGCGGGTTCCAGGCCGAAAGCCCGGTGCCTTCGCCGGTCCGGTAGACCGCGGCCACATTGTCCACGAGCGCGTTGGTCAGCCAGGCCAGCATGCCTGCCATCAGGATGTAGCCGACGGCGTCGATCGTCGCGACGGCCCGGCGCGGCAGCACCTGGTGGATGAAGTCCACGTTCACATGCTGGTCCATCAGCACGGCATAGGACAGGCCGAGCAGGAAGATCGTGCCCATCATCATGTAGCTGAGCTCGAAGGCCCATTGGGTCGGCGCATTGAAAGCGTAGCGACTGACGACCTCGAAGACCATGGCGAGCACGAGCGGGACGACGACGAGCGCGCCCAGCCGGCCTGACCAGAGTGACAATGTGCCGATGAAACGGACGATGGGCATGACGACCTCGAGCCGGAGGCCCGTCCCCGGCAGCCCGCAGGCTGCCGGGGACGGGCGATAAGATCAGCGCGAGCCGATGGCGAAGCGAAATTCGCTCAGCGGCTTGACGCTGGCCATGAAGGCCTTCTGGCTGTCATAGGCCTTCTTGAACCAGGCGTTCGAGGCGGCCTGCTTGTCGGCCCACTCGCTCGATGCCTTGACAACCGCGGCCGTCAGGCTCGGATCGACCTGGATGACCTCGATGTTACTGGCCTTGATCTGCTTGTAGGCGTCGAGATCGCTTTTGGCATAGCCGAGATAGGTGTCGAGCACCGTCAGGCGGCCGGCAAGCTCCAGCAACTGCTTGTCCTTGTCGCCGATCTTGGCCCAGGTCGCGTTGTTGAAGACGCAGTCATGCGCGCCCGACGGCGCATGCAGGCCGGGCATGATCACGTATTTCGCGACCTTGTGGAAACCCTCCGACAGGTTGCTGCCGGGACCGCCCCATTCGATCGCGTCGACGACCTTGCGCTCGAGCGCGCTAAACACCTCCGAGCCTGGCAGCACCACGGTCGAGGCGCCCAGCATCGGTGCGATCTCGGCCCAGGAGGACGAGGTGCGCAGCTTGAGGCCCTTCATGTCGGCGACGGTGCGGATCGGCTTGTGCGAATGCATGAAGAACTCGGTCTCCAGCACACCGCAGGGGAAGGCGACGACGTCGAACTTCTCCTTGCGCCACTGCTTCCAGAGCTCGGCGCCACCGCCATTGTAGAGCCACATCATCATTTCTTCGGGGTTGGGCCCTGCCGACCAGCCGGAGAAGATCGCGCCGGTGCGATCGACGGCCCAGTCATAGCCCGGCCAGGCATGGCCCATATCGGCGACGCCCTTCTGGACCGTCTCCGTGACCTTCAGTGCCGGACCCAGCGCGCCGGCCGGGAAGACGTTGATCTTGATACGCCCTTCGGTCATTTTCTCGACGTTCTCGGCGTATTTCTTCGCGCCGATCTCGAGCCAGTGCCCGCCCGCCCAGGGCGTCGCCATGTTGAGTTCCATCTTGTTCTGCGCCAGGGCGCCCGGGGCGCCGAGCGCGATGCCGGCAGCCATGGCAAACGCTGCGGCGGCAGTCTTGAATGCGGTCATGATGTTCGCCTTCCCTCTGTTGCGGCCCTGATCGAGATCTGCGCGTCGGCCGATCTGCCTTGCGGCAGCGCGCGATTTTTCATTCATTAGCGGCAGATCGCGAGGGGCGCTGTGTCCAACCCCGGCCTGCCCTTGCCTCCAAATCCGCTGGAGGTTCACCAATCGAACGGCGCTACCCCAGCGACAAGCACCCTTATATATCGCTGTCCCGGCAAGCCGGACCGAAGTCGCACACCGCAAGGCAAGGATTGCGCCAGCCGAGCGGAAGCACCCCGTTCCCTCGTGCCAGCGCCGCGGACTGGCGCTTCCGACGCCAGCCGTCTCCCCTGCCTCATATATCAGCATAGCTTCGAGGACCCGGCAAGTTTGATCCAGATCAAATTTTACGACCTCTTCGATGCGCGATACACGACGCCGGCTGGAAGGGCGAAGCAGCCTGCGTCCCCCTTTCCAGCCGATCGTGTCACCGGACCCGAGCCTGGCCCCGCTGCCGGGTTGCAAATTCTCCCGAGCCCCGCCAAGCATCGTGCCGGGCAGGCGGATCATGATGGACTCAGAGCAGAAGCGCGTCGCAGCCTTGCGGCATCTCCTCACCCAGGCGCATGAGAAGCTCGGGCTGAAACTCGGCTTCCGGCTCTGGGACGGCAGTCGCGTTCCGGCAGGTTGGCCCGATGATGGGCTCGCCATCGCCATTCGCGATTCCGGCGCGGTCGCGGCGCTGATCCGCAAGCCGAAACTCGACACGCTGCTCAACCTGCATATCAGCGACCGGATCGCCCTGCTGAATGGCTCGATCTTCGATCTCGCCACGGCGCGGCCCGAGGGCAAGATCGGCCGTCTCGCCCGGTCGATCCCGAAGGCCGCCGTTTTCGACGTATTCCGCCGCTTCATCTTCGCGCCGGGCGCTGCCACGAGCCCCATCGATCATCGCAAGGGCGACGAAATCGCGCGTGATGGCGCACCGGCGACCAACAAGGCCAATGTCGCCTATCACTACGACGTCTCGAACGCCTTCTACCGGCTCTTCCTCGACGAGGAGATGGTCTACACCTGCGCCTATTTCACCGAGGACCATGGCGACATCGGCCGCGCCCAGCGCGACAAGCTCGACATGATCTGCCGCAAGCTGCGCCTGAAACCGGGCGACCGCTTTCTCGACATCGGCTGCGGCTGGGGCGCGCTGGTCTGCCATGCCGCCCAGCACTACGGGGTCGAGGCCCATGGCGTCACGCTGGCCGAGGAACAGCTCAAGCTCGCGCGGGAGAAGGTCGAGCGGCTCGGCCTCACCGACCGCGTCACGCTCCACCTCCAGGACTACACGCAGATGGAGGGGCAGTTCGACAAGATCTCGTCCATCGGCATGTTCGAGCAGGTCGGTATCCGCAACCATCCCGACTATTTCCGGGCAGTGAACCGGCTGCTGCGCCCGCGCGGCCTCTATCTGCACCACACCATTTCCCGCCGCGCCAAGAAGACCGACAAGGCCTTCAACCGGATGCCGGCCGAGTACCGCGCCCTGGTGCGCTACATCTTCCCCGGCGGCGAACTCGACCATCTGGGCATGTCGATCACCAATCTCGAACGCCATGGCTTCGAGGTGCACGATGTCGAGGGCTGGCGCGAGCATTACCAGCGCACGACGCGGCTGTGGTGGGAGCGGCTTGACGCGCGCAAGGCCGAGGCCGAAGCCGAGATCGGCCCCGAGCGCACCCGGATGTGGCTGCTCTATCTCGCCGGCTGCTCGCTCGCCTTCGAGCGCGGTGGCGCGCTCGTCAACCAGACGCTGGTCTCGAAGCGCCGCAAGGGCGCCTCGGGACTGCCGCTGACGCGGGCGGATCTGTATCGTTGATCGGCGCCGCTGGCGTCATGCTCGGGCTTGACCCGAGCATCTCCTGATCGAGAGTCTCAGGCTCTGCGCTTCGCTTCGCCCGAGAATGACGTCCAGCCCTATTTCTTCACGAAGAGATCGAGCTTCCCGTAATGTTCGGCGAGGAGATAATAGAAGGTCAGCCGCGACTTGGTCCTGTCGGCCTTCATGTGTTCGCAGATCGCCTTCACGGAGGCGTCGAGATCATCGGACGTCAAACCAAGTTTCTTCTTCAAAAAATTGTCGCGCACGCGCTCCAATTCGGTGGCGTCCGAACAAGCGACATAGCGGGTGTCGGGCTTGCTCATGACAAGCGCATAGGATTTCGACATGCCGGCAAAAGCCGCTTCGTTGAGTGGTTTCTTGGCGAATTTCTTGACGTCGGCCAGATGATCCATCGTTAGCCCCCTGTTGCGCCGGACGACGCTGCGTCCGGTCTGTCATTGCCGCGACCTTACGTTAACGCGCTTCCAGCACTGGGGCGAGAGCAGGAAGCCCAGCTTTTCGTCTTTTCGCGAAAACCGCGCGGCGCAAGCGATGCACAAGGCGGATGCGCCCAAGGCACGGATGCGGGTTGAGTCCGGCGCCGCCGGATGCTGCGATGCAGCAACCGTGACGGAGCGCAGCGACCGATGAAGCCGACCATTCTGATGGCCCCCAAGATGCCCGCGACCCTCGTGGCGCGACTATGCGCTGCGTTTGACGTGATCGGCCCGATGGAACGCTCCACGCCCGATGCCCTGCCGCCCGGCGCGGAAGCCGCGCGCGTGCTGCTGACCGTCGGCGGCTGGCGCACCGATGCCGCGCTGATCGATGCGCTTCCCGGGCTCGGCCTCATCGCCTGCTATGGCACCGGGATCGAAGGCGTCGACCAGGCTCACGCCAAGGCGCGCGGCATCCTGCTCAGCAATGCCGCCGACGCCAATGCCGACGCCGTCGCTGAATTCGCCATCGGTCTGATGATCGCCAGCGTCCGCCAGATCGGCAAGGGCGACCGCTTCATTCGCGGCGGTCGCTGGCAGGGCAACGCCATCGAGCGCATGCCGATCGTGCCCGGGCTGCGCGGCCGCCGGCTCGGCATCTACGGGCTCGGTGCCATTGGCGCCCGGATCGCGGCGATGGCGGCCGTGTTCGGCATGGAGATCGGCTACCACAACCGCACGCCGCGCCCGGAATTGCCCTATCTCTACCAGGACAGCTTGCTGGCCCTTGCGGAATGGTCGGACGTGCTGATGGTCGCCGTCCGCGCCAGCGCGGACAACCGCCATGCCGTGAACGCGCCGGTGCTGCGGGCACTGGGCCCGCGCGGCCACCTCGTCAACATCTCGCGCGGCATCGCCGTCGACGAGGAGGCGCTCTGCGCGGCGCTCGAAACCGGCACGATCGCCGGGGCGGGCCTCGACGTCTTCGAGCACGAGCCCAACGTCCCCGATCGCCTTAAGGCGATCGACAATGTCGTCTTGACCCCGCATATCGCCGCGATGGCCGACAGCGCCCAGGCGGCCCAGCAGGACCTGCTGCTGCGCAATCTCGACGCGTTCTTCGCCGGTGAGCCCCTGCCCTCGGGTGTGCCGCTTTAAGATGAGCGCCGCTCAGGGCAGCACCACCACCGGCGTGCCCATGCGGACGCGGGCGTAGAGATCGGCGACATCGTGGTTGTGCATGCGGAAGCAGCCATAGGACGCCGCCGTGCCGATGCTGCCGGGCATGTTGGTGCCGTGGATGGCGTATTCACCGCCGGGCCCCAGCCCGATCACGCGCGCGCCCATCGGGTTGCGGGGCGAGCCGCCGGGAATGACGTCGGGCAGGCGCGGATTGTCGCGCTTGACCGAGGCCGGCGGGCTCCAGGCGGGATCGACCTGCATTTCCTCGACATATTTGACGCCGCGCCACTGCTTGCCGGCCTTGCCGACGGCGACCGTGTAGCGAATCGCCTCGCCTGGCGCCGTCACCAGGTAAAGCCGCCGCTCGCCGGTCCGGATCACGATCGTGCCGGGCCGGTAGCGCGGATCGGGCGTCTGGACCACCTCGCGCGCTGAGGCCGCGCCGACGAACGGCCCAGCCAGCGGCCAGGCGATGACCAGCGCGAGCAGCGTCGCCAGCGAAGCGTGGTGTCGAGCCATGGACATCTCCCGCAATAAAGACCGGCGGCAGATGTGGCGCCGATCCCCTGAATCGCGGGTTGAGCGATATGGTGAAGCCGTGATTCAGGATGAATCGGCCCTGAATCGGATCAATTTGCCCAAATCGCTTCAGGCGGCCGGATTCGCCCGATGCTGCTGCGGCAGCAGGAAGGGCAACCCCGGCGCCGGCGCCCGGCTGAGCGAGAGATCGACCCGGAAGACCTGGCGCAACAGCGCGTCGTCGAGCGTCTGCGCGGGCGCGCCCTGCGCGATGATCGCACCCCGGTCCATCACCACAAGATGGTCGGCATAGGTCACCGCCAGGTTGAGGTCGTGCAACACGATCAGCACCGCGACGCCGCGTGCAGCGATGGCACGCGCCATGTCGAGCAAGGCCAGCTGATGGCACAAATCGAGGCTGGCGATCGGCTCGTCGAGAAACAGCGCCTGGCGCTCCGCGATGCTGCGCCCGGCCTCGATCTGGCCGAGCGTGCGGGCAAACTGCACGCGCTGCTGCTCGCCGCCCGACAGCGTCTGGTAGGGGCGCGCGGCGAGATCGAGCACGCCTGCCGCCGCCAGGCATTCACCCACCAGTGCGTCGCGGCGCGTGCGCGGCATCGCCCGGCCGATCCCGTCGACGCCCAGGCTTGCCACCTCGTAGACGCTGAACGGAAACACCAGCCGCGCATGCTGTGCCATCACCGCCCGCTGGCAGGCGAGGCGCCAGGCGGGGATGGCCGTGAGGGCCTCACCGTCGATCGCGACATGGCCGGCGGACGCCCTGACCTCACCGGTCATCAGCTTCAGCAGCGTCGACTTGCCGGCCCCGTTGGGACCGATGAGGATGGTCGTCGAGCCCGGAGCGAGATCGAGCGTCGCGTCGCGCACCAGCGTCTTGCCCCCGGTGGTGAAACCGAGGCCCTGCGCGCAGACAAGGGCGTTTTGAGTCAGCGGCTCAGACATCGAGCGGCCCCGCGCGACGCAGCAGCAGCCACAGGAAGAACGGCGCGCCGATCGCGGCGGTGACGATGCCCAGCGGCAGTTCGGCCGGCGCCACGATCAGCCTGGCGACGATATCGGCGCCGACGAGAAGCATCGCCCCGCCCAGCGCCGAGAGCGGCAAAAGCAGGCGGTGATCGGGCCCGACCGCCAGCCGGATCAGATGAGGCACGACGATGCCGACAAAGCCGATCAGCCCCGCCGCCGCCACGCTGGCTCCGACCGCAAGCGCCACCAGCAGGATCGCCAGCGCCTTGATGCGCTGAACCGGAATGCCGAGGTGATAGGCTTCCGCCTCGCCCAGCATCAGCCCGTTGAGGCCGCGTGCCAGGAACGGCATCGCCAGCAGCAGCGGAATCACGATCGGCGCGATTGCGGCAAGCTTGGTCCAACTCGCGCCCCCGAGGCTTCCCATCGACCAGAAAGTCAGGTCGCGCAGCTGCCGGTCGTCGGAGATGAAGGCGAGCAGCCCGGTCATGGCCCCAGCCAGGGCGCCGAGCGCGACCCCCGCCAGCAGCATGGTCGCCACCGAGGTGCGGCCCCGGCGCGTCGCGATCAGATAAAGCGCCAGCGTCGAGATCAGCCCGCCGCAAAACGCGCCCAGCGGCAGGATGGCGAAGGGCAGCTTCATTTGCGTGCCGGTGACAAAACGGTCGCCCAGCACGATCGTCGCCGCAGCCGCCAGACCCGCCCCGGCCGAGACGCCGACAAGGCCGGGATCGGCCAGCGGGTTGCGAAACAACCCCTGCATCAGCGCGCCCGACACCGCGAGCGCGGCGCCCACCAGCAGGCCGAGCAGCACCCGCGGCAGGCGGATGTTCATGACGACGAGCACGTCGCGGCCCTCAAACAGCGCCGCATTTCCGGCCAGCCGCGCCCACAGGATCTCGGCGACACGCGCTGGGGCAATCGTGATGGCGCCCTGCCCGATGGCCACCAGGGTCAGCACGAGACAGCCGAGCGCAAGGACGCCGACCGCCAGGCCCGCGACCTGCCGCCGCCGGGCGACGAGCGCAGCCAGACCGGCCGGCAGGCGCGAGACGGAGGAAGCGGCGACCGTCACGGAGCGCTTGCGGTTGTCAGTGGCGGGATCGCCGCTTCCGGGTAGATCGCCGCCATCAGGTCGCGCGCCGCCAGCGGCGTGCGCGGCCCGAAGCCGAGCAGATAGAGCCCATCCATGGCGACCAGCCGCTTCTGCCTGGCCGCCGGCGTCTCGGCGAAGGCCGGCATCGCAAACAGCTCCTCGGGCGTGGTCACATGGTTGGCGGTGTTGCGCATCATCAGGACCAGGTCGGGAGCGCCCGCCATGATCGCCTCGTCGGTCATGGTCTTGTAGCCCTCGATCGCGTCGGCGACGTTGACGGCTCCGGCATGGCGGATGATCGCATCCGCCGAACTGTTGCGCCCGCCGACCATGACGCGGCCATTCTGCAGCGACAGCACGAACAGCACCCGCCGCGGCTTGCCGATGGTGCCCCGCAGCGTCGCCAGCTCGGCAAAGCGCGCTTGCGTCTGCGCCGCCAGCCGGCGCGCCGGCTCGGCGGCGTCGAGCGCCGCGCCGATCGCCTCGATCTTGGCCGCGACCCCCTCGGCACTGGTGTCCTCGGGGATGCGGGCCATGCCGACGCCGGATTCGCCAAGCAGCGACAGCGCGCCCGGCGGCCCCGCGCCCTCGATCGTCATCACGAGCGTGGGATTGAGCGACAGGACGCCCTCCGCCGAGACGGCCCGGACATAGCCGATATTGGCCTTGTCGCGCAGCGCCTCGGCCGGGAACTGGCTCGTCGAATCGACTCCGACGATGCGATCCTGCCGGCCTAGCGCATAGATCACCTCGGTGATCACGCCTCCGATGGCCACGACGCGCTGCGGCGCCTGCCCCAGCGCCGGCCCCGACAGCCCCGGCAGCCAAAGGCTCAGCGCCGCCAGCAGGGTCAGGCCGATCGCCGCGCAGAGCTCGCGCCGGTCGGGCTGACGGGGCCGGTCGGCCGGAAAGCCGATACGCATGAGCATGACGCAAATCTCCCGATCGGCAGCCTCGCTAGCTTCCTCGAAATCCGAAGACAGCATCAGCGCGACCGCAATTGCCAATGACCAAGTAATCAGCAGTTTTTAATTATTAAAAACTGAAAACGACAATGGCGTTGTTGACGTTGATATTCAGCTTTACTAGAAGCGGTCAAGGGCGGGACGAAGGCTGCGACATCGTGCAAGATGCCGATGCGGTATCGGCACGCCCCTGGCGCAGGCCGCCCGCTGATCGGAACCAGAAAACAGGACAATCCCGATGTTCATCGCCATGAACCGCTTCAAGGTCGTCAAGGGTGAGGAGACCGCGTTCGAAACCGTCTGGGCCACGCGCAAGACCCGACTCGACGAAATGCCGGGCTTCATGGCTTTCCATCTCCTGAAGGGCCCGGAGAAGGAGGATCACACCCTTTACTCCTCCCACACCACCTGGGCCTCGAAGGCCCAGTTCACCGCCTGGACCAAGTCGGAGCAGTTCCGCGATTCGCATCGCAATGCCGGTGAAAAGCGCGAAAAGCCGCTTTTCCTCGGCCACCCGGAATTCGAGGGCTTCGAGACCGTGCTGAGCGAAATCAATCCACACCTGCCGCGCCAGGCGGCGGAATGAGTCGGGACATGTCGGACACGCAGGCGATCGATCAGACCGCTCCGGCGGAGGATGGGCTGGCGCGCGCCCGGGCGATGCTGGCCGAGAAGCCCGATGCCATGGTCGAGACGGTGGCGCGCGAAACCGGCGTCTCCACCCGCGCCGTGCTCGAACTGCTGCCCCCCGAGGGACGCATCCTGATCGCACCGGAGCGCTTCGAGGCGCTCTGGCAGGAACTGGCCGCTTGGGGCGCGGTGATGCTTCTCGTCAACACCCCCGACATCGTGCTGGAATGCGAGGGCTCGTTGCCGGTCGGCTCCTTCGGCCATGGCTATTACAATATCCATGGCGACAGCCCGATCGGCGGGCATATCAAAGCCTCCAACTGCGCCGCGATCTATGTCGTCGATCGCCAGTTGCCGAGCCGCCGGGTCTGCTCGGTTCAGTTCTTCAACGGTGCCGGCGAGGTGATGTTCAAGGTATTCGTGCGCCGCGACAGCCAGCGTGTGCTGCTGTCCGATCAGCTGGCGCGTTTCGAAGGCTTGAAGGCGCAATTTGCCTGAGCGGCCACGCAGCCGCCCGATTCATGCGGTCTGTGCTCGCCTCTCCCGGGCCTCAGGCCCTTCACTGGCTTGTCATGCCCGATCTTTACCGGCTCTTAACCATAACGGCGCAGCATCGCGGCTTCAGGATCGTGTTTTCGTGAACGCCAGTACCGACACCGCTTCGTCGGTCCCAGGCGGCAACAGACGAGATGACGACCTGCCCGATGGTCCAGCCACAGGGATCGACATGGTCGCTCATGTCATCTTGGAGAGGGCGAGTTTTCCGCCCAGCCGGCCTGCCTTCGCCCTGGCGCAGGGGCGTCGCTTCGTCGCAAGCCGCGTTCCCCTCCTGCGCCAGCGCCTGGGCTCGGCGGCGATGCTGGGCCTGCGCTTCCTGCAGGCAAGGCTGATCTCGGTCTGGGGGCTGCTGGTCGCCGCCTATTTCTGCCCGCCACATGTCTTCGCCGCCTTCGCGGTCTTTTCGGCTGCGGCCACCTTGGTCTCCATTCCGGCCCTGATGCGGCTCGAAGCCGTTTTCTTCCGCAGCGGCGATCGCAGCCAGCTTGGCCTCGCCTTTCGCCTCGCGGTGACGAGTGGGGTGGCTTTCCTGTGCCTTGTTGCGATCGCGCTGGCGGTGGTCGTGCAACTCGGCTGGATCGCGCCATTCGTCGCCCTGATCTTCTTCCTGTCGCTCTCCGCGCGCGCCGTGCTTCGTCTGCTCTGGGCCGAGGCGACGGCCGAAGGCGACTTCAAGGCCATCGGTGACAGCAACGTGCTGCAGGCGCTGGTTCAGCCCGTCCTCATGCTGCTGCTGATCGGCCTGTTCGGGCCAAAAGCCCTGGCGCTGTTTCTGGCGGATGCGCTCGGCCATGTGGCGGCGGCCGTCCACCTCCTGTGGCGGCGTCGCGACAGCTTGTTCGCATTGGCCCAGCCCCGGCTCTGGTCACGGCGCGGTCTTGCCTGGGGGGCGAGACGCTGGAGCGACGCGCCCTTCATTCTGCTGCCAGCCGCTCTGCTGTCCTTCGGCTTCACCACGGCGCCGCTGCTGGCTCTTCCCTATGCCACCGATCCCGTGCTTGCGGCGCAGGTCGCGCTGGCGATGCGCCTGCTCGACATGCCGACCCAGATGTTCGGCATGGTGTCGGGTCCGCTGGTCATGAATGGACTGCGCCAGCACAGCGGCCAGCGGCGCCAATTCTGGGTGCGCTGGGCTACGCTCGGTCTGATCGCGGCGGCGATCGGGATGTTTCTGCCGATTGCGATCGGCGCGGAACAGTTCGGTTTCGTCTTCGACGGCAGCAAATGGGCCGGCATCGGCCATGTCATCGCCGTCATGGCCCTGTTCTACGGCGGCTTGGCCTTGTTCAACACGTTGCATGACGTCAGCACATTGTCGCGCACGACCCCCTGGCAATTGGCGTCCCATGCCGTTGCACTGGTGGCGATCATCGGGACCATCCTGTGGTTCGGCTCATTGTCCCTGGATCTGCTGTATGCCGTGGGCTGGATCTCTGCAGCGCGCGCCGCGGCTCATATCCTCTTCGCCTGGAGCCAGCCGGTCGAAGCACACGACACCGGGCAGGTCCCCGAAGGACGTTCCGCGGCCTGACCCGAACTACTCCCTGCGGATCAGGCGGTCGGCCAGCAATGACGAAAGCAAACCTGGCCTGAAGCTGCTCTCGAGCCGGGCCGGATCGTAGATGTCGCGCGCCCAGTCGAGGAAGGCGATGCCCTTGGCTGCCCCCTCGATACGGTAGGCGTCGAAGAACGCATCGAGGATGCCTGTCTTGGCAAAACGGAAATGGCCGTAGCGCAGCGACAATTGCCGCATGGCCTCGTCCAATGACCGCCCCTCGTGAATGAGCAAATAGAGAGCCGAGAAGAAACCGGCCCGGTCCGCGCCCGATTTGCAATGAACCAGCGCTGGCTCTTTCAGCGAGGCGAAGAAGTCGCCCGCCGCCAGGATCGTCTCGCGATCCGGCGCGCCGCGCGAGCGCAGCACGAAATCGACCAGCGCGATCCCATGCCGCTCGCAGGCTTCGCGCTGCAACGGCCAGGAGCCGTGCTCGCGCCCGCCGCGCAGATTGACGATGGTCTTGACGCCCTGACGGGCAAACCACGCGATCTGCCCCGGCGCCGGCTGGGCCGCGCGCCACAGCCGCGGCGTCACCTGATGGGCGTTGAGATAGGCCAGCCGGAAGATTCCATGATCGACCAGCAGCATGTTGGCCCAGGCGCGCAGGCGCTGGCCGCCGCTTTCGATGGGCCGGTCCCAGCGCGCTATGCGCGCCATGCGCCGCGCATAGCGGTCTTCATCTGGGCGCAGGCGGCTCAGCACGAGCGCAAACCGCACGATGCGCGACCGGCGCGGCTCGAATGAGATATCATGCCTTGCCCGATATCAGCGCAGCGGCACAAGCGCAAATCGACGCGGTTAACCTGGTGCTAACGTCGGGCTTGGAGTTTTCCACTCAAGCCCTCATAAGACGCCCGTTTCCAATCCTGACAGGTCCACAGACATGCGCCTCGATGCCATCTCAATCGGCAAGAATCCCCCCGAAGAAGTCAATGTCGTGATCGAAGTGGCGATCGGCGGCGAGCCGATCAAATACGAGATGGACAAGGAGGCCGGCACGCTCTTCGTCGACCGCTTCCTCTACACGCCGATGCGCTACCCCGGAAACTACGGCTTCATCCCGCACACGCTCTCCGAGGACGGCGACCCCTGCGACGTGCTGGTCGCCAACACCCGCCCTCTGATACCCGGCTCCTACATCGCGGTGCGCCCGATCGGCGTGATGCTGATGGAGGACGAGGGTGGCGGCGACGAGAAGATCATCGCGGTCCCGGTCCCCAAGCTGACCAAGCGCTACGAGAACGTCCACAACTACACCGATTTGCCCAAGATCACGCTCGACCAGATCCAGCACTTCTTCGAGCACTACAAGGATCTGGAGCCCGGCAAATGGGTCAAGCTCGCCGGCTGGGGCGACGCCAAGAAGGCCAAGGAACTTATCGTCGAGGCGATGGAACGGGCCAAGGCGGCGAAGGCGGGCAAGGCGTAACGATATTGCGTCATTCTCGGGCCGCGCCCGCGTGGACCCGGGAATCTCACGCAGGACGAAGCATCATCACGGTCATGGCCTTGAATTGGTCGGGTCAAGCCCGACCACGACGCGCTGGCCTCACCCCCCGATCGCCTGGCTGAGCGCCACAACCCGCTTCGCCATCTCGGCATGCAGCAATTCGACCATGCGGCCACCAAGCTGGATCGCGCCCTTGCCCTGATTTTCCGGCTCGGCGAAGGCGGCGATGATCGCCCGCGCCTGATCCAGTTCCGCCGCATCGGGTGCAAACACGGTATTGGCGATCCCGACCTGTGCCGGATGGATCAGCGTTTTGCCGTCGAAACCGAGATCGCGGCCCTGTTCGCACTCGACCTTGAAGCCGGCCTCATCCTTCAGATCGTTATAGACCCCGTCGAGGATGTCGATGCCATAGGCCCGCGCCGCCAGGATCGCGCTGGTCAGCCAGGGCAGCATCGGCGCGCGGCCCGGCACGAAGCGAGCGCGCGTTTCCTTCGCCAGGTCGTTGGTGCCCATCACGAAACAGGCCAGCCGCGCACGGGGATCGCGGGCGGCGCGGGCGATCTTCTCCGCATCGAGGATGGCGAGCGGCGTCTCGATCATCGCCCAGACCCGCAGCGTCGGCTGCGCCCAGAGCCCGTTCAACTGCGCGCCGATCTGCTGCAGGGTCTCGGGCGCCGAGACCTTCGGGATCAGGATGGCGTCGGGATTGGCTTCCACCGCCGCTGCGAGATCATCCATGAACCAGGGCGTGTCGACGCTGTTGGTGCGGATCACCAACTCGCGCCGGCCATAGCCGCCGGCTTTCACCGCCGCGCAGACCTGGTCTCGGGCCGCCGCTTTCGCTTCGGGGGCCACCGCATCCTCCAGATCGAGGATCAGCGCGTCGGCTGCAATGTCGCGGGCCTTCTCGAGCGCGCGCGCATTCGAGCCCGGCATATAAAGCGCACTGCGGCGCGGTCGGATCGGCATGGGATATCTCCTGACGCCAGCGGCCGTGACGGCGGCGGATGTTCGCTGCACTGCACACTAGACGCGACGCGCATGCAACGTCAGTTCTGCGAAAGGCGGATGAAGGAGGAGGTGCATGGCTTGGATCGCGGGGGTGGACGGCTGCAAGGCGGGCTGGATTGCGGCAATCGCCGATGCAAACTTGGAAACAAGCCCCGTGATCGCCTGTTTCGCTCGCTTCGAAGACATCGTGAACAGCGTTCATGCCCCCTGCCTGATTGCCATCGACATGCCGATCGGATTGCCCGACCGCATCATCGGGGATGGGCGCGGCCCCGAGCAGGCGGCACGCGCCGTGCTGGGGCGGCGCCGAAGCTCCGTCTTCAGCATGCCATCGCGCGCGGCGGTCTACGCCGTCGATCGCCCCGTGATCGGTATGGCCGACATCACCGCCTCCCATGCCGAGGCCTGCGCGATCGCGCGCCGCGACAGTGACGGCAGGCGCGGTTTCAGCCGCCAGGCCTTCATGATCCTGCCCAAGATCCGCGAGATCGACCGCCTCTTGGTCGGCGCGCCTGCTCTCGCCGCCCGCGTCAAGGAGGTTCACCCCGAGGTTGCGTTCTGGTCGATGAATGGAGGCCGCCCTTTGGATTTTCCCAAGAGGGCCCCCGAGGGACGCGCCGAAAGGCTAGCCTTGTTGCGGGCGGAAGGGCTGCCGGAGGCCGTGCTGGCAGGCCCCCCGCCCCGGGGAGCCCAGCCGGACGATCTGCTCGATGCGTTGGCCGGGCTCGTGGTCGCAAAGCACATGCATGCCGGGCGCGGCCGCGCCTTCCCGCGCGAGATCGGACACGATAGGCACGGTCTCGAGATCGCGATCTGGAGCTTCACGCCGGACCGCATGCTTGAGGAGACACTGTCATGACCGACCGCCCCGTGCCGCATGCCATGATCGAGGCTGCCGCGCAGCGCATTGCCGGCCAAGCCCGCGTCACACCCGTGATGCGGCTGGGAACGGGTGCTTTCGACTCGGATGCCGACATCTCGCTGAAGCTCGAATGCCTGCAGCATGCCGGCTCCTTCAAGACACGCGGCGCCTTCAACAACCTGCTGTCGCTCGACGTGCCGGCAGCCGGCGTCTCAGCGGCGTCGGGCGGCAATCACGGCGCGGCCGTCGCCTATGCCGCAAGGGCACGCGGCGTGAAGGCGACGATCTTCGTCCCCGAGATTTCGCCTGCCGCCAAGATCGAGGCGATCCGCCGCTTCGGCGCGCAGGTCGTCATCGGCGGCGCGCAGTATGACGACGCGCAGGCGGCCTGCGACCGCTTCGTCGCCGACACCGGCGCGCTCAAGATCCATCCCTTTGCGGCCAAGGAAACCATCGCCGGCCAGGGCACGCTCGGCCGGGAATGGCAGGATCAGGAACCCGATCTCGACACCGTGCTGGTCGCGGTCGGCGGCGGCGGGCTGATCTCCGGCATCGCCGCCTGGTTTGCCGGCACCAAGGTCAAGGTCGTCGGCGTCGAGCCGGAAGGTTCGCGCGCCCTGCAGGCGGCGCTGGAGGCGAAGGGACCGGTCGAGGTCAAGGTTGCCTCGCTCGCCGCCGATTCGCTGGGCGCCCGCAACGTCGGCCCGCTGGTCTACGAGGTCTGCAAGGACAGCGTCGACCACGTCGTCCTCATCCCCGATGCCGCCATCACCCAAGCGCAGGTCACGCTTTGGCGCGACTTCCGGCTGGCGGTAGAGCCCGGTGGCGCGGCCGCGCTCGGCGCCCTGCTCTGCGGCGCCTATCGGCCGGCAGCCGGCGAGCGGCTTGGCATACTGGTCTGCGGCGCAAATATAGACCTGTCCAAGCTTGCTGCGCTCACCGGCTAGGCTAGGCTAGGCTGTGCTCATCCCAGGCGCCGATATGCACAGCATTTGTGAAGCGGCAGCATGCAAGGCTTGTCTACCGGCAGTTGTCTGGCGTTAGGCTCGCGCGTCTCCATCAGGCCCGAACGCTATGCGTGCACGCCCCGTCGATGATACACTCAGGGTCATCAAGGCGATCCTCTCCCCCCTCGAGGAGCGGCGCATCGTCGAGGTCGGCTGCGGGCGCGGCATCCTGCTGAAGGCACTGGCCGAGAGCGGAGCCAGGGTCGCCGGCATCGATGCCGACGAAACGGTCCTGGCCGAGGCACGCAGGATGGCGCCGACGGCGATCCTGCGGCAGGCAACCGCAGCCCGCCTGCCCTTCACCGACAACGCGGTGCATGCGGCGATCTATATCGACAGCCTGCGCCATGTCCCTCTCGAAGGCCTGGCGGGAGCCCTCACGGAGGCGGCCCGCATTGTCGAGCCGGGCGGCGCCGTCATCATCGCCGAGCCGCTGCCCGAGGGGACGTTCTTTCAATCGATGCGGCCGATCGAGGACAAAACGCCGTTTCGTTTGGCTGTGCAGGATGCCATCGCAGCCGCTTTGCGCAGCCGGTCACTGCACCTCGTCGCCTCCCGTGAGTATGACAGAGTGGAGACCTATACGACGGTCTCGCACTTCATCGATCGCGTTGTCGGCGCCGACCCCGCGCTCAAGGACAGGGCGCTGGAGGAACGCGGAAGGGTGATGAAGCGTTTCGACATTCTCGCCGAGCATGTGAAGGGCGGCGGCTACCTGCTGCGGCAGCCGACCCGCCTGCACCATCTCAAAGTGCCGGATTGACGAGGAGACGCGCCTTTACCGCGGGGTTGTCGGGACCACGCGCAGCAAACTCCCTTTCGGCCCGTCCGTCAGCACGAGCAGCGCGCCATCGCGTGCGACGCGGACGTCACGTATCCGCTCGCCAAGTTCGGCCAGCAGCAGTTCTTGGCCAGTGATCCGGCCCTTCTCGCGTCGCACCCGCCGCACCGCGCGCTCGACCAGGGCGGGCACCAGCAAGTCGCCGCGCCAGCCGGCAAACAGCGCACCGTCATAGATCGCAAGCCCGGCAGGCGCGATCGAGGGCGTCCATTCGAGCAGCGGCGGCTCGAAACCCGCCAGCGCCCGGAACGGCGTCACCTGGGCGAAGCTGTAGTCGCGACCGCCGGTGATCAGCGGCCAACCGTAATTGAGCCCGGCCCGGACGTCGTTGATCTCGTCGCCGCCACGCGGCCCGTGCTCCGACACCAGAAGCGCGCCCGTGGCCTGATCGACCGCCACGCCCTGCACATTGCGGTGGCCGAGGCTGAAGATCTCCGGCGCTGTGCCGGGGCGCCCCGCCAGCGGGTTGTCCCCCGGCACGCTGCCGTCCCGGTTCAGGCGCACGATCTTGCCGAGATGGTTGGACGGGTCCTGAGCCGCCTCGCGTCTGTCGAACCCGTCGCCAAGCGTCATGATCAGCGTCTTGTCACGCAGAAACGCGATGCGGCTGCCATTGTTGGAATGGCCGGATTTGGGCGTCGCGCTGAACAGGATGGTGACGTCCGAGAGGCGGTCGCCATCGAGCTTCGCCCTGACCAGCCGGGCATTGTTGGCCGACGGCGTGCCATAAGCGAGCGTCAGATAGATCAGGCTGTTGCTGGCGAAATCGGGGTCGGGCGCGACATCCATCAGCCCCATCTGGCCGCCGACATAGATCGGCGGCAGACCGTCGAGAGGCGCCGGCCGCAGCCGCCCGGGCAGTTCCGTGATCAGCATGCGCCCGTCGGGCAGGATGGCGACCGACCACGGACGCTCCAGCCCGGCCACCATCGTCTCGACCCGGTAGAGCGAAGGGTCGACCCGCGCCACGGGATCGGCGGCCAGGACGGCCGGTGCGACCATCACAACGGCGGCCGTCAGCCATGCGGTCCACTTGCGCCTCAAGATATCTCTCCCAAATGCCGAAAGACCGCACCGGTGCGGATGATTGCAACGCGCTGTGGCCGAGGATGAGAACGCGGATGACGACCAAAAGTGCCGTGCGGCTTCTGATCGCATTCCTCGTCGCAGTGGTCATCACCGCCATCCTCGGCAGCATCGCGCAGACGCAATTCAACCTGGCCGCGATTGCGCAGATGGGGGGCCCGGTGACCGGGGCGCTGCATCTCAGGACGACCGCCCAGGATCTCCTCGGCTTTGGCCCGGTGATGGGCGCGATCGCCGCCGCGGCGTTCCTGCCCGCCTTCGCTGCAGCCTTCGTCGCATCGCGCTTCGTGCCGGCGCCGGCGGCACTGGTCTATGCCCTGGCCGGGTTCCTCGGAATCTGGGCGGCCTTCTCGCTGATGGGGTATTTCACCCCGATGCCGACGCTGGTCGCCGCCGTGCGCGGCGAGATCGGCCTTCTGACGATGTCGGCCACGGGGCTGATCGGCGGCCTCGTGTTTTCGCGTCTGGCACGCAGCGCATCGGCTTGACGCCCCTCGGGGAGGGCGAAACGGCCAGATTGCGCCAGGCTATGCGCTGATCAACATTTCGTGTCCCGACCCTTCAAGCCACCGCGGATCAATCGCTGGCCTGTTACGTTCCTTCACCTCAGCCATAAGGAGACGATGATGACCTGGGAAACCCCGACGATCGAAGACATCGCCTGCGGCATGGAAGTGACCGCCTATGCACCATCGAGCGAAGGCGACGACCTTCACGCCGTGCCGGCCGTCACAGCCGCAATCGATACCGATCGCTGACCATCGATGAAGGCCGTCGTTCTCGGCTCCGCCGCGGGCGGCGGCTTTCCGCAATGGAATTGTCGCTGCGCCCAGTGCGAATTGGCCTGGGCGCGCGATCCGCGTGTTTCGTGGCGAACACAAGCCTCGCTGGCCTTGATCGACGAGGAGGGCTGCGTCCTCGTCAACGCCTCGCCCGACATCAACCAGCAGCTACGCGCCACGCCGGCACTCTGGCCGCAGGAGACCAGGCATTCGCCGATCACCAGCGTGGTGCTGACCAGCGCGGAGATCGACCATGTCGCTGGATTGCTGTCGCTGCGGGAGCGGCACGCATTTGAAATTTGGGCGCTCGAACCGGTCCGCTCGGCCATCGCGGCCAATCCGATGCTGCAGCCCCTGAGCGCGGATTGGAAAAGCCCGGAGCCCGAGGCGCTGTTTCACAGCAAACACGCAATCGCGATGAGGCTCTTCGTCGTGCCCGGTAAAGCCCCGCTGTATCTCGAAGATTCAAATCCCGTCACCGAGAGCGAGGCAGGCGAAACCGCCGGTCTTTCGGTCGCGGGGCCTCATGCCCGGCTCGTCTACATTCCTGGCTGCGCCGCGCTGACCGACAGCGTGAGGCACCATGCCGAGAGCGCCGATATCATCCTCTTCGACGGCACGTTGTTTGATGACGACGAAATGCGGCGCAGCGGCCTGGGCGAAAAGACCGGCCGGCGGATGGGTCACATGCCGATGACCGGCCCGGGCGGCTCGC
The DNA here is from genome assembly GCF_001295925.1 of Allobosea sp. AAP35. GTDB lineage: Bacteria > Pseudomonadota > Alphaproteobacteria > Rhizobiales > Beijerinckiaceae > Allobosea. Next base: position 170,999 of record NZ_LJHQ01000037.1, on the reverse strand, counting down.
TTGACTGGCTTGCCAGCCTGCCCGCCTCCCGCAAGATCTACACCCATATCAACAACAGCAACCCCGTGCTGATCGAGGGCTCGCGCGAGCGCGCTCTGGTCCAGAGTGCCGGGGTCGAAATTGCCCATGACGGGCTGGAGATCGCGCTGTGACCCTGCTGTCGCCGGAAGCCCTGCTGGATGCGCTGCGCGAGGTCGGAGCCCGGCGCTATCACGACAAGCACCCATTTCATCTGCGGCTTCATGCCGGCCGCTGCAGCAGGACCGAGGTCCAGGCCTGGGCCTTGAATCGCTATGCCTATCAGGCCGCGATCCCGCGCAAGGACGCCAGCCTGATCGCGCGGCTTGACGATCCGGCGCTGCGGCGCGACTGGCGCCAGCGCCTCGTCGATCATGACGGGGGCGCCGATGGCGAGGGCGGAATCGAGCGCTGGCTGCGGCTCTGCGAGAGCCTGGGCTTCGCCCGGGCGGATGTGATCGCCTTCAAGGGCGTTCTGCCGGCGACGCGCTTTGCGGTCGGTGCCTATATCGGCTTCGTCCGAGAGCGCCCTTTGCTGGAGGCGGTGGCGTCGTCCCTGACCGAATTGTTTTCGCCACAGGTGATCAAGACGCGCGTCGCCGGGATGCTGGCGCATTACGATTTCGTCAGCGCCGAGAGCCTGAGCTATTTCACGCAGCGGCCGCAACAGGCCTCGCGCGATGTCGAAAGCGCCCTGGCCTATGTCACCGCCCACGCCGTGACGCCGGCCGACCAGCAGGCGGTGATCGCGGCACTCGAATTCAAATGCGACGTGCTCTGGGCGATGCTGGATGCGCTCGATCATGCCTATGGCGAAGGCGGCCAGACGCCGCCGGGCGCCTTCCGGGCGGCGTTATGATCACGGCGGACTCTCGCCCGAAACTCGCCAGGGGGGTTCGCCTGCAAATCGACCGGGTCCGGGGCGGGTTCAATCTGCTTGCTCCCGAACATGTGCTGCGCGTCAACGCGTCATCGGCGGCCATTCTCGAACTCTGCGACGGGCAGCGCAGCCTTGCCGATATCGTCGATGTCCTCGCGTCCCGCTACGCGGTCGATCGCGGCCGCATCGAGCGGGAGGCCAGCGCCCTGATCGACGATCTCGTGACGCGCCGCCTGGTGGAACGACCGTGACCGCGCCAGCCCCCTTCGCATTGCTGGCCGAGCTCACCCATCGCTGCCCGCTTGCCTGTCCCTATTGCTCGAACCCGCTCGAACTCGACCGCAAGGCCGACGAACTGGCGACGGCCGACTGGATTCGCGTCTTCGAACAGGCGGCGGCGCTGGGCATCCTGCAGCTGCACCTCTCCGGCGGCGAACCGGCGGCGCGACATGATCTCGTCGAACTCGTCGCAGCCGCAGCGCAGCTTGGCCTTTACACCAACCTCATCACCTCGGGCATCGGCCTCGACAAGGCGCGTCTGTCGGAACTGGCACAAGCGGGCCTCGACCATGTCCAGCTCTCCGTCCAGGATGTCGGGGCCGCAAACGCCGATCGCATTGCGGGCTTGCGCGGCTCGCACCAGCGCAAGCGCGATTTTGCCGCCTGGGTCATCGACGCCGGTCTGCCGCTCACGGTCAATGCCGTGCTGCACCGGGGCAATATCGCCAGCATGAGCGCCCTGGTCGATGAGGTGATCGCCATGGGTGCGGGGCGGGTCGAGCTTGCCCATGCGCAGTATTATGGCTGGGCTGCCCGCAACCGCGAGGCGCTGATGCCCGACCTCGCCGACGCACTGGCCGCGCGCGAACAACTCCCCGCCCTGCGCGAGCGCACCGCACGCGACATCACCATCGACTATGTCCCGCCCGATCACTTTGCCCGCTACCCGAAGCCCTGCATGAATGGCTGGGGCCGGCAATCGCTCAACGTCACGCCGCGCGGGCTGGTGCTGCCCTGCCATGCCGCGCAATCGATCCCGGGCCTGTCCTTCTGGTCCGTTCGCGAACACGCCCTCGATGAGATCTGGCACGGCTCGCCCGCCTTCGCCGCCTTTCGGGGCACCGACTGGATGGTGGAGCCCTGCCGGAGCTGCGACCGGCGCGAGATCGATTTCGGCGGCTGCCGCTGCCAGGCGATGGCGCTGACCGGCGATGCCCGCAACACCGACCCCGTCTGCGTGCTCTCACCCTTCCACGACAGGGTCGAGCAGCTGACCACGGCTCCACGGCACGACAGCTATGTCATGCGGGGACGGCCGCCCCGCACGCCGGACCGCACTTTATCCCCGCCAGAACGCGATGACGCCGATGATGTCGAGGCACAGCGCCCCGCGCCAGCCCGATAAGGCGGGATCGCCGCGTTTTTGCGCTGAGACGCTTGGGCGAGCCCAGCACGCGATCGTGCGGCCGATCAGTCCTGCGGTGTCAGCGCATCCGCTACGGCATCCTTCTTCGTTGCCGGGAGCAGCGTCATCACCAGTATGAAGGCAGCCAGGACGAAGCAGATCGCATTGGTCAGGATCAGCGGCCATTGCCCCTGCCCGATGCCATAGACGGTCCAGAGCAGGAAGCCGGTTGTCGTCAAGGCATACATCGGTGGTGACAGGGCTGTAGTGTCGCGCGTGCGGATGATCTTATAGGCCTGCGGCACGAAGCTCGTGACCGAGCAGGCTGCCGCGAGGTATCCGATCAGCGGGATGACGTCCATGGTCTCGTTTCAATCGACGAAGCGAACCGGCACGCCGACGGTCACCAGATCGGCCAGTTCCTGCGCATCCCAATTGGTCAGACGGACGCAACCATGCGAATTGGTCTTGCTGACCTTCGCCGGCTCGGGAGTGCCGTGAATGCCGAAGGTCGGCTTCGACAGCGCGATCCAGACCGTGCCGACAGGCCCGTTAGGACCGGGAGGCAGAACCAGCACTTTGGTATTTCGACCCTGCTGGAAGTTCTTCTCGGGATTGTAGGTGTAGTTCGGATTGCGCACGACGCGCTCGATGGTGAATTCGCCCGAGGGCGAAGGCGTGTCGTCGCTGCCGATCGTAGCGGGATAACTTGCGAGCACCTGACCCGCCGCTCCGAAGACCAGCACCATACCCGTGCTCTTCACGGCATCGATCCGCGCCGCAACGCCCTTTTCGGGCGTGCGCAACCCCGAGGCGACAAGGATAGGGGTCCCGGCAGTCCCAAAGCCCTCACCGGGATTGAGCGCGACGAGCAGCGCCTCGCTCATGTGAAAGCGCTCTCCCAGCATCTCCGGCGGGCTGGTATAGGACAGCCGCTTCATCTGCGCCTGCTCCGCGTAATCGCGCGGGACTTCGGCGACATAGTCATAGGCGACATCCTGCTCGGTCAGCGCATAGGTCGCGATGACGTCGACGGAGGTCTCGCCGCCGAGGCCGAGCCAGGCCAATTCGTCGAGTTCGTCGCCCGCCGGCAGCCGCTGCTGGCGCCGGAACTGAGCCACCGCCTTGCGGAAGTTCTCGCCGTCGAGACCATCGATGACACCGGGCGAGACACTGCGCCGGCTCAAGAGGACCTGCGCCTTGACGATGAAGGGATCGGGACCCTCGGCCTGTTGCCGGTTCCGGTCGGCAAAGGTCACGGCATTGATCTCGGCAGCCGTGATCGCCAGCGCCGGCAGAGCCGATCCCGCCCAGATCGCGGCGATCAGCGACAGCAGCAGGCTGGCCTTTGGTGACATCGCGATGTTCATGAATGCTCCGGCAGCCTGACGTGGTGCCCACTATACGGCCAGCCATGACAGATGTTCCCCAAGGACAGACGGTGACGGGCCAGTGCAAAAGCCCCATCCGACCGGAACGTCTGCAAGCCGGCCACGTTCACGGCTGGGGGGGCCCGTGAAGGACCCAAACATATGAAAGCTCTCTGCTGGCACGGCAAAGGCGATATCCGCTGCGACACCGTCCCCGATCCGACCATCCAGGACGCGGGCGACGTCGTCATCAAGGTGACCTCCTGCGCGATCTGCGGTTCGGACCTGCATCTCTTTGACGGCTACATGCCGACCATGGAAAGCGGCGATATCCTTGGCCACGAGACCATGGGCGAAGTCGTCGAGGTCGGCTCCGGCGTCACCAAGCTGAAGGTCGGCGATCGCGTTGTGGTGCCGTTCAACATTGCCTGCGGCGAATGCTTCTTCTGCAAGAAGTCGATGTTCTCGCTTTGCGACCGCTCCAACCCCAATGCCGAAATGGCCCGCAAGGCCATGGGCCATTCGCCATCCGGGCTGTTCGGCTATTCCCATATGCTGGGTGGCTATGCCGGCGGCCAGGCCGAGTTTTTGCGCGTGCCTTTCGCCGATGTCGGACCGATCAAGATCCCCGACGGCATTCCCGACGAGCAGGTCCTGTTTCTGTCGGACATCTTCCCAACCGGCTACATGGCAGCCGAGAACGCCGAGATCGAGCCTGGCGACACCGTCGCTGTCTGGGGCTGCGGCCCGGTCGGCCAGTTCGCGATGCAATCCGCCTGGATGCTCGGGGCCGGCCGCGTCATTGCGATCGACAATGTTCCCGAGCGGCTGCAGATGGCGGCGACCTATGGCAAGGCCGAACTCATCAACTTCGACGAGGTCGATGTCTATGACCGGTTGATGGAGATGACCAAGGGCCGCGGTCCCGATCGCTGCATCGACGCGGTCGGCGCCGAAGCCCATGCGGGTGGGTCGGTCGATGCCGTGGTCGACAAGGTCAAGGCGGCGATGTTCCTCGGCACCGACAGGCCCCATGTCCTGCGTGAGGCGATCATGTCCTGCCGCAAGGGCGGCACCCTTTCGGTGCCGGGCGTCTATGTCGGCTTTCTCGACAAGCTGCCCTTCGGCGCGCTGATGAACAAGGGCATCACCATCCGCACCGGGCAGACACACACCCACCGCTATCTCGCCCCGCTGCTCGAGAAGATCCTTGATGGCGAGATCGATCCGACCTTCGTCATCACGCATCGCGCGACGCTCGAAGAGGGGCCGGGGCTCTACGAGAAGTTCCGCGACAAGACCGATGGCTGCATCAAGGTTGTGATGACCCCGTAACCGGGTTTTTGCCCACCGCCGATCGCCACCATGTCCGCCGCCGGCCTCCAAGCCGGCGGCGTTCGGCATTCAGGGAGCAAGATCACCCGGTGGCAGTTTCACGAAGCGGCCGAACGGCCGGCTCAGACAGGGCGAGCCGGCGAGCCCGAAGCGCCATGGCACATCGACCGCGCGCGAGATGCCGATACGGGGGCCGGCCAGCACATCCTGTCTCTCGGTGGCGGCCAGCAATGCGAAAGGTGGCTGGCTCAAATCATGGCCGTCCCAGGCACCGTCGAGGCCGAGCGCGGCGCACAGCCGCCCCGGCCCCGCGCAGAGCTTCGTGTCGGGGCCGTCGCCGCGTCGCTGCCGCATCGCGATAATCCCGGTGACCGGATGCAGCGCGCGTACCAGAACCCCAGCGCCTGGGCTGACGCCGCACACGATGTTGAAGCACCAGTGCAGCCCGTAAGATCGGTAGAGATAGGCATGGCCCGGCGGGCCGAACATGCTGCGGTTGCGCGCGGTCGGCCCCCGGGCACTGTGGGACGCCGGGTCCTGGTCGTCATAAGCTTCGGTTTCGACGATGACGCCGCCGACACCTTTGAAAATCAGGCTGCATCCGATCAATTCGCGGGCGACGAGATCGGCCGGCCGCGCGAAGAAGCGACGGTCCAGGCGGTCCGCCGGCTCGGCAGCGGTCAAGACAGGCAAAGTGAAACCGTTGGAACCGGACATCTCGATCAGGAGCACGCCTTGTCCCGATTACGGCGACACCGGGTGAGGGGCCGAAATCCAGATGCGGGCCTGCGCCTCCTCCTCAAGCGAAAAGGTCTTTTCCTCCACCGGCGTCAGCGGGCTGAACAGATTGATCATCGCCTTCGCCCAGAACGGCGCCCCCACAACGCCGTAACGGCGGACATGGCGCAGCGACCGCATCTGCGCCTTCATCGCCTCCGCGTCGAAGATGGCGCCAAGCTCCGCCCCTTCGAAATGGCGCATGATGATCAGCATATCGATCGTCTCGACCGTATCGAACGCGGTCTGGACCCGGGCGGCCATCCATTCGATGTCGGCTTCCGTGATCTTGGCGACGATCTCGAAGATCAGCAGGTCGGGCCGATCACCAGGCTGCTGCTGGATCGAATGGTTCGGTGCGATATCCGTCATGATGCGCGTCTCCCTTGTCTCCCTGGCCCAAAGACGGCCGGAAGGAAAAACCCGGTGAGGTGCAAAAGGTTCGGCGCGCATGCGGTGCACGTGCCGACTTGGCAGCGGCTGCGACATGGTTCATCACAGACCGCAGCCTGTCGCCGCGGTCGCGTGAAGGAAGGCGCGGCAAGGCGTGTGGCGACCCGCGCGCCGCCGTCGGCCCTCTTCCCGGAGGACCAACCTGGCGGATGCGTTTGATCTGGCGGACTTTTGGCCGCATTCCTTTCTGGAACCAAACTGAAGCGAGCCGACTTTTGCAGATGGCGACGACGAGACGCCCGAGCTTCACATTCACAATGGCGGGCCGGTCAAGGCCGCGGAGCCCGAGATGATCGAGTGGTTGCAGTTCCTGTACGCGATCTGCACGTCCGATGCTGCTCCCGCCAACTGGCGCGAGATCACGATCCTTGCGAATCTCGGGGTCGCGATCGCCTATTTCTGGATTCCCATCGTCATGGCGGTGGTGTTCGCTCGCTGGCGCAACGAGCTGCCGTTCCGCTGGCTCTGGGCCGGCTTCGTCGTGTTCATCGTCGCCTGCGGATTGAGCCACCTCGTTCATGCCGCGCATGCGGTGACCTCAAGGTCGCCCCATAACTGGTTTGCGCTTTCGATCATGGTGGGAACGGCAGTGGTGTCGCTGATCACCGCCGCGGCCTTCACCTTCCTCCTGCCCAGGATCCTGCAGCACGCCTCGCCGGCCGACACCAAGCGGCGCCTCGAAGAGGCGGTGGAAACCGCGACCGCGGATCTGCAGCGGGCGTTGTCCTATGAGCGCGTCCTGCTGCGCGAGGTCCACCACCGGGTGAAGAACAACCTGCAGGTGACCGCCAGTCTGGTCAGCCTGCATATCCGCCGGGCCTCACCCGGTTCAGTCGCGGAGTTGCGGTCGCTGCGGGATCGTGTCGAGGCGATGGCGGCCGTGCATGCGCAGCTGCAGGATGTCGGCTCCTCGGCCTTGCGCGCCCGCCCGTTCATCGAACTGCTCATCCGCTCGCTGACGCATTCGCTCGGCCGGGACGGAATCGAGATGAAGGTCACAGGCGACGATTTCGACGTTCCGCTGGACCATGCCACATCATTTGCCCTGATCCTCCACGAGGTTCTGGCCAATGCCCTCCGCCACGGCTTTCCCAACGACCGCCCCGGGCTGATCGCCATCCATCTGGATGCAAGTGATGGCGACCGGGCGATCACCGTGTCCGACAACGGCACAGGCTTCGCCAGCGATCGGCGCAGCGGCATCGGCGACACCCTGATCCGGACATTGGCGATCCAGCTCGGTGCGCAGACGCAATGGCGCTCCGATGCCGGGACAGGCACGGTCTTCACGCTGCGCTTTGCCGAGCAGGACCTCGTCGACCGGCTCGCCTGACCGGTGGCTATACGACGATCGTCCGGGAGCGGCTATCGGCTGCCCGGCGAGGACGCGGCGTCTGAACCTGACCGCGGCGCGAGCATCACGGCGCTGTCGGCGAGGATGATGGGCTGCGTCGACGCGATGATCTCGATGAGATCGTCGAGCTGGCTCGAATCCTCGGGTTTTGGCCCTTCGAGATCGCCAATGATCGCTTCGGCGGCCGCTCGCCCCATTTCGGCTGCGCTGGTCAGCCCCTGGATGAACGGCTTCCGATCCAGCAGGAACGGCAGGCTCAGGCACCAGACCTCGCGCAGCGGATTGATACCCCGGGTCAGCCTATAATCGACGTCCACGCGAACCGCATCGCCCTCGCGCTCCTCATCGAGATCGCGATTGGCCATCAGCACCATGCGCAGCGTCGGGAACGGGAACTTGTCTTCGTCGGCGGGCGCAAGGCCGCGTGCATCGACGATGCGATCGAAAACGAGGTCGCTCTCCCCGCCGCCGATGCGGGAAAGCCCGGTGTGCTCGTCGGTCTCGACGGTGTAGCCCTCCGGCAGCTTGACCACCGTCAGCACGCCCGCGTCATGCAGGGCGATCAGCCGCTTGATCGAGAGCGGCGGCACGGCCGCGTAATTATCCGCAAAAACCCGCTTCAGACCTGCATTGAAGCGGTCGCGCTCGTCGGGCGTGAGTGCATCGAGGCACAGCGCGAAAGGCTCGTGGCTGCGCAGGATCGCATAGCGCCAGGCCACGACATGGCCCCCGCACTGATTCCGTTCGGCCTCCGCGAGATTGTGCCGCGCCCATGCAAACGGTGCATGTCGATCACGCTCGCCGAAATAGGCCGTCGCGAAGCTGTCGGCCGTCAGGCCGTCGAGGCCGATACGGGTCGCATAGTCAGGGTCGGCCTGCGCAAGCAGTCTGGCAAAACGCGCAAACACCGTTTCCAAAACGGTCCCAGGGCGGGCAGCCTGCACCAGTTCCGCCACATCGTCCTCAGTGAAGCCAGCCGCGGCCTCGGCGGGAAGCGGACAGAAGAAATCTGCCTCGGGCAGCCTGCCGCCGCGCGACATCATCGTCAGCGTGAAGGGGGGAATATCCGCATCGCGGATGTAGCGATCCTCGACGAAGCGGCCGCGTGCGGTCGCGACCGACACCGCGATATCGATTGCCGACAAGGACGAACCGAAGATGCCGATGGCATGCGCGCTATCGAGCCCGCCCGTGGCATGGAGGGACGCGGCAGCGCCGCTCGCCGGCACGACATGCCCTGTCGCCAGGATGACCTTGTCGGCCTGCATGCTGCGCGGCCCGCTGCCTGCCGCGCTATAGCGGATATCGATGCCGGCGCCCGTCGGAACCACATCGACGACACGATGCCGCGTCAGGATTCGGACAGCGTGCCCAGCCTCCTCGGCTGAGGCGACCAACGCCTCAAGACGGTCCTGATAATAGGCGCCGAGCGCGATGCGCGGATAGAATTCGCGCTCGCCCAAAGCATCGGGATCGACGCCGATCCGGGCCAGCGCAGCGGCATCGCATTGCCGCAGGTAGTCGAGCAATGTCACGCCGACCGGCGGGATCTCGACGCTGGCGATATTGGCCAGCATCTCGATGGTGTTCTGGCGCGGATCGTACGGCGTCCCGACACCGGCGATGTCGCCTGCCTCGAACAGCGTGACGGTGAGCGGACGGCGGCATGCCAGAAGCGCCTGGAGCGCGTAGATCGCACTGGGCCCGGTACCGACGATGGCGATGCTTGTCATGGAGTGCCGACTCCTGGCGGCGCAGACCCAACCAAGATGAGCGCGCCGGGTTCCCAAGAGTCTTGTTTTCTTGTGGCCGCGCTCGCGCAGCGGCCGCACCGGGCCGGCAGCCTGTTCGGAAAAAGACCTATCCGCCCAGATCGTAATAGAAGTCGCAGATCAGGCTGGCGGTCGCCATCGCCTCGATATCGGTCATATTCGCGGCGGTTTCGAGCGCGACGACGGCAATGTCGTCCTGGTCGATCGCGAGCCGGTCGAGTATCCGCGCGAACTTGATCTTGAGCTCGGCATCCCCCGCGAATTCATCGATCGAGACATTGAGGATACTGACATTCGCATGGGCAAGCCGCGTTTGCAGGCTATCGGGTGATGTGGCCATCACCCTCATGGCCGCAAAGAAATGCTCGCGCGCATCGGCGTGGTTGTCGTCCATGATCTGACCTTTTCGCTGTGACGCGAGTTCGCCGGCCTTGGACGTGAGGCTGGGGCGCGGACTTACCGGCGGGCTTTGATCGATGTCAACCAAGGCCGCTCCTGGAGCGCCCCCGGGCGGCGTCGGCTCTTTCCATAAGTTTGCACAAAATCGCGGCGGCAATGCAGCCAAAGCCAGAACCGTCTCTTTTCGACGGTTCGCCCCCCTACCCGGAACGCTCCCCGAACCGACCCGTTGAGCTTCACAGGATCACAGGAGAGCCACCATGTTCATGCGAGTCGATAAACTGCAGGCCGAACTGCCCGCTCCGAAGAAGAAAGACCCCAACGCTGCCGCAGCCCTGCAGGAACTTCTGGGCGGCAAGTATGGCGAGATGTCCACGCTCGGCAACTACATGTTCCAGAGCTTCAACTTCCGCAGCAAGGACAAGCTGAAGCCATTCTATCATCTGGTGGCCAGCATCACGGCCGAAGAGCTGGGCCATGTCGAGCTCGTCAGCAATGGCGTCGCCATGCTCAACAACGGCCCCGACAATGATGGTGACGAGACCGATGGCGGCGACATCTCGGATGCGCCCCATGAGCTGATGAAGGACATCCGGCTCGCCGCGAGCTTCTATTCGAATGGCGGCGGCTCGACGCCCGTCAACAGCAATGGCGCGCCGTGGAACAATGACTTCATCACCACGACCGGCAATGTCGTCACCGACCTGCTGCACAATTTCCATCTCGAATGCGGCGCGCGTCTTCACAAGCTGCGCGTCTACGAGACGCTGACCGACCCGACTGGCCGCGAGGTCTGCGGCTATCTTCTGGTGCGCGGCTCGGTCCACGCCCATGCCTATGCGCTGGCGCTAAAGCAGATCACCGGCGTCGAGATCGAGAAGATGCTGCCGACGCCCAACATCAATCTGAGCAAGATCCCGGAATGCCAGAAGTATCTGGATGAGGGCTCGCATCGTCGCCTCTATACCTTCAGCCCCAATGACTACAAGTCGATGTCGGGGATCTGGGGCGGCGGCGAGATGGCTTTGCCGGGCGATCCGCAGGGTGAGCTCGAAGTCGTCGACGGCATGCCCGAGGGCGGCAAGATCCATCAGCTCACCGGTGTTCCGTCGGCCTTCACGCCCGACTACGCCCCGGAAGAAATGTTCGAGATCGCCGAGAAACTCTACAAAAAGTCCCGCTGAGCGGGTCAGGCAGCCGGCCTTGAGCCGGCTGCCGCCGCCGGCCGGCGGCAGCCCATCACATCCATCGGCACAGGATCGCGCTTTGCGTATCGGGATCATCGCCCATCTGAAATACCCCATCCGCGAACCCTTCGCCGGCGGGCTGGAGATGTATACGCATTTCCTGGCGCGATCGCTGCGGACTCGCGGCCACGAGGTCACCGTCTTCGCCTCGACACGCTCTGACGCGAGCCTTGGAACCGAGGCGATCTGCGACGAGACCGCGCTCGATGCCTGCGGCACCGACGAGGCCGATGACGAGGCCTTCTTCCGGGAGCATCATGCCTATCTCTCGCTGATGAACGATCTGCGTCATCGGCGCTTCGACATCGTCCACGACAACTCGCTGCATTATCTGCCGGTCACCATGGCCGATGCCCTGCCGATGCCCATGGTGTCGACGCTGCACACGCCACCCTTTGCCTGGCTGGAAAGCGGCGTTCGGCTAAGCCGGCAAAATAACGTCACCTATGTCCCGATCTCGCGCTCGGTCGAACGGGCCTGGAGCGCGATCACGCCCGTCAGCGCCATCATCTCGAACGGGATCGATCTGCAGCGCTTTGCGTTCCAGCCGCAGCCGGACGCGTCGCGCTACTGGATCTGGTATGGCCGCGTCGTACCCGAAAAAGGGCTGCATTTCGCGATCGACGCGGCCAAGCTGGCTGGCGTTCCGTTGAAATTTGCCGGCCCTTTGTGCGACCGCGCCTATTATGATCGCGAGATTGCGCCACGGCTGCATGACGGGGTCTCCTATCTCGGCCATCTCGATCACGACCATCTGGCCCGGGAAATCGGCGGGGCGAGCGCCTATCTTTGCACGCCCTGCTGGGAGGAGCCGTTCGGCCTTGTCGTGGCCGAGGCGCTGGCCTGCGGTGTGCCAGTGGCGGCCTTCGCGCGCGGTGCGATTCCCGAGATCATCGACGCGCAGAGCGGCGTGCTGGCGCGGCCCGACGATCCCGCCGACCTCGCGGCGGCGGGGCTTGCGGCGCAGACCTTGTCACGTATCGCCTGCCGCCGGCGCGCCGAGCAACGCTGCGATGCGGAGATGATGATCGATGGCTACGAGGAGCTCTATCGCCGGCTCGCCAGCCATCCCCGCGCCACCGCCATCACACAGTTCAAGAGCACCGCGCGCCGGCTCACCCCGCTGATCCAGCCGTCCCCGATCCAGGTCCCGGCTGCGCCTTCGCCGCCGCTCTCGTCCGAGATCACGGCCCGATGAAATTCTGTGTCTGCATCCCGGCCAAGGACGAGGAGGCGCGCCTTCCCGTCCTGCTCGATGCACTGGCCCGGCAAACGATCGCCGACCGGATTGCGGTCGTGATCTGCTTGAACAACACGACCGACCGGTCGCGCCAGCGGATCGAGGCGATGAATACGATCCATTCGACGCGGCTCGACCTGATCGTCGATGAATGCATTTTCCCACCCGGCCAGGCCCATGCCGGCACGGCACGACGCAGGGCGATGGATATGGGCGCGGCACTGCTGCGCCCCGACGGCATTCTCATCACCACCGATGCCGATGCGCGCCCCCCGGTGGACTGGATCGCGACCACGCTGGCGGCATTCCAGCAGGGCGCCGACATCGTGGGCGGCAGGCTCGCGCTGGATGAGGCCGAGGAGCTGAGCGGCCCGCTCGCGGCCGCCCGGGCGCTGTGCGATCGCTACTGGGAGCACGTGCGCGCGATCGAGGATGCCATCGATCCCCTGGCCTGGGACCCCGCACCGCGCCATGGCGACCATACCGGGGGAAGCTTGGCCATGACGAGACGCCTCTACGAGGCTTGCGGCGGCGTGCCCCTGCTTCCCACCGGCGAGGACCGGGCGCTGGTGGCGGCCGCCGTCATGGCCGGGGGCCGGCTTCGGCACGCGCCGGAGGTCTGGACGCGGGTTTCGGCCAGGCGCGACGGGCGCGCGGCGGGCGGCATGGCCACCGCGATGTCGGCGCTGGAAGCTCGCGGCGCACCGATGCTGCCGGCTTTCGCCCATTGGCGGCAGCGCGCGCAGTGGCGGCGGCACCACCGCTTGCAGTTCGGCGACACCGATGTCTGGCGTGCGGAAGCGCAGCTTGCTCCCATGCCCTGCGACATGGATCTCTCGACCCTGGATCTGTCGCAGATGGATTCCTCGCAATTAGTCGCGTCCCCGCCCGCGCCGGGGACCGTGGGTGCGGGACGATGACGATTGGCTATTATGTTCATCATCAGGGCGATGGTCATCGGCGGCGTGCCGTGGCCATCGCTCAGCACTTCCCGGATGAGTTCGTCCTGCTCGGCACGGGCCTGGCCGGCCGCACCGGCGGTCTGGCCTGCATCGACCTGCCCGATGATCGCCTCGAACCCGAAAAGCGTGGCGACGAGGCGACGCGGCCTGTGTCCCTGCACTACGTTCCCACAGGGCATGACGGCATCCGCCAGCGCGTGGCCAAAATCGCGGACTGGATCGCTACTGCCCGGCCGTCGCTGCTGGTCGTCGATGTCTCGGTCGAGATCGCGATGCTGGCGCGGCTTGCATCGACACCGACCGTCTATGTCAGGTTGAGCGGCGAACGCTCCGATCCGCCCCATCTCGAAGCCTTCCGAGGGGCGCGGGCGATCCTGGCCCCGTTCCACCGCGATCTCGACGAGCCGAACGTCGCCCCCTGGGTGGGCGAGAAGACACGCTATATGCCGGGGCTGACCGGCCAGCGTCCAGCCGACGTCCACTCCAATGTCGTGCTGGTCGTCTTTGGCAAGGGCGGCGAGCCTGGCAACGCGGACGCCATCGCCGAGGCCGCCCGCGCGACGCCACAGATGCGCTGGCGGGTCATCGGGCCCTTCACGCCGCCGACCGGTGAAGTCCCCGCCAACCTGACCCTCCTGGGATGGGTCGAAAATGCGCAGGACGAGATCGCCCGCGCCGCCATCATTCTGGGTGCAGCCGGCGACGGGCTCGTCACGGCGGCCCTCGCCGCCGACAGGCCGCTGATCTGCCTGGCCGAGCCGAGACCTTACGGCGAGCAGATGTCCAAGGCCCGTCGCCTCGACGCGCTGGGTGCAGCGGTCGCGATCGAGGCCTGGCCGGAGCCGTCCGCCTGGCCGGACCTGCTGAGACGCGCGCGATCGCTGCGCCCCGAAGCCCGCCAGCGCCTGCATGATCCAGACGGCATCGCCAGCGCGGCGGCCTTCCTGCGCGACTGCGCGACCGCCGCGGAACACCCCGTGCCCCAGACGATCGGACCCTCCTCATGAGCCATCACGCAAGGCGCTCCATCCCGGCCGACCAGACGCTGCGCCAGCGCGTGGCCGCCATCTCGGACAAGCTCATCGCATCGGGCATGCGCTATGATGCGGCCCCGCTGTTTCCGCGTGAAAGCGTGGACACCATCGTCGCGGCCGGGCTTCACAAGACCTTCGCACCGGGTGCAAGCGGTGGCCAACCCTTCGACGATGCGCTGTCGGAGAATGCAGCCCTGCTCGACGTGCTGCGCGGCATCGGCCGCGCAGATCTCAGCCTGGGTCGTCTGTTCGAAGGGCATGTCAACGCGCTGAAGCTCTTCGCCTGGTATGGGGGCCCGGACCAGCGGGCCTGGCTCGGCCAGCGTCTCGACGAGGGCCAGCTCTTCGGCGTCTGGGCAACGGAGCCGCCGCCCGGCGTTACGCTCGTCGCAGGCGACGGCGGGACCCATCTGCAAGGGAACAAGTCTTTTGCCAGCGGCGCCGGCGGCCTCGGCCATGCCGTGGTCACCGCGCGGATGGCGGACGGTCGCACGCAGCTCGCGGTCGCCCCGGCCGACGACCCCGCCCGGGCCGACCTCACCGGCTGGCGGGTACGCGGCATGCGCGCGACCGTCAGCGGCAGCTACGACCTGTCGGGCCTCCCCTGCACCGCCATGAATCTGCTGGGGCAGCCTGACGACTATGGCACCGAACCGCGCTTCACGGCCGGTGCCTGGCGCTTCACCGCAGTTCATCTCGGCGGCATCGAGGCGCTCCTGGCGGAAACCCGTCGGGGTCTGTCGGAAGCCGCGCGATCGGACCCGCTCCAGCGGCTCAAATTCGGGCAGGCCGTGGTCGCCGCCCGCACCGCCTATCTCTGGGTGCGTGAAGCGGCCCAGCGCGCCGCGATCGACAGCCCCGACGCCCCTGCCTTCGCCCAGATGACGCGCGGCGTCGTCGAGCGCGCCGGCCTCGACGTCATGGAACTGGCCGCGCGCATGATCGGCACGCGCAGCGCCTTCGACGGCCAGCGCATCGACAAGATCATCCGCGATCTCAGCCTGTATCTGCGCCAGGCCGGGCCCGACTTTGCCCGCGACCAGGCCGCGCTCGCCTGGCTCGACCGCGACGTCTGGGGCGACGGAGACGAGCTGTGGTAGCCCGAACGTCAACGCTCGGCCTCGATCTCGCGCGCAGCCCCTGGGCGTGGGCGCGCTGGCTCGTGCTCGCGCCGCATGCCGATGACGAGACGCTGGGTGTCGGAGCCCTGATCGCTCGCGCGGCGCGAATGCGGCGCCTGGGCGCGGTGGTCTACCTGACCGATGGCGCGGGCTCGCATTCCCATGCCGACAGCCATTCGCGCCAGGCTCTGACCGCATTGCGTCGACGCGAGGCGGCCCTGTCGCTGCGGCGCCTGGCCGGGCAGGACGCGCCCCAGCCCGCTTTCCTGGACTGGCCGGATGCTCACCCTCATCCGGTCGGATCGGCTGATTTTGAAGCCTCGCGACGACGGCTTGCCGGCCTGTGCCGTCGGCATCGCATCGACGCCATCGCGGTCACCGCTGGGCATGAACCCCATTGCGATCATGCCGCCGCCTTCGAACTGGCCCAGGCGGTCTCGACCTCGCCGGGCCTCGGCCTTGTGACCCTGTTTGAGTACGTCGTCTGGGCGGACGCGCCGCCGCCGGCACGAAGCGTCGTTGCGACGGCGCCTATTCCGACAGGCCTGCGACACCGGGCTCTGATGGCCCATCGCAGCCAGCTCGGCCCCGCCTTCGGCGACGGCTTCACGCTGCCCGCCTGGCAGACGAAGATGGCGGCCCGTGATCGCCTTTACGTCCGGAGGCGCCATGTCTGACGTCAAGTCGCTTCCCGCGAGCTATTTCGAAGGCATATTCAGCCGAGACTCCGATCCCTGGAGCCTGGCATCGAGTCGCTACGAAGCCGCCAAGCACACCGCGACCATCGCCGCGCTCGGCGGGCGTCGCTATCGGCACGGACTGGAGATCGGCTGCGCGGGCGGCGTCCTGACGCGCAAGCTGGCATTCTGGTGCGAGACGTTTCTGGCCACCGACATCAGCCCATCGGCACTGGCCCAGGCGCGGCAGCGCTGCGGTGATCTCGGTAACGTCGGCTTCGAGGAACGCAATTTTCCGCGCTGGACCGATGATCAACGCCGGTTCGACCTGATCGTGGTGTCGGAGGTGGCCTATTACTGGGACGCCGCCGACCTTGCCGCTGCCGCCGCGAGGATCCGCGAGTTCCTGCAGTCGGGAGGCGACATCGTCCTCGTCCATTGGACGGGCGCAACCGACTATCCCCAGAGTGGGGATGCCGCCACCGAAGCCTTGCGCTCAGCGCTGGCCAACGTGACCACGGTGGTCTCCGCGACGACAACGCCGCACTACCGGCTCGACCTCTGGCGCCGGTCATGAGCGTAGCGGTCCTGACGATCGTCAAGGATCGGGGCGAGCATCTGCGACAGGTTCTTGCGGGTCTCGCGCGCAGCGACCGCGCTCCCGACGAAGTCGTCATCGTCGATATGGGACTGCATCCGCTCGACATCCCGACCACAGGGTTGCCCATCACCGTGCTGCGGCTGCCCGATTCCGGCCTGCCCCTCGCCAAGGCGCGCAACCGCGCGGCCCGTCACGCCCAAGCCGACAATCTGATTTTCCTGGACGTCGATTGCATCCCGGCAAACGATCTCATCGGGCGGCTGGGCATGGCACTCGACGGGATCAACGCGTTGATCTGCGCGGATGTCCGCTACCTCCCGGCCAATCCCGCCAACAGCAGCTGGTCAGAAGCCGCTTTGCATGAGGCAGGCC
Source organism: Allobosea sp. AAP35 (assembly GCF_001295925.1). GTDB lineage: Bacteria > Pseudomonadota > Alphaproteobacteria > Rhizobiales > Beijerinckiaceae > Allobosea. Next base: position 153,982 of record NZ_LJHQ01000037.1, on the reverse strand, counting down.
ACGCCCATCCCGCGCGCATCTTTCCGGATGAGGGCCTGCGGGCCGAGCCCAATCCGGGACTGTTCTGGTCCCTGGCTTTTGGAGTTCGCAAAATGGCCTTCGACACCCTGGGCGGTTTCGACGAACGCTTCACCGGCTATGGCGGCGAGGATACCGATTTCGGCTTTCGCGCCCGGGCGGCGGGATTGCCGCTCCTGTTCCTCGGTGGGGGCGCCGGTGCCTTTCACCAGCACCATGGCGTCTACGATCCCCCGCTTCAGCATGTTGCCGACATCGTCCGCAATGCCGGCCTGTTTCGCGAAATCTGGGGAGTCTGGCCGATGGGCGACTGGCTGGCGCGGTTCAATGCGCTTGGCCTGATCGACTCTCGGGAGGACGGGATCGCGTTGCTCAGGTTGCCGACGCATGAGGAATGCGAGGCCGCGCGAAAACCCGGCGAGGCGCGATTTTGACCGCACTTCGAGGGGCTATGCCTCGCGCAGGGCAAAATGCTTGTCGGGCATGGTCAAGGTCCAGGTCACGCCGGTCGGCGCATAGGCGAGCGTGACCACGCCATCGACGCTCGCGGCGGCCATCTTGTCCAGCACGGTGCTGCCGAAACCGGCCCGCGACGGCGCCACCACGGGAGGGCCGCCCTCTTCAGCCCAGGAGATCGACAGCGCGCCATCGTCCCTGATCTCCCAGGTCACGACGACCAGGCCCGCAGGCACCGATAGCGCGCCGTATTTCAGAGCATTCGTGGCAAGTTCATGGACAGCCAGCCCGAGGCCATGGACGGCATCCGCCGACAGGGTGACGTCAGGCCCGCTCATGCTCATGCGCGCGGCGCCGAGGTCGAAAATCTCGATCTGTGTCGACAGCAGCTGGCGCAGGTCGCCGCCCGCCCAGTCCTGACGCACCAGGATATCCTGCGTGGCCGCGATCCCCTGCAGCCGCTGCGTGAAGCGGGCCTTGAACTCGTCGAGCGTATCGACCGAGCGGATGGTCTGACCCGCGATCGCCTGGATCACGGCCAGCAGGTTCTTCGACCGGTGCGACAGTTCCGCCAGCAGGAAGCGCTGGTGGTCCTGTGCCAGGCGGCGCTGGGTGATGTCACGGTAGACGGAGACGACATGCTGGGGAACACCCTTTGCATCGAGGATCAGCGAGGCGGTGCGGCCGATCCAGACCGAAGACCCATCGCCGCGCCGGAACTGGATCTCAAAAGCGGCATGCGCAACCTCGCCCGATAGAAGGCGCGCAAGCTCTTCGCGCTCGCGACCCCGTTCAGACTGTACCAGAAAGTCCTCGGCATGACGGCCGATCAGACCCGCCTCGGCGACGTGGAGCAAGTCGCAAAGGCGCTGGTTCACGGTCAGCCAGGCACCTTCGAGATCGGTGAACGCCATGCCGACAGCGATATTCTCGAAGAGGCTGCGAAATCGGGCTTCGCTCTGGCGCAACGCCAGTTCCGCCGCCTTGCGATCCGAGATATCGGCCATGATGCTGACCAGGCGGACAGGCCGGCCGGCGGCGTCCCGCTCCAGCACGCGTCCCCGCCCGGACAGCCAGGCGACACGGCCGCACGGCCGCAGGATCCTGTATTCGGCTGGAAAGGAATCGCTCGTGAACGCGTGTTGCCTCAACCCGACGGCGAAATCGCGGTCGTCGGGGTGGACGGCCGCCAGCCACTCGTCGTCGGGGCCGCCCACCTGCCCGCGCCCTCCGGGAAGATCGACGCCGAACAGGGCCATGCCCTCATCGGTCCAGATCCTGTGTCCCAGGCGAAGATCGGTCTCCCAGCTGCCCATGTTGCCGGCCTGAAGCGCCGCCTTGTAGGAAGCCTCGCTCTCGACCAGCGCGCGATAGGCGAGCGAGCGCATGGCGCTCTGTTCCGGATCGATGGCACCGGCTTGAGCCGATACGTCTTCACTCGATTGCGCGAATGGCATGGTCTTCCTCAAGGCCAGCGCGGTCCGGTTGCCCGCCCCGACCATCCGCACGCGGGCCGCTCGCGTCAAGACCTTCAAAATGATGCTGTTTGTGACGCCTTGTCGACGACGATGGCGCGTTACCGACCGATCTCGTCGCGACTACCCAGAAAGGGTGCATCGAACGGCCGTGGCGGCGACCGCTGATCGCGCGGCTTGATCAATTCCGACAGCGACGCGTTCGTCGGCGGCCCACGCCGTGCTGCCATCGCAAAGGACCGCAGCCCGTCCCGATCGAGAACGTCGATGCGCCCGCGTCGGGACTGGATGAGCCTTTGTCCCTCGAGCACATGCAGCGCGACCGTCACGCCGGAGCGCCGCACGCCCAGGGCCTCCGCGATGCCGTCATGCGTCACTGGCAGGATATCGTCTTCCAACGCCCGCCGACACAGCATGATCCATCGCGCGACCCTTTGCTCGAGCGACAAGGCGAGCGCCCCGGCCGCTTCCGACAGATAACGTCCCATGGCAAACATCGCATAGGTCGTCAGACGCTCCCTGAGAGCCGGCTCCTCGGCCATCAACTGGCGCAGGACGTCCGAAGTGACACGGCCGCAGGTGCCGCCACGCAGAACCGAGGCTATGACGACGGGAAATTGAGGGACAAACAGAGCGGGAAGCCCTATCGCGTCGCCGCGACGGGCAAAGCCGATCTGGAACCGTGCTTCGTCACGCGACAGGATCAGCGTGATGACGGCATCGAGCGGAAAATAGACGGCATCGTCGTCATGAAGGCGGTCTCCGGGCGACAGACGCACGCGTGACGCGATCGGCAACAGGCGATCGATGACAAGCTCATCGACGGCGCGGCCATACCCCGCTTCGACATCGGTCATGATAGCCTCCCTCGGGAAGCCCAACCACAATCGCGCTTAAATGTTGCAAGCTCACCTGCGTTAGCGCGCGCCGGCATCGACATCCGATTGCCGAGAGATGTCCGCGGGCACCGCTCGATGCGGCCACGCCGCGCCGACCGCAGCGCATCGACGCCAGCTAGCCCTCGACGAGCTTGGCGATGGCAGCAGCGAGGTGATGCTGGTGATAGGGTTTTGCCAGACGCGGGAGATCGAGTTCGCTGCCCGGCGGCAGCTCGGCATAGCCGGTTGCCAGCAGGATCGGGAGATCGGGGCGGATCCGGCGTGCGGCGACGGCCAGCTCGCCGCCATTCATCCGCGGCATCGAGAAATCGGTGATCATGATGTCGATGGGACGGTCGCTGGCGATGATCTCCAGAGCCGCCGCCCCGGAATTGGCCTCGATGACCGTATGGCCCAGATCCTCGAGCAGATCGACCGTGCTCATCGCGATCAGCACATCGTCATCGACCACCAGAACAGTTTTCGCGGCGGCGTTGGGTTCGGCAATCATCGGCACGGCCTCTTGCACGGGAACGCTCGCTTCGGAAACCGGAAGCAGCAGCTCCGCCCGTGTCCCCCGGCCGGGCTCGCTCGACAGGCGCAGCGCGCCTTTCAGCTGGATCGCCAGACCGTGAATCATCGATAGCCCAAGACCGGTGCCTTTTCCCAGCTCCTTCGTCGAGAAGAACGGTTCGGTCGCCTTGGCGAGCGTGGCTGCATCCATGCCCTGCCCGGTATCGCTCACCATCAGCCTCGCATAGTCGCCATCCGCCAGCTGCAGGTCCTGGCTGACGCGGATCTGATCCGTGGTCACCATGATCACCCCGCCCTCGGGCATCGCGTCGCGGGCATTGACGACAAGGTTGAGCAAGGCGAGCTCGACCTGATTGGCATCGATCAGTGCCGGCCTCACCTGCGCGTCCAGCCCGTAGCGGATCTCGACCCCGGAGCCGACGGATTTGGCGAGCAGGTCCTCGACGCCTGCAACGAGGTCGCTGACGCTCCGGGGAACGAGCTGCAGATCCTGCCGGCGCGCGAAGGCGAGCAGACGCTGCGTCAGGGAAGCGCCCCGGCTCGCGCCCTGGATCGCGCCATCGATCAGCCGCAGCGTGCGGGGATCGGCGGGCACATGCTTGCGCAGCAAATCGAGGTTGCCGATCACCGCCATCAGCAGATTGTTGAAGTCATGCGCCACGCCGCCCGTCAGCTGGCCGATCATCTCCATCTTCTGGGCCTGGCGAAGCTGGTGCTCGGTCCGCTCGCGCTGCGCGATCTCGGCGAGCACCCGGGCATGAGCGGTTTCCAGCTCGGCGGTACGTTCGGCGACGCGCTGTTCCAATAGGTCGCGCGACGTCTCGAGCTGCAGCTCGGCCTGCTTGCGCACCGTGACATCCTTCGAGACGCCGACCAGACGCCCGGCCCCCGTATCGCTGCGCATGCGCCGCGCATGCAGCTCGATCCAGTGCGGCAGGCCATCCTCCCAAGACACGCGGCAGACGACCGTGTCGTCGCCGCCCTGCCGGCTTGCCGCCCCGGCAATCCCCTCGACCTTGGACCGGTCGTCGGGATGGATGGCCGCCAGCAGATCAACATAGGCGAACGGCTCGGCCGCCCCGCGCCCGAAGGCGGCCTTGAAGGTCGCCGAAGCCACCAGCTCATATGTGTCCAGATCCAGTTCCCACGCGCCGAGCCGGCCGGCCGCCAGCGCGGTCTGCAGCTTTTCCTCGCCCTCATGCAGCTCGAGGATGCGGGCGCGGGCTTCATACTGGCGATGCCGGTTCTTCAGCGCCGTTTTCGCCTGGCTGATGAAGGTCATGGGGTGGAAGGGGCGCTCGACGAAGCTAACATTGCCTAGCGCCTGGGTCAGACGCGCTGCCGCGGGATTGCGCTCCGGTCCGCCGCCGGTTTGCGTCAGCACGATGAAGGGCAGATCCGACCAGCTCGGCTGCGCGGCAAGCTTTGCCTCCAGTGGGCCGAGATCGGCACCGCGCAGCGTTTCTTCCGTGACGACGACAAAACAGGTCTCGTCATCGACCAGAACGGCCAGTTGCGCTGCGCTTTCGGCGATGACGGCGTCGGTCCCCACGTCGCGCAGTAGCGCGGCCGCCACCGACGCATCGCGCCCGCGCGGGGTACATACCACCACCGGCAATGATCGCTCGTCAGGAATGGCCGCCATTCGCACCTGCGACCGACAGCTCGACGTCAACAAGCGTAGGAACGCCCCTCAGAACACCCTGAAACCCGGTTAGCGGCTCGCCAATGGCCAGTCCAGACGGTCCGATCGTGAATTCGCGGATCGTCTCCTCATGCCGGCCGGTTCGCTTCTTGATCACCGAAATGGCCCGCCGCACTTTGCCTGCGGCCTCGAAATAGCGCAGCAGGATCACCGTGTCGGCAAGATAGGTGACATCGACCGGCGACTTCATGTCGCCGACCAGCCCATGCTGAGCGACCGTCAGATAGGAGCTGCACCCCTGCCGGTTCAGATATTGCAGCAATTCGTGAATATGCAGGATCAGCGAAGTCTCCTGCGGCATCGACGATTGGTAACCGTTCAGACTGTCGATCGCGACGGCTTTGACCTGGTCGCGCTCGACGATGTCCTTGACGCGGGTGGCGAACTCGCCGGGCGACAACTCGGCCGCATCGACCTGTTCGATGACGAGCATCCCGGCATCGTCCCAAGCCTGGAGGTCGATGCCGATCTTTTTCATTCGGTCGAACAGGAGCCCCAGCTCCTCGTCGAACACGAAGAAGGCTGCCTTCTCCCCGCGCGCCATGGCGGACACGAGGAACTGCAGTGCGATCAGGCTCTTGCCCGTGCCGGCAGGCCCGATCAGCAATGTGCTCGAGCCCTGTGCGACGCCGCCGCCGAGCAGGGCATCGAGCTCTGGGATGTCGCTGGTCTGCTGGACCCGTTCGAACGGGATGCGATGCTCGCCCGAGACGAGGCGCGGGAAGACGACGACGCCGCCGGTCGTGATGGTGAAGTCGTGATAGCCGCCACGATAACGCTGCCCGCGATATTTGCTCACCCGCAGGCGCCGCCGCTCGGCGCCATAATCCGGCGCCAGCTGTTCGAGCTGGATCACCCCATGCACGACGCTGTGCACGGTCTTGTCGAGGCTTTCGGTGGTGAGGTCGTCGAGAAGCAGGACGGTGGCGCTGTGGCGCGCGAAGTAATGCTTCAACGCCAGGATCTGGCGGCGATAGCGCAGCGAACTCTGGGCCAGGAGCCGGATTTCAGACAGGCTGTCGACCACGACGCGCTGCGGCCGGGCCTTCTCGAAAATCCCGATAATGGCGGCGACCGTCTCACCGAGCTCGAGATCGGACGAATAGAGCAGCGTCTGCTGCTGCTCGGAATCGAGCAGGCTCTCGGGCGGCACCACCTCGAAGATCGTGATATGCTCACCGATCTCCCAGCCATGCGAACGCGCGCCCGTCCGAAGCTCGCGTTGGGTTTCCGATAATGTGATGTAGAGCCCCCGCTCGCCCCGCTCCGCGCCTGCAAGCAGAAATTTGAGGCCGACCGTGGTCTTGCCGGTGCCGGGACTGCCTTCGAGCAGAAAGACATGGTCTCGCGTCAATCCGCCTCCGAGGACATCATCGAGGCCTGGAACCCCGATGGCAGCCTTGTCCTCAACCTCTTCGCTGCGTTTCATATGCCGCCGCCGATTTCTGCTCTGGCCGACGAGATCACGTCGGTTTGGATGATTCCGCGGAACGAACCCGTCCTCGCAATGTCAATTCATTTGGGTGCAATCTGGTTCCCGCATGCTTTGTGACCGCGTCGGCACCAGCGCCGAGCGCAACGGCAAAGCTTTCCCGCAAACATCGCAGCGGCCTCACAGCAACGCTCAAGCCTTGGCGCGCCGCCGCGCGCGACCGGCCGCCGACGCCGGGCCCAGCCGGATCCAGGCGGGCGCATGGTCGCTGGCATTGTCATGTCCGCGGATTTCTCGATCGACGCCGGCATCCGCAAGACAACCTGCGAGCTCCGGACTCAGCAGGAGATGGTCGAGCCGCAAGCCCGCGTCGCGGGGCCAGCGCTGGCGCATGTAGTGCCAGAAGGTGAACACGGTTCGGCTGCCATGCCTTGCCCGCAGCGCATCGGTCCAACCCTGGGCGACCAGTTCGGCAAAGGCGAGCCGGCTCTGGGGATGCAGCAGGGCGTCGTTGGTCCATGAGGTGGTGCGGTAGATGTCGAGATCGGTGGGCGCGACATTGTAGTCCCCGGCCAGCACGACCGGAACTTTCGCCGCCAGCAGCGTCGCCGCATGGGCCTGCAGCCGCTTGAACCAGGCGATCTTGTAGTCAAATTTGGGGCCCGGCTGCGGATTGCCGTTGGGCAGGTAGAGCGACGCGACGAGAATGCCCTGGACGGCGGCCTCGACATAGCGGGCCTGGTCATCGGAGACGTCGCCGGGCAACCGGGTTCGCGTCAGCACGGGCACGCTACCGCGGGCGAGGATCGCCACGCCGTTCCAGGTTTTCTGCGCTTGCCACACGGCCCCATAGCCGGCATCCGCCAGGGCTTTTTCGGGAAAAGCATTGTCGGCCGCCTTCAGCTCCTGCAAGCAGACGATGTCGGGCTTTCGGGCTGCAAGCCAGGCAAGCAGGTTCGGCAGGCGCTTGTTGACGTTGTTGATATTGAAGGTGGCAATCGTCAGGTCGGGCGCGGCCATGGGGCTCGAAGGTCTGGTCAGGGCTGCCTGTCTCGTTCATTCGGTCAACGCCGCCCGGCGCCGAATGATCCGCCGGCAGTCGGACCAGGAGCGGACGGCGGGGATCATCACGAGGACGGCAGATGTCCGCCAGGCGACCCGCCAGGGAGAAACCCGTGCCCCCCGTGATGACGCCCGATGGACGCTATCTCCTGATCGCGGGCCGGCTGTGGCGCGCGACCAACCCCGCCCTGCCGGCCAAGCAGCGTCAGAGCCTCGTCGATGACCTGATGAATGCGCGGCGGGCCGTGAAGGACGCCAAGCGCGGCGAAGGGGATCTGGCAGAGGCGCGACGGGCCGTCGATGCCGCCAAGCAAGGGCTGGGGGAACGCGGCCCCGTCTGGTGGACAGACGGGGCGCCGGACTGCAACCGCAAGATGGCGAAGAACACGCCCTATGCGGGCTGGGCGGCTAGCCTGAAGGCCCCGCGACGCTCCGATTGACGCGAGCGCCGAGCCTGCCGCGATAGGCGCAATCAGAACTCATCGGGTCGATCGAACCGATGAGCCGCCAGTGCGATGGCTGTCATGAAAACCCTGGCAGACGATGCAGGTCCGCGCGCCCGGCATGGCTTCGCGCCGCGCCAGCGGAATTTCGTGGCCACAATCCTGACAGTGGATTTCGCTTGGCCCGGCCGGCAGGCGCGAACGCGCCAGACGCACGGCATCGCTGATGCTGTCGTCGATCTGATCCTGAACGGCGCCGTCAGGCGCCCAGCCGCTGGCCATGCACAATCACCTTTCTGCCGCTTCCGAGATGGCGACGCTCACCACCATGTCAATCCGCTGCGGGTCTTGGTTGCCCCGGCCCCCTTCTGCGTCCGACGCCGTTGCGCGGAACAGGTGGCGGCGCACGGCGTTCAGCCCTCACCCGTTCCCGGGCGAAAAAGGTGCATCATGACCAACGGCGCGACCCAAACCGAAATCTCCGAGCCGGGCTTCGTCGGCATGTCGCATTATGCCGATGCGCTGGAAGAGCGCGCTGACGATACGGGCACAAACGGCAGCCGCACCAGCCAATCCGACCTGCAGACAATGCTTGTCGATGAAATCCGGGCCCGCCCCTTGCGCGCCATCGGCTGGGCCGCCGCCGCCGGTTTGGTGATCGGCTTCATGGCGTCGCGCTGAGCGCTGCGGATTGGCGCGTCGACGCGCCAACCGGGCCAGCCGGCGAAACCCGATCTCATCCTCGCAGATGGCGCTCGAGAAATGCGGCGCTGCGCATGGCGGCGTCGATCTGAACGGCCTGGCTGAAGCCATGCCCTTCCCCGGCATAGATCTTCTTCTCGACGGTGACGCCCCGGGCCTGAAGCGTCGCTTCGATCGCGTCGGCATTTCTGACCGGCACCACACGATCGGCATCGCCATGCAAGATCAGCGTGGGCGCCTGCGGCCGACCCTCATCGAGATCCTGCGGACGAAATCCAAAGCAGCTGACGACCGCCTGAACCCGTGGGTCCCTCGCGCCGATCGACAAAGCAAGCGCCCCGCCCAGCGATACGCCGACGATGCCGAAACGAGCCGGATCGATCCGTGGATCGGCGAGCGCGGCATCGATCACGCCGCCCAGCCCATCGCGCCATAACGGGTATTTCGCTGCGATTTCGCCATAGGAGGCGCGGCGCTGATCGGTAAGCTCGAAGTAATGCGGGAAGAGGACTGTGTATCCTTGCGACGCGAGGGCTGTCGACACGAGTTGATATTGCGCGCGGCGCGTCAGGCCGTCAGCGCCATGCAGCAGCAGGACAGCGGGGCGACGCCCCGGACCGATGCCATCGCTACGGTCGGTGGTGATGCGTGCGCTCGTCGCAGGCGCGCTGTTGGCACCCAGCGGTGAGGCGGTGAGCGCTCCAGCGAGGCCTTGAAGGACTATTCGGCGATCCACGGCGGGCTCCGGTTTGGGCAGCGCGCCGGATGGCTCCGGCGAAAGCGAAGGCGGCCAGCGTCTGTGGCCGTCTCGTTGGTGTGAATCGACGGAACAGTCGAGTTAGCGCCCCCGACGGCCCGTCAGGGCCGATATCAGGCCCCAGATACCGATGACGCGGCTCGCACCGCCCATGCGCGTCGCGGCCAGCGCCAGCACGGCAGAAACGGCGCGCGGATAGCGACCGCTTGCCGCGAGTTTCGTCAGATAGGCGCCCAGCGCCTGTCCCAGTACGAGCTTCAGCATGATGTCCTCTTTGACGGTGGGTCTTGGCGATGCGGAGGGGGTACTGCGCTGCAGCCTGGCTTGTTCGCCAAGCAGCAGGGGCAAAAACCCGTCTCAGCGTGATTTCGGTTCGTCGGCTAAGTTCAGATCTTCCAGACGGACATCGCCGTCCTGGCTGTGGAATCGCAGCGATCGCTCGCCCGCCTGCTGCTGCGAGACGCCCGAGATTTTGTGGTGCCCGGTGTCGTAGATCTTGCGCGTCCCGCCTTCGTCGATGACGAGCCGGCTGCTCTCCGGAAAATAAGCGTAGCGCATCTGGTTTTGTCCCCCGCTCGACGAGGGCTTGCCGAACTCTGCCGGCCAGGAGCTTGCCTGCGCGGAGGGAGAGGACGATGCCGAATGCGCCCCATCATCGGACGAAGACGCCCTCGCAGCCTCATCACTGCCCTCGGGTTCCTCCGCGAGCGCGGCCGCAAGATCGGACATCACGGCATCGAACTTGGCTTTCAGCCCTTGGTTGAACATGTCGCCGATCATGCTCATGCCACCTTGGGACCATTGCGCCATGCCACCGAATGCCGCGTGCGAGAACTGCGCCATGGTCCCGCCGCCCCGCTTCAAAGCGGTATGGGCGGCGGCAACGGCCTCGCGGTCGACGCCATGGCGCTTCGCGATCGACGCGATCACATCGTCCTGGGAGGTCATGCTGGTCTCGCTTTCGGCAACGGGATGGGGCTTGGCATCGGGACGGGCGGCGGGTTGCCGCGTCATCGCGGCAACCGGAATAGCGGTGGCATCCACGCTCGCCTTGGCGCAGGAGCCGGGGACCAGATCGAGCGTGATCTGGAACAGGGGCCCCTTGGCATTCCGGACCGTAAGCTGGAACCGGGTCTGGCCCGACAGGGGCTCGCGATCGCGCAGCATGTCGGGGAAAGCCTGCAAGGCCGCGCCCAGGGCCGTCTCGACATCGGGCAGGTCGAGCCCCTCATCGCCCGGGTCGGCGGATCCGTCGATGTCGAAGAAGAAGATTGTCATGCGACAGCAATGCGGCGGAGGGCGACTGGTTCCACGCCTGCGACAGGGGGCAACCCGACCCAAGCGCCACCGCGAGTTCAGGGAACCATCGCCACCGCTGGCTCGTTCCACGCCAGCGCCAGCGCTTTGGCGCGGCTGGAGGACGTCGATGGCCCCGCGTGCTGTCTGGAAGGGCACTCTCAAGATCGCCGAGGTCACCTGCCCGGTGTCGCTCTACACGGCCGCCTCGACATCCGAGCGGATCTCGTTTCACACCATCAATCGCAAGACCGGCAACCGCGTCGAGCGCCAGTTCATCGACGAGGTCTCGGGCAAGCCCGTGGAGAGCGAGGACCAGGTCAAGGGCTACGACAAGGGCGATGGCGACTATGTCATCCTAGAGCCCGAGGAGATCGCCGCCGCGATCCCCGAAAGCGACAAGACGCTGACCGTCGAGACCTTCCTGCCCTGCGACGAGATCGACGACATCTTCTTCGACAAACCCTATTACGTCTCGCCGAGCTCGCCCGTCGCCGCCGAGGCCTTCGCGCTGATCCGCAACGGCATGAAGGAGCGCCAATCCGCGGCGCTCGCCCGGACGGTGATCTTCCGCCGGATGCGTTCGATCCTGATCCGGCCGCATGGCGAGGGGCTGATCGCGACGACACTGAACTTCGACTACGAGGTTCGCTCGGCGCAGGACGCCTTCAGCGATATTCCCGAAATCAAGATCGACGACGAGATGCTCCAGCTGGCCGAGCACATCATCAAGACGAAGGCCGGCGATTTCGATCCCAAGCAGTTCGACGATCGCTATGAAAGCGCGCTTGCCGAACTCGTCCAGGCGAAGATCGAAGGCCGCAAGCTCAAGCCGCAGAAGCGCCCGGAGTCCGCCAAGGTCGTCAGCCTGATGGATGCTCTGCGCGAAAGCGCCAGGCCTGGAGCGCCCGACAAGGCACAGAAGGCCGATGCCAAGACGCGCAAGGCGCCTGCGGCGAAGGAACCAGCCGCGCGCAAAAAAGCGAGCTGATCAGCTCCGGCGCGGCTCGAGGCTCTTCTTCAGCGCATCCATGATGCTGACCACATTGCCTTCCGAGGGCTGAGGCTTCGCGGCCTTGGCCGGCTTGCGGCCCTTCTGCTTCGCCTTGATGATGGCGAGCAGTTCAGCCTGGACCGGGTCCTGCGCCAGATCCGGCGACCAGTCCTTGGTGCGCGTCGTGATCAGCTTGTCCATTAGAGGCAGCAGATCCTCGTCGGGATCGGACGCCTTGATGCCAGCGAAATAGTCCTTCTCCGGCCGGACCTCGTCGCCATAGCGCAAAGTCCACAGCACGATGCCGTTGTCGCGGGCGTCCAGCAGCACCGCCCGCTCGCGGCGATACAGCACGACGCGCGAGATCCCCACGGTCTTCGTCCGCTTCATCGCCTCGCGGATAACGGAGAAGGCCTCCTCGCCGACCTTGGAATCGGGCACGAGATAATGCGGCGCATCATACCAGACCCAGCCGACCGAGGAGCGCGGCGCGAAGGTCTGGATGTCGATGGTCCGCGTGCTTTCGAGCGAAACCGAATCCAGCTCGTCATCCTCCAGGACGACATAGTCGTCGTCGCCTTTGGGGTAACCCTTGACCTCGTCCTCGTCGGCCACCGGCTTGCCCGTCACCGCGTCGATATAGCGGCTTTGAATGCGGTTTCCGGTCTTGCGGTTGAGCGTGTGGAAGCGGACCTTCTCGCTTTCCGAGCGCGCCGGCATCATCGCGACCGGGCAGGTCACGAGCGACAGCTTCAGATAACCCTTCCAGAACGTCCGCGGCGCCATTCACAAATCCTCCAACCGCCGCTCAAACGCGGCATCGCCGCCCTTCGTTCCCAGACCGTCGGGGCTCAGGCCGCCTCGGCGCGCGACCCGAGCTTTCGGATCGCGTCCTTGATCGAGCCTGCCGCGTCGTCATAGCCGTCCCAGGCATCCGTCTTTTTCAGCAGCCCCGGCACAGTCCTGACCGTGTAGCGGCTCGGATCGAGGCCGGTCTTCACCTGCGACCAAGTCAGCGGCATCGAGGCATGGGCACCGGGCCGGGCCCGGGGGGACAAGTGCGCGACCGCCGTCGCCATCCGGTCGTTGCGCAGATAGTCGAGGAAGATCCGGCCGTTTCTCAAACGCTTGGCCATGTTGACGACATAGCGGGACGGCTCCTCCCGCGCGATCTCGGCACAGACGCTGCGCGCGAATTCCTTGGCCTGCGGCCAGTCGACGGCCGCGCGCTTGCCCGCAGCCAGCGGCACCACGATATGCAGGCCCTTGCCGCCGGTCGTCTTGCAGAAGCTGGTCAGCCCCAGCGCCTCCAGCCGCTCGCGCACCAGCTTGGCCGCAGCAATCACCTCGCCAAAGCCCAGGCCCGGGCCGGGATCGAGGTCGAAGACCAGCCGCCCGGGCACTTCCGGATCGCCGGGCAGACAGTTCCAGGGATGCAGCTCGATCCCCCCGACCTGGGCGGCCGCCACCAGCGCCTCGATCCGGTCGATCTGGAGATAGGGCTTCTTGTCGCCGAAGATGCGCACCAGCTCGAACAGGTTCGACGTGCCCATGCCGGCATGGCGCTGAAAGAAGGTCTCGCCGCCGATCCCGTCGGGCGCGCGCACCAGCGAGCAGGGCCGACCCTTGAGATGCGGCAGCATCCAGTTGCCGACCGCTTCGAAATATTCAGCGAGGTCCTGTTTGGAGACCGGTCGGCCATCCTCTGCATCCGGCCACAGGGCCTTGTCGGGATGGCTGAGGCTGACGCCCATCACCTCGGCGCGGCCGCCGCGCGCGCCCGACCGGGCGGGCTTCGGCTCCGGCGTCTCGACCTCGGCGGGGTCAGCGGGCCGCTCGGCCACGACCTCCTCCGCCGGCTTGTCCTCGCGCAGGCCCTTGAACGAGGCCTGTCTGACCATGCCGTCACCGGTCCAGCCGGCAAACGCGATCTCGGCGACGAGCTCCGGCTTCAACCAGGTCACGCCGGGCTCGCGCTTGGGCGCGTTGGCTCCCGTGAATGGCGAGGATGACGCGGCGGCCGCCTTGAGCCTCGGCATGATGGCCGCGACCTTGGCGGCGCTGTAGCCAGTGCCGACGCGGCCAACATAGACGAATTGCGAGCCGCGATTGACGCCGACCAGCAGCGAGCGGAACTGGCCACCGGTGGTCGACCAGCCGCCGATCACGACCTCATGGCCGGCGCGGCACTTGGCCTTGGTCCAGCTGTCGCTGCGGCCCGAGACGTAAAGCGCGTCGGTCGCCTTCGAGACGATCCCTTCCAGCGAGAGCCTGCAGGCCGATTTCAGCACCGCGTCCCCGCCGGTCTCGAAATGCGCGACATAGCGCAGGATGACGCCGTCGGCCTTCTCGTCGAGATAGGTCTTCAGCCGCTCCTTGCGCTGGAGCAGCGGCAGTTCGCGCAGGTCAACCGCCTCGTCGAACAGCATGTCGAAGGCGAAGAAGACGAGCTTGTCCGTCTTCTCTTCCGAAAGGGCGGCCTGCAGCGCCGCAAAATCGGGCGCACCGTCGCCGTCGAGCGCGACGATCTCTCCGTCGATGATGGCATCGGGCAGGCCCTTGGCGGCCTTCGCGATCCCTGCGAATTTCGCGGTCCAGTCCAGGCCCTTGCGCGTCTTCAGCGTGACCTTGCCGGCTTCGATCCGCATCTGCATGCGGTAGCCGTCGAATTTGATCTCATGCACCCAGTTCTCGCCGCTGGCGGGACGCTCGACGATCCGGCAGAGTTGCGGCGCGATGAAGCCGGGCAGTGGCGCGGGTATGGCCTTGTTGGAGGTCTTCTCAGGGGCAGTCTTCTTCGGGCCGGCCTTCTTTCTTGGTGCAGCCTTGCTGCTGGCAGCCACTTCGTCGTCGCCCGCGCTCCTGCGGCGGCGGGATACGGGCGCAACTGTGCCATGCCGCTCCTCGCCGGCCAGCCCCTTGCGGCTGTCCCACTCGGCATCGGGCGTCAGCACGGTCTCCTTCAGCATGAAGGGCGCGGGCGACCGACCCTTGCCGGCGGCGATGCTCGCCATGTTGCGGCCTGACGCGACGGATTTGTCCTGGCGCAGGACCGCATCGCCCTGGCTCTCGACAGCATGGGCGTCGCGATGCTTGATCAGGAGCCAATTGGTCCGCTTGCCGCCATCGCGATCATGCCGCATGCGCACCAGCACGAAGCTGCCCTTGATGCGATCACCGTCGAGTGCGAATTTGAGTTCGCCCTTCTCGAGCTGCCGCGCGGCGCTGAGCTTGCCTTCAGGGCTCCAATGGCCGCGATCCCAGAGCTGGACGGTGCCGCCGCCATACTGGCCCTTCGGGATGGTGCCTTCGAAATCGCCATAGGGCAGCGGGTGGTCCTCGACCTCGACAGCGAGCCGCTTGTCAGCGGGATCGAGCGATGGCCCCCTTGTCACGGCCCAGGACCGGAACACGCCGTCCAGTTCGAGTCTGAGATCATAGTGCAGGCGCGTTGCGTCATGCTTCTGGATGACAAAACGCAGCTGATCCGATGGCGCCACCTCTGCCGCGCCATCGGGCTCGCGCGTCTTCTCGAAATCGCGCTTCTGCCGGTATGCCTTCAGCTTTTCCAAGGCTCGCTCCCACCATCCGCGCCGCAGGAGCGAAAAACCGGGCTGGACGACGTCTGTTCCACAGGCGCCGTGAAGGGCTCCATCACGCAGCCAGATCCTTCTGGATCATGGCAAGAACGCTCAGGTGCTCGTTGATGTGGCCGCTTGCCATCAAGGCGATGGCACGCGAGGTCGGATCCCGCCCATCCTTGAGATAGGTCTCCTGGATCCGCAGCAGGGCCTGATGTCCCTCGATCTGCGCGGCGATATAAGACCGGTCGAACTCAGGGCCGGTCTTGACGTCGTGGGTCTTGTCGATCGCGGCCTTGCCCTTCGCCGATATCGAGGCTTGCGCGTTCTCTGCCAGTCCTGCATGCGCCTTCAGGATGGTGGCCAATGTCTGCTGCTCGGCGGATTCGGCCTGCGCGAACCGCTTGACCGCCGCGGCCGTGCCCTTCGAGATCGCGACGCGGCTGGTTTCGAGGGAGGCCGAGCCGGCCTCCAGCGTCTGCACGGCGTGAGCCTGCTCCGGGCCCGCCAGAGCGGCCTGGGCCGCGCCTTGCTGGGTTGCGCCTGGCTGGGCGGTGCCTGGCTGAGCAGTGCCTTGCTGAGCAGTGCCTTGCGCCAGCGCCGGCCCCGTCATCGCGACGAGCGCTACTGCGCCGAAAGTTTGTCGTCTGTTCATTGTAGGCCTCCCTATGTCGCGCCTTTGGCGTGATGCCGGCGTCAGGGCGTGAACCAACGGGCCGATCTCCTGTTCCACCGCTCGAACGGCGCCAGGAGCCAAAATCGCGGCGGCCTCCACTGCCGGCAACCGGGCCGAGCCGTTCGACGATCGTCGCCAATCATGGAACCCTCCCATCCCTGCGCCGTTGATCTTGGAGGTCATTGGCAGGGACGGTAAACTCAGTGGCTGGCACCACCCAGAAAAGCTCGCATCGAGATCAACGCGCTTCAGATATCGGCGCCGCCGCACTGTCCGCACCCCGGATTTATTATCTGCATGCGAGATCGGGCGGGGCCGACAACCTCTGGGATCCCCATATCGAGCGCGCCAAGGCTCTGGGTTTCACCCATCTTCTCCTGGCCTGGCCGTTCTCGTCATCCTCGGATTTGTTTTTGACTTGGGATGTCGCGCGCATCGGCACCCAAGAAGCGGCTTCGTCGCTGCGCAGCCTGGTCGAGGCCTGCCGAAAGGCCGGCCTCATCCTCTGGATCGACCTAGCGATCACCCGCACCGACGCCGAGGGCATGCTGGCTGCTGAGTTGCCCTTCTGCTGGGTGGCGCCGCGGCGTGTCGGCATCGATCCGCGCCAGGACCTTCGCCACAATGTCGTCGAGGCGAATTTTGCCGATGAACCTGCAAGAAGGCGTCTGATCGACTTCTGGCGCGACCAGCTTCGCGGCTGGTGCGCGCTGGGCATCGACGGGGTGCGCTGCCACGAAGTGCAGGCCGTCCCAGCCGACATCTGGCAGGACATCCTCGCGGCGGGTCGCGACGCTTCGCCGGGTTTCAAGGCTCTGGCCTGGATGCAGGACGCGTCCCCGGGGGACCGCATCACCATGGCGGCTGTTTTCGACTACATCAGCGCAAGCCCGGTTCACGCCGGTCTGCGTCGCTTGGCCGAGGACCATGCAACCCTCGACAACACGGCGGCCCTCATCGCCTGTCCGGAGGACCCGTTCGCGGCCCGTCCACCCGCGAATGCACCGCCCAACCCCATCCCGACAAAGCAATCCGCGATCATGACGGCCGCGCTGCTGGCGAATGGCTGGCTGCTGCCGCAAGGATGTGAATTCGGGCTGGAGATCCCTTTCCTGCATGCAAGAGACGAAGATGATCTGGCCGCAGCGCAGTCAGGCGGCGATCTCGGCGAGGCAATCATTGCCGCAAATGTAGCCGCAGCGACACTGGAGGGCGCCGGCGGCACCCTGCGCGTGCTCGAAGACGGCGCTGATCTCGCGATCATCCTCAGGACGCACGGCAAGACGGGTCGCCTCGTCCTGCTCAACCGCGATCCGATCAACAGCGCACCAGTCGATGTCGCGCGCCTGGCAGGTGCGTTCGGCAAAGTGCCGGCGGACCAGTCCGTTGATCGGCTGCCCCCGGCCTGGGGCGCGGTGGTCGCTCTGGAAGAGGGCGCGCCAATCCGCAGCGCCACGCCCGCGGCACCTGATGATCGTGCGGACCTGGCCTCGCAGCGTATCGCCATCGAGGCGGTCAGCCCCAGCGTTGATGGCGGCCGTTTCGCAGCCAAGCGCAGCGTCGGCGATCTTGTCGTCGTCACGGCCGACATTTTCAGCGACGGCCATGAGGTGCTCGCGGCCGATGTGCTGTGGCGCGCCGAGGACGAGACGGGCTGGTCGCGCGCGCCGATGGCGCCCGTCGTCAACGATCGCTGGCAGGGCGAGTTTCCGCTGCTACGGACCGGCCGCTATCTCTTTGCCGTCGAGGCATGGTGGAGCGAATACGGCACCTTTCGGCGCGATCTCGGCAAGAAGTTCGACGCCGGCCTCGACATTGCTCTCGAGAACACCGAGGGGCGCCTGATCCTCGAAAAATTCGCGGCCGTGGCAGCGCCCGAAGACAAGGCGGTCATCGACGCCCACCTGGCCCGCATGGGCGCGTCCCAGGCCGAGAACGCGGCCATCCTCCTGTCGGACGCGCTTGCGATCGCGATGACGCGCGCCGATCCGCGCCCGCATGCGACCGGCGCGGACATGCACTTCCCGATCGAGGCCGATCGCGAGGGGGCCGCGTTTTCAAGCTGGTACGAGCTGTTTCCGCGCTCGATCACCGATGATCCCGCGCGGCACGGCACGTTCCGGGATGTCATCGGGCGGCTGCCGGCGGTCCAGGCGATGGGCTTCGACGTGCTCTATTTCCCGCCGATCCACCCGATCGGCAAGACCAACCGCAAGGGCCGCAACAACACGCTGACCCCCGGCCCGGACGATCCCGGCAGCCCCTATGCGATAGGGTCGGCGGATGGCGGCCATGAAGCCATCCATCCCGAACTCGGCAGCCGCGAGGATTTTCGCGCTTTGGTGCGCGAAGCTGCTGCGCATGGGCTCGAAATCGCGCTCGACTTCGCGATCCAGTGCGCGCCCGACCATCCCTGGCTGAAAGATCATCCGGGCTGGTTCCAGTGGCGTCCCGACGGATCGATGCGCTATGCCGAAAACCCACCGAAAAAATACCAGGACATCGTCAACGTCGATTTCTATGCCGGCGATGCGATCCCGGGGCTATGGCTGGCCTTGCGCGACGTCGTCCAGGGCTGGGTCGACGAGGGTGTCCGGATCTTCCGCGTCGATAACCCCCACACCAAACCTTTCCCGTTCTGGGAGTGGCTGATCGCCGATATCCGGTCGCGCGATCCCGGTGTCCTGTTCCTGGCCGAGGCCTTCACGCGGCCCAAGGTGATGTACCGGCTCGGCAAGGTCGGCTTCTCGCAATCCTACACCTACTTCACCTGGCGCAACACGAAGGCGGAGCTGACCGCTTATCTGAGCGAGCTGAACCAGGCGCCGGCGCGCGATGTCTTCCGCCCGCATTTCTTCGTCAACACCCCCGACATCAACCCCGTCTTCCTGCAGAATTCGGGTCGCCCGGGCTTCCTGATCCGCGCAGCGCTGGCGGCGACCTTATCGGGGCTCTGGGGCGTCTATTCCGGCTTCGAATTGTGCGAATCCGATCCGGTACCCGGCAAGGAAGAGTATCTCGACAGCGAGAAATACGAGATCAAGCCGCGCGACTGGCAGGCGCCCGGCAACATCATCGCCGAGATCACCAGGCTCAACCAGATCCGCCGCAGCCATCGCGCGCTGCAGAGCCATCTCGGCCTGACCTTCTACAACGCCTTCGACGACAACATCCTCTATTTCGGCAAGCGTGCACCCGGTGGCGGCGATATCATCCTCGTCGCCGTCAATCTCGACCCCTTCCAGGCACATGGCGCCGGGATCGAGCTGCCGCTCTGGGAATTCGGCCTGCCCGACGACGCCTCGGTGGCTGTCGAGGATCTCATGACCGGCGAGCGCTTCGCCTGGCACGGCAAGTCACAAACGATCCATCTCGACCCCAACGCGCTTCCTTTCTCGATTTGGCGCATCAGCGCCCCTGCAGGTTCTCAATGATTGCGACCGACGGCCTCGTCACCCCCGAAACCGACGCGCGCGACCCGCAATGGTATCGGGATGCGATCATCTATCAGCTGCATGTGAAATCGTTCTTCGACGCCAATGGCGACGGCATCGGCGATTTTCCAGGCCTGATCGCCAAGCTCGACTACATCGTCTCGCTGGGCGTCAACGTCATCTGGCTCCTGCCGTTTTACCCGTCGCCGCGGCTCGACGACGGCTACGACATCTCCGAATACAAGGGCGTCCACCCCGATTACGGCACGGCCGGCGACGTCAAGCGCTTCATCAAGGCCGCCCATGATCGCGGCATCCGCATCATCACCGAACTGGTGATCAACCACACCTCGGACCAGCACCCCTGGTTCCAGAAGGCGCGCCTCGCCAAGCCTGGCTCGCCCCAGCGCAATTTCTACGTCTGGTCCGACAACGACCAGCTCTACTCCGGCACGCGGATCATCTTCCTCGACACCGAACGCTCGAACTGGACCTGGGATGCCACTGCGGGCGCCTATTTCTGGCACCGGTTCTATTCGCATCAGCCGGATCTGAACTTCGACAATCCGGCAGTGATCAAGGCGATCCTCGGCGTGATGCGCTTTTGGCTGGAGCTCGGCGTCGATGGCCTGCGGCTCGATGCGGTGCCCTATCTGATCGAGCGCGACGGCACCTCCAACGAAAACCTGCCCGAGACCCATGCGGTGCTGAAGCGCATCCGGGCGGAGCTCGATGCCTCCTTCCCCGATCGCATGCTGCTGGCGGAAGCGAATATGTGGCCCGAGGACACGCAGGCCTATTTCGGCGAGGGCGACGAGTGCCACATGGCGTTCCACTTCCCGCTGATGCCGCGCATGTACATGGCGATCGCGCAGGAAGACCGCTTCCCGATCACCGACATCATGCGCCAGACCCCCGACATTCCCGAGGGCTGCCAATGGGCGATCTTCCTGCGCAACCATGACGAGCTGACGCTCGAAATGGTGACCGACAAGGAGCGCGACTATCTCTGGAACTTCTACGCCACCGACAAGCGCGCCCGCATCAATCTCGGCATCCGCCGCCGGCTGGCACCGCTGCTGGAGCGCGACCGCCGCCGCATCGAGCTGATGAACAGCCTGCTGTTGTCGATGCCCGGCACGCCGGTGATCTATTACGGCGACGAGCTCGGCATGGGCGACAACATCTTCCTCGGCGACCGCGACGGCGTGCGCACGCCGATGCAGTGGTCCCCCGATCGCAATGGCGGCTTCTCCAAGGCCGATCCGGCAAGCCTCGTGCTGCCGCCAGTCATGGACCCGCTCTATGGTTTTGACGCCGTCAACGTCGAGGCTCAGACGCGCGACCCCCATTCGCTGCTGAACTGGACGCGGCGCATCCTGGCGGCGCGCAAGGAGCACAAGGCCTTCGGGCGGGGCGGGCTGCGCTTCCTCTACCCGAAGAACCGCAAGGCATTCGCCTATCTGCGCGAATATGAGGGTGAGACCATTCTCTGCGTCGCCAACCTGTCGCGCTCGGCCCAGGCCTTCGAGCTGGACCTGTCGGAGTTTGCCGGCCGCCACCCAGTGGAGATGCTCGGCAACTCCGTCTTCCCCGCCATCGGCCAGCTGACCTATCTGATGACGCTGCCGCCTTACGGCTTCTACTGGTTCGTTCTCGCCGAGGACGCCCGTGCCCCCTCCTGGCTGGCGCAGACCCCCGAGCCGATGCCCGACTACACGACCTTCGTGCTCAAGGGCAGCGCGGACGAGATGATCACGCCGCAATCGCGCCGCGAGTTCGAGACCGCCATCCTGCCGTCCTATCTCGCCAAGCGCCGCTGGTTTGCCGCCAAGGATCAAAAGCTCGAAAGCGCCCGCATTGCCTATACCGCGCGCATCGGCAGCGGCCGCGAGGCGGCGCTGATGGCGGTGGAGGCAACCCATGCCGGCGGCACGGAGCGCTATCTCCTGCCGCTGGGCATCGGCTGGGACGATGAGGTGGTCGCGGCATTGCCTCAGCAACTGGCCCTCGCTCGGGTCAGGCGCGGTCGCCGCATGGGCTTCCTGACCGATGCCTTTGCACTGCCGGGCTTCATCCACGAATTGCTGGCCCTGCTGAAGGCCGGCGCCACGATCAAGAGCGCTGTCGGCGAGGTGTCCTTCCGGCCGACGGAGGCCTTCGAGGCGATCGAGGTGAAGCCGGAGGATCCGGTCCGCTGGCTCTCGGCAGAGCAGTCCAACTCTTCGGTCATCGTCGACCACAAGGTGATGCTCAAGCTGTTCCGGCGCCTGGCGCCGGGCCAGCACCCCGAAGCGGAAATGTCGCGCATGCTGACGCAGCGCGGCTTCCGCAACGCGCCGGCACTGCTCGGCGAGATCGTCCATGTCCCCGCCGAAGGCGAGCAGGAGGTCATGGCGGTGATCCAGGCCTTCATCCCCGGCGAAGGCGACGCCTGGGAATGGACCGCCTCCTATCTCGGCCGCGTCGTCGACGAGATGTCGCGCGAGGACGTCGATCTGCAAAACCAGCTGGCCACCTACGCGACATTCGCACGGACGCTCGGCCAGCGCCTGGGCGAGATGCATGTCGTGCTGGCGCAGGACAGCGACGACGAGGCGTTTGCGCCCCTGCCCGCAGGCGACGAGCAGGTGGAACGCTGGCGCCACCGCATTCGCGGCCGCATCGAAACCGCCTGCGCGCATCTGGAACGTGCGCTCGACAAGTTGCCGGACGGCGAGCGAGCCTTCGCCGACGGCATCCTGGCACGGCGCGACGCCTGGCTCGATCTGGCGGAACGCCTCTGCCAGGGCGGCAAGGGCACCCGACTTCACCGTGTCCATGGTGATTTCCACCTCGGCCAGGTGCTGGTCGCCAGCGGCGACGTCATGATCATCGACTTCGAGGGCGAACCTGCCCAACCCCTGGCGGAACGCCGGGGCAAGGATAGCGGCTGGCGCGACGTCGCCGGCATCCTGCGCTCGCTCGACTACGCGCTCGCAGCCGGGCGGCGCACCGTCGCCTCCGCCTCTCAGGACGGCCGCTACGACGCCCTGACGGAAGCCTTCGGACAGATCATGCCGGCGGCGCTGCTCGAGGGTTATCGCGAGGCGAGCGGCACGGACGCGACGAGCGACAGCGCCGCGGACGAGGGCCTGTTGGACCTCTTCATGCTCGAAAAGGCGGCCTACGAGATCAGCTACGAGGCGGCGAACCGTCCCGAATGGTTGGCTGTGCCGCTGGCCGGCCTGACCGCGCTGCTGGACCGATTGCTGGAAAAGGACGCCATGTGATGGAGGTTTCCGTTGATCGGGTTGCGCCGCTGCCGGGGGACGCCATCGCGGCGCTGGCAGCCGGACATCTGACTGAGCCCTTCTCGGTGCTCGGCCCCCAGCAGGGGGACCATGGCCGCTATCTCCGTGTCTTCATGCCCGGCGCAATCGGTGTCGCGGTCCATCAGGATGGACGCGAAGCCGCCAGCCTGCGTCCCGCCGAACCGGCGGGGCTGTTCGTCGGCGACCTGGGAGATGGCCCCTACCAATTGGCGATCGGCTGGCCCGGCGGTGAGCAGATCACCGAAGATCCGTATTGTTTCGGACCGCTCCTCGGCGAACTCGACCTGCACCTGATCACAGAGGGTCGCCATCTCGAACTTTCGACCGCGCTCGGCGCCAATCCCTGCACGGTCGAGGATGTACGCGGCGTACGCTTCGCCGTCTGGGCGCCCAATGCGAGACGGGTTTCGGTCGTTGGCACCTTCAACAGCTGGGACGGACGGCGCCATGCCATGCACCGGCGCGGCGAGAGCGGCGTCTGGGAGATCTTCGTCCCGCGGCTGGCCAGCGGCGAACTCTATAAATACGAGATCGTCGATCGAGACGGTCATCTCCTGCCCCAGAAGGCCGACCCCGTCGCGCGCGCGGCCCAATTGCCGCCGGGCACCGCCTCGATCGTTCCGCACCAAGCCTCGCATGTCTGGGCCGACGAAGCCTGGATGGCGGAGCGGGCGGAGCGGCAATCCACGACGGCCCCGATCTCGGTCTACGAACTTCATCCCGGCTCCTGGGTGCGCGGACCCGGCGGCGAGATGCTCGACTGGCGCGGGCTGGCCGAACGTCTTGTGCCCTACGCGAACGCCATGGGCTTCACCCATGTCGAATTGATGCCGGTGGCCGAACATCCCTTCACCGGCTCCTGGGGTTACCAGCCGCTTGGCCTGTTCGCGGCGACCCGCCGGTTCGGCGAGCCCGAGGATTTCGCGCTCTTCGTCGATGCCTGCCATCAGGCCGGGATCGGCGTCATCGTCGACTGGGTACCAGCGCATTTCCCCTCAGACGCCCATGGTCTGGCCCGGTTCGACGGCACCGCGCTCTACGAACATGAGGATCCGCGCGAGGGCTTCCACAAGGACTGGAACACGCTGATCTACAATTTCGGCCGCCGGGAGGTCTCCAATTTCCTGATCGCCAGCGCGCTTCACTGGCTCGACCATTTTCATGTCGATGGTCTGCGGGTCGATGCGGTGGCCTCGATGCTCTATCGCGACTACAGCCGCGAGCCCGGCGAATGGACCCCCAATATCGAGGGCGGGCGCGAAAACCTCGAGGCCGTCGCCTTCCTGCGCGAACTCAACACGCTGGTGGCCCAGCGCCACCCCGGTGCCATCATGATCGCGGAGGAATCGACCGCCTGGCCGGGCGTGACCCGCAGCGTCGCCGAGGGCGGGCTCGGCTTTGCGTTCAAATGGAACATGGGCTGGATGCACGACACGCTGCACTACCAGCAGCGCGACCCGCTCCATCGCCGCTACCACCACGACGAGATGACCTTCGGGCTGGTCTATGCCTTTTCCGAACAGTTCATGTTGCCTTTGTCCCATGATGAGGTCGTGCACGGGAAAGGGTCGCTGCTGGAGAAGATGCCCGGCGACCACTGGCAGAAATTTGCGGGCTTGCGCGCCTATCTCGCCTTCATGTGGATGCACCCGGGCAAGAAGCTGCTGTTCATGGGCGGCGAGATCGCCCAGCGCCGCGAATGGAACCATGATGGCGAGATCGATTGGGATCTCCTTCAGGAACCGCTGCACCGCGGCATCCAGGCATTGGTTGGCGATCTGAACCGGATCTACAGCGCCTGGCCGGCGCTGCATGTCGGTGACGGTGTCGCAGACGGGTTCCGCTGGATCGTCTCGGACGACCGGGACCACAGCGTCTTTGCCTTTTTGCGCATCGCGCCCGGCGAGAAACCGGTGCTGATCGTTGCCAATATGACGCCCGTTCCCCGCTGGAACTACCATGTCGGCGTTCCCCATGGCGGGACATGGCGCGAAATCTTCAACAGCGACGCCGGCGTCTATGGCGGATCGGATGTCGGCAATGGCGGCCAGGCCCAGGCGAGGCCTGAGCCTTGTGGCGACGAGCCGTCCTGCATCGAGATCGTGCTGCCGCCCCTGTCCGTTCTGGTGTTTGTCCCGGGCGAGAGCTGATCGACGCGCGCGCCGCGTTCCGCTGGTCGCGGCGCGCTGCGTTGCCTGCGCTGAATCAGCGGCGGGCCACCATCATCGCCCCCGTCCAGGACGGCAGTCGGATTTCGTCGCCGATCTCGACGCCGGGGCTCGACCAGAGCGACACCTCGCCGGCGCCGATCGGCAATCGCGTTTCGCCATCCCCGAAATGCGCCACGAACCGCATCGAGCCGGCCTCGAAATTCCAACCGATATCGAGCGTGTCGGGCGTTGGGCGCTGCCGGCGAGCGCCAAGATACCGGCTCTTGGTCAGGGGCAGGACCGCGATCTGCCGCAGTCTCAGCAGATCGCGCGTCTCCCTTAGGATCTCGGCATGGGGCGGCCTGACCGCCTCGGACCAGTCCAGGCGCGATTGCTCCAATGTCTGCGGCGAGGTCGGGTCGGGAACCGGCTTGTCGACCGAACCGCCGAAGGCCCCGAATCCGGCAAATTCGCGCTGCCGGCCCTCGCGTACCGCGTGAGACAACTCGTCATCGGCGAAATCGACGAAGTACTGGAAGGGGGCGGACGCCTCCCACTCCTCGCCCATGAACAGCATCGGAATCTGCGGCGCGAGCAGGAAGCCCGCCCTCGCCAGCGCCAGCTTCGCCGGCGGAGCCAGGGCTCCGATACGCTCTCCGAAAGCCCGGTTGCCGATCTGGTCGTGGTTCTGGAGAAAGGCGATGAACGCGGACGGCGGCAGATGTCCCGATGGTTCGCCGCGTGCCACGCCGTCATGCGCCGAAATCTCGCCCTGATAGGCAAAGCCCTCCGCCAGACAGCGGCCGAGATGCCCGATCGGGTCGTCATAATCGGCGTAATAGCCATCCGTCTCATCCGTCAGGAGGCGGTGCCAGGCGTGATGGATGTCGTCGTTCCACTGCGCCGTGTGCAGGCGCGGCGCACCCGTCTCGTCCCGCTCCAGCCAACGGGCCTGATTGGCGTTGTTTTCGAGGATGAGATGCACCGGCCGGCCGGCCAGGCCTGCCCTGATCCGCTCCGCGAGTTCGGCGATGACATGCTTGCGGCTGTCGTCTGCAATCGCATGGACCGCATCGAAGCGCAGCCCATCGAAATGATACTCCTCCAGCCAGTAGAGCGCATTGTGAACGAAGAAATCACGCACGACGGACGAGGTTTCGCCGTCGAAATTGATGCCTGCACCCCATAGCGTCTCATGACGTTCGGTAAAAAAGGTCGCTGCGTAATTGGCGAGGTAGTTTCCCGCCGGACCAAAGTGATTATAAACGACGTCCAGGAACACCATGATCTCGTGGCGATGAGCCTCGTCGATCAGCCGCTTCAAGTCTTCCGGCGTGCCATAGGCATGATCGGGGGCAAAATGCAGCACCCCGTCATAACCCCAACTCCGGTCGCCGGGAAAATCCGCGAGGGGTAACAGTTCGAGCGCGGTCACGCCGAGTTCGCGAAGATGCCCGAGCTTGGCCGCCAGGGCGGCGAAGGTGCCCTCCGGCGTCGCCGTGCCGACATGCGCCTCGTAGACGACGGTCTCTTCCCAGGGACGTCCGTTCCATTCGGCGTCGCTCCAGGCGAAGGCGCAAGGGTCGACGACCATGCTGGGCCCGTCGACATCCTCCGGCTGAAACCGCGAGGCCGGGTCGGGAATCAGCGTCTCACCGTCGATGCGATATCGATAGAGCGCCCCGGCCGCGATGCCTGGGCAGACCAAGTGATGCCAACCATCGGCCTCGTGGATCATGGCCTGCTCGGCCCCGTCGAGGCAGACCGTGACGCTGGTTGCCGAAGGCGCCCAAAGAGAAAATCGGACACCCTTCTCGAGGCATTCGGCGCCGAAAGGCATGGCATGGACGCGGTGCATTGTTCAAATCCTGTCCGGCTGATCGGGCACGGGAACCCTGAATGTGGAACGCAAGCTGCCGATTGCTGTTCCTCAATGGGCGCAACGGACTGAAATTGACGCAGCGATCCAGACCGTTTGGCCGTTAACTGAGGGAACAGGTGCGCGCTAGCTTTGTTGCAAATTGCTCGTGCACAGAGGACGACGATGATGCCGAAATTCACGATCACCACCGACGCTGGCGACGGCCCCGACGCGTTTGATCAGCCGCTGGACTTTCCAAGCGCCAAGGCCGCCACCGCGGATGCCAAGGTCGCTTTGACGGAAATGGCGCGGGAGAGGCTTCCCGAGAACGAGGAAGCCAACCTCGCGGTCGCCATCCGGGATGAAGCCGGCACGGAGATCTATCGTGCCGGGCTGCATTTCGAGGCGCAAGCGGTGAATGGACCCAAATAGGGTCAGCCCGCCTTTACCGGTCCTGCACGACGTTCTCGGCATCGAACTCGGCAAAAGACTTGCGGATCACGCCTGCGAGCGTTTCGTCCGCCACATCGACGGAAACCTGGATAAGCCCGTTCAACGCGGCATCCTGCCGGCCCTGCGTGCTCGGCTCGGCGGTTGCGCGGTCGGACCCCGCAGCATGCTCGCCGGCGGTGTTGGCGGCGCCGACCGGGGCGACCACAATGTCAGCGCGCTCGATGCCATGCTCCTGAACAAGCCGCTCGACGGCCATTTCGGCGTCGCGCCGCGTATCGAATTGTCCGGTCAAGCTGGCGCTCATGGCTGATGCTCCTCATCGCTCGTGGCAAAAAGCATCAACAATTGCCGCGCGCGATGGTTCGATCCGTCCCACTGAAATCAAAACGCCTTCGGCGAGCCGGCCCGAACGTCGCTCAGACTGCGATCGCCATCCCGTCCCGCTGCGGATCGGCGCCGCCCGCCCAAGCGTCGCCCTCGACCATGACGCCATGCGGCGCACCGAAGGCGAAGGATTGGTACGAGCGCGCGACGGCATAGCCCATCACCTGGAGTTCGTCCGTCACGCTCCGCTGCACCCGGTTGGAGACGTCGATCGTATCGCTCAGGCAGACGATGCGCGGCGCCGCGACGGCGTCCGCCATGCTCATTTTGAAATCGATGACGTTGCTCAGCGCCTGCGCGATGGCCGGAACGATGAAGGTGCCGCCGGGCGCGCCGATCGCGATCACCGGCCGATCGCCCTCGAAAACGATGGTCGGCGCCATGGCGCTGCCTCGCGCCTTGCCCGGCGCGATCGAGGCCGCCCGGCCGGGGCGCGGGTCGAAACCACTCATCGTGCCGTTATACATGAAGCCCAGCCCCGGCGTGATCGCGCCCGATGGCTGGCCGAGCGTATGCGTGATGGTGACCGCATTGCCCTCCTCGTCCATGACGCAGCAGACCGTGGTGTCGGGCGGATCCTTCGGCCGTTCGGAGCGCGGCACGCTGGCTTTCTCGCCCGCACGGATGCGGGCGGCGCGGTCGGCGGCGTAGGCAGGCGACAGCAGCATGTCGAGCGGCACAGCGACGAAATCGGGATCGCCCATATGGGCGTCCTTGTCGATCGTCATCCACTTCATCGCCTCGGCGAGGATGCGGATATGCTCGGGCCCATTGTGCTCGAGCGCCGAAAGATCGAACCCCTCCAGGATCTGCAGCAATTCGATCAGCGAGGCGCCACCCGCTGCCGGCGGATTGCCGGCGATCCGGAAGCCGCGATACTCGCCCCAGATCGGCGCCTTTTCGCGCACCTTGTAGGCGGCAAGGTCCTCCATGGTGATGAGCCCGCCGGCAGCCGCCATGTCGGCGGCGATCTCCCGGGCGATCTCCCCGGTATAGAAGATGTCCGGCCCGGCTTCCGCGATGCGCTCCAGCGTACGAGCGAGATCGGGATTGGCGACGCTGTCGCCGGGCTTCTTCAGGCTGCCATCGGCATGGAAATAAATCGCCCGGCCGGTTTCGCTCAAGCGCAGCTTGTCTTGCGTGTTGACCTGCCCCGTCGCGCGCTGGTCGATCGCCCAGTAATAATGCACGTAGGGGCGCACCATGAACCCCTCGCGCGCCTGGCGGATCGCAGGCGCCACCACATCCGGCAACGCCATCGTGCCGAAACGCGCCAAGGCTTCGCAATAGCCCGCGACATTGCCCGGCGTGCCCGCCGCGAGATGCCCCAGTTCGTTGGCATGGTCGCTCATCAGGAAGACGAAGCCGTCGCGCGTCTGCCCGACGAAGCGGTCAGCCCACATATCGGGCGTCGCCGAAAGCGGCGCCCGCGCGAGAAACTCGAGAACGGTATGGACTCCACGCCCGGGCATGCAGATCTGCATCGCCCCGAAGCCCCCGATTCCGCACATCTGCGGATCGACCACGCCCTGGCTGAAGGCGCAGGCGATGGCCGCATCGACCGCATTGCCGCCCCGCCGCAGGATGTCGGCCCCGACTTCCGCGGCTTCAGGCTGGGCGGCAACGATCATTCCACGCATGGCAGCGCTCTCCGGTTGGGCCGCTTCAGTTCAACTCGTTCTTGAAGAACTTGCCGCCACGCATGATCGCCCGCAGCGCCCGGCCATCGTTCTGGAACAGCTGCGGATCGCTCAGAGGGTCGCCATCGACCACGAGCAGATCGGCATAGGCCCCCGGTACCAGGGCGCCGATCTCGCCTTCCATCCGGCAGAGCTTTGCCGCCGTGCTCGTCGCCGAGGCGAGCACTTCGGATAGCGGCAGCACGCGCGCGCGCAACTCGAACTCCAGCGTCTGGTATTTCTGGAGCTGGCCGAGCAGATCCGAGCCATAGCCCATCGGCAGGCCGGCCTCGCGCATGATCGCAAGCGATTCCAGCCCGCCCTTGCGCACCGTTTCGATCTTGGCAGCCGATTCCGGCTGCAGACCGAAGCTCGCGCCTTCCAGCGCCAGCCCCTCATAGGCTGCAAGCGTCGGCACCGCGAAGGCGCCGGCCGCCGCCGCCTTTGTCGCCGTCTCCGACTGGATCAGATTGCAATGTTCGAGCGAATGCACGCCGCAATCCACCGCCCGCGCGATCGCCTTGTCGGTGTAAAGATGGGCGGCGACATAGGTGCCGGCATTCTCGGCCTCCTCGACGGCGGCGCGAATCTCGTCCCTCGAGAAGCCGAGCGCGTGGATCGGATCATTGGGCGAGGCGACGCCGCCATTGGCCATGATTTTGACGAAGGTCGCCCCGGCGCGGAGCTCCTCTCGCGCCGCGAGCCGCACCGCATCGACGCCGTCGCAGATCTGGCCGATCTGGCCCAACCGCCCGGTATAGAGCGGGCGCGTCTCGGAGCGGGCGCGCGGATCGGAATGGCCGCCGGTCTGGCTCAGCGCCTTGCCGCAGATGATCAGGCGCGGCCCGTCGATCAGCCCCTCCTCGACCGCCATGACGAGCCCGAGATCGGCGCCGCCGAGGTCGCGCACCGTGGTGAAGCCGCGCATCAGCATGGCATTCATCACGCGGCCCGCCCGCAGCGCGACCAGCGACGACGGCGTCATCGCATTGGCCACACCGTTCACCACGGACGAGACGACATGGACATGCATGTCGATCAGCCCGGGCATCAGCGTGCGGCCGCGCAGATCGACCCGTGTCGCACTGGGCGATTGGATCGGCCGGTCGGAAACCTCGCGGACGCGATCGCCTTCGATCAGCACGTCGATCCCGTCAAGCAGAGCACCTTGGACGGGATCGAGGAAACGTCCCCCGGCGAACAACATCAGGCTCATCAAACGCTCTCCGACCATCGAAAGGGGGACACCAGGCAGGGGCACCGCAGCGCCTGTTTCAAGCCGTCCGAAGCGGAGCGTTCCACAGATCAGCGGCCTCGGCAATTGCATATTGGCGATTTTATCCAATTGACAGGCGGGTCGTTTCTCCCGTTCTCTAGGCGGGCTTTCGAGGGGGGTAACCGATTGGCGGCCACACAGCAGACAGTCGCAGTCGCGCCCGGAACGGCCGTCCCCGGCAATCCCGGGACCGTCGCCGCCTTGACCGTGGTGACACGGCTGCTGGTGGTGACCGGCATCGCGCTGATGCTGATCCCGCTGCTGATGACGGCCTATATGAGCCTGTTCGCCGACGGCGTGGTGACCTTTCCGCCCAGCGGCTACACGCTCTCCTGGTATGGTCGCCTCGCCGAGTTCCCGAAATTCGGCCAGTCGCTCAGCACCAGCCTGCGGGTGGCGGTCATGGCGACGCTATGCAGCCTGCTGATCGGCGTGCCTGCCAGCATCGCGCTGGTGCGCTACAGCTTTCCCGGCCGCAGCGCCCTCAACGTCCTGTTGCTGTCGCCGCTGACCGTGCCCGGCGTCGTCATCGGGCTCGGCCTCTATGTGCTGATGGTCGATATCGAGATCCGCACCGAGTTCCCGTTGATCGGCTCGGACTGGGTGCTGATCCTCGCCCATCTGCTGATCACGACGCCCTGGGTGGTGCGGCTCTGCGTCGCCAATCTCGTCCAGCTCGACCGCTCGATCGAGGAGGCCGCAGCCAATCTCGGCGCCTCGCCCGGCCGCGTGCTCTGGAGCGTGACCTTGCCGATGATGCGCCAGGGCATTGTCGCTGCGGCGCTCTTCGCCTTCATCGTCTCCTTCGAGAACATCGAGATGACGCTGTTCCTGATCAGTCCGGGCATGATCACATTCCCGATCTCGGTGCTGCAATATCTCGAATACCGCTTCGATCCCCTCGTCGCCTCGGTCGTCGTCGTCCAGACGGCCGTCATCGCGGCGCTGCTGCTGGCGATCGACCGCTATGTCAAATTGAGCAAGGTCGTCTGATGAGTGCCGCCTCCCATCTTCGCATCGAGGGCCTGACCAAGATCTACGGCTCCGCGGCCGCCGTCGAGGACGTCAACCTCGAGGTTGCGCAGGGCGAGATGCTGGTGTTGCTCGGCCCTTCCGGCTGCGGCAAGACCACGACGCTTCGGCTCGTCGCCGGCTTCGTGGCCGCCACGCGCGGGCGCATCCTGGTCGAGGGCAAGGATTATGTCTCGCTGCCGCCCTATCAGCGCGAAATGGGCATGGTCTTCCAGAGCTATGCTTTGTTCCCGCATCTGACGGTGGCACAGAACGTCACCTTCGGGCTGCGCATGCGCAAATTGTCCAAGCCCGAGATCGACCGCCGCCTCGAAGAGACGCTGGAGATGGTCAAGCTGACCACCATGGCGGACCGCTACCCGCGGCAGCTCTCGGGCGG
Source organism: Allobosea sp. AAP35 (assembly GCF_001295925.1). Classification (GTDB taxonomy): domain Bacteria; phylum Pseudomonadota; class Alphaproteobacteria; order Rhizobiales; family Beijerinckiaceae; genus Allobosea. The sequence continues at coordinate 122,011 of NZ_LJHQ01000037.1, read as the reverse complement.
CCAGCAGCAGCGCGTCGCGCTCGCCCGCGCGCTGGCGATCCGCCCCAAGGTGCTGCTCCTCGACGAGCCGCTCTCCAACCTCGACGCCAACCTGCGCCAGTCGGTCGCGCGCGAGATCCGACAGCTCCAGCGTGCCGCCGGCCTCACCGCGCTGATGGTGACGCACGACCAGGACGAGGCCATGACCATGGCCGACCGTCTGGTGCTGATGAACGAGGGCCGGGTCCAGCAGGTCGGAACCCAGGAGGAGCTCTACGAGCAGCCGCTGAATCCGTTCGTCGCGCGCTTCATCGGCCACAGCAACCTGATCAAGGGCGAACTGGTCGATGCCGACACCTTCCGCCTGCCTGGCGGAGGGGTGATGAAGCTCGCCCGCAGCTACACGCAGCGCGGACCGCACACATTGGCGCTGCGCCCGGAGCGGGTGCGCTTACAAGTCGATGGCGACGTCTCGCCGCCCCGCGCGACGGCCCGGGTCGAGGACGCGACCTATGTCGGCGGCCATGTCGATTATCTGTTGTCGTTCGAGGAGGGCAGCAGCCTTGCCCTGCATGAACCCACCGGCGCGACCGGCGGGACGAGGCGCGTCATGGGCGAGACCATCGCCATCACCTGGGACGCGCTCAACGAACGCCTGTTCGACGCGAAGGGAACCACCATCGCAGCGATGGAAGCCGCCTGACCGATGACCGCCTGACGCATCTGCCGACCAACAACCAGAAAACAGGGGAACACACGATGACGGATAGCTTCACACCCAATCGACGCCACCTTCTGACACTGGCCGCCGGCGCCGCCGCGACGCCGATCTTCGCGCCCGCCGTCCTGCGCGCGCAGGAGCCCGGACGTTGCGTGCTCAGCACTTGGGGCGGCGATTACGCCAGGCTCCTGACGCAGAACATCGAGGAGCCGCTGCTCAAGCCCAAGGGCATCGAAGTCGTCCAGGACGCCGGCACCGAGCCGACCCGCGTCGCCAAGGCGATCGCGCAGCGCCGCCTGCCGCGCGGCAGTGTCGATGTGATCTGCCTTCAGGCGCCCGCCGCCTACGACCTCGAGGATTCCGGCATGCTGGAGCCCCTTGATGAGGGCAAGGTGCCGAACCTCAAATACGTCCAGCCGGCCTTCGCGACCCCCTATTCGATCCCGCATATCTACAGCCCGCAGGTGATCGCCTACAGCCCCGAGCGCGTGAAGACGCCGCCCAAGACCTTCGACGAAATGGCGGCCTATGGCGGCAAGGTCGGCATCCTCGACAACAGCTACATTTGGGTCGCCATGGCCGCCGCCCTCAAGCAGCAGGGCGATCCGGGCAAGATCACCGAGGTCAAGGGCACGCTCGAGAAGCTGATCAAGGCCGGCGCCAAGGCCTACACCTCGACGGAGGCCTTCGCTCCGGCGATCAAGTCCGGCGAGATCGATGTCGGCCTGGTCTGGCATGCCCGCGTCCTGTTCTGGACCAAGGGCGGCGTCGAGATGAAGTCGTCCTTCCCGACCGAGGGCTGCCTGACTTACGTGTCCAGCATGTGCGTGCTGAAGAATGCGCCCAACAAGGCGGCCGCCTTCGCCTATATCAACGCCGCGCTCGACCCCCGCGCCCAGCGCGGCTTCGCCGACAGCATGGGCTATCACCCGACCGTCACAAATGCGGCGCTGGAAGGCGAGGTCGCCACGCGGCTGGCGCTGCCCGAGGGAGCAAAGCTGATGCCCGCCCCCTACCCCCAGCTGAGCGCCACCCGTGACGACATGAACGACTGGTGGCGTCGTCTGCTGGACCGGCGCTGACATGAAAAACCGCCGGCCCGAGGGGCTCACCGCTTCGCTGCTCATCGGGCCGGCGACCATGGTCGTCATGCTGTCGCTGGTGCTGCCGCTGGCGCTGCTCGCCCGCTACAGCCTGAACCAGTACGACCGCCGCACCTTCATGATCGAGGCCTTCACGCCGGAGAACTATCTCCGCTTCGTGACCGACCCGTTCTACACCGGCGTGCTCTGGACGACCTTCAGCATCGCCATCGTCACGACGCTGCTGTGCCTGCTCCTCGGCTTCCCGATCGCCTACAAGCTCGCCCGCTCGCAGAGCCGCTGGAAATCGCTTGGCGTGCTGCTGATCATCCTGCCGCTCTTCATCGGTTCCACGGTGCGCGCGCTCGGCTGGATGGGTGTGCTCGGCCGCGGCGGCATCGTCGATGCGGCCTATGGCGCGCTCGGCGGCAGCGGCATCTCGCTGCTCTACACCTCGTTTGCGGTCGGGATCGGCATCCTCTCGATCAATCTGCCGTATATGATCCTGACCCTGCAGAGCGTGATCGAGGGAATCGATGCGCGGCTGGAGGAGGCCGCCGACAGCCTCGGCGCCGATCCGACGCGGCGCTTCTGGCATGTGGTGCTGCCGCTCGCTCTGCCGGGCATCGGCACGGGCGGCATCCTGTGCTTCATCCTGGCGATGAATGCCTATGCCACCCCCTTCCTGCTCGGCGGCGCGCGCTTCCAGATGATGGCGCCGATGCTCTATCGGGAGTTCGCCGTGAACAACAACTGGCCGTTCGCCGCGGCGATCGCCTTCATCTTGATGCTGACGACGCTCACCTTGACCGCGGTGTCGGGGCTGCTTGTTCAACGCCGCTACAGCGCCCAGTGAGCCGACCCGGCATGATCGCGACCCTGCCCACGCGTTCGAGAGCGCCGCTGCTGCGCCAGACCGTCACGGGGGCGGCCGTGATGGAACTCCGCCGCCGGATTCTGTCCGGCGCGGTCGCGGCCGGCGAGGCGCTGCGGCAGGACGCGCTGGCCAGGGAATTCGGCATCAGCCGCATTCCCATCCGCGAAGCCTTCCACCAGCTTGCCGCCGAAGGGCTGGTCACGCTCCATCCGCATCGCGGCGCTGTCGTCACCGCGCTGTCGGCACTCGATATCGCCGAACTCTTCGATCTGCGCGCCATGCTGGAGCCCGACCTGATCCGGCGCGCCGTGCCGCGGCTGACTGCAAGCGATTTTGCCCAAGCCGAAACCTTGCTGACCGATTACGCGGCCGCGATCGGCCGGGGCGATCTCGAAGCCTATGGCGAGCTCAACCGCGAATACCACCTCTCGCTTTACCGCGCGTCGGGCCGCAACCAGACGCTCGAACTGGTCCGCGTCCTGCTCGCCAACACCGACCGCTACACCCGCGTCCAGCTCGCCATGTCGGACGGCGCGACCACCCGGGCCAAGCGCGAACATGCCACCCTGCTTGCGCTCTGCCGCGCCGGCGACGCCGAGGGCGCGGCCCGGCTGACGCTCGACCATGTTCTCGCCGTCCGCCACGACCTGCTGCAGCTCTTGCCGCCCGGCGAGGGGTTCCTGGTCGAGCCGCAGGCGCCGGCCGCCTGAGACACAACCGCTTTCAAGGCTCCAACTTCAAAGACTGACTGACGAGGACAATGACCATGACGATCGGTGTGGGTGGATCGAGCTTCGAGGCGGAACTCGCCAAATTGAAGCCGATGACGGACGGCATCGAGCCGATCGCGGTCACGGAATTCAAGGAACGCGTCGCCAAGGCGCAAAAGTTGCTGCGCGAGCAGGGGCTGCAGGCGCTCTATCTCGATACCTCGACCAGCCTGGCCTATTTCACCGGCATGCAGCTCAACCTGACCGAGCGCCTGCATGGAGCGATCATCCCCGTCGAGGGCGAGATCGCCTATCTCAGCCCGACCTTCGAGGAGCCCAAGACGCGCGAATACATGAAGTTCGGCGACGATGTACGCTGCTGGGAAGAGCATGAGGACCCGACCGAACTCGTCGTCGAGACCATCCGCAGCATGGGCTACGAGAGCGGCCAGGTCGCGCTCGATCCGCACACGCCGTTCTACATCGTCGACGGTTTGCGCAAGGCCGGCAACCGCTTCACCTTCACCCATGGCAATTCTATCACGGCCGCCTGCCGGCAGGTGAAGTCGGCCGCCGAGATCGCCCTGATCCAGCGCGCCATGGACATCACCATGGAGGTCCACCGCGCCGCTGCCCGCGCGCTGCAGGTCGGCGTCACCACGGCGCAGACCAAGGACTTCCTCGACCGCGCCCATCGCAAGCTCGGGATGAACTGGACCAGCGGCGCCGCCCAGTTCGGCGAGGCCACGGCCTATCCCCATGGCGTGCCTTATGAGCAAACCCTGGCGGACGGCGACATGGTGCTGATCGACATGGGCACCAAGGTCGGCGGCTATCGCTCCGACATCACCCGCACCTATGTCTTCGGCGAGCCGACCGACCGCCAGCGCGAGATCTGGAACCTCGAGAAGAAGGCGCAGCTCGCCGGCTTCGCGGCGGCCCAGCTCGGCGCGCCCTGCGAAAACGTCGATTTCGGCGCGCGTGGCGTCATCGAGGCGGCCGGCTTCGGCCCCGGCTACAAGGTGCCGGGCCTGCCCCACCGCACCGGCCATGGTCTGGGCCTCGACGTCCATGAGGAATCCTTCATGGTGAAGGGCAACAAGACGCCGCTTCAGGTCGGCATGTGCTTCTCGATCGAGCCGATGATGTGCATCTATGGCGAGTTCGGCGTGCGCCTCGAGGACATCGCCTACATGGCGGAAGACGGCGCCCACTGGTTCACCCAGCCCGCCCACACCGTCGACGACCCCTTCGCCTACGAGGCCTGATCGCGATCCCTTAAGCCGGCCCGCGCAGTGCGCGCTGGGCCGGCCGGGAGCCCCACTCGCTTGACCACCTAAAAAATCCAGAGGAAGCGCCCCATGGCTTCGAATGTCTTCGCCGGCACGATCCCGGCTCTCATGACCCCCTGCAAGGCGGACCGCTCCCCCGACTTCGACGCCCTCGTGGCCAAGGGCCGGGAACTGGTCGCGGCCGGCATGTCGGCTGTCGTCTATTGCGGCTCGATGGGCGACTGGCCGCTCCTGACCGACGAGCAGCGCATGGAGGGCGTCGCGCAGCTGGCCAAGGCCGGTGTCCCGGTCATCGTCGGCACCGGCGCGCAGAACACGCAGCGCGCTGCGGCTCTCGCCGCCCACGCCAGGAAGGTCGGCGCCAAGGGGTTGATGGTCATCCCCCGCGTGCTGTCGCGCGGCCCCTCGCCTTCCGCCCAGAAGGCGCATTTCGCCGCGATCCTGGAGGCGGCCGACGGCCTGCCGGCCGTGATCTACAACAGCCCCTATTACGGCTTCGAGACCCGTGCCGAGCTGTTCTTCCAGCTCCGCGAAGACTTCCCGAACCTGGTCGGGTTCAAGGAGTTCGGCGGCGCGAAGAGCCTGATCTATGCAGCCGAGAACATCACCGGGCAGTCGGACGACATCACCCTGATGGTCGGCGTTGACACGCAGGTCTTCCACGGCTTCGTCAATTGCGGTGCCAGCGGCGCGATCACCGGCATCGGCAACGTCCTGCCCAAACCCGTGCTGCATCTGGTCGCGCTTTGCGAGAAGGCCGCCCGGGGTGATGTCGCGGCGCGCGCCAAGGCGCTCGAACTCGACGGCGCGCTCGCAGTCCTGTCGAGCTTCGACGAGGGACCCGACCTCGTTCTGTTCTACAAATACCTGATGGTGCTCGAAGGCAGCCCGGAATACGAGCTGCACTTCAACGCCTCCGACAGCCTCAGCGACGGCCAGAAGCATTACGCCCGCACCCAGCTGGCGTTGTTCAAGACCTGGTACGAGGCCTGGACCGCAGCCTGACTCCGGTCGCACAGCGCCAGGCCGGGTTCGATCCGGCGCTCGGCATCAGGGGTGAAAACTGCCGATCCTGAACAGATCGGCAGGGTTCCTGCTGCTCATGAGCCGCAACTCGGCCTCGCTGAACCCGTCCGTTTCGAGCAGCACCAGGAACTCCCGGAAGGCCTCGACCGGGGGCGGCAGCAGATAGATGCCGGCATCGCCCGAGACGATCGCCTTGTCGCCCGCCGCGCGGATCTTCGGCGTCAAATCCTGCACCGTCTTGGAGGGTGCGCGGTGCTTCTCCTGGTCAACATGGGTGAGCCCGACCTGCGTCGCATGGGTCAGGACGAAGAACGAGAACTCGCAATAGGCGCCAAGCGAAACCAGCGTCTCGATGGTCTGCGTGTCGTAGCCGCCGGCATGGGTGCGCACGCGTGCAGCCCCGCGCTTCTTCGCCTCTTCCGCCAGCGCCACCGCCTCCCAGCCATCGACATGACCGCAATCGAAGACGATGTCGCGCTCGGCGCAGAGGTCGATGATCGCGGGCACCGGGTCGGGCACCTTGCCGCTCTCATGCACGCCGAAGGCGGCTTCGAGATAGAGCCCCGTGCGCCCCTCGCGCCGCGCCACCGCCTTGGTGTGATGGGTCGGCAGCGACAGGAAGCGCGCGCCCATGCCCGGCCCATAGCCGTAGTCGACGGCATTGCGCGCCGCCTCATAGGTCACGCCGCCGGCGGTGGGCTGCATGATCAGCCCCCCAAAAATCTCGATGCCGAGATCGCCGAGCTCGGCCGCCGCCAGCGCGGCATAGCCAGACGAATTCATGAAATTGTCCATCAGCCCGATGGCGCGCATGCCGGCCGCCGCGGCCTGCCGAACCGACTCGAAGATGTTGGCGCTGCGCCCGTTGAGATGCGGGCAGGTGTGGACATGGCAATCCACGGCGCCCTTGAGGTAATGCATGCCGTAGCTCATCGGGGCTCTTCCTTCAGTGCCGCAGGATGCGGCGGACGAAATCGGCGCAGCGCTCGGTCTGCGGCGCGTCGAATATCTGCTGGGGCGGTCCGACCTCGACGACCTTGCCATCGGCCATGAACACGACCTTGCTCGAGATCTCGCGGACGAAGCCCATCTCGTGGCTGACGATCAGCATGGTCATGCCCTCGGCGGCCAGCACGCGGATGGTGTCGAGCACCTCGGCGACGAGTTCGGGATCGAGCGCCGACGTCACCTCGTCGAGCAGCAGGATCTCGGGTTTGAGCGCCAATGCCCGCGCGATCGCGACGCGTTGCTGCTGGCCGCCCGACAACTCGTCCGGATAGGCTTCGATGCGGTGCGACAGTCCGACCTTCTCGAGCAGCGCGCGCGCCTCGCGCTCGACCTCGACGGCGTCGCGCTTCTTCACGATCGTCGGCGCGATCGTGACGTTGCGCAGGGCGGTCATGTTCTGGAACAGGTTGTACTGCTGGAACACGACCGCGAAGCGGTCGCGCACCTTTTTCAGCGCGGCCGCGCTGCCATAGTCGACCTGCGCGCCCGCGACATGGACGACGCCGGCATGCGGCTTCAGCAGGCCCGTCAGCACGCGCAACAGCGTGCTCTTCCCGGAGCCGGAGGGGCCGATGATCGAGACGATCTCGCCGCGCTCGACAGACAGCGAGACATCCTGCAGGACCGGCGCCGTGCCGTAATTGGCGCTGAGCCTATCGATGACGAGATGGGGCAAGCCGGCGCTCCAGATGCGATGCGAACAGGTTCATGGGATAGCAGAGGAGGAAATAGAGGATCAGGATCGTCCCGAAGCAGATCGCAGCCGAAAAACCCTTCTGGTTGAGGATCTTGGCGGCATAGGTCAGCTCCAGAACGCCGATCTGGGAGGCGATCGAGGTGCTCTTCACCAGCCCGACGGAATAGGTCATCGAGGGCGGGATGATGATCGCCCAGGATTGCGGCAGGATCACCCGGCGAAGCGCGGTCAGCCCGCCCATGTTCATGGTCTCGGCGGCGTCCCACTGGTTCTTGTGCACGGATTCGAGCCCGGCGCGGATGTTCTCGGCCGAGAAGGCAGAGGCCGAGAGCGCCACGGTCGTTGCCGCGACCGCGAACATGCTGGCGTCGAAACCGGCGAGCTGGAAGGCGAAGAACACCACCATCAGCTTCACCAGGAAGGGGATGCGCCGGAAGATCTCGACATAAACAGTGGCGAACCAGCGCAGCGGCGCGAAGCCGACGATCCGGTCGTTGCGCAGCACCGCCAGCACGAAACCGATCAGGAATCCCAACCCGCAGCCGACGAGCGACAGCAGCGCGGTATAGGCGAAGGCCTGCCCGAGGAAGATCAGGTTGTAATAGCTGAAGAAGCGCGGGGCCTCCTCGAGGAGCGAAGCCATCAGAACACCCTGCCCATCAAAAGACTCGCCCCTTGATGCGGAAGAAGTAGCGGCCCACCGCATAGAGCGCCGCGCTCGCGACCAGGGTGAGCGCGATGTAGTAGAGCGCCGCGATCGAGAAGATCTCGAAGGAGCGGAAGGTCTGGGCGTTGATGTTGTAGGTCCGCCCGGTCAGTTCCTCGACGCCGAAGATCGCCGCGATCGAGGTCGTCATCGTCAGGATGATGTACTGGTTCGACAGGGGCGGAAACAGAACCTTGGCGATATGCGGCAGGACAACGTAGCGGATGATCTGGATGCGCGAGAAGCCCAGCGTCTCCGCCGCCTCGACCTCGGCCTTGCGGATCGACCGGAAACCGGCCCGCTGGATCTCGGTGAGATAGGCGCCCGCATTGATCGCCATGCCCAGCAGCACGGCCTGGTAGGAACCCAGCACGATGCCCCAGTCCGGCAGGGCGAAATACAGGAAGAAGATCTGCACCAGCAGCGGCGTGTTGAGGAAGAAGATCACATAGGCCTTGACCAGCCAGCGCAGCGGCCGAGGGCCGTATTCGAGAACCGAGGCGCAGACGAGCCCGATCACCCAGCCGATCACGAAGGCGATCGCCGCCAGCTGCAGCGCCAGCCACGCGCCACCGGCGAGATAGCCGAGATAGGGCGTCACCTGCCCGTATTGGAGGGTGTAGGCCATTAGGAAAGCGACCGGCTACATTGCAACACCCGCTCCGTCATTCCGGGCGAAGCGCAGCGTAGACCCGGAATCCATCGTAGAGCGTCAGCGCCCTTCGATGGATTCCGGATCGGCGCGGCTACGCCGCTTGTCCGGAATGACGGGGGTTGGGTCCCGAGGACCATCGGCTTTGGACGGCTCAGAGGCATCAGAAATACGGCGTGACGGGCACTTTCGTGTCCATCGGCTTGAGGAACCATTTCTCCCAGATCGCCTCGACCGTGCCGGCGGTGTGCAACTCGTAGAGCGCGATGTTGAGCCAGTCGCGCAGGCCATGATTGCCCTTGGCGACGCCGAAGCTCGAATAGGTGACGCCGTATTCGGGCGTCGCGACGACCTTCCACTTGATCGCCGGGAAGATCTTCAGCCGGTAGGCGACCGCATCGATGCCGTCGAAGGAGGCATCGCCCCGTCCCTGCGCCAGCGCCCGGTCGCGATCGTTGTAGTTATCGAGCAGGACGAGCTTGGCCTTGGGGAGGTTCTTTTGGATGAAGGGGATCGCGGTCGTGCCGCGCACCTGGATCAGCGTGACGCTCTCGCTGTTCAGATCGGCGAGCTTCGTGAACGGCTTCGCGTCCGTGGTGACGATCCCGTAATTCTCCGAATGGATCGGCGCGGTGAAGTCGATCACCTTGGCGCGCTCGGAGGTGCGGCTCATCGCGCCCATGACGAGGTCGACCTTGTCGGCCACGACGAAGGGAATGCGGTCGGGCGAACCGACCTGGACCAGCGTGAGCTTCACGCCGAGCTTGTCGGCCACCGCCTTGGCCAGTTCCGGCTCGAAGCCGTCGATCTCGTTCTTCTCGTTGAACAGGGCGCGCGGCGGCAGCGTCGGGTTGACGCCGACGCGAAGCTCGCCCGCCCTCAGGATCTCGTCGAGCGAGCGGGCCGAGGCCGGCGCGGTTGCGCCCATTCCGAGGCAGGCAGCGAGCAGGCAGGCGAAGCGCGACATCGTCATTCAAGCCTCCTCAGAAAGTGCGGCAGCGTTGGCATTGTATACGTTTGGCATGCAATCAGGCCACCGGCCGTCTCGCTTGTCAACGCCCGGCGCCCGCTTTCTCGACATGGGCGAGCGCCTTTTCGAGCCGGTGGTACTCCTCCGGCGGCAGCGGCGCGAAGGGCGGGCGGACGGCATCGCAGGCGAGCCGTCCCAGGATCTTCAGACAGGCCTTGAGCCGAGTCGTGGCGCGCCCGCCCGGCGCCTCGCGATAGACCGCGCAGGCCAGCGGATAGATCGCGTCATGCCAGTGTCGCGCCGCATCCCAATCGCCGGCCTGCGCCGCGCGCCAGAGCCCGACCAGCGGCGCCGGCGTCACCGCCGCGAGGCTGACCTGGCTGCCCTCGGAGCCGATCAGATAGCTTGTCAGCAGATGCTCGTCGCCGGAGCCCAGCACCGCGAGATCGGGTCGCAATCCCTTGGCGAGCCGCCGATTGGCGTCGTAGGTCGCAACCTCCCAGCTGCCCTCCTTGATGCCGCAGACGCGCGGCAGCGCGACCAGCCCGGCCAGCGTTGCGGGGTCATAGGGCATGGCCCCTGCCCCGACGGGGGCCTGGTAAAGCAGGAAGGGCAGGCTGCAACCGGCCATGGCGTGCCGGTGGTGCAGCAGCGCCGAGTCGCGGTCGCGGAACAGACCCCAGGCATTGGGCGGAAACAGCAGGATCGCGTCGGCGCCGGCCTCCTCCGCATCACCAGCATGCAGCGCAGCCTCAAGGCTGGATTCGGCGTTGACGCCGCTGGTGAGGAAGACGCCCGGCCCCAGCACCTCCCGGCAGATCGCGACGACGCGGCGCTTCTCCTCGCGGTTCAGCAGGAAGTTCTCGCCGGCATGGCCGTTGATCAGCAAGCCCTCGATGCCGTCATGCCCCGCCACCATCGCGACGTGATCGGCCAGGGCCTGCTCGTCGACGCGGAAATCCGGCGTCATCGGGCAGATCGTCGCCGCATGGATGCCGGTCAGGCGCGCGATGGCGGCGGCGACACCACTGTCAGATGCGATGACGGGGTCAGACATGCTGTGGCTGTTCATCGGTGGCTCGGCCTTCGGCGGCGGAAGGGGTGGTCTCGGCGGCGGGCGGGGCCAGCAGCCGGTCGATCGGGAAAAGCGGATCGGCGGGCTGCTGCCCGAGGATGCGCTGGGCCAGCAGCCGCGCGATGTAGGGGCCGCTGGTGTAGCCGGAATGGACGCTGCCGCAGATATAGGCGTCGGGGATGCCCGGGATGGGCCCGGCCGCAGGCAGCGCGTCGCGGGTTTCAGCCTCCAGCCCCGCCCAGGCGCGCGCCAGCCTGGCGCTGCGCAGCGCGGGGATCGCGTGGCAGGCGAGGCGCATATTGCCGACGAGGCTTTCAGGCACGATTTCCGCGCCACCGCGCGCACGGTTGCCCCTGCCCTGCCAGCCGCCGCCGATCACCACCGTGCCGTGCGGATACTGCTTGAGCGACAGCAGCCCGCTGGCGATGCCGACGACGGTGCGCATGACCGGCGCCACACGCTCGGTGACCGCGAGCTGATTCACCAGCACCTTGATGGGCAAGTCGATGCCGAGCCAGGCCGCCATCTCCTCGAGCCAGACGCCACCGGCCAGCACGATCCGCTTCGACCGAACGGGGCCCGACGCAATCTGCACCGCGAAGCCTCCGTCCTCGCGATCCACACCCGACACCGGCGTCTGCTCGCGCAGATCGACCCCGGCCTCGATCAGTGCGGCGCGATAGGCCTGGCCCGTCAGATAGGCGTTGGCGTAGCCATCGACCTTGCAATGCCCGGCGAGCAACACGCCTTCGCCGAGCCCCGGCTCGACCGCGTGCGCGGCCTGCGCCGAGATCAGCTCGATCGGCGCGCCCGCCTCGCGGCGCTTGCCGGCACGGAAGCTGAGCAGTTCGGCCTCGCGCTGCGTGAAGGCGAGCGAGAGCCCGTCGCAGACGACGACGCCGACATCATGCCCCAGCCACTCGCGCGCCGAGGCCCACATCGCATGCGCCTGAAGCGCGTAAGGGATCAGCGCCACCCGCGTCATCTGCATGGTCAGGGTGCCTGCATTCACGCCCGACGCCTCGCGGCAGAGGCTGCCGCGCTCGAACAGCACGGTCCTCATGCCGGCGCGGGCGCAAAACAGCGCCACCGTCGCGCCATGGATGCCGCCGCCGACGATGGCGAGATCGTAGGGCGCGCTCATAGCGGGGCCGGCGTCGGCACGGGGATGTCGGCATAGTCGAACTGGCCGAGCAGATCGGCCAGCGGCACCGGCCGAAGCGGCGGCCGCCCGGTCCAGTAGCCCACCGCCTCGCGCGAACCGACATGGCGGGCGAGCAGCGTCGCCGCCGTCTCGCCGCACATCCGGCCCTGGCAGGGGCCCATGCCGCAGCGGGTGAAATGCTTGAGCTGGTTGATCTCGCGCGCGCCGGCCGCGATGGCGGCCTCGATCTCGCCGCGGCGGACATCCTCGCAACGGCAGATGACGGTCTCCGGAGCGAGCGCCTCGACCATCGCCGGCCGCGCCCGCATCAGCCGGTTGATCGCTCCAGCGAAGACGAGCATCCGGTCGCGCTCGGCTTGAACAGAGGCGGCCTCGCGCTCGAAGGCGGCGGGCGTCAGCCGCCCGGCGTCATGCGCCACCGCGAGGCCCGCGAGATGGCCCGAGAGCCGCGCCGGCTCGGCGCCCGCGACGGCCGCTCCGTCACCGACCGCATAGAGCCCCGCGACAGAGCAGCGCCCGAACGCATCGCGCTCCGGCGCCCAACCGCCCGCCTCCGGCGCGTAGCGATGCGCCGCCCGCAGCAGCTTCGGTATCTCGCTGCCCGGCACCAGCCCATGGCCGATGGCGAGCGCATCCGCTTCAAAGACGCGCGAGCGGCCGCCCGTCAGCCGCCCCTCCGCATCAACAGGCGCGACCGTCACCGCCTCGCAGCCTTCCTCGCCGGACACGGAAGTGACCGTATGGCGAAACAGCACCGGCACGCGTGCGGCGCCCAGCTTCAGCGCCCATCCGAGCCCCTGCCGAAGCAGATCCGGCCGGCTCGCCATTCGGGGCAGCGCCTTCAGCCAATCGCCGGGGCCCGCGAGATCGACAACCGCGGCAACGATGCCGCCGCCGGCGACGATCTTGGCTGCGACAGCGGCGAGCAGCGGCCCGCAGCCGGCGACGACCGTGCGCCGGCCCGGCACCATACCCTGCGATTTCAGCAGGATCGTCGCGGCTGCGAGCCCGATCACGCCCGGCATCGTCCAGCCTGGAAAGGGCACCAGCCGCTCATGGGCGCCGGTCGCCGCGACCAGCCGAGGTGCGGTGAAACTCTCGTTCCCAGACGCCATCACCGCATCGACCCGAAAAGCATCCGAGATCGACCAGACGCGCGCGCCGCCACGCCACATCACGGCGGACGCCGCGACCTGGTCGCGCAGTGCATCACCCAACCGCTCGTCGGCGCCCTGGCGCTCGGGCGCGACCGAGAGGCCCGGTGGCGGGGCGCGATAGACCTGTCCACCGGGCGCCGCTGCTTCGTCGAGCAGCACGACGGACAGGCCGGACCGGCAGGCGGCCAGCGCCGCCGCAGCGCCGGCCGGGCCGGCGCCGATGACGATGAGATCGGCGTCCCGCGCCATCGACGCCGCCATCTCAGACCGAACCCCTCAGTTCGATGCGAAGTCCGTCCTCGACACCGACCTGGCATGATTGCCGCAGCACGCCATCGACCCGCACGACGCATTCCTGGCAGACGCCCATGAAGCAATAGGCACCCCGCGCCACGCCATCACGGGGGCTGTGGCGCAACCGGACGATCCCCGCTGCCATCAGCGCTGCTGCCAGCGTCTCGCCGCGATGGGCCCGCACAGGACTGCCATCGACCTCGAAGGTCACGGCCGCGCCGCGCTGGAACCCGTCCGCAATTCGCAGAGCCGTCATCTAAAAGCACACATTCCTGGTCCGCCGCCGCTTTACATGGACAGCCTAGTGTATACACTCCGTAGACAATCGGTGCAATGTGGCCGGCCGTCAAGAGCCTGGCATGGCGCAACCGAGGCGTTTCAACCGACATGTCTGAGGGGACTCATGCTCAATAAATTCGCGCTCGGCCTGGCCGCGCTGCTCGGCCTCGCCACCGCCGCCCTGCCGATGACCGCAGGCGCCCGCTCGCTCGACGAGATCCTGAAATCGGGCACGCTCAAGGTCGGCGTCAATCCGACGCTGCCGCCACTGGCCAAATTCGACGACAAGAACCAGATCGTCGGCTTCGACGTCGATTTCGCCACCGAGATCGCCAAGATGCTCGGCGTCAAGCTCGAGATCGTGCAGACGGGTTCGCCCGACCGCATTCCCTTCGTCGCCTCGGGCAAGATCGATCTCGTCATGGGCGCGATGACGCGCAATCCCGAGCGCGCCAAGGTCATCGACTTCACCGTGCCCGTGCATACCGAGGTCTTCGGCGTGCTGACGACCGAGGCCAAGCCCTACAAGGACTGGAAGGAACTCGACAATCCCAACGTCACCCTGATCCAGGTGCGCGGCACGACGCCGGTCAAGTTCATCGAGGACAACCTCAAGCAGGCCAAGGTCACGCTGCTCGACAATTATCCCGACGCGGTGCGCGCACTGGCGCAAGGGCGCGGCGATGCGATGATCGACGTGATCGACTTCGTCGGCGAGCAGATGAACCGCTTCAAGGACGTCAAGTGGAAGGTCGTCGAGACGCCGGTCGACGTTTACTACTGCAGCTTCGGCCTGGCCAAGAACGCGACCGGCCTGAAGGACTGGCTCAACGTCGCGATCTTCGAGATGCACCGCCGCGGCAAGACCGACGAATTGTGGATGAAGTGGTTCGGCATCAAGATGCTCAACCCGACCGGCTTCACGCCGTATTTCTGAGCCCGTCCTACACAAAAACGAGTCGTCATCCCGGACAAGCCGCGTCAGCGGCGCTGCTCCGGGATCCATCGTAGAGCGCAGTTCCCTACCATGGATCCCGGCGCTCCGCTTCGCTACGGCCGGGATGACGAAGCTGTTGAACCAACATGAGCCAATCGCAGACCGCCCGGGCTTAAATCGATATGCCGCCTGACCGCCCCGCCGCCCCCGGCGAGATCCAGACCGTCTGCGGCCCGCTCGCGCCCGCCGACCTCGGCCCGACACTGATGCACGAGCATCTGCTCTGCGACGTCACGCCGCCGGAGCTCGCCGCACTGGGCCTTCCCGAGGTCGAGATCACGCCCTGGAACGCAGCCGAAATCCGCTACCACTGGTGCCGGCATTACGGGAACCACATCCTCTCGGACGTGGCTGAGATGACGGAAGAAGTGCGGCTCTTCCGCGAGAGCGGCGGCCGCGCCATCGTCGAGCTGACCATCGAAGGCATCAAGCCCGACCCGCTCGGCCTGAGGGCGATCTCTCAGGCGACCGGCGTTGCGATCGTCGCCGGCTGCGGCGTCTATATCGAGAGCTTCGCCGGCTGGGCCCTGACCACCCGCTCGACCGACGACCTCGCCGCGCTGATGATCGCCAGCGTCCGCGATGGTCTTCGCGGCACCGATGTGCGCGCCGGCATCATCGGCGAGATCGGCATCAGCGACCCGCCCACTCCGGGGGAGTTGCGCGCCCTCACCGCCGCGGCCATCGCGCAGCGCGAGACCGGCGCCAGCATCAACGTCCATCCGGGCCGCGACCCGGCCTCGCCGCTGCAGGTCGTCGCGCATGTCGCAGCGGCGGGGGGCGACGTCACGCGCCTGATCATCAGCCATCTCGACCGCACCTTCGCGACGCTCGACCAGGCGCTGGCGCTGGTCGAGACGGGCGCGGTGGCGGAGTGGGATTTCTTCGGCATCGAATCCTCGCACTACCCCTTCGCGCCGATCGACCTGCCCAATGACGGCATGCGGTTGAACCTCATCGCCGGGCTTTTCGCGCGCGGGCACGGCGCGCAGGTGACGCTCTCGCAGGACATCTGCACCAAGACCCGGCTCAAGCGTCATGGCGGCCATGGCTATGGCCATCTCATCGAGAATGTGGTGCCGATGATGCGCCGCAAGGGATTCGACGAGGCGATGATCGACCAGCTTCTGACCGAGACGCCGCGCCGGCTGCTCACCCTTGTCTGAGGCCGGCGCCGAGGCCCCGCGGCGCGGCCGGCGCGACATCGTCATCGGCGCGCTGCTGATGGTCGTGGCGACCTTCTGCTTCGTCAGCCTCGATTCGATCCTCAAGGCACTGGCCGCGCGACACGACGTGCTGTTCCTGGCCTGGGGACGCAACCTGTTCCAGGTCGTCTACCTCATCGCCGCCATGCCGTTTCTCGGCGCGCGGCGCATGCTCGTGACGCGACACCCCTTCATTCAGCTCTGTCGCGGCGCGGCGCTGGTGGGCACCACCGTCTTCATCGTGCTGGCGCTGAAGACGATGCCGCTGGCGCAGACCTATGCGATCACCTTCTCGGCGCCGCTGATCGCGACCATCCTGGCGATGATCTTCCTGAAGGAGCAGCCTTCGCTGCGGCGCTGGGCCTGCATTCTGGCCGGTTTCGCCGGCGTCATGGTCGCCTTGCAGCCGACAGCGCCCGGCGCCGGCGGCTTTCTCGTCTTTCCGCTCGCCATGGCGCTGGCCAATGCCGGCTATCATGTGCTGACCCGCGCCATCGCCGGTGACGAGGCCCCGCTGGCGATGCTCTTCCATGTCGGCTTCTTCGCGCTGCTGATCACCTCGCTCGCTCTGCCCTGGTCCTGGTCGCTGATGGCGCCGTGGGAATGGGGTTTGCTGGCGGTGGGCGGCGCCTTCGGCACGCTGGCGCATCTCCTGCTGATCGAGGCCTTCCGGCGCGCACCGACCGCCGTGATCTCGCCGATGATCTATTCGCAGATCATCGCGGCCTGTCTGATCGGCTATCTCGTCTTCGGCGAGGTGCCGACGCTGGCGACGCTTCTGGGCGCAGCCATTGTCATCGCCAGCGGCGTGGCGCTGATCCGCTCGCGTGGCTGAGACGGGCGGAAACTGCCTGCCTCTTCAGGAAATATTGTCCAACGAGAAGCGCGACAGGCTCTTGATATGCGCCTGGGCGGCCTTCCGGGCGCGCTTGGCATCCTCGGCTTCGAGCGCGACGACGATCTCGAGATGCTCGACCGCGTCCTGCCCGACCCGGTCGGCGAGCCGCGCGATCTCGAACAACCGCGTGGTGACGCGCAGCGAGCGGATCATCTGGCCCATCACGGCATTGCCGCAGCCGTCGATATAAAGCCCGTGGACATTGTCGTCCGAGCGCCAATGGGCGTCGGTGTGGTAGGTCGTCGCCGCCATTAGTTCGTCGATCTCGCGATGGACCATGCCGAGCTTGGCCTGCGACAGCCGCCCGGCTGCCAGGAACGCCGCCTCGCCTTCGAGCAGTTCGCGCACCTTCAGGCTCTGCAGATATTCGCCGAGATCGACATTGCGGACCATGAAGGAGCGGTTGGCCGCCTTGACCACCAGGCCTTCGCCTTCGAGGCGCTGCAGCGCCTCGCGCAGCGGCGTCCGCGAAATGCCGAGGATCTCGGCGAGCTTGGCCTCGACGATGACCTCCCCACCCCTGAGACGACGAGCGCGCACCATATCCGACACCGCCTTGTAGGCGAGGTTGGAGAGGTTGTAGCCGCCCGTCTGCTCGGGAGCGTCGCTCGGCTCGGTCAGGGTCATGCTGTCGTCTTCGTGCTCAGGTTGCAGGACCGCTTTTGGACGAAGCGGCGCCGGCCATCAAGACCGGGCACCGCGATCATCCTCATCTGTATCGCCCCGCCGGCTCGAACCCGGTCGGCAGCTGTCCTACTGGGGCGGCCAGCGCCGATCGCTCGCGCGCGACATGGCCTCCCTGCCCCGGCTTGCCCACCAACTCGCCATCGCGCACCACGACCTGCCCGCGCAGGATCGTGGTCACCGGCCAGCCCGTCACCTCAATGCCCTCATAGGGCGTGTAGTCGCTGCCGTGATGCAGCAGGGACTGGCTGATCGTGACTTCGCGTTTGGGGTCCCAGATCGCGATGTCGGCATCCATGCCGATCGCGATCGAGCCCTTCTTCGTCAGTCCGTAGGTCTTGGCGTGGTTGGTCGAGGATAGCGCGACGAACTGGTTCAGCGTGATGCGCCCCTTGCCGACGCCTTCCGAGAACAGGATCGGCAGTCGCGTCTCGATGCCGGGAATGCCGTTGGGCACCCAGCGGAAGGAGGTCTTGCCCTTCGGGATCAACTTGCCGGCCGGGTCGTCATAGCGGAACGGGCAATGGTCTGAGGAGAAGACGTTGAAGATGCCGTTTGAAAGCCCCTCCCAGCAGGCCTGCTGGCTGGCGGTGTCGCGCGGCGGCGGCGAGCAGACATATTTCGCGCCCTCCATGTTGAGGCCGTCCATGTCTTTCTCTGTCAGCACGAGATATTGCGGGCAGGTTTCGCCATAGACCTTCAAGCCCCGCGAGCGCGCCCGCGCGATCTCCTCCATCGCCTCGCGATTCGAGACATGGACGATCATCACGGGGACATCGACGAGTTCCGCAAGCGAGATCGCGCGATGCGTCGCCTCACGCTCGACGGGAATCGGCCGCGAGGTGCCGTGGAATTTCGGCGCGATATGCCCGCCCCGTTCCAGCCGGTCGGTCAGAAAGCGGATCGCGTCGTAATTCTCGGCATGGACCATGACGAGCGCGCCGGTCTCGCGCGCCACCGACATCACCTCGAGCATTTCGCGGTCGTTCAGCGCCAGCCCGTCATAGGTCATGAAGACCTTGAAGGAGGTGTAGCCGTCCTCGATCAGCGCCGGCAGTTCCTGCCCCAGCACCTGCTCGGTCGGCTCGGAAATCACGAGATGGAAGGAGACGTCGGTAAAGCACTTGCCCTCCGCCAGCTTGTGATAATCCTTCACCGTCTCGCGCAGCGACGTGCCCTTCTCCTGCATGCAGAACGGCATCACCGTGGTGTTGCCGCCAAACGCCGCCGAGAGCGTGCCCGAGGCGAAGTCGTCGGCCATGACGATGCCGTCGCCGCTGGGCTGGGCGATATGGACATGGCTGTCGATGCCGCCCGGCAGGACGAGGTGGCCGCTGGCGTCGATCACATGCGTCGCCGCCCCGAGATCATGCCCAAGCGCGACGATGACGCCGTCGCGGATGCCGACATCGCAGGAAAACACGTCCGATGCGGTGGCGATGGTGCCATTGGTGATGATCAGGTCGTACGCCATGTCCCGTCTCCAGATTGTCGTGACGCCGCGCGGACGGCCCTGTGCAGCAATAATGTCAGGCCAGCCCGCGCACCCGCGCTGCAACCTCCAGGCCGCGATCGATCAGGAGGTTGATGTCGTTGGTCGCGATGATCATTTTCGCACCGAGATCATAGGCATGGCTGCGCAGCAGCGCCTCCCCGACCCCGATGACGCCGAAGGCCTTGCCATGCGCGGCAGCCGCGCCCGCGATTCGCGCAAACGCAGCCAGCACGGCGGGATGCTCGACGGCGCCGACATGGCCCATGTCGGCAGCGAGGTCGTTGGCCCCGATCATCAGCATGTCCACGCCCGGCACCGCGGCAATCGCCTCGGCATTGGCGACCCCGAGCGCGCTCTCGATCATCAGGACGACGACGGTGTCGGTCTCGATCTCGGCCATCATCTGCGCGGCGGGCGGCACGCGAAAGCCCAGCCGCGCCAGCGGGCTCGGCAAGGAGCGTTTGCCGGCGGGCAGGAAGCGGCATTTCTCGACGACAAGCCGGGCTTCATCCGCCGTTTCGACATGCGGCACGACCACCCCTTCGGCGCCGCAGTCCAACACGCGGGCGAGATCGGGCGCATGGGGACCACCGACCCGCACCAGACAGGGCAGCCCGGCCTCGCAGGCGGTGACGCTGATCGAGGCCGCGTCGCCGATCGCGATCGGGCCATGCTCCATATCGACGAGCAGCAGATCGAAGCCGCAGCTGCGCGCCACCGTGACGATCTCGACCGTGCGCACCACGCAGGCTGCCAGACCGACCGAGACAGCACCGGCTTCGAGGCGTTTGCGCAACGTTTCCCGCATGTTGGTCCACCCCGAAAGCCACGCCTTTCAACTCGGCTATCACATGCATGTTGCGTGCACAATGTGCACAATGCAAACGACCAGAGGGCCTAGCATGGGTTGCCGGCGCTTGGCATTTCCGAGGGCCGGAGTCCGCTGACCGAGTGCGGGCTGGACACCAGAACGATGGGTATGGTGGCTGAAGGAATGGTTCGACCGGCGCTTCATGTCACGATTCAAGGCGTAGATGACCGGGCCAAAAAACGACATGAGGTGATCGGTGTCGGCTTTAAGCAGTGACAGCCTGCATGCGATATGGGACGCAAGCAGGGCACTGCGGCCATCCCGACGGATGGTTGTGGCCAACCCCACGGCAGCCAGCAAAACCGGGCCCTGAACCCGTCGACCACTTACCGCAAGCAGAAACGACCGCGACCATGACTGTACTTGTTTCGGGCGGAGCAGGCTATATCGGCAGCCATATGGTGCTCGAACTGCTTGATCGCGGTGAGCGGGTCGTCGTGCTGGACGACCTCTCGACCGGGTTCTGGTGGGCTGTGCCGAAGGAGGCGATGCTCGTTCGAGGCGATGTTTCCGATCAGGATCTGGTCGCGCGCATCATCGCCGAGCAGGGCATCGCCGAGATCGCCCATTTCGCCGCCCGGATCGTGGTTCCGGACTCCGTCGCCGATCCCCTGGGCTATTATCTCGCCAACACGGTGAAGACACGCAGCCTGCTGGAGAGCGCGGTTCGCGGCGGCGTCTCGAAGATCATCTTTTCCTCGACGGCGGCGGTCTATGGCGAGCCCGCCATCAGCCCGGTGCCCGAAGAGATCGAGCTTGATCCGATCAACCCCTATGGCCGCTCGAAGCTGATGAGCGAATGGATGCTGGCCGATGCCGCCCGCGCCCATGGGCTGGCCTTCGTCGTGCTGCGCTATTTCAACGTTGCAGGCGCCGATCCGAAAGGCCGCTCCGGCCAGTCCTCGCCCAACGCCACCCATCTGATCAAGGTCGCGGGCCAGGCGGCGCTCGGCCAACGTCCAGGGCTCGAAGTCTTCGGAACCGACTATCCGACACCCGACGGCACCTGCATCCGCGATTATATCCACGTCACCGATCTCGCCCGCGCCCATCTGGCGGCGCTCGATCATCTGCGCGGCGGCGGCGCGAGCCTGACGCTCAACTGCGGATACGGCCGCGGGTACTCGGTCGACGAGGTCGTCGCGGTGGTGAAGCAGGTCTCGGGTGTCGATTTCCCGGTCAAGCGCTCGGGCCGCCGCGCCGGCGATCCGGCCTCGCTCGTCGCCAAAGCCGACCGCATCCGCAGCGAACTGGGCTGGACGCCGGAGCATGCCGATCTCGAGGAGATCGTCCGCCATGCCTTGGCCTGGGAAGACAGGCTGAAGACGCGAAACGCGGTGTGACGGAAGCCCGCGTCGCCGGACATGCAGTCAATGGAGCATCCGCAAGCGACATCGCCAAGCGGGCAGCCGTCTCAATATCAAAGGATCGAGAAGAAGGCTGTTGTCTCCGCCCGACCGATGCGAGGGGAGACGACCGGCCGCAGTGGCGCGCCCACGGGGAATCGAACCCCGGTTTTCGCCGTGAGAGGGCGACGTCCTAACCGCTAGACGATGGGCGCAGCGCGGCAAGGGCTGCTGTTTAGTCGGGCTTGGAGCAGCCTGCAACTGTTTTTGCGTCTGGCCGTCAAAATTCGGAAGGGTGCGCTGGCGGCGCACCCTTTCGGTCCAGAAGAGTCCGGCGCCCGAAGGCGCCGGAACGGGCCTCAAGCCGCAGCGCCGCTCAGCGCCGGGTAATCGGTGTAGCCCTTGGCGTCGCCGCCATAAAAAGTCTCGACCACCGGCGTGTTCAGCGGCGCATTCACCCGCAGCCGCTCGACCAGGTCGGGATTGGCGATGAACAGGCGCCCGAAGGCGATCGCATCGGCGCCGTCGTTCTCGATCGTCTCGATCGCCAACTCGCGGGTGAAGCCGTTATTGGCGATATAGGCGCCCTTGAAGGCCTTGCGCAGCGCCGCATAATCGAAGGGCAGATAGTCGCGCGCCTCGCGCGTCGCGCCTTCGACGACATGGATGAAGGCGATACCGGCCTCGCTCAGCTTCGCGACGAGATGGCCAAACAGCGCCTGCGGATCGGAATCGCGCGCATCATTGGCCGGGCTGACCGGCGAAATCCGGATGCCGACGCGGCCCTTGCCGAACACCTTCGACACGGCCTCGACCACCTCCAGCGCGAAGCGCACGCGGTTCTCGATCGAGCCGCCATAGGCGTCGCTGCGCGTGTTGGAATCGTCGCGCAGGAACTGGTCGATCAGATAGCCATGGGCGCCGTGCAGCTCGACACCGTCGAAGCCGGCGGCCTTGGCATTTTCGGCGGCCGTGACGAACTCGCCGATGATCGCGGGAATCTCATCGAGCGCCAGTTCGCGCGGCGGCGAGACGGCGGCAAAGCCGCTTTCGATATAGGTCTTGGTGTCGGCAACGCGTGCCGAGGGCGCCACCGGCGCCTGTCCGCCCGGCTGCAGCGAGACATGGCTGACGCGGCCGACATGCCAAAGCTGGGCGATGATGGCGCCGCCTTCAGCATGGACGGCATCGGTGATCGCCTTCCAGCCGGCGACCTGCTCATTGGTGTACATGCCCGGCGTCCAGACATAGCCCTGGCCCTGCTGCGACACCTGCGTGCCTTCGGTGATGATCAGGCCGGCACTGGCGCGCTGGCGATAATACTCGACATTCAGCGCATTGGGCGCATCATTGCCATGGGTGGCGCGGTTGCGCGTCAGCGGCGCCATGACGATGCGGTTCTTCAGGGCGATATCGCCGATCTGGATCGGCGTGAACAGGGCCGGGACGGGCGTGGCTGCATGGCTCATGGGGTGACCTTCATGGACGCGAGAGCAGAATGATGAGGGACGGCCGCCGCATCCGACGCAGACGAAAACGTTGCGCAGGACGGTGCCGTCGGTCCTTAGATAGGCGCTGCAGTGCAATATGACAGGGCCAGGGAGCCAGTGCTCCTCCATCAAGACCGGTTCATCTCTGACGCGGACGCTTTGGAGACGAAAGATCGCCACGGGCCGGCCATCGATAGGCCGATCATCTCCCAAAGCCTGCTGCAAAGGCCCTGGCAGCACGCGGCGGCGCTAGTGCGGACAAGCCTGCGCGGCGTCATCGACATCGTCTACCCGCCTTCCTGCATCGCCTGCCAGGCCGCCACCGGACAGGCCCAGGCGCTGTGTTCCCAGTGCTGGGGCGCCTTGAGCTTCATCGAGCGCCCCTATTGCGAACGGCTGGGAACGCCTTTCGCCGTCGATCTCGGCGAGGGGCTGATCTCTCCCGCCGCGATCGCCGATCCGCCGGTTTTCGCCCGGGCGCGCGCGGTCTGCCGCTTCGACGGGACGGCGCGCGAACTGGTCCATCGCCTGAAATACGGCGACCGCACCGACCTCGCCTTGGCGATGGGCCGCATGATGGCACAGGCCGGCCGCGATCTTTTGCCCGATGCCGATCTGATCGTGCCGGTGCCCCTGCACCGGACGCGTCTGTGGAGCCGCCGCTTCAACCAGGCGGGGGTGCTGGCTCAGATCCTCACGCGGCAATCGGGCGTTGCGCTGGCGCCGCTCGCGCTGTCCCGCATCAAACGGACGCGCCAGCAGGTCGGCCTGACCCGGGCGCAGCGCGCCGACAATCTCCAGGGCGCGTTCAAGGTTCATCCCGCCGCGAGGCCCGACGTCGAAGGACGTCGCATCCTGTTGGTCGACGATGTGCTCACCACCGGCTCGACCGCCAATGCCGCTGCCCGTGCCTTGCTGCGCGCGGGCGCGAGCGCCATCGACGTCCTCACCTTCGCGCGGGTGGTCACCGACGGATCGTGACGGTCGCGGCTCATCACGCGTGTGGACCGTGACGAATGGGTGACGAGACACTACATTGGTGGCACCGCAACATGATGGATGCCGCCATGACTGCTGAAACAAAGACTGCTGAGACAAAGCCTGCTGAAACGAAGAGTGCTGAAAAGGCGCCTGCCGTCACGATCTACACCACCGCCTGGTGCCCCTATTGCAAGGCGGCGAAATCGCTGCTGACCCGGAAGGGCGTCGCCTTCGACGAGATCGACGTGGACGGCAAGCCCGAACTGCGCCACGCCATGACGGCGCGCGCGGGCGGCAAAACCTCGGTGCCTCAGATCTTCATCGGCGAGAAGCATGTCGGCGGCTCCGACGACATCCATGCGCTCGATGCCCGCGGCGAACTCGACAAGCTCCTGGCCGCATGAACGACGGCCCGCCCCATGATCAGCCGCCGGGTGGGAGCCGCCCGCGGCGAACTGGAACGACATGATCAAATACGCGCTCATCTGCGACGCCGCCCACGATTTTGAAAGCTGGTTTGCGACCTCGGCCAGCTTCGACGAGCAGGCCAGGCGCGGCTTTGTGTCCTGCCCTGTCTGCAACAGCATCCGCGTCGAGCGGGCCATCATGGCCCCCAATGTCGCACGCAGCGACAGGGGGGCGCGGCTGGTCAATCGAGAGGCTGCACCGGCTGAGCCCGTCGCGACCGCGCCCGAGACTGCACCGGTCGCGCTCATGGGCGAAAAGGAGATCGCCTTCCGTGAAATGGTCGCGGCGCTGCACGCCCATGTCACGGCCAATGCCGAGCATGTCGGCAAGCGCTTCGCCGACGAGGCGCTGAAGATCCATCACGGCGAAAGCGATAGCCGCCCGATCTATGGTGAGGCCTCGCGCGATGATGCCCGGATGCTGCATGAGGAGGGCGTGGACTTCCTGCCGCTGCCGCGCCTGCCGGGCACGGGAAACTAGGAGCCGCCATGATCCAATTGAGCAGCGGACCCCTCACCATCACGGTCGCCCAACTGGGCGCCGAACTGCAGTCTGTCACAGATGCACAGGGCCGCGACTGGCTCTGGAACGGCGATCCGGCGATCTGGGCCGGGCGCTCGCCCCTGCTTTTCCCGGTCATCGGCAAGCATCCGGGCGGCCAGGTGCTGATCGATGGCGAACGTTATCCGATCAAGAGCCACGGTGTCGCCCGCACCAGCCCGTTCCAGCTCACCGCGCAGGACGACATCTCCTGCACGCTGCGGCTGAGCGACAATGACGAGACGCGGCAGGCCTATCCCTTCGCCTTCGCGCTCGACATGACCTATCGGCTGGAGGGCGCGGCCCTCACCCTGACCGCCCGTATCGCCAATACCGGCGACACGCCCATGCCTTTCTGCTTCGGCTACCACCCGGCCTTCCTCTGGCCGCTGCCCGAGGGCGATGGCCTGCCGCATCGCATCCGCCTCCGCAATGGCGCAAGCCCGTCGCATCTGCGGCTCGGCGCGGACGGGCAGCGCGCGCCCGACATCCACCCCTCCGCCTTCGTCGATGGCGTGCTGACGCTCGACCACACCTTGTTTGTCGACGATGCCCTGATCATCGCTGAAGGCGCCGGCCACCACATCTGGTATGGCGCCGACGGTCTGCCGGGGATCGCGGTGGATTTCCCCGACATGCCGCATCTCGGCATCTGGACCAAACCGAACGGGCCCTTCATCTGCATCGAGCCCTGGCACGGCCTACCCTCGCCGCCGGATCCCGATGAACCGCTCGACCGGCGAACGGGCGTGATCCTGCTCGCACCGGGAGCCGCCACGGAACTGCTGATGACGCTGACCTTCGGCGTGCCCTGGCGCGGCTGAGCCCCCCGCGCGCTCATCCCAAGGTCGCAAGCGACTTCAGCCACCCTCTGGCGTTATCCTCGACGCAGTGCAACATTGAGATTGCTCTGAAAAGAGGGTGGAACGGCATGAACGCGATCGACCCCGCCGGCAGCACATCCGCGCCCCGCGACAAGCCTGCGCCGCGCGACAAGCCCTGGATTTTCAGGACCTATGCGGGCCATTCCGACGCCTCGGAATCCAACAAGCTCTACCGCAACAACCTCGCCAAGGGGCAGACCGGCCTGTCGGTCGCCTTCGACCTGCCCACGCAGACCGGCTACGACCCCGACCATGTCCTGGCGCGCGGCGAGGTCGGCAAGGTCGGCGTGCCCGTGAGCCATCTCGGCGACATGCGGGCGCTCTTCGCCGACATCCCGCTCGCGCAGATGAACACCTCGATGACGATCAACGCGACGGCGGCCTGGCTGCTCTCGCTCTACATCGCGGTCGCCGACGAGCAGGGCGCCGATCGCAAGGCGCTGCAGGGCACGACCCAGAACGACCTCGTCAAGGAATACCTCTCGCGAGGGACTTACGTCTTCCCGCCGCGCCCCTCGATGGCGCTGACCACCGACATCGTCGTGTTCACCGCGCGCGAACTGCCGAAATGGAACCCGACCAATGTCTGTTCCTACCATCTGCAGGAGGCGGGCGCCTCGCCGGTCCAGGAACTCTCCTTTGCGCTGGCAACCGCCATCGCCCTGCTGGATTCGATCCGGGCGCGGCCCGAGGTCTCGGCGGAACAGTTTCCCGAGGTGGTCGGGCGCATCTCCTTCTTCGTCAATGCGGGCATGCGCTTCGTCACCGAGCTCTGCAAGATGCGGGCTTTCGTCGAGCTCTGGGACGAGATCACGCTCGGCCGCTACGGCGTCGCCGACGAGGCGATGCGCCGCTTCCGCTACGGCGTGCAGGTCAATTCGCTGGGGCTGACCGAGCCGCAGCCCGAAAACAACGTCTACCGCATCCTGATCGAGATGCTGGCGGTGACGCTCTCCAAAAAGGCCCGCGCCCGCGCCGTGCAACTCCCCGCCTGGAACGAGGCGCTCGGCCTGCCGCGCCCTTTCGACCAGCAATGGTCGCTACGCATGCAGCAGGTGCTGGCCTATGAGACCGACCTGCTCGAATTCGGCGACATCTTCGATGGTTCGACCGTGATCGACGCCAAGGTCGCCGACCTCAAGGCGGCAGCGCTCGAGGAACTGGCGAAGATCGACGATATGGGCGGCGCACTCGCCGCCATCGAGACCGGCTACATGAAGCAGGCTCTGGTCGAGAACGGCGCCCGCCGGATCGAGGCGATCGAGCGCGGCGAGCAGATCGTCATCGGCGTCAACAAATTCACCAACAGCGAGCCCTCCCCGCTTTCGGCCGGCGAGGGCAATGTCGTCACCGTCTCCGATTCCGTCGAGCTGGAGGCGATTGGCCGGCTCAAGGCCTGGCGCTCGGCCCGCGACGCCAAGGCTGCGGAAGCCGCACTCGCCGAACTCGCATCGGCCGCGAAGGAGGCCCGCAACGTCATGCCGGCCTCGATCGCCTGCGCCAAGGCCGGCGTCACCACGGGCGAATGGGCGCAAACCCTGCGTGAGATCTTCGGCGAATACCGCGCCCCGACCGGCGTCGACACGACCAAGCTCGGCGACAATGCCGACCTCGCCACGGTGAAGGCCGCCGTCGCGCGCGCCACCGAAACGCTCGGCCGCGTGCCCCGCTTCCTCGTCGGCAAGCCTGGGCTTGATGGCCATTCCAACGGCGCCGAGCAGATCGCGGTGCGCGCCCGCGATGCAGGCATGGCGGTGAGCTATGGCGGCATCCGCCAGACGCCCGAGGAGATCGTCGCCCAGGCGCAGGAATGCCAAGCCGACATCATCGGGCTCTCGATCCTCTCGGGCTCGCATCTGCCGCTGGTGCGCGATGTCACCGCCCGCCTGCGCGTCGCCGGCATGACCATCCCCGTCGTGGTCGGCGGCATCATCCCGCCCGACGACGAAAACGCCCTGCGCAACATGGGCGTCGCCGCGGTCTACACGCCGAAGAATTTCGAACTGGACGGCATCATCGCCGATGTCGCGGGGCTCGCGGCCAAGGGAAGGTCGTAGAGCGTTGTGGCGGCATGTAGAAACGCGCGTCATCCTGGGCGACCGGAGGTCGTCCCGGGATATATCATAGGGCACCGACCGAGCCCTATGATGGATCCCGGAGTTGCGCGGCTTCGCCGCTGCTCCAGGATGACGTGGGTGACCAAGCAACATCGTCACGCTTTGGCAACGCAGGCCGTGATCGGGGCTTGCCTAGCGTCAGGGTGACAGGGCGGCCGCGCCTGCCTATTTTGCCGCCCCCATTGCCGGATACCCCGCTTGATCCTTCCCGAATTGCGCGACCACCAGGCGCTGCGCGACGCCTTCCGTTGGCAGATCCCGCCGCGCTACAACATCGCCGCCGACATGTGCGACCGCTGGGCTGCGCTTGACCCAGACCGTCCCGCGATCATCGAAGTTTCGCTCGATTGGCAGGTGACCCCTGTCAGCTTCGGCCATCTGCGCGAGGCGTCGAACCGGCTGGCGAACGCACTGCACTCCCGAGGCGTTGTATCCGGTGACCGCATCGCCATCCTGCTGCCGCAGGGCCGCTGCGTGCTCACCGCCCATCTCGCCGCCTCCAAGCTTGGCGCCATCGCGGTGCCGCTGGCGGCGCTCTTCGGCGTCGATGCGCTGGCTTACCGGTTGGCCGATTCCGGCGCGAAGGTGCTGGTGACGGATGCGTCCGGCCTCGCCAAGGTCAGCCAGATCACGGAGCCCTTGCCCGAGCTGGAACTGCTGATCTCGACCGATGGGGCCGACCACCATGCACTCGGCTGGGACGCCCTGCTCGCCGACGCCAACCCCGATTTCACCCCCGTCGGCACCGCCCCTGACGACCCGGCGCTGATGATCTACACCTCCGGCACCACCGGAAACCCCAAGGGCGCGCTCCATGGCCACCGCGTGCTGCCGGGCCATCTGCCGGGCGTGCAGATGCCGCACGAGTTCATGCCGCAGCCGGGCGACCTCGCCTGGACGCCGGCCGACTGGGCCTGGGCCGGCGGCCTGCTCAACATGCTGCTGCCGGCGCTGCATTTCGGCGTCGCCGTGGTGGCACGCCCGGTGATACGCTTTGAGCCGGAAGAGGCCTTCCGCCTGATGGCCGATCTCGGCATCCGCAATGCCTTCGTCCCGCCGACCGCGCTACGCATGCTGCGCAGCGTCGAGCGCCCGCGCGAGCGTTTCGCCCTGAACCTGCGCACGGTCGCGGCCGCGGGCGAGGCACTGGGCGCGCAGACGCTGGCCTGGGGCCACGAGGCACTCGGCCTCACCATCAACGAGGCCTATGGCCAGACCGAATGCAATCTCGTGCTGGCATCCTGCGCCGCCATCGGGGTCAGCCGGCCGGGCTTCATCGGCAAGGCAGTGCCTGGCCATGAGGTCGCGGTCATCCGGCCCGATGGTTCGATCTGTGACGCGCACGAGCAGGGCGAGATCGCGGTGCGACGACCCGATCCCGTGATGTTCCTCGGCTATTGGCGCAATCCGCAGGCGACCGCAGACAAATTCATCGGCGACTGGATGAAGACGGGCGACCAGGCGGTGCAGGACGAAGACGGCTATGTCCGTTTCGTCGGCCGAGACGACGACGTCATCACCTCTTCGGGCTACCGCATCGGCCCCGGCGAGATCGAGGACTGCCTGCTGCGGCACGAGGCGGTGGCGCTCGCCGCCGTCATCGGCAAGCCCGACGCTTTGCGCACCGAGATCGTCAAGGCGTTTGTGGTGCTGAAAGCAGGGCGCATGGGCACGCCCGAACTCGCCGCCGAGCTTCAGGCCTTCGTGCGGCGGCGGCTCTCGGCCCATGAATATCCGCGCGAGATCGCCTTTCGCGAGGAGTTGCCGATGACGACCACCGGCAAGATCATCAGGCGGCTCCTGCGCGCGGAGGCTTGAGCCGCGAACCGGCCAGCCGGACCAGCGAACGCCGCCAGGCATCGCGGGCCCGCCCCGCGAGATCGCGCGGGACCATGGCCTCTCCTCGCGAGAGATGCAGGTCGCCTATCGAGCGATGGGCTTCACCGGCGACGCCGCCCTCCGGCAGCAGGATCGCACGGTTCGGCGCTGTCCGCCGCATCAGCGCGAGCAGGACGGCCAGGGGCTGCAGGGTCGCATGGGTCTCGTCCTGTGCGCCGAGGTAAAGCCAGGCGCGCGGACCCCGGCCGATCATGATCGCGCCCGCGATCGCGTCGTCGCCGAGCATCAGGAGCGATATCCGGCATTGCCGGGCACGGCCGAGACCGCGCGTCATCGCCCGCAGGAAACCGACCTCGCGTGTATCCTGCAAGGTGGCGCGACCGGCCTGGGCCAGCCGGCCCGATGCCTCCATGGCGAGGATGATTTCGGCAGCGTCGCGCAGGCCCCCTTGCGTCCGCGGTTCGGCAAGCGTCAGCTTGGCATATCCGGACAGCGTCGCCCGGAACGCCGCGATCGCGTCTGACGAGGGGACGCCGGTACCGAAGCCCTGCCTGGGCTTGAACCTTGCGACAACGCCCTCGCTGCCGGGGCGATTGCACAGGGCCACGGCCAGCGGGCCATCGCCATCGATCGCGCGCAAAACGAGACCGTGACCGTCAAGCAGCCGCTGGCGGCGCGGATCGAGCACGGCCGCGATCACCGCACCGGCCCGCTCCCGGTCGAGCAGCGGTGCGCCATTCAGGATGCGGCGGTCACCGAAGCCGACGAGTGCATCGGGCAGGAAGAGGCCCTGTCGCGGGAAGACCGGGATGAGGCCGAGAAGCCGCCGCTGCGGCCCGGCTGTCGCGCCCTGCCAGGCGAGGATGGCGACCACGTCCCGAAAGGCGACGAGGTGATGGGCCGCCGCCAGCGCGAAGCCCGGTTCGAAGAACGGGTTTGGCTCCAGCGCCCGGCCCGCGAGATGGCTCCACGCGTCGATGATCTCGGCACAGGCCGAAAGCGGCCTGACTTCCAGCGTGACCGGCGCATCGGGCCGATAGGCTGGCGCATAGCCCGACCCGCGCGTGGCGCCGACGGACGGACCCCCCTTCAAAGCCATGACCTGATTCATGCGACCCCAGCCTTTCACCGCGCTGGACCGATCCGGCGCGAGGCTGTGCCAATTTGGGCGAGCCGAAGCGTCAGGACGGGCCGATCACGCCATGGCTTCAAGATCGGGGCCAGAACGGACGGTTCGGGCGGGCCGGTTCAGCCGGGTGTTGCCGCGCGGTCTGCGACGGTGGCCGCCTGCCCCAGAAAGGCCTCCCAGAGCCGCTCGATCACGCTTTCCTCGATGTCCTTGACGATGAGCACCAGGCGCGAGCGCCGGTCGCCATCGGGCCAGGCGTCGAGGATCACCGGAGCATGCAAGATCTGCTGCACGGCATGCAGCAGCAGCGGCCGGTCGGGATGCTCCGCGACCTGCACCAACCCCTTCATGCGCAGGAGCCTTGGCCCATGCACCGAGCGCAGCAGCGTCCAGAACAGGTCCACGGTCGCCTGCTGGATCGGCACATCCGCCGTCAGCGCGAAGGCCCGAATGCTGGCGTCATGGCGGTTGATGTCGTGGTGGGCGTGACCATGCGCATGATCGCCGTGGGTATGGTGATCACCGTGGTGATCGTGGCCATGGTCATGATGTCCCTGGCCGCTCGGCAGCGTCTCGCGGGCAAGCCATTGGCCGATCTCGCCTGGACGCTGCGCCAGATCGTAGAGCCCGGCGCCGAAGAGCGAATGGGCCGCAGCCTCCGCCCCCAGCACGGCCACGCCCGGGTTGAGAAGGGCCAGCCGCTGCCGCAGCGGCGCTAGCTCGGCGAGGCTTCCCACCAGATCGGTCTTGGTCAGCACGAGCCGGTCGGCCGCCACGACCTGCTTGCGCGCCTCCTCATGGGCATCGAGCGTCGCCATGGCATTGACCGCATCGACCAAAGTGACCACGCCGTCGAGCCGGAAGCGCAGCGCCAGATAGGGGTGGTTGATCAGCACATTGAGGATCGGCGCGGGATCGGCCAGGCCCGTGGTCTCGATCACGACACGGCTGAACGGGGTGATCCGGCCATTGTCGCGCCGGCGCAGCAGATCCTCCATCGTGACGATCAGGTCGTCACGGATCGTGCAGCACAGGCAGCCTGAATCGAGCAGGATCATGCCGTCCTCGACGCCCTCGATCAGCAGATGGTCGAGACCGATCTCGCCGAACTCGTTGACGATCACCACCGTCTGCGCGAGCGCCGGGTCCTTGAGCAGGCGGTTGAGCAGGGTCGTCTTGCCGGCGCCGAGAAACCCCGTCAGCAAGGTCAGCGGCAGCGGTTCCGGCCAGGTCGGCGGATTCGTCATGGTCGTCACGCTGTGCCTCTGGCGATCGCGTCAGGCCGGCGCGGGGGAGCGCCGCATCTGTTCTAATGTTACATTAATCACCAGCACGGCGACGACAAGGGCGCAGCCGGCATATTGCAGCGGAGCCAGTCGCTCGCCGAGCACCAAGGCCGCGATCAGCACGGCGCAGACCGGTTCCGCGCAGAAGGCAAGCCCAGCCGCCCCCGGCGAGATCCGCGTCAGCGCGATCACCTGCAGCAGGAAGCCCAGCAGATAGCCGCCGATCGTGATCGCGGCCGCGATCGGCGCCAGCGCGAAGGCCGTGGGCGGCAGGAAGCCGCCGGTGATGGCGAGAATGACGGCCGTCACCGGTAGGATCAGCAGATGCGACCAGAGCAGCCTTGCAGCCAACGGCGTGCGGCCAAGGGCGGAAGCAGCGAAGAACTGCGTCGCAGCTCCAAGGCTGGCACCGAGCGCCAAGAGCAGCCCGCGCGGATCGAGCCCATGCAGATCGGGCCCCACCACCATGGCGACACCGACAAAGGCCGCGCAGGCCGCCGCCAGTCGCGCAGGCTGGAATCGCGTCCGCGTCACGAGGGGCTCGGCCAGGACGATCAGGACCGGGTAGGTGAAGAACACCACGGCCGCCACCGTCACGGGCAGGAAGGCGACCGAGGACAGATAGGCCGAGCCGACCAACGCGCTCGTCAGCCCAAACAAAAGCAGCGCGCGCCGCTCGGCGCGGGGTACGGCGAGCGAACTCCGCCAGATCGCCACGGCGGCGCCGACCAGCGCCAGCATGATGAAGACACGGTAGAACACCAGCAGCGGGCCGCTCAGCCCGGCCTGTCCGGCAATCTGCGCGCTCACGATATTGGTGCCATAGGCGCCCGCCGAAGCGAGCGCCATCAGCATGCCCTGCCGTCTGGCAGAAAGGCCGGGATCGGCAGTCAAGCGCTTACGCTCAGGCGTCGTCGTTGGGCTTCGACTTGGCCTTTGTCTTGACCTGCGGCTTGGCCGGCGCCGGCTTGGCTTGAGCCGCCTTGCCAGCAGCGGCCTTGCCGGGAGCCGTTCTGGCGGCCGCCGCCGCCGGCACGGCCTTGCCCGCAGGCTTCACCAGCAAAGGCTTGGCAGGGGGGCGCGGCAGGGGCTTGATCCCGGAAGCAGCGCCCGCGCGCAGGCTGGCCGGGGCCGCAGCACCGGGCTGGATCGCACCCTGCAGGCGCAGCGGACCTCCCTGGGTCGAGAGTTCAGCCGGCTCCGGCGCGCTCGGCGCAAAGGCAGTTGCCCCCGGAATGCCGCCATTGCTGGAGAAGGTGCGCCCGCGATCGGCAAACACCCCCCCGCTTTGGCTGCCGACCAGGCCGGCTGCGACCGGAGCGCCGGGCGCGATGACCGGGGCGCCGCGCGCGACGCGGCTGTCGGCCCCGCCCGAGGCATTGGCGGCTAGCGGTGCCGAGGCCGATCCGGGCGTGCGTCCGAAGGCGACCGGAACCGGAATTGTCTCGGCGCGCGGACCCAGCGAGATGCGACCCGAGGGCGAGCGCGCCAGAACAGGCGAGTTGAAGGCGGTCGGGCCCGAGGCGGTCGCGAAGCGGCCGCCATCATCGGCATTACCGCCAATGCCGGAGGCTTGCGCCGCGATCGGCCCCGAGCTGTCGGCATCGTCGGCGAGCGCAACGCCGCCGCCCCGGCGCTGGACATCGCCGCAGATGCTTGTGGCGCGTCCGCCCTGCGAGGGCAGCGCCGCCACGGTGTAGCCGGCGCCGCCCCATTTCGAGAAGCCGTCATCCAGCAACTGCGCGGCCTTGATCGTGCGCTCGGTCCCCGACAACGCACCGAGCACGACCGCGATCAGCGTCCGCCCGCCCCGCGTCGCGGTGGCCACGACATTGAAACCAGAAGCGCAGACATAGCCGGTCTTCATGCCGCCAATGCCGGCATAGCGGCCGACCAGCCCGTTGGTGTTGTTCAGGACCTGCTTGCCGAGCTGCACCGCCGGCGTGTTCCAATAGTCGGAATAGTCAGGAAATTCGCGCATCAGGGCGAGTGCGAGGATCGCGAGATCGCGCGCGCTTGTCTGCTGGTCGGGATGGTGCCAGCCATTGGGATTGGCGAAGTAGCTGTCGCGCATGCCCAGCCGCTGGGCTTCCGCGTTCATCAATCCGACGAAACTCTCGACATCGCCGCCAACGCCTTCGGCGATGACATAGGCGATGTCATTGGCCGATTTCACCATCATGATGCGCAGTGCGTTATCGAGGGTGATCTCCTGACCGGCCTTGATATAGACCTTGACGCGGGGCTGGGCGGCCGCCCGCTTTGAGGCCGGGATCGCGGTCTCAAGGCCGATCCGCCCGTCCCGCACCGCCTTCAGCGCCAGATAGGCCGTCATCATCTTGGTCGTGGAGGCCGGATGCCAGGGCAGGCCGGCATTCTCGCTCGAAAGAACCGCGCCGCTGGCGGCATCGACCACGAGGCTGGTGCCGGCGGAGGCAGGCCCGGCCAAAGCGAGACCGAAAACGAAAGCGGCGCCAAGGCGCGAGACGGGCATCGGGCAAAAGAGCATCGGGCGGTCTTGAACCTGTCTGGACGGGGGTTGAAGGCTTGGCGGTTCAACGCGACGCGTGCGGCATTTTCGAGACGGCCGGCCATTTACGCCCGCCCGTGGCTGCATACCTACCTCCAGCTGAGCGATTTGCCTAGTCGGGGGCAAGGGTCCACAACGCCGGGAGCGCCCCCCGACCGACCGGATTTCGCCGCGTGAGCCTCGCCCTCCTCTGGATCCCCGCGACCATCGCGGCCTCGCTGCTGCAGACCGCGCGAAACCTGACCCAGCGCTCCCTGACGGACATCATCGGTGTCGTTGGCGCGACGCAGGTACGCTTCCTCTTTGGGCTACCCTTCGCCCTGATCTTTCTTGCGATCGTCTGTCTGGCGGCCGGAAGCGGACCGCCCCCGATCGGGGCCAATGCGCTGGGCCTGACGATCGCCGGCGCGCTGGCCCAGATCGCCGCAACCGCGCTGATGCTGGCAGCGATGCGCGAGCGCTCCTTCGCCGTCACCACCGCCTACACCAAGACGGAGCCCGTGCAGGTCGCGATCTTCGGTGCGATTCTCCTGGGCGACGCGCTGACGCCGGCCAAATTCGCGGCGATCCTCATCGCCACCGCCGGCGTCGTGCTGGTCTCCTGGAAGCCGGGCGAAAAGCTGACTCGCGCCGGCCTGCGTCCGGCGCTGATGGGCGTCGGCGCCGGCGCTTTCTTCGCCTTCTCGGCAATCGGCTTTCGCGGCGCGATCCAGGCCCTGCCGGAGGCCGGCTTCTTCATGCGCGCGACGACGATCCTGGCGCTGGGCCTCTTTCTGCAGACGCTGGTCCTGACGCTTTACATGCTTGCCGCCAACCGCCCGGCGCTGGTCTCGAGCCTGCGCAACTGGCGCAAATCGCTCTCGGCCGGCTTTCTCGGCGCCGCAGCCTCGCAATGCTGGTTCATCGGCTTCTCGCTGACCAGCGCCGCCAATGTCCGCACGCTCGGCCTGATCGAGGTGCCGCTGGCACAGATCGCCTCGCGCCGCATCTTCGCCGAGGGCACCAGCCGGCGTGAATTGCTGGGAATGGCGATGATCGTCGGCGGCGTCGGCCTGCTGCTGCTGACGGCGCTCTGACCGCTCCGGTCCGCATCATGGTCCCTCTTTCCATGCACGCCCGGAATGCATGACTGCCTGCTTGCAGGGGCAGGCCTGCAAGCGCAATTAGAGGTCAAAGTCGGACAACGTCGAAATCGATATGGGAGAAATGCCATGAGCGCTGCGATCGTCGGTTGGGCCCATACGCCGTTCGGCAAGCAGGATGCGGAGACGATCGAGAGCCTGATCGTCCGAGTCACCACTGACGCGCTGATCGACGCCGGCATCACGGCCGACCAGGTCGACGAGATCGTGCTCGGCCATTTCAATGCCGGTTTCTCGGCCCAGGACTTCACCGCCTCGCTCGTGCTCCAGGCCGATCCGGCGCTGCGCTTCAAGCCCGCCACCCGCGTCGAGAACGCCTGCGCCACCGGCTCGGCCGCCGTCCAGCAGGGCGTGCGCGCCATCAAGGCTGGCGCGGCCAAGATCGTCCTCGTGGTCGGCGTCGAGCAGATGACGACGACGCCCGGTCCCGAGATCGGCAAGAACCTCCTCAAGGCCTCCTACCTCCCCGAGGAGGGCCATACACAGGGTGGTTTCGCCGGCGTGTTCGGCGGCATCGCTGCCGCCTATTTCCAGCGCCATGGCGACCAGTCGGACGCACTCGCCATGATCGCTGCCAAGAACCACAAGAACGGCGTCGACAACCCTTACGCCCAGATGCGCAAGGATCTCGGCTATGCCTTCTGCCGCGAGGAGAGCGAGAAGAATCCTTACGTCGCGGGCCCGCTGAAGCGCACCGACTGCTCGCTGGTCTCCGACGGCGCTGCCGCGATCGTGCTCGCCGACGAGGAAACCGCGTTGACCATGCGCCGTGCTGTGGGCTTCCGCGGCATGGCCCATGTCCAGGATTTCCTGCCGGTCTCGAAGCGCGACATCCTGAAATTCGAGGGCGGTGCTCTGGCCTGGCAGCAGGCGCTTTCGCTGGCCGGCGTGACGCTCGACGATCTCTCCTTCGTCGAGACGCATGACTGCTTCACCATCGCCGAGCTGCTCGAATACGAGGCCATGGGCCTGACGGGGGAAGGCGACGGCGCGCGCGCCATCAAGGAAGGCTGGACGCAGAAGGACGGCAAGCTGCCGGTCAACCTGTCGGGCGGCCTCAAGGCCAAGGGTCACCCGATCGGCGCCACCGGCGTCTCGATGCATGTGCTCAGCGCCATGCAGCTCGTCGGCGAGGCGCCCGAGGGCATGCAACTCAAGGACGCCCGCCTCGGCGGCATCTTCAACATGGGCGGCTCCGCGGTTGCGAATTATGTCTCGGTGCTCGAGCGGATCAAGTGATCGGCTCGCCGTCCAGCCTGCCGACCGGTTGATCTGCCTGTGCTGATTTTCTGTGCGCTGCTGCCGGCCTATTTCCTGTCGATCTTCTACCGTTCGTTCCTGAGCGTCATCGCTGGGCCGGTGATGACTGACCTCGCGATCGGCCCGCGCGAGTTCGGGCTGCTCGGCGCGGCCTGGTTCACGACCTTCGCCCTGGCGCAATTCCCGATCGGCTGGGCGCTCGACCGGCTCGGCCCGCGGCGCACGGTGGCCGCCGCCATGGCCATCGGCACGGCCGGCGCCTTCCTCTTCGCCTATGCCAACGGCGCGCTCAGCGGCACGCTGGCCATGGCGCTGATCGGCATCGGATGCGCGCCGATCTTCATGGCAAGCCTGTTCCTCTTCGCGCGCACCGCAGAGCCCGCGCGCTTCGCCTTCCTGACCTCGGTCTTCATCGGACTGGGTTCGCTCGGCAATCTGGTCGGAGCCGCACCGCTCGCCATCGCCTCCGCGCATTATGGCTGGCGTCCCTCGATGCTGGCGATGGCCGGCTGCTTCCTGGTCGCCACAGCCCTCGCCGGTCTGCTGATCCGCGATCCGCCGCGCGCGGAAAGCGCATCCGGCAAGGCAGAGGGCCTCATCGCAGGCCTGTTCAGCATCCTGAAGCTGCGCCCGCTCTGGCTGCTCGCCCCGATCACGCTGACCGGCTATGCCATCCTGGCGACCGCCCGCGGGCTCTGGGTCGCGCCGTTCATGGCCGATGTGCATGGCTTCGATGCGGTGGCCGCCGGCAATGCCGCGACCGCCATGGCGCTCACCATGGTCGCGGGGGCCTTCTTCTATGGCGGGCTGGAGAAATGGGTTGGGCGGATCAAACCACTCGTGCTCTGGGGCACGCTCGGCACCGCGGCGACCTTCGCGCTGCTCGCAGGTTTTGGCGCCTCATCCGCACCCTTGGCGATCCTGCTGTTTGCGCTGATCGGCGCGATCGGTTTCACCTATGCCATCCTGATGGCGCATGCGCGGCTGTTCTTCCCCTCGCATCTGCTCGGGCGCGGCATGACGGCGGTGAACTTCCTCTTCATCGCCGGTGCCGCGTTGGCGCAGTCCGGCTCCGGCTGGTTCATCGCCGGCCAGCGCGCCGCGGGCCTCGACGCGGCATCGACCTTCGCTCATCTGCACTGGATCTTCGCCGCGCTTTTGCTGGCGTCGGCAGCGATCTACGCCTTCACACCGGAGCGGCCGAAGGCGTAGCGATCACCTGCAAGCTTGCGATGACGAACCCCGAGTATTACCTTGATCCATACTGGTAATACGGAGGTCACAATGGCGACGACAGTCACCAGCAAGGGGCAGGTCACCATTCCGAAGCCCATCCGCGATCGCCTTGGCATCGTGCCCGGGAGCGCCGTCGATTTCCGGATGGATACGGGCGGCAACGTCGTCCTGCTGAAGGCGGATGGTTCTCGGCCAAAAAATCGGTTCGATGCAGTCCGTGGGATTCTGGCGTCAAGTCCCAGCACCGACGAAATCATGGCGCTTCTACGCGGTGACGATTAAGTGACTTTGATCGACACCAACGTCCTGCTCGATCTTTTCACAGACGACCCGAACTGGTCAGCTCGGTCAGCAGCCCAACTCGACAGGTTGGCTCTGGTCGGGCAGCTGTTGCTGAACGAAATCGTCTACGCTGAACTGTCGGTGAGTTTCGCAACGCCCGATGCCGTCGACGAAGCGCTTGCTCGTATCGACATCAAATTGACGCCCACACCTCGCGGAGCATTGTTTCTCGCCGGCAAGGCCTACCGCCGTTATCGATCATCGGGAGGAACGCGGACCGGTGTTCTGTCGGACTTCTTGATAGGCGCTCATGCTGCGGCGGCAGGACTTCCGCTCCTGACCCGCGACGCCAGGCGCTACCGCACCTATTTCCCCACTGTCGAACTGATCACGCCCTGAAGCGGCGAGCGGCCTCCCTCAGCCCTCCCCCGGCGCCCTGGCCGCGATCGCCAGCGCATGGACGCCATCCGCGAGTTCCTGCGCCAGCGCCGCATTGACGAGGCGGTGACGCTCCAAGCGGCTCTTGCTGGCAAACGCCGCCGCCACGATCTCGACCCTGAAATGTGTCTCGCCACCCTCGCGCCAGCCACCATGACCCTGATGCTGGTGCGACTCGTCGATCACGTTCAGCCGCTGCGGCGCAAGCGCCAGTTCCAGCTTGTTGGTGATCCGTTCAGCCATTCCGGTCATGATCGCGACACCGTTCTCGATGATTTGCGTCCCCAGGGCCGTCTTCTGACCGGCCCTGTCATACCCGGCCTGCGGCTACATGCTGCATCGCCCTTGCCGGTTCCGATCCCGCGTCTCATAACCATTCGATCATGAACTTCAACTCACGCCTGTTTGACCGCATCAGGATCGGCCCTTCCGAGGCGGAAGAGGTCAAGGAATCCGACGCGCCGCTCTGCAACCATCCGGGTTGCAAGCGGCCCGGCGAATTCCGCGCGCCGCAGGGCCGTGGCCGCGAGGGCAAATTCTTCCTGTTCTGCATGGAGCATGTGAAGGCCTACAACGCGACCTACAATTATTTCGCAGGGATGAACGACGAGGCCCTGGCCGAATACGCCAAGGACGCCGCCATCGGCCACCGGCCGACCTGGAAGCTCGGCGTGAATTCCAAGGCGGCGCGGATGGCGCAGCGCAATCGCACCACCAACGGCGAGCAGGAGGATGTCCAGGACGCCTTCAACATCTTCGGGACGAGGCGCACGCAGACGGCCGCCCAGCCGGAGCCGCGCGTCGGCGTCGTCGCGCGCAAGGCACTGGAGGCACTGGGGCTCGACGAGAACGCCGATTCCGTCGCGATCAAAGCCCGCTACAAGGAACTGGTGAAGCGCTTCCACCCGGATGCCAATGGCGGCGACCGATCGCGCGAGGGCACGCTGCAGGAAATCCTCAAAGCCTATCAGCAGCTCAAATCGACGGGCATGGTCTGAACCGGCCCTGCCGGATCAGACGTTGCCGAGTTGCGAGCGCTTGGCCCAGCCGGTCATCCGGTTCTCGACGGCATCGACGATCGCCACGAGGAACACCCCGAGCACCGCCAGCACGATCAGCGCCGCGAAGATCAGCGGCACGTTGAAATCGGCCGAGGCGCGGGTGATCAGGTTGCCCAGCCCGAGATTGGACGCGTTCTGCTCGCCGATCACCGAGCCGACATAGGCCAGCGTGATCGAGACCTTTAGCGCCCCGAACAGATAGGGCAGCGAACGCGGAATGCCGACCTTGGTCATGATGTCCATGCGGCTGGCGCCGAGCGCCTTGAGCACATCCTCGGTTTCGGGCTCGATCGTCGCCAGCCCCGTCGCGACATTGACGACGATCGGGAAGAACGAGATCACGAAGGCGGTGAGCACCGGAGGCAGCCAGCCCACGCCGAACCAGATCACCAGGATCGGCACCACCGCGACCTTCGGGATCGAGTTGAAGCCGACCAGCAGAGGGTTCAGCCCCGCATAGGCGAGCTTCGACGAGCCGACGAGCAAACCCAGCGCAAGCCCGAAGGCGATCGAAAGCGCGAAGCCCAGCGAGGTCATCCACAGCGTGTGGAAGGCGTTGGTGTAGAGCGGCTTCTGATACTGGACCAGCGCCCCCCACACCGCCGAGGGCGGCGGCAGGATGAAGGTCGAAATCGAGAAGACACGACAGGCCGCTTCCCAGATCAGGAAAAAGCCGATCGTGAAGAGGTAGGGTGCTAGCTTGAGCCAGGTCGAGCGCTTCATGCCACCGCCCTCGCCTCGCGGATATGACCGCGCAGCTCATGGACGATTGCCGCGAATTCCGGCGTGTAGGTGATGTCGAGATCGCGCGGGCGGGCAAAGCCGATCTCGCGCTCGGCGATGATCCGGCCGGGCCGCGCCGACATGCAGAACACCCGGTCGGCCAGGAACACCGCCTCGCGCAGGTCATGCGTGACCAGGATCACGGTGACGCCGCGCTGCGCATGCAGATCGCGGATCACGCACCAGAGTTCCTCGCGAGTGAAAGCGTCCAGCGCCCCGAACGGCTCATCCAGCATCAATAGCTTCGGCTCGTGGATCAGCGAGCGGCACAGCGAAGCCCGCTGCTGCATGCCGCCCGAAAGCTGCCAGGGAAACTTCGAGCCCATGCCCTTGAGGCCCACGGTCTCAAGCAGCATCTCGGCGCGCGCGACATATTCGGCCTTGTTCGCGCGCAGGCGCGAGCGGTGGGGCTGGACGATCTCGAGCGGCAGCAGCAGGTTCTGCAGCGTCGTGCGCCAAGGCAGCATGACCGGGTTCTGAAAGGCCATGCCGGTGATCTTGATCGGCTCGGAAACCTCGCGCCCATCGACGATCACGGTGCCGGATTTCGGCCGCTGCAACCCGGTGGCGAGCTTCATCATGGTCGATTTGCCGCAACCGGATGGGCCCACGATCGCGGCAAACTCGCCCTCGCGCACCTTCAGCGACAGACCCTCGACGGCCGGAGGGCCATCGCCGCCGCCATAGACATGCGTGACATCGTGAAGTTCGACGAAGGCGGTCAATCCGGCTCTTTCCAAGCGCGGTCATCCCGGGCGGAGCGAAGCGCAGACCCGGGATCCATGCCGGAACGGTCAGGCATGGATCCCGGATCGGCGCCGCTGACGCGGCTTGTCCGGGATGACCGTTGAGGATCGGTCTAGTGGAAACTCAGAACACCCGCTCGGCCGAGGCCGGCAGGAATGCGTCGGTGAAGGCGTCGCCCGCCTTGGCCTTGTCCTTGAAGGTGAAGGTCAGGGCGATCTGGTCGAGCGCACGGTCCCAGCGCGCCTTGTCGATGCCGCCGAAGCCATTGGTCTTCACCCAGGGGGTCATCACGTTCTGGGCGAGCGTCATCCTCAGGCGCTCCAGTTCGACCTCGACCTTGGCGACGTCGTTGCGCTTGATCACGAGCTGCGCGCCGAGTTCCGGATTGGCCACGGTATCCTTGACGCTCTTGGTGATGGCCCGCAGCAGGCCGCGCACGGCCTCGGGCTTCTCGGCGGCAAATTTCGGCGAGACCATGATGACGTTGCCATACAGTTCGACGCCATAATCAGACATCAGCATCACCACGATGTCGTCGACGGGCACGCCGCGCGACTTCAGATTGATGAAGGAGGAGTTGGCGAAGCCGAACACGGCATCGACCTCGCCCGAGGCCAGCATCGGCTCGCGCACGGGGAAGCCGACATTCTCCAGCCGCATCTTGCTGTCGTCGAGCTTGTTGACGGCCTTGAAGATCGGCCACTGCGCGAAGGCGGCGTCAGCGGCCGGGGCTCCGAACTTCTTGCCTTCGAGCGACTTCACATCCGCCGTGACGCCGCGGCTCTTGCGCCCGACGATCGAGAAAGGCGGCTTGTCATAGACCATCATCACCGCCTTGAGGTCGATGGTCGGATTCTCGTCGCGGAAGCGGATCAGCGAATTCACATCGCCGAACCCGACATCATAGGTCCCCGACGCGACGCGCGGGATTGCCTCACGCGAGCCATTGCCGGTGTCGATGGTGACGTCGAGCCCCTCGGCTTTGAAATAGCCCTTCTCGATCGCCATCAGGAACAGCGCGGCCGGTCCCTCGAAGCGCCAGTCCAGCGTGAAGCGAACCGGCGTCTGCGCCTGTGCGGACGGAGCGAGCCCAAAGAGCGCCGCCGCGAACCCGGCGGCGAGAACGAGCTGCCGCGCGGTCGAACGCAGGCATCCGAGGACAGGCGGGCGGATCGGGGCGGGCATCGATGTCTCCTTTGGAAATGGCGATCTTTGTCTGGTCCGCAGCGATAGCAAGCTTCATGCCGCTTGGCTGTGCACACTGACGCAGCGAGGGCCACGGTCAAGCCGCAATCGGGTCGGAAGCCGGCTCTCCCACATATTCGTGTGCGGAAGCGCGCGCAGGCCCCTTGTCAAATGAGGGCGTCGATCCCACGTCGCTCGCGGTGGTAACCGGGCCCCTCTGGCGGAGCACGTCTGGATGACGTGGCCGCGATGTCGGAACCGCCTTCGACATCAACGCAAACCATAGGCGCCCGGACATGGATATTCTGCTTGCCGACTGGCTCGGCAAGCCGCTCTGGATGTGGAGCGGCTTTCTTGCGATCGTTTTCGCCCTTCTCGCTTTTGACCTTGGCCTGCTGAATCGCGGGCAACGCGAGATCGGCATTGCCCGCAGCCTCAGGCTGTCGGCCTTCTATATCGGCTTTTCCTGTCTCTATGGCGCCGCCGTCTGGTGGGCCTACGAGGCCGGCCATCTCGTCACCACCGACGGCACCCATGCCGGCGTCACCTTCTTCACCGGCTTCTTCATCGAGAAGGCCTTGTCGATCGACAACGTCTTCGTCATCTCGCTGATCTTCAGCTTCTTCGCGATTCCGCCGCGCTATCAGTACCGGGCGCTGGTCTGGGGCATCATCGCGGTGATCATCCTGCGCGGCCTGATGATCGGCATCGGCGCCGCGCTGGTGCAGGAATATGACTGGATCCTGTTCCTCTTCGGCGCCTTCCTGATCGCCACCGGCATCAAGATGCTGGTCGTGCCGGAGGCCGAGCCGGACATGTCCAAGAACAAGCTCATCGTCTTCTTCAAGAAGCGGATGCGCGTCACCGACGCCCTGCATGGCGAGCGCTTCTTCGTCAGGTTGCCGGACGCCGTCACCGGGAAGACCCTGCTCTACGCGACGCCGCTGTTCCTGGCACTGGTGGTGATCAATCTCGCCGACCTGGTCTTCGCGGTCGACTCGGTGCCGGCGATCTTCGCCATCACCACCGACCCCTTCATCGTCTTCACCGCCAACATCATGGCGATCCTGGGCCTGCGCGCGCTTTATTTCGCGCTCTCGGCGATGGTGCATCGCTTTGAGTACCTGAAGACGGCGCTGGCGCTTGTCCTGGTGTTCATCGGCGGCAAGATCTTCTGGAACCAGATCTTCGGCAAGGTCGATCCCGCGATCTCGCTGGGCATCACCCTGGCCCTGATCCTCGGCGGCGTCATCTTCTCGCTGTGGAAGACACGCGACGCGGCCGCCCGCACGGTGGAGTGACATCCAGCCGGCGGCGCGCTGTCACAAAGGCAGCGCGCCGTCGGTCTTGACCTCCTCCATCACCGCATAGGTGCGCGTCTCGCGCACCGCCGGCAGCGCCAGCAGAACCTCGCCGAGGAAGCGGCGATAGGCATTCATGTCGGCGACGCGGGTCTTGACCAGATAATCGAAGCCGCCCGCCACCATATGACACTCCAGCACCTCGGGCGCGCGCTTCACGGCTGCGGCGAAACGCTCGAAGGCATCGGGCGTCGTCTTGTCGAGATAGACCTCGACGAAGACGAGCAGGTTCAGGCCGAGCTTCAGCGGATCGAGCGTCGCCCGATAGCCGGTGATGTAGCCCTCGCGCGTCAGGCGCTTCAGCCGCTCGCCGACTGCGGTGGGCGAAAGACCGACCTTGTCGGCCAATTCGACGCCGGCGAT
Source organism: Allobosea sp. AAP35 (assembly GCF_001295925.1). Classification (GTDB taxonomy): domain Bacteria; phylum Pseudomonadota; class Alphaproteobacteria; order Rhizobiales; family Beijerinckiaceae; genus Allobosea. The sequence goes on along the minus strand of NZ_LJHQ01000037.1, from coordinate 77,703 downwards.
GCGGCCATCCGCTTGCAGCAGGCCAAGGATACGCCGGTCGGTTCGATCGAGCACGGGATTATTCTCTGTCGGAGCACGTCATAGCAGGACGATATACGGCCTGACGACCGAATTTGCCAATTGATCTGCACCGTCTAAGGCCCGATGCTTCAGATCATCCCGTCGTCCTGTCTTCGGAGCCGTTTTCATGGCCGCGCCTGTCCCGACGCCTCCCGCCTTTCGCGCTCCCTTCGCCGAGGATGACGGTGCGATCGCGACGCGTTTGCTCGAGGGTGCGCGCCGCGAGCCTGCCGCGAAGGCCCGCATCGATGCGCAAGCAACCAGCCTGATCGAGGCCATCCGCAGCCGCAAGGTCGGGCTGGGCGGGATCGAGGAACTGCTGCGGGAATATTCGCTCTCCACCCGCGAGGGGCTTGCCTTGATGGTGCTGGCTGAGGCGCTGCTGCGCGTGCCCGATGCCGCCACCGCCGACCGGCTGATCGAGGACAAGCTCGGCCAGGGCGATTTCGCCCATCACGAATCGAAATCCGACGCCTTCCTGGTTTCGGCCTCGGCCTGGGCGCTGGGAATCACCGCCCGCGTCATCCAGCCCGGCGAGACTCCGACCAGCATCATCGGCGGGCTGGCCAAGCGGCTCGGCGTGCCGACGGTGCGCACGGCGACGCGCCAGGCAATGCGCGTCATGGGCAACCATTTCGTGCTCGGCCAGACGATTCAAGAGGCGCTGAAACGCGCCGGGTCCAAGAGCGGCAAGCTCTATCGCTACTCCTTCGACATGCTGGGCGAAGGCGCCCGCACGCAAGCCGACGCCGACCGCTATTTCGCATCCTACGCAGCCGCGATCGACGCCATCGGCCGCTCGGCCGGCAACGCGCCCCTGCCCGACCGGCCGGGCATTTCGGTCAAGCTCTCGGCGCTGCATCAGCGCTACGACGCGACCAACCATAAGCGGGTGCTTGCGGAACTCGTGCCTAAAGTCGTCAAGCTCGCCCAGCAGGCCAAGTCCTACGACCTCAATTTCACCATCGACGCCGAGGAGGCCGACCGGCTCGAACTCTCGCTCGACATCATCGATGCCGTTATCGCCGATCCTTCGCTGGCCGATTGGGACGGCTTCGGTCTGGCGATCCAGGCCTATCAGAAGCGCGCATCGGCGGTGATCGCCCATATCGGCGCACTCGCCGAGGCGCATGGCCGGCGCATGATGGTGCGCCTCGTCAAGGGCGCCTATTGGGACACCGAGTTGAAGCGCGCCCAGGAGCGCGGCCTGCCCGACTATCCGGTGTTCACCCGCAAGGCGATGACGGACCTCAACTACGAGGCCTGCGCCGCGCAGCTTCTGGCCCTGCGCCCGCGCATCATCCCGCAATTCGCCACCCACAACGCCCAGACGGTGGCGACGGTGGCCGAAATGGCAGGAAGCGCGGAGGGCTTCGAGTTCCAGCGGCTGCACGGCATGGGCGAGGCGCTCTACGAAAAGCTGCTGGCCGACCCCGCCGGCTTCGCCTGCCGCACCTATGCGCCCGTCGGCGGCCATCAGGATCTGCTCGCCTATCTCGTGCGCCGCCTGCTCGAAAACGGCGCCAATTCCTCCTTCGTCAGCATCTCGGGCGATCCCGACGTGCCCGTCGCCCAGTTGCTGGTGCCTCCAGCCGACATCATCGGCAATGCCGGCGCGGCGCGGCACCGCCGGATCCCGCTCCCAGCCGATCTCTTCGGGCCAGCGCGAAAGAACTCCGCCGGTGTCGAACTCGGCCATGCCGAAAGCCTCGACAGCCTGCTTGCGGAGATCGCCGCCGCATCGGGCAAGCCCTTTCCCGAGTCCGGCCCGATCATCGATGGCAAGGCGACAGGCGGCACCGCGCGCGATGTCCGTTCGCCGATCGACAACCAGGTCATCGGCCGCGTCCATGAAGCCGATGCCGCGCTGGCCGAGCGCGCGATGCGGGCGGCGAAGGCGGGCTTCCAGGCCTGGAACGCGACGCCCGCCCGCACCCGCGCCGCCGCACTGCGCAAGGCGGCCGATCTGATGGAGGGTCGCCGCGGTCTGCTGCTGGCTCTGCTACAGGCCGAAGCCGGCAAAACGCTGGACGACGCGATCTCCGAGGTTCGCGAGGCCGTCGATTTCTGCCGCTACTACGCCGCCGAGGCCGAGGCGAAGTTCGCTGTGCCGACCGCCCTGCCCGGCCCGACCGGCGAGGACAACCGCCTCGTCCTGCGCGGGCGCGGGCCGTTCCTGTGCATCGCGCCCTGGAATTTCCCGCTCGCGATCTTCGCCGGCCAGATCACGGCCGCGCTCGTGGCGGGCAACAGCGTCGTCGCCAAGCCGGCGCCGCAGACCCCGTTGATCGCGGCTGAGGCCATCCGCCTGCTGCACGAGGCCGGCGTCCCGACGTCAGCCCTGCATCTCGTGCCGGGCGACGGCACGCTGGGTGCTGCCCTTGTCGCGCATAAGGACGTCGCCGGCGTCGCCTTCACTGGCTCGACCACGACCGCACGCGCGATCAACCGCGCGCTTGCGGCCAAGGACGGGCCGATCGTGCCCCTGATTGCCGAGACCGGCGGCCTCAACGCCATGATTGTCGATGCCACCGCGCTCGCCGAACAGGTGGCGGACGACGTCGTGATGTCGGCCTTCCGCTCGGCCGGGCAGCGCTGCTCGGCTTTGCGCCTGCTCGTGGTCCAGGAGGACGTCGCCGACAAGATGCTCGAGATGATCACCGGCGCCGCCCGCGAGCTGAAGCTGGGCGATCCCCGCGCAATCGACACCCATATCGGCCCTGTCATCGACGCCGCCGCCAAGCATCGCCTCGATGGTCATATCGACACGATGCGCCGGCTTGGCCGCCTGACCTGGGCCGGTGAGACCCCGGCTCTCGGCGGCACCTTCGTCGCGCCGCATGTGGTTGCGCTGAACAGCATCGGGGAACTGGCGAGTGAGCATTTCGGCCCGATCCTGCATGTCGTGCGCTGGAAGGCCGGCGAGCTCGCCAAGGTCATCCACGACATCGAGGCCACCGGCTATGGCCTGACGCTGGGCGTGCATTCGCGCATCGAGACGACGGTCGAGGAGGTGACGCGCAAGCTCTCGGCCGGCAACATCTATGTCAATCGCAACATCATCGGCGCGGTCGTCGGCCAGCAGCCCTTCGGCGGCCACGGCCTCTCCGGCACCGGCCCCAAGGCCGGCGGCCCCAATTACCTGATGCGGTTTGCCACCGAACAGACGGTCACGATCAACACGGCGGCTGCGGGCGGCAATGCGAGCCTGATCGCAATGGGGGAGTAATCGCGATGATGGCAGGGTGATCGGCCGTCATTGCGAGCGCAGCGAAGCAATCCAGGACGGTTGGGTTTGCGCTCTGGATTGCTTCGCTGCGCTCGCAATGACGAGCAGGCGAGGTCGGCATTCGAAAATGCAAAAAGGGCCGCCTGCGCGACCCTTCCTTCATCCATCTGCTTTGCAGACACCTTCTCCCCGAGCGGAGAAGGCAGCACCGCCTCACGCCGCCTTGCGGCTATCGAACACGTGCTTGAACTCGCGCAGCTGCACGAGGGCCTCGTGCAGGCGCCGCTTCTCGTCTTCGTCCTGCGAGCCGGTCAGTTTGGTCTCGGCGGTCAGGATCTCCTGATCGAGCACGGCGGCGTTGACGTCCTCGAGGAAGCGGCCCTGCTCAGCCAGGATCGTCGTGGCGCCGGCATTGATCTCGATCAGCCCGCCATTGACGAAGAATTCCTTGCCGTTGTCGCTGGTTGCCTGAACCAGGACGATGCCCGCCTTCAGCGTCGCAACCATCGGCGCATGGCCGGCCAGCACCGTGATTTCACCCTCGACGGCGGGAACGATGACGCTGACGACATCGCCCGAGAACAGGATACGCTCGGGCGAGACGAGTTCGAACTTGAAGGTAGCCATCGGTACTCTCTCCCGGGCTCGTCATGGTCGGGCTCGACCCGACCATCTCGAAAACCAGTGTGCTTTCGTCCAGAGATTCTCGGGCCAAGCCCGAGAATGACGCTGCTTACGCCGCTTCCGCCGCCAGGCGCTGGGCCTTCTCGATGGCTTCGTCGATCGAGCCCACCATGTAGAAGGCGGCTTCCGGCAGGTGATCGTACTTGCCCTCGACCAGGCCCTTGAAGCCCTTGATGGTGTCTTCCAGCGCGACGAGCTTGCCCGGCGAGCCGGTAAAGATTTCGGCGACGAAGAAGGGCTGCGACAGGAAGCGCTCGATCTTGCGGGCGCGGGCGACGGCCAGCTTGTCCTCTTCCGAGAGCTCGTCCATGCCCAGGATCGCGATGATGTCCTGAAGGGCCTTGTAGCGCTGGAGGATCTGCTGGACCTGGCGGGCGATGTTGTAATGCTCGTCGCCGACAATCGCGGCCGACAGCATGCGCGAGGTCGAGTCAAGCGGGTCCACCGCCGGGTAGATGCCCTTTTCCGCGATCGAACGCGACAGCACGGTCGTGGCGTCAAGGTGAGCAAACGAGGCGGCGGGCGCCGGATCGGTCAAATCGTCGGCGGGCACATAGATCGCCTGCACCGAGGTGATCGAACCCTTGGTGGTGGTGGTGATGCGCTCCTGCAGATTGCCCATGTCGGTCGCCAGCGTCGGCTGATAGCCCACCGCCGACGGAATGCGGCCGAGCAGCGCCGACACTTCCGAGCCGGCCTGCGTGAAGCGGAAGATGTTGTCGACGAAGAACAGCACGTCCTGGCCCTTGTCGCGGAAGTCTTCAGCGACGGTGAGGCCCGACAGGGCGACGCGCATGCGCGCACCCGGGGGCTCGTTCATCTGGCCGTAGACGAGGGCGCATTTGGAGCCGTCGCCGCCGCCCTTCTTGTTCACGCCCGACTCGATCATCTCGTGATAGAGATCGTTGCCCTCGCGGGTGCGCTCGCCGACACCGGCGAACACCGAATAGCCGCCATGGGCCTTCGCGACGTTGTTGATCAGCTCCATGATCAGCACGGTCTTGCCGACGCCGGCGCCGCCGAACAGGCCGATCTTGCCGCCCTTGGCGTAAGGCGCCAGCAGGTCCACGACCTTGATGCCGGTGACCAGGATCTGCGCGTCGGTCGCCTGCTCGGCATAGGAAGGCGCGGGCTGGTGGATGCCGCGGGTCGCGGTCGTCATGATCGGGCCGGCCTCGTCGATCGGCTCGCCGATGACGTTCATGATGCGGCCGAGGCACTCGTCGCCGACCGGCACCATGATCGGCGAGCCGGTGTCGGTCACCGACTGGCCGCGCACCAGACCTTCGGTCGAATCCATGGCGATGGTGCGGACCGTGTTCTCGCCGAGATGCTGCGCGACCTCGAGAACCAGGCGGTTGCCGAGATTGGTGGTCTCGAGCGCGTTCAGGATCTCGGGCAGCACGCCGTCGAACTGGACGTCGACGACGGCGCCGATGACCTGCGCGATGCGGCCGGTGCCGGTGTTGGCGGGCTTCTCGTCGGCGGCGATCTTCTTCGTAGCGGCTTTGGCCATGGTGATAACCTCGGATTCGCGTTCAGCGTGTCGGGCAGCCGGCGCACCGGCCTAAAATAGGCGGTTAGAGCGCTTCCGCGCCGGAGATGATCTCGATCAGTTCCTTGGTGATCATCGCCTGGCGCGAGCGGTTGTAGAGTTGCGTCTGCTTCTTGATCATTTCGCCAGCGTTGCGCGTGGCGGAGTCCATCGCCGACATCCGCGCGCCCTGCTCGGACGCGGCGTTCTCGAGGATCGCGCGCAGCACCTGAACCGTGAGGTTGCGCGGCAGCAGCGTCTCCAGGATCTCGCTTTCGCCCGGCTCGTATTCGTACACGGCTTCGGTCTTGGGCGCCCCGGTCGGAATCTCGGCGGGAATGATGCGCTGCGCTGTCGGGATCTGCGAGATCACCGATTTGAACTTGGAGAAGAACAGCGTCGCCACGTCGAATTCGCCATTGGCGAAACGAGCCAGAATGTTCTGGGCGATGCCCTCGGCATTGACGAAGCCGACCTGCTTGAAGGCGCGCAGATCGATCAGTTCGATGATGTCCTTCTCGAACTGGCGGCGCAGGATGTCGTAACCCTTCTTGCCGACACAGATGATCTTGACCGTCTTGCCCTGCGCCTTCAGCGCATTCGCCTTGTCGCGGGCAAGCCGCGCGATCGACGAGTTGAAGGCGCCGCACAGGCCGCGCTCGGCCGTGCAGACCACCAGCAGATGCACCTTGTCGGAGCCTGTGCCGCCGATCAGCCGCGGCGCGCTCGATCCGCTGACGCCCGACGCCAGATTGGCCAGCACCGTCTCCATGCGCTCGGCATAGGGACGCGCTGCCTCGGCCGCGGCCTGCGCCCGGCGCAGCTTGGCAGCCGCGACCATCTGCATGGCCTTGGTGATCTTCTGCGTCGCCTTCACGGAAGCGATGCGGTTTCGTAGGTCCTTAAGGGACGGCATCCGGTCTTGATCCCCTACCCGTCAGTGCGAGCGCAGCGACGAAGCAATCCAGAAGGTCTGCGCGGCGAGGCTGGATTGCCTCGCTGCGCCCAGCGCGTGAGATCAGGCGAACGACTTGGCGTAGTCGGTCACGATCTGTTTCAGCTTCGCGGCGTTCGCGTCCGAAAGATCCTTGGTCGAGCCGATCTCGTTGAGCAGGTCGACATGCTTGCCGCGCACCAGCGCCAGCAGCCCGTCCTCGAAGGCGCGGACCTTGTTCACCGGCAGGGCGTCGAGATAGCCGTTCACGCCGGCATAGATCACCACGACCTGCTCTTCCATCTTCAGCGGCGAGAACTGCGGCTGCTTCAGGAGTTCGGTCAGGCGGGCGCCGCGGTTGAGCAGGCGCTGCGTGACCGCGTCGAGATCCGAGCCGAACTGCGCGAAGGCAGCCATCTCGCGGTACTGCGCGAGTTCGCCCTTGATCTTGCCGGCGACCTTCTTCGTCGCCTTGGTCTGCGCGGCCGAGCCGACGCGCGACACCGAGAGGCCGACGTTCACCGCCGGGCGGATGCCCTGGTAGAACAGATCGGTCTCGAGGAAGATCTGGCCGTCGGTGATCGAGATCACATTGGTCGGGATATAGGCGGACACGTCGTTCGCCTGCGTCTCGATGACCGGGAGCGCCGTCAGCGAGCCGAGGCCGGCGTCCTCACCCATCTTCGCCGCGCGCTCGAGTAGGCGGGAGTGGAGATAGAACACGTCGCCGGGATAGGCTTCGCGGCCGGGCGGGCGGCGCAGCAGGAGCGACATCTGGCGGTAGGCGACGGCCTGCTTGGACAAGTCGTCATAAATGATGACCGCATGCATGCCGTTGTCGCGGAAATACTCGCCCATGGCGCAGCCGGCGAAGGGCGCCAGGAACTGCATCGGCGCCGCGTCCGAGGCGGTGGCCGCGATCACGATCGAGTATTCCAGCGCGCCGCGCTCTTCGAGCACCTTCACGAACTGGGCGACAGTCGAGCGCTTCTGGCCGATCGCGACATAGACGCAGTAGAGCTTCTGGCTCTCGTCGCCGGTCTCGTTATTGGCCTTCTGGTTCAGGATCGTGTCGAGCGCCACGGCGGTCTTGCCGGTCTGGCGGTCGCCGATGATCAGCTCGCGCTGGCCGCGGCCAATCGGGATCAGGGCGTCGATCGCCTTGAGGCCGGTCGCCATCGGCTCATGCACCGACTTGCGCGGAATGATGCCTGGCGCCTTGACGTCGACGCGCGAGCGCTGGGTCGCCTTGATCGGGCCCTTGCCGTCGATCGGGTTGCCGAGCGCGTCGACGACGCGGCCGAGCAGCTCCTTGCCGACCGGCACGTCGACGATCGCGCCGGTGCGCTTGACCGTCTGGCCTTCCTTGATCTCGCGGTCGGAACCAAAGATCACGACGCCGACATTGTCGCTCTCGAGGTTGAGCGCCATGCCGCGCACGCCGCTCTCGAACTCGACCATCTCACCGGCCTGGACCTTGTCGAGGCCATAGACACGGGCGATGCCGTCGCCGACGGACAGAACCTGGCCGACCTCGGTGACGGAGGCCTCGGATCCAAAGTTCGCGATCTGCGCCTTCAGGATCGCGGAGATTTCAGCGGGGCGGATTTCCATCAGCCGACCTCTTTCATGGCAAGACGAATTGAATTGAGCTTGGTTTTCAGCGAGGCGTCGACCATGCGGGAGCCCATCTTGACGACAAGCCCGCCGATCAGCGCCGGATCGACCTTGATTTCGACATCGACATCCTTGCCCGCGACAGCGGCGAGCGCGGCACGGATCTCGTCGACGCGCTTCTGCGCAGGCGCCTCGGCGAGCGTGACCTGCGCGCTGACGATGCCCTTGGCCTGCGCGACGAGCGCCTTGTAGCCGGTGATCATGCCCGGCAGAGCGAACAGGCGGCGCTTGCTGGCGACGAGGCCGATGAAATTGGCGGCGATGCCGGAGATCTTGGCGGCAGCGAGCACCGCCTTGATCGCGCCGGTCTGCTCCTCGGCGGAGAAGGCCGGGCTGCCGACCAGACGGCGCAGATCCTCGCTCTCGGCGAGCATCGCGGAAAAGCTGTCGAGATCGGCGGAAACGGCATCGACGGCGTTGGCATCTCCCGCCAACTCGAACAGGGCCGTGGCGTAGCGACCGGCTACGCCCGAAACCAGTGATCCTTGTGATCCGCCTTCAGCCACGCGTCACATCTCTCGTTTCATAGGACCGCTCCCGGCGACCTTCCTGCGAAGGTGGAGTGCGATGTCCTGGCGCTGCGGTGTATCACGGACGAGAACCCGGCAAGACGGCTCCGCGACCTAAATGTGGCGGTGCACTAGCATGCGGTTTTGGGGCGCGCAATCCGTTGATGGCGATCGGCGCCGCCGTTTTGCCGGGACAGCCCGGCATTTGGCGCATACAGCCGGTTTTCGCGCCGAACCACATATTTCACAGAAAACTCTGCGGATCGACATCGACCGCGACCCGCACCGAGCCCTTGGGCTTGCCGCCGCGCTTGAGCCAGGCGCGCAGATAGTCCTGCAGGTTCACATCCCGCTCGGTCTTGACGATCAGGCGCATGCGGTGGCGGCCGCGCAGCACGGCCAGCGGCGCCTCTGCCGGCCCCAGCACGCTAACCCCCTCGGGGGCGTCGGCGCAGCGCGCCAGCGCCCTCGCATGGCTCTCAGCCTCCGCTTGGGTGCTGGCCGAGACGATCAACCCGGCCAGCCGGCCGAAGGGCGGCAGGCCGGCAGCCTCGCGCGACGCGGCTTCCGCGGCATAAAACCGCTCCGGATCGCCCGAGACCAAAGCCTTGAGCACGGGATGCGTCGGATCATGCGTCTGCAGCAGGGCCCGCCCCGGCTTTTCGCCCCGCCCGGCCCGGCCGGTGACCTGGCGCAGCACCTGGAAGGTGCGCTCGGCGGCACGCGGATCGCCCGAGGTCAGCCCGAGATCGGCGTCGATCACGCCCACCAGCGTCATACCCGGAAAATTATGGCCCTTGGCGACGAGCTGCGTGCCGATGACGATGTCGAACGCGCCCGACGCCACCGCCATCAGCTCGGTCTTCAGCCGCTCCGTGCCCCCGGGAAAATCGCTCGACAGGACGATGCCGCGCGCCTGCGGAAACAGCGTCGCGACCTCCTCCGCCAGCCGCTCGACGCCGGGCCCGCAGGCGCTCAGGCTGTCCTGCGCATGGCATTGCGGGCATTCGTTGGGCCGCCGCTCGACATGGCCGCAATGATGGCAGACCAGCGCCCGCCGAAAGCGGTGATCGACCAGCCAGGCCGAGCAGTTGGGGCACTGGAAGCGGTGCCCGCAATCGCGGCAGAGCGTCAGCGGCGCGTAGCCGCGCCGGTTGAGAAACAGCAGCGATTGTTCGCCCGCCTCGAGATTGACCGCGATGGCCTTTGCCAGCGTCTCCGAGATCCAGCGCCCGCGCGGCGGCTTGTCCTGCCTCAGATCGACGAGGGCCAGCGTCGGCAGGGTGCGCCCACCAAAACGCTCGGGCAGCTTGAGGTGGGTGTAGCGTCCGCGCTCGGCATTGACGCGGGTTTCCAGCGAGGGCGTCGCCGAGGTCAGGATCACCGGCGCGTTCTCGATGCGCCCTCGCACCACCGCCATGTCGCGGGCGTGATAGGCGACGCCGTCCTCCTGCTTGTAGGCGGCCTCATGCTCCTCATCGACGACGATCAGGCCGAGGTCTTGATAAGGCAGGAACAGCGCCGAGCGTGCGCCCGCCACCACCTTCGCCTCGCCGCTGGCAATCGCCGCCTGCAGGCGCTCGCGCTTGCGGCCCGTCACCGCCGAATGCCACAGGCCGGGCCGGACGCCGAAGCGCGCCTCGAAACGGTCGATGAACTGAGCCGTCAGCGCAATCTCCGGCATCAGGATCAAACTCTGGCGCCCGAGCCGGACGGCTTCCGCCACCGCCTCGAAATAGACCTCCGTCTTGCCCGAGCCGGTGACGCCTTCGAGCAGCGTCACGACGTAGTTCGCCGCCTTGACCGAGGCGACGAGCGCGGCGGCCGCCGCCGCCTGATCCTCCGACAGCTTCGGCTGTGCATGGTCGGGGTCGGGCAGCGCAGCGACAGCCTCGCGCGGCAGCGGCTCGACCGCGAAGGTGCCGGCATCGACGAGGGAATCGATCACCGCGCTGCTGACCGAGGCCGCCTCCGCCAGCGCGCTCTTGGCCATGAGGAGCCCGCCTTCGGCCGCAGCGATGGCCCGGGCGCGCGCCGGGGTCAGGCGAGCGGGCGGCGGCCCGACAAGACGAACGCCAAGCTTCGGACGCTCCGGCGCATCATCCGGCGGGCGGCGCAGGGCCAGCGCCAGCACCGAGCCCTTGGCCGCCAGCGTGTACCAGGCGACCCAGTCAACGAGCTTCATCAACGCCGCATCGAGAGGCGGCATGTCGAGCTTGCCGGTGACGTGCTTGAGATTGCCGCCGCCGCCCGTGCCGGCTGCCCAGACCACGCCGACGGTCTGGCGCGGCCCGAGCGGTACCTGCACGACATCGCCCGGTGCCAGGACCAGGTCCGGCGGCACGGCATAGCTGTAGGCCTGGTCGAGCGCGAGCGGGATCAGCACCTCGACAGTGCGGCTCTCGACGGGGCTGTTTTGCGCTTCGCTCATGGTCCGGGTTTCTCGCAAACGCGCCGATTGCCCAAAAGCGCGCGGCAGGAGCGGAGTGGCACCGCATTTAATGAAAAATCAAACTGAGTCCGCCAGCATGGAGTTTGCGGGCCCTGGCCTCTGCGGGCGGAGGACGGTCATGACAGCGGAACGACAGGTCACCCTCGATGGAATCAGGGGGCTCGCCGCCACGGCCGTTCTGGTATCGCATTACCTCGCCGAGATCCCGGACGGCTTCCGGGTCTTTGGCTTCGGGGCGATCGCGGTCGACGTGTTCTTCGTCCTGTCGGGTTTCCTCATCGGCCGGCTGATCCTGACCCGGCGCGAATCGCCGAATTTCTTTCGGACATTCTATATCCGCCGCTTGCTGCGCACGGTTCCCTCCTACCTCATCGTGGTGGTCATCGTCCTGGCACTCGCCGCGGCCCTGCCGCAATGGGCCGGCGACGCGGGCGGCGTTCCGGCCTGGAGCTATCTCAGCTTCACGCAGAACTTCTTCTTCGCCGCCAAGGAGACCGAGGGGCTGCACTGGCTCTCGCCGACCTGGACCCTGGCCGTCGAGGAGCAGTTCTATCTCTTCGCGCCGGCCGCGCTCGTTTTCACCCCGCGGCGTTACGTGGTCCCCGTCGCGGCCGCCGTCTTCGCCGCGGCGCTGGCCTACCGGGTTCACATGTCGGCGTCCGGCGCCGCGCCCTTTGCCTACCTGCCGCTTCTGCTAGCGCGGGCCGACACACTGGCGGCCGGCATCATCGCCAGCGTGCTGTGGTTCGAGATCGTCGGAACCAAGCGCTATGATCGCATCCTCGAGGCGACGCCGCTGGTGTGCCTGGTCGTCATCCTCGGCTATGGCGCGCTCGCGCCGGACACCAATTGGCAGGCGACGGTCTCTCACAGCGTGTTTGCCATCGCTGGGGCCGCGTTCATCCTGCGCGCCGCCGTATCGCCCGCCGCCGTGCCCTGGCTGGAGGCGCGCTGGCTGCGCTTCATGGGCGACAACTCCTATTCGATCTACCTGATCCACATGCCGGTCGCAGGTCTCGTCCATCACGCGATGACGGGTTCGGGACCCGGGATCACGACACCGCTGCAATGGGCCGCCACGCTGATCGCGACCGCCGTGACAATCCTGCTCGGCCGGGGCCTGACCCGGCTGGTCGAAGAGCCACTGACGGCCTTTGGTCGCACCTTCGTCTGGGCGAAGGTCGAGGCGCAGCCGGTCAAGGCTCACTGAACGGGCACCGGAAACTGCGGCGGCACGATGCGGGGTGAAGGCGCCTGATGGTGGCCTCCGGTCGGCGGAGGCCACCGAACCGCAAAGCTTGACCCAAGCCATGACGGCATGGTCCTGCGGGTCAGAAACCCAGTTGGCTGGATGATCATGACGCATTTCCTTCGCCCGGTCGGGCTTGTTGCCTTGGCCAGCCTGATCTGCGCGACGGGGCCGGGCCTTGCCCAGAGGTCGGCTGCGCCCGAGGACTGGCCGGCGGTCAAATGCGAGCGCTACACCAAGGCCTATGCGGACGCGCTGACGAAGCTCGGGCGCAAGGGGCTCAGTCAGCCTTTCCTCGATGCCCACGAGGCCTTCCTGGCCTCCGGCTGCAGCATCAAGGGCGAGGTCTGCCCGCGCAGCAAGGAGGAGCTGGACCTCGCCAATGTCATGGTCATCATGGGCATGAACCAGGGCATGGCCAGCACCTTCATGCCATTCGCCTGCCGCAGGTCTTGAGGGGGTAGTCCCGGCCTCGGTTCGCAGGGCGTTAACGTCCCGGCGTCATGCTCGGGCTCGACCCGAGCATGACGAAACCAATCGATGACCGATTTCGACGCCCTGACCCGCGAGTGGCTGAACCATCTCGCCCATGAGCGGCGGCTCTCGCCCAAGACGCTGGAAGCCTATGGCCGGGACATCAGACAGTTCGTGGCTTTCCTTGGCGACCATCTCGGCGGCGCGCCCGCGCTTGCCGACATCGCCGCGCTGAAGCCCGCCGATCTGCGCGCCTTCCTCGGCCGTCGTCGCCGCGACGGTGTCGGCAACCGCACGCTGATGCGCCAGCTTGCCGCGCTGCGCTCGCTCGCGCGCTTCGGCGAGCGCAGCGGCAGGTTCACCGCCGCTGCCTTTGCGGCGACGCGCGGCCCACGCATCGGCAAATCCCTGCCGCGCCCGCTGGAAGCCAGCGCGGCAAAAGCCGTGACACAGGCCGACACCCGCGCCGGCGAGGCCCGCGACCAGTGGATCCTTGCGCGCGACGCCGCCGTGCTCGCGCTGCTCTATGGCTGCGGCCTGCGCATCTCGGAGGCATTATCCCTGACCCGTGCTCAGGCGCCCCTCCAGGCCGGCGATACGCTCACTGTCCTCGGCAAGGGCAACAAGACCCGCATGGTGCCGGTGCTGCCGGTCGTGGGCACCGCCATTGCCGATTACATCGCGCTCTGCCCCTGGCGATTGCCGCCGGAGGGTCCGCTGTTCCTCGGCGCCAAGGGCGGCCCCTTGTCGCCGCGCATCATCCAGTTCGCGGTCGAAGGCCTGCGCGGCGCGCTCGGCCTGCCCGAATCGGCGACACCGCACTCCCTGCGGCATTCCTTCGCGACCCATCTGCTGGGTCGCGGTGGCGATCTGCGCGCCATCCAGGAACTGCTGGGCCACGCCTCGCTCTCGACGACGCAGGTCTACACCCGCATCGATTCGACCCGCCTGATGGCGGCCTATGACGCCGCCCATCCCCGCGCACAGCGCGTCTGAGCCACCCGGTCTCAGCCGGGCGGCAGCGGCCACGGCACTTCGCCGCCGCGCATCACCTCCCACGCCCGCGCCATCCGCAGCACGCCGAGATCATCGAAGCGCCGGCCGGTGATCTGCAGGCCGATCGGCAGTCCTGCCCCTGTCAGCCCGGCATGGACCGAGATTGACGGCTGGTCCGACATATTGGCCGGCAGCGTGAAGACGATGTGCTCGAAGGGGCGGTTGGGATTGCCGAGCGGCGAGGCCATTTCGGCGGGATAGCTCGGCACCGGAGCGACCGGCGAGAGCACGAAGTCGAACGGCGCGCTCTGCTTCAGCGCCGCATCCTTGATCGCCAGCATCTGGCTCATGCCGCGATAGACGCGTTCGCCCGAGAGCCCATCGCCGCGCTTGGCCCAGGCGAAAATGTAGGGCAGCACCTTGGCCTGTTTCTCCGGCGGCAGCGCGCCGATCTCGGCCCAGGCGCGCTGGCTCCAGAAATCATCGAGCCCGTCCAGCATCTCCCGCGTCAGGAAGGCTGGCGCTTCCTCGACAATCGCGCCCGCAGCCGCGAAAGCCCTGGCGGCCGCCTCGATCGCGGCCTTCGTCTCCAGCTCGACGGGAATGCCGATGCCGGGATCGAGCTGGAGGCCCAGCCTCAACCCCTTCACGTCGAGATCGAGCGACAGCCAGTCGATCTCCTGCGGCGGCAGGCTCATGCCGTCGCGCGCGTCAGGCTTCGAGATCTCGCGCATCATCAGCGCCGTGTCAGTGACGGTGCGGGTCATCGGCCCGGCGACGCGGCCATAATAGCTCGGATCGATCGGCACCCGGCCGAAACTCGGTTTCAGGCCGACCAGCCCGCACCAGCCGGCCGGCAGGCGGATTGAGCCACCGATATCCGTGCCGACATGCAAGGGGCCGTAGCCGGCCGCCCCCGCCGCCCCCGCGCCGGCCGACGAGCCGCCCGGGTTCTTCGAGACGTCCCAGGGGTTGCGCGCCAGCTCATGGAAGCTCGACAGGCCCGAGGACAGCATGCCATAATCGGGCATCGTCGTCTTGGCGAGCCTGACGAAACCCGCCTCGTTCAGCCGCGCCGCGACCGGCGCATCCTCCGCCATCGGGATCAGATCGCGCGCCGCGGTGCCGACCGGCATCGGCGTGCCCTTCGTGGCGATGTTCTCCTTGATCGTGCCGGGCACACCGTCGAGCGGAAGCGCTTCGCCCCTCATCCAGCGCGCCTCGGAGGCCTTCGCCGCCGCGCGGGCGACCTCGGGCTGATAGGCATAGAGCGCCTTGATCTGAGGCTCCCAGGCCTCGATCCGGGCGATGACAGCCTCCACCACCTCGACGGGCGACAAAGTCTTGCTGCGATAGGCCTCGAGCAGTTCGACGGCACTGAGATCGGCGGGGTTGGGCATCGGCATCGTCCTCGTCAGGCGGGTGCGGCGCGGGCCCTGGTCGAGGGCATGCATCATCGAAGCCGGCATGGCCGCGCGACGCAAGCCAGGCCAACTCCCGCCGCGCCACAAGGCGAAGCAAGCTCCGCGCCGAGGCGCCGCGTTCAGGCGAAGTAATCCGGATATTGCTCCTGCAGATGCACCAGATCGGGCAGCAGCGTCCCCAGATGCTGGCGCATCGCCACCTCGGCGCCGGGGCCATCCTGCCTTTGCAGCGCGTCGACGATCGACAGATGCTCGCGGATCACCATCGCCATGCGGCCGGGAACGGGCAGGGTCATGCGTCGGCAGCGGTCGATCTGGCTCTTGGCGGCATGTGCGATTTTCCAGATGCCGGGATAGCCGGCGATCCCCGCCAGCGTTTCGTGGAAGGCCTCGTCGGCGAGGTGGAAGCCTTCCTGGTCACCGGCCTCCAACGCCTCATGCTGCCGCGCGATCAGGGCGTCGAGCTTTGCGATGGCCTGCTCCGTCGCGGTCCGCGCGACGAGTTCGACCGTCGCGCATTCCAGCGCCTGCCGGATGAAGACCGCCTCGGGGATCGCCTCGGTGGGAATTCGCGCCACGAAGGTCCCCGCCTGCGGGAAGATCTCGACGAGCCCCTCCTCCTTCAGCCGGATCAACGCTTCCCGGACCGGAGTGCGGCTGGTGCCGAAACGCGCGGTCAGCTCCCTTTCAATGAGCGCCGCGCCAGGCACGATCTCCATCGCCAGGATCGCACGCCGCAACTCGTCCTGAACCATGGAGGCTGCCGTCGAACGGCCGGACGGCACACCTCCCGCGGGCTGGCGGCGGCGCTCGCGTCGCGGCCCGTCATCGCCGGCATCTTGCGGGATCGTGATCTGCGACATCACCTTGCCTCGACTCCACCAGCCGCTCCCGTGCTGCCGGATCACGACAGTCGCCAGCAGGGCATCTGCTCCCTTTGGCCGATAGCATGCCTCTCTCAGACCAACTAGTATATTAGTATATTGACCATCCTTCGCGGCAGTGACTATGGTCCCGTCGCGCCGACAAGAGTGCCGTTTCGATGCTGCTTCACGATGATCGCCTGTTTCCCGCCGACCCCGTGACGCGCGGCATCGCGCGCCGGCTCTACGCCACGATTCGCGACCTGCCGATCATCTCGCCGCATGGCCATACCGACCCGCGCTGGTTCGCCGAAGACCAGCCCTTCAGCGATCCGGCCACGCTGCTGGTCAAGCCGGACCACTACATCTTCCGCATGCTCTATTCGCAGGGCGTTCGGCTCGAACAGCTCGGCATCCCCCGCAAGGACGGTGCCCCGGTCGAGGCCGATCCGCGCGCGATCTGGACGCTCTTCGCCAGCCATTGGCATCTCTTCCGGGGCACGCCGACGCGGCTCTGGCTCGAGCATGCGCTGTCGAACGTCTTCGGCATCAACGAGCGGCTTTCGCCAGACAATGCCGACAGGCTCTACGACAAGATCGCGGAAAAGCTGGAGCAGCCGGAACTGCGCCCCCGCGCGCTGTTCGAGCAGTTCAAGATCGAGGCGATCTCGACCACCGAAGGCGCGCTCGACGACCTCAAATGGCACGACATGATCAAGGCCTCGGGTTGGAGCGGCAAGGTCGTCACCGCCTATCGCCCCGACAGCGTCGTCGACCCCGAATTCGAGGGTTTTGCGACCAATCTCGACCAGTTCGGCGCGCTCACCGGCGAGGATGCCCATAGCTGGACCGGCTATCTGGCCGCCCACCGCCAGCGCCGCGACTATTTCCGCCAGCGCGGCGCGACCTCCTCCGACCACGGCCACGCCACCGCCCGCACCGCCAACCTCTCAAAGGCCGACGCCGAGGCGCTCTTCGCCAAGGTCGTCGCTGGCTCAGTCTCGGCCGAGGAAGCCGATCTCTTCCGCGGCCAGATGCTGACCGAGATGGCGAAGATGAGCCTCGATGACGGGCTCGTCCTGCAGATCCATCCCGGCTCCTCGCGCAACCACAATGCCTTCCTGTTCGAGCATTTCGGCCGCGACATGGGCGCCGACATCCCCCGCCAGACCGATTACGTCACCGCTTTGAAGCCGCTGCTCGACGCGGTCGGCAATGAGCCTGACCTGACCGTCATCGCCTTCACCCTCGACGAGACCAGCTATTCGCGCGAACTCGCGCCGCTGGCAGGGCATTACCCGGCGTTGAAGCTCGGACCCGGCTGGTGGTTCCTCGATGCGCCCGAAGCGATGCTGCGCTTCCGCGAGCTGACCACCGAAACGGCCGGCTTCTACAACACCGTCGGCTTCAACGACGACACCCGCGCCTATCTCTCGATCCCCGCGCGCCATGACGTCGCCCGCCGCTGCGACTGCACCTATCTGGCCAAACTCGTCGCCGAGCACCGTCTCGACGAGGACGAGGCTGCCGAGGTCGCCCATGACCTCGCCTACCGACTGGCCAAGGAGGCTTATCGCCTATGACCGCCCCCAAGATCGACGAACGCCAGGCCTCGCACCCGCGCGACGTCAAGGGCTACGACACCGACGCGCTTCGCGAGGATTTCCTGATCGAGCGCGTCTTCGCCCCGGGCGAGATCACGCTGACCTACAGCCATTACGACCGCATGATCGTCGGCGGCGCGATGCCGGCGGCTGCGCCGCTGACGCTTGCCCCCTTCGCGCCGACCGGCACGCCCTTCTTTCTCGCCAGGCGCGAACTCGGAATCATCAATCTCGGCGGCGCCGGTAGCGTCACCGTCGATGGCACGGTCTTCGAGCTGCCGAACCTAGACGCGCTCTATGTCGGCCTCGGCGCGAAGGACGTCTCCTTCGCCAGCGCGGACGCCGCCAACCCGGCCAAGTTCTACCTGACCAGCGCGCCGGCCCATCGCGAGGCGCCCCATCAGCTCATCCGCCAGGCTGACGCCAACACGCTGCATCTCGGCTCGCCCGAGACCTCCAACAAGCGCACCATCCGGCAATACATCATGCCCAACACCACCGGCACCAACCAGCTGGTGATGGGCATGACGGCGCTGGAGCCCGGCTCGGTCTGGAACTCGATGCCCTGCCACACCCATACGCGGCGGATGGAAGCCTATCTCTATTTCAACCTCGATCCCGCCCACCGCGTCTTCCACTTCATGGGCGAGCCGACCCAGACCCGCCATTTGCTGGTGGCCAACGAGCAGGCGGTGATCTCGCCGAACTGGTCGATCCATTGCGGCTGCGGCACCTCCAACTACGCCTTCGTCTGGGCCATGGCCGGCGACAATGTCGAGTTCACCGACATGGACGCCGCCCCCGTGGACATGTTGCGCTGATGGCCTCGCCCTTCGACCTCACCGGCCGCAACGCCCTGGTGACCGGCGCGAACACCGGCATCGGTCAGGGCATCGCGCTGGCGCTGGCTGAAGCGGGAGCGACCGTCGTCGCGGCCGGGCGATCCGACATGGGCGAGACGCTGGCGCTGATCGCAAATGCCGGCGGCACGGGCCACGCGCTGAAGGTCGATCTGCAGGAACAGGGCGTCGCGCCGGGCGTGATCGCGCAGGCTGCCGAACTGTCCGGCCCGCTCGACATCCTGATCAACAATGCCGGCATCATCCGCCGGGCGGACGCGCTCGAGTTCAGCGAAAGCGACTGGGACGAGGTCATGAACGTCAACCTCAAGGCGACGTTCTTCTTGGCCCAGGCCTTCGCGAAATCGGCCGTCGAGGCCGGACGCAGCGCCCGCATCGTCAACATCGCCTCGTTGCTCTCCTTCCAGGGCGGCATCCGCGTCGCCTCCTACACCGCCAGCAAGAGCGGGCTCGCCGGCCTGACGAAGCTTTTGGCCTGCGAATGGGCGGCCAAGGGCATCAATGTGAACGCCATCGCGCCGGGCTATATCGAGAGCAACAACACGGAAGCCCTGCGCGCCGACCCCGACCGCAACGGCGCCATCCTCGCCCGCATTCCGGCCGGTCGCTGGGGCAAGCCCTCGGACATAGGCGGCGCGGCCGTGTTCCTCGCAAGCGACGCCGCTGCCTACATGCACGGCGCCATCATCCCCGTCGACGGAGGCTGGCTCGCCCGATGACCGAACGTCTCAATTCCTTCTTCCAGCACGACTCCGATCTCGCCTGGGAGCCGACCGAGCCCGGCGTCAGGCGCAAAATCATGGCCTATGGCGAGGATCTGATGGTCGTGCGCGTGGTCTTCGAGGCCGGCGCGGTCGGAAAAGCCCACCAGCACCCGCACCGCCAGGCTTCTTACGTCGAGAGCGGCGTCTTCGACGTCACCATCGACGGGAAGACCGAGCGCCTTGTCACTGGCGACACCTTCTTCGTGCCGGCCGACCTCGTCCATGGTGTCACCGCCGTCGAAGCCGGACAGCTCATCGATTCCTTCACGCCGATGCGGAGTGAATTTCTCTAGACGAGACCGCCCTGCCGGCCACTGCCGGCAGGGCTCCCATCACGGGACAAGAACGACCGGAAAAACCCGGCGCCACCACCAAACGGGAGAGAACCTGCCATGCTCACCAAACGCACATTCGCCGCCCTTGCGGGCGCCGCCATCTTCGCCCTCGTCGCCGGCACCGCCAGCGCCCAGAACGTCACCCTGCGCTCGACGGACATTCACCCCGATGGCTATCCGACCATCGAGGCGGTCAAGCATATGAGCAAGCTGCTCGAGGAGCGCAGCAAGGGCCGCATCAAGATCAATGTCTTCCACTCGGCCCAGCTCGGCCAGGAGAAGGACACGATCGAGCAGACCCGCTTTGGCGTCATCGACATGAACCGCATCAACATGGCGCCGTTCAACAATCTGATCCCGGCAACCAATGTGCCGTCGCTGCCCTTCATCTTCCGCTCGGTCGCCCATATGCGCACGGTGATGGACGGTCCGATCGGCGATGCCTTGCTGAAGGAGTTCGAGAAGCACGACCTGATCGGCCTGGCCTTCTACGATTCCGGCTCGCGCTCCTTCTACAATTCCAAGCGCGCCATCAACACGCCCGCCGACATGAAGGGCCTGAAGATCCGCGTGCAGCAGTCCGACATGTTCGTCAGCCTGGTCTCGGCGCTCGGCGCCAACGCCACGCCGATGAATTTCGGCGAGGTCTATTCCGGCCTGCAGACCGGTGTCATCGACGGCGCCGAAAACAACTGGCCTTCCTATGAATCGACCAAGCATTACGAGGTCTCGAAGTTCTACTCGCTGACCGAGCACTCGCTTTCGCCTGAGGTGCTGGTGATGTCGAAGAAGAGCTTCGACAAGTTCAACGCCGAGGACAAGGCGCTGATCAAGGCCGCGGCGAAGGAATCCGTCGCCAAGATGCGCGAGCTTTGGGATGCCCGCGAGAAGGCCTCCGAAGCCAAGGTCAAGGCTGGCGGCGCGGTCGTCAACGCGGTCGAGAAGCAGCCCTTCATCGACGCGATGAAGCCGGTCTACGACAAGTTCGTCACCGATGCGAAGCTCAAGGAGATGGTTGCCGCCATCCAGGCGGTGAAGTGAGCTTCTCCTGACACGGAATGGCGCGCCGAAACGGCGCGCCATTTGCGTTGCATCGAATGCTGCCCCGGGACAAACGCCGATGTCACCAGCCTTGAATCGTCTTTCCAGCTTTCTGGCCACGCTGGCGTTATGGCTGTCCGCGATCGGCCTGATCGGCATGACGCTGGCCGTCGCCTGGCAGGTCTTCGGGCGCTATGTGCTCAACAGCACGCCGACCTGGACCGAGGCGCTGTCGATCCAGCTGATGGGCTGGTTCATTCTCCTCGGCGCCGCCGTCGGCGTCCGCGAGGGCTATCATCTCGGCTTCGACATCCTGCGCATCGCGTTCCCGGGGCGGCCCGCCAAGCTGATGGCGCTCGTCAGCCATCTCGTCGTGCTCGCCTTCGGCCTCGCCATGGTCTGGTACAGCTGGGACCTCGTCATCGGCACCTGGACCGCCACGATCCCGATCCTGGGCTGGCCGGGCGGTGTCGATTTCCTGCCGCTGCTCGGCGGTGGCGCGCTGATCTCCTTCTTCACCCTCGAACATCTCTACAATCTGGCCACCGGCCATGAGGATGGGACCGGCGCATGAGCCTCGAACTGATCATCCTCTTCGGCAGCTTCGTCGTGCTGCTGCTGATCGGCACGCCGATCGCGTTTTGCCTGGGCGCCGCCTCGCTGGCGACCGTCGTCTATATGGGAATCCCGCCGCTGGTCGTCTTCCAGCGTCTGAATTCCGGCATCAGCGTGTTCTCGCTGATGGCGATCCCCTTCTTCATCTATGCCGGCGACCTGATGATCCGCGGCGGCATCGCCGAGCGGCTGGTGCGCTTCGCCGGCTCGCTGGTCGGGCATCTGCGCGGTGGGCTGGGCCAGGTGAACATCGCCGCATCGACCCTGTTCGGCGGCATCTCCGGCTCGGCCGTGGCGGACGCATCCGCCATCGGCGGGCTGATGATCCCGCAGATGCAGAAGCGCGGCTATGACACCTCCTTTGCCGTCAACGTCACGGTCAGCTCCGCCATCATCGCGCTGCTGATCCCGCCCTCCCACAACATGATCATCTATTCGCTGTCGGCCGGTGGCGCGATCTCGATCGCCGATCTCTTCACCGCCGGCATCGTGCCGGGCCTGATGCTGGCCACGGCGCTGATGCTCGTGACCTGGATCGTCGCGCGCAAGCGCGGCTACCCGGCCGAAGCCTTCCCCGGCTGGGCGCGAGTCGCGACCTATGCCGTCTCAGCCTTCCCCGGCATCATCCTGATCGGCATCATCTTCGGCGGCGTGCGCTCGGGCGTCTTCACCGCCACGGAAAGCTCCTGCATCGCGGCGGTCTACGCCCTGCTGATCACGGTGCTGGTCTATCGCGGCATGAACCTCGTCGAGTTCAAGGACGCGACCTTCGCGGCCGTGCGCACCACGGCGATGGTGCTGCTGGTGATCGGCTGCGCGGCCGCCTTCGGCTGGCTGCTCGCCTTCTTCCAGGTGCCCTCGGCCATGGTCGCGTTCATGCGGTCGATCTCGAACGACCCGATCGTGATCTTCCTGCTGATCAACCTGCTGCTGTTGTTCCTGGGCACCTTCATGGACATGTCGCCGCTGATCATCATCACCACGCCGATCTTCCTGCCGGTGGTGACGGCTTTCGGCATGGACCCGGTTCATTTCGGCGCGATCCTGATCCTCAATCTCGGCATCGGCCTGTGCACCCCGCCGGTCGGCGCCGTGCTCTTCGTCGGCTGCGCGATCGGCCGGATCTCGATCTGGGAGGCGATGCGCACCATCTGGCCTTTCTACGGCGCCAGCCTCGCCGTACTGATGCTCGTCACTTATGTCCCCGCCTTCTCCCTCTGGCTGCCGAGCGTATTCCGTTGACGCGACTGAAGACGAACACCCTCACCGCCCTGCCCGCAACCGTCCGCCGTCCCGCCTATGACCGCTCGCGGCTGACGCCGGGCATCGTCCATCTGGGCTTGGGCGCCTTCGCCCGCGCCCATCTCTGCGAATACACCGAGGATGCGCTGGAGCGCGAGTTCGGCGCCTGGGGCGTCACCGGAGCGAGCCTGCAGCGGCCCGACCAGCGCGACAGGTTGGCCCCCCAGGACGGGCTCTACACCCTGCTGAAGCGCGCCCCGGCGGGGCCGGAGCTGCGCCTCATCGGCTGCCTTGGTGAGGTGCTCGTCGCCCCGGAAAACCCCGCCACGCTGATCGCCCGCATGGCGTCACCCGACACCCGCATCGTCTCGCTGACAGTGACCGAGAAGGGCTATTGCCACGACCCCGCCACCGGCAGGCTGAAAGCCGACCATCCCGGCATCGTCCACGACCTCGCCAACCCGCTCAGCCCCCGCTCGGCCGTCGGCCTGATCGTCGCTGCGCTGAAGGCCCGTCGCGCCGCCGGGCTCGGGCCCTTCACCGCGCTGAGCTGCGACAACCTTCCCCATAATGGCGGCGTGCTGCGCGGCCTCGTGCGCGATTTCGCGGCGCTGAGCGATGACGGGCTCGCCCAGTGGATCGAGGCCGAGGGCGCCTTCCCGGCGACGATGGTCGACCGCATCGTGCCCGCCACGACGCAGGCCGACATCGCCGAGGTCGCCGGCCTGATCGGGCTGGAGGACGCAGCCCCCGTGATCGGCGAGCCCTTCCGGCAATGGGCGATCCAGGACGTCTTCGCAGCCGGCCGCCCCGCCTGGGAGCGCGTCGGCGCGCAGATGGTTTCCGAGGTTGCGCCCTTCGAGTTCATGAAGCTGCGCATGCTCAACGGCGCGCATTCCAGCCTCGCCTATCTCGGCTATCTTGCCGGCCATGAGACGGTCGCCGAGGCCAGCGGCGACGCCGTCTTCGCCCGCTTCCTCGAAGGCCTCTGGGCCGAGATCATCCCCACTGTCCCGGCCCCGCAGGGCGTGATGCTCGGCGACTATGGGCAGGCGCTGCTGGCCCGCTTCCGCAATCCCGCCATCCGCCACCGCACCTGGCAGATCGCCATGGACGGTTCGCAGAAGCTGCCGCAGCGGCTGCTGGGCACGATCCGCGACCGCCTCAAGGCCGGCGCGCCGATCGACCATCTCGCCCTCGGCGTTGCAGCCTGGATGGCCTATGTCGCGGGCACCGACGAGAAGGGCGCGCCGATCGACGTCCGCGATCCGCTGGCCGCGACCTTCGCGGAGAAGAGCCTAGCCGCCGGTCGCAACGCTGAAGCCCTGAGCCGTTCCCTGCTCGGCATCGAAGCGATCTTCGGCACCGATCTGCCGCGCGAGCCGCGCTTCACGCGGGCCGTCGAGACGCACCTTGCGGCCCTGTTCGACAAGGGCGCGAAGGCGACGGTGGCCGGGGTCGCTTCATAAGAGGCGCGCGACGATGGCGTCATTCTCGGGCGAAGCGCAGCGCAGACCCGAGAATCTCGTGCAGAATGAGGCTCACTGGTCCTGAGATGCTCGGGTCAATCCCGAGCATGACGCGCAATGGCAGCCCAGCGCTTGCAAGGCCCTTGATCCCGCCCGCGCCCTCGCGCCAGATGCGCGCATGATCCGCGCCCTTCTCCTCACATTGGCCCTGCTGACGCTCGCCCCGCAGACCGCACTCGCCCAGTCGCGCGTCACCGTGCCGAATTTCTGGGACCCGCGCATCCGGCTCGACCGGCCCGAGCCCGGCCCGCCGCGCGTGATCCGCTTCCTCACCGATGACGAGTACCCGCCGCTGCACTTCGCCGGGCCCGATGGCACCCTGACTGGGTTTTCGGTCGAACTCGCCCGCGCCGTCTGCGAAAAGCTCGGCTGGACCTGCACCGTGCAGGCGCGCCGCTTCGACACGCTGCTGGACTCGCTCGCCGAGGGTCGCGGCGACGTGCTGGCGGCTGCGATCAACCTCACGCCACAGATCCGCGCGCGCTTTGCCGCGAGCCATCTCTATTTTCGCAGCGCGGCCCGCCTCGCCACGACGCGCGGCAACGCGCAGGCCGAACTCGACACCCGCTCCCTGCAGGGCAAGCGCGTCGCCGTCGTCGCCGGCACGGCCCATCACGCCTTTCTCGAACGGCTGCTGCCCTTCGTCCAGCGCCGCGAGTCCGGCACGCTTCTCGCGGCGGTCACGGCACTGCGCAGCGGCGATGCCGAATTCGTCTTCGCCGACGGCGTCGCGCTCTCGCTGCTGCTGGCCGGCACGGGCGGCAGCGAACTCGCCTTCACCGGCGGACCCTTCCTCGAAAGCCGCTATTTCGGCGAGGGCGTCGGCTTCCTGATCCGCAAGGACGAGGCGCCGCTCAAGCGCTCCCTCGACTATGCGCTGCAATCGCTCTGGGACGACGGCACCTATGCCAGGCTCTATCTGCGGTTTTTTCCGGTGAGCCCGTTTTGACCACTTTCGTCATTCTCGGGCGAAGCGAAGCGCAGACCCGAGAATCTCGTGCAGGAGATGCTTCCGGAGAGATGCTCCGGCGAGAGATGCTCGGGTCTTCGCCCGAGCATGACGTATCCCCTCAAACCGTCTCCGCAGGCGCGTTCGCGCTCAGCGCCTGCTTCGCCACCGCCGCCAGCCAGCCCGACGCGGCAGGCAGGATCGCGTCGTTGAAATCGTAGCGGTCGTTGTGGAGTTCGCCGCCATCGCGCACCGGCCCGTTGCCGATCCAGACATAGGCGCCCGGCAGGCGCGCCAGGAAATGCGCGAAATCCTCGCCGGTGGTGCTGGCCTTCAGGTCGCGCCGGACGGCCAGCCCCGCAGCCTCTGCAGCGGCAGCAGCCAGCGCCTCCTCCGGCGCGGTGTTGACGGTGGCGAGGCCATGCGTCGTCTCGACCTCGGCCTCCATCTCGAAGGTCGCGGCGATGTTGTCCGCGACGGCACGGATGCGCGCCAGCACCCGTTCGCGCACCGCCGGCACGAAGGTGCGGAAGGTCCCTTCGATGAAGACGCTGGTCGGGATCTGGTTGGCGGCGAGCCCGCCATGCACCTGGCCGATCGACACCACCGCCGACTCCATCGGATCGACATTGCGCGAGACGATGGTCTGCAGCGCGAGGATGAGATGGCCCATCGCCACGATCGGGTCGCGCGTCGTCTCCGGCAGCGCCGCGTGCCCGGCCGTGCCGTTGAGCGTGATCTTGAAGCGGCCGGGCTCCGACATCACCGGCCCGCGATGCACGGCGATCGTGCCGGCCTCAAGCCCCGGCCAATTGTGCAGGGCAAAGATGCGCTCCATCGGAAATCGCGCGAGCACCCCGTCGGCGAGCATCGCCTGCGCCCCGCCCGCGCCCTCCTCCGCCGGCTGGAAGACGAAGCGCACCGTGCCGCTCCAGCCCTCGTCGCGCGCGAGCAGCGCGGCCGCTCCCAGCAGCGCGGTGGTGTGCCCGTCATGGCCGCAGGCATGCATGACATTGGCGGTTCCAGACTTATAAGGCAGATCGTTCGCCTCGGCGATCGGCAGCGCGTCCATGTCGGCGCGCAGGCCCACGGATCGCTCGGACCCACCGCGCGTCAGCGTCGCCACCACGCCATGCCCGCCGATGCCGGCCGTGAACGGCACGCCGAGTTCGGCCAGCTTCTCCTGCACGAAGGCACTCGTCGCTTTCTCGTGCCGCCCGAGTTCGGGATGGGCGTGCAGGTGTCGGCGCCAGGCAGTCAGGGTCTCGTGGAGGTGGGAATCCAAGGCAGGCGTCCTTCGTAGGTCTGGAAGGGCAGCACACTATACCCCGCACCCGCTCGGACAACCTCTGGTGACGTCGAGGCGGGTCAGACTCATTGACGCCCCCCTTGGCAATCTGCGAAAGCCCCTCCCTCGCATTTTCGCGCAGAACCTTGGAGAGGACACCACCCGACATGCCCGTTTTCGACCCCGCCCTTGTGGACGCCGCCCAGCGTTCGGCCGCCTGGCCGTTCGAGGAAGCTCGCAAGCTCGTCGCGCGGATCGAGAAATCGGGCAAGACGGAGGTGATCTTCGAGACGGGCTACGGCCCCTCGGGCCTGCCCCATATTGGCACCTTCGGCGAGGTCGCGCGCACCTCGATGGTCCGCCATGCCTTCCGGGTCCTCACCGACGATGCCGTCCCCACGCGGCTGATCGCCTTCTCCGACGACATGGACGGGCTGCGCAAGGTGCCCGACAACGTCCCCAACAAGGAGCTGCTGACGGCCGCACTCGGCAAGCCCCTGACCGAGGTGCCCGACCCCTTCGGCACGCATGACTCGTTTGGCCGGCACAACAATGCGCGGCTGCGCGCCTTCCTCGACCAGTTCGGCTTCGACTACGAGTTCAGGTCCTCGACGGACGCCTACCGCGCCGGCGAATTCGACGCGACGCTGCTCAAGATGCTGGCGCGCTACGACGCGATCATGAAGATCATGCTGCCGACACTGCGCGAGGAGCGGGCAGCGACCTATTCGCCCTTCCTGCCGATCCACCCGGTGACGCGCATCGTCATGCAGGTGCCGATCGAGGCGCGCGACATCGAAGCCGGCACCATCACCTGGACGGACCCAGCCACGGGCGAACGTTTCGTGACGCCGGTCACCGGCGGCCATGTCAAGCTGCAGTGGAAGCCCGACTGGGCGATGCGCTGGGTCGCGCTCGGCATCGATTACGAAATGGCGGGCAAGGACCTGATCGACTCGGTCAAGGTCTCCTCGCAGATCGCGCGCGCGCTCGATGCGCAGCCGCCCGAAGGCTTCAATTACGAGCTCTTCCTGGACGAACAGGGCCAGAAGATCTCCAAGTCCAAGGGCAACGGGCTGACCATCGAGCAATGGCTCGAATATGGCCCGCCCGAAAGCCTGGCGCTCTACATGTTCCAGCGCCCGCGCGAGGCCAAGAAGCTGCATTTCGACGTCATCCCGCGCGCGGTCGACGAATATCTGCAGTTCCTCAGCGGCTATGAGCGCCAGGACTGGAAGAGCCGCCTCGGCAACCCGGTCTGGCATCTGCACCATGGGCAGCCGCCCCAGCCAGAGGTCATCGCCACCGGCGAGGGCGAGAACGCGACGCGTGCGCAGGTCACCTTCGGCCTGCTGATGAACCTCGTCGCCGTCGCCAATTCCGAGGACAAGGCCGTGCTCTGGGGCTTCCTCCAGCGCTATGCGCCGGGCATCTCGCCGCAGACCCATCCGCGGCTCGACGCGCTGGTCGGCTACGCGATCGCCTATTTCCGCGACTTCGTGAAGCCGGCAAAAAACTACCGCGTCGCCGACGAAACCGAGACCACCGCCTTCGCCGCGCTGGATGCCGCCATCGCCGCCCTGCCGGCGGACGCCACCGCCGAGATGGTGCAGGACACGGCGCTCGACGTCGCCCGTGCCATCCCGCGCTACCAGAACCTCACCGCCAAGAACGCCACGCCCGATCGGCCCGGCGTCTCCGGCGACTGGTGGAAGGCGATTTACCAGGTGATGTTCGGCGAGGAGCAGGGCCCCCGCTTCGGCTCCTTCGCCGCGATCTATGGCCTTGCCAACACCCGCGCTTTGATCGCCAAAGCGCTGGCCGGCGGGCTGGTTGAGGAACACGCGGCGTTCATCGCGTCGCGGAAGGGGTAACACCCGTCCCGTCATTCCGGACAAGCGGCGCAGCCGCGCAGATCCGGAATCCATCTTAGGGCGGACAGTTCTACGATGGATTTCCGGCGCTCCGCTTCGCTACGGCCGGAATGACGACGTTGAAGGGACAGTATGTGACGACACCCGCCCAGGCCGTCGAGCACGCCATCACCTCGCGCCGCGCCACCCGCGCCTTCCTGCCGACGCCGGTCGACCCCGCCCTGCTGCACCGCCTGATCGAGGTCGCCGCCCGCGCGCCCAGCGGCACCAACATGCAGCCCTGGAAGCTGCGCGTTATCGGCCCGCAGGCCCGCGAACGGCTTGAAGCCGCGCTGATCGCGGCGCTGGAGTCGGGAGAAATGCCCGCGGAGGAGGAATACCGCTACTATCCGCAGATTTTCCGCGAGCCCTATCTCTCGCGCCGCCGCAAGGTCGGCTGGGATCTTTACGGGCTGCTTGGCGTCACCAAGGGCGACACGGCCGGCATGAAGCGCCAGAGCGCCGCCAATCTGCGCTTCTTTGGCGCGCCGGTCGCGTTGATGCTGACAATGGACCGCGACCTCGAAATCGGCTCCTGGCTCGATCTCGGCATGTTCGTCCAGAGCCTGCTGATCGCGGCGCAGGGCCATGGCCTGCAATCCTGCCCGCAGGCGATCTTCGCGCGCTTTCACCCCGTGGTGCGGCGCGAGCTCTCCATCCCCGACAGCGAGATCGTCGTCTGCGGCATCGCCATCGGCCATGCCGACCCCGACGCTCCGCAGAACCACCTCGTATCCGAGCGCGAGCCGGTCGAGGGCTTCACCACTTGGCTCGATTAGACACCGGCAGCGTCAGGCCGGCTGCCCGGACTTGCCCATGCCCTTCATGATGGGCTGCACGACGTAATGCATCACCACGATGGCGATGCCGCCGACGATCAGCCCGAACACGGCCGAGAACACCGCTCCCGTCAGCCATTCAAGAACACCGCCCGCAGGCAGCATTGAACCGGCCGCGACCGCGAGCCCATGGCTGGCATGGCCCAGTCCGGTCAGACCAAACTCTTCCAGCCCGTGGATGATGATGCCGCCGCCGACCCAAAGCATCGCCGCCGTCCCGACCGCGCTAAGGGCGGAGAGGAAATACGGCATGCCGAGCACCAGGCCACGCCCGAACAGCGCAACCGGCGCGAATCGCTGCTGCGCCAGCGCCAGCCCGATATCGTCGGCTTTCACGATCAGCGCCACGGCACCGTAGACAATCACCGTGATGCCGATACCGACCACAGCGAGCACCGTCGCCTGCATCCAAAACGAAGCGGTCGAGACCGTCGAGAGCGTGATCGCCATGATCTCGGCCGAGAGGATGAAATCCGTCTTGATCGCGCCGGCGATCTTCTGCTCTTCGAGCAGCTTGGGATCGAGCACGGCCTTGCCGGCCTCTTCGGGGCTCGCGGCCGCATGCGGCACGACGAGTTCGAGGATTTTCTCGGCGCCCTCGTAACAAAGATAGACACCGCCCGCCATCAGCAGCGGCGTGATCAGCCAGGGCGCGACGAGCGCCAGAATCAGCGCGCCCGGAAGCAGGAACAGCAGCTTGTTCTTCAGCGAGCCGAGCGCGATCTTCCAGATGATCGGCAGTTCGCGCGCGGCCGCAAAGCCGACCGCATAGCGCGGCGTCACGGCCGCATCGTCGATGACGATGCCCGCCGCCTTGGTGCCGGCCTTGGTCGCCTGCGCCACGACATCGTCGACGGAGGATGCCGCAACCTTGGCGATCCCGGCGATATCGTCGAGCAGCGCAAACAGTCCTGAAGCCACGGTCTCATTCCCCTGCTGCACGACAGCGAACCGGCTAGCGACCCGCCGCGACTGCGTCGTGACAAAGACGCAGATCGACCGGTTTGGTTCAACCCGGATTGATCTCGAACAGACCGGCGCAGCCCATGCCACCGGCGACGCACATGGTGACGACCGCATAGCGCGCCTTGCGTCGGCGGCCTTCCAGCAGCGCATGGCCGACGAGGCGCGCCCCGCTCATGCCGAAGGGGTGGCCGATCGCGATCGCCCCGCCATTGACGTTGACCTTGTCGGGATCGATGCCAAGCGTATCGCGGCAATAGAGCGACTGCGAGGCGAAGGCCTCGTTGAGCTCCCAAAGGTCGATGTCGGAAACCGTCAGCCCGTTGCGCTCCAGCAGGCGCGGCACCGCAAACACCGGGCCGATGCCCATCTCGTCAGGCTCGCAGCCGGCCGAGGCGAAGCCGCGGAAGATGCCCAGCGGCGAAAGCCCGCGTCGTGCCGCCTCCTCCGCCGACATCACCACGCTGGCCGAGGCCCCGTCCGACAACTGGCTGGCATTGCCGGCGGTGACGAACTGCTCTTCGCCGCGCACCGGTTTGAGCTTGAGCAGCCCCTCCAGCGTCGTGTCGGGCCGGTTGCCCTCGTCCTGCGAGAGCGTGACCTCGCGCTGGCTGACCTCGCCGGTCGCCTTGTCGGTAACAGTCATGACGGCGCTCATCGGCACGATCTCGTCGTCGAACAGCCGGCGCTGCTGGGCGGCAGCCGTGCGCTGCTGGCTCTCCAACGAGAATTCGTCCTGGGCCTGCCGCGAGATGCCGTAACGCTGCGCCACGATGTCGGCCGTCTCGATCATTGAGGTGTAGATCGTCGGCTTGTGGGCGAGCAGCCAGTCGTTCTGTGTCAGGTCGCGCCGCACCACGGGCTGCACGAGGCTGATGGACTCGACGCCGCCGCCGACCGCGACCGGCACGCCGTCCATGACGACCCGCCGCGCCGCATGCGCGATCGCCTCCAGCCCGGAGGCGCAGAAGCGGCTGACCGTAACGCCGGCCGACTGGACAGGGAGGCCTGCGACCAGCGCCGCATGGCGCGCGACATTGCCGCCGGTTGCGGCTTCCGGATAGCCGCAGCCCATCACCACCTCTTCGACGGCGCCGGGTTCGAGATCGGCGCGCAGCAACGCATGCCGGATCGCATGGGCCGCCAGATCGGCGCCCCGCACCTGGTTGAAGGCGCCGCGATGAGCCTTGCCGATGGGCGTGCGGGCGGTGGAGACGATCACGGCTTCGGTCATGAACGGTTCATTCCTTCATCGGCTTCGGCACGGTCTGGCCACCTAGATAGTCGTTGCCTTCAGATCGGCAAATCCCTTGCCCTCCGCCGCGAGCCTGCGCAGCAATGGCGCGGGTTCAAGCGTCGCATCGCCCATCTCCGCGGCCTGCGCCTCCAGCCGCGCGACGAGGATGTCGAGCCCGACACTGTCGGCCCAATGCATCGGCCCGCCGCGCCAGGCCGGCCAGTTGTAGCCGTTGAGCCAGATCACATCGATGTCGCCGGGCCGCACCGCGATGCCCTCTTCCAGAATGCGGGCGCCCTCATTGACCATCGGATCGAGCAGGCGCGACAGGATCTCGTCGCTCTTAAAGCTGCGGCGGTTCGCGCCCTGCTCTTCCGAAATCCGCGCGATCAGGGCCTCGACCTCCGGGTCGCGCAGCCCGCTGCGCGCACCGTCCGGATAGAGGAAATAGCCGCGCCCGGTCTTCTGGCCGAACCAGCCGGCCTCGCAGATCGCGTCCGCGACGGCCGCCGTCTTGCCGCGCGCCTTGCGCGACCGCCAGCCGATATCGTTGCCCGCGAGATCGGCCATGGCGCAGGGGCCCATCTTGAAGCCGAAGCCGGTCAGCGCCGCATCGACCTCATGCGGCAACGCGCCGGCGACGAGCAGGCGCTCGGTCGCCCGGGTGCGGGCCTCCAGCATGCGGTTGCCGACGAAGCCGAAGCCGTTGCCGACCACGACCGGCACCTTGCCGAGCCGGCGCCCGAGCGCCATGGCG
Source organism: Allobosea sp. AAP35 (assembly GCF_001295925.1). Lineage (GTDB taxonomy): Bacteria > Pseudomonadota > Alphaproteobacteria > Rhizobiales > Beijerinckiaceae > Allobosea. Next base: position 45,682 of record NZ_LJHQ01000037.1, on the reverse strand, counting down.
GTGACGACGGCCTCGTCCGAGACCCCATCGGGGCGCACCACCTCAAGCAGCTTCATGACATTGGCGGGGCTGAAGAAATGCATCCCCAGCACGTCCTGCGGGCGTTTCGTCGCCGCCGCGATCGTCGGAATATCGAGATAGGACGTGTTGCTGGCGAGGATCGCGCCGGGTTTCGCGATGGCGTCGAGCGCGCCGAAGATCTGCTGTTTGACGCCCATCTCCTCGAAGGCCGCCTCGATCACGACATCCGCGTCCGCCGCCGCATCGAGCCCCAGGGCCGGCGTGATCAGAGCCAGGCGCTCGTCGCGCTTCTCGGGGCTCAGCGAACCGCGCGTCACCGACATCTCGTAGATCGCCGCGACCCGGTTCATGCCGTTGTCGATCTGCGCCTGCTCCTGTTCGATCAACGTCACCGGGATGCCGGCATTGGCGAAGCACATGGCGATGCCGCCGCCCATCGTACCCGCGCCGATCACCGCAGCCTTCGCGATCGCGCGCGGCTTCACGTCAGCGCCGATGCCCGGCACCCGGGCAATCTCGCGCTCGGCGAAGAAGACATGGCGCAATGCCCGCGAGCGCGGATCGGCGACGAGCTTCACAAACAGCGCCCGCTCGGCCGCCAGCCCCTCGGTGAAAGGCAACGTGAAGACACCGCGCACCGCCTCGATCAGCGCCATGGCATCGGGCATCTCGCCGGAGGTCTTGGTCGCGGCAAGGGCTTGCGCCTCGAACGCCTCGCGATCGGCGGCCGTCAGACGGGCGGTCATATCGCGCACCGGTTCCGGCGCCCCGCGCGCCGCGAGAGCACGCGCCAGCGCCATGGCGGCGGCCACGACATCGCCATCGGCCACGTCATCGACCAGGCCGAGTTGCAACGCCCGGCTGGCAGGGATCGGCTCGCCCGACAGCATCATCGGAAAGGCCTGCGCCGCCCCGATCAGGCGCGGCAGGCGCTGCGTGCCACCCGCGCCCGGGATCAGCCCGAGCTTGATCTCGGGCTGGCCGAACGACGCCGACGCGGAGCCGACGCGACCATGACAGGCTAGCGCAAGCTCCAGCCCGCCGCCGAGCGCCACGCCCTGGATCGCGGCGACGACGGGCTTGGGGCAGTTCTCGATCGCATCGAGCAGATCCGGCAGGAGAGGAGCGACTGGAGGCTTGCCAAATTCGCTGATGTCGGCGCCGGCAATAAAAGCCCTGCCAACCGCCGCGATCACGATGGCCGCGACAGCCGGGTCGGAGCCCACATCCGCAATCACACGAGCAAGGTCGGCGCGCAGGGCCTGGCCGAGCGCATTGACTGGCGGGTTGTCGATCGTCGCGATCGCGATCTCGCCATGGCGGGCGAGCCGGACGGTCTCCATCAGCGCGTGTCCTTAAGGCTTGCCGGCGCCTTCGGTCCGGCCGATTGAGGGCGAAGGAGGAAGTCCGGCAGGTGGCTTTTTGTCAAGCGGGCACGGCGCTTGACCCTCCGCGAAACGCCATGCCAAGCCTGTCGGCGGGACGCCAACGCGCTGTCGCATCCGCGACCGTCAACGCGTTGGAGCCGGCAGCATAAGCCGCAGGGATGGAGACGAGCCGATGAGCGCCACTGTTTTAACCGAGATCGTCGCGCCCGGCGTCATCCAGATCACCATGAACCGGCCGGAGCGCAAGAACGCGCTCGACCGCGCGAGCTATGTCGGGCTGATCGAGGCCTTCGCCGCCGCCGAGGCCGATCCGCAGAGCCGCGTCATCGTCATCACGGGCGCAGGCGGCTGCTTCACCAGCGGCAACGACATCCGCGATTTCGCCGCGGCAGCCGGCGATGGCGCGCGCATCGCCATGGATTTCTTAGGCGCGATCTCGACCGCGACCAAGCCGATCGTCGCCGCGGTGGAGGGCTTCGCGGTCGGCATCGGTACGACGATGCTGCTGCATTGCGACCTGGCCTATGCCGGGGCCGGCGCGACCTTCCGTATGCCTTTCGTCACGTTGGGGCTCTCGCCTGAAGGCGCCTCGAGCTACCTGCTGCCGCTCGTCGCCGGCTCCAAGCGCGCCGCGGAGTTGCTGATGCTGGGCGAGGCTTTCGGGCCGCAGGCCGCGCAGGAAGCCGGCCTCGTCAATGCCGTGGTGGCGGAGGGCGCTGCGCTGGATGCCGCACTGGCAAACGCGAAGGCGCTGGCTGCGCTGCCGCCGCAATCGGTCGCTCTGACCAAGCTTCTGCTGAAGCGCGGCCAGGCTGCCAGCGTGGCCGAAACGCTGGTCGTCGAGGCGAAGCATTTCGGCGAGCGCCTGCGCTCGGATGAAGCGCAGGCCGCGTTTGCCGCCTTCCTGAAGCGCTGAACTCAGCCGCGCCCCGCGCGCGACCTTAAGCGCCGCTTGGGCTCTCGATGGCCGGCTTTGGCCGGCTCGTCACGCCACGCCAGGCCATGAAGGCCCATAGCCCCATGGTGGCGACGCCCAGCGTGCCCGCGATCGGCCGCGACAGGAATCCGATCAGGGAGCCGTCGGCCTTGATCATCGACGACATGAAGTTCTGCTCCAGCATCTCGCCGAGCACGAGGCCCAGGATCAGCGGCGCGACCGGAACGCCATGCTCCTCGAGGAACCAGCCGAACACGCCCATCACCACCATCAACACGACGCCGTAGAGCGAGTTGGTCATCGCAAACGAGCCGACGATGCAGAAGATCAGGATGATCGGCATGAGGATGTTGCGCGGCACCCGCAGGATCTGCTTGGCGGATTTGATCGCCGCCCAGCCGAGCGGGAACATCAGCAGATTGGCGATGATGAAGATGATGAAGACGGCGTAGATCAGTTCCGGCGTCTGCAGGAAGACGGTCGGCCCCGGATTCATGCCCTTCATGTAGAGCACGCCGATGACGATCGCCGTAATCGAATCGCCGGGAATGCCGAAGACGAGGGCCGGAATCCAGGCCGCGCCCAGAGCCGAATTATTGGCCGAGGTCGCATCGACGATGCCTTCGATATGGCCTTTGCCGAATTTCTCGGGCTCCTTGGAGGTCTTCTTCGAGACCGCATAGGAGACCCAGGACGCGATGTCGGCGCCCGCGCCCGGCAGCGCGCCGATCACGGTCCCGATCATCGAGCCGCGCAGGAAGTTGAACCAGTATTTCTTGAACACGCCCCAGACGCCGGTCATCAGGCTACCGATGGCCTGCGGCACGGAGCGCCCGCCCTTTTCCATCGTCACGGCGCCCCGGAGCAGTTCCGAGACGGCGAACATGCCGATCAGCGTCGGGATGAAGTTGATGCCCGACATCAGGTCGATGTTGCCGAAGGTGAAGCGCGGCTGGCCGGCGGCGGGATCGATGCCCACGCAGGCGATCGCCAGCCCGATGAAGAGCGAGAGCAGCCCCTTCAGCGCATCGCCCGTGCCGATGAAGACGGCACAGGTCAGGCCGAGGCAGGCCAGCCAGAAATATTCAAAGGACGAAAAGTTGATCGCGACCTCGGCCAGAACCGGTGCCAGCAGGATCAGGATGGCGACGCCGAAGATGCCGCCCAGCACCGAGAAGACGAGGTTGACGCCCATCGCCAGGTCGAGCTGACCCTTCTTGGTCATCTCGTAACTCTCATCGGCATAGGCCGCCGAAGCCGGCGTTCCCGGCATCCGCAGCATGGCGGCCGGGATGTCTCCGGCGAAGATCGCCATGGCGGTTGCGGTCACAATCGCCCCAAGCGCCGGCACCGGCGCCATGAAGAACGTCACCGGCACCAGAAGCGCCGTCGCCATCGTCGCGGTAAGGCCCGGCATGGCGCCGACGAACATCCCGAACATCGCCGAGCCCATGATGACCGCGAGCACGGTCGGGTCGAAGACCATCCCGAAAGCGGTGTAGATTGCTGTCATGTCAGGGCTTTCTCAAAGCACGCTGTCGAGGATGCCGCGCGGCAGCGGCACCCGCATCACGCTTCCAAAGAAATACTGCACGGCGGCCGTCATCACGATGGCGACGATCAGCGCCGTCAGCGGGCGCACGCCGAACCACAGGAAGAGGCCGAACTGGATGAGGAAGGCCGTCGGAATGAAGCCGAGCGGCTCCGACGCCACCAGATAGAACACCATCGCCGCCAGCATCAGGGCGAAGGAGGCGAGCCGGGCGGGGCGCCGCGCCCAGTCCTCGAGGACCAGCCAGGGCCGCCCGCCGCCGCGCCATTCGCGCAGCATCAGCAGCAGCGAGCAACCGACGATGCCGCCGCCGATGATCCGCGGAAACAAATTGGGCCCGTAGTTCTGGCCCGGAAAGGCTGGAAACGAGAAGGTTATCGCGATCATGACGATCGCAAGCACAAGGAATGCGGTGCCAAAAATGGCATCGTTGAAGCGCATCACGCGAACTTTCGTGGACAGGGAAACGCGCACGCCCGCGGCATGCTGATCCGACAGGGCAGCCGCACGCTCGCGCGGCTGCCCCTTGTTCGATCGGTTACGCGGGCTTCCTGGCGAGCCCGCCGGCCGTCAGCGCCACGCCCATCTGCTTGTCGCTCTCGGCCATGAACTTGCCGAAGCCGGGGGCGTCGGCATAGATCATCGTAAACCCGCGCGCATCCATGAACTCCTTGTATTCCTTGGAGTCGTAGATGGTCTTGAGCTCGGCGTTCATGATCTTGGCGACGTTCTCCGGCAGCTTCAGCGGGCCGGCGATGCCGCGCCAGGAACCGACCTGGAAGTCGATGCCCAGCGTCTCCTTCATCGTCGGCACGTCCTTGAACTGCGGATTGCGCTGTTCGGCCATGATCGCCAGCGAGCGGGCGCGGCCGGCGTCCAGCATGGCGCGCGCCTCCGGCACAGAGCAGGTCACGAAGTCGATGCCGCCGGCAGCGAGATCCTGCATCGCCGGCGCCGCGCCGTTGGACGGAGCCCAGGCGACATGATCGGGCGCGAGCTTCATGCCGAGCATCCAGCCGATCAGGGCGAGATGCCAGATGCCGCCCTGGCCGGTGCCCGAGGCCTTCATCTTGCCGGGAGGAGCCGCCTTGATGGCGTCGGCGAGGTCCTTGATCGTCTTGTAGGGCGAATCGCCCTTGACCTGCACGCCCGACGGGTCCGAGTTCATCAGCGCCAGCGGGGTGTAGCTCGACGGGTTGAGCTGCGTCAGGCCCTGATGATGCATCATCGCGATCTCGGAGGTGATGATGCCGAGCGTGTAGCCGTCCGGCGCGCCGGTCGCGATCGCGGAATGGCCGACGACGCCCGAGCCGCCGGTGCGGTTGACGACGTTGAACGGTTGGCCGAGGCTCTTCTCGAGCAGGGCCGAGACGATGCGCACCACGGCATCAGTGCCGCCGCCGGCGCCCCAGGGGCACAGCATCTGGACGGGCCGGGTCGGCCACTTGGCCTGGCCGATGGCCGGGCTGGCGACGAGGCCGGCGGCGCCAGCGGCCGCGGCGCTCTTCAAAACATTGCGTCGGGTGATGAGCGTCATAACAAATTCCTCCGTTAAATCGATTAAGTGACGAGAGCTTCTCTCCCTATCGGGGGTCTCTCTTGGATTGCCACGCTATTTGACCCGATTGCGAGGCGGGTGACAACCTTTAGTTCACGATGGTCTTGCTCGGCGTTGGCTACAGCGCGCACTGAATCGGCAGGACCGAACGCGAGATCTTGTCCACCACCGCGCCGAGGCTGAGCTCCGGGCCGGGCTGCGCCACAGACGATGTCAGCCCCGCGCGCGCCAGCAGACCCTGCAATCCAGCGGGCTCGGCCACGCCATAGGCGCGCTGCGGCGCAACCCCGGCGATCAGCACCTTGTCGGAGGGATTATCCGTCACGATGCCCGCGACACGCCCCTGCCGATCGAAGACCGGCGCGCCGGCCTGGCCGGGCTGCAGCGGGGCGAACACGGCCGGCCCCGCGCCGATCCTAACGCTCAGGCCGGGAAAGGCGACGGCGGCACGCTTACCGCTGTCCTCGCCGAAGGCGACGATAACGAGGCTCTCGCCCTCGCCGATCGGCTCTGCCCGCAAACCCGGCAATGCGAGAACGGCCCCTCCCTCGATCTCGATCAGGGCAAGACCGTTTTCGGCCGCGCCGCGCTGCCTGGCCGGGCGGCCGCCAACGCGCAGCGAGCGGCAACCTTCAAGGGCGGCAGTCGCGCTCACCACGACACGATCGGCGACGGCCAGTCCGACGCCATGCCGTTCGGTGATCCGCACCGGCGCGATCGAAACGGCCGGGCCCGCGATCGGCGCGGACGGGGCTGACGCGACGGCCGAGCCGCCCGGCAAGGGCCCGGTCGGGAACGGCTCGAAGCTCGAGGCGATCGCGATCACCAGCTTGTCGACCGAGCCCGACAGCGCCTTGTCATAGCCGATCGAGAAGCCGCGCAGGCCTGCGGGCCCCGCCGCCAGCCGGCGATAGAACTTGCCGGTCGGCGTCTCGCCGGTGATGACGAAGAAATCCGGCCGCAGCAGCTTGTAGGTGAGCTTGCGACCGGGATTGTTCGGCGTCGGCGCGATCGCCCTCTCGTAGATGGCCTCGAGCGTCTCGCCCGGCGGCGTCGCGGACGTGTCGAGCGTGATCTTGCCGTCGGCGCTTTGCCAGCGGCTGCCCGCCGGCGAGACGTCGCGCTTGGGCAGGATGGTCGCGGGGATGCCGAGACGCGCGCCGGTTCTGTCATCGACGACGATCCTGAAACCTACCGCGTCGCGCGCCACCTGACCTGCCTGCGCCAGGGCGCGCCGCTCGGCCGGGTTCAGCTGACCGTCGGGCGCGCCTTTCGCGGGCGCCTTCAGCGCATTGATGGCGCGAAAGGTCAGCGGACCATAGGAGCCGCTGGCCGCGCTGTTGAGATGACCGGTCCAGATGAGATCGGTCTGGATCGCCTTGCGCTCGGCCTCGGGCAACGCCTCGAAACTGGCCTGCGCCGCGGCGAGCTGGGGATTGGGAGCAGGCGTGGGCGCTTGCGCGGAAAGCCCGACGGGAGACAGGGCCAGCGGCAGGGCCAACGCCGACGATCGCATCAGCCGCGCGAACCGGGTTCTCATCACCATGTCCCCCAACAGAAGACCGGCATTGAGCGTCAGATCGCCAGTGCCTGCAAGAGCCAGCGAGCATGAGCCCGCGAGCATGCCTGCGCGCGCTGTGCGGGCGTCGGTTGGCACGCTCTTTCGCATTGCGCGCGCCAACCCGGATGATAGCCTGCCGCCGCGTCAGACCCGCCAGCCAGACGTCGCCTCGCGCGACCGGAATGCGGGACAGCCACCGGAGGATTTTTCATGCGCCTGTTGCCCCGCCTCGCGCTCCTCCTCGGGCTGGTTCTGGCCGCCCATCCGGCGCTCGCCCAGAAGGCTTATGTCCGAAACGACCTCGCCGCCGACGGCCAGCGGCTGGAGGAGCGCCTCAAGCGCGAGGTCTCCGCGGGCGCCCGCTCGGCCGCCGATCTCGTGCGCGCCGGCGAAGCGGCGCTTGCGCGCGGCGACGCCCGCGCCGCCCTGCCCCAGGCCAATGCCGCCGTCGTCGCCGAGCCCGCCAATGCCGCCGGCTGGCGCCTGATGGCGCGCGCCGCCAGCGCCATCGAGCCGCGCGATTACCGCGAGCGCTGGGAGCTGCGCGAGCGCGCCATCAGCGCCGCCTATCTCGCCTATCAGCGCTCCGCCGGCCGCAATGACGAGGCCGCCTCGCTGGGTCTGCTCGCCCGCATTTTCGAGCGCCACGAACTCTGGCGCCCGGCGCTGACGACCTATCGGCTGAGCCTCGATCTCGTCGACAACGCCTCGCTGCGCACCGCCTATGAGGGCCTGCGCGAGCAGCGCGGCTTCCGTCTGACCGGCAACAAGGTCGATGCCGATGCGGCCTCTCCCCGTGCCTGTTTCGAGTTCTCGGAGCCGCTGGCGCGCGGCCGCGTCGATTTCGCGCCTTATGTCGCGATCTCCGGCAGGAAGGGCGATTTCGCCGTGTCGGCCGAGGACCGCCAGATCTGCGTCGATGGGCTTCGCCATGGCGAGCGCTACGGCTTCGTCATCCGCCAGGGCGTGCCCTCGGCGATTCCCGACGAAAAGCTGCTGAAATCGGCCGATTACGAGGTCTATGTCCGCGACCGCACGCCCTCCGTCCGTTTCACCGGCAAGAACTACGTCCTGCCGCGCACCGGCCAGCAGGGCGTGCCGGTCGTCTCGGTCAATGCCGACAAGCTCGACCTGGAAGTCATGCGCATCGGCGACCGCAACCTGATCAATTCCGTCCATTCCGAGGATTTTCTCGGCCAGCTCGGCGCCTACCAGTCCAGGCAGATCGAGAGCGACAAGGGCCAGCGCGTCTGGACCGGGTCGATGGAGGTCAAGTCCGAGCTCAACAAGGACGTCGTCACCGCCTTCCCGGTGATCGAGGCCGTCGGCGCGCTGAAACCCGGCGTCTACGTCATGTTCGCCAAACCGAGCGGCGGCCGCGCGCCCGCGCCTTCCGATGGCGATGGCGACTATGACGACGGCACGACGCGGGCGACGCAGTGGTTCGTCGTCTCCGATCTCGGCCTGACCTCCTTCTCCGGCCCCGACGGCGTGCATGTTCTGGTGCGCTCGCTCTCCGACGCTGCCCCCGTCGCCAACGCCGAACTGCGCCTGCTGGCGAGGAACAACGAGGTGCTGGCGACGATCCGGTCGGATTCCAGCGGCTATGCGCGCTTCGACGCCGGCCTCGCGAAGGGTCAGGGCGGCTTGGCGCCGGGCCTCGTCACGGCGGGGCTGGGTGAGGATTACGGCTTCCTCGACCTGAAGCAGACGGCCTTCGATCTCTCGGATCGCGGCGTCAAGGGCCGCGTCGCACCCGCCGGGCTCGACGCCTATCTCTACACCGAGCGCGGCGTCTACCGCTCGGGCGAGACCGTCTATCTGACCAGCCTGCTGCGCGATGCGCGCGGCGCGGCCGTCACCGGTCTGCCGCTGACCCTGGTGGTGAAGCGCCCCGACGGCGTCGAGTACCGCCGCCGTCAGGTCGAGGACCAGGGTGCCGGCGGGCGCGCGCATTCGATCCCGCTGCTGTCGGGCGCCGCGACCGGCACCTGGCGCGTCCAGGCCTATGCCGACCCGAAGGGGCCTGCGATCGGCGAGGTCTCCTTCCTCGTCGAGGATTACGTTCCCGAGCGCCTCGAACTGACGCTGACGCCAAAAGTACCCGTGCTCCAGGCGGGCGAGCCGGCGCAGATCGACGTCACCGCGCGCTATCTTTATGGCGCGCCGGGCTCCGCGCTCGACGTCACCGGCTCGATGACGATCCGCGCCGCCGGCCAGTCCGCCATTCCCGGCTTTGCCGGCTATCAGGTCGGCCTGACCGACGAGGCCTTCGAGGCGGTCCAGTCCGAATTCGAGGAGAGCACCACGACCGACGCCGCCGGCAAGGTCACCGTGACCAACCCGGTCGCGCAGCCGGAGACCAACCGCCCGCTCGAAGCCGAGTTCACCATCCGCGTCGGCGAGCCAGGCGGGCGCGCCATCGCCCGCTCCGTGACGCTGCCGATCGTGCCCAAGGGCGCCGCCATCGGCGTGCGCAAGGCGTTCAAGGACGGAGAGCTCGGCAACGGCCAGACCGCGACCTTCGACGTGATCATGGCCAATGGCGACGGCCGGCGTCTGGCACGTCCGGGCGTGAAATGGACGCTGTCCAAGGTCACCCGCAACTACCAGTGGTTCTTCCAGGACGGCCGCTGGAACTATGAGGGCGTGAAATCGACCCGCCGCGTCGCCGATGGCGAGATCGCGGTGGTCGAAGGCACGCCGGCACGCATCGCGGCGCAGGTCGAATGGGGCAACTACCGGCTCGACGTTTCCGCCGACGGGCCCGACGCGACCGAGACCTCGGTCTCCTTCAGCGTCGGCTACGAGGCCGACAAGACCGCCGATACGCCCGACGTGCTCGATGTCGCCCTCGACAAGGCGGCTTACGCCGATGGCGAAAGCCTGCAGGTCCGGCTCGCCCCGCGCTTCGCCGGCAAGGCGACGCTCGCCGTCATCACCGACCGCGTCGTCGATCTCCGCACCATCGACATCGCAACGGGCGGCACCACCGCGACCGTCCCGGTCAGGGCCGAATGGGGCGCCGGCGCCTATCTCGTCGTGCTCGCCCACCGCCCGATGGACACCGCCGCCCAGCGCCTGCCAGGCCGCGCCATCGGCCTGTCCTGGTTCTCGATCGGCAAGGAGAGCCGCACGCTCGCGCTCGATCTCGGCGCGCCCAACCTCGTGCGCCCGCTCTCGACGCTGTCGCTGCCGGTCAAGGTCACAGGTGCCGTCGCCGGCGAGGACGCCTTTGTCACCGTCGCCGCCGTCGATGTCGGCATCCTCAATCTCACCCGGTTCGAAAGCCCCGATCCGAGCCAATTTTTCTTCGGCCAGCGCCAGATCGGCCATGAGCTGCGCGACCTCTACGGCTATCTCATCGACGGCATGCAGGGCACGCGCGGCGCGATCCGCAGCGGCGGCGACGCCGCTCCCTCCCTCGAAGGCGAGAAGCCAACGCCGGAGCCGGTCGCGCGCTATTCCGGCGTGGTCAAGGTCGGCCCCGACGGCGTGGCGAAGGTCGATTTCGAGTTGCCGGCCTTCAACGGCTCGCTGCGCGTCATGGCGGTCGCCTGGTCGGCCGGGCGGACCGGTCAGGCCAGCGCCGAGGTCATCGTGCGCGACCAGGTCGTGGCGCAGGCGACCCTGCCGCGCTTCCTCGCCATCGGCGACCAGTCGCGTTTCCATCTCGCCATCGACAATGTCGAGGGCCCGGCCGGGGCTTATGTCGTCGATCTCGACGTGCGCGGGCCGGTGCTGGTGGCCGCCGACGCGACCCGCCGCACGATCCAGCTCGCCACCGGCGCCAAGGCGCAGATGACGATCCCCGTTACGGCTGCGGGCCTCGGCCGCGCCGAATTCGATGTCCGCATCACCGGGCCGGGCGGCGTCGGGACCGTGCAGAACCTCGCTGTTCGGGTTCAGCCTTCCGCCAACACCATCGCCCGCCGGATCGTGCGGCCGATCCCCGGCAATGGCGGGGCGATCACCGTCTCCTCCGACCTGATGGCCGATCTCGTGCCGAATTCAGGGCAGGTTTCGGTGTCCGTCTCGCCGCTGGCCTCGCTCGACGTGCCGGCCTTGCTCAAGGCGCTCGACCGCTACCCCTATGGCTGTACCGAGCAGACGGTCAGCCGCGCTCTGCCGCTGCTCGCCGTCAACAAGCTGGCGAGCCTGGAGAACCTCGCGCTCGACGCCAATGCCGATGAGCGCGTCCAGACCGCGATCGAGCGCGTGCTGGCACGACAGGGCGCCAACGGCTCCTTCGGCCTCTGGAGCGTCGGGGGCGAGGATCTCTGGCTCGACGCCTTTACGGCCGACTTCCTGACCCGCGCCCGCGAGCGCCAGTTTCCAGTGCCGCAGACCGCCTTCAACCTCGCGCTCGACCGGCTGCGCAACCAGGTCGTCAACACCGGCGAGATCGTCAAGGAGGAGGCGGCCGGCATCGCCTATGCGCTCTATGTCCTGGCCCGCAACGGCCGGCCGGTGATGGGCGATCTGCGCTACCTCGCCGACAACAAACTCGCCGATTTCGCCACGCCCCTCGCCCGCGCCCAGATCGGCGCGGCGCTTTCGGCGCTGGGTGATCGCGGCCGCGGCCGCGCTGCCTTCACCAGCGCGCTCGCCGGCCTGCAGGAGCGCGGCGACGACAGCCTGTCGCGGCCCGATTACGGCTCGCGCCTGCGCGATGGCGCAGCCGTGCTGGCGCTGATCGCCGAATCCTCAGGCGAGCGCGCCGACATCAGCCGCGCCGCCTCCGTCCTCGACAGCGCCCGCAACAGCGCGCGCCATACCTCGACGCAGGAGCAGATGTGGATGGTGCTGGCGGCGCAGGCCATGGCGAAGGACGCCGAGGGCATGACGCTGACCGTCGACGGCGCCGAGCGGAAAGGTCCGCTGTACCGCACGATTTCGGCCGAGGCGCTTGAAGCCAAGCCGCTGACCGTCGCCAACCCCGGCGCCGCGACCGCCCAGGCCGTCATCACCGTCTCGGGCATCCCCACCGGGGCCGAGCCCGCGCTCAACCAGGGCTTCGGGCTGGAGCGCGTGATCTACACGATGAAGGGCGAACGCGCCGACCCCGCGCGCCTGCGCCAGAACGAGCGCTATGTCGTGGCCCTCACCGTCACCGAACCGGCCAGCCGCTATGGCCGGCTGCTGCTGGTCGATCCCGTCCCCGCCGGGCTCGAGATCGAAAACGCCAACCTCACCGAGGGCGCCTCCGTCGCCGGGCTCGACTGGCTGAAACAGGAGGTCTCCCCCGTCCACACGGAGGCGCGCGACGACCGCTATGTCGCGGCCTTCGAGCGACTGGGCGGCACCGACCAGAAGCTTTCCTACACGGTCGCCTACATCGCCCGCGCGGTCTCGCCCGGGCGCTATGTCGCGCCGGCGGCAGTGATCGAGGACATGTATCGCCCCGATCGCTTCGGGCGGACGGGGTTCGGCACGGTCGATATCGCGTCGGCGCGGTAATGCGCGGCGATCGCAAGCCGTCATTCTCGGGCGAGGCAGAGCTTCGACCCGAGAATCTCTCGCAGGATGGAGCGCCCTCCCTGCCTGAGATGCTCGGGTCGAGCCCGAGCATGACGGCGAAACGCCGCCGCTTCCGCAAGCTGAAGATTGCAGCCGCGTCCCTCGCTCTGCTCTTCACCGCCGCAACCGCCACGCTCTTCCACTATGCCGCCAGCCTCCCGCCGCTCGACCTCGCCGCCGCAAGCGAGCGCTCGACCGTCGTGCTCGACCGCGAAGGCAAGCTGCTGCGCCCCTTCCTGACCGCCGACGGCCGCTGGAAGCTCCCGGTCGGCGTCGACGACGTCGATCCGCGCTATCTCGCCATGCTCAAGGCCTTCGAGGACAGGCGCTTCGACAGCCACCCCGGCATCGACGCGCTGGGGCTAGCCCGCGCGGCCGGCCAGATGCTATGGAACGGCCGCGTCGTCTCCGGCGGTTCAACCCTGACAATGCAGGTCGCGCGCCTGCTGGAACCGCGCGAGGAGCGAACGCTTGCGGCCAAACTCCGGCAGGCGGTGCGCGCCATCGAGATCGAACGCCGCTTCACCAAGACGGAGATCCTCGATCTTTACCTGACGCTCGCCCCCTTCGGCGGAAATCTCGAAGGCGTTCGAGCCGCGAGCTTTGCTTATTTCGGCAAGGAGCCCAAGCGCCTGTCCACCGCCGAAGCCGCGCTGCTCGTCGCCCTGCCGCAATCACCCGAGACGCGCCGGCCCGACCGGTTCATCGTGGCCGCCCGCAAGGCGCGCGACCGCGTGCTGTCCCGCGTCGCTCAGGCTGGCCTTGCCACGGCTTCCGAGGTCGCCGCCGCTCGTGAAGAACCGGTGCCGACGGCCCGCAAACCCTTCCCCCATCTCGCCCCCCATGTCGCCGAGCAGGTCGTGGCGGAAGCGCCTGTCGCCCGCAGCCACCGCCTCAGCCTCGATGCGCGCCTTCAAGCCAGTCTTGAGAGCCTTGCCCGCGAGCGCGCTCTCGGCCTCCCGCCACAGGTCTCGATCGCCATCCTCGCGATCGACAACGAGACCGGCGAGGTGCGCGCCTCGGTCGGCGGCGTCGATTATTTCGCGACTGAGCGCGCCGGCTCGCTCGATCTGACACGGGCGTTGCGCTCGCCGGGCTCGGCCCTCAAGCCCTTCATCTACGCGCTCGCCTTCGACAACGGCATCGCCCATCCCGAAACGATCCTCGAGGACCGGCCGGCACGCTACGGCATCTACATCCCCGAGAACTTCGACATGAGCTTCCAGGGCATGGTCTCGGCCCGCAAGGCGCTGCAGCTTTCGCTCAACGTACCCGCTGTCGAGCTTCTGTCGGCGTTGGGTCCGCAGCGCTTCCTGTCGCGCCTGCGCGATGCGGGCGTCGCGGTCGCCATGCCCAAGGAAGGCGGTGCGCCCGGCCTCGCCGTCGGGCTCGGCGGGCTCGGCATCACGCTGCAGGACCTGACGCGGCTTTATGCCGGGCTGGCGCGCGGTGGGGAGGTGCCGGAGCTCAAAGTCAGGGCGGAGTCGGCTCCCCAGGATGAGGGCTTCGATAAACATCGCCTCGTCGAGCCTGTCGCCGCCTGGTACGTCGCCGACACGCTGCTCGGAGCCCCGCCGCCGCTCAACGCCGCGCCCGGCCGCATCGCCTTCAAGACCGGCACCTCCTATGGCTATCGCGATGCCTGGGCGGTGGGGTTCGACCGCAAGCACACCATCGGTGTCTGGGTCGGGCGCGCCGACAACGGCGCGGTGCCGGGCCTGGTCGGGCGCAGCGTCGCGGCCCCGATCTTGTTCGACGCCTTCGCGCGGCTCGGCCTCGATCCGCGTCCCTTCCCGCAACCGCCGCATGCGATCGTCGCCACCAGCGCGCATCTGCCGCCACCATTGCGCCATCTGCGCCAGGACGTGCCCAAGACAGTTGCCGCCATGACGACGCCGTCGCTGAGGCTCGCCTTTCCGCCCGAAGGCGCAAGGATCGACCTCTCAGCCTCCACGGCGGACGGACGGCCGGAGCTCAATCTCAAGGTCGCCGGCGGCGCTCCGCCCTACACCTGGCTCGTCGACGGCGCGCCGGTGCTGGCTCCGACGCGTCGGCGCGAAAGCGCCTGGCAGCCGCCGGGCAAGGGCTTCCTGCGGATTTCGGTGATTGACGGCACCGGCGCCAGCGAGAGCGTCTCGGTGCGACTGCAGTAGCTCTTCCCTGACACCAACCGCGCCATCATTCCGGGCGAGCGCAGCGAAGTCCCGGAATCCATCATAGAGCCCGTTCGGAGACGGAGGTTGCTCTACGATGGATTCCGGAGCGGCGCGGCTTCGCCGCTTGTCCGGAATGAAGGGTGCGATAGGGAGCCCTTACTCCGCCGGTTGCGGATGCGCCGCCGGCCCATCCTTCGCCACATGCCCATGCACCGCCCGCTTCTTGCTGGCGAGGTAGGAATAGGCGACCGGAACCACATAGAGCGTCAACAGCGTGCCGAAGGTCATGCCGCCGACGATGACCCAGCCGATCTGCGAGCGGCTTTCGGCGCCCGCGCCGCTCGCCAGCGCCAGCGGCACCGCACCGAGCACCATCGCGCCCGTGGTCATCAGGATCGGGCGCAGCCGCATCTCGGCCGCCTCGACCAGCGCATCGGCCATCTCCTTGCCCTCCTCCCGGAGCTGGTTGGTGAACTCCAGGATCAGGATGCCGTGCTTGGTGATGAGGCCGACCAGCGTGATCAGCCCGATCTGGCTGTAGACGTTCATCGTCCCGCCGGTGAAGTAAAGCGCCGCCAGCGCGCCCGTCAGCGACAGCGGCACCGAGACCATGATCACGACCGGGTCGATGAAGCTCTCGAACTGCGCCGCCAGCACCAGATAGATGAAACCCAGCGCGAGCAGGAAGACGATTGCGATCGAAGCGCCCGACTGCTTGAACTCGCGACTCTGGCCGCCATAGTCGATCTGCACCGTCTTCGGCAGCACCTTGGCCGCGGCCTGTTCCAGCACATTCAGCGCATCGCCGAGCGAATAACCGGGACCGGGAACGGCCGTGATCGTCGCCGAACGCAGCTGGTTGAAGCGGATCAGCTCCTTGGGCGCGACGCCCTCCTCAACCGTGACCAGGCTCGACAGCTGCACCACCGCGCCGCCGCGCCCCATCAGATAGATCGACTGCAACGCCTGGGGCGTATTGCGGTCCTCGCCCGCGACCTGGATGACGACATCGTACTGCTCGCCATTCATGTTGAAGCGCGTGACCTGGCGCCCGCCCAGCAGCGTCTCCATCGTCCGGCCGATGACATCGACGCCGACCCCGAGATCGGCCGCGCGCTGCCGGTCGATCGAGACCTTGATCTGCGGCTTGTCGAGGATGAGGTTGGATTCGACGTTCGTCAGCGCCGGCGAACCCGAGACCTCGGCAATGACGGCATCGACATAGTCCTTGATCTGCACATAGGATTCCGACGAGCGCAGCACGAACTCGATCGGCCTGCTGCTGGCCCCGCCCTGGCCCAGCGAAGGCGGGTTGGTGGCAAACAGGCGGATGCCCGGGATTTGCGACAGGCTGCGGTTCATTTCCGCGACGATGTCCTGCTGCTTGCGCGTGCGCTCCTCCCAGGGCTTAAGCCGGGCAAAGGCGATGGCCCGGGTCACATCCGGGAAACCGACGATGACGAGATAGGTCTGCACTTCGGGTATCTTGCTGACGATCTCCTCGACGCGCCTTGCGTATTCGGCGGTGAAGCTGATCGTCGCGCCTTCGGGGGCCACGCCGATCGCCGTGATCGTGCCGCGATCCTCGACCGGAGCCAGTTCGGAGCGCAGGCCGGTGAAGAAGAAATAGCTCGCCCCGGCGACAGCCAAAGCCAGGATGACGATCACCGGGCGGATCGACAGCGCCCCGCGCAGCGAGGCGCGGTAACCGCGCGAGAGCCCGTTGAAGCCGCGCTCCATCACCGTGTAGAGCCAGCCATGCGAGCTTTCGTGCTTTAAAAGCTTGGCACACATCATCGGCGTCAGCGTCAGCGCGACGAAGCCCGACACCAGCACGGCGCCCGCCAGCGTGAGCGCAAATTCGATGAAGAGCTTGCCGGTGCGGCCGGTGGAGAACGCCATCGGCGCATAGACCGCGACCAGCGTCAGCGTCATTGCGATGACCGCGAAGGCGATCTCGTTGATGCCGCGGATCGCCGCCGCATTGGATTCCATGCCGTCCTCGATGTGACGATGCACGTTTTCGAGAACGACGATCGCATCGTCGACGACGAGCCCGATCGCCAGCACCATCGAGAGCAGCGTCAGCGTGTTGACGGTGAAACCGAACGCATACATCAGCGCAAACGACCCCACGAGCGACACCGGAATGGTGACGAGCGGGATCAGCGTCGCGCGCAGCGAGCGCAGGAAGATGAAGATGATCAGGACGACCAGCACCGTCGCTTCCGCGATCGTCACATAGACGGCCTGGATCGAGCGGTCGATGAAAACCGAGCTGTCATAGGAGGTGGCGATGGTCATGCCATCGGGCAGATCCTCGATGATCTCCGGCAAGGCCGCACGCACGCCGCTGGAGACGTCGAGCGGATTGGCCGTCGCCTGCTTGACGATGCCGATCGTCACGGACGAGTTGCCCGAAAACCAGGCGGCATTGCGCTCGGCCAGCGCCCCGAGTTCGACCTTGGCGACATCCTGCAGCTTCACGGGGAAGCCGTTGACATCCTTCACCACGATTTGCTGGAACTGTTCGGGCGTGGTCAGCCCGGTCTGCGACAGCACGGTGAATTCGCGGTTGTTGCTCTCGATCCGGCCCGAGGGAATTTCGACGTTCTGCGCGCGAACCGCCGCCTCGATCTCCTGCACGGTGATATTGTAGGCCGACATCCGGGCCCGATCGAGCCAGATCCGCATCGCATAGCGCCGCTCGCCGCGAATCTGGACCTCTGCCACGCCGGTGATGTTCTGGACGCGATCGGTGATGAAGCGGTCGGCGAAATCGGTCAGTTCCAGCGGGTTGTGGCGTGAACTGACCAGCGAGAGGAACAGGATCGGCTGCGCGTCGGCCTCGACCTTGGCGATGATCGGCTCGTCGATTTCGGTCGGCATGCGCCCGCGCACGCGGCTGACGCGGTCGCGCACGTCGGAGGCAGCGACATCGGGATCGACATCGGGCCGGAAGCGCACGGAAATGTTGCTCTGCTCCTGGCGGCTGGTCGAGGAGATGATCTCGATGCCCTCAATGCCGGCGATCGAATTTTCCAGGATCTGCGTGACCTGCGTCTCGATGATCTCGGCGCTGGCCCCCGAATAGACGGTCCGCACCGAGACGATCGGCTCGTCGATATTGGGGTATTCGCGCACGGTGAGGCGCGTATAGGAGACGGCGCCGATCAAAAGCACGAGTAGGCTCAGCACCGTCGAGAGGACGGGCCGGCGGACGAAGAGTTCGAACAGGCTCATGGCTGCGGGCTCGGAGCTGTGCCGGGAAGGGCGCTGGTCTGGACCGGCGGCTGCGCGTTCTTGATCGAAACGGTCGCGCCCTCGCGCAGACGCATCTGACCGGAGCTGACCACCTGCATCTGGGGTGTCAGGCCCTTCACGATTTCGACCTTGCCGGGCAGGCGCTTGCCGAGCTCGACGCGCACGCGTTTCGCCTTTCCGTTCTCGACGATGTAGACAATCTTGCCAACACCGTCAGGCACCACAGCCGATTCCGGGATCAGCATCGCATTCTCGCGCCGATCGACGACGATGGTGACACGGGCAAACAGGCCGGGCTTCAGGACGAGGTCCGCATTGGGGACCGTGGCGCGCAGCCGGATCGCGCGGCCATTGACGTCGACCACCGGATCGACGGCGAAGATATTGCCCTTGAAGTCGGCTCCCGGCACGGCATCGACCTTCAGGCTGATGGTCTGCCCGACCTTGACCTGGGCGAGGAAGATTTCCGGCACCCGGAAATCGACCTTGATCGGGTCGATATTGGTCAGCGTGATCAATTGCTTGCCGACGGACACATAGTCGCCGACGCTGACGGAGCGCAGGCCCACGACGCCGTTGAAGGGCGCCATGATCGCCGACTGCGCCAGCTTGGCCTGGGCGAGTTGGATGCGCGCCTCGCTGGAGGCAAGCTGGGCGGTCGCCTGCTCGAGCGCCACCTGCGTGCCTGCGCCGCGCTGCACCAGCGACTGGTTGCGCTGGAAGGTGTCGCGCGCCAGGCTGAGATCGGCCTGGAGCTGCTTGAGTTCGGCATCGAGGATCGCCGTGTCGAGCCTGACGAGCAGCTGGCCTCTTTCGACGCGCTGGCCTTCCTTGAACCCGAGCGCCGTGACGCGGCCGGCGATCTCGGGCGCGATCACGACGGATTCGTCGGCCGCCAGCGTCCCCAGCGCCTCGACCTCCTCATTGACCGTCGCGCGCTCGATCCGCGTGACCTCGATCGGCACGGCGCCACGCGCAGCCGGCGCAGCGGCCTGGGCCGGGACCTGGGTCTGCTTGTAATGACGGTAGCCGTAATAACCACCGCCCGCCAGACCGATGATGAGGAGCAGATAGACAAGCCGCTTCATAAAACTGGACGCTCCGGGAATGTCGATTTAGCTTAGACTCACCAGTCCAGTTTGATAAGGGCCGCGCTAGGCGGAAACATGACAGCGACGAACCGGTCAAGAACCTCCGCGAGCGAAGCGACCACTGCGATCCGGCTCGATGCAAGACGCCTGCCGTCCGAGAAGGCGCGCAGCGACAAGCATCAGGCGATTACGCAGGCGGCCTCGGAGATGTTCCTCGCGGAAGGTTTCGATGGGGTCACCCTGGACCAGATCGCGCAACGCGCCGGCGTGTCCAAGCAGACAATCTACAGCCATTTTTCCGATAAGCAGGGGCTTTTCCGCGCCATCTGCACCGAACTGACCGAGAGATTGACGATTCCGCTGCGCAAATCGGTGGCCAGGGGCGATCTCCGCAGCACGCTCACGCGCCTCGGCGAGGATGCGCTGGCGATGATGCTGCACCCCGCCTCGCTCGATCTTCACCGTCTCGTGATGAGCGCCGCGCTGCGCTTTCCCGAACTGGGCCAGGCCGCTTATGAAGCCGGCGCGGAGCGCCTGGTCGGCGACCTTTCGACGCTGCTTCTGCAACGTTCACAAATGGGTGATGGTCTGCGCGAGCCGATCGATGAGAAGCGCGCCCGGATCCTGGCCGAACAGTTCATCGGCATGCTGCGCGGCTTTCATCAGCTGCGCGGCCTGCTCGCCATCGAGCCGTTGCCGGCGACAGACCGCAGCGCCTATGTCGCGGCTTGCGTCGATCTGCTGTTGCGCGGCGCCTGAGACGACGACAGCCTGTCACCCGGTCGTCATCTCCGCTGGCTAGCTCTTTCTCATGAAACGGCGTGAACCCGACGGCAGCCCAGCCTGCCGCCGGCTGAATTCATGCTCGTCATGCAAGCGAGACTGCGACCATGCTGCGTATCGAAGGCCTGACCAAGCGCTTCGGCGGGAACGCCGCCGTCGATGACGTCACGCTCTCCATCCCGCGGGGCGAGATGGTCGGCATCATCGGTCGGTCCGGAGCCGGCAAATCGACCCTGCTGCGGATGCTCAACCGTCTGGCCGATCCCAGCGCCGGCCGCATTGTCTCCGGCGAGCGCGACGTCACCGCCCTGAAGGGCGCGGCGCTGCGCCGCTGGCGGCGCGACACGGCGATGATCTTTCAGCAGTTCAACCTCGTCGGCCGCCTCGACGTTCTCACCAATGTCCTGCTCGGCCGGCTGAACCACCGCGCTGCCGGGTTGACCCTGATCAAGAGCTTTTCGCGCGACGACAAGATCCGCGCCATCGCCGCGCTCGAGCGCCTCGACATGGGCCATCTCCTCGCCCAGCGCGCCGAGACCCTTTCGGGCGGCCAGCAGCAGCGCGTCGCTATCGCCCGCGCCCTCGTTCAGGAGCCGCAGATCATCCTCGCCGACGAGCCGATCGCCTCGCTCGACCCGCGCAACACCCAGGTCGTGATGGATGCGCTGTTCCGGATCAACCGCGAGGACGGCATCACCGTCGTCTCGAACCTGCATCACCTCGATATCGCATCGAAATACTGCGACCGGCTGATCGGCATGGCCGCTGGCAAGGTCGTTTTCGACGGCCCGCCCCATCAGCTCACCAGCGAGGTCGCGGCCAAGCTCTACGGCATCGAGGCCAAGGATGCCGGCGCCGAGGCGCTGCACCAGCTCGACGCCATCGCCAGCGAGGAAGCCGGGCGCGCCAAGCAGGATGCCGAGCGCGCAAAACACAACGTTGCCTGAAGTCCCGTCCCCGGCTCTCCGGGGATTCCCGACACCAACCGATCCACCACACCGCCAGGAGCCACCCATGCTGACCCGTCGCCATACCCTCACGCTCGCCGCCGCCGGCCTCGCCGCCGCGCTGGCCACCCCCGCCTTCGCCCAGGATTGGAAGGCGAAGTTCCCCGAGCTCGTTTTCGCCGTCGTCCCGGCCGAGAACGCCTCGGGCGTGACCGAGCGCTATGCGCCCTTCGCCGCCTACCTGACCAAGGAACTCGGTGTGAAGGTGACGGTGCGTGTCGCCAACGACTACGCGGCCGTGATCGAAGGCCAGCGCGCCGGCAACATCCATATCGGCGAATACGGCCCGTCTTCTTACGTCCGTGCCTGGACCGTCTCGAACGGCGGCGTCGAGCCCTTCGCGACGCTTCGCGCCTTCGACGGCTCGACCGGCTATTATTCGGTTGCCTATGCCAAGAAGGATACGGCGGGCGCCAAGCTCGAGGATTTCAAGGGCAAGAACCTCTGCCTCGTCGATCCCAACTCGACCTCGGGCAACAACGTGCCGCTGTATTCGATGGCCAAGATGAGCATCGAGCCCGACAAGTTCTTCGGCAAGATCGTCAACGCCGGCAGCCACGAGAACGCCGTCATGGCGGTTCAGCAGGGCACCTGCGAAATCGGCTTCAACTGGTGGAACTCGGAAGAAGACTCCAACCTCTCTCGGATGGCCAACAAGAACATGGTCAAGAAGGACGATTTCAAGATCGTCTTCAAGTCGGACAAGATCCCCGGCTCGCCCTACGCCATGCTGTCGTCGATGCCCGCCGAGCTGAAGACCGCGATCTCCAAGGCCTTCTTCGACATGCAGACCAAGGACAAGGCGGCCTTCGACAAGCTGTCCGACGGCAAGTCGCCCGGCTTCGCCCCGATGAAGCATGAAGACTACAACGTCACCATCGAACTGCAGAAGTTCGTCGACGACCTCCGCAAGAAGCGCAGCTGATCGCCTAACTGCTCGGGCCCCTCTCGTGCTGCGAGAGGGGCCCGCCTGCGTCTTGGCTGACGGACCCAAACCGACATGACTCTCGCGATCGACCGTAACGATCCGGCGCTCCTCGCCCATGCCGATCTCTATCGGCGTGAGATGGCGGTGAAGCGCCGGCAGACACTGATAGGTGGCGCGATCTTCGTCGCCTGCGTGATCGCGGCGGCGATCGGCTCGGAAGCCAACCCGATCAAGTTCTTCGAGAACGTCTGGCGTTTCCCCAAATACATCGTCGATACGATGCCGACGCTGCGCTTCGCGACGTTCGGTGCCGACGTGGCCGAGTGGTTCTGGGGCCTGAATGGCTGGCTGAAGCTGCTCTGGCAGACAGTCCTGATCGCCTATACCGGCACGATCATCGGCGTCGTCGGCGGCTTCCTGCTCTGCTTCGTCGCGGCCGCCAACCTCGGCGCCAGGGGTTGGCTGCGGTTTGCCACCAAGCGCTATCTCGAATTCTGCCGCACGGTGCCGGAACTCGTCTTCGCACTGATCTTCGTCATCGCCTTCGGCCTCGGCCCCCTGCCGGGCGTGCTCGCCATCGCGATCCACACCACCGGCGCCATGGGCAAGCTGTTCTCGGAGGTCGTCGAGAACATCGACATGAAGCCGGTCGACGGCCTGACCGCGACCGGCGCGGGCTGGTGGCAGGTCATCCGCTATGCCGTCGTCCCGCAGGTTCTGTCGAACTTCGCCAGCTACTCGCTGCTGCGCTTCGAGATCAATGTGCGCGGCGCCTCGATCATGGGCTTCGTCGGCGCCGGCGGCATCGGCCAGGATCTGATCGAGGCCATCCGCAAATTCTACTTCACCGACGTCAGCGCCATCCTGTTGCTGATCATCGTCACCGTGATGCTGATCGATTACGGCACCGAGCGCCTGCGCCATGCGCTGCTGAGCCTGGAGCAAGGCAAATGAGCCTCGTCCTCTCCCCCACAGAGCAGTCCGCGCTGGTCGAACGGCACAAGGCGGCGATCGACGGTTCGCTGCGGACCCGCCTGACGACGATTGCGGTCGTGCTCGGCCTCGTCGGCCTGTTTCTCCACGGGCTTTCGACACTTGAAGTCTCGTTCTGGCGCCTGATCGCCGGCTTCGGCAATCTCGGCACCTTCGTTGTTTTGATGCTGCCGCCCGATCCAGGCTCGTTCGCGCGCGCCATCCTGTTCATCAAGGCCTTGTTCGAGACCATCGCGATCGCCTTCCTCGGCACGATCCTGGCGGCAATCCTGGCCTTCCCGCTTGGCTTCCTCGCCGCCAAGAACGTCGTCGCCAACCGCGTCGTCCATTTCTTCGCGCGCCGCTCGATGGACACGGTGCGCGGGGTCGATGCGCTGATCTGGGCGCTGATCTGGGTCAATGTCGTGGGCCTGGGCCCTTTCGCCGGCATGCTCGCGATCATGACCAGCGATCTCGGCGCCTTCGGCAAGCTCTATTCGGAAGCCATCGAATCCGCCGACCGCAAGCCGGTCGAGGGCGTCACCTCGATGGGCGGCAACAAGCTCCACGAGATCCGCTTCGGCCTGATCCCCCAGGTGCTGCCGGTGATCGCGAGCCAGGTGCTCTACTACATCGAATCCAACACCCGTTCCTCGACCATCATCGGCATCGTCGGCGCCGGCGGCATCGGCCTCTACCTCGCCGAGACCATCCGCACGCTCGAATGGCAGCAGGTCTCCTTCCTGATCCTGCTGATCTTGGCGGCCGTCACCGCGATCGATTTCATCTCGGCCAAGCTGCGCTTCGCGATTATCGGCAAGCGCGCCATCTGACGCATCGACGCGTGTCATTCTGGGGCTTTGCAAAGCAAAGAACCCGGAACCCATGACAGGGTAAGATCGCCCGGGCCGGCGCTCCGACATGGCGGCCGTCGCGTCATGACATTCAACCCGGTCGTGGATTCCGGGTTCTGCCCTGCGGGCCGCCCCGGAATGACAGGAGGCTCGCCCTACACCTACTTCACTCCGCGAACGGCTCGACCACCATCTCCATGCGCTCGCCGGCAAAGACGCTGCTGACGAGATGGATCGGCGTCAGGTCCGGCAGTGCATCGACCGCCAGCGACACCATCACGGCTGCCCCGGGCTCGATGTGCAGGAGATCCGCCTCCCGCTCGCTGGCAAGCCGCGCTGTCAGCCGCGTCGAGAGGCGAACATAATCGGCGATGCCATAGGCCTTCAGCGCCGCCGTCATCGATCCCTCGGCTTCGCGATAGGCCGCGTCGAAGCCCGGAAACCGCGCCACCGAAAGCCAATGCGTGCCGGTGCCCATCGGCGTGCCGTCGGCGCGGCTCAGACTTTCAAGCCGCCACAGCGCCGCGCCCGGCTCCAGCCCCAGCGCCGCGCAGGTCTCCGGTTCGCCCACGATCTGCTGCTGCGACAGGATGCTGCCCGATCCGACGAGCCCGATGCGGCCGAGATTGGCCCGCAAGCTGACCCGCCGCCCGAGCGGATATGGAACGCGCCGCGCGCTGACCTGCGTGCCGCGCCCGCGCGACACCGTGACCAGCCCCTGCTCCGCCAGATGCCGAAACGCCTGCCGCACCGTGTGGCGATGCACGCCATGCTGGTCCGCCAGCACGGTCGCCGCCGGCAGCGTATCGCCTGCCGCATAGGCGCCGCCAGCGATCGCTGCGGCCAGTTCATCGGCGATCCGGCGCCACGCCGTGCCGGGCTCGGCAGATCCTGCCTCCGGCGCGACATCGCGCATGGCCTTCACATCAGTCACCAAAGCGTCATGCAAAATGTATAGACCTTTCGTCGCAGCTCAGCTATTATAGTCTAGACATTCAAGAACCACCAGACGGCGGACGATGATGACGGCAGAGAAATCCGAGAGGCAAGGCTGGATGGCGGTTTTGTCCCGCGCCTCCCGTGCCGAGATCGCGGCCCTGCTGGGGCCTGATCTGCCCGAGCACGAGGTGCTGAAGGCCCCCGAGATCGGGACCGTGATGGTCGAGGGCCGCGCCGGCGGCGCCGGCCGCCGCTTCAATCTCGGCGAAGCCACGGTGACGCGCTGCGTCGTGCGGCTCGCCGACGGGTTGATGGGCTTCTCCTATGCGCTGGGCCGTGACGCCCGGAAGGCGCGCCTCGCCGCGATCCTCGATGCGCGGTTGCAGGCGCAAGCCCCGGGCTCGGCGCTGCACCAGGCCGTCGGCGCGCTCGCTGCCCGCCAGGCGACAGCCCGCGACCTCGCCTCGCGCAAGGCCGCCGCGACCAAGGTCGATTTCTTCACACTGGTACGGGGCGCCTGATGACCACGAACCCCCTCATCGGCGCGGGCTTCACCGACCCGGTCTTCCAGTCGCAGAGCGCCTTCCGCGCGCTGCTCGCCGCCCTGTCCGAGCCCGGCACGCGGCAGGTCGTCACTGGCGGCATCGCGCCGCCCGACGGCCTGCATGCGGCGACCGCAACCGCCCTGCTGACGCTCGCCGATTACGAGACACCGATCTGGCTGCCGCCGGGCTTGCGCGACGACGTGGCCGGCGCCTGGCTGCGCTTCCACTGCGGCGCCGCCCTCGTTTCCGAGCCCGGCCTTGCCGCCTTCGCCGTCATCGACGGCGCCTCGAGCGCACCCCTGCTCGCTGATTTCAACCCTGGCAACGACCAGTTCCCCGACCGCTCGACCACCGTCATCGTGCAGTGCACCGGGCTCGACGGCGATGAAGCGGTGACGCTGACGGGTCCGGGCATCGCCAACTCGCGCCTCATCTCGCCCGCCGGCCTGCGCCCTGGCTTCTGGGCCGAGGTCGCCGCCAACAATGACGCCTATCCGCTCGGCGTCGATCTCCTGCTCAGCCATGGCGACGCCGTTTTCGGGCTGCCGCGCTCGACCCGGATCGGGGAGGCCATCTGATGTATGTAGCCGTCAAGGGCGGCGAGGCCGCCATCCTCGCCACGCATGATCTGGTCGCGGAGGCCCGCCGTGGCGACGCGGCCGTGCCGGAAATCTCGGTCGCGCAAATCCGCGAGCAGCAGGGCCTCGCCTGTGCCCGCGTCATGAACGAAGGCTCGCTTTACGATGCCGATCTTGCGGCGCTGGCGCTCAAGCAGGCGCAGGGCGACGTCATCGAGGCCGCCTTCCTGATGCGCGCCTACCGCACGACGCTGCCGCGCTTCGGATCGTCCGAGCCGATCGATACAGCCCGGATGGCGATCCGCCGCCGCGTCTCGGCGACCTACAAGGATCTGCCGGGCGGGCAGGTGCT
Organism: Allobosea sp. AAP35; assembly: GCF_001295925.1. Classification (GTDB taxonomy): domain Bacteria; phylum Pseudomonadota; class Alphaproteobacteria; order Rhizobiales; family Beijerinckiaceae; genus Allobosea. The sequence goes on along the minus strand of NZ_LJHQ01000037.1, from coordinate 19,676 downwards.
GGGGCCGACCTATGACTACACGCACCGGCTGTTCGATTTCGCGCTGATGGACAACGAGAGCGTCATGGTCGGGCCTGACCCGACCATATCAGGACAAGACGGCGCATCTGGCGCGAACGCGGCAGGAGATGCTCGGGTCAAGCCCGAGCATGACGCGAAACCCCTTGATTCCCACATGCCCCGCGTCCCCGACATCCTTGGCGCCGAGGGGCTGATGGAGCCGGAGATCGCACCCGAGGGTGACCCCCGCCCCTTCGACCTCACCCGCGAGCCGGTCTCCTTCCCGGCCGATCGCGATGTCCGGCTGCAGGCGATGGCGCGCGGCGACGAGGGTTTTCTGCTCGGCCTCGGCTATTCGGTGCAGCGCGGCTTCGGCAACAGCCACCCCTTCGTGGGCGAGATCCGCGTCGGCGAGGTTTCGGTCGAGTTCGTGCCCGAGGAACTCGGCTTCGCGGTCGATCTCGGCGAGATCACCCTGACCGAATGCCAGATGGTCAACCAGTTCGCCGGCTCGAAGGATGTCCCGCCGCAGTTCACCCGCGGCTACGGCCTGGCCTTCGGCCACAGCGAGCGCAAGGCGATGTCGATGTCCTTGGTCGACCGGGCGCTGAAATGCCGCGAGTTCGGCGAGGCGGCGCAGTACCCGGCGCAGCAGGACGAATTCGTCCTCTATCACTCCGACAATGTCGAGGCGGCCGGCTTCGTCGAACATCTCAAGCTGCCCCATTACGTTGATTTCCAAGGCGAGCTCGAACTGATCCGCCGCATCCGCAAGGAGCGGGCCGAGCGCCTGGCGAATGAAACCGAAGCTCTGCCGGAGGCAGCGGAATGAACGCTCAGCAGACTTGGCCGGCAGACGACGCCAGCCCCGCCTACAACTACGCCTATCTCGACGAGCAGACGAAGCGGATGATCCGCCGCGCCTTGCTCAAGGCCGTGGCCGTGCCCGGCTATCAGGTGCCGTTCGGCTCGCGCGAAATGCCGCTCGCCCGCGGCTGGGGCACCGGCGGCATTCAGGTCACGGCGGCGATCATCGGACCCGACGACACGCTGAAGGTCATCGACCAGGGCGCCGACGACACCACCAACGCGGTCTCGATCCGCCGCTTCTTCGAGAAGACCGCCGACGCCCGCACCACGGAAGCGACCGCCGAGGCGACGATCATCCAGACTCGGCACCGCATCCCGGAGGCGCCGCTGCGTGCGGGCCAGATCATGGTCTACCAGGTCCCCCAGCCCGAGCCGCTGCGCAAGCTCGAGCCGCGCGAGGCCGAGACCCGGAAGATGCACGCCTGGGCCGAATACGGCCTGATGCAGGTCAAGCTCTACGAGAACATCGCCCGCTTCGGCGAGGTGACGACGACCTATGATTACCCGGTCATGATCAACGGCCGCTACATCATGGCGCCATCCCCCATTCCGAAATTCGACAATCCCAAGATGCACATGTCGCCGGCGCTGCAGCTCTTCGGCGCCGGCCGCGAGAAGCGCATCTATGCGTTGCCGCCGCATACCAGCGTGCGCAGCCTCGATTTCGAGGACCATCCCTTCCGCATCCAGAGCTGGAGCGCACCCTGCGCGCTCTGCGCCGCGACCGACAGCTATCTCGACGAGGTCGTGATCGACGACCAGGGCGCGCGCATGTTCGTCTGCTCCGACAGCCATCATTGCGAGACGCGGCGGGCGCAGGGTCATCGCGGCACGATGCTGGGCGATGCGGCGACGAGCGGTCTGGTCGATCCTTCTCCCTCCGCCGTCATCCCGGGCGACCGCAGGGAGACCCGGGATCCATTCCGGAACCCCACCGAGCAAGGCTCAGGCATGGATCCCGGGTCTGCGCTTCGCTCCGCCCGGGATGACGACGCGAAGGTGGAAGCGGGAGCGAAATCATGACCACCCACGCCACCTTCCCCGAAACCGCCTACGATCCTGCCCCACTTCTCTCCGTCACCGGCGTCTCGCGCTTCTATGGCGAGCGCATCGGCTGCAAGGACGTCTCCTTTGATCTTTGGCCGGGTGAGGTGCTCGGCATCGTCGGCGAATCCGGCTCCGGCAAGTCGACCCTGCTGCGCTGCCTTGCCGGAATCGACCAGCCCGATGAGGGCGAGGTCCTGTTCCGCGGCGGTCCGGAACCGCTCGACATCTATTCGGTGCCGGAGCAGGAGCGCCGCCGGCTGATGCGCACGGCCTGGGGCATCGTCCACCAGAACCCGCGCGACGGGCTGCGCATGGACGTTTCGGCCGGCGGCAATGTCGGCGAGCGCCTGATGGATCGCGGCGACCGGCACTACGGCGCGATCCGCGAGCGCGCGCTCGACTGGCTCTCCCGCGTCGAGATCGCTGGCGCGCGCATCGACGACCGGCCGCGCCAGTTCTCCGGCGGCATGCAGCAGCGCCTCCAGATCGCCCGCGTGCTGGTCTCCGAGCCTCGGCTTGTCTTCATGGACGAGCCGACCGGCGGGCTCGACGTCTCGGTCCAGGCCAAGCTGCTCGACCTGCTGCGCGTGCTGGTGCGCGATCTCGGGCTGGCCGCGATCATCGTCACCCATGACCTCGCGGTGGCGCGCCTGCTGACCGATCGGCTGATGGTGATGAAGGACGGGCATGTCGTCGAGCAGGGGCTGACCGACCAGGTGCTGGACGATCCCCACCACGCCTATACGCAACTCCTGACCTCGGCGGTTTTGACCGTATGAGCGGGTTCGTCCAGCCGCAATGGTCGGGCTTCTCATTGCCGCCCGCGACGGCCCCGGGCACGGGCGATGAAAGCCCGCAGCCGACGGGGCACGAGATCGACCGCCTCACGCTGGGCCCCGGCCAGGCCGTCGCGCCACCATCGGCGGCACCCACCGCCCCGGCTTCGCCCGTGCGGGGCGCTGCCGAGGTAGGCTTCGTCACATCCGCGTCACCCCGCGCGCACAAGGCACTGAGCCTAGGACTCCAGACCCCATGAACACGATGATTCGCGTCGAGAACGTCGCCAAGGCCTTCATCCTGCATAACCAGGGCGGCGTCCGGCTGCCCGTCTTTGGCGACGTCAATTTCAGCGTCGAGGCCGGCGAGGCGCTGGTGCTGGCGGGCGCATCGGGCGCCGGCAAGTCCAGCCTGCTTCGCATCCTCTACGGCAATTACCGCCCGACATCGGGCACGATCCATATCACCCATGGCGGGCAGCCGGTGGATATCGTCGCGGCCGTGCCGCGCACCGTGCTCGACATCCGCCGCCGCACGCTGGGCTTCGTCTCGCAGTTTCTGCGGGTGATCCCGCGCGTCAGCGCACTCGACATCGTGCGCGACCCGCTGCTGGCCCGGGGCGTGTCGCCAGATCAGGCGAGCGAGCGGGCGCAGGCTATGCTGGCGCGCCTCAACCTGCCGGAGCGCCTCTGGAACCTCGCACCCGCCACGTTCTCCGGTGGCGAGCAGCAGCGCGTCAACATCGCCCGCTCCTTCGTCGATCCCTCCGCCATCATGCTGATCGATGAGCCGACCGCTTCGCTCGACGCGGCCAACCGCGACGTTGTGGTCGATCTCATCGCCGAAGCCCGTGCTAAAGGGTCCGCCATCGTCGGGATTTTCCACGACGAGGCCGTGCGCGAAAAGGTCGCGACGCGCTATCTCGACATCACCGACTTTCGGAAGGCTGCCTGATGCAGACCGTTTTGACCAATGCCCGCCTGATCCTCGAAAACGAGATCGTCACCGGCACGGTCGTCTTCGACGACACCGGCATCACTGCCGTCGATCAGGGCCTCTCCTCATTGCCCGGTGCGATCGATGCCGGCGGCGACTATGTCGCGCCAGGCCTGGTCGAGATGCACACCGACAACATGGAAAAGCACTTCATGCCGCGGCCCAAGGTCTTCTGGCCGAACGGGCTCGCCGCCGCGCTGGTCCATGACGCGCAGATGGCGGCAGCCGGCGTCACCACCGTCTATGACGCGATCTGCGCCGGCACGCCGTTCTCGGCCAAGGACTACCGCAAGGACATCTTCGCCGATGTGATGAAGGCGCTGGAGGAAGGCCGCCGCGAGGGCGTCTTTCGCATCGACCACCGCATCCACATGCGCTGCGAGCTGACGAGCCCGGATCTGCTCACCGACATCGAGCCTTATCAGGACGACGAACTCGTCCAGCTCGTCTCGCTGATGGACCATACGCCGGGCCAGCGCCAATGGCGCAACATCGAGCATTTGCGCACCTATGCCATCGGCACCGGCAAGAGCGAGGCCGAGTTCAAGGAGGACGTCACGACCCGTCAGCAGGAAGGCGCCACCAATGTCAGGCGCAACTGGCAGGCCGTGGTGGACGTGTTCCGCTCGCGCGGCATCCCGATCGCGACCCATGACGACACCACGGTCGAGCATGTCGAGGAGGGCCTCGCCTCGGGCGCCGTGATCTCGGAATTTCCGACCACTGTCGAAGCCGCAGCCGCCGCCAAGCAGCGCGGGCTGGCGACCATCGCCGGCGCCCCCAATGTCGTGCGCGGCGGCTCGCATTCCGGCGGTGTTTCGGTTTCCGAACTCGCCGAAAAGGGCCTGCTCGACGGGCTGTCTTCGGACTATGTGCCCGCCAGCCTGCTCCAGGCGGTGCTGAAGCTTCACAACGATCATGGCCTCGGCCTGCCCGACGCGATGGGCATGGTGACCTGGAAGGTCGCCGACATTCTGGGCCTGAAGGATCGCGGCCATCTCCGGACCGGTCTGCGAGCCGACCTCGTGCGCTTCAAGGCACTGGGCCCGACCCCCGTCATCGCGGCCGTCTGGTCGCAAGGGCAGCGCGCGTTTTGAGCACGCCACGTTACGCCATCTACTATGCTCCCCCGGCCAACAGCGCGCTCTGGCGCTTTGGCTGCGCGACCCTTGGCTATGATGCCTTCACCGGCGACGACGTCGCCTTTGCCGTCCCGGCCGGCGCCGATGCCGAAAGCTGGCCGCAACTCACGGCCGAACCCCGCCGCTATGGCTTCCATGCCACGCTGAAGGCACCCTTCACTTTGGCGAACGGGCGCAGCGAGGGCCAGCTGCGGGCCTTTACCCATCAGATCGCCGCCGGGCTGGCGCGCGTGCCGCTGGCCGGCTTGACCGTCACCGCACTCGGCTCCTTCGTCGCTCTGGTGCCGGCACAGCCGAGCCCAGCCCTGCAGAAATTCGCCTTCGACATGGTCCAGGCCTTTGAGCCGTTTCGCGCGCCGCTGAGCGCCGCCGATCTGGAGCGACGCCTCGCCAGCCCGCTGACGCCGGCACAACGGGCCTATCTCGAAGCCTTCGGTTACCCTTATGTCGGCGATGACTTCCGCTTCCACATGACCTTGACCGGCTCGCTGCCGCGCGACGCGGTCGCTTCCCTCACGGCCGCGCTGGCCGATGCCCATGCGGCGGCGGTACCTGCGGAGCCCTTGGCCATCGACCGCCTTGCCCTGTTCCGGCAGGACGACCGCGACGGCCGCTTCCGCGTGATCGACAGCTTCCCGTTCGGCCACTGAGCCGGACGAGCTTTCCGCACAAGAAACGGCGAAGGACATTCCATGGCGGCCAAGACACTCGGGCTCGAACCCGTCATCGATCCGACGGCGAGCGTGCGGCAGGCCACGCTGGGGCGCTACACCGAGATCGGCGCGCGCACGTCGTTCATCGAGTCGACGATGGGCGACTACTCCTATGTCGTGAACGATTCCAACATCATCTATACGACCATCGGCAAATTCTGCTCGATCGCGGCGATGACCCGGATCAACCCGGGCAACCACCCGATGCAGCGGGCCAGCCAGTCGCATTTCACTTATCGCGCCAGCGCCTATTTCGACGATGCGGAAGACGACGCCGCCTTCTTCGAATGGCGCCGCTCGACCCCGGTGACAATCGGCCACGATGTCTGGATCGGCCATGGCGCCATCATCCTGCCCGGCCGTAGCATCGGCACCGGCGCGGTCGTCGCGGGCGGCGCGATCGTCACCAAGGATGTCGCGCCCTACACCATCGTCGCGGGCAACCCCGCGCGCACGATCCGGTCGCGTTTTTCCGCCGAGATCGCGCAACGGCTGCTGGCGCTCGCATGGTGGGACTGGGAGCATGCCCGCCTGCGCGAGGCTCTCGGCGATTTCAGGTCGCTCCCCGTCGACGCATTTCTTGATCGCTACGAGGCCAGGTCGGGCCTAGAACCGGACGCCTGAAGATCGGGCGGGGCCATTCCAACCGACGTCGATCAATTCTACAGTCCTGTCCTGTTTATTTCATCGGGATCGGCCATGTCCTTGATGAGAAATTAACCATTGCGGGCTTTCCTTACGTCAAGCGCCAAAGGTTGGCGCATGGGTTAGGGAGCGTTTCGATGTCGGCCGATCATCTCAGCAGCCGTCTTGCCTTCATGCAGCTCGATGCGCGAGGACGTGATCGGATCAAGGGCATGCACGACGACATCGTCGCAGCCCTGCCGGGCGCGCTTGAAGCCTTCTACGGCCAGCTCAGGAGCTATCCGGAGACGCAGCGCTTCTTCAGCAGCGAAACGCAAATCGATGGCGCCGCGAAGCGTCAGTCCTCGCATTGGGACCGGATCGCCAAGGGCCAGTTCGATCAGAACTACGTCGCCGCCGTCACCAAGGTCGGCGAGATCCACGCCCGCATCGGCCTCGAACCGCGCTGGTATATTGGTGGCTACGCCCTGATCCTAGAGCGGATCATCAGCGATGTGCTGGAAGCCCGTTGGCCGAAAGGCCGCTTCGGCGGCAAGATCGAAGGCGCTTCCGACCGGGCCGCCGAAATCAGCGCGCTGGTCAAGGCCGCCCTGCTCGACATGGACTATGCCATCTCGGTGTATCTGGAGGCGTCGGAAACCGCCCGCCTGAGGGTCGAGGAGCAGGCGAAGGCCGCCGAGCGCGCGCTCACGATCGAGCGCGAGAAGGCGGTCGTCGCAGTGACGGAAGGCATGGCGGCGCTCGCCAAGGGCGATCTGACCTTCCGCATCGGCCAAGACATCCCGCACGAATACGGGGCGATTCGCGACCACTTCAATGAGGCCATGGGCCGGCTCGAAGAGATGGTTTCCACCATCCAGGCCAGTTCGGCCGCCATTGCCGCCTCCTCCCAGGAGATCAACTCCGGCGCGGAAGACCTGTCGCTGCGCACCGAGCAGCAGGCCTCGGCGCTGGAGGAAAGCGCGGCCACGACCGAACAGCTCGCGGCTTCCGTCAAGACCTCCGCCCAGGCTTCGCGCCGGTCCGTGGCTCTGGCCGACGACGCCACCAAGATCGCGCGAACCGGTGGCGACATCGTCAGGAACGCCACCGAGGCGATGGCCCGCATCGAGGACGCTTCGAAGAAGATCTCCGAGATCACCAGCGTGATCGACGGCATCGCCTTCCAGACCAATCTCCTGGCGCTGAATGCGGCGGTCGAGGCCGCCCGCGCGGGCGATGCCGGCCGCGGCTTTGCGGTCGTCGCTGCCGAGGTCCGCGCGCTCGCCCAGCGCTCATCGGACGCCGCCAAGGACATCACCGGGCTGATCGCGTCGTCCGATGCGGAGGTGACCGAGGGCGTCAAGCTCGTCGGCCAGGCCGGCGGCACGCTGGAACAGATCGTCGAGGCTTCGGCGGCTGTCTCCAACACCGTCCAGGAGATCGCCAGCGCCTCGGGCGAACAGGCCAATGGCATCGACGAGATGAGCCAGACCATCAGCCATATGGACGAGATCACCCAGCAGAACGCCGCGCTCGCCGAGCAGAGCGCAGCCTCCGCCAAGACGCTTCTCGACCAGATCGCCCAGCTCAGCCGCCTGATCTCGACCTTCCGCACCAGGAACAGCCGCGTGGCGACCATGCCAGCCGCGCGACGCGCCGCCTGACAAGCCCCGCCTGAAGGCGTGGGCTTCGCCTTACGCCTTCAGCTGCCAGACCGTGCTGTGCTTGATGTCGGCATCCTCCAGCGATCGCGTCACCGGCACGTCGTAGCTCGCCAGCGCCTCCAGCCGGTCCCTGGGCAGATAGCTGCGTCCTGGATCGCCGATCAGCACCCGCGTTCCCCCTGACGCCAGCTGCGTCAGCCAGGCGATGACGCTGTGCGCCATCGTCCGCTCGTAGCAGATGTCACCGGCGCAGACGACGTCCCAGCCCTCGTCGCGACCCACCAGATCGTCGAGCCGCACCGTGACCGAAACGCCGTTGGCAAGGGCGTTCAGCGCGATGGCCTCCGCCGCGAAGGCGTCGATATCGCAGGCCTCGACAGGGCTCGCCCCACATTTCGCCACCGCGATCGCGACAAGCCCCGAGCCGCTGGCGAAATCCAGCACGCGGAGCCCGTGCACGATGCCCGGGTTATCCAGCAGATAGCGCGCCAACGCCTGCCCGCCGGCCCAGGCGAAAGCCCAGAACGGCGGCGGCAGGCCGATCATCGCGAGTTCGTCCTCCGTCTTCTGCCAAAGCTCGGTCGCCTCCTGCGCCACATGCAGGCTGATCTCGGGCGCATGCGGCACCGGCAGCAGGCGGGTGTGTTCGACGATGAAGGCGCGTCGATCGAGAGGCGGCGCACTCACGCCACGATATCCGTGGTCGGCGCGCTGAGCATGCTGCGATACAGCGTCTTGACCGCGTTCATCACGTCGCGCTCGGTGTATCCGTCGAGCAGGCGGGCCCGGGCGCTGGCTCCCATGCGCTCGGCCAGCGACGGAGCCCGCGCGAGCGCGATCAGCGCCTGTGCCAGGGCGGCGGCGTCATCCACCGGGACGACCCGGCCGTCCTGCCCGTCACGCACGAAGCTGCGGCAACCCGGCACATCGGTGGTCAGGATCGGGCGGCCACAGGCGGCGGCCTCAAGGATCGTGCGAGGCAACCCCTCGCCGCCGCGCGAGGGCAGGATGCACAGATGGTGCTGGCGCCATACGCCCTCGATATCGCGGGTCGGCCCGGCCCAGACCACGCCCGGCCGCGAAGCCCACTGCTTCAGCATATCCTCGGGGATAGCCTTGGGGTTGGACGGGTCGGGCGCGCCATGGATCGTCAGTTCGACCCGCGCGCCCTGCGCGCGGGCGAGCCGCACCGCCTCGACCGCGAGATCGACCCCCTTCGACCAGAGCAACCGCGCCACCAGCGCGACCTTGAACGGTGGCGTCGGCGGCATCGGCTCGGGCATCAGGATCAGCGGATCGACGCCGGCGCCGCCGACGATCGCGATCTTGGCCGCATCCTGCGGATCGAGACCCAACGTGACCGGATCATCGGGGTTCTCGAACAGGAAGCGCACCTGCGGCCCATCGATCGCGCCACGCAGCCACGCCGTCGCGGCCAGCCGGGCGGTGGCGGCGACCAGACCCTGCCTGGCACCGAGGAAGCCCAGCCCCGTCAGCGCATAGACGCGCCGCTCGACCCCCGCCAGGCGGCCGGCGAGCCCTGCGAGCGCGATCGGCTTCAGCGCGATGCAATGCAGGATGTCGGGCCGCTCAGCCTCGATCAGCCGCTTCAGCGAGGTGACCTGGCGCAGCAGCGCGCGCGGATCAAGGCTGCGGCGCTCCGCCTCGAGCGCGATCAGCCGGGCGCCCGTGGCTTCGATCGCGCGGCGATGCTGCCGCTCACGCGCGATCACGGCGACATCGAAATCGAGCTCGCGCGCCGCCCGCGCCATCGGCAGGAAATGCGACGCGAAGAACCAGTCCTCGGTTGCAACGAAAAGGAGTCTCGGGCGGGCCATGGCGCGACATCAGTCCGATGCGACGCAGAAGGTCAAGCGCCCGCGGCCTGGAAAGCAGGGCACGAGGCGCTTGCCGGATTGGCCCCGGCACGTGCTAGCCTATTGACCTGATGGAGACAGTCATGGACGGAGCCCCCCACACGTCGCCGGCAGCCACATTTCCCACCGCGCTGGCCCGGCTGCGCGCGGCGCTCGCCTCCGTCGCCAATGGCGATGTCGGGCCGATCAAGGCGCTCTACTCCCACGCCGACGACGCGACGAGCATGTATGGCTGGGGCGGCTACGAAAAGGGTTGGGACGCCATTTCCAAACGCTGGGACTGGGCCGGGCAGCAGTTCAAGGGCGGCACCGTCAGCCACGAGAACGTCACCACCATCATCGGGGCCGAACTCGCCTACACCACCGATATCGAGAGCTTCGACGTGAGGCTGCCGGGGATGGACCAGCCAACCCGCTGGACCAACCGCGTCACCCATGTCTTTCGCTTCGAGGACGGCAGCTGGCGCCTTCTGCACCGCCATGCCAACCGTCTCGAAGGGCAATACGAGCCGGCACAGCGCCTGGGCGGCAACGCCAACGCGCAGGCTTAGGCGGGAGCAATCAAGGCCGCGAAGCGGTGACGGGCAAGGCTTGCGACAGCGCCGCAGCGGCGTCGATGCGGCCCGCGCCATAGACCGGGTCGCGCCCCTTCGAGCCGAGATCGATCGCGCTCTGCGTCAGCAGCCGCCTCATGCCGGCGGGGTCGAGATCGGGCCGCTTCTCCAGCACCAGCGCGACCAGCCCCGACACATGCGCGGCTGCGATCGAGGTGCCAGAGGAGAAGGCGTAGCGCCCCTGCGGTTCGGCGGCGAGCACATCGACGCCCGGCGCCGCCAGCGCGATATAGCCGCCGCGACTGGCATGGCGGAAGATCCGGTCATCGGCATCGGTGGCCGTCACGGCAATGACATTGGGGTCGGCGCCCGGATGAAGCGGCGCGGCGCCCGGGCCGCCATTGCCGGCAGCCGCGACCGCGATGATCCCGCGGGCGGCGACGCCGGCCAGGCCGCGGGAGAGCAGCCTGTCTTCGGGCCCGGCAAAGCTGAGATTGATCACGCGGGCGCCGTGCTCCACCGCCCATTCGATCGCTGCCATGATCTGCAGGCTGGTGCCGCTCGCCGAAGCGGAGTTGGCGTGTCCCGAGAACGCCCGCGCGACCAGCAATTGCGCCGCCGGGGCGACTCCTTGCAACTGGCCTTGCGCCGAGATCGCCGCGGCCATCGCCGTGCCATGGGCATGCGGCACAAAGGCTTCGCCGAGCGCGTCGAAAAAACCGGCAATCGCGCCGCGCAGTTCCGGATGGCCGACATCGACCCCGGAATCGATCACCGCCACGCGGATCGCGGCCCCGCGCGCGAGCTTGTGCACATCGCCCAGCCGCAGCTTGTCGATGACATATTGCGGCGGCAGATCGCGGCGCGGCGTCCGCGCGGCGCGAGCTGCCGCCGGATCGGACAGGCGCAGCGTCGGCACGTCGGAACGTCCACCACCGGATGCCGTCGTGCTGACCGGCCGCGCCAGCTCCTGCTGAAGCTCATAGGTGAAATTCGGTTGCGCGCCGGCGATGGCGTTGTCGTCGGCCATCTGGGTCAAGACCGCGCGCAGGTCGCGACCGGCCTCGAGCCGGGCGCGGATCAGAGTCGTGCCCGCAAGTTCGACGCGACGACTGGTGATCAGCGTCGCGCCATAGCGCCGCAACACGGTTTCGGCCTGAGCACTGGGGGCGAGTTCGAACAGGATCTCGTCGGGGACGAATCTTGTCTCGTTGGCTGCGGGAACCATCGTGCGCGAGGCGCGCGACGATCCGAAGACCGACGGCAGCTGCCAGGCTGGCGGCTGCACCGTAATCGACCGCGTCGTGGGGCCTGAAGGAGCGGCCGCGGGCGTGTTGGCGTCACCGGTGCCCGGCGGCTGCGCCGGCACCTGCTGTGCCTGGACCGGTTGAATAAGACCGGGGCTCAAGGCAATCACGACGGCAAGGCATCCGCCGCCAGCCAGCCGCAGGGCGCGATTCAGGCGATGAACCAGGCAGAGCGATGACGTCATGATGCGCCCTCCCGATGCACCCGATGCAAGCGACGAGATAGCAGAAGGGGCGAGATAGCAGAAGGGGAAAGCCGCGTCATCCGCGTTACCCGCGCCGGACGCTCAGGGCGCCGGCGCGACGAAGCGGACGATCGCCGCCTCCGCCTTCATCCGCGCCGCAATGGCATCGACCTGGGTCTGCGTCAGGGAGGCATCGCCGACCCGGACCTTGAAATAGCCGTTGGCACGCGGTCCATCGACCACGGATGCATCGAACCGCCTGAAGAACGAAGCGATGTCGCCGGCCCGCGCATCGGACGCAAAGCTGAGAAGCACATAACGCTCCGACGAGCCGCCAGGAACAGATGCCGTTTCGAACCCCGTGTTTTCACGCAAGGCGATGCTGGTCAGTGCGATGCCCTGAATCGCGATCAGCGCGCAGGCGGCCGCGCCGGCATAGGCCAGGCGTCGTGGCGGCTGCGAGGCCATCACGGCACCGAGCCAGGTGATGAAGCCACCGCGGGCGGTCGCAAGCAGACCGAGCCGGCGCGGTTCGGCTTCCATCCCCGCCATCAGGCGATCCAGGACACGCGGCGATGGCGCGCCCAGGCTCTCGTTCAGCAGCGTCGTCTCGGCCATGTCGTCACGGATGATGGCAAGCCGAGCAACGAGATCGGGGTCGACGGCCAGCGCCGCCTCGACACGGCCCTTGTCGGCCGCCGAGATGCGCCCATTGGCATAGAACGGCAACAGCAGCTCGATCTCGGCGCGCTGCGGATCGGTCGCGATGGCGTCGGTCATGACTGAACTCCAGAACGGCTCGATGAAGGGCGGCAAGGCATCGGCGAATATCGGGCAACCGGGCGAGTGTCCGGCCTGGTCTCAGGGCCAGCCCCGGTCGATCCCCGCGTTCTTGAGCAGTTCACCCAGCTTCTTGCGGGCATGAAACAGTCGCGTCTTGACCGTGTTCTCGGGGATGCCGACGACCCGGGCGACCTCCTCGATGGAGCTCTCATGGTAGTAGACGAGATCGATGACCTCGGCATGCTCGCGCGACAGCTGTTTGAGGCAGGCCCGGATCGCGTGCCCCTTGTCCTGCTTCTGCAGCACGACCTCGGGATCGTCGGCTTCGTCCTCCATGCTCTCGGCGACATCATCGTCGAGCCCGGCGTCCCGGCGCTTGCGCAGGGCCGAGTAGGATTTGTTGCGCGCGATCGTGAGCAGCCAGGTCGTGACCGAGGAGCGCCCCTCAAACCGGTCGGCCTGACGCCAGAGATCCATGAAGACGTCACCGGTCACATCCTCCGCCATCGTCTCGTCGCGCAGCAGGCGCAGCGCGAAACGATAAACCCGCGTCTGATGCCGTGAGAACAGCACCTTCATCGCGAGCCGGTCGCCACCGGCGATCCGCTTGACGAGTTCGTCGTCCGATTCCGTATGCATCGCCCTCGAGGCCTAACATCCGGCTCGCAAGGGTTGGTCGCGGCGAGCTTGGAAAAGGTTCAACCGGCGGAGAGACTATTCTGCCTGCGACGATTTTTCATACGTCATCGGCGGGCTTGGTCAACCGGAAGTGACGTTTTCGCGCGGCAATGCAAGCGGACGCTGGCGCGACGGAAGGATCCACGCGCCGAAACCAGTTCGATGTGACGGGAATCCGGCTATTGACCGAAACCGGACGCGCTCAGGGAGCGGGCTTGGCCTTCGGCACGCGCTTGACCACCGCGGCGGCCTTCGCGGTCCTGGCCGCCTTGACGGCCGCTTTTGCATCGGCGATCTCGGCCTTGGCCTTGGCCTGCTCGTCGGCGATGATCGCGGCGGTCTCGGCATCAGCCGCTTCCTTGGCGAGCCGCAACGCCTTCAGGCGCACGGTCTTCTGCAGCACGAGGTCTCGCTCGAGCTGCTCGGCCTCCATCGCGCGGGAGGCCTCCTGCTTGCGGGCATCGGCCTTGTCGAAGGCGAGCTGGGCGCGACGTTTGATTTCGTCGGCGGAGAGTCCTCGCGTCGCCATGGCGGCTTGCTCCGGATAAATGCAGCGAAGGCGGGTTCCCGATCCGAGCCTAACGGCCCGAAGCGACCCGACTCCTGGGAGGGAGGCGTGTCACGCCAGCCGGACAGACGCGCCAAGGCGCATCGGTTCAGGCCGGAAGCATCGACTGCCGAGCCTCCTGCCGCGCAAGGCGTGCATGCGAAACCCCGTCAGCGGTACGCCGGGAACGATCGTGCCCGGCGCCGGATGTCTTAGCGGCGGCCGCCCTTGCCGGCAGCGCGCATCTGCGCGTACTGCACGGCTTCCAGCAGCACCTTGCGCGGGCGTTCGGCATCGCGCTTGGCCTGCTCGGCCTTGCGGGCGACTTCGCGGGCGATCTCGGCGAGGCGCTCTTCCTCGACAAGCCTCAGCCGCTCGATCTCGTCGAGACGCTCCTGCTCGGCGCGCGCGGCGGCCTTCTCGGCCTCGCGCTCGGCGCGGGCAACGGCGACGGCTTCGCGTTCCGCGCGTCGCTGCTGCATGATCGGGTCATCCGGACCGGGCCGTGCCTTGAAACGCTCGAGGAGCGCCTTCTTGGCGGCCGCGGAATTGGCCTGACGATCAGTGAAGCTGCGGTCGGTCGGGTTCTTCAAGGCTAGCCTTCTCTCGTGTTGTCACGGGCTCGAAAATGACCCGCGAGGGCGCAATAATCCAAAATGCGCCCCAATGGTATCGAAATCAGCGCGGCGCAGGTGCGCTTCCAGCGCGCACCGGCTTCGGCTTGGGCTTGGGCGCTGCAATCAGGCCTTCGCGCTGCATCTGCTTGCGGGCGACCTTGCGGGCGCGGCGGATGGCATCGGCCTTCTCGCGAACGCGCTTCTCGGACGGCTTCTCATAAGCCGAACGGCGCTTCATTTCGCGGAAGACGCCTTCGCGCTGCATCTTTTTCTTCAGAACCCGGAGGGCCTGGTCGACATTGTTGTCGCGAACGAGAACCTGCATGTCTCACTCCTGCGGTTGGAGGATGGAAAAAGGGCCGGGCATTTGGTCCCCGACCCTTCGTCATGCCGCATCATCTAGGCTTGGAAATGGCGGGCGCCAGTACATCCGTGGTCGCCCTTCCTGATCTCGTGGCCCGCTGACGCGGCTGTCGTCTCACTCGGCGCGGAGCTGGTCGGCGGACATCTTGCCCGAGCGCTTGTCCTGCGTGAGCTCATAGGAGATCTTCTGACCTTCCCGGAGATCGCGCATGCCAGCACGCTCGACGGCACTGATGTGGACGAACACGTCCTGGCCACCATCATCCGGCTGAATGAAACCAAAACCCTTGGTCGAATTGAACCACTTAACTGTACCGGCGCTCATGACGAACCCTTTCACGGTATTGTTGTAAGACGCGAGAAGGAGTCCGCGCGCCCTTTTTCGAATTTTAGCGGGAAGGTCGTCAGCAAGCGCATCTTCATGCGCGGGGCCACGTCGTTCGGCCTAAATATCGACACGCTCCATATGGGCGCTCGAAACCGCATTGTCAATGCAACTGTCGGGCAAATGCGGCGATCGGGCCTCCGCTGCCCGGCACGAACGCTTTACAACGGCGCGCTTTTCGCCAACAGGCAGGCATTGATCATTGCCAACCCGTCGGTTCCCCACCCCGTGCAGACGCCGTCGTTGAACCAGTTCCGCCGCATCGTCGTCAAGGTCGGATCGAGCCTGCTGGTCGACCGTGCGCGCGGCCGTCTGCGCCAGGCCTGGCTCGCCGCCCTGGCCGAGGATCTCGCCGAGTTGCACCAGCGCGGCGCCGATATTCTCGTCGTTTCCTCGGGCGCCATCGCTCTGGGCAGAACCGTGCTGGGCCTGCCCTCGGGCCCGCTGCGTCTCGAAGAGAGCCAGGCCGCCGCAGCGGTCGGCCAGATCGCCCTGGCCCGGACCTGGTCGGAGGCGCTGGGCGCGCACGCCTTGACCGCCGGGCAGATCCTGCTGACGCTCGCCGACACCGAGGAGCGCCGCCGCTATCTCAACGCGCGCGCCACGCTCGGCCGCCTGCTCGATCTGCGCGCGATCCCGGTGATCAACGAGAATGACACCGTCGCCACCACCGAGATCCGCTATGGCGACAACGACCGGCTCGCCGCCCGCGTCGCCACCATGGCGGGCGCGGACCTGCTCGTCCTGTTCTCCGACATCGACGGCCTCTACACCGCGCCCCCCGCCCGCGATCCGGCGGCGCGACATATCCCGCTGGTCGAGCGCATCACGCCGGAGATCGATGCGATGGCGGGAGGGGCGGCCTCCGAATTGTCGCGAGGCGGCATGCGCACCAAGATCGAGGCCGGCAAGATCGCGGCCGCCGGGGGCACCCATATGCTGATCGCAGACGGACGGCCGAAGAACCCGCTCGCCGCGATCGCCTCGGGCGCGCGCTGCACCTGGTTCCTCACCGCCTCGACGCCCGCGACCGCCCGCAAGACCTGGATCGCCGGCTCGCTGGAGCCTCGCGGCGCGCTTCATGTCGATGCCGGTGCGGCCCGTGCGCTGCGCGGCGGGGCCAGCCTGCTGCCCGTCGGCGTCAGCCGGATCGAGGGCGATTTCGCGCGCGGCGACGCCGTGCTGATCCGCGATGTCGAGGGCCGCGTCCTCGGCCGCGGGCTCGTCGCCTATGATGCTGGCGAGGCGGCGCTGGTGCTGGGCAAGGCGTCGCGCGATATCGAGGCGATTCTCGGCTATCCCGGCCGCGCCGAGATGATCCACCGGGACGACATGGCCCTCGGGGTCGGCTAGGGTTGCAACCGTGATGGCGTTGGGCAGGGTTGAAATGACGAGCGAAAGCACGCTCCGCGTGGTCTCGACGAGCGGCGTTGTCCGCGACGACGCGGCCGAGGATGTCGTTGCGCAGATGTTGGCCCTGGGCCGGCGCGCCCGCGCCGCGGCGCGGGAGATCGCGCTTTCATCCGAGTCCCAGCGCAACGCGGCTTTGCTCGCGATGGCCGCAGCGCTGCGTCAGAATGCCGGCCCGATTCTGGCCGCCAATGCGCTCGACCTCGCCGAGGCCCGGGCGGCCGGGCAGAACGCCGCCTTCATCGACCGGCTGCTGCTCGACGCTGCCCGGCTCGCCGAGGTCGCGGATGCGGTCGCCGGCATCGCCGACCTGCCCGATCCGCTGGGGCGTGTGCTCGCAACCTGGACGCAGCCCAACGGCCTGCGCTTCGAGCGCGTCGCGACGCCGCTGGGCGTCATCGCGGTGATCTTCGAAAGCCGGCCCAACGTCACGGCCGATGCCGGCGCGCTTTGCCTCAAGAGCGGCAATGCCGCGATCCTTCGCGCTGGCTCCGACAGCCTGCGCACGTCCACGCAGATCGCTCAGGCTTTGCGCACCGGTCTGGAATCCGCCGGCCTGCCCGCGGACGCCATACAAATCGTTCCGACGCGAGACCGCGCCGCCGTCGGCGAAATCCTGAAGGGCCTCGATGGCACCGTCGATGTCGTCGTCCCGCGCGGCGGCAAAAGTCTCGTCGCCCGCGTCCAGAGCGATGCCCGCGTCCCGGTCTTCGCCCATCTCGACGGCAACTGCCATGTCTATATCCATGCCGCGGCCGATCTCGCCATGGCATGCGAGATCGTGCTCAACGCCAAGCTGCGGCGCACCGGCGTCTGCGGCTCGGCCGAAACGCTGCTGGTCGATGCGGCCTGTGCCGAAACGCATCTGCGGCCGCTCGTCGCGGCATTGCTGGAGGCGGGCTGCGCCGTGCGTGGCGACGCCGCCACGAAGGCCATCGATACGCGCATCACGCCTGCCACGGCCGAGGATTGGGCGACTGAATATCTCGATCGCATCATCGCGGTGAAGGTGGTCGCCGGGCTCGACGCGGCGATCGACCATATCGAGCGCTATGGCTCACACCACACCGATGCGATCGTCACCGCCGACGAGACCGCCGCCGCCCGCTTCCTCAAGGAGGTCGATTCGGCGATCGTCCTGCACAATGCCTCGACCCAGTTCGCGGATGGCGGCGAATTCGGCTTCGGCGCGGAAATCGGCATCGCCACCGGCCGCATGCATGCACGTGGGCCGGTTGGCCTCGAGCAACTCTGCTCGTTCAAATATCGTGTCCATGGCAGTGGCCAGATTCGTCCGTGAGCCCAGATCCCCGGACGAGCACGCCTGCGCTGCCGCGCGCCTCTCATGCCGCGACCGAGCATCTGCGCCTGCCGCCGCATGCGCCGGGACTGCGCATCGGTTTGTTCGGCGGCACCTTCAACCCGGCCCATGACGGCCACCGCATGGCAAGCCTCACCGCGCTGCGGCGGCTGCAGCTCGATCGGGTCTGGTGGCTGGTCACGCCCGGCAACCCGCTGAAGGACAACGCCGCCCTGCCCGCACTGGCTCAGCGCGTGCGCTTCGGCCGCAAGCTCGCAGACCATGCGCGAATCCATGTCACCGGCATCGAGGCGATGCTGCGCACGCGCTACACCGCCGATACGCTGCGCGCCCTAAAGCGCCGTTGCCCGGGGGTGAAATTCGTCTGGATCATGGGGTCGGACAATCTCGCCGGCTTTCACCGCTGGAACGAATGGCGCGCCATCGCCCGGATGATGCCGATCGCGGTGATCGACCGGCCGGGCTCGACGCATAGTTCGGTCGCCTCGCCGGCCGCCAACTGGCTGTCGCGCTGGCGGATGGCGGAGAGCCAGGCGGCGGCGATCGCCCATGCCAGACCCCCGGCCTGGATTTTCCTGCACGGCCGTCGCTCCGAGCTGTCTTCGACGATGTTGCGCCAGCAGGCGCAGAGCGATTGAATTTCGGGCCGATCCGGCGTATTTTGATCCTGTCGTGCCCTGAGCACGTCGAACATGTGAGGATACGGAACTGAACCGTTCAACCCTTGGCGAAGCCGAGCCCACGCCGCTTCCCCAGGCCGCCGTTGCAGAGAACCCCTCTGCCGACAGCGTCGCCCTCGCATTGCATGTGCTCGAAGACATGAAGGCCGAAGACATCACGGTCATCGACCTGGTCGGCAAGACCTCGCTGGCTGACGCGATGATCATCGCGTCTGGCCGCGTGAACCGTCATGTCGCCTCCATCGCCGATTCGCTGGTCGAGGCGCTGAAAGCGTCGGGCCTGCAGCCCCCCAAGGTCGAGGGCATGCCGGCCTGCGACTGGGTGCTGATCGACACCGGCGACATCATCGTGCACGTCTTCCGCCCGGAAGTGCGCCAGTTCTACAATCTCGAGAAGATGTGGGGCGCCGATCGCCCCAATGAGCGCCTGGTCGGCTGAGGCCGCGACTCCGGGCCGACATGAAGCGAGATCGATGCGCCTCGCCCTGATCGCCGTCGGCCGGCTCAAGGACGGACCCGAACGCGAGCTCTGCGAACGCTACCGCGAGCGCGCCGCCACACTGGGGCGCGGGCTCGGGCTGACCGGCCCCGAGATCATCGAACTGGCCGAAAGCCGCGGCCGCCGGCCCGACGAGCGCAAGCGCGACGAGGCGGCCGCGATCACCGCCAGGCTCGCGCCGGGTCTGGTGATCGTGCTCGACGAACGCGGCAGGAGCCAGGGCAGCGACGCCTTCGCTGCCCGTATCGCAGCCGCGCGCGACGCGGGCACCGCTTCGCTCAGCCTTGTCATCGGCGGCGCCGACGGCCTCGCCGACGAGATCCGTGACGCAGCCGGGCTGACGCTGGGCTTCGGCGCGTTGACGATTCCGCACCAGCTGGTGCGGGTGCTCGTGCTCGAACAGCTCTACCGGACAATGACGATCCTGACCGGGCACCCCTATCATCGCGCCTGAGCTATCATGTCCCATGCGCCTTTTCCGGCCCCTGATTCGCGCGAGCGCCGCCGTGACCGATTCCCTTCCCCCCGCTTGCGGTGGGGAAGGGTTAGGAATGGGGGGGCGTGCAGGATATGGCGCGACGGTCGAGCCAGGCACAACGCCCCCCCACCCCACCCCTCCCCACTGCAAGCGGGG
>NZ_LJHQ01000036.1 GCF_001295925.1 Allobosea sp. AAP35 | reverse complement strand
GCCGACGATCTGTCGAAGCGCACCGAGGAGCAGGCGTCGAGCCTGGAAGAAACCGCCGCCACCACCGAGGAGCTCGCGGCTTCCGTCAAGGCGTCGGCCCAGGCCTCGCGCGAGGCTGCCAGCATCGCGACCGAAGCCATGAATGCGGCGCAGTCGGGTGGCGCGATCGCCGGTCAGGCGGTCGAGGCGATGGCGCGCATCGAGAGCGCCTCGCAGAAGATCTCCGACATCATCCGCGTCATCGACGACATTGCCTTCCAGACCAATCTTCTGGCCTTGAACGCCGCCGTCGAAGCCGCCCGCGCTGGCGATGCCGGCAAGGGCTTCGCCGTCGTTGCCTCCGAGGTCCGGACCCTGGCGCAGCGTTCGAGCGCAGCCGCCAAGGACATCTCCGGCCTGATCTCGTCGTCCAATATGGAGGTCGGCGAGGGTGTGAAGCTCGTGCGCCAGGCCGGCGACCAGCTGACCCAGATCCTGGCCGCCTCGCGCAAGGTCGCCGCCACCATCGCCGACATCTCCTCGGCTGCCGGCGAACAGGCCAACGGCATCGACGAGATGAGCCAGGCGGTCGCGCATCTCGACGAAATGACTCAGCAGAATGCGGCCTTGTCCGAGCAGAGCGCCGCCTCGGCTGCCTCGCTCTCGACCCGCATCGGCCAACTGAACGACCTCGTCGCGGCCTTCAGGACCGGGCCGGAAGAGATGGGCACACGGCACGCCGCGCAGTCCGGGCCCACCGAGCCCGCGCGCCTTCGCCATCTCGCCGAGGCTGCCTTCGTGCAGACCAGGGCTCCTGTATCGAGGGCTGCAGCACCCGCGCCCGCTCCACGGGCACCGGCCAAGAAAGTCGCCAACAGCCGCGCTGGCGATGCCGGCTGGGAAGAGTTCTGAGCGGTCTCGCCCCGCGCCGAGTTCAGGGGCGGAGCGGATTCACGCCCGGCTTTCAAACCGGCACGGGGTTGGCACCTCCGAGACGGTGTGGATTGATCGGTTGAGTTTGAACCTCAGAGGCCGATCGAACGACTGCTGCTGCGACAGCACATGATCTCGTCGCATCCGGAGTCACATTCATGCCGTTCGCCCAAGCCCTTCTCAGGCTCAGCAGCTTCGCCACCCGCTTCGTGCCGACGCCGCTGCCGGCACAATCCCGCGACGTAGCCATCGCGGAGGCAGCTGATGCCCTCGCTCGCGCCGCGATCGGCCGCTGGGCCAGCGAAGACAGCGGCGTCGTGATCGAGTTGCGGCCGGACGGGCGCTACAACGAAGCCCAGCCAGGCAGCGCGGCCTGGCGCCATGGCCGCTACGAACTTGACCGCAACCTTATCTATTTCGAAAGCGATAGCGGGGATGTCGCCAAAGGCGAGATGACGCGCGGCGTGCTCAGAGTCGGCAGCGTCGCGTTTCGGCGCGGATATGGCGATGCCAGCGATCAGGCGGCTCTGGCCCGCGGGTGAGGGCCGGCCAAGGCGAACCGATCGGCCTTGACGAGATCGTCCTGCGTCAGCGGAGCCATGTCCACCCGCCCGATGTGGGGTGACGAGGCCGGGATCGGATCTGCCAGGATCGCAAGCAGGACCTCGCGGTCGATCTGCCCGTTGCCGATGACGGCGGCGAGCGCTTCGCGAGTCTGCCGCTCGGCTCGCAACTGCGCCCCGAGCGCGATGATGAGGCGATCCTTGTCCGAATTGCGCATGACGCTACACCTGCTGTTGGACTACCTGTCCAACCAGCGAGCCCGGCGACAGGTTCCGCCCGCAGCGCTGGCGTTTCCCGCCATTTCGTGTATACCCCGCGCCAACCGGCGTTAAAAACCGGCTGCGCGACCCCTCCTCGATGAGGCGCTCGCGGGCTTCGGACCCTGCTGGACGACATCCCGGCTGTGGCCCGCCAGATCAACACCCAACCGAAGGATCACACGATGTCGATCACTGCCGAGCGCAAGACCGCGCTCATGAAAGAGCATGCCACCAAGCCGAACGACACCGGCTCGCCGGAAGTCCAGGTCGCGATCCTCACCGAGCGCATCAACAACCTGACCGGCCACTTCAAGTCGCATGTCAAGGACAACCATTCGCGTCGCGGCCTGCTCAAGATGGTCTCGCAGCGTCGTTCGCTGCTCGACTACCTGAAGAGCAAGAGCGAGCCGCGCTACAAGACGCTGATCGAGAAGCTCGGCATCCGCCGCTGATCGTCGCCTGACATTCAACGCCCGGTGCGGTTCCGCTCCGGGCGCTTTCATATAAGGGGGGCGCCGCAATGGTGCGGCATCGACCCCGCTAAAACGCGACAGCCGCATGGGGCGGTCTGCCGCATGACCCGCCGGGCGCCTCTCGCCCATGGCAGGATCGCCAAGCGCCCGGGCGCGGATGGTTCAGTCCGAAGCCCGAGCGTTTCGCCGTCTTGCCCATGGGCTTGGGACGCGAAGGCGGGTCACATCCGATCCGAAAGATAAATCCATGTTCGATGTCCAGACCGAAGAACTGATGTGGGGCGGGCGCAAGCTCGTGCTCGAAACCGGCAAGATCGCCCGCCAGGCCGACGCCGCCGTGCTCGCCACCTATGGCGAGACCGTGGTGCTCGCGACCGTCGTCTCCGCCAAGACACCCAAGGCCGGGATCGATTTCTTCCCGCTGACCGTGAACTACCAGGAAAAGACTTTCGCCGCCGGCCGCATTCCCGGTGGCTATTTCAAGCGCGAAGGCCGCCCGACCGAGAAGGAGACGCTGGTCTCGCGCCTGATCGACCGGCCGATCCGCCCGCTCTTCGTCGAGGGCTACCGCAACGAGACGCAGATCGTCTGCACCGTGCTGCAGCATGACCTCGAGAACGATCCCGACATCGTCGCGATGGTCGCCACCTCGGCTGCACTGACCCTGTCGGGCGTGCCCTTCATGGGCCCGATCGGCGCCGCCCGCGTCGGTTATTTCGACGGCGCCTACAAGCTCAACCCGCTGGTCGACGAGATCAAGGAATCGCAGCTCGACCTCGTCGTCGCCGGCACGCCCGACGCCGTCCTGATGGTCGAGTCGGAGGCCAAGCAGCTCTCCGAGGAGATCATGCTTGGCGCCGTGATGTTCGGCCACAAGCACTTTCAGCCGGTGATCGAAGCGATCATCCGCCTGGCCGAGAAGGCCGCCAAGGAGCCGCGCGACTATACCCCGGCCGACAACGCCGTCGTTCTCGACGCCGTGCTCAAGCTGGTCGACAAGGACATCCGCGCCGCCTACCAGATCCGCACCAAGGCCGAGCGCTACAAGGCTCTGGACGCCGCCAAGGCCAAGGTCGCCTCGCTGATTACGGAGACGCCGGACGGCAAGACGACCTTCACCAAGGAGCAGGTCGGCGGCCAGTTCAAGGAAGCCCAGGCCAAGGTCGTGCGCTGGATGATCCTGGACGACAAAGTCCGCATCGACGGCCGCGACCTCAAGACGGTCCGCAAGATCGTCGCCGAGGCCGGCATCCTGCCGCGCACCCATGGTTCGGCGCTGTTCACCCGCGGCGAGACGCAGGCGCTGGTCGTGACCACGCTGGGCACCGGCGATGACGAGCAGTACATCGACTCGCTGGAAGGCACCTACAAGGAGACCTTCCTGCTGCACTACAACTTCCCTCCCTATTCGGTGGGTGAAGCCGGCCGCATGGGTTCGCCCGGCCGCCGCGAAATCGGCCATGGCAAGCTCGCCTGGCGCGCGATCCGGCCGATGCTGCCGGCGAAGTCGGAGTTCCCCTACACGATCCGCGTCGTCTCGGAGATCACCGAGTCGAACGGCTCCTCCTCGATGGCCACCGTCTGCGGCACCTCGTTGGCGCTGATGGATGCGGGTGTCCCGCTGAAGGCACCGGTTGCGGGCATCGCCATGGGCCTGATCCTGGAAGGCGAGCGCTTCGCCGTGCTCTCCGACATCCTGGGTGACGAGGACCATCTCGGCGACATGGACTTCAAGGTCGCCGGAACGGCCGAGGGCATCACCTCGCTGCAGATGGACATCAAGATCGCCGGCATCACCGAGGAGATCATGAAGGTCGCCCTCGAGCAGGCCAAGGGCGGTCGCGACTACATTCTCGACGAGATGAACAAGTCGCTTTCGACCTCGCGCGGCCAGCTCGGCGAATATGCCCCGCGCATCGAGACGATGAAGATCCCGGTCGACAAGATCCGTGAAGTCATCGGTTCGGGCGGCAAGGTCATCCGCGAAATCGTCGAGAAGACCGGCGCCAAGGTCAATATCGAGGATGACGGCACCATCAAGATCGCCTCGGCCGACGGCAAGTCGATCGAAGCCGCGATCAAGTGGATCAAGTCGATCGTCTCGGAAGCCGAAGTCGGCATGATCTATGACGGCACGATCGTGAAGATCATGGAGTTCGGCGCCTTCGTGAATTTCTTCGGCGCCAAGGACGGTCTCGTCCACATCTCCGAACTGGCCGCCCAGCGCGTCCAGAAGGTCTCGGACGTCGTCAAGGAAGGCGACAAGGTCAAGGTCAAGTTCCTCGGCCAGGACGACCGCGGCAAGATCCGCCTCTCGATGAAGGTCGTCGACCAGGAGACCGGCGAGGACCTAACCGAGAAGCTCAAGGCCCAGCGCGACGCGGAGAAGACCCGCGAGAAGCAGTCGGCCGAGTGAGGCTTACAGCAGCCGTGACGCGCTTGCGTTTCACGTGAAATCAAAAACGCCCCACATCGCCGATGTGGGGCGTTTTTGATTCAAGCGCATGTGCTGGCATGACTTGGCGTTAGAATGGACGGTAGCGGGTCCAGCTTCAAATCGGCGGCTGAGACTTACTGTTCTCTATCGACGCGCCACACGCTATCACCTTGGCCATGTCCAAGCGCCCCGGGCGACCACAGCTGTTACACCGGCTATCCCAGATCAGTCCGTACGGAAGCCTTCATTGAGCATGTAGAGGTTCTTGAGCTCGCAGAAGTCCGCCTGGTGCTCGGTCGGGCTATAATCGGCCCACTGGACACGGAAGCGCACCTTGCAGGAACCGGCATTGCTCTTCCAATCCATATCGACCGAACTGCCTGAACGCACCGGCCCGCCCAGCCAATTCTTGCTCCAGTTTCCGTTGGAGAACGTCTGGAATCCGGTGATCGTCCAGCCCTGCGAACGATTGTGAAGCTTGAAGGGATAGTCGCTTTGCGCATGCGCGCTCGTGACGGCCTGCGCTGCGAGGACCGCCGCCGCAACGACGAGAATACGAAACATCGAGAACTCCATTTTCTCCAAGATTGGAGGGAGTTGCCGTAAAGGAATGCGCCGATCCTGTATAGCCTGTTCGGACCAACGCGTTTCAAACTGACCCACGACCGAATGGAACGACAAACACTCCGACGGAACCGCTGCCCATGCCCACCCACACCCTGACCTCCATCGACGCACTTGAGGCGCTCTATCCCAACCCGATCGCGCCGGCGTCGATCGCCAAGGAGATCGACCATGTCGATGAGAATTACGCCGCGCTGATCGCCGCCTCGCCGTTTTTCGTGCTCGCGACCAGTGGTCCCGGCGGCCTCGATTGTTCGCCGCGCGGGGATCAGCCGGGCTTCGTCACGGTGGCGGACGCGAAAACGCTGCTGATTCCCGACCGAAGAGGCAATAACCGCCTGGATTCATTGAAGAATATCCTGTTCGACCCGCGAATCGGAATGCTCTTCCTGGTGCCCGGTTATGGGGAGACCCTGCGCGTCAACGGAGTCGCGGCCCTCTCCAGCGACCCTGAGTTGTGCGGGCGTTTTGAGATGGCCGGGAAGCTCCCTGCCTGCGTCATCGTGGTCACGGTGAAGAGCGTCTACTTCCAGTGCTCGCGCGCGGTGGTGCGGGCCGCGCTGTGGGACGCAGGCAAGCATGTCGCCAAGGGCGCGGTGCCGAGTGCGGGCACAATCCTGCGCGACATCACAGCGCGGGATGCGGCAGTCGAGACGTTCGACGGAGAGGCCTATGACAAGGCGTTGCCGGAGCGGGTCAAGGCGACGCTGTATTGAGGGGGCGACCGAGCCGCCACTCTGTCGTTCCGGGGCTTCGCATAGCGAAGAACCCGGAATCCATGACTGGGTGATTGCCCAATCGCAACCACCTCCCGCTTCGCAAAGCTATCGTCTCACCCGGTCGTGGGTTCCGGGTTCGGCCCGGAGGGCCGCCCCGGAATGACAGGCGTAGAGGCTTTCACAAAAGCCCTTCGTTCCCCGCGAGCACCTTGAGGTTCACATCCGGCCGCGCACCGACATGGCTGATGATCTCGGCGGCGGCCAGCGCGCCCAGGCGCAAGCTATCGCGAACCTCGCGGCCCGAGGTCAGGCCGAAGAGGAAGCCGGCCGCGAAGAGGTCGCCGGCGCCGGTGGCGTCGACAAGGCGCTCGATCGGGAAGACCGGCTCCTCGATCACGCCGTCGGGCGTCACGGCCAGCGCGCCCTTCTCCGAGCGGGTGACGACGGCGAGGATATTCTCTTCGCGCAGCGCCGCCAGGGCGTCCTCGAAGGCAGGCGCCTGGTAGAGGCTCTTCAGCTCGTGCTCATTGGCGAAGACGATGTCGACCATGCGGTTGCGGATCAGGCCGACGAACTCGTCGCGGTAGCGGTCGACGCAGAAGGAATCCGACAGGGTGATCGCGACCTTGCCGCCAGCCTTGTGGGCGATCTCGGAGGCCTTGCGGAAGGCGTCCTTGGCGGCCGGCGGGTCCCAGAGATAGCCTTCGAGATAGATGATGTCGGCGTTCTCGATCGCCTTGGCATCGACATCGGCGGCGGTGAGGCCCTGGCAGGCGCCGAGATAGGTGTTCATCGTGCGCTCGCCATCGGGCGTGACGATGATGAAGGAACGCGCGGTCGCCGGCCCCTCGGTTGCGGCCGGCGTATCGAAGGCGACGCCGAGCGAGGTCAGATCGTGGCGGTAGAGCTTGCCGAGCTCGTCGGCCTTGACCTTGCCGATGAAGGCGCCCTTGCCGCCGAAGGAGGCCAGCCCTGCGATGGTGTTGGCAGCCGAGCCGCCGGAGATGACCTTGCCCGGGCCCATCGCGGCATAGAGCGATTCCGCGCGGGCCTCGTCGATCAGGGCCATCGCCCCCTTGGTCAGACCATGCGTTGCCAGGAAATCCTCCTCGGCGGAGGCGATGACGTCGACGATGGCATTACCGAGAGCGAGAACGTCGGTGCGCGTGCTGGTCATGAGAAGCCCGATGCTGTGCGAAAGAGGGATGTCGATGGGTCAAGGCAAGCCGTGGCGCGGCGTGTCGCATCCGCGGTGGCGCGGGTCAAGCGGACCCGTCGGGGCGGCTGCGCCGTGCGGCAGCCTCGTCCAGCACGGTCGCCAGACGCTTCAGCTCATCGGCCTCCAATTCGCCGATCTCGCGCGCGAGGCGGTTCGCCAACAGGGTCGCTTCCGGCTCAAGGCCGGCGGTATCGACGGTGACGCGCGGATGCGAGAGATCGGCCAGCCGCACCAGTTCGTCGGCCTCGTCCCAGATCACGCCCAGCACATGAATGACGCCCTGGATCAGGGTGAAGGTCGGGCGGCCGCGCTTGCCGTGTTCCAATGCCGAGAGATAGGCCGGCGTCACGCCGAGCACGCTCGCCATGTCGGCCAGCGTCATGCCACGCTTGTCCCGATGCTCGCGCACGCGCCGGCCGAAGGGTGTCACGGCCCGGCCTCGCGGGCGCGACGCAAGCGGACATAAAGCGCGCCGGAACCGCCATGGCGGGCCTGGGCCTCCTCGAAACCCACAACCAACGGCCGCAGATCGGGCAGGCGCAGCCAGTGCGGCACGACCCGGCGCAGGACACCACGCTCGTCGCCGAACAGCCCCACGCCAGCGCCGCCCTTGCCGGTGACGATCAGCGCCAGCCTTGTACCCCGCCCCTGCTCGCGGCGCAGAAAATCGCGCAGCGCCAGATGGGCCTCATCCTGGCGCATCCCATGGAGATCGATCACCGCCTCGACGCTCTGCTGGCCGCGCCGGAGCTGCGTGCGCAGGCGGTTTTCGAGCGGCGCGAGCGGGGGTGGTGTTGGCTTAATCGACGCCGGCCGCACTGCGGCGGCAACAGGCGCGGTCCGGGCCTCTTCCACCGCGGAGACAACGGGTGGCGCAACAGGGTCGGGCTCGACGGGAGAGCGACCTGGCAGCGGCTTGACCGAGCGCGCAACCTGGCGCCAGAGCGCGAGATCGGCCTCCGACAATGTCCGCCCCCGCCGCACACGCATCGCTAGCGCCCAGCGTCGCGGGGCCAGAGCAGGATGAAGTCGACCGGGTGACGGATCAGCCCGGCGCGGTGCCCGGCGGTCGCCCCCGAACCGACGAAGAGATCGAGCCGGGCCGGGCCGAGGATGGCCGAGCCGGTGTCCTGCGCGATGGTAAGCCGCGCCAGCCGCTGCATCGCGCCGGCGCCATCCGGCAAGGTCGCATCGATCCAGACAGGCAGGCCATAGGGCCACAGCGTGCGGTCGATCGCGATGCTGCGCAGCGGCGTCAGCGGCAGGCCGGCGCCGCCAATCGGACCGGACTCAGAGGGAAGATCGTCGCGGCGGGCGAAGAAGACGAAGGAGCGGTTCTGAAGAATCAGCTCGCGGGCGAAGGCGGCATCGGCTTTCAGCCGCGCGATCAGGCGGTCCATCGTCATCTGCGCGGGCGGAATGCCCTCACGCTCGCTCAGAACCCGACCAAGCGAGGTGTAGGCATGGCCGTTGCGACCGGCATAGACGAGCCGCGTCACCGAGCCATCGGGCAGGCGTATGCGGCCCGAGCCCTGGACCTGCAGAACGAAGCGATCGACGGGATCGCGCATCCAGAGAATTTCGAGATTGCGGCCTTCGAGCGCACCGGTCTCAATCGCGCGCCGATCGGGAAAGGGCTCAAAGCCCCGGGCCGTGCGGCGGGCAGCCGAAAGGTCCTTGAGACCCAGCCAGTTGTCGCCCGGCATGCGTGTCACCAGCTCCGGCGGGCGGCCATAGAGCGGCGTCGGGAATTCAGGCGAGTATGTGAGGGAGCCTTCGAATTCAGGCTCGAAATAACCGGTCATGAAGCCGGTCCGTTCCGGCGCCGGGCGGATGCGCCAGAAGGCGAAGTGCGTTTCGAAGAAGGTTCTCGCGGCCTCTGGCGACACAGGGCCGGCGGCCTGCAGGCGCCGGGCCCGTGTGCAGGCTTCGGAGAGAGCCGCCGGAACGGCAAGGGCCGCTCGCAGCGGCGGCTCGGTCTGGCAGCCCCCGGCGAAGATCGCGAGCGCGGCGGCGTGGTCGTCCTTTGTCCAGCCGGCGATGTCGGCGGGAACCAGCGCTTGCGCGCTGGCGCCTTGAGGAAGGGACGGGGGAGAAGCGGCCATGGCGGTCACCGGGATCCCACCCGCCGCGAGCAGCAGCGCCAGTGCGACACCGGCGCCACGGATCACGCGGCTGATTCGGTCGCGACCAGGAGCCAGTTGGGGTCGCGGCTGCCGAGCTGGCGCGAGAACGTCCAGATATCGTTGACCGTGGACACCGCCTCGGCGCTGCCATCGACCACCGTGCCCTGCGCATCGCGGGTGACGCTGATGAGCTGCGAGACGAAGGCGATGGTCACCTGCGCGGTCTTGCCCTTGACGTCGACGGCGGTGATCTCGGCCTTGTCGATCGAGACGAAGTTGGACTCGGCCTTCTCGCCGCGCTTCTCCCGATCGCCGATCGCCTGCTCGAAGCCGTCATAGACCTCCTTGGCAAGGAGACCCTTGAGCATCTTGCGGTCGCCGCGGGCAAACGCGGTGACGATCGTCTCGTAAGCGGATTTGGCGCCGCCCAGGAAGCCACGCGGGTCGAAGCCCGGCTCCTGTTTGATGATGCCCTCGATGCCGGCGATGATCGGCGAATCGGGCGGGGCAATGTCGCTCCAGCGATCGGCCGCGGGGGCCGAAGCGGCTGAATCATTGGCTGCACCCGGCAGGCGGATGACGTTGTCGCGCTTGGCTTCGGCGGGGCCGCCCTGGTCCTGGCGCTGGGGCGGGGCCTCGCGACGGGAGAAGGGATCGGTCGGCGGCTGTTCGCTGCCGGTTTTCTGGCCGAGCACGGAGCGCAGCTTCCAGGCGACGAAAACGGCCAGAGCCAGGAAGACCAGAGTCGTCATGTCGAAGGAATTTTGCATCGAAAGCTGACCCGAGGCTCCAGTCGCAGGGAAAACATCCAGCAACTCCCGAGCGGAAGCGCTGCTCTGCGTCATATGGTGAGCTAGGCTCGTAACATCCACCCCCCTGCTTGTGAAGGCGGCTTCTTGTGCGGCGCATTGGTCCATGATAGCCGACGGCCGCGTCGCTCTTGCAGAGGACGACGCAGTCCAAGGCCTCGGACGGGTGCGGACTTCCCGAGACATCCAGCCAGAAGCGATGAGACCGATGGCCAACGAACTCCCCAACGGCAACGGAGCCGGCGAGCTTGCGCCGAGCATGAGCGCGCTGATCCAGTACACCAAGGACTTCTCCTTCGAGAACCCGAAGGCGCCGCGCGGTCTCGGCCAGCCGCAGGCGCAGGAAGGCCCGCAGATGTCGCTGCAGGTCAATGTCTCGAGCAGCGCGCTCGGCGACAATGATTACGAGACCGTGCTGCAGCTGGAGGGCAAGGCCGAGATCAATGGCGAGATGCTGTTTGCCTTCGATCTGAGCTATGGCGGCGTGTTCCGCCTGCTGAACGTGCCGCAGGAGCATGTGCATCCGGTCCTGGTGATCGATTGCGCCCGGCTGCTCTTCCCCTTCGCCCGGCAGATCATCGCCGAAGCGGTCCAGAATGGTGGCTTCCCGCCGTTCTATGTCCCGCCGATCGATTTCGCGGCCCTGTTCCAGCAGCGTATGCAGGAGCTTCAGGGGCAGCCGAACGTCGTCCAGAACTGATCCTGAAGCGATCGACGACAGCGATCCAAGAGCCCTTCGGGGCCCTTTTTCGTCGGGCATCCTGAGAGGTTTAAGACCACCCTGCCCTTGCGGGCGGCCGCCTGGCTCTCCATCTCGGGCGAATAGACAGGCGGACGGCCCCATGGCCGCCCGCCGTTTTCGTGTTCCGGAGGACCGATGGACTATCTCATGACGCTCGCCGCCGACCCCGCAGTCTGGGTTGCGCTCGGCGCCTTGATCGCCATGGAGGTCGTGCTCGGCATCGACAACCTGATCTTCATTTCCATCCTGACCAACAAGCTGCCCGAGCATCAGCGCTCGCGCGGCCGCAAGATCGGCATCGGGCTGGCGCTGATCCTGCGGCTGGCCCTGCTCGGCACGGTCGCGTTCATCGTCCAGCTGACCGCACCGCTGTTCTCAGTGTTCGGTAAGGCCTTCTCCTGGCGCGACCTGATCCTGATCGGCGGCGGCCTGTTTCTGGTCTGGAAGGCGACCGTCGAGATCCATCACAAGGTCGACGCCCAGCAGCACCCTGAAACCGTCGATGTCGGCCGCGCCGCGGCGGTGACCTTCAGCGGCGTGATCTTTCAGATCCTGCTGCTGGACCTGGTGTTCTCGATCGACTCGATCATCACCGCCGTCGGCATGACCAATCATATTCCGGTCATGGTGATCGCCGTCGTCGTGGCTGTGCTCGTGATGCTGCTCGCGGCCGACCCGCTGGCGCATTTCATCGAGGAGAACCCCACCATCGTGATGCTGGCGCTGGGCTTCCTGCTGATGATCGGGGGCACGCTGATCGGCGAAGGCTTCGGTGCGGATATTCCCAAGGGCTATATCTATGCGGCGATGGCCTTCTCGGCGCTGGTCGAAGGGCTGAACATGCTCTCGCGCCGGGCGATGAAGCGCAAAGGCGAATGAGCCCAAAAGGCCTGAGGCAGCTCTCGCCTCAGGCCTCCTCGGCGATGCCGAGATAGCCGCGCCAGAGCTGCGTCTTGCCCAGCGAGCGGATGAACCCCTCATGCGCCAGGAGGGCGGCCTCGTCGAGACGGGGCGCGAGGGGTCGCAGCCTCTGCGGTCGTTCGACGACGATGCCGGCGAGCCCGGACCTGCCGGTCTCCGCCGATCCCAGGCCGAGCGAGGCCTGCTTGCCGCCGATCAGCTCGATATAGACTTCCGCCAGGATCTCGGCATCGAGCAGGGCGCCGTGCCGCGTGCGGCGGCTGTTGTCGATGCCGTAGCGCGAACAAAGCGCGTCGAGGCTGTTGGACGCTCCCGGGTGCTTGCGCCTTGCCATCGACAGCGTATCGACGACGAGCGCCTGCTGGATCGGGCCGCGCCCGACCTTCTGCAGCTCCATATTGAGGAAGCCGACATCGAAGGCGGCGTTGTGGATCACCAGCCGCGCGCCTTCGATGAAGCCGATGAATTCATCGGCCACCGCTGCGAAGACCGGTTGCGGCGCCAGGAACGCATCCGACAGCCCATGGACCTTGAAGGCGCCTTCCGACATCGGCCGTTCCGGGTTGATGTAGCGGTGGAAGCTGCGACCCGTCGGGCAATGATTAACCAGTTCGACGCAACCGATCTCGACGATGCGATCGCCGGCATGGGCTTCGACACCGGTGGTCTCGGTATCGAGAACGATCTCACGCATGGTTGCTCGCCTTCTTCCGCCGCACGCGACCGGGGCGACCCGCGAGCGCCCTCACGATAGAGCCGACCTGCCGTCGCGCGGCCAGCACGCCGCGCGACGTGTCCACAATGAAGTGGGCCGCCGCGCGCTTCTGCCGATCCGGCAGCTGGCGCGCGAGGATCGCCGCGAATTTCTCTGGCGTCATCTCCGGCCGCGCCAGAACCCGCTCGCGCTGGACCTCGGCGGGCGCGCTGACGACCAGGACCGCATCGCAGCGACCCTCGCCGCCGGTCTCGAACAGCAGCGGCACGTCGAGGACAGCAAGCTTCTCTCCGGTCTCGCGGCAGCGGCGCAGGAAGGCCTCCTCCTCCTCGCGCACCAGCGGATGGATGATCGTCTCCAGCCGGCGCAGGGCCTCGGGCCGGCCGAGCACGGCAGCCGAGAGCCGCTGGCGGTCAACCGCCCCCTCGACGACGACACCGGCGAAGGCCTCGCCGATCGGCGCCACGGCCCGGCCGCGATAGAGCCGATGCACGCTGGCATCGGCATCGTGAACCGGAATGCCGCATTCGAGGAACAGGCGCGCGGTCGTGGACTTTCCCATGCCGATCGAACCGGTGAGGCCGAGGATGAAGGTCATGAGATGTGCGCCGTCGTCGTTTGCGCCATCGCGGGCGCCATCGAATCAGTGTCCCAGGATATCGGCTTCGAGCACAGCGCGCAGCGCCGGCGTCACCGAGGGTGTGACGCCGAACCAGCGCGCGAAGCCGGGCACGGCCTGGTGCAGCAGCATGCCGAGCCCGTCGACCGGGACGCCGCCGCGGCTCCGGGCCTCGCGCAGCAGTGGGGTCAGCAGCGGCACATAGACGATGTCGTCGACGATGGTGCCGGGGCGCAGGGCTGCGAGATCGAGATCCAGCGAGGGCTGGCCCTGCATGCCAAGCGCGGTGGTGTTGACGATCAGATCGGCCTCTTCGACCAGGCTGTGACGCTGCGCCCAGTCGGCAGCCTCGAGCGGAGCACCGAGCGCCGCCGCCAGTTCGTCGGCGCGGCCGCGGTTGCGATTGACCAGAATGATCCTGCCGACGCCGCGGCCCTTCAGCCCGAACGCGATGCCGCGCGCCGCACCGCCGGCGCCAAGGACGAGGACCGTCGCGGTGGCGCGGTCCCATCCAGGGACGGTGGAATCGAGATGGGCGAGGAAACCCGACACGTCGGTGTTGTCGCCACACAGGCGGTCGCCATCCAGCCACACCGTGTTGACGGCGCCGATCGCGCGCGCGGCATCGGTTGCCTGATCGACAAGAGCCAGTATCGCTTCCTTGTGCGGAACCGTGACATTGCCACCCGCGAATTCGCCTTGGCGCAGGCGTTCGACAAAGCCGGGCAGATCGGCGGGGGCGACATCGACACGCTCATAGCTGCCCGCCAGGCCGCGTTCGGCAAGCCAGGTGCCGTGTATCAAGGGCGAGCGGGAATGCGCGACGGGGTGGCCGAGAACGAAGCAGCGGGGAGCCATGTGTCAATCCGTCGTTGATCGGCGCACGATGCTCAGCGCGCCAGGGCGCCGAGTTCGCGCAGCGCCGCGAGGACCGCAAAGAGCGGCAGGCCCAAAATGGTGAAGTGGTCGCCCTCGACCTCGTCGAAGAGCTGGGCACCCAGGCCTTCGAGCTGGTAGCCGCCGACGCTCGTCAGCGCCGCCACGCCCGCCTCGTCGAGATAGCGCATGATGAAATCCGGCGAGAGTTCGCGCATCGTCAGGCGCGCGACACCCAGACCCTCAAGCAGAGGCGCACCGTCCTGCGCCAGGACGAAGGCGCTTTGCAGTTCATGCGTTCGACCCGCCAGGGCCGCGAGTTGATCGGCGGCAGCGGCAAGATCGGTCGGCTTGTAAAAAGCCTCGCCATCGGAGGTCAGGGTCTGGTCGGCACCGAGCACGAGGCGCCCAGGATGCATCTGCGAGACTGCCATCGCCTTGGCGCAAGCCAGCGCCGCGGCCACGGCGTCGGGCGGAGAGCCTTCCGCCAGCAGCGGTGCCTCGACCGCGCGTTCGTCGATCTGGGGCCTGACGATCTCAACAGGAATGCCGGCCGCGACCAGCATGTCGTGACGCGTCGCGCTGCCTGACGCGAGCAGGAGCGGTTCGCGCGCCAGCCAGAGCAAGGGAGCACCGTTCATGTCGCGATGAACTTCATGCGATGGTCACGCAGCAAATCGAGGATCGAGGCGGCGGTCTCCTCGATCGAACGGCGGGTGACATCGATCACCGGCCAGCCCCTGCGGGCGCACAGGCGGCGCGACTGGGCGACCTCATCGGCGACTGCAGCAGGATCGACATAGGGCGTCTCGTCATCGGCCTTGAGCGACAGCAGCCGGTTCTGACGGATCTGGACGATGCGATCGGGGCTGGCGACGAGGCCGACGATCAAGGGTTTGCGGATATGCTCGAGTTCGGCCGGCAGCGGCACATTCGGCACCAGCGGGATATTGGCGGTCTTGATGCCGCGATTGGCGAGATAGATCGAGGTCGGCGTCTTCGAGGTCCGGCTGATGCCGACGAGGATGATGTCGGCGCTCTCGAGATCTCCGCCGAGCTGTCCGTCATCATGCAGCAGCGTGTAGTTCATCGCGTCGATGCGGCGGAAATATTCGGCGTTCAGCACATGCTGCGCGCCGGGCTTCGGCGCAGAAGCCTGGCCGAGATAGGATTGAAACAGGGACAGGACCGGCTGCAGCACAGACAGGCAAGGGCAGCCCAGATCGCGGCAGAACGTCTCCAGGCGCTGCGACCATTCCGGCTCGACGAGCGTGTAGAGTACGACGCCGGGTGACGCTTCGATCTCGGCCAGCACACGGGCCAGCTGCGCCTCGGACCGCACCAGAGGATAGACATGCTCGATCGCGGACACGGTCTCGTATTGCGCGGCTGCGGCCCGGCTGACGGCGATCAGGGTTTCACCGGTCGCGTCAGAGACCAGATGCAGATGGAAGTAATTGCGGGCCACGGTGGCTCCCGGGTGGATGCGGCGACAGCCACCTCTAGCCCGACCGGTCGCCAAAGCAAAACCGAACGCAGGCGGTACCGGGAGCCTCGGTGGGGCCGGCGGCGTTCCACGGCCCTGGGGAGCGGTGTGGATAAAGCGGCGGTTGCCAGCTCCGATCGGGAGCGTCTGTATAACCTTAACAAATCGTCAACAGGCCCGACCTTGTGGGACCGCGCTTGCGTGTTTCACGTGAATCATTTTCGGCTCTCGCCGCGCGAGCCCGAAATCCGATGCGTTAATAAAACGTTAACGTGTCGCATATCGCGGCGCTGGACGGCTCGATACGAGACCCCACCCTGTGGACCGGTTGTGGACAAAACTGCGGCGGGCTATTTGCCCCCATCCAAGAGTCAAAAAAGAAGATTCTCTCTCTAGAATCATATTTAAGAGAGACATAGGGATGGATAACAGATGAGCATGACGACATTGGCTGAACCTGCCTTTCTGCGTGCGTTGTCGGGCGAAACGCTGCCAACGCCACCGATCTGGATGATGCGCCAAGCCGGTCGCTATCTGCCGGAATACCGCGAGCTTCGCGCCAAGGCCGGTAGTTTCCTCTCCTTGTGCTACAATCCCGAATGGGCCGCCGAAGTCACGCTGCAGCCGATCCGGCGCTTCGGCTTCGATGCCGCGATCCTGTTCTCCGATATCCTCGTCGTGCCACAGGCACTCGGCCAGAAGCTCTGGTTCGTCGAGGGAGAAGGTCCGAGGCTCGAACCCGTCGCCGATTTGACGCGGCTTGCAGAGATCGACGCGGTTGCCGATGCTGCCGTGCTGTCGCCCGTCATTGAGACGGTTCAGCGCGTCCGGGCGGCCCTGCCCAAGGGTACAGCCTTCATTGGCTTCTGCGGTGCTCCCTGGACCGTGGCGACCTATATGGTGGCTGGCCGGGGCACTCCCGATCAGGGCCCTGCAAAGGCGCTATTCACACGCGATCCCGCCCTGTTCCAGCACATGATCGACCGGATCGTCGCCGCCTCGATCGATTATCTTTGCGCGCAGATCGAAGCCGGCGTCGATGCCGTTCAGATCTTCGACAGCTGGGCCGGATCGCTCGGGTCGGACGACTTCGAACGCTGGTGCATCGCGCCGACCAAGCGAATCGTCGAGGGCGTTCGGCTGCGCCGGCCAGATGCCCGAATCATCGGTTTCCCACGCGGCGCGGGCCGTTTGATTCCGAGCTACATCGTCGGCACGGGGGTCGATGCTGTCGGGCTGGAATCCGACATCGATCGGGATTTCGCACGGGACGAGATTCAGTCGCTTGTGCCGGTGCAGGGCAATCTTGATCCGCTGGTGCTGCGCGCCGGCGGGCCCGAACTCGAGCGCGAAGTTGCGGCCGTGCGTGCGGCTTTTGGCGGCGGACCCTTCGTCTTCAATCTAGGACACGGCATTCTGCCCGACACGCCGATCGCCCATGTCGAGCGGCTCCTGGCCGCCGTACGGTCCTGACGCAGGCGCGCCGCCGAGGAGTTCGCTGTCGATGTATGACTGGATCAAGGCCGTCCATGTTCTGGCGGTGATCTCCTGGATGGCCGGGATGCTCTATCTGCCGCGGCTGATGGTCTACCATGTCGACTCAGCCGTCGGATCGATTCAGTCCGAAACCTTCAAGATCATGGAGCGCCGGCTGCTCAAGGGGATCATGAACCCCGCCATGATCGTGACCTGGGTTCTCGGGCTTTACCTCGCCTGGGATGCGTTCGGTTTTCGGGGCGGGTGGCTTCACGGCAAGATTCTGCTCGTCGTCCTGCTTTCCGGGATCCATGGCTATCTGGCCGGACGGGTGCGCGCCTTCGCCGAGGACCGGAACCAGAAATCCGGCCGCTTCTACCGGATCCTTAACGAGGTGCCGGCTGTGCTGCTGGTCGGCATCGTGATTTTGGTCATCGTCAAGCCATTTTGAGCGGTCCGGCGTTTCCCGCTTGAGCGGAACGGTGAATCCGTTTATCAGGAGATCGCGCTTCTCCAGCGTTCTCCCTGTTGTCGATGGTTCGTGAGCCGACTGCCTTCGCAGCCGCTCGTGGCGCGCAACCTTCGCGTCGTCCGTCCGGACCTCTCGATCTTTTCCTTACCGTCCTGGTTTCGGCGCCTGCGCCGCGACATTCATGATCCGGGTGCCCCATGCGGGAAATCAAACTCCAAGACCTCAAGGTCAAATCGCCGACCGAGCTTCTCGCCTTCTCCGAAGGGCTCGAGGTCGAGAACGCCAGCACGATGCGCAAGCAGGAGCTGATGTTTGCGATCCTGAAGCAGCTCGCGGCCAAGGATACCGAGATCCTGGGCGAAGGCGTGGTCGAGGTGCTGCCCGACGGGTTCGGCTTCCTGCGCTCGCCCGATTCGAACTACCTGCCCGGCCCCGACGACATCTATGTCTCGCCAACGCAGATCCGGAAATTCGGCCTGCGCACCGGAGACACGGTCGAAGGGCCGATTCGCGGACCCAAGGATGGCGAACGCTACTTCGCGCTGCTCAAGGTCAGCACGATCAATTTCGAAGACCCCGAGAAGATCAAGCACAAGATCAATTTCGACAATCTGACCCCGCTCTACCCCGATGAACGCCTGCGTCTCGAGGTGCCCGATGCGAACAAGAAGGATTTCTCGGCCCGCGTCATCGATATCGTCGCGCCGATCGGCAAGGGCCAGCGCGCGCTGATCGTCGCGCCGCCACGCACCGGCAAGACGGTACTGCTGCAGAACATCGCGCAATCGATCACCACCAATCACCCGGAATGCTACCTGATCGTCCTGCTGATCGACGAGCGGCCGGAAGAGGTCACCGACATGCAGCGCTCGGTGAAGGGTGAGGTCGTCTCCTCCACCTTCGACGAGCCGGCCACACGCCACGTCCAGGTCGCCGAGATGGTGATCGAAAAGGCCAAGCGCCTGGTCGAACATGGCCGCGACGTCGTGATCCTGCTCGACTCGATCACCCGCCTTGGCCGTGCCTACAACACGGTCGTTCCGTCTTCGGGCAAGGTCCTGACCGGCGGCGTCGATGCCAACGCCCTGCAGCGTCCCAAACGCTTCTTCGGCGCGGCCCGCAACATCGAGGAGGGCGGCTCGCTGACGATCGTCGCCACCGCCCTGATCGACACCGGTTCGCGCATGGACGAGGTGATCTTCGAGGAGTTCAAGGGCACCGGCAACTCCGAGATCATTCTCGACCGCAAGGTCTCGGACAAGCGTATCTTCCCGGCGATCGACATCCTCAAATCCGGCACCCGCAAGGAAGAGCTCATCACGCCGAAGGATGTGCTGGCCAAGACCTATGTGCTGCGCCGCATCCTTAACCCGATGGGTCCGCAGGACGCCATCGAGTTCCTGATGGACAAGCTGCGTCAGACCAAGCAAAACGCGGACTTCTTCGATTCGATGAACACCTGATCGCTCGCGCGACCAGCCGCGTCCGATTCGGCTCCGTGACGGACGGAGGGATGGCTTGCCGATGAGCGCAATGCCCGCGCTCCCCACGATCGTGGCCCTGTCATCGGCGCCAGGCCGAGCCGGTGTCGCGGTCGTCCGCATCTCGGGCTCCCAGGTTCGATTCGCGCTCAAAACGATCGCTGGTGGTGTTCCATCGCCCCGACGGGCGGTGCTGCGCAGGCTGCGCGATCACGCCAACGAGGACATCGATCAGGCCCTGGTCCTCTTTTTCCCGGCACCGGCGAGCTTCACCGGCGAGGATGTGGCCGAATTCCAGATCCATGGCGCGCGTGCCGTGATCGCGCGACTCCTCGAAGTTCTTTGCACCCTTCCCGGTATCCGGCTCGCTGAGCCCGGTGAGTTCACACGGCGCGCCTTCGAGGCGGGCAAGCTCGACCTCGCTGCCGTCGAGGGCCTCGCCGATCTGATCGATTCGGAGACGGAATGGCAGCGGCGCCAGGCGCTGCGCCAGATGGAGGGCGCGCTCGGGCGATCCGTCAGCCAGTGGCGCCGCAGCCTGATTGAAGCCAGTGCGCTTCTGGCAGCCGAGCTCGATTTTTCCGACGAGGGCGATGTATCTGGCCCCGTGCTGGAACAGGCGATGGCGGCGGTCGCAAGCGTCCTGCGCGATCTCCGGATCGCGCTCGGGGGCTTCCGAATGGGTGAA
The DNA here is from genome assembly GCF_001295925.1 of Allobosea sp. AAP35. Classification (GTDB taxonomy): domain Bacteria; phylum Pseudomonadota; class Alphaproteobacteria; order Rhizobiales; family Beijerinckiaceae; genus Allobosea. The sequence goes on along the minus strand of NZ_LJHQ01000036.1, from coordinate 15,875 downwards.
CGGGTGCGCGAGGGCTTCGTCGTCGTGCTGGCCGGCCCGCCCAATGCCGGCAAGTCGAGCCTGCTCAACGCTCTGGCACGCCGCGATGTCGCGATCGTCTCGCCGACGGCCGGAACGACGCGAGACGCCATCGAGGTCAGGCTCGACCTTGGCGGCCTGCCGGTCCTCCTGATCGACACCGCTGGATTGCGCGACAGCGACGAGCCCATCGAGGCTGAAGGCGTGCGTCGCGCCCGGGCTCTGGCGGACAAGGCCGATCTCGTCATCAGCCTCCGCGCGGTCGATTCGGAGGCGGACCGAATCCACGAGGATGCGGCCATCCTGGCACTGGCGACCAAGACCGATCTCGGTGGGCTGGTCCGCCCGGGCGAGTTGCCGATCTCGGTTCTGACGGGGGCGGGGATCGAAACGCTGCTCACGACCATCGCGACGCGCCTCGGCGGGGCTGGGACGTCTGAGCCGGCGCTGCTGACGCGTGAGCGGCATCGGGCGGCGGTCACCCAGGCGGTGACGGCATTGGACCGCGCGCTCACGGCATCCCATGGCCAGGTCGAACTGCTGGCCGAGGACCTTCGCCTGGCGGTCGTGGCATTGGAGCGGCTGATGGGCCGCATCGATGTTGAGGATGTGTTGGATCAGCTCTTCGCCGGGTTCTGTATCGGCAAATAGCTGCGGTCGTCGCGATTGGACCCGGATCGGGCCGATAAACATTGACCCCTGGAAATCGCTTCGCTAGCGATCAGCCATGTTTCAGAACCCTGTCGAACGCGCCTACGACGTCATCGTCGTCGGCGGTGGCCATGCCGGCGTCGAAGCAGCGGCCGCTGCCGCTCGTTGTGGCGCACGCACGGCGCTGATCACGCACAAGATCGAGACCATCGGGGTGATGTCCTGTAACCCGGCGATCGGCGGGCTCGGCAAGGGGCACCTCGTTCGCGAGATCGACGCGCTCGATGGCATCATGGCCCGCGCAGCTGATCGGGCTGGCATCCAGTTCCGCATGCTCAACCGCCGCAAGGGCCCGGCTGTGCGGGGCCCACGCGCGCAGGCCGATCGCAAGCTCTATCGTCAGGCCGTTCAGGACCTCCTCGCCGAGCAGGCCGATCTCGCGATCGTTGCCGGCGAGGTCTTCGATCTGACGATCGTGGAAGGGCGCGTCACCGGTGTCCAGCTCGCCGATGGTCGCCGATTCGGCGCCGGAACGGTCGTCCTGACCACAGGAACGTTCCTGCGAGGGCTGATCCATATCGGCGAAACGCGCATTCCGGCCGGTCGGGTCGATGAGGCGCCGTCGCTGGGACTCTCGGCAACGCTGGAGCGGCATGGTTTTCCGCTGGGCCGGCTTAAGACCGGGACGCCACCTCGGCTGGATGGGCGCACGATCGATTGGGCGGCCCTCGAGATGCAGGCCGGAGACGACCCACCGGAGCCTTTCTCGGCGCTGACCGGTGCGATCACCACACCGCAGATCTGCTGCGGCATCACGCGCACGACGCTGGCGACGCATGATCTGATCCGGGCCAATCTGCACCGCGCGCCGATGTTCTCAGGCCAGATCGAGGGACGCGGGCCGCGCTATTGCCCCTCGATCGAGGACAAGGTCGGTCGCTTCGGTGATCGCGACGGCCACCAGATCTTTCTGGAGCCCGAGGGGCTGGACGACGACACGGTCTATCCGAACGGGATCTCGACGTCGCTGCCGGAGGATGTCCAACGCGGCTTGCTCGCCACGATCCCGGGGTTGGAGCGGGCGCGGATGCTGCGGCCGGGCTATGCGATTGAATATGATTTCGTCGATCCCCGCGCGCTGCGCAACACGCTCGAGACGCGCGCGGTAGCCGGCCTGTTCCTCGCCGGGCAGATCAATGGGACCACGGGCTATGAGGAGGCGGCGGCTCAGGGTTTGTTTGCCGGGCTGAACGCGGCGCGCCGTGCCGGTGGCGCGGAGCCGGTCGTGTTCGAGCGCACCGCATCCTATATCGGCGTGATGGTCGACGATCTGGTGACGCGCGGCGTTACGGAGCCGTACCGAATGTTCACCTCGCGCGCGGAATTCCGCCTGTCCCTGCGCGTCGACAATGCCGATGAGCGGTTGACCGCACTGGGCGCACAGCTGGGGCTGGTCGGTTCGGTGAGGCAAGGAGTGTTCGCGGAGCGCAGCTTGGCGATCGAAGCTCTGCGATCCCGGTTGCAGGACCTCTCATTGACGTCACAACAGGCGGAGGCCGTCGGCCTGCAGATCAACCGTGATGGCGTGCGCCGGAGCGCTTATCAGATCTTGTCCTATCCCGATATCGGCTTCGACCGCCTGGCCGCCATCTGGCCGGAGCTCGGCGCGTTTCCTGCGGCGATCTCTTCCCGAGTTGCCGCCGACGCAGTCTATGCGGTGTATCTCGATCGACAATCAGCGGAGATCAGCGCTTATCAGCGCGATCAGGCTCTCAAAGTGCCCGATGATCTCGACCTCGACGGCATCTCGGGATTGTCGAACGAGCTAAAGGCGAAGCTGGCGAACGAGCGACCTGCCGATCTCGCCCAGGCCGGGCGTATCGAGGGCATGACGCCTGCCGCGCTGACCTTGCTGGCGGCTCACGCGCGGCGTGGACGCCGGGGCCGCGCTGCCGAACCGGTGGCCTGATTCGTGACTGTTGATAATTCTGACCGTGCGCGCGCTTTACGCTTGACGCCTGTTTCACGTGAAACAGAGGAACGGCTGGCGCTGCTGGTTTCGGAGCTGACGCGGTGGCAGGCAGCGAAGAATCTGGTGTCGCAATCGACGCTCGCGGATGTCTGGACCCGGCATATCGCTGATTCGCTGCAGATCTTCCAGCTGGCAGCCGATCAGCGCCGCTGGCTCGATCTCGGCTCGGGGGGCGGTTTTCCGGGTCTGGTCATCGGCATCTGTCTGGCGGAAACAGGCGGCCATATCGATCTGGTCGAAAGCAACAGCCGCAAATGCGCCTTCCTGCGTCATGCGGCCCGGCTGACCGACGCGCCGGTGACGGTTCATGCTGCCCGGATCGATGATGTCATCAACGGGTTTGCGGGCCGTGTCGATGTCGTCACCGCGCGCGCGCTGGCGCCCCTCCCCCAGCTGTTGGTCTGGTGCAATGAGCTGTTGAGAACCGGGGCTCTGGGTCTCTTTCCCAAGGGACAACATCTAGATGCGGAATTGACGGACTCATCCAGATATTGGAAGATTCAGGCATCAACGGTTTCCTCCGTGACGGATGGCGCTGCCCGGATCCTGATGGTCCGCGCGGCCGAGAAACGGGCCGATCCATGACAGATCTCACGCCTATTCCCCTGCCGCGCCGCCCGCGCGTGCTGGCGCTCGCGAATCAGAAGGGCGGCGTCGGCAAGACCACGACCGCGATCAACCTCGGCACGGCGCTCGCGGCGATCGGCGAAAAGGTGCTGATCATCGATCTCGATCCGCAGGGTAACGCCTCGACCGGCCTCGGAGTCGATCGCAAGAGCCGCCGGTCCTCGACCTATGACGTGCTGTGCGGGGATATCGGCCTGGGTCAGGCGATGCAGGAAACAGCCGTTCCGGGCTTGTTCCTGGCGCCTTCGACGCTCGATCTGCTCGGTGTCGAGATCGAGATCGCCTCCTCCAAGGACCGGACTCATCGGCTGAAGAACGCCATCGACGAGCTGGTCTATGATCAGCGCTGTTCGGATCTGACCTATGTGCTGATCGATTGCCCGCCCTCGCTCAGCCTGATCACGATCAACGCCATGACGGCATCCGACGCCGTTCTGGTTCCGCTGCAATGCGAATTCTTTGCGCTCGAGGGTTTGAGCCAGCTTCTGAAGACGGTCGAGCAGGTTCGCGCCGGGCTGAACCCGCGCCTGATCATCCAGGGCGTGGTGTTGACCATGTATGACCCGCGCAACAATCTGTCGGGGCAGGTCATGGCCGATGTCCGCGAGTTTCTCGGCGACAAGGTCTATGACACGGTGATTCCGCGCAATGTCCGCATTTCGGAAGCTCCGTCCTATGGCAAGCCGGCGTTGCTCTATGATCTGCGCTGCTCCGGCTCCCAAGCTTATCTGAAGCTGGCGTCCGAAGTGATCCGGCGCGAGCGCGCTCTGCGCGCCGCGGCCTGAACGAATCTGCGTAGAGGGTGACGAGAATGGCGATGGCCGAAGAACAAGGGCGCTCGCGCCTGGGACGGGGTCTGGCCGCGCTGATCGGCGATGTCGGCGAGGAGATCGGTGCGCTGGAGCGTGCCCGCGGACAGCGCCGGGTGCCGGTCGAGTTCCTGCGGCCGAGCGCCCGCAATCCGCGGCGCAGCTTTGTCGAAGTGGATCTCGAGGAACTGACCGCCTCGGTGCGCGAACGCGGCATCCTGCAGCCGATCATCGTGCGAGCGATCGGTGGGATGCTCGATGCCTATGAGATCATCGCCGGCGAACGGCGGTGGCGGGCCGCACAGCGTGCGGGGCTGCACGATGTTCCGGTGCTTCTGGTCGAGGCTGATGATCGCGAAGCGCTTGAAATCGCCATCGTCGAGAACGTGCAGCGCACAGACCTCAATGCGATCGAGGAGGCCGCGGGCTATGAGCGGCTGATCGCGGAGTTCAGCTACACCCAGAATGATCTGGCGCGGGTGATCGGAAAGAGCCGCAGCCATGTCGCCAACACGCTGCGCCTGTCGAAGCTGCCGGAATCCGTCCGCGAGATGGTGAGCAACGGGGCCGTATCGGCAGGACATGCGCGCTCGCTGCTTTCCGTTTCGGATCCGGAATTGATGGCGCGGAAGATTGTCGACGAGGGTCTGAGCGTCCGGGATATCGAGCGGATCGTCCAGGAGGAATCGCGTGGCGAGACCAAGAGCCTTCCCGCCAAGCCGAAGCTTGATAAGGACCCCGATACCCGGGCCGTGGAGAAGGCGCTTGAGGAGGCTCTCGGGCTGTCGGTGTCGATCGTCCATCGTGCCAATGGTGGTGGCGAGATGAAGATCAGCTACAAGACGCTGGAGCAGCTCGATGCGCTCTGCCGGCGCCTCAAGGACTGACGGCGCTACTCGCCGCGGCTACTGGGCCGACCCAGGCGGGCCAGCGTCCAGAGCGCCCTCGCGGCACCGGACTTGCCGATTTCGCCATCGCGACGCGCGGCGAGCGTGGCATTGCCGAGCAAGGCCACGGCGTCGATCAGCTTAGCGGTCGTCCAGTTCGCCAATGCGACCTCCGTCGTGGCGATGCGGGGGTAGGGTAGGCGCATGGCCGCCACCATGTCGCGGGCGCTGCGGCCGGCATCCATGCCCTGTCGGGCCTTGAGCAGGGCCATCGTATGCCGCAGCACCGCGCCCAGCATGACGCCTGCATCGAGGCCTTCGCCGTTGAGCTTGGCGTAAGCGAGATCGAGCGCAGAGAGCTTGCCCGAAAACACAGCGTCGATCAGCATGGCCTGCTCGCGCTGGGCCGTATCGCCGACGACCGCCTCGATATCACTGACGGCCACTGTCGTTTCGGTTCCGACATAAAGCAGAAGCTTCTCGATCTCGCGCCGGGAGGTCTGGCGATCGCCTCCGAGAAGACCTGCAAGATGGTCGCGCGCGGTTCTGTCGATCGATTTACCGGCCGCACGGACCATTTCGTCGATGATGCCGCCGAGGTCGCGGGCCGCGTCTCCGTAGCAGGGCACCGCCAGCGCCGTGCGGGCCCGCTCGCAGGCCGTCCGCAACGGGTTGCTGCGCTGAAGATCGCCCGCTTCAACGATCACGATGGCGTCCTGCGAAGGCGTGGCCAGCAGGGGCTCGACAGCGCCAAGCAGCGGCTTCGACGTGGCGGAAACCCGGATCGAGCGGCGCCCACCGAAAAGCCCGATCGTATTGGCTTCGTCGACCAGCTTCAGCGGGTCCGAGGCGATGTCGTCGCCACTCATGCGGACGAGCTGGAACGCGTCGCTGGGATCATCGACATGGGCCCGGGCCAGCGCGGTGGCCCGTTCCGAGACCAGCCCGGCATCGGGCCCATAGATCAGGACCAGGCGATAGGCCGGGTCGAGCCTGGCCAGAGCGCGGTCGGCCTCATGCGCCTTGATGGCGACCATCGTGCGCGCGGTTCCCTTCAGCCGGCGACGAGGTCGGCGGCCATCTGCCCGCGAATCAGCGTCGCGAGGTTCTTCGCCGCGCGGATCTGCGCGTCGCGAGCGGCGCGAACGGTCGCGAAGCGCTGGGACGAGCGTTCATAGGGTGCCCGCACGACGTTTGTGCCCTTCGAGACGATCGTGCCGGAGCCCGTCTCGGTCAGCGTCCAGGTCGCCGTTGCGATAAGGATCGCCGAATCGGCTCGTCCATTCGCATAATCGACCGTCACGACTTCGATCGATTCGGAGATGTTGGCATTGAACTTCAGCCGTCGGGCGCGATCGGCCTCGGCTCCACCATCGAGTTCGAAGACCAACTCGTTGCGCAGGTAGTGGCCGATCAATCCCTTGATCTCGGGGATTTCGACCTCTTTCAGCGTATCCTTGATGCTGCCGCCGGTGATGCTGCGGGTGTTTTCGGCATAAAGCGGCTGGAGGCAGCCCCCCGCCATCGCCGCGGCCGCGAGTGCCACGGCCAAAGCCATGAGGCGACCTGACCTCGCGGTGCCGCGATTTGCGATCTCAGATGACGACATTCACGATTCTCCCGGGCACGACGATGATCTTGCGGATCTCGCGGCCGTCAAGCGCCCTGGCGACGGTCTCGGAGGCCCTGACCAGTGCTTCGACAGCGATCGTATCCGCATCGGCCGGCACGGTCACCTCCGCGCGTTTCTTGCCGTTGACCTGAACCGGCAGCACGATGCTGTCGTCCTTGAGCAGCGCCGCTTCGGCCAACGGCCAGGCTGCCTCGCCGACGAGGCCGCCCTGCCCGAGCGCCTGCCAGCATTCCTCGGCGAGATGGGGCATCATCGGCGCCACGAGTTGCGTGACGATCACCCCGGCCTCATGCAGCGCGAAGGCCACGTCCTCTGGCAGAGCGGCCTTCTCAGCCGCGGCATCGAGCGCTTTGCCGATGGCGTTGGTCAGCGTGTAGACATGGGCAATGCAGCGGTTGAAGCCGAGCCGCTCGATATCGTTGCCAACGGCATCCAGCGCGCGGTGGCTGGCCTTGCGCAGCGTCTCGGCTGGTTCGGCAAGCTCCGCCGGTCGAGGGGCGACGTTACCCGTGCGCTCGGCGATTTCGCCGACAAGCCGCCAGAGACGCTGGACGAAGCGGGCGGCACCCTGGACGCCCTCATCGGTCCAGATCACGTCGCGATCGGGCGGCGAATCGGACAGCATGAACCAGCGCGCGGTGTCGGCACCGTAGGAGGCGATGATGTCGTCGGGATCGACAACGTTCTTCTTGGACTTCGACATCTTCTCGATCGCGCCGATCTCGATCGGTGCAGCCGTGTCGACATGGAAGCCTTTACGATCGGCCCCGGTGCCCTCGATGCGGACGTCACCGGGCTCGACCCAGTTGCCCTCGCTATCGCGATAGGTCTCGTGGACGACCATGCCCTGCGTGAACATGCCGGCGAAGGGCTCGTCCAACCCGGCATGGCCGGTTGCCCTCATGGCGCGGGTGAAGAAGCGCGAATAGAGCAGGTGCAGGATCGCGTGCTCGACGCCGCCGATATACTGATCGACCGGCAGGAAGCGATCGACGACCTGCCTGTCAGTCGGGCTCTCCGTCCGCCACGGATCGGTGAAGCGGGCGAAATACCAGGACGAGTCGACGAAGGTGTCCATCGTGTCCGTCTCGCGCCGGGCCGGGCCGCCGCATTGCGGACAGGAGACATGCTTCCATGTCGGATGGTGATCGAGCGGGTTGCCGGGCTTGTCGAAGGAGACGTCGTCGGGCAGCTGCACCGGCAGGTCTGCGTCGGGAACGGCCACCGTGCCGCATTCGGCGCAGTGGATCACCGGGATCGGACAGCCCCAGTAGCGCTGGCGCGAGACGCCCCAGTCGCGCAGGCGGAAATTGACCTTCCGGGCACCCACGGGCCGGTTGCCCAGCGTTTCGCTCTCCAGCCGGCGGGCGACTTCTTCTTTCGCTTCCGAAATGGTCATCCCGTCGAGGAAGCGCGAATTGATCATGCGGCCGTCATCGACATAGGCTGTGTCGGTGATGACGAAGCCCGCAGGATCGACGCCTTCGGGCGCGACGACCGGGGTATTACCCAAGCCATACTTGTTGACGAAGTCGAGGTCGCGCTGGTCATGCGCCGGGCAGCCGAAGATCGCGCCGGTACCGTAGTCCATCAGGATGAAATTGGCGACGTAAACCGGCAAAGTCCACGACGGATCAAGTGGATGCGTGACACGCAGGCCGGTGTCGAAGCCCAGCTTCTCGGCCTTGTCGATGTTCTCCTGAGCCGTGCCGGTGCGCTTGCACTCCTCGATGAAGGCCTGCAGGGCTGGGCTCTTCGCAGCCACCATCCTGGCGACGGGATGGTCGGGGGCGATGCCGAGAAACTTGGCGCCGAACAGCGTGTCGGGGCGGGTCGTATAGACCTCGATCTCGTCGGCCTCGACCGCTTTCGATTCGAGAGCGAAACGAACCAGCAGTCCTTCCGAGCGGCCGATCCAGTTCTTCTGCATCAGGCGGACTTTTTCGGGCCAGCGGGTCAAGCCCTCCAGCGCGTCATGCAGCTCCTGGCCGAACGCTGTGATCTTGAAGAACCACTGCGTCAGCTCGCGGATCTCGACCGGGGCGCCGGAGCGCCAGCCCTTGCCGTCGATGACCTGTTCATTGGCGAGCACGGTCTCGTCGACAGGGTCCCAGTTTACCTTGGCGGTCTTGCGATCGACCAGCCCGGCCTTGAGGAAGTCCAGGAACATCTTCTGCTGGTGGCGATAATAGGAGGGGTCGCAGGTCGCGAGTTCGCGGCTCCAGTCCAGCGACAGGCCCATCGACTGCAACTGCGCCCGCATCGACGCGATGTTGGCATAGGTCCATTCGCGCGGATGGACCTTCTTCTGCTTGGCTGCATTCTCGGCGGGCAGGCCGAAAGCGTCCCACCCCATCGGATGGAGCACCGCGAAGCCCTTGGCGCGCTTGTATCGCGCCACCACGTCGCCCATCGCGTAATTGCGGACATGGCCCATATGGATGCGCCCCGAGGGGTAGGGGAACATCTCGAGGACATAGTAGCTCGGGCGCGGGTCGTCATTTCGCGTCTCGAACAGCTTGCGCTCCTCCCAGACGGCACGCCATTTCGGCTCGGATTCTTTGGGATTGTAACGTTCGACGGCCATGGCAGCGGGCTATTCTTGCGTGATCGGACAGAGCCGCGCGAATTTAAGTCTGCGGCTCCGATCCGGGAGTTAGTGCATGATGATGTCCGAAAGCCGGTTCCCAGTTTTCGGACATCATGTTCTAGGACACCATTGGGGCCACGCGGTCAACGCCGCGCCGGCATGAGAAGGGCGTCAGATGAACGATACGGTTACGCGATTGGTCGAGACCCGGGCTGCGATCGACCGCGCGGCGCGCGATTTTGAGCGCGAGCCCGAATCCGTGGCGCTGATCGCGGTGTCGAAGACCATGCCGGCGGAGGTCATCCTGCCCGTGCTCGACGCCGGGCAGCGCATCTTCGGCGAGAATTACGTCCAGGAGGCCAAGGCGAAGTGGCCGGCGCTGAAGGAGCGCTTTCCCGATGCGCAGGTGCATATGATCGGGCCGCTCCAGTCCAACAAGGCCAAGGAGGCGGTCGAGCTGTTCGATGCGATCCATTCGCTCGATCGCGAGAGCCTGGCCAAGGAGCTGGCGCGCGAGATCGGCCGCAGCGGCCGGGCGCCGACCCTGTTCGTGCAGGTCAACACAGGGGACGAGCCGCAGAAGGGCGGCGTCAGCCCGGCTGCGATCGACGCGTTCCTCGAGACTTGCCGGGTGCATCACGGTCTGGTGATCGAGGGGCTGATGTGCATTCCGCCGGCGCAGGATCCGCCCTCTCCGCATTTCGCACTGTTGGCGAAGATCGCGGCACGAAATGGCTTGCGCGGCCTGTCGATGGGCATGAGCGCCGATTACGAGGCGGCCATCCAGCTCGGGGCGACGCATGTGCGCGTGGGCAGCGCGATCTTTGGCGCGCGCGGCTGAAATTCGAGCAGGTCAGGCGGCTTGGGTCAGCACCATTTTGGGCTGCACCATGACCACGCGGTTGCGACCGCCCGATTTCGCCTGGTACAGCGCCGCATCGGCACGGGCGATGACGTCTTCGATATCGCGATCGTAATGGCCTGCCATGGCGGCACCGACGCTGATCGTGATCGAGAGATGGGCCAAATCCTGCGTCACGATCGTATTCTCGACAGCCTCGCGAATGCGGTTTGCCAGCAAGACCGCGCCGGCATCGTCGGTCTCGCGCAGGAGCACGACGAACTCCTCTCCGCCGAAGCGGGCGACCTTGTCCGTCGTGCGAACCTGCCCGGCGATGATCTTGCCGACCGCGCGAATGACCTCGTCGCCGGCGGCGTGGCCAAAGGTGTCGTTGACGCTCTTGAAGTGATCGATATCGAACATCAGCACGCCGACATCGCGCTTGTAACGCTTGAAATAATTCATCGCGTCTTCGGCGAAGGGCAGAAAGGCACGGCGATTGAACAGGCTGGTCAGCGGATCGGTGTCGGCGAGAGCCCGCAGGGTGTGAATATCCGCACCGAGGCGACGGGTTTTCTCGTCGGAGGCGCGTGCCTGTTCCTCGGCTTTGATCTCGAGCTCGCGGAGAACCTCTCTTGCCGTTTGCGCGCCCTTTTCGGCGGTGCCCAGGCGGCGCAGCAGAGAACGCAAGGCGCCGGACAGCTGAAGCAGATCGCGGGAGCCGTGCTGACGCTCGACATTGTCGGATCCGGGTTCGCGACCGATCCGATCGATGGCGGAACATAGTTGCGTCAGCGGACCGGTCACCGTGCCTGCGAGTTTCCAGGCGAGGGCAGAGCCGAGTGCCGCGATCAGCAGTCCGAGAAGCCCAATCTTCATGGCCAGGCTGTTTGCCGGCGCGAGCGCGACATCGACCGGGCGCCGCGAGACGACGATCCAGCCAAGACCCGGATAATCACCCTCGCCCCGTGTCGCAACCAGCGTCGTCAGCATCGGGCGTTCGCCGCGCAAGTCCTGGAACGTCGCCGGTTGGCCAGATTTGGCTCCCTGAAGCCAGGCTGCCGGCACGGGCTCGGCGAGGTTGGGACCCAGCAGAACATTACCGTCCCGACCCAACACCCAGATGTCGGATTCGAGGCGGGCATCGTATTTCCGCAGGACATGCGAGCGGAGCTCGCTGGCCCAGTTCCAGCTCAGATGCGCGCCGAGGACTCCAGCCAGTGCCCCGTTGGCGTCATGGACCGGCATAGCGACATCGACGAAGCGGAAGGGCGCGGCATCGGGGCTAAGCCGCAGGAGGCTGTCGAGCAGCTTGGCGTCGTGTACGTCCTCGACCGTCGCGCCTTTCAATCCGTTTGCGAACCAAGGCCGCTTTGCGACCGAAACCCCCTCCAGCATGCCGCGCGTCGCGGCGCGGACCGTGCCATCGGGACCGGCGAGGCCGAGCCAGGCATAGTCGTCCAGGCTTGTTTTGATCTGGTTGAGGACGCTGCGCGCCTTGGTTGCGTCGCCTGTCCAGATCTCACGAAGCGGTTCCATGCCGGCAATATTCTTGATTTCGCGGTAGCGCTCGAACATGTTCTGGTCGAGGTAGTCGGCCATCGTCTGTGCCATGGCGGCAAGATTGCGATGGGCGTTGACGGTTGCCCGGTCGCGAGCCAAGAGCGCCGCCCCGCCCGTCACGATGCCGACCGTCGCGATGCAAAGCAGACCCGTCAACATCGCGGTTTGGTGCCGGACCGTCAGCCGGTCGGCAAATCGGCGAGCTGCGGTGGTCCAGGCCATGGTCATCTCCGACACGAATTCACCGGAGAGCCTGTGCGATCGTACCGAAGCTTGTCTTAACGTCAGCGCGGAATGACCTGGAATGGTTCAGCGTTTATGACCGCGATTCGGACGATGCCGTATTCCTCCCAGATTGCGCTATCTGACCATTATCCGGCAGTGCCGCGCCAGCCGGGGCAGGACCTTGGCGAAGACGTGGCCTGCGACCGCAACGCAGCCGGCGGTTGGGGTGAAGCCCGGGCGGGCGAGGTGCCAGAAAATCGCGCTGCCGCGGCCGCGAATCACCGGCGCGTCGTTCCAGCCGAGCTCGACGATGACGTCGTAGAGATGGTCGTCGCGGGTCAGGCGTTCCTCTGCCTCGCCCGGCGGGCGGTCGATCAGGCGGTTGTAGCGGCGGTCGGTGGCATCGTCGCACCAGGCGTCGCGCGGCGTGATGGCCCGCACCGGCAGAAGCGTGCGCGGCCGGCCGATGCGATCGGCCCGATACAGCACGCTGCGCAGCGGCAGTGCGGCGCGCGGCGTGCGCCCATCGCCCTCGCGTTTCAACGTGCCGATTCCGCCACGTCCGAGCGCACAGGGAAAGATCGCCCCGCCGGCGATCAGAAAGCCCTTTCGGCGGTCGTGGACGGAGGCGAAGACCCGCACGGACCCAAGCAGGCGCGGGCCCCAAACCTGCCGCCGGGCGGGGCCTGGATCACGGTTTCTCACGGAAAATCCTGTGTGCGTGACTTGCGATCACGATGGTGCCGGCTCATGGTGTGCGCGTCATTTCTCGTTTCGAACGATGTTTCATGCCCGCCGTGCATCATATCCTGCTGGTCGATGACGACCAGACCCTGCGAGACACGCTTGCCGAGCAGCTCGCTCTCTATGAGGAATTCAAGCTCTCGACCGCCGGGACCGCGACCGGCGCAGTGAAGGCCGTCCAGGTCGAGCGCATCGATCTCGCCATCATGGATGTCGGCCTGCCCGACATGGATGGGCGCGAGGCGGTGAAGCTGATGCGCAAGAACGGCTTCAAGAGCCCGGTGATCATGCTGACCGGCCAGGGTTCGGACGCCGACACGGTGCTGGGCCTCGAGGCCGGCGCCAACGACTATGTCGTCAAGCCGTTCAAGTTCGCCGTGCTGCTGGCGCGAATCCGGGCACATCTGCGGCAGTACGAGGCGAGCGAGGACGCCGTCTTCCAGGTCGGGCCCTACACCTTCCACCCCGGCTCGAAGCTGCTGGTCAGCGAGAAGGGCTCGAAGACCAAACTGACCGAGAAGGAAACCGCGATCCTGCGCTTCCTGTACCGGGCCGGCCGCAAGCCGATCGCGCGCGAGGTGCTGCTGCAGGAGGTCTGGGGCTATAACAGCCAGGTCACGACGCATACGCTCGAAACCCATATCTACCGGCTGCGCCAGAAGATCGAGCCCGACCCGGGCAATGCCCGGTTGCTCGTGACCGATGCCGGCGGCTACCGGCTGAACCCTTAAGCCTCGATGGCGCTCGACGATGACATTGCCCTGCTGGCCCGGCAGCCCCTGCTGAGCCTGATGGAGCGCGATGCGCTGAGGCTCGTCGCCTTCGCGGCCGAAAGCCGAATCCTGAGGGCCGGCGATGTACTGTTTCGCATCGGCGAGCCGTCCGACGGCGCGGTTCTGGTGATTTCGGGCACGATCGCCCTCGACAGCCGCGAGGACGGGCAACCCGCGCAGGAGATTGTCGGGGAAGGTGCGCTGATCGGAGAGATGGCGCTGTTTGCCGCCGTGGCGAGGCCAGTGACCGCGATCGCGCGCGAGCCCAGCCAGGTGATGCGGCTGTCGCGCAGCGTCATGCGCCGCGTCCTGGCGGAATCGCCGGCTTCGGCGCAAGCCGTCGCGGCAGCCATCAGCGAGCGGCTGCTTGGCTTCGTGGGCCAATTGAACGCCGTGCAAGAGGCGCTGCTGGCCATCGACAGCCGCTGAAGGCCTGCTCGACGCTGCCGTCAAAGTTCCAGCGTCACCGTTACCGGCACATGGTCCGACGGCCGCGTCCAGCCGCGCGCCTCGCGCAGGAAGGTGACGTCGCGCAGCGTCGGCGTCAGCGCATCCGAGAGCCAGATATGGTCGAGCCGCCGGCCGCGATTGGAGGCTTCCCAATCGGCGGCGCGGTAGCTCCACCAACTGTAGAGCTTCTCGGGCTCGGGCCGCAGCTTCCGCGCGGCATCCGTCCAGCCGAGTTCGGAGCGCAGCCTCTCCAGCGTCGTGGTTTCGATGGGGGTGTGGCTGACGACGTCGAGGAGCTGTTTGTGGCTCCAGACATCGTGCTCGTAAGGCGCGATGTTGAGGTCGCCGAGCAGGATCGCAGGCCGGTCTGTCGGGCGCTGGGCGATGCCCCAGGCGCCGACCGCATCGAGGAAGGCAAGCTTGTGGGCGAATTTCTCGTTCTTCTCCGAATCGGGGATGTCGCCGCCGGCCGGAATATAGAAATTATGGATCGCGATGCCCGCGGCGGCGCCGGCGCCGGGGCCGAGTACGGCGGTCATGTGCCGCGCATCGTTGCGGCCGCACATCGCCATCGCGTCCTTCTCGCTGAACGGCAGCTTCGAGACGATCGCGACGCCGTTATAGCCCTTCTGGCCGATGAACGCCTGATGGACATAGCCGGCCTTCTCAAAGGCCTTGGCCGGAAACTGCTCGTCGGGTGTCTTGGTTTCCTGCAGACAGAGGACATCGGGCGCGTGCGCGGTCAGAAAATCCGTGACCATGCCAATGCGCAGCCTGACCGAGTTGATGTTCCAGCTGGTGACGGTGAGGTGCAAGGGCGCGGTTCCGGCGAAAGGAGAGCCGGAACCTCGTTTGCGGGCGCAGAAAAGGCAAGCCGCCCGATGCAGATTTCAGCGGCAGGCTCAAAGCTTGCGCTGATAGTCGATGATGAAGTTCTTGGCGTCCGGGCGGCGCTGGGTGTCGAGGTTGTAGAGCGAAACGGTCGTCTCGTAGCCCTGCGGATCGGTCACGATCCATTGCCGCAGGACGTTGGCGGCCAGATCGAATTTCAGCGCGATCTTGGAGGTTCCGCCCAGCGTCGAGCGATCCTCCAAGCGTAGCGTGAGGACATCGCCGTCGATGGCCGCGCCGGTGATCGTTCCTTCGCGCGACAGATCCATGCGCTCGCGCACGAGGAACTTCAGCGGGGTTTGGCCGAGGGAATAGATATCCTGCGTCGCCAGCCGCTTGTCGCGCACCGCGACCGATGTGCCGTCCGCGATCACCTCGATCGTGGCAGGGGGCTCGTATTCGAAGCGCATCTTTCCCGGGCGCTGGATATAGATTCGGCCCTCGAGCCGGCGACCATCGGCCGCGTGCTGGATGAAATTACCCTGCAGCGACGAGAAGCTGTTGAGATAGGCGTTCAGCCGTTCGATCGCTTCCTCACGGGTCGCGGGAGCACCTGCCTTGGCACGGACGATGGCCGGTGCGCCACGCGGCGCGTCAGTCGTGACGACAGCTGCCGCTACCGGTTGAGGGGCCGAGGTCTCGACCACACGCGGCAGCCCCAGGCCGGGAGGTCGCATCGGCGGCAGTGGCAAAGGACGGTTCGCTGCAGGTTTCGCTGCGGCCGGTTTCGGCGGCATGATCTGAAGCGGCTGGGCCAGAAGCGCGGACGGCAATGCGACGCAGCCGAGCCATGCCAGCATCGCAGCCTTGGCCCGAAGGGTCGGGATCGACGTCATCAGTTGGCCTTGCTCCTTTTTATCAGGCCCGGTCCGGGCATCGGACCCATCGCCCGGCTCGCGGCCGCTTTGGCTTTGCCTGCCGTCACTAACGCAATGACACGCAGCAGGTTGCAGTGTCCTGATGGCAATTTGAGGACCGGGAGGTGCAACGACAAGGGCGCGCGGTCGCTATTGCGGCCACTTCACTCCTCATCTTCCCTGGCCCTGCCGGTCTCGACGAGGATTTCGCG
Organism: Allobosea sp. AAP35; assembly: GCF_001295925.1. Taxonomy (GTDB): domain Bacteria; phylum Pseudomonadota; class Alphaproteobacteria; order Rhizobiales; family Beijerinckiaceae; genus Allobosea. Next base: position 72 of record NZ_LJHQ01000036.1, on the reverse strand, counting down.
TTTTCCGGCGTGGTTGGCGGGTCCGACGATGCCTTCGTGCTCCATCCGCTCCATGATCGAGGCGGCGCGGTT
>NZ_LJHQ01000035.1 GCF_001295925.1 Allobosea sp. AAP35 | reverse complement strand
GGGCCGCTCGGCGCCGACGGCAAAAGACCGGGCTCAGGCTTTTCGCCCCCCCATCCCTAGCCCTTCCCCACCGCAAGCGGGGGGAAGGGGACAGGTTGCGCCCTTGCGAGACGCTCACTGCCCCAGCCTTTCCAGCAAAGCCGGGACGTGGACCTGGTCGGCCTTATAGTTGCCGGTCAGTGCATACATCACGAGGTTGACGCCGGCCCGCAGCGCCATCTCGCGCTGGCGCGGGTCGGAGCCCGAGAGCGGCACCATCGGCTCGCCGCGCCGGTTGATCGCCCAGGCCGAGGCGAGGTCGTTGGAGGTGATGACGATCGGCGAAACATTGTCGCCGGCCCGTGCCGGGCGGCGACCGTCGGCGCCGGCGGGCGGCAGGATCTCGACCCAGGTCGTGCCGGTGTCGTAGCGGCCGGCGAAACCGTCGAGGATGTAGAAGGTCTTGGTCAGGACATGGTCGCGCGGCAGCGGCTCGAGCTCGGGGATGTCGAGCGTCTGCAGCATGCGGCGCAGCTGCTCGCCCTCGGGCGTGGTGCCGCCGCCGGGCCGTGCGCTCATTGCATCGCGCGTATCGAAGATCACCAGCCCGCCGCCCTTCATATAGGCCTCGAGCTTGCGCAGGGTCTCGGCAGCAGGGATCGGCCGGCCGGCGACGATCGGCCAGTAAAGAACCGGGAAGAAGGCGAGTTCGTCGCGGTCGGCATTGACGCCGACGGCCTCGCCCGGCTCGAAGGCGGTGCGGGTGCCGAGCACGATGTTGAGCCCGGCAAGGCCGGCCTTGGACAAATCGTCGACGGTCCTGTCGCCGGTGACGACATATGCCAGCCGTGTCACCGCCCCGGCGGCGAAAAGTTCGCGCGGGATCGGTGGGCGCTGGTCGGCCGGCGCGACGGCCGGGGATGGGACAGGTGTCTGGGCGCGTGCCGGCTGCGCAAGCGACAGCGCACCACCCACGGCCAGCCCAAGCAGGATCGCGGCGGGCGCGGCGCGGCGCGCCTTGCGAGCAAAGGACAGCCGGCCACCGAGCCACAGCGTCGCCAGCGTGTCGGCAACCAGCAGCAACAGCGCCAGCACCAGCAATTGCGGGCGGATGTCGCGCGCCACCGGCTTGTCGACTGGCAGGATCGGCGCTCCGAGCGCCGCCAGGTCGATGGCGCGCAGCGTGTCGGTGAGGCTCAGCGCGTTCACGGCCAGCGAGCCGTCGGCCGGTCCGTAGATGCCGGGCGGGTGGGCGAGCGTGCCGCGCCCCATGAAGCTGCGCGCGACGGGCTGGGCGGTCGCGGGCGGGCTGCGGAAGCTGCCGCTGCCGTCAAGGACGCGGGTGGGCGACAGGGTTTCCACGCGGGCATCCTCTCCCTCGGCGGCGGCGGGTCCGGTGCCGGCGAGGCCGACGATCTTTCTGAGCATCTCGACGAACAGGCCCGATAGCGGCAGGTTCGACCAGGTCGTGTCGGCGGTGACATGCATCATCGCAACCAGGCCATCGCCGCGTCGTTCGCCGGTGACGACCGGCGTGCCGTCCTCCAACGCCGCCCAGGTCTTGCGCGACAGATCGGCCTCGGGCTCGGCCAGGATCTGGCGGCTGACGCGGACATCGTCGTTGATCTGGGTCCCGAAGAAGGGGCTTTCGCGGGTGAAGGGCGCGAGCTTGCGCGGCGTCTCCCAGGACAGCCCGCCGCCGAGCGTACGGCCGCCCCGGCGCAGGCGAACGGGTGTGAGGTCGTCGGACGCAGCCGCCAGCCGTGCGCCGGCAAAGCGCAGCAGCACGCCGCCGCGCTGGATGAAGGCGGTGATCTTGCCGGCCGTATCGACGTCGAGCGCGCCGATATCGGCCAGCACCAGGACCGAGAGGTTCTGCGCCAGCAGCTCTCCGACAGGGTCAGTCGAGCCCGGGCGCGGCTCGCGGATCTCGGCGAAGGGCGAAAGCGCGCGAGAGACGTAATAGGTCGGCGAAAGCAGAGGCTGGGCGGTGTCGGTGGTGGCGCCCGAGACGATGCCGACGCGGCGACGCTTGGCGCGGTCGTCGAGCAGGGCGACCGCGCCCGCACTGCGCTCGCCGACGATTTCCAGCCGCGAGACGGCGTTGCGGACCTCGATCGGCAGGGTCAGCCGCGCCGTCGTTTGAAGTTCGGATCCGTTGAAAATGAAGGGTGCGTCGCCCAGCGGCAGGCCCTTGAGGTCGAGCGCCCGGACCTGGCCAGTGGCGGCGGCAGTTGGTGTCGGGCGCAACACCTTGACCGCCAGCGCACCCGCCAGATTTTCCGGCGCTGCAAGCGCGAGTTGGTCGACCGGGCCGGCATGGATCGACAGGCGGCCGCCATCGGCCTCCTGCTTCAGCCTGGCGAGGAAGGTGGCGTCGTCCGTCACAGACAGCCCGTCGGCGATCCAGACAACCTCCGCATCGGGCGTGGTCCGCAGGAAGGCCTCGATCCGAGGCAGATGCGCGGTACGATCGGGCGCGTGGGGCTGGATCGTGAAGGCGCGCAGGCGTTCGAGCGCGGCGCGGGGCTCCGACAGCGCGATCTCGCCTGGGTTCTCGGCAAGTCCGACGAGCGCGACGGGGCGGCCCTCGCGGGCTGCGGCGGCGACGCGCGATTCGGCGACGAGCATGCGCTCGGGCCAGTCCGTGGCGGCGCCGAAGCCGTTGTCGAGGAGCAGGAGCATCGGGCCGCGCAAGGGGCCAGCCTCGCGCGGCGGGTTCCAGACCGGGCCGGCGACCGCGAGAATCGCCAGCGCCGCGACGAGCATGCGCAGCGCCAGCAGCCACCAGGGCGTATGGGCCGGCATCTCTCGCTTGGCGACAAGGTCGGCCATGATCTTGAGCGGCGGAAAGTCGATCCGGCGCGGGCGTGGCGGCGTCACCCGCAGGATCAGCCACAGCGCCGGCAGCAGGGCCAGCGCAGCCAGAGCGAGCGGGGCGGAGAAGGCGAAGGGGAGGGAGCTCAGCATGGGCCCGTCTCCTCTGTCATTCCGGGCCGGCCCGAAGAGACGGACCCGGAACCCACGACCGGGCTCACCCTCATGACAGCATCACAATTCTGTCGTGCCCAGTCATGGGTTCCGGGTTCTTCGCTGCGCGAAGCCCCGGAATGACAGGGCGTGTTTCCGAACGAACCGTTCACTGTCATCACCCCGTCCCCCTCGCCGCGGCCACCAGGCTGGCGATGCGCAGCACGCCTTCGCTGGCGGGCCTGTCGGTGCGGTGGAGCGTCAGGGTCCAGCCGGCCTTGCGGCAGGCCTCCCGGATGGCGTCGCGATGGGCCTCCAGCCGCTGGCGGTATTCGGCGCCCCAGCTGCCGGCATCGCCGACACGCAGGGAGAGCCCGTCCTCGAGGTCGAAGAGCTCGGCCTGGCCGGTGAACGGAAAGGTCTCCTCGATCGGATCGGCGATCAGCAGGACATGGCCGCGCGCCCCGCTCGAGGACAGGGTGGCGATGCGCTTGGCCAGCGAATCGGCCGGGGAGAGCCCATCGGTGATGATGATCGCGTCGGCCAGGCGCGGCAGGGGCGCGGCTGGGGGCAGATCGAGATCGGCGCCCTTGGTGTCGGCCAGGATCGCCTGCGCCAGCGTCTCGACGATGCGGCGCGAGGCCAGAGCCCGCGTCAGGCCGAGATGGCCGACGCGCTCGCCGCCATCCACCAGCGTCTCCGCCAAAGCGAAGCCGGCGATCAGGGCACGATCGACCTTAGAGGCCAAAGCGAGCGAGGAGGCGAAGCCCATCGAGGCGGAGCGGTCGATCCAGAGCCAGATCGCGTGGGAGGCCTCCCATTCGCGTTCGCGGACGAAGAGATGTCCGTCACGGGCCGAGCGCCGCCAGTCGATGCGCGATGAGGACTCACCCGTGACGAGCGGGCGGTACTGCCAGAAGGTCTCGCCCGGCCCGGCCCGGCGGCGGCCATGAATGCCGTGGACGCTGGCCGAGACGCGGCGGGCTTCGAGGATCAGCCGCGGCAGCCGCGCCGCGAGATCGAGCGAGGCGGTGACGACCGGCTTGACCGGCTGCCGGTCGGAAGCCCCGAGAACGCGCGTGCGCAGCATCAGCCCGACTCCTCCTATCCAAGCTTCTCGACGAGCTTGCCGATGATGCCCTCGACGGTTTCGCCATCGGCGCGGGCCGCGAAGGTCAGCGCGACGCGGTGCTTCAGGACGGGGATCGCCAGCGCCACGACATCGTCGATCGAGGGCGCGAGCCGGCCCTCGACCAGCGCCCGGGCGCGGCAGGCGAGCGTCAGCGACTGGCTGGCGCGCGGGCCGGGACCCCAGGCGAGCTTGCCGGTGATTGCGGCGTCGCTGCCCTCGCCAGGACGGGCGGAGCGGACGAGATCAAGGATGGCATCGACCACGTTCTCGCCGACGGGCAGACGGCGCACCAGCCGCTGCGTCGACATCAGCGTCTCGGCCGACATCGCCTGGGCGGGCTTGTGCTCGGAGGCGCCGGTGGTCTCCATCAGGATGCGGCGCTCGGCCTCGCGATCGGGATATTCGACGTCGATTTCAAGCAGGAAGCGGTCGAGCTGGGCTTCGGGGAGCGGATAGGTGCCCTCCTGCTCGATCGGGTTCTGCGTCGCCAGCACATGGAAGGGCGCGGGCAGGTCGTAGCGCTCGCCGCCGACCGTGACATGGTGCTCCTGCATCGCCTGAAGCAGCGCCGACTGGGTGCGGGGCGAGGCGCGGTTGATCTCGTCGGCCATCAGCAGCTGGGCGAAGACCGGGCCCTTGATGAAGCGGAAATGGCGCTTGCCGTCGGCACTTTCGTCCAGCACCTCGGAGCCCAGGATGTCGGAGGGCATCAAATCGGGCGTGAACTGGACGCGCCGGGCGCTCATGCCCAGCACGGTGCCCATCGCTTCGACGAGCTTGGTCTTGGCGAGGCCCGGCACGCCCACGAGCAGGCCATGGCCGCCGGCGAGCAGCGTGATCAGCGACAGGTCGACGACCTTCTGCTGGCCGAAGATGACCTGCCCGATCTCGGTGCGTGCCGCGCTGATGGCGCCGAGCGCGGCTTCCGCAGCCTCGACGATGCCGGCATCGAGGCTGATCGGCGTGCTGGTCTCCACGGCCCTGACTTGCGCCACCATATCGATCTCCTTCACCCTCTGGGTCGCGCCAACGAACGTTTCGCAACCTTGCAACAGCCTGAGCCGTTGAGTGTGGACGGGGCGTCATGCCGGCTCAAGGGCGGAATGACGCGGTGCACAGAACACCGCTTCACGATTATGTGGAGTTCAAGGCGGAGACGATGATGCAACCACTATGCCGCATGCGGCGCCTGCGGGCTTTTCGATGACTGAACCGACCGGTTCCCTTGAGCGCCTGCTCGCGGCGCTGCCGCATGGCGCTGTGCGCGGTTTGCCGCCGGTGGAGCGCTGGAATCCGGATTTCTGCGGCGATATCGACATCCGCATCGCCGCCGACGGCACTTGGTTTTATCTCGGGACGCCGATCGGCCGGCCGGCGCTGGTCAAGCTGTTCTCCTCGGTCCTGCGCCGCGACGGCGACGATTACGTTCTCGTGACCCCGGTCGAAAAGCTCGGCATCGTGGTCGAGGACGCGCCCTTTCAGGCGGTCGAGATGGCGGTCGAGGGGGAGGGCGACACCCGCAAGATCGCGTTTCGCACCCAGGTCGACGATGTCGTCGAGGTTGGTGTCGATCATGCGATTCGCTTCGAGCGTGCGGCCGGCGACGGCCTCAAACCCTATGTCCATGTCCGGCGCCATCTCTGGGCGCGCCTGACCCGCGCACTGAGCTATGATCTGCTGGCGCTGGGCGAGGTGCGCGAGGTCGATGGCGTGCCGCTGTTCGGCGTGGCGGCAGCCGGCATGTTCTACCCGGCCGCACCGGCCAGCGAGATCGACGGGTTGTGATGCAGGCGTTGAACCTGACCGCAGAGGAGTTTTCCGATCTGGCGAAGCAGCGGCTGCGGCCCGAGCCGCCCTCGCTCGGAGACCTGATCAGCCGCCCGCGCGGTGACCATGATTTGCAGCCGCTGCCCATGGCGGCGCCTGACGAAAAAGCCGCCATTCCCGCTGCCGTGCTGATCGGCATCGTGCCCCGGCCGACCGGGCCGACCGTTCTGCTGACTTTGCGGGCGGCCACGCTGCGCCGCCATTCGGCGCAGGTCGCCTTCCCGGGTGGGCGGGTCGATGCGGTCGATGGTTCGCCGGTGATCACGGCGCTTCGCGAGACGGAAGAAGAGATCGGTCTGCCGCGCTCGCGCGTACAAACGCTGGGTTTTCTCGACGCCTATCTGACGGGTACGGGCTACCGGATCGTGCCCGTCGTCGGGCTGGTCGAGCCGCCCTTCTCGCTCACCCTCAATGTTCATGAGGTGGATGAGGCTTTCGAGGCGCCTTTGTCCTTCCTGCTCGATCCCGCCAATCACCGGCGCGAGGGCCGGGAGTGGCAGGGGCTTCACCGCACCTACTATGCGATGCCGTTCGGGGATCGCTATATCTGGGGCGCAACCGCCGGGATGATCCGCAATCTCTATGAGCGGCTCGCCGGCTGAACCGATTGGACCACCAAGGCCATGCTGCGTTCGATCATCGAAGAGGTTCTTCTCTTCGTCCTCCCTTTCTGCATTTTCGCCGGTTATCTCATCGTCAAGCGGCGCAATCCGCTCGATGTCGAGCATTGGAGCCGGCATGTGTTCTGGCTCGCGATCGTCGGGCTGGGCCTGGCGATCGCGCTCGTCGCCTATGGCGGCTGGACGGCGCCGCGCGCCACGGGCGCCTATGAGCCGCCGCATATGGAGAACGGGACATTGGTGCCCGGCCGCTTCAAGTGACACCACCGCAGGCGCGCATCGCCGCTTTTCTGGCGCGGCCTGCTTTGGCATCGGTTCTCGACGCCTTGAACGGGGACGGCGAGGAAACCCGCGTCGTCGGCGGAGCGGTGCGCGACCTGCTGCTGGATGAGCCGGTTGGCGATGTCGATCTCGCGACTACGGGATCGCCGCAGGAGACCATCCGGCGCGGGCAGCGTGCCGGTTTCAAGGCGGTGCCGACGGGGATCGAGCATGGCACGGTGACGTTGGTCCGCGACGGCACCGGCTTCGAGGTCACGACGCTGCGCGAGGATGTCGAGACGGATGGACGCTGGGCGGTGGTCCGCTTCGGGCGCGATTTCGTGGCGGATGCGCTGCGGCGGGATTTCACCGTCAACGCGTTCTCGCTCGACCGTGCCGGCGTGGTTCACGATTACTGCGGCGGGCTCGCCGATCTGGCCGCGCGGCGCATCTGCTTCATCGGCGATGCCGGCAGCCGTATCCGCGAGGACTACCTGCGCATCCTGCGCTTCTTTCGCTTTCATGCGCGATATGGCGCCGGCACGCCCGATCCGGACGGGCTCGCGGCCTGCATCGGCGGGCGGGCGGGACTGGCCGGGCTCTCGCGAGAGCGGGTGCGTGCCGAGGTGATGAAGCTTCTGGTCGCGCCCGGCGTGGTGGGCGTCTTCGAAGCGATGGCGGGGGCCGGTTTGCTGATGCCGGTGATCGGGAACGTGCCGCATCTGTCGCGCTTTGCGGCGGTTGCCGAGGGCGGTGATGGCGGCCTGGTCTATCCGGCGTTCCGGCTGGCGGCGCTGGGCGTAACGGTGCGCGAGGACGCTTTGAACCTGCGTGAGCATTTGCGGCTCTCCAACGAGGAGTTTGACCGCATCGAGCGGATTGCGCTGGCCCTGGAGTCGCTGTCGGGGCAAGCCTCGCCCGTGACCATCGTGGCCTTGCGGCACCTCGCCCATCGCATCGGCCAGGATGCGGTCTCGGCCGGCCTGGTGCTGCTGGCCGCGCGCGGCAGCGAGATGGCGCAGCGGTCAACGCAGGCCATGATCGCGGAACTGGCCGGCACGCCGGCCTTCCTGCCGAGCGGACGGCACGTGATCGCGCTGGGCGTGCCGGCCGGGCCGCTGGTCGGCCAGGTGTTGGTGACGGCGTGGCGCGACTGGATCGAAAGTGGCGCGCCTGCGGGCGAGGCCGCGCAGATGGCTGTGTTGGAAAGGGTCGTCGCGGCGCTGGCGACCGCTCGCTAGCCCCTCAGGGCCAGCGCACGGTCGGGGGCATCGAGGACAGGATCGAATCGACATTGCCGCCTGTCTTGAGACCGAAGATCGTGCCGCGGTCGTAAAGCAGGTTGAACTCGACATAGCGGCCGCGGCGGATCTGCTGTTCCTCGCGGTCGGCCGGGGTCCAGGGCTTGGCCATGTTGGCGCGCAGGATCGGCGGGTAGGCCTTGAGGAAGGCCTCGCCGACGGCTTGCGTGAAGGCGAGGTCGCCTTCGGGATCGCCCGACCAGACATAGTCGTAGAAGATGCCGCCGATGCCGCGCGGCTCGTTGCGGTGCTTCAGGAAGAAGTACTCGTCGCACCAGATCTTGAAGCGGTCGTAGTCGGCAATCGGTGCATGCGCCTCGCAGGGCTCGCGCATCGCGGCATGGAAGGCGACCGCGTCGGGGTCGTCCTGGTTGCGACGGGCGACCAGGACGGGCGTCAAGTCGGCGCCGCCGCCGAACCAGGGCTTGGTCGTGACGACGAAGCGCGTGTTCATATGCACGGTGGGCGCATGCGGGTTCCAGGGATGGGCGATCAGCGAGATGCCGGTTGCGTGAAAGCGCGGATCCTCGGCAGCGCCGGGGATCTGGCCGGCAAATTCGGGCTGGAAGGTGCCGTACACGGTCGAGACATGGACGCCGACCTTTTCGAAGACGCGGCCGCTCATCAGCGACATGACGCCGCCGCCGCCGGGCGCGCCGTCATGATTGTTGCGCTGCCAGGGGGTGCGGACGAACCGGCCGGGCGCTTGCGTCTCGGGCGGGAAGGGGCCGGTCGCCTCGGCTTCGATCTCCTCGAAGGAGGCGCAGATCTGGTCGCGCAGGGTTTCGAACCAGGCCTTCGCGCGTGGCTTCATGGCATCGGCGAGCGTCATCGCGGCAGGGTTGGCCGGGGCTGTTCCGGCGGCCTTCTGGTCGTTCATCCCGATCTCCCTGGGCATCGGCCTATCATCATCGGGAGCCGGCCTTTCCTGCCGAGGGCAGGGCGGCGGGCGGCGTCCCGTCGGATGGCGTCGCAAATCCGCCGACCTGCCGCAAGGCTTCGCCCAGAACCAGGGCGGCTGCAATCGCGACATTGAGCGAACGCAGGCCATCCTGCATGGGGATGTGCACCACGGCATCGGCGGCCTGATGGACCTCCGGTGCGACCCCGGCGGATTCGCGCCCGACCATGACGATGTCGCCGGGCGAAAACGCGAAATCGAGATGGGCCACCGCGCCATCCGTCTCGGCGAGGATCAGGCGGTGGCCGGCCTTGCGGCGCCAGGCTTCGAAAGCGGCGAAGGAATCGTGGCGCATGACCGCTGCGCGCTCGAGATAATCCATGCCCGCGCGGCGAAAATGCCGGTCCGAGACGTCAAAGGCGGCGGGTTCGACGATATCGACCACGACGCCGAGGCAGGCCGCCATGCGGATCATGGTGCCCGTGTTCTGGGGGATGTCGGGCTGGTAGAGGGCAAGACGCAGCATTGTCTGCTGTCATGGAATGACGGCTGGAGATGCGTCAAGAACGCCGGGGCGCCGCGCCCTATGCATCGGCAGGCTGGCTTTCGCCACCGACGCACGCCATATCGGCAGCGGTGGCGCCCGCTGCCTGTTTAGTCTTGCCCCGATTTCGTCGCCATGCCGGCCCAGAGGAGGGCGGATATGTTTATGCCTCTGTTCCGCTGGCTCGAAAGCCGGGTCGATGTCTTTGCGCCCTTCGACGAGCGGGAGACGCCGCCGCGCGGCGTCTGGCCGTTCATGTGGCACCATATCAAGGGCGTGAAGGGGTGGCTGGCCCTGATCATGCTGACGGGCCTGGGCTTCAGCGGCATCGAAGCGGCGATGTATCTGATGGTCGGCTGGTTCGTCGATCTGCTGGCGACGCAGTCTCCCGAGACGATTTTCCGCGACCATGGCTTCGTGCTGGCCGGCGCTGCGTTCCTGCTCGTCGTCGTGCGGCCGCTGATCTATTTCGCCAATCACGCGATCGTCGATCAGGTCGTGGTGCCGCAGATCACCAACCAGATCCGCTGGCGCAACCATGTCTACACGCTCGGCCATGCGCTGGGCTATTTTCAGAATGATTTCGCCGGCCGACTGTCCTCGCGCGTGCTCCAGGCCGGGCAGTCGATCCGCGGCGCCACGATCGAGGTCATCGACGATCTCTGGTATGCGCTGATCTTCGCGGCCGTTGCGCTGGGCTTCTTCGGCTCGACCTCGCTGTGGCTGGCGCTGCCCGTCCTGGTCTGGCTTGCCGCGTATGCCGCGCTGCTCACCTATTTCGTGCCGCGCGCCAAGACGCGCTCTGAGGCGAATTCGCTCGGTCGCTCCTCGACGACGGGGCGAATCGTCGATGCCTACACCAACATCCTGACGGTCAAGCTGTTCGCCCGGGCTGATGCCGAGCGCTCGGCCGTGCGCGATTCGCTGACGCGCTGGAACGCGTCCTTCCTGAACCTGTCGCGGCTGATCACCGGCGTCAGCGTGATCCTGCAGACGATGAACAGCCTGCTCGTGGTGGTCACGGCCTGGCTGTGCCTGTGGCTCTGGAGCCAGGGCGAGATGACGCCCGGCGCGGTCGCGGCCTCGATCGGGCTGGTGCTGCGGCTGGTGCAGATGTCGACCTGGCTGATCCACCTGGTGCGCGGCGTGTTCGAGAATCTCGGCGCCGTCCAGGAGAGCATGGAGACGATCGCCCGCCCGCATGATCTGACCGACGCGGTGGACGCGGTGCCGCTGGTCGTCGCGCGTGGCGGCATCCGCTTCGACGGCGTGCGCTTCAACTACGGCAAGGGCGAGGGGCTGTTCGACGGGCTCAATCTCCAGATTGCGCCCGGCGAGAAGATCGGCCTTGTGGGGCCCTCGGGGGCGGGCAAATCGACGCTGGTCAACCTCCTGCTGCGGCTTTACCCGCTCGAAGGAGGCCGCATCCTGATCGACGGGCAGGATATCGCCCATGTCACGCAGGACTCGCTGCGCGCCCAGATCGGCATGGTGACGCAGGACAATTCGCTGCTGCACCGCTCGATCGGCGACAACATCGCCTATGGGCGCATCGGCTCGACGGCCGACGAGATCGCGCAGGCCGCCCGGCAGGCCTCGGCCCATGATTTCGTGGTGTCGCTGAGCGATCAGGATGGCCGGCAGGGCTTCGATTCGCGCGTCGGCGAGCGCGGCGTGAAGCTGTCCGGCGGCCAGCGCCAGCGCATCGCCATCGCCCGCGTGCTGCTGAAGGATGCGCCGATCCTGATCCTCGACGAGGCGACCTCGGCGCTCGATTCGGAGGTCGAGGCAGCGATCCAGGACCAGCTCACCACGCTGATGCAGGGCAAGACCGTGATCGCGATCGCGCATCGCCTGTCGACCATCGCAGCGCTGGACCGGTTGATCGTGCTCGATCAGGGCCGGGTCGTCGATATCGGCAGCCATGCGGAGCTGGTGGCGCGCGGCGGACTTTATGCCCGCCTGTGGTCGCGCCAGTCAGGAGGCTTTCTCGCCGCGGCGGATGCGGAGACGCTGCCGGCCTGAGCCGCCGGCCCCTGCGGGCGCGCCATGCGTGCTGCGGCCCCCTGCAAGAGTAGACTTCATCCAATCTGCATGCCAAAGAGCCGGCAGTGACGCGCCGCCGCATTGCGGCCCTGATCGCTCGCCCGTACATACGGCGCACAGTTGTAATTTCGAGCTCGTCCAGAGTTCGAGTGACGTTTTAGAGGATTGGATCGTGGTGCACGCGACCGATACGAAGCCGACCGAAACCACCCGCCGTGATTTCCTGATGCTGGCGACAGGCGCCGTCGGCGTCGTCGGAGTCGGTGCCGTTCTCGTCCCGCTGGTCAGCCAGCTGGCGCCTGACGCACAGACGGTCGCCGCCGGCGCGCCGATCGATCTCGATCTCGCGCCGATCGCGGAAGGGCAGGCCATCAAGCTGTTCTGGCGCGGCAAGCTGATCTTCGTGCGCCATCGCACCCCGAAGGAGATCGAAGAGGCGCGTGCGGTCAATGTCGCGTCGCTTCCCGATCCGCAGCCCGATCAGGCACGCGTCAAGGAAGGCCACGAGCAGTTCCTGGTGGTCTATGGCAACTGCACCCATCTCGGTTGTGTGCCGCTGGGAAATTCGCCCGGCGATCCGAAGGGCGATTATGATGGCTGGTTCTGCCCCTGCCACGGCTCGCATTACGACTCGTCGGGCCGCATCCGCCGTGGCCCCGCGCCGACCAATTTGCCGGTGCCGCCCTACTCGTTCGCCGGCGACACCAAGATCCGGATCGGCTGAGTGATGCTTCTCCGTTCCAGCCTTTCCGTCCGTTCCAACCTTGCAGAGACAGCCCCGAGGCATTCCGCATGAGTGGTCACAGCACCTACGTTCCCAAGTCCGGCTTTTCGCGCTGGCTCGATGCCCGCCTGCCGATCGTGCGGCTCGCACATGATGCCGGCGTGTCCTATCCGGTCCCGCGCAACCTGAACTATTTCTGGACCTTCGGCGGCATCTTGATGTTCATGCTGGTCGCGCAGATCGTGACCGGCATCATCCTGGCGATGCATTACACCCCGCATTCGACCATGGCGTTCACGTCGGTCGAGCACATCATGCGCGACGTGAATTATGGCTGGCTGCTGCGTTACCTGCACTCCAACGGCGCCTCGATGTTCTTCGTCGCCGTGTACATCCACATCTTCCGCGGTCTCTATTACGGCTCCTACAAGGCCCCGCGCGAGGTGCTCTGGATCCTTGGCGTCGTCATCCTGCTGCTGATGATGGCCACCGCCTTCATGGGTTACGTGCTCCCCTGGGGACAGATGTCGTTTTGGGGTGCAACCGTCATCACCAATCTGTTCTCGGCGCTGCCGATCGTCGGCGAGACCATCGTGACCTTCCTGTGGGGTGGTTTCTCGGTCGATAACCCGACGCTGAATCGCTTCTTCTCGCTGCACTACCTGCTGCCGTTCATGATCTTCGGCGTGGTCATTCTTCACGTCTGGGCGCTGCACCATGTCGGCCAGAACAACCCGACCGGCGTCGAGGTGAAGAACGTCGCCAAGGACACGGTGCCGTTCACCCCCTATGCGACGGTCAAGGACGTGTTCGCGATGGTGTGCTTCATCTTCGTGTTCTCGTATTTCGTGTTCTACCAGCCCAATTTCATGGGTCACGCCGACAACTATATCCGGGCCAATCCGGCCGTGACACCCGCTCACATCGTGCCGGAATGGTATTTCCTGCCGTTCTACGCGATCCTGCGCGCCATTCCCGACAAGCTCGGCGGCGTCATCGCCATGGGCGGCGCCATCGTCGTGCTCGCCTTCCTGCCCTGGCTGGACAGTTCCAAGGTCCGCTCGATGACCTATCGCCCGATCGCCCGCCAGTTCTTCTGGGCCTTCGTGGTGGTCTGCATCGGTCTGGGCTGGCTCGGCGCCATGCCGGCCGAGGGCGGCTACGTCATCGCCTCGCAGATCTTCACGGCGCTGTATTTCGGCTACTTCATCGCGCTGTTCGTGATCGGCCTGTTCGAGCGACCCAAGCCGCTGCCAAGCTCGATTGCGGACTCGATCTTCGCTTCGATTCAGGGCGGATCGGGCACGCGCATGGCCGGCGCCGTCGCCGCCGAACCTAATGCCAAGGGCTGAGATGCAGATGAGCATGATTTCGTTTCGCTCGGCGGCTTTCGCCGCCCTGCTCGCGGCCCTTCCGCTGACCGCGCAGGCGGCGGCGGAACGCGTCGAGCCGCCGGCTTTGGCCTGGTCGTTTTCTGGCCCCTTCGGCACCTTCGACCGCGCCCAGCTTCAGCGCGGCTACAAGGTTTACAAGGAGGTCTGCGCCGGCTGCCATGCGGCGTCTCTGCTGCGTTTCCGCAACCTGTCGCAGCCCGGCGGCCCCGAGTTCACGGCCGGTCAGGTCACGGCGCTCGCGGCGACCTACCAGATCGCGGACGGTCCCAATGATGCGGGCGAGATGTTCGAGCGCCCTGGCCGCGCTGCCGATGCCTTCCCGTCGCCGTTCCCCAACGAGCAGGCGGCGCGGGCTGCCAATGGCGGGGCCTACCCGCCC
>NZ_LJHQ01000034.1 GCF_001295925.1 Allobosea sp. AAP35 | reverse complement strand
TGGTCTGGCGGCTGTGCCGCTATCTGGTCTGGCGGCTGTGCCGCTATCTGACCGCGCTGCGAGGAGCCGCCCCTTGTCCCCTTCCGCCGTTCCCGCCGCCCATGGCTCGACCTGGAGCACGATCGCGCCCGCCGAGGCGGGGTTCGACGAAGCCAGACTGGCAGCCGCCGTTGCCTTCGCGGAGGCCCATGAGAGCCCCTGGCCGAAGAGCCTGTTCTACCCCGACGGAAGTTATGTCGGGAATCGAGAATGGAACGAGAGCGGGCCGTGGACCGAGATCGTCGGCCCCGTGCGCGAGCGCGGCGGACCCGCCGGGCTCGTGCTGAAGGGCGGGCGCATCGTCGCCGAATGGGGCGACACCAACCGCCCCGACATGACCTTCTCGATCGCCAAGAGCTATCTGTCCGTGCTGGCGGGGCTCGCCGTGCAGCACGGATTGATCGCCGACCTCGACGAGCCCGTGGGGAAGCGCGTGGCGGGGCCTTTCTTCGAGAGCGCCCACAACGCGCGGATCACCTGGCGGCATCTGTTGCACCAATCGAGCGAGTGGCAGGGCGAGATCTTCGGCAAATCCGACCAGGTCGATCACAACCGCCAGATCGGGCCGGGCGCCGACAACAGCCGCAAGGGCCAGCGCCGGGAGATGCACGAGCCCGGCAGCTTCTATGAATACAACGATGTCCGCGTGAACCTGCTCGGCTACTGCCTGCTGCAGCGCTTCCGCCGGCCCCTGCCCGAGGTGCTGCGCGAGCGGATCATGGATCCGATCGGGGCCTCGGCCGACTGGGAGTGGCAGGGCTACGAGAACTCCTTCGTCGAGATCGACGGCCAGCGCATCCAGTCGGTGCCGGGCGGCGGGCATTGGGGCGGCGGTCTGTTCATCGGCGCGCGCGACCATGCCCGCTTCGGTCTGCTGATGGCGCGCCGTGGCGAGTGGGGCGGGCGCTCCCTGCTCTCGCCCGACTGGATCGCGCAGATGACCGCGCCCTCCGCGACTCTCTCCAACTATGGCTTCCTCTGGTGGCTGAATCGCGAGCCTTCGGCCAAGCCGGGCGTGCCGACCGGAGCGTTCTGGGCGCTCGGCGCCGGCACCAATGTGATCCTCGTCGATCCGCAGAACGACCTCGTCGCGGCGCTGCGCTGGATTGATGGTGCGTCCTATGACGGCTTCCTGGCGAAGCTCTACGGCGCGTTGGGCTGAAAACTGCCAACACCGCAGGCAGACTGTACGCCCCTTGTGCAGCGACGCCGGACACGCCATTTCCTGGCGCTCCAAGCGATTGTGGCTCAAACGCCGCCGAACGCCGTCAAACACGACGACGGCGCAATCGGCGTTTGACACGGCCTGCCCGCTGAACCACTTTCGCGCGAATTCCGAACCGCCGGGTCTTTCACCGGTCGCGGAGCCGCCCCGATCGGGCTGGTTCCGCGCTCCGAGGAAGCTTTTACCGAGACACCGCACCATGAAGCTCCTCGTCGTCGAGTCGCCGGCCAAGGCCAAGACGATCAACAAATATCTCGGCTCCGACTATGAGGTGATCGCCTCCTTCGGGCATATTCGCGACCTGCCGGCCAAGGATGGTTCGGTCGATCCCGAGCATGACTTCGCGATGAAGTGGGAGATCGAGGGGCGCGGCGCCAAGCAGGTCGCCGAGATCGTCAAGGCGCTCAAAGGCGCCGACAAGCTGATCCTCGCGACCGACCCCGACCGCGAGGGCGAGGCGATTTCCTGGCATGTGCTAGAGGCGCTCACCGCCAAGAAGGCGCTGAAGGGCATCCCGGTCGAGCGCGTCACCTTCAACGCGGTCACCAAGGACGCCGTGCAGGCGGCGCTCGCCAATCCGCGCCAGGTCGACCAGGCGCTGGTCGATGCCTATCTGGCGCGCCGCGCGCTCGACTATCTCGTCGGCTTCACGCTCTCGCCGGTGCTCTGGCGCAAGCTTCCGGGCGCCCGCTCGGCCGGTCGCGTCCAGTCGGTGGCGCTGCGCATCGTCTGCGACCGCGAGCGCGAGATCGAGGCCTTCCGGGCGCGCGAATACTGGTCGCTGGTGGCGACGCTGGCGACGGCCGCCGGTGGCGTCTTCGACGCCCGCCTCGTCGGCGCCGACGGCAAAAAGATCACCCGGCTCGACATCGGCAATGGCGAGGAGGCCAAGGCCTTCAAGGAGGCGCTGGAGACGGCGGCCTTCAACGTCGCCAATGTCGAGGCCAAGCCGGTCAAGCGCCACCCCTACCCGCCCTTCCAGACCTCGACCCTGCAGCAGGAGGCATCCCGCAAGCTTGGGCTCGCTCCGGCACGCACGATGCAGCTCGCGCAGCGGCTCTATGAGGGCGTCGATATCGGCGGCGAAACGGTGGGTCTCATCACCTATATGCGAACCGACGGCGTCGACATGGACGGCAGCGCCATCGCGGCTGCCCGCCGCGTCATCGGCAAGGAGTTCGGTGAACAATATGTGCCGGGCGTGCCGCGCAAATACACGGTCAAGGCCAAGAACGCGCAGGAGGCCCATGAGGCCATCCGCCCGACCGATCTCGGCCGGCTGCCGGCCACGGTCATGCGCCATCTCGAACCCGAGCAGGCGAAGCTCTATGAGCTGATCTGGAAGCGCACCATCGCCAGCCAGATGGAATCGGCCTCGCTGGAGCGCACCACGGTCGACATCGCCGCCACCGTCGCAGGCCGTAACCTCGAACTGCGTGCCACCGGCCAGGTCACCCTCTTCGACGGCTTCCTGACGCTTTATCAGGAAAGCCGCGACGACGAGGAAGACGAGGATTCAAAGAAGCTGCCGGTGATGAAGACGGGCGAGCCGCTCGAGAAGCGTGCCATCGCGGCCGACCAGCACTTCACCGAGCCGCCGCCGCGCTACTCGGAAGCCAGCCTCGTCAAGCGCATGGAAGAGCTCGGCATCGGCCGGCCCTCGACCTATGCCGCGACGCTCTCGACCCTGCGCGACCGCGAATATGTCCGCATCGACAAGAAGCGCCTCGTGCCCGAGGACAAGGGCATGCTGGTGACGGCGTTCCTGGAGAGCTTCTTCAAGCGCTATGTCGAGTTCGACTTCACCGCCAATCTCGAAGAGAAGCTCGACCGCGTCTCGAATGCCGAGATCGACTTCAAGGTCGTGCTGCGCGAGTTCTGGGAGGAGTTCACCAAGTCGATCGGCGACACCAAGGATCTGCGCGTCACCGAGGTACTGGAGGCGCTCAACGGCGTGCTCGGCGCCCATGTCTTCCCGACGCGGGAGGATGGCGGCGATCCGCGCTCCTGCCAGGTCTGCGGCACCGGCCAGCTCTCGCTGAAGCTCGGCAAGTTCGGCGCTTTTGTGGGCTGCTCGAACTATCCCGAATGCCGCTACACCCGTCCGCTCACTGTCCAGGCGGCCGATGGCGAGGCGACGGCCGAGGGCGGCACCGGCGCGCCGGGCGTGCGCATCCTCGGCAAGGATCCGGTGACGGAGGTCGAGGTCACGATCCGCGACGGGCGCTTCGGCCCCTATATCCAGCTCGGCGAGGGCGAGAAGCCCAAGCGCTCCAGCCTGCCCAAGGGCATGAGCCCGGGCAGCGTCGATCTTACCACCGCGCTCGCCCTGCTCTCACTGCCCAAGGAGGTCGCCAAGCACCCGGAGAGCGGCGAGCCGATCCTGGCCGGCATCGGCCGCTATGGGCCGTATGTCCAGCACGGCAAGACCTACGCCAATATCGACAAGGATGACGACATCCTGCAGATCGGCGGCAACCGCGCCATCGACCTGATCGTCGCCAAGGAAACCGGCGGGCCGGGCGCTCGCTTCGGGCGCGGCGCCGCGGTTCCCGGGCGCGACCTCGGCGAGCATCCCGGCGGCGGCAAGCTCGTGGTGCGGGCCGGTAAATACGGGCCTTACGTCAATTGGGGCAAGGTCAATGCGACCCTGCCCAAGGCGATGACGCAGGAGGCGATCACGCTCGAACAGGCGGTCGAGCTGGTCAACGCCAAGGCGGAGTCCAGCGGCGTCAAGGGACCGGGCAAGGCCAAGGCGGCCTCCGCGGCGAAGAAGCCCGCCGCCAAGAAGGCGCCCGCCAAGGCCAAGGCGCCGGCCAAAGCGAGCGCTGCCGCGAAGCCCAAGGCCGCTGCCAAGCCAAAGGCCGCCGCCAAGGGCTGACGATGCCACTGGGGTGGGATTGAGCTGTGATCAAAGGAAGCCGATCCAGCGGCCCGCGAGCAGGACGGACAGCCAGAGAGCGGCGGATGCGAAGGCCCTGACCCGGACGGACGGCGACAGCACGCCGGTCATTGCGAGGGAATAGGCTGCGCTGCGGTGCTGGCCCGCGACATTGACCAGCGCGACCAGCAGCAGGCCGATCTTCCACAGAAAAGCGGCGTTACCGGCATATTCGACCGGTCGCACGGTGAACAGCCAGGCCCCCGTCAGCACGGCTATTCCTAATCCGCAGGCAGCGATCCGCGACAGGAACGGCGCGATGACGGCGACCGGTACCGACGGGAAGAACCCCATCAGCCTCAGATCCAGCGACAGGATGCCGCCGATCAGCAGCGCGATGCCGAGGATGTGGCTTGCGTTGACGAAGAGATAGGCCGTGCCGTGCTGCTGAAGCAGGACGGCTCCGGGCCATTTGCCGAGGGCGGCGAGAAGCTCCATGCGCCCTCAGTTGGTACGAATGCGCTCCGGATACATGTCGTAGTTCTTGCCGGCGATGACGATCCGGACGGCCTTCATATGGGCCTTGGTCTTGTCGAGATGGCGATTGCCCAGAGCGGTGATGGCCTCGCCGGGCTTGGCGGTGTCGCCGGTGAAGCCCGAGCGCGCGGTCTGGTTGGGGTTGCCGAGATCGACCTGCCACTCCTTGCCGTCCGCAGCGGTCACCATCAGCATTGGATGCGGCGGCGCCATCGAGATCGTCTTGATGGTGCCCTTGAGCTCCATCTGATCGCCCTCGGCCCATGACCAGCCGTGATGGGCCAGGACGGGAAGGCTCGCCAGGATCGCGGTGCCAGCAAGGGCCGTGATGACAAGGCGGCGGCTGGTCTGACGAAGAGGGGAATGGATCATGGCGCGTCTCCCAATATGACGGTCGTGTCGGAGGCTGAACCCCGATCATGCACCATCGTTCCCGGTCAGGCGATCACGCGCCGATCACCTCCCCGTCAGCGACGCCACCAGGGAAGAAGGCGCGTCGTTCATGCTAGCGACCACGACGAGACGCTTCACCTCCCCGCGCAGATAGGCCTGCAGGAAGCGATCATAGTCCTTGAACGAGACGCAGCCATTGGACTGGCCGTTGGGTCCGAGCAGATAAGGATGGGTCAGCAGGCCGGCGCGGCCGTAGATCGCGCTGCTGCCGCCGACCGGATGCATCCGCAGGGCCCGCGTGCCGTGGAAGAGTGCCTCACGTTCGACGAGGTTATAGGTATGGGGCGGCGTGGCGCCGTGCATCCGGACATGAACGAAGCGGGGGTCGTCCATTTTGTCGCCGAGCCCGGAATGCGCCTCCAGCTTCTCGCCATTCGGCATGTGCACGACCTTGGCGCTGATGTCGTAGATCGCGGTCGCGTGGCCGGTGGTCATAGGTGGGCCGAATGAAGGGCTCAGCCGCCGGCCACGCGAGCGATCGACGACATCGTCCTCCGGCGCCGCATAGGCCATGGCCGGGCCGTTGGGCTGGCGCGGCGCACTGAAGATCTTCTCGAAGAAGGAGCGGTTGTCCTCGACGACCGGGGCCGGGGCCGCCGCGACGCGGGCACGGCGTGTCGGCTGGCGCAGCGCGATCGCTGGCGGCTCGGCGGTCACCGGCCGTTTCAGCTCAGGCGGGCGCGGCGCGGGCAGCGGCACATCCTTGAGGATGCGGGTCACGGCCTGCTGCGACGTCGTGGACGCCTCGGGCGGCAGCGCAAGCGATGCATTCGGGTTCGGCTGCGCGGGCGGCACGGCCGCCAGCGCGATCGGTTCCTGTAAGGGCGCTGCGACAGGGGCCGGCTCGGCCGGGCGCTGAAGCCCGGCCTGCATCGGCGCGCTGCCGCCGAAGGAGCCCGGATTCGTGCCCAGCGTGAAGCCGGGCTTGAGGAATTCGCGATAGGCCGTCGACGATGCGGCGAGCGAGCCCGTCGTCATGATATCGTGCACGGGCAAGGCGCGGCTGGGAACCTGGGCATCGGGAGCCGGCTCGAGCGCCACATAGCCGATGCCACAGGCGACGATGATGCCTGCGAGCTGCACCACGACATTGTGGCCGACCCGGTAACGGGCGCGTGGCGCCTTACGCAGTCTGAGGCCCTGTTCCGACATTCCGCACGCTCTCGACCCGACGCAATACACACGCCCACCGTCACTGACGGCGGAAACCGGCAAACCTGCCGTCTTCGAGTAGAGGCCAACGTCGTTAAAGGGGGGTGAACGGATTGCCTCGCATGCGGATAAATCACGGTGCGGCGGGAGCGCGCATGTCGCCCCCGCCGCGTGGCATCCTGACAGCTCAGTGAGCCAGCCAGCCCGTTTCAGAGCGGCTTCAGCCCGGCCTCGATCTGCGCCCGCTTGCCTTCGAGGAAGGGCGGCAGCGACAGGCTCTCGCCCATCGTCTCGGCCGGCTCATCGGTGGCGAAGCCCGGCTCATCGGTGGCGATCTCGATAAGGATGCCATTGGGCTCGCGCAGATAGAGCGAGCGGAAATAGAAGCGATCGACCGGCCCGCTGTTGGGATAGCCGGCGGCACGCAGGCGCTCGGCCCAGGCGTCGTAATCGGCGAAGGTCGGCGTGCGCAGCGCGAGATGATGCACGCCGCCCGCGCCTTCACGCGCCTGCGGCAGGTCTGGCTC
>NZ_LJHQ01000033.1 GCF_001295925.1 Allobosea sp. AAP35 | reverse complement strand
CGATGCCGTGGCGGGTGCCGACGACCTTGTCGAGCCGGTCGAGCCAGCGCAGCACTGTGGCCCTGGGGCCGGCGCTCTGCCAGCGCGTGACGGCGAGCATCAGATGCCGCGAGAACGCCTCGATCAGATCGACGGCATCGATCTCCTCGAAGCCCTCCTCGGCCATGCCGACGCCGACCTGTCCCATGGCGAAGGGCGTCATCGTGGTGGCGCGCAACATCGCGCCGAACACGATCCAGTCTGGCACCTCATCCTCGCCGCAGGCGTCGGGCCAGGCGAGCCGGCCGCCGCCGATCAGGCCGAGATCGTAGATCAGCGCGTCAGGCCAGCGAAACAGGATCGGCCGCTCGGGCGGGCTGTAGACGGCCAGCGCATCGGCGAGTGCATTCATTGCGAGATAATGGGCGAGCCGCGCCTCGCGCAGCGGATTGTCCGGCTCGAGGACCACCGCAAACTCGATGATGTCGAAGCGCCGCGTCCAGACCAGCGTCGCGGCGCCGGCTTCCGAGGCGATGGCGCAGGCATGGGCGAAGGCGTCGCCCGATTCGCGCAGGGCCACGAGCGAGAAGCCCGGGGGCAGGACCGGCTCGCGGCGCAGATCGTCAGGACGCGGGGCGCTCACGGCCATGGCGGCAATTCCTCCGATGGCGCGACGAAGTGCGCATCGTTCGTTTCTTTTGAACGCCTCCAATTCCATATATGCGTTCGAATCCGCAAGAGAGACGAAAAGACGCTCTCCCGGCCAGGTCCAAGGATAAGTTTGCCGATGATGCCCGCCCCTCCCCCGCAGAACGCCACCCGCACGCTGATGGTGTGTTCCTGCGAGGACACGATGCCGCTCGACGGCGCCGCGCTCGGCCGCGGCTGCAAGGGTGGGGACATCCGCAGCGCGCGGCAGCTCTGCCGGACGCAGACCGAGCTGTTCACGCGGGCGCTCGGCGAAAGCGCGGCCATCACCGTCGGCTGCACGCAGGAAGCGCCGCTGTTTGAGGAGATCGCAGCCGATCTCGATTATGCCGGCGATCTCGTCTTCGCCAATATTCGCGAGACCGCAGGCTGGTCGCGCGAGGCCAAGGCGGCGGGCCCGAAGATGGCGGCGCTGCTGGCCGCCGCCGCCGAGCCGATGCCGCCGGTCTCCTTCACCACCCTGACCAGCAAGGGCGTCGCCCTGGTTTATGGCCGCGACGAGGTCGCGCTTTCGGTCGGGCAGCGCCTGGCCGAGCATCTCGACGTCACCATCCTGCTCAGTCGGCCGGGCGAGATCACGCCGCCGCGCGTGGACGACACGCCGGTGCTCAAGGGCACGGTCACGATCGCGACCGGGTGGTTAGGGGCCTTCGAACTGCGCATCGACGATTATGCCGCCCCGGCCCCCTCCTCGCGGTCGAAGCTGATCTTTGGCGAACCGCGCAACGGCGCGACCTCCCATTGCGACATCGTCATCGACGTTTCCGGCGGCACACCGCTGTTCCCGGCTGGCGAACTGCGCGCCGGTTATCTGCGCGCCGACCCGGGCAGCCCGGCCGCGATCGAAAAGCTGATCGCGGAGGCAGGCCACCTCGTCGGCGAGTTCGACAAGCCGAATTATGTACGGCTGAACGAGGAGCTCTGCGCGCATTCGCGCTCGAAGAAGACCGGCTGCACGCGCTGCCTCGAACTCTGCCCGACCGGCGCGATCACACCCCATGGCGACCATGTCGCGATCTCGGCCGAGATCTGCGCCGGCTGCGGCGCCTGCGCCGCCGTCTGCCCGACCGGCGCGGTGACCTATGCCCTGCCGCCGACCGACGCGCTGCTGCGCCGGCTGCGCACGCTCTTGACCACCTATGCGGAAGCAGGCGGGCGCGAGGCGGTCGTGCTGCTGCATGATGGCGAGCATGGCGAGGCGCTGATCGACGCACTCGCGCGATTCGGCGAGGGGCTGCCGGCCCGCGTGCTGCCGCTGCGGGTCAACGAAATCACCCAGCTCGGGCTCGAGACCTTCGCCGCCGCGCTCTCATTCGGCGCGAGCGCGGTGCGCGTGCTCGGCCGGGCCCGGCCCAAGCACGATCTTTCGGGGCTGCAGCGCAACCTTGCCTATGCCGATACGCTGGCTGGCGCGCTCGGCTTCGGGCCCGACCGCATCGGGCTGATCGAGACCGACGATCCCGATCAGCTGGCGGCGGCGCTGTCCCGGCTCGCGCCCGGCACCGTCTCGCCCAAGCCGGCACGCTTCCGTCCGATGGGCGAAGGCCGGCCGCTGCTGCGCCAGACCATCGGCGAGTTGCAGGCCGCGTCGCCGGTGCCGGTGGCTGCTGTCGCGATGCCGCCGCGCGCGCCGTTCGGTACCGTGCATGTCGACACGGATGGCTGCACACTCTGCCTGGCCTGCGTCTCCGCCTGCCCGGTCCAGGCCCTGTCTGATGATCCCGAGCGGCCGACGCTGAGCTTCCAGGAGGATCTCTGCGTGCAGTGCGGGCTGTGCGAGGCGACCTGTCCGGAGCGGGTGATCACGCTGGAGCCGCGCATCGATTTCGATGCCTGGAAGGGCGGCCGGCGCGTGATCAAGCAGGAGGAGCCGTTCCACTGCATCGCTTGCGCCAAGCCCTTCGGCGTCCGCAGCACGATCGAGAAGATCACCGCCAAGCTCGAGAACAAGCACTGGATGTTTTCGGGCGACGCGGCCAAGCGCATCTCGGTTCTGAAGATGTGCGAGGATTGCCGCGTCGAGGTCGTCGTCAACGAAAGCTTCGACCCGCATCTCTCGCCGCAGCGCCCGCCGGTGCGCACCACAGAGGATTATCTGCGCGAGCGGGCCAAGCGCGGGGAAGACCCGTTGCAGTAGGCCCAGCCTGTCATTCCGGGGCGCGGCAACGCCGCGAACCCGGAACCCACGACTGGGTGAGCGGCTGATGAGGTTTATCGCCGACGGCGTACCCGGTCGTGGGTTCCGGGTTCATCGCTGCGCGATGCCCCGGAATGACAGCGGGTCACTGCGTCACCTTCTCCAGCCAGTCGACCAGCGCCTGGCGATCCTCCGCCGGGCCGATCGTCTGCTCCGGCATCTTGGTGCCGGGCGTATAGGCGCTGGGGCCGATCTCGAAGAGCTTCGCCACGGTCTCCTTGGTCCAGACGATATCCATCGTCTTGAAGGCCTCGGAATAGGCGTAGCCCGGCGCACTGGCGATGCGGCGGCCGAAGATCCCGTGCAGCGTCGGCCCGGCGCGGTTGCCGTCCGACGGCGTCAGCGTGTGGCAGGCGGCGCAGGCGCGGAAGACCTGCGCGCCGCGCTCGCCGTTGAACGCCGCCAGCACATCGGCGCCCGCGCGCGGCACGACCGTGCCGATATGCTCGCCGGTGACCGCGTTCCAGCGCCGCACGAGCCGGTCGGCGCCGCCCGAGAGGATCTGGCGGCCATCGGGCAGGAAGGCGAGCGACCAGACCGGCAGGCCAGGCCCGACCAGCGTGGCGCGGATGCGGCGCGCGCCCCGGTCGATCAGCGCGACCTGCCCGCGCAGGCCGCCGGCGGCGAGCGTCGCGCCATCGGCGGAAAGCGCCAGCGCGATCAGCGGCGTGTCGCCGACGGCGATCTCGGCGCGGGCCTCGCCCTGCGGCGAAAACAGCCTCAGGCGCCCATCAGCTGAGGCCACCGCGATCTCGCCGTCCGGCGCGACCACGACGCCGTTCAGCGGTGCCGGCAAGGTGACGACGCGCTCAGTGCCACCATCCGCCGACCAGATCCGCAGCGTCGCGTCATAGCCGGCGCTGACGAGGCCGCCGCCGGGCAAGAAGGCGACGCCGTTGACCGGGCCCTGATGGCCTTCGAGCACGCGCACCGTTCCGTCGCGGAGCGAGGTCACACGGACGGTCCCGTCCCAGGACGCGGAGGCGATCTGGCTGCCATCGGGGGTGGTGGCGAGCGCGGCGACGGGGCCCTTATGCCCCTCGAGGACCTGCGCCGGCACAGCCGCTTCGCCACGCCAGAGCGCGATGCGGCCATCCTCGGCGCCGGTCGCGAAGCCCAGGCCCGGGCCGGCGACGACCGCGTTGACCGCGCCCTGATGGAAGCGCAGCACCGCCGCGGCCGTGCCGGCGGACAGGTTCCAGAGGATCGCCGACTGGTCGAAGGACCCGGTCATCGCCGAGCGGCCGTCGGGCGACACCGCGATGGCGCGCACCGGGCCGCCATGGCCGCGCAGTTCCTGGGCGGAGACGGGCTGGATGAGGACGGCAAGAAGCACGAGAGGCTGAAGCAGGGTACGCATGGGTTCCATCATGGCGCGGGGCTGGCGCCGTGACAAAGCGGCCAGTTGCCCCGCCCCGACGCACCATCCTATGAAGCGCCACCACAGCAACCGGTTCCCGCCCATGACTGCCACCCCGCTCAATCTGCGCGGCCTGAAATGCCCCCTGCCCGCCCTGCGGGTGCGCAAGGCGCTGAAGAGCGCGGCGCAGGGGACGCTGTTTCTGGTCGAATGCACCGATCCGATGGCGGCGATCGACATCCCCAACCTGCTGCGCGAAACCGGCGATGCGATCGAAGAGAGCCGCAGCGAGGATGAATTGCTCGTCTTCCTGATCCGCAAGGCTTAAGTGAGCCTCGACGCAGACGAGCGCGCTGACCGGAGAGAGATCTTGTGACTTCAGGATCCCGACCGTGATGTTTCTCTCGCCGTCATTCCGGGCCAGCGAAGCGCAGACCCGGAATCCATCGTAAAGCGCGACAGTGCCCTGTGATGGATTCCGGATCGGCGCCGCTTCGCGGCTGGTCCGGAATGACGGCGCCGAAACTGGCAGGCCGAAGCCTTGGCTGTGTTGGTTTCGATTAAGGCCGGGCTCTCAGGATGAGGGCTGAGATTGACCTGGAGTTCCTAGACCATGGCGCTGACCCAAGCCGACATCCTGCGCGCGCTCGACCTGGTGAAGCTGCCCGCCAGCGGCCAGTCGCTTTCCGCATCCGGCCGCGTCGCCGATATCCTGATCGATGGCGGCAAGGTGATCTTCGCGATCGGCATCGATGCCACCGAAGCCGCCGCGATGGAGCCGGTGCGCAAGGCCGCCGAAAGCGCCGTCTCTGGGCTGCCGGGCGTATCGCAGGTCCTGGTCGGGCTGACCGCCGACAAGGCGCCATCCTCTGCCGCTGCGCAGGCGCGCCAACAGGCGCAGCGGCCGGCACCCGGCGCCGGTCCCGGTGCGACTCCTGGCGGCCCGACGCCGAAGGCGGCCGGGGTGCCCGGCGTCAAGCAGATCATCGCGGTGGCGTCGGGCAAGGGCGGCGTCGGCAAATCGACCACCACCGCCAATCTCGCGGTGGCGCTCAGCGTGCTGGGGCTGAAGGTCGGCGTCCTCGATGCCGACATCTATGGCCCTTCCGTGCCGAAGATCTTCGGCATCACCGGCAAACCGCGCCTGGTTTCGGGCCGGACGCTGGCGCCGATGGAGGCCTATGGGCTGAAGATCATGTCGATCGGCTTCCTCATCGACGAGGAGACGCCGATGATCTGGCGCGGGCCGATGGTGATCTCGGCGATCACCCAGATGCTGCGCGAGGTCGCCTGGGGCGAGCTCGACGTGCTGGTCGTCGACATGCCGCCCGGCACCGGCGATGCGCAGCTGACCATGGCGCAGCAGACGCCGCTGGCCGGCGCCGTGATCGTCTCGACGCCGCAGGATCTGGCGCTGCTCGATGCGCGGCGCGGCGTCGCGATGTTCAAGAGGGTGGAGGTGCCGATCCTCGGCATCGTCGAGAACATGAGCTACTTCATCTGCCCGGAATGCGGCACGCGCTCGGACATCTTCGCCCATGGCGGGGCGCGGCATGAGGCGCAGCGGCTCGGCGTGCCCTTCCTCGGCGAGGTGCCGCTGGCCATGCCGATCCGCGAGACCTCCGATTCGGGCCGGCCGATCGTTGCGAGCGACCCGGATTCAGCCCATGCGCAGGCCTATCTCGGCATCGCGCGGCAGGTGATGGCGTCGATGGCTGGCGGGGCGGTCAGGGCCGCGCCACGCATTGTCATCGAGTGAGGGGAAATACACACCCCAGAGACCCTGCGGTGGTCATCCCGGGCGCAGCGAAGCGGAGAACCCGGATCCATTCCGGAACGCTATCTGCAGATGTTCAGGGATGGATCCCGGATCGGCGCGGCTTCGCCGCTTGTCCGGAATGACCGTACCTGATGTTCGAGGACGGGCGCCTCAGAGCCTGACGCCGCTGGTCGCGAACGCGACTTCGACCGGCTTCTGGAAATAGTCGTTCAGGACGAGGCTCGCCCCGAAGGCCAGGATGGCGGCGACGGCGACAGCGGCGACAAATGATTTCATGGTCTTCCCCCACGGAGCACGGCAGCGATCAGCCGCTCTTGTCAGCACAGATAGCGGCGCGAAGCGTTGGGTTCAAGTTAAAGCCAGAGAGGCGAAAAGCCGCTCAGCCTCGTCCAGATCGTCGGGCTTGTTGGCGTTGAAGAACGGATCGACAGGATCGACCGGCCACTCCGCGCTGGCGCAGCCATGGCGGGCGGTCCAGCGGTCGATCTTGCGCTCGTCCTCGACCGTCAAAGCGTGACGCAGATCGTCGCGCAGGGACAACGGCCAGAGCCCGATGACGGGGTGCGTCCAGCCGCCCGACGCCGCGCAGGCCAGCGGAACGCCCTGCGCCTCCCGCGCCTCGTGCAGGCGGGCGACGAGATCGCGCGGAATGAAGGGCGTGTCGGCCGCGACGCTGACGAGCCAGTCCAGCTCGGGACGGTTTTCCGCCATCCAGTCGAGCCCGGCGAGGATGCCGGCCAGCGGGCCGGCGAAATCCGGCACGCTGTCGGCTGCGACCGGCAGGCCGTAATCGGCGAAGCGGGCGGGATCGCCATTGGCGTTGATCAGCAGGCTCTCGCATTGCGGGGCAAGACGCTCGATGACATGGGCGAGGATGGTGCGGCCGGCGATGATCCGCAGCGGCTTGTCGCCGCCGCCCATGCGCCGCGCGAGACCGCCGGCGAGGAGCAGACCGAGGGTTGGTGCGGTCATGACGTGGCAGCCTGCAGGCGGCGCATCTCGCGGGCGACCGCCTCGGCGTCGGGGATGCCGATGAAGCCGTCCCTGATGATGTCAGGACCGCTGTCACTGGCAGGCGCCGGACGATCCAGAAAAATGACGCTTCCAATCAGCTTACCGCTGTTTTCAACCTCGATCGAGCGGATCGCAGCGAGACGAGCATCAGTCACTGCGCTTCCTTCCACGATGATCGCTCGACGGTCGGTCAGGAGGTATGTCAGCCTCCTCGCACGCCGAAATCGAACTGCCGGCCAGCTCATAGCAAGCACACCGCACGCTGCGAGGAACGCGCAGAATACCGGAACGACCATACCGACGCCGCTCCAGCGTCCTTCCCAAAAAGATTGAGCTGCAATAAGCCCCGCAACAACAAATACCCCTGAGCCAACCAGCAGCGCCACCCACGCCTGTCTCTGACCGTAGCGCCAAGGATCAGGCCGACCCCACCAGATTGCCTGCTCGCCGGGATCAAGCAAATGCGTGGGACACGGCAAATCCGCTCGGGGTGCAAGGCCGCTCAATCGTCGCCCCCCGCCCCCTTGCGCCGGCTCCTGCCGCCCTCCTCCTCGACCGTGTCCGGATCCTGGTCGAAGACGATGTTCTCTTCTCCCGCCAGCGCGACAAAGCGCTTGCCGCGTGCGCGGCCGATCAGGGTCAGCCCGGCTTTCCGCGCCAGTTCGACGCCCCATTCGGTAAAACCCGAGCGCGAGACCAGCACGGGGATGCCCATGCGCACCGTCTTAATCACCATCTCCGAGGTCAGGCGGCCGGTGGTGTAGAAGATCATCTTCGCGGGATCGACGTCGTGCCGGAACATCCAGCCGGCGACCTTGTCGACGGCGTTGTGGCGGCCGACATCCTCCATATAGACGAGCGGCTTGTCGCCTTCGCAGAGCACGCAGCCATGAATGGCGCCGGCCTCCAGATAGAGCGAGGGCGTGGTGTTGATCTTCTTCGTCAGGGCATAGAGCCAGCTCGTGCGCAGCTCAGCCCTGGGCAGCTCAATCTCGTCGATCGCTTCCATGAGGTCGCCGAAAGCGGTGCCCTGGGCACAGCCAGAGGTCAGCGTCTTCTTCTTCAGCTTTTCTTCAAAATTGGTGCGCTCCGGGGTGCGGACGACCACGACCTCGAGTTCCTCGTCGTAATCGACGGCGTCCACCACATCGCCGCGCTTCAGCATGTTCTGGTTCAGCAGGTAGCCGAGGGCGAGCGCGTCAGGATGGTCGCCGATCGTCATCATCGTGACGATCTCCTGGGCGTTGAGATAGAGCGTCAGCGCGCGCTCGGTGACGACGCGGGTCTCGACCGTGGCGCCAGTCTGGTCGACGCCCGACACGGTCGCGCCCAGGCGGGCCGCCTGCGGATCGGGCCGGACGAGATAATCGTCGAGGAAGCTCATATCCTGCGCCATGGCGGCTGCTCCAACGGGGCGCTCAGGCCGTGACGCGCGCCAGCGACAGCGCCCAGGCTTCCACGACGTCCGCCTCGGCGGGAAGCGGCATCCAGTCGTCGCCGGCGAACTCGCGCCAGGCGGGCAGGAAATCCTCCCGCACGGCGATCAGCAAAGGCACGTCGGCCAGAAGGGCGGCGGCGATTTCCTGGCGCAGGCCCTGCCCCAGAACCTCCTGCCGGCCGAATTTATTGACGATGACGAGGTCCGTCCCGTCGGCGAGCGCGGCGGTCAAGGCGCCACCGGCTGCAGCGAGGCCGCGCGCGTCGAGCCGGCAACCGGTCGATGCCGCTCCCCGGTTCTCGCTGATCGGAAAGCGCGCCCCGCTGGCGAGATCCTCCAGCGCCATCGACAGGCAGCCCTGGTCGCAAGCCCCGTCATTGTGCTGCACCACGCCGCCGAGGCGCAGGCCGCGAGCCTTCAACCGC
The DNA here is from genome assembly GCF_001295925.1 of Allobosea sp. AAP35. Lineage (GTDB taxonomy): Bacteria > Pseudomonadota > Alphaproteobacteria > Rhizobiales > Beijerinckiaceae > Allobosea. The sequence continues at coordinate 54,730 of NZ_LJHQ01000033.1, read as the reverse complement.
GCGGCCAGATCGGCCATGAACTGGTCGATCTGAAATCCGGACGAATAGGAAATGGCGGCCAGCAGCGTCATCTGACCCTCATCCCATGAAAGAGCGCGGGGTGAAAGGGTCCGCTGGGGCGTGTCGACAACAGAAGCGTTTTCGCCGCATCGCCTGCCTTTCGTCGCGAACGAGTTGCAGGCGAGTGTTGCGCGCGCCCTACAGTCGCAACCGCGCCGGGCCGCTACGGTCGCAACCGTCCAGCTCCGGCCCGTTTCCGGCGCAGACCCACGTCCGGTTCCGCGATCCATGCCCCATCGTCACATCCAGCCCACGCTCGATCCCGCCACCGACGCCGCTTTGCTGCTGCGCCGCATCGGCTTTGGCACCATCGCGCTCGTGCTGCCGATCGCCTCGCTGGTTTCTCGCCGCGCCGCCGTCGTGCTGGTGCCGATCGGTGTCGTCCTGTTGATCATCGCCGCGCTGATCGAGGAGCCTGGCGGCTTCGTCACGATGCTGAAGCGCGCCGTGCTGAGCCTGCCGGGCATGATCGTCATCGGTCTCGTCGCCTGGTCCGTGCTCTCGCTGGTGTGGAGCCCCTATACCGCGTCCGCCACCGAAAAGGCCGGGAACCTGGTGCTGGCCGTCGTGCTCGGCTTCTGCGGCAATGCGGCGATGCCGGAACGCATGCGGGCCTCCAACCTGAACCTCGCGGCACTGGGCACCGGCATTGCGGGCGCCTTCGCGCTGGGGCTGATCGTGATCACGGCGCTGCGCCACACCGAAACCGATGCGGGCGTGGAGCGCGGCGTCAGCGTCATCCTGATCATGGCCTGGCCGGCGCTTGCCTGGCTGCTCTCGCGCGAACGGGGCTTGAGCGCGGTGGCGCTCGCGGCTGTGGTCGGATTGCTGGCCTTGACGCGTTTCGAGGATGGCGAGGCGGTGGCCATGATCTGCGGCGCGGTGGCGTTCGGGGCCGTCAGCGCCAACCGCAGGGGGGCGTCAGCGATCATCGCCACCAGTATCGCCGGGCTGATCATGATCGCGCCCATCCTTCCGTTCCTGCTGAGACCGATCGTCTCGCTCTTCCCGCAGGGCACAGGCGAGTTCGCGCAGATGCTGGCGGTCTGGGCCGATGTCGTGAGCAGCGCGCCGATCCAGCTCGTCACCGGCCATGGCCTCGACACCGTGCTGCGCGGCCGACTTATCGGGGCGCTGCCGCAAACGAGCCCCACGACGTTCCTGTTCGAGATCTGGTACGAACTCGGCCTCGTCGGCGCGGTGGCGGCGTCGGTGAGCCTTTACATCGCGATCCGGGCTGCGGGGCGCATGCCCGGAGCGCTGGCCGCCGGCGGCGTCGCCGCGTTCACCACGGCGTTTGCGTTGTCGGCCCTAGGCTTCGCCACGCTTCAGCCCTGGTGGCTGATGACGCTGACCGCCGTCGTGCTGATGTTCGGCGCGATCGCCCGGGGGCAGTATCGCACCGACCGACCCGTCGCACCGCTTTCGCTGCCGACCGCCGGCACGATCCGGCCCCGGGCCGATGGCGCGGCCTGAAGACCGGCTCCGGCTGCGTTGGCTTCAGGGCGCCGGCCGCGCCAGATCCGCGATCAGCCGCCGCACGAATGCCGTTCCTGCATCGAGCTGCGCGACCGTGATGAACTCGTCGGGCTGATGGGCCTGGGCGATATCGCCGGGGCCACAGACCACGGTGGACCAGCCGGCGCGCTGGAACAGCCCGCCCTCCGTGCCATAGGCGACGACATGGCGGCCATTGTCGCCGGTCAGGCGGCGGCAGAGTTCTTCGGCCGCGCCGTTCTCCTCGGGCCCCATCGCCGGGGTGTCGGAGGTGACGACGAAATCGATGCCGGTCTGCGGCGCGATCGCCTGCATCTGCGCCTCCAGCGCGGCGACTTCGGCGCCGTAGCGCTGTGCATAGGTTTCGAAGCTCTCGCCGGGGATGCAGCGGACCTCATGGGTGAAGCTGCAATGCTCGGCGGTGATGTTGACCGCCGTGCCGCCCTGGACGACGCCGACATGCAGCGTGGTGTAGGGCGGCTCGAAGCCGTTGCCGGCGTCGGCCTTCGTCTTGTTCTGCGCCATCACCTGATTGTGCCAATCGATCAGGCGCCCGGCGACCATGACGGCGGGAACACCGACGTCGACGCGGCTGGAGTGGACGGCGTGGCCGCGCACAGTCGTCCTCATCCGCAGGCCGCCCTTGTGGCCGGTGACCACCTGCATCATCGAGGGCTCGCCGACGATGACGGCGGCGGGCTTCAAGCCGTCGGCGGCCATCGCCGCGATCATGACGCGGGCGCCCTGGCAGCCGACCTCCTCGTCATAGGACAAAGCGATGTGGATCGGCCGCTTCAACGGTGCGGCCAGCATCTCCGGCACGAGCGCGAGCGCGATGGCGTCGAAGCCCTTCATGTCGCAGGTGCCGCGGCCATGGAGCCTGCCGTCGCGCTCGGTCAGCGTCCAGGGGTCGGAGGTCCAGTCCTGGCCCGCCACCGGCACGACATCGGTATGCCCCGACAACACCACGCCGCCATCGATCTTGGGGCCGATCGTGGCATAGAGATTGGCCTTATTGCCCTCGGCATTGTGGGCGAGCGTGCTTTCGACGCCGAGGCCGGCCAGATAGTCCCGGCAGAAATGGATCAGATCCAGATTGCTGCGCTGCGATTCCGTGTTGAACGACACCAGCTTCGCCAGCATCTCCTTGGGCGTCATGATCTGCGGCGTTTCGGTCTTCGGTGTCCTGGTCTGCGGCATCATCGTCACGAGGCGGTTCTCCAAAAGGCGGCGCAAGGCAGGTTTCGTGCCGGCAGGTCTGACCCCGGCCACCTGATATATGTCGTACGCCCCCGCAGCCCGGCTGCCAACGATAGCGTTTCCGTGCGGGCCGCCGACACCTATAAGGGTCGATCCAGCAAGAGGCGTATCCATGAATTTCGACGTCACCCTCGCCGATATCCAGGCCGCAGCGGCGCGCATCGCCGGCAAGATCCGGCGCACGCCGACCTATCACAGTGCCGGTCTCTCGGCGCGGCTCGGGGTTGAGACAGTGGTCAAGGTCGAGAGCCTGCAGCTCGGCGGCTCGTTCAAGGTGCGCGGCTGCTTCAACAAGCTGATGGGCCTGAGCGACAGGGAGCTCGCGCGCGGCGTCGTCACCGTGTCGGGCGGAAACCACGCGATTGCGGTGGCGCTGGTGGCCAAGAGCCTGGGCTGCCGCGCGCTGGTGCTGATGCCGCAGAATGCCGCCGCCTTCAATGTCGAGATGGCGCGCTCGCTTGGGGCCGAGGTCGAGCTTTGCGCGGATTCGATCGAAGCCTTCGCCCGGGCCGACGATTACGCCGCCAGCGGCATGACCAACATCCACTCCTTCGACGATCCGGCGATCATTGCCGGGCATGGCTCGCTCGGGCTGGAGATGAACAACGATGCCGGCGGGCGGCTCGACCATGTCTTCATCTCGATCGGCGGCGGCGGCTTCGCGGCCGGCGTCGGCGCGGCGATGAAGGGGCTCGATCCGGCGCTGCGCATCCATGGCGTGGAGACGGAAGGCGCGACCGCCATGACGCAGGCGCTGGAGGCGGGCAAGCCGGTGCCGATCCGCCCGACCTCGATCGCCCGGACGCTGGGCGCCCCCTTCGCGACCGAGCGCACCATGGCCGCCGCCCGCCAGTTCCTGGAAGACATCGTGATCGTGCCCGATGCGGAAGCCGTGCGCGAGATCAGCTGGGTGCTGCAGAACGGGCGCGTGCTGCTGGAGCCGGCCGCCTCCTGCGTGGTGGCCGCCGCGCTGGCGCGCAAGGATCTGTTCAAGCCGGGCGAGCGCGTCGGCCTCGTGCTCTGCGGCTCGAATGTCGCGCTGGACGATATCGCCGCCTGGCGCACGCAGTTCGAAGTCTAAGGCTCGCATGGCCTTGCCACCGGGCGACGTGACGCAAGCGCGCGGCAGGGTCGCGGTGCCCGGCCTTGACGCTGCGCCGCGTTCGGGTTTTGGGAGGATGTGCCGCGCTTGCCCGATCCGGCGGGGGGCCGTCTCGACGGGGCGCGGACCAACGTTAAGGACTTCACGATGACGATCCTCGACCACAAGACGCAGCCGCAGGACAAATGGCGCGACGGCGTGATGACCGAAATGCGGGTCTCGGCTCTCGTCCAGAGCAAGCAGCTCTGCATCTTCGAGCAGTTCTGCGAGCCGGGCCTGGGCGCGCCGATGCATCTGCATGCGGTCGAGGAGGTGCTCGAGGTGATGGGCGGCACGGCCGAAATCTATCTGCGCGACCAGACCATGGTCGTCACCGCCAACCAGTCGGTACTGATCCCGGCCGGCGCGCGCCATGGCTTCAAGAATATCGGCACCGACACGCTGCATGTGCGCGCGACGCTGGCGGCGGCGATCTTCGAGGCGTCCTATGACGACCGCAACGAATTGTCGCGCCGCTATGTCCCTACCGATGCCTGACGACACGCTGATAGCCTGACGATCCAACGAACCGCCGCCGGCGGACCGCGCTGCCCTTTTTGAGGTCACGATGCCCAAAGCCGAACTGATCGCCGCGATCCATCCCGAACTCACCGCGATCCGCCGCGATCTGCACCGCCATCCCGAGCTGATGTACGATGTGCACCGCACGGCCGGCGTCGTCGCGCAGAAGCTGACGGAATGGGGCGTCGACGAGGTTGTGGCCGGCATTGGGAAGACAGGCGTCGTCGGCGTGATCAAGGGCCGCAATCAGGACTCCGGCAAGGTGATCGCCATGCGCGCCGACATGGACGCGCTGCCGATCCATGAGGAGACCAATCTCGAGCATCGCTCGACCGTACCGGGCAAGATGCACGCCTGCGGCCATGACGGCCACACCGCCATGCTGCTCGGCGCCGCCAAATACCTCGCCGAAACGCGCGATTTCGATGGCACGGCGGTGGTGATCTTTCAGCCGGCGGAGGAAGGCGGCGCCGGCGCCAAGGCGATGATCGAGGACGGGCTGATGACCCGCTTCGGCATCCAGCAGGTCTACGGCATGCACAACAAGCCGGGGCTTCCCATCGGCCAGTTCGATGTGCGCAAGGGCCCGACCATGGCCGCCGCCGACCGTATCCACATCAAGATCGAGGGCAAGGGCGGGCATGCCGCGGCGCCGCACCGGGTCAACGACCCGATCGTCGCCGCCTGCCAGCTCGTCACCGCGCTGCAGACGATCTCATCGCGCAATGCCGACCCGCTGGATTCGATCGTCGTCTCGGTGACCGCCATCAATGCCGGCGAGGCTTTCAACGTCATTCCTCAGAGCGTCGAGCTCAAGGGTTCGGTGCGGACGCTGACGCCGCAGATGCGCGAACTCGCCGAGAAGCGGATCAAGGAAGTCACCGCCGGCATCGTGGCCGCCTTCGGCATGACCTGCGTCTGCGACTATCTCCACGGCTACCCCGTGACCTTCAACCATGCCGAGCAGGCGGACTTCGTCGTCGGCACGATCGAGGCCGCCTTCGGCGCGGGCAAGGTCGACACCACCGTGCCACCGACGATGGGCTCGGAGGATTTCTCCTACATGCTGGAGGAGCGCCCCGGCGCCTTCATCAATATCGGCAATGGCGAATCGGCAGGTCTCCACCACCCGGCCTATGAGTTCAACGATGCGGTGATCCCGGTCGGCGTGACCTATTGGGCGAACCTGATCGAAACCGCGATGCCGGCGAAGGCCTGAGGTAGGTTTGAGAGGCCTTCGGCATGCATGACATCGATTGCCTGGTGATCGGGGCCGGCGTCGTCGGCCTCGCGACGGCTCGCGCCCTGGCGCTGGCGGGGCGCGAGGTCGTCATCGCGGAGGCGGCGGACGGCATCGGCACGCAGACCTCGGCGCGCAATAGCGAGGTCATCCATGCGGGCATCTACTACCCGCCGGGCTCGCTGAAGGCGAAGGTCTGCGTCGAGGGGCGCCAGCGGCTGTATGCTTATCTCCGAGAGCGGGGTCTGCCCCACAAGGCCTGCGGCAAGCTGATCGTGGCCACATCCGCCGCGCAGAGGCCGGCGCTGGAGACGATCATGGCCCGTGCGCAGGCATCGGGTGTGGACACGCTGCGCTGGCTCGACGCGGCCGAGGCGAAGGCGATGGAGCCGGAGGTGCGCTGCGAGATTGCGCTGCTCTCTCCGGAGACCGGCGTCGTCGACAGCCACGCCTTCATGCTGTCGCTGCTCGGCGAGTGCGAGGCGGCCGGCGGATCGCTGGCGCTCAACACGCCGATCGCCGGCTGGCGCCGCGAGGCGGACGGCTTCAGCGTCGATTTCGGCGGCGAGGATCCGGCGACCTATTCGGTGAAGACGATCGTCAACTCGGCCGGCCATGGCGCGCCGAAGCTGCTCGGGCAGTTGGAGGGTTTCCCGCCCGCGCATGTGCCGGTGCAGCACTATGCCAAGGGCAATTACTTCGCCCTTCTGGGCAAGCAGCCCTTCTCGCATCTGGTCTATCCGGTTCCTGAAGCCGCAGGCCTCGGCATCCACGCCACGATCGACATGGGTGGTCGCGTCAAGTTTGGACCGGATGTCGAATGGGTTGAGCACGACCAGGATCTGGTCGTCGATCCGCAGCGGGCGGACCGGTTCTACGCCGCCATTCGCACCTATTGGCCGGCGCTGCCCGATGGCGCGCTCGTCGCTGATTATGCCGGCATCCGGCCGAAGCTGCATGATTCGACGCAGCCGATGCCGGATTTCCGGATCGACGGGCCGGCCGTCCATGGCGTGAACGGGCTGGTCAATCTGCTGGGCATCGAGAGCCCCGGCCTGACAAGTTCGCTGGCGATCGCGGATCTGGTGGTGGATCGACTGGCGGCGTAACGCGCGTCATGCTTGGGCCGGTCAGTCGTCAAGCCAGTGCTTACCTTGCAAGAGATTCTCGGGTCTGCGCTGCGCTTCGCCCGAGAATGATGCGAGCGGTCAGCCCCGCAACGCCTTGAACGTCTCGCTGGCCTCTTTCGCGAGCTGCGTCACGCGCTTCCAGTCGCCGGCCGCGATCGCGTCCGCCGGGACCAGCCAGGAGCCGCCGACGCAGATGACCTGCGGCAAGGCGAGGTAGCTGGCGAGGTTGTTCAGGCCGACGCCGCCGGTCGGGCAGAAGCGCATCTGCGGGAACGGGCCCGACAGCGCCTTCAGCGCGGGCGGCCCGCCCGCCGTCTCGGCGGGGAAGAATTTTGCGACAACACGGCCGGCGGCGACCGCGCGCATGCAATCGGAGGCCGTGGCGACGCCCGGCAGCCAGGGCAGGCCGGCGGCCTTCAGCGCCTCGTCGACCGCCTCGCTGAAGCCGGGGCTGACCACGGCTTTCGCGCCAGCATCCTTGACCTGCTGAACCTGCGCCGGGGTGACGACCGTGCCCGCAACCGGCAGCGCGCCAGGCACCGATTTGGCAATGGCTTCCAGCGCAGCCAGCCCGGCCGGGCGGCGCAACGTGACCTCGACGACGTCAATGCCGCCGGCGACGAGAGCGTGCGCCAGATCGATGGCGCGCGAGGCATCCTCGATCACCACGACCGGAATCACGCCACAGGCTTGGAGGCGGGCAATCGCGGCAGTCTCGTCCATGGTTGGCGTCTTTCAATCGTTTGAACGGGTGCGGGCGGTCTACTCTTTCGCCCAGTAGACGTCGAGGCCCTGGCTGCGGCCCAGGAGGAGATCGACCGGCAGCGGGGCCTCGCGCGCCTCGGCGGTCTTGAGAACCCCGTCCTTGGCGTCGCCCGACACCAGCAGGCTCGCCCAGCCGGCTCCCGTCAGACGCCCGGGCGACAGCGACAACCGCGGCGGCAGGCCGGGCGGATGGGCGACGCTGATGCCGCTGTCTGGCGAGGCCGCGAAGCCCGCCTCCTCGCCGGGAAACAGCGAGGCGATGTGGCCGTCGGTCCCCATGCCGCTGACGAGAAGGTCGAGCGGGGGCAGTTGCGCCAGTTCGGCGCAAAGCGCGGCAGCGGCAGACTCGATATCGCTGCCATGGTCGTGGAAGGAGAGGAACCCGACCCGCCCGTCGCGCAGCGGCGCGAACTGCGCGCGGATCATGCGCTCGTTCGAGGCTGCGTCATCGGCCGCGACGAAACGCTCGTCGGTCGGCATCAGCGTGATGTTGTCCCAGGCGAGATCATGCTCGCCGAGGGCGGCGAGGAATCGCGCCGGGGTGGTGCCGCCGGGCACGGCAAGCGAGGCCCGGCCCTGCTCCGCGAGCAGGGCACGCAGCCGAATGGCGACGGCTTCCGCCAGCGCCTCGGAGGCATCCGCCAAGGTGGTGAAGCGATGCCAGGCGACGATGCCGCCGGTCATGGGATGGGGAGCCATCAAACCAGGTCCGGATCGGCCCAGGAGCGGCCCTCGCGCTCGATCAGGCCGATCGCCTGCGAGGGCCCCCAGGAGCCTGCGGCATAGCGATGGGGATGGGGCGCGTAGTCCTGCCAGCCGGCGATGATCGGATCGACCCAGGTCCAGGCCTGCTCGACCTCGTCGCGATGCATGAAGAGTGTCTGGTCGCCGCGGATGACATCCGTCAGCAGCCGCTCATAGGCGTCGGGCGTGCGCTCGTCGAAGGCGGTCGAATAGCGCAGGTCGAGCTGGCGCGGCACGACCTTGAGGCGGCCCGAACCCGGCACCTTCATCATCAGCTGGAGCTGGACGCCGTCATTGGGCTGCAGCCGGATGACGAGGCGGTTGGCATCGAGCCGGTCGCCCATGCCGCCGCCGAAGATCGAATGCGGCACAGGCTTGAAGGTGACCGCGATCTCGGAATAACGCTGCGCCATGCGCTTGCCGGTGCGCAGATAGATCGGCACGCCGGCCCAGCGCCAGGTGTCGATCTCGCAGCGGATGGCGACGAAGGTCTCGATATTGCTGGCACGGCCGAGTTCCTCGGCATAGCCGCGCACGCGCTGCCCGTCGATCTGGCCGGCGACGTATTGCCCCCGCACGGTGTAGCGCTGGACATCGGGACCGACGATCGGCCGCAGAGCCTTGAGAACCTTGATTTTCTCGTCGCGGACCGCGCCTGCCTCGAGCATGTTGGGCGGCTCGATGGCAAACAGCGTCAGCAGCTGCATGAGATGGTTCTGCACCATGTCGCGCATATGGCCGGCCTTGTCGTAATAGCCCGCGCGCGTCTCCAGACCGACCGTCTCGGCCACCGTGATCTGGACGTTGTCGATGTCGCGGCTCGACCAGGAGCGCTCGAACAACGTGTTGGCGAAGCGCAGCACCAGCAGGTTCTGGACCGTTTCCTTGCCGAGATAATGGTCGATCCGGTAGGTCCGGCTTTCGGGCAGGATGCGCGCCACCGCGTCGTTGATCTCGCGGGCCGAGGCGAGATCGCGGCCGAGCGGCTTCTCCAGAATGACGCGCGAGGTCGGCGTCAGGATATCGGCAGCGGCGAGGTTCTCGCAGATCGGGATGAACAGATCCGGCGGCGTCGAGAGATAGAAGGAGCGCACGCGCTCATTGTCGCCGAGCGCGGTCTTCAGCGCCTTGAAGGTCTCGGGCTTGACGGCATCGAGCATGACGATGGTCAGGCGCTTCAGGAAGGCATGGACATCGGCCTTCGACAGGCCTTCCTCGCCCAGCCGCTTGGCGATCTGCCGGGGCAGACCCTCGACATCCTCCTCCTTGCGGACGATGCCGATGATGCGGCTTTCATCGGGCAGCACACCCTCGCGGCTGCGCTGCGCCAGGGCCGGAAACAGCTTGCGCAAGGCGAGGTCCCCGCCCGCGCCGAAGATCACCAGATCGAAGGACGGAACCGGCGTCCGCTCGGGAATCGTCTCGGGCCGCAGGTCCCGGTCGGCGATGGCATCCATATCTCTCACGTCTCCATGCCGGTTTCGATTCCGCTCCGGCCGCGGCGACCCGGCGGCCCATCAGGACTCCCGACTTGCGACGAGAATGCGACCAAGACGCTCGATTGCCAAATGCGGCCGGTGCGGGGCCGCTCACCATCAGCCGCGCCTGAAGCCCTCGCTGGCCGTCAGCAACTGCCTTGCATAATCCGTGCGCGGCGTGCGGGCGGCGAGCGTCCCCGCGGACATTTCCTCGACGCCCTGCCCAAACTGCATGACCAGCAGGCGCTGGCACATATGCGCGACGACCGCGAGATCGTGGCTCACCAGGATATAGGTAAGCTTCCGTTCCCGGCGCAGCGCCTGCAGCAGGTTCAAAACCTCGGCCTGGATCGAGACGTCGAGCGCCGAGGTCGGCTCGTCGAGCAGCAGGATCGCGGGTTCGAGCACGAGCGCGCGCGCGATCGCCACACGCTGGCGCTGGCCGCCCGACAGCTGATGCGGATAGCGAAAGCGGAAGGAGCTGGGCAGGCCCACCTCGGACATGGCACGAGCGATGCGTTTTTCGGCATCGTCTATGCCGTGAATGGCGAGAGGCTCGGCCAGCGCGTCGTCGACGGTTTTCTTGGGGTGGAGCGAGCCATAGGGGTCCTGGAAGACCATCTGGACGGCGCGATAGAACGCCTTGTCGCGGACCTTCGGCTGGGCCTGCCCGGCGATCTCGACCGTGCCGCTCCAGTCGCGGTTCAGCCCCGACAGCACGCGCAGCACGGTCGATTTGCCAGAGCCGGACTCGCCGACGATGCCATAGCTCTCGCCGGACGCGACGGTGAAGGAGAGATCCTTCACGACATGGGAATCGCCGAAGGAGACGTTGAGTTTGTCGACGCGGATGGCGGGGTGTTCGGTCATGCGGGCAACTCGCTGTCATTCCGGGGCTTCGCGCAGCGAAGAACCCGGAACCCACGACGGGGCGCACCAGTCGGACTGCATGCACGTTCAACCCGGTCGTGGGTTCCGGGTTCGCTGCTGCGCAGCGCCCCGGAATGACAGAGGACGGTCGTGCACATCATGCCAGCCAGGCCGGGTCGCGGGTGAGGGTCGCGAGCTCCGCCTTCGGGTGATCGAGATCGGGCAGGCAGCCGAGCAGGCCGAGCGTATAGGGGTGGCGGCGGGCCCGGGCGGCCTCATCGGCGAGTTCGGCCGCCGGCAGCGTCTCCATCGCCTTGCCGCCATACATGACGATGACGCGGTCGCAAAAGGACTGCACCAGATGCAGATCATGGCTGATGAAGATCAGCCCCATGCCGCGCTGGCTGACGAGATCGTCGAGGATCTTCAGGATCTGGAGTTGCACGGTGACATCGAGCGCCGAGGTCGGCTCGTCGGCGATCAGGATGTCGGGCTCGGCGATCAGCATCATCGCGATCATGACGCGCTGGCCCATGCCGCCCGAAACCTCGTGCGGGTAGAGTTCGTAGACGCGGGCCGGCTCGCGAATCTGGACCTGCTCCAGCATGGCCAGCGAACGCTCCTTCGCCTCGCGGGCGCTGGCCTTGTGGTGGACGCGGTAGGCCTCGGCGATCTGGTCGCCGACCGTGCGGACCGGGTTGAGCGAGAATTTCGGGTCCTGCATCACCATCGAGATGTGGCGGCCGCGCAGCTTGCGGCGTTCGCGCTTGTCCATCGTCAGCAGATCCCGGCCGCGATAGGTCATGCGGTCAGCCATCACCAAGCCAGGCGGCGGGATCAGATCGAGGATCGCGCGGCCGGTCATCGACTTGCCGGAGCCGGATTCACCGACGATGCCGAGCCGCTCGCGGCCGAGCGTGAAGGACAGGCCACGCACGGCCTGGACGATGCCGGTCGGCGTGTGGAAATCCACGCGCAGATTGTCGAGTTCGAGGAGGGGCGGTTCGATCACGCTCATCGGGCATCCATGACGTCGCGCAGGCCGTCGCCGAGCAGGTTGAATCCGAGCGCGACCACGCAGATCGCCAGGCCGGGGAAGGTCGCGACCCACCACTGATCGAAGATCTGCTCGCGGCCGGCCGAGATCATTGCGCCCCATTCCGGGATCGGCGGCTGAGCGCCAAGGCCCAGAAAGCCGAGGCCTGCCGCGATCAGGATGATGCCGGCCATGTCGAGCGTGGTGCGCACGATCAGCGAGGGCAGGCACATCGGCACGACATGCTTCCAGACGATGCGCCATTGCGAGGCACCCTGAAGGCGGATCGCGGCGATATAGTCCTGCTGGCGGATGATCAGCGTCTCGGCGCGGGCGACGCGGGCATAGGGCGGCCAGGCGGTGATGGCGATGGCGATGACCGCATTCTCCAGACCGGGGCCGAGCGCGGCCACGAACGCAAGCGCCAGCACGAGCCGGGGAAAAGCCAGGAAGACGTCGGTGATGCGCATCAGCAGGCGGTCGACCCAGCCGCCGAGATAGCCCGAGGCTGCGCCGATCAGCAGGCCGATCGGCCCGACCGTGACGACGACGAGCAGCACGATCACCAGCGTGACGCGGGTGCCGTAGACGATGCGGCTGAAGATGTCGCGGCCGAGCGAATCGGTGCCGAAGACATTCGTGCCCGAAGGGGGCAGCAGGCGCCAGTCGAGGTTTTGCGCCAGCGGGTCGGCGGTGGCGATCAGCGGCGCGAAGGCCGCGACGAGCAGCAGCGCGACGATGATGCAAAGCCCGACCATGGCGAGCGGGTTGCGGCGGAAGGCGAGCCATTTGCGATAGGCCTGGCCCAGGCGGGCCTGACGGCGCGAGGCCGGCGAATCGGAGAGGAGGTAGTCGGTCCAGGTGGTCATGAGCGCCTCATCGCGTCCGCGGATCGACCAGCCGGCCGAGGATGTCGGACAGCAGGTTGACCGCGATGAAGACCGCCCCAATCACCAGCGTGCCGCCGAGCACAGCGTTCATGTCGGCGTTCAGCAGGGAATGGGTGAGGTAGCGGCCGAGGCCGGGCCAGGCGAAGATCGTCTCGGTCAGCACGGAGCCTTCGAGCAGATGCATGTAGGAGACGGCGATCACGGTCACCAGCGGCACGAAGGCGTTGTGCATGGCGTGGCGCCAGACGACGCGGAACTCGGACAGCCCCTTTACGCGGGCGGCGATGACGTATTGCTGCTGCAGCTCGGTGATCATGAAGCTGCGGGTCATGCGGCTGATATAGGCCACGCTCAGGATGCCGAGCACGGCCGAGGGCAGGATGAGGTGGGACCAGGCGTCGCGGAACGCCTCCCAGTCGCCCTCGATGGCAGCGTCGATCACCAGAATGCCGGTGATCGGGGTGATGAGGTCCTGGAAGGCGATGCCGGCGCGGCCGGGTCCGCCGACCCAGCCGAGCTTGGCGTAGAACAGCAAAAGACCCATCAGCCCGAGCCAGAAGACGGGGATAGAATAGCCGAACAGGCCGATCACGCGGGCGACCTGGTCAGGCCAGCGGCCCTGATAGACCGCTGCCACGACGCCCAGCGGAATGCCGAGCAGGCAGCCGATCAAGGTGCCGAGCGTGGCCAGTTCGAGCGTCGCGGGAAAGACGCGCTTGATGTCGTCGACGACCGTATTGGAGGTCAGGACCGAACGACCGAGATCGCCGGAAAAGACCTTGCCGACATAGATCGCGAATTGCTGCCAGAGCGGCTTGTCGAGCCCGAGTTCGATGCGCGCGGCCTCATAGGTCTCGGGGCGGGCATTGTCGCCGACGACCGCAAGAACCGGATCGATCGGGATGACGCGGGCGATGAAGAAGGTGATCAGCAGCAGGCCGAAGATGGTGATCGCGACCGTCACGAGCTCGCGCGAGGCGATTTTCGCCCAGCGTCCTGCCGTTTCGCCCCATGAGCGCCTGCGAACCGGGCTCTCCACCACGCTCGTCATGCCAGCTTGTTTCCGTTTCTGGGACCGGGACCGGCCCTGCAGGCCAACCGGAAGCAAAAGCCCCGCCGCAGCCCTAAGAGGCCGAGGCGGGGCTGGTTGGTCAGATAATCTCAGTTCTTCGAGATCGGCGCGTAGAAGTTGGTATCCGAGCTCGGCCCGATGACCCAGCCCTTGACGTTCTTGCGATCGGCCGAAACCTCGACCTGCTGGAACATGATGACGAAGGGCGAGACCTTCTGGTGATCGCGCTGAAGGGTGCCATAGACGGCGGCGCGCTTGGCCGCGTCGGTCTCCAGCACGTTGGCCTGGGTGACCTTGGTCATCTCCGGGATGTCCCAGGCATTGCGCCAGGCCAGTGTCTTCGACCTGGCGTCTTCGGCATTGTTCTCGTTGATGGCGAAGGTCTCGGCGTTGGTGTGCGGATCGAGATAATCCGGGCCCCACTGGCCGATATAGATGTCATGGGTGCGGGCACGATACTTGGTCAGCGTCTGCTTGCCGTCGCCGGGGAGCAGTTCGAGCTTGATGCCGGCCTGTGCCCAGTTTGCCTGGATCGCCTGCGCGATGTCGGTGATCGGGCTGACCGAGCGGACGTCCATGGTGACGCTGAAGCCATTGGGGAGGCCTGCCTTGGCGAGCAGTTCCTTGGCCTTGGCCGGATTAAATCCGTAGGGCCTGTCGTCGATCGCGCCCAGGAAGCCCTTGGGCAGGAAGGATTGATGCGCCTTGTAGGTGCCCTCGACGATGTTGCGCTCGATCGAGGCGTAGTCGACCAGGTATTTCAGCGCCTCGCGCACCTCTGGCTTGGCGAAGTTGGGGTTCTTGGTGTTGAGCCCGAGATAGAGGATGTAGCCCTTGTCGCCCTGGACGATCTCGACGTCCTTGTTGGATTTGACCGCGGCGAGCTGGTCCTTGGAGAGGTTGCGGGCGATGTCGATGTCACCCTTCTCCAGCAGCAGGCGCTGCGAGGCCGGCTCGGCGACATGGCGCACGACGATGCGCTTGTTTTTTGGGGCGCCCTTGTACCAGCTCTCATTGGCGTCGAGCGCATATTGCTCGTTGGGGCGATAGGCGCGGACCTTGTAGGCGCCGGAGCCGGCCGAGTTCTGCTTCAGCCAGCCATTGCCCCAGTCGCCGTCCTTCTCATTGGCCTTGACCAGCTTGGTGTCGACGATCGAGGCGACGCCCGACGTCAGGCAGTTCAGGAAGAAGGTCGGCGCGAAGGGCTTCGAGACCGTGATGACCAGCGTGTTGTCGTCGGTCGCCTTCACCTTCTCCAGGACGTTGTCCTTGGTGAAGCCGAACTGCGCCAGGATGAAGCCCGGCGACTTGTTGAGCGTCACGGCGCGCTGGAAGGAATAGACCACGTCGGCGGCCGTCAGCGGGTTGCCGGAATGAAACTTGACGCCGGGGCGAAGCTTGAAGGTGTAGGTGAGGTTGTCGGGGCTCACCGTCCAGCTCTGGGCCAGTTCCGGGACCAACTCGTTGTTCTTGGCGAGATCGACGCCCATCAGCTTGTCGTAGACGTTCGTGACGACCTCGACGCCGGAGAACTCGAAAGCCTCGGCCGGATCCAGCGAGATGATGTCGTCGATCTGCTTGGCCATGACCACCGTGTCCTTTGGCGTCTGGGCGAAGGCCACCGTGGTCTGGGCGGTCGTCGCCAGCAGGGCGGTGAAGGCCGACGCCACCATCAATTTCGCTACGTGACGCATGAAAATCCCCATCGGTTCAGTTGGACCGTGGCCCGGCCCTTGTTGCTGAATGTGAGACCAGTTGGACGCTTCTGTCCAGCAGGGCGGGGTCGAAGCCCAGAGCCGCCTGCATAATTCTTGTGCATCTCGCTGGCGCGGTTGGCGCAGACAGCGGCGAGATGCTGCTTTGCGCTCTTCCCGCGCGCCGCTAACGTGTGTCCCCTCGGCGTCCCGCCCTGTCATGACCAGCAGGTATCAAGCTCTTGGCCATCATTGCCGCGCTCCATCACGTCACCCATTACCGCTATGACAGGCCTGTCACGCTCGGGCCGCAGATCATCCGGCTTCGGCCGGCGCCGCATTGCCGCGCCGCGATCAACAGCTATGCGCTGAAGGTCTCGCCGGCCGAGCATTTCGTGAACTGGCAGCAGGATCCCAGCGGCAACTGGCTGGCGCGCTATGTCTTCCCCGAGCCGGTCAGCGAATTCCGCATCGAGGTCGATCTCGTCACCGAACTGTCGATCATCAATCCGTTCGACTTCTTCGTCGAGACCGATGCCGAGATCTTCCCTTTCACCTACCCAGAAGAGCTCCGGGCGGAGCTCGCGCCCTATCTCGTCACCGAGCCGGCCGGGCCGCTGCTCCAGGCCTTTCTCGCCACGATCCCGCGCGAGCCGACCAACACGGTCAATTTCGTCGTCGATCTGAACGCAAGGCTTTCCGGCGCGATCGCCTATGGCATCCGCATGGAGGCGGGCGTCCAGGAGCCCGAGCACACGCTCGACATCAAATCCGGCTCCTGCCGCGATTCGAGCTGGCTGCTGGTCCAGATCCTGCGGCAGCTCGGCCTCGCGGCCCGCTTCGTCTCCGGCTACCTGATCCAGATGAAGGCGGATATCGACCCGCTGGAGGGGCCGGCCGGAACCGACAAGGACTTCACCGATCTTCATGCCTGGGCGGAGGTTTATATTCCCGGCGCCGGCTGGATCGGGCTCGACCCCACCTCGGGGCTTTTGACCGGTGAGGGCCATCTGCCGCTGGCCGCGACACCGCATTACCGTTCGGCCGCGCCCGTCTCGGGCGTCGCCAGCTATGCCGAGACGACCTTCGATTTCGAGATGAGCGTGGCGCGCGTGCATGAGGTGCCGCGCATCACCCTGCCCTTCTCGGATGAATCGTGGCAGCGGCTCGATGCGCTGGGCGAGCAGGTCGAGGCCGATCTTCAGGCCGGCGATGTGCGCCTGACCATGGGCGGCGAGCCGACCTTCGTCTCGGTCGACGACCAAACCGGCGAGGAATGGAACATCGCCGCTGTCGGGCCAACCAAGCGCCAGCGCGCCGACGTGATGATCCGTAAGCTGCGCGAACGTTTCGCACCCGGTGGCATGCTGCATTACGGGCAGGGCAAGTGGTATCCGGGCGAGAGCCTGCCGCGCTGGGCCTTCGCGCTGTATTGGCGCCAGGATGGCGAGCCGATCTGGCGGGATGCGGCGCTGATCGCCCGCGAGCCGGGCGCGCCGACGGGCGGCGACCGTGAGCTGGAAGCCGGCGCGACCATGGCGGAGGTCGAGGCTCTGGCCGAGGGGCTGTCCGACAAGCTCGGCCTGGGCGCCGACTACATCGTGCCCGCCTATGAGGACACCGGCTACTGGCTGTTGAAGGAGGCCCAGCTTCCCGACAATGTCGATCCGCTCGACCCGCGCCTGGCCGACCCGGAAGAGCGGGCGCGGATGCAGCAGGTCTTCCAGCTCGGGCTGGGCAAGCCGCGCGGCTATGTGATCCCGGTCCAGCGCTGGCAGAGCCAGGCGGGCGACAAGCGCTGGCGCTCGGAAAAGTGGAAGCTCAGGCGCGGCAAGCTCTTCCTCGTGCCGGGCGATTCACCCGTGGGCTACCGGCTGCCGCTGGGTTCGCTGCCGGTGGTGCCGAAGGCTGAATATCCGCATATCCATCCGCAGGATCCAATGGAGGCACGCCCGCCGCTGCCGCGTTCCGCCGGGGGCTTTGGCCAGGTCGCCGATCCGCCGGCGCCCGGGGCGCCGTTCCAGGCGGAGCCTCCCTCCTACCAAGCTACATCACCCCACCAGATGTCGCGCTCGGTCGAGGCCAGCGGCGCGAGCGCCCAGGATCGCACGGAACAGGAAATCGGCGGCGAGCATGTGCGCACCGCGATCAGCCTCGAAATCCGCGACGGGGTGCTGTGCGTGTTCCTGCCGCCGGTGGAGCGGCTGGAGGACTATATCGACCTGATCGCCAGCGTCGAACAGGTGGCGCGCGAGCGCAACCAGCCGGTCCATATCGAGGGCTATCCGCCGCCCAACGATCCGCGCCTCAACGTCGTCAAGGTTACGCCCGATCCCGGCGTGATCGAGGTCAACATCCACCCTGCCCGGAACTGGCGCGAGGCGGTCGAGATCACGCGCGGCGTCTATGAGGAGGCGCGGCAGTCGCGGCTCTGCGCCGAGAAGTTCATGGTCGACGGGCGCCATACCGGCACCGGCGGCGGCAACCATGTCGTGCTCGGTGGCATCACCCCGCCGGACTCGCCCTTCCTGCGCCGGCCGGACCTGCTCAAGAGCATCGTGCTCTACTGGAACCGCCACCCGTCGCTGTCCTATCTGTTCTCCGGTCTGTTCATCGGCCCGACCAGCCAGGCGCCGCGCATCGACGAGGGCCGCCACGATTCGCTCTACGAACTCGAAATCGCGCTGGCGAAGATCCCCAAGCCGGGGGAGCCTGCGATCCCGCTCTGGCTGGTGGACCGGCTGCTGCGCAACCTGCTGGTCGATGTCTCCGGCAACACGCATCGCAGCGAGATCTGCATCGACAAGCTCTATTCGCCCGACGGACCGACGGGGCGGCTCGGGCTGATCGAGTTCCGTGGTTTCGAGATGCCGCCGGATGCGCGCATGAGCCTGGCGCAGCAGCTTCTGGTGCGGGCGCTGATCGCCTGGTTCTGGCGCGAGCCGCAGACCGGCGGGCTGGTCCGCTGGGGCACGACGCTGCATGACCGCTTCATGCTGCCGGAGATGGTCTGGCAGGATTTCAAGGACGTGCTCGGCGATCTCGGGCGCGCCGGCTATGCCTTCGACCCGGTCTGGTTCGAGGCGCAGGCCGAGTTCCGCTTCCCATTCTTCGGGAAGGTCGAGCATGGCGGTGTCGAGATCGAGATTCGGCAGGCGCTCGAACCCTGGCACGTCATGGGCGAGGAGGGCGCGATCGGCGGCACCGTGCGCTATGTCGATTCATCCGTGGAGCGGCTTCAGGTCAAGGCGAAGGGGCTGGTTCCCGGCCGCCACCTGATCACCTGCAACGGGCGGCGCCTGCCGATGGCTGCGGCCGGCACCTCGGGCGAGAGCGTCGCTGGTCTGCGCTTCAAGGCCTGGCAACCGGCCTCGGGCCTGCATCCGACGATTCCGGTGCATGCGCCATTGACCTTCGACATCGTGGATACCTGGGTCGGGCGCTCGCTCGGCGGCTGCGTCTATCATGTCGTCCATCCCGGCGGTCGCAATTATGAGACTCCGCCTGTGAATTCCTACGAAGCCGAGGCGCGGCGGCTCGCACGTTTCGAAGCGATCGGTCATACTCCCGGCGCGCTGGTGATTCCGCCCGAAGAGCGCAGCGCCGAATTCCCGCTGACACTGGATTTGCGGCGTCCTCCCGGAGTGTAGACGCAAGCGATGGCATTGCAGGGGCGATCACCATCGGCGCGCACCCGGACGGAGCGGCGCAACGCCCTGCTGGCGGGCTATCGGCCGCTACCGGGCGTGCGCGACGAGCTCATCGGCCCCGACGGCCAGGTGCGCGCGCATTGGGAGCCCTTCCTGTCGGAGTGGTGCGCCTTTTCGCCCGACGAGCTGAACCAGCGCTTCGGCCTCGCAGACCGGCACGTCAACGACACCGGCGTCTCCTACCGCGTCCATGGCGATCAGGACGAGCACGACCCGGCGGGCGGTGAGCGGGCCTGGCCGCTCTCGCATGTGCCTCTGGTGATCCCGGGCTCCGAATGGGAAACGATCGCGGCCGGCGTCGCCCAGAGGGCGCAGCTTCTGAGCACGCTGCTCGACGACATCTACGGCCCGGGCGAGATGATCGCCAACGGGCTGCTGCCGGCTTCGGTCGTCACCGGCAGCCCCGACTATCTGAGGCCGCTGCATGGAGCGCCGGGCGGTGGCGCGCTGCAGCTCTACGCCGCCGATCTCGGACGCGGCCCCGATGGGCGCTGGTGGATTCTCGGCGACCGGACGCAGGCGCCCTCGGGCACCGGCTATGCACTGGAAAACCGGCTCGCCTTGTCGCGCGCCTTCCCCGACATGTTCCGGACGATGAACATCGAGCGGCTGGCGACCTTCTTCCAGGGCTTCCGGGCCGGGCTGGTGGCGCGGTCGAAGCGCGTCGAGCCGCGCATCTGCCTGCTGACACCAGGCCCGCTCAACGAAAGCTATTTCGAGCAGACCTATCTCGCGCGCTATCTCGGCTTCCTGCTGGTGGAGGGCGGCGATCTCGTCATGCGCGAGGGGCGCGTGCATGTGCGCACCATCGCGGGGCTCAAACGCGCCGACGTGATCTGGCGACGCATCGACGGCGACTTCGCCGATCCGCTCGAACTCAATGCACGCTCAGCGCTGGGCGTGGCAGGGCTCGTGCAGGCGGTGCGCAAGGGCAGCGTTCATATCGCCAACGGGCTCGGCTCCGGCGTGGTGGAAGCACGGGCGCTGATGGGTTTCCTGCCGGCGCTGGGCGAGAAGCTCCTCGGCGAGAAGATGATCCTGCCCAATGTCGCGACCTGGTGGTGCGGCCAGCCGCGCGAGCGCGCCGCCGTCCTGAACCGGTTCGACGAGATGAGCATCGCGCCAGCCTTTCGCAGCGCCGGCGGCGGGCTTGATGGCGGGCCGGTGGTCGTGGCCGACCTCCCGGCTGCGGAGCGCGACGCGCTGCGCCAGCGGGTCGAGGCGCGCGGCATGGACTATGTCGGGCAGGAGGTCGTGCGGCTCTCGACGACGCCGGTCTTCCAGAACGGGCGCCTGCAGCCGCGCCCGATGACCTTGCGCGTCTTCGCCGCCGCGACGCCCGATGGCTGGAAGGTGATGCCGGGCGGCTTCTGCCGGATCTCCGACGAGCCCGATGCACGCGCGGTGAGCATGCGCAGCGGCGTGCGCTCGTCCGACGTCTGGGTGACGTCAGACGCACCCGTCGAGCAGGTGTCGCTGTTGCCGACGCCCGATCGCATTCCGATCCGCCGCATCACCGGCACGCTGCCGAGCCGCGCCGCCGACAACCTGTTCTGGCTCGGGCGCTATCTCGAGCGCACGGAGGCGACGCTGCGGCTGGTGCGGGCGCTGCTCGGCCGGCTGATCGATGCCGACGTCACCAACCCCGCCCGTCCCGAGACGGTGCGGCGCTTGGCCAATCTGCTGGTCGCCTGGGGTGCTGCGCCCAGCGGCAAGGGATCTGGGACCCGTATCCGGGGCGCCAGCGCGACTGGCAAGGTCTCCTCGGCACTGGCCCAAGCGACCGCAGCCCTCTACGATGCTGGCGAATACGGCTCGGCCCGCGCCAATATCGGCGAGGCCCGGCGCACGGCCTCGGTCATTCGCGAGCGGCTTTCGATCGATGCGTGGCGGCTGTTTGGCGACCTGCAGCGCCAGCTGACTCTCGAGGCCGGGGCAAAGTCGAGCGAGGGCGAGGTCTATGAGGTTGCCGACCGGGCGCTCAAGACTCTGGCGGCGTTCTCGGGCCTCAGCCAGGAAAACATGGTGCGGGGCCCGGGCTGGCGGTTTCTCGATATCGGCCGGCGGATCGAGCGCGGCATCGCGACCTGCCGCTTTGCGCGGCATTTTGCCGAGGCCAGCGCGCCCAGCGACGGGCTCGATGCCCTGCTCGACCTGACCGATTCGCAGATCACCTATCGCTCGCGCTACATGATCGGCGCCAGCCTGCAGCCCGTGCTCGATCTGGTGATGCTCGACCCCTACAACCCGCGCTCGGTGGCCTTCCAGATCGATCGGCTCGACACCGAGATCCGCGACCTGCCTTCTGTCACCGAAGACGGCATGCTGGAGGCACCGCGCCGGCTGATCCTGAAGCTCGCCGCCGAATGCCGCACCTCGGAAGCGTCAAGGCTCGACCGGGCCAGCATCCTCCTGTTCGAGCAGCTGCTGATGGGCGTCTCCAGCGCCATCGCCGACCGCTATTTCCTCCAGAACAGCGGCCCCGAAGGCTCGCGGCTGACAGGCATCGCGTGATCTACGACGTCCGGCACATCACCACCTACGGCTATAGCCGCCAGGTCCCGTTCGCGCGCTGCATCCTGCGGCTGGAGCCGCGCAATGATGGCGGCCAGAGCGTCGTCAGCAGCGAGCTCAGCGTGACGCCGCGCCCGGCGGAACGCAGCGACGGCAGCTGCTTTTTCGGCAACCGCATGACCACGCTGACGATCTCGAAGCCGCATCGCGAACTCAAGGTCGAGATGCGGGCGCGCGTCGAGGTGAGGCGGCCGCCCGCGCCCTTCCCGGGCCTGACACGGCGCTGGGAGGAGGTCGGGGCCCTGGCGCTGGCCTCGGCCAGCCTGGCGCCCGAGTCGCCGGCGCATCACCTGCATCCAAGCCGGCTGGTACCGGTGGTGGCCGCCGTCACGGATTATGCGCGTGCGAGCTTTTCGCCCAGGCGCCCCGTGCTGGAAGCCGCGGCCGAGCTGATGGGCCGGATCCGCCGCGAATTTACCTATGACCCCGAGGCAACGGAGGTCTCGACCCCGCTGGAGGAGGCCTTCCGCGAACGCCATGGGGTCTGCCAGGATTTCGCCCATGTGATGATCGCCGGTCTGCGCGGGCTCGGCCTGCCGGCGGCCTATGTCAGCGGCTATATCCGGACCATCCCGCCACCGGGCGAGAAGCGGCTGGAAGGCGCCGATGCCAGCCATGCCTGGGTGATGATCTGGTGCGGGCCCGAGACGGGCTGGATCGGCCTCGACCCGACCAACGATCTGATCGTCGCCGACGACCACATCGTCACCGCGCTGGGCCGCGACTATGCCGATGTCTCGCCGCTGGACGGCGTCGTGATCGGCGCAGGCTCGCAGAAGATCGGCATCGCCGTCGATGTCATTCCCGTGATCTGAACCTCGCCCGCGATCTGAACCGCGCCCGTGAGCTGAACTGCGCGGATCGGCCTCGCCACCGCATCTCTTCCCTTCGATTGGTTGCCATGGCAACTTGTTGCCAAGGGTCTCGTCATGGCCCGCGCGGGAGGACGCATGCGAACCCAGGTCGCCATCATCGGAGCGGGTCCGTCGGGTCTGCTGCTGGGGCAGTTGCTGCACCAGTCCGGCATCGACAGCGTGATCCTCGAGCGCAAGAGCCGCGACTATGTCCTGTCGCGGATCAGGGCCGGGGTTCTCGAACAGGGGACCGTCGGGCTGCTCGACCAGGTCGGCGCCAGCGCGCGGCTGCATGCGGAGGGGCTGGTCCATGACGGCTTCGACCTGTTGTTCGGCGAGGCCCGCCACCGCATCGCGCTCGGCGAATTGACCGGCGGCAAGCATGTCACCGTCTATGGGCAGACCGAGGTCACGCGCGACCTGATGGACCAGCGCGCCGCGCAGAACGGGCAAACGATCTTCGAGGCCGACGACGTGACGCTGCACGGCTTCGACGGCGCCAGCCCCTATGTGACCTATCTCGACAGCGGCATTCCCAAGCGGCTTGACTGCGACGTCATCGCCGGCTGCGACGGTTATCATGGGGTCTCGCGCGCCAGCATCCCGGCCAGCGCGCTGCGGATCTTCGAGCGGGTCTACCCTTTCGGCTGGCTCGGCATCCTGGCCGACGTGCCGCCGGTCTCCGACGAACTCATCTATGCCCGCAGCCAGCGCGGCTTTGCGCTGTGCTCGATGCGCTCGGCGGCGCGCAGCCGCTACTACGTGCAATGCGCCCAGGATGAGCGCGTCGATGCCTGGTCGGATCAGCGCTTCTGGGACGAGTTGCGCCGCCGGCTCGACCCCGCAACCGCGGCTTGCCTGACGACGGGCCCTTCGATCGAGAAATCGATCGCGCCGCTGCGCTCCTTCGTGGCCGAGCCGATGCGCTTCGGGCGGCTGTTCCTGGCGGGAGACGCCGCCCATATCGTACCGCCCACGGGCGCCAAGGGGCTCAACCTCGCCGCCGGCGACATCCACTACCTATTCGAGGCACTGCGCGAACTCTTCCTCGACCGCTCGGAAGCCGGGATCGACGCCTATTCGCAAAAGGCTTTGGCGCGGGTCTGGAAGGCGGAGCGCTTCTCCTGGTGGCTGACCTCGTTGATGCATCAGTTTCCCGAGCAAAGCCCGTTCGAACAGCGGATGCAGCAGGCCGAACTCGACTATCTCGTCTCCTCCGACCACGCCATGGCGGCGCTGGCGGAGAACTATGTCGGGCTGGCTTATTGAGGGGCGTCGTCAGATCGCCTGCGGCACCTGCGTCCTTGAACCGACCCTGCATAGGGCGCATGTCGCCGCTATCACCATCGAGGAGGATGCCACCATGCGCGCCATCGGCTATCGCGAACCGCAAGCCATCACCGCCGAGACCAGCCTGATCGACCTGGAGCTTCCCGATCCGGTTGCCACCGGGCGCGATCTGCTCGTCGAGGTCAAGGCGATCTCGGTCAATCCGGTCGACACGAAGGTGCGGCGCAATGCAAAGCCTCCGGCCGGCGAGGCGCGCATCCTCGGCTGGGACGCAGCCGGCATCGTCAAGGCCGTCGGCCCCGATGTCACCGCCTTCAAGCCGGGCGACGCCGTGTTCTATGCCGGCGCGCTCGACCGGCCCGGCGCCAATATGCAGTTCCATCTGGTCGATGAGCGCATCGTCGGCGCCAAGCCCGCCACCTTGTCCTTCGCCGAAGCCGCCGCCTTGCCGCTGACCGCGATCACCGCCTGGGAGATGCTGTTCGACCGGCTCAAGGTCCGCGACACGGTTCCCGGCGCTGCCCCTGCCCTGCTGATTATCGGAGGAGCCGGCGGCGTCGGCTCGATCGCGATCCAGCTCGCCCGCAAGCTCACCGATCTGACCGTCATCGCCACCGCGTCGCGGCCGGAGACGCAAGCCTGGGCTCAAGAGCTCGGCGCGCATCATGTCGTCGACCATGGCAAGCCGTTGTCCGACGAGATTGCGGCGCTGGGGCTTAGCGCACCCGGTTTCGTCTTCATCACTACCCACACCAGCGAGCATCTGCCGGAGGTGCTGAAGCTGATCGCGCCGCAGGGCCGCATCGGCGTGATCGACGACCCCGCCACGCTCGACGTGATGCCACTGAAGAACAAGGCTCTGTCGCTGCACTGGGAGCTGATGTTCACCCGCTCGCTTCACCAGACGGCCGACATGCAGGCGCAGGGCGATCTCCTGAACGAGGTCTCGCGGCTGGTCGATGCCGGCGACATCCGCACGACGCTGACGGAAACCTACGGCACGATCGACGCCGCCAATCTCAAACGGGCTCACGCCCTGCTCGAAAGCGGCACGGCCCGGGGCAAGATCGTGCTGGAGGGGTTCTGAAGCGCAGACGGCGCTGTAAATCCGGCCCTGGTCCAGTTGACCAGGGAATTCAGGCTGCCCTTGGGGATCGCCCACAATCCTGATGCAGGATTTTGCCAGGCATCCAACGCTGTAGGTCGGATGGTTCAAGAAACGATGATGGCAGCCCGATCGCGGATCGCCTATACTTGCGTGGAGGCGGGAGAACGATGTCCATGTCAGTCCAGCTCGACGAGGATGACGAGGCGTTCGTAAGCAGCCTCGTGACTGCCGGACGCTACGCCTCGTCCGGCGCGGTCATTCAGCAGGCTGTCAAACTCGTCCGACTCCAGGAGGAGCGACGCGCTGAAATCCATGCCGCCATCGCGCGTGGCATCGCTGACGCCGACGCCGGCCGCGTTTCGCCGGCAGACGAAGTGTTTGCGAGGCTGATCGCTAAATATGAAGCGTTGGCGCAAGCGGCCGAATGATACCCGTCGCGCTCACTGTCGAGGCGGAAGCCGATCTGGCAGCGATTGGCGCCTATATCGCATCAGACAGCCCATTTCGCGCAGCGCGCTTTCTCCTTGAGATACAGTCTGCCTGCCACGCGATCGGCGCCGTTCCTTTGGCATCGCCGTTGGCCGAAGGGCTCTAAAATCAAGGCATTCGCAGGAAAGTTTACCGGCGGTATCTGATTTTCTATCGGGTCAAATCAGACGTCGTCGAAATCGTCCACATCATCCATGGAGCCCGCGACGCCAAGGCGATCCTGGGTTCGGACGTTTGAGCGGATCGCTGCGTATGGCTGCTGCGCGCTCGAAACGTCCGGGCGCCTTCGCCCGAACGCTTCCATGACGATCCTGAATATATCCCTGCTAATGCCTCACGCCAGCGTGTAGGCCGTCTTCACCGTGGTGTAGAACTCCTTCGCGTAGGCGCCCTGCTCGCGGGGGCCGTAGCTCGAGCCCTTCCTTCCGCCGAAGGGCACATGGTAGTCGACGCCCGCCGTGGCGAGGTTGACCATCACCATGCCGGCCTCGGCATTGCGCTTGAAATGCGTCGCATGCTTCAGCGAGGTCGTGCAGATGCCCGAGGACAGGCCAAACTCGGTGTCGTTGGCGACGCTGAGCGCTTCCTCATAGTCCTTGACGCGGATGATGTTGGCGACAGGCCCGAAGACCTCCTCGCGCGAAATCCGCATGGCGTTGGTGGTCTCGGTGAAGAGCGCGGGCTGGAGATAGAAGCCAGGCGTCTCGCGGTTGAGCAATTCGCCGCCCCAGACCAGCTTGCCGCCCTCGTCCTTGGCGATCTGGATGTATTTCAGGTCCTGGTCGAGCTGGCTCTGATCGACGACCGGGCCGATATGGGTGCCGGCCTTCAACGCGTCATCGATCGTCAGGCCCTTCATCCGCTCCACGCAGGCCTCGACGAATTTGTCGTGAATGCCGGCCTGGACGATCAGGCGCGAGGAGGCCGTGCAGCGCTGGCCGGTCGAGAAGAAGGCGCCCTGCACCGCGCATTCGACCGCGATCTTCAGATCGGCATCGTCGAGCACGACGAGCGGGTTCTTGCCGCCCATTTCGAGCTGAACCTTCTTCATCGGCGAGGAGGCGATGCAGGCCTCGGCCACCTTGCGGCCGGTCGCGACCGAGCCGGTGAAGGAGATGGCGTGAACGTCCTTGTGCTGCAGCAGCGCCTGGCCGACGACCGAGCCGCGGCCCATGACAAGGTTGAGCACGCCCTTGGGCAGGCCGGCGCGATGCAGGATGTCGACCAACGCCCAGGCGGAGCCCGGGACGAGATCGGCCGGCTTGATCACGACGCAGTTGCCATAGGCCAGCGCCGGCGCGATTTTCCAGGCCGGGATCGCGATCGGGAAGTTCCAGGGCGTGATCATGCCGATGATGCCCATGGGCTCACGGGTGATCTCGACGCCGACACCGGGACGCACCGAAGGCAGCATCTCACCGGTCAGCCGCAGGGCCTCTCCGGCGAAGAAGGCCAGCACCTGGCCGGCGCGGCCGGCCTCGCCAATGCCCTCGGCCAGGGTCTTGCCCTCTTCGCGCGAGAGCAGGCGGCCGAGTTCCTCCTTGCGGGCGAAGACCTCGTCGGAAGCCTTCTTCAGAATCTCGTAGCGCTCCTGCGGGCCCGAGCGGCTCCAGGCCGGGAAGGCCGCCTTGGCAGCGGCCACGGCGTCATTGAGCTGATCGACCGTGCCCTGCGCATATTCGCCGACAACGTCGTTGGTGTCGGACGGGTTGATGTTGCGCGATGCGTTGGTGCCACCGGCCCATTCGCCGGCGATCAGGTTCTTGAACATCTCGGTCATGTGCGGCCTCCCACGGCTGTTATTCGGTTCGTGGGGGGTTTAGCCGCTTTGGCGTGCGATGGCCAATGCCGCTGCGGGATCGAGCAAGTCCCGCCATGCATGATGAGAGCAAAACGTCAGAACTCGGCGTCGAGTTCTTCCATGTCGTCCGGCTCTGCCTTGGCGGCCTCTATCCAGCGCTGAAGCGCCGGCCAGGCCGCGATCGTGCGGCCATAGGCCTCACAGACCGGGTCCAGCGCCACATCATAGGTCTGGAAGCGCATGCACACGGGCGCATACATCGCGTCCGCCATCGTCTGCGTCTTGCCGAAGAGATAGGGCCCGCCATAGCTCCCCAGGCATTCGCGCCAGATCTGCGTGACGCGGTCGATGTCCGCCTGGGCGCCGGCCCAGACCTTGAAGCCGGGATAATGCGCCTTGAGGTTCATCGGCAGGGCCGAGCGCAGATTGGCAAAGCCCGAATGCATCTCGCCGCAGATCGCCCGGCAATGCGCCCGCGCGGAAGGGTCCTTCGGCACGAGGCCGGCATTGGGTTTGATCTCGTCGAGATAGGCGGCGATGGCGAGCGTATCCCAGACCGTGATCCCGTCATGCCTCAGGCAGGGTACGAGAAAGGACGGCGACAGCAGCAGCAGTTCGGCGCGCGCCGACGGCTCATCGGCCGACAGCATGAGTTCCTCGACCTCGAGCCCGGCCATGACGCAGAGCAGCCAGCCGCGCAGCGACCAGGACGAGTAGTTCTTGCTGCTGATGGTCAGGGTAGCGAGTGTCATGACAGGCATCCTCTGCGGCCGTTCCAAATCTAGCAAGAGGCATTCCATTGACGCCACAACAATAGAACAATCTTGCGGAACCGAGCTTTTGCAGTGCAACATAGCGTCAGGACGACAGCGCCGCCGAACCATGCCCGGCGGCGGCTGGCGTTCCGTCCAGCCGAGGTCGCACGCCGATGCTCTATCTTGCCTACCAGGCCCAGTCCGACCTGATGAACCCCGCGCGCATGCTGGCCCATTCGGCGCTGGCGGCGCTCGGCGCGCGGGCGATGACGGGGCAGCCCGTGGATTTCCGTGCGACAGCAGCTGCCTATGAGATGGTGACGCGCGCCGGCCTGACGCATGAACGGCCCTCCTACCAGATCGACAGCGTGCGCGAGGGCAACCGCGATGTCCCCGTGACCGAGGAAATCGTGCTGCACCTCCCGTTCGGCAGCCTGCTGCGCTTCAGGAAGGATAGCGACACACCCCAGGCGAAGGTGCTGGTGGTCGCGCCGATGTCGGGCCATTTCGCCACGCTCTTGCGCAACACGGTCGCGACGCTGCTGCGCGATCACGACGTCTACATCACCGACTGGCACAATGCCCGCGACGTCAGCCTGGAGGCCGGCCCCTTCGGCTATGACGATTATGTCGATACGCTGATCCGCTTCATCGAGACGCTGGGCGACCAGACGCATGTCGTCGCGGTGTGTCAGCCCTGCGTGCAGGTGCTCACCGCCGCTGCCGTGATGGCGCAAGCGGGAAACGCGTTCCAGCCGCGCAGCATGACGCTGATGGCCGGGCCCGTCGATACGCGGGTCAACCCGACGACGGTCAACAAGCTTGCCATGGACAAGCCGATCGCGTGGTTCCGCCAGAACCTGATCGCGACCGTTCCCTCGCGCTATGCGGGCGGCGGTCGCAAGGTTTATCCCGGCTTCATCCAGCTTGGTGCGTTCCTGGCGATGAACATGCAGCGGCATGTCAACGCCCATATCGACCTGTTCACCCATATCGCGGCCGGCGAAACGGAAGAGGCGGAGAAGATCAAATCCTTCTACGACGAATATTTTGCCGTGCTCGATCTGCCGGCGGAATTCTATCTCGAAACCGTCGAATGGATTTTCCAGGAGGCGCGTCTGGCGGCGCGGACGTTGACCTATCGCGGCGAGATCGTCGATTGCGGAGCGATCCGGAAAACCGCGCTCCTGACGGTCGAAGGCGAGCGCGACGACATCTGCGCACTCGGGCAGACGTCGGCGGCCCACGAGCTCTGCTCAGGTCTGAAGCCGTTTCGCAAACGCCACCACATGCAGGCCGGCGTCGGACATTACGGCGTGTTCTCGGGCCGCAAATGGGATGGACAGATCTACCCGATCGTCCGCAACATGATCCTCGCCAACAGTTAAGCGGCGACCGGACGGCCTGGACGCTTATTTCTCCTTGATCGACAGGCCATTCTTGCCGACGGAGATCTCGACACCCTCGGGCTGCTTCTTTTCCTGATAGAGCGCATAGCCCGTGGCGGCGAGGCCCGCGACGAGAAGGACGACGAGGGCAACAAGAAGGTTACGCGATGCGGGCATGGAAGGCTTCCGACTGAAAACCGCGTCGAGCGCGGCGCGTTCAAAACCCGCCATCAGGCCGAATGTTCCCGCACCGCAGCATCACGATCGAGGGAGGCCAGCGACGCTTGCGGGAGATTTCGCCGCCCGCGCTTCGGCCTGGGCCATCCTGCGGCCCAGCACCGCCACCGCCAGGCCTGCCCAGGCGATACCAAGGCACCAACCACCGATCACGTCGGTCGGCCAATGCACGCCAAGATAGACGCGGCTGACGCCGATCACCACGAGCATCACCCAGGCGAGGATGACGCAGAGCCGGGTGATATCATCGCGACGTGCCGCCAGCCCGACGAAACCCGCGATGCTCAGAAGCGTTGCCGCCGACAAAAAGGCGTGGCCGCTCGGGAAGCTCGCGGTGAAGGTCAGGGCCGCATGCTCGACGATATCCGGCCGGTCGCGGCCGATCCAGATCTTCAGCCCGGTCGAAACCAGCGTCGCGGAGAGCACCGTCAAGATCAGACCCAGCGCCAGCGGCCGGTGACGGCACAGCCACAGCGTCAAGCTGGCCGCGATCGTCATCAAACCCAGGCCGACGAAGCTGCCAAAGGCCGTGATGTCGCGCATGGCCTCGCGGAGCCAGGCCGGGCCGATGGGAACCGACGGATTGCCTGCCTCGCGAAAGAGCAGCACCAGGCTGCGATCGAAGGCGAAGTTGCGGCCGGACCCGATGAACAGCGCCAGCGCCAGGAAGGCGACCCCGGCGGCGACCGGAATGAAGATGCGCGACTGAAACAAGAGAACGACCACCCCGGGACAGACTGTAACGAAAGACGGCGCGAAAACCGCGCTGATCAGGCAACCCTGTCGCGGGCCGCGATCAGCGTGACCGCGCCCGGCAACAGCTTGTACTCGAGAGGACCGCGCTTGCGCTCGACCTCACCGTCGAAGGTGATGTGGCCGCTGCGCTTGTCCCGGCGCGTCAGGGTCACCTGCGATCCAGTGAAGGATTCCAGATTGGGCGAGGTCCGCCAGGCTCCCGATACGATCGAAAAAGCCGCCTTGCACCGGGAATAGAGCCCACCCGCATTCAGAATGTGAACCTCGAAAACACCGCCATTCAATGCAGGCCTGCGCCAGTCGGCCCCCTCGAAGGCGTTGACCGTGACCAGCACCGCATCGGCCTCGACCACGCGCCGATCAGGCCCGATTCCGACATCGACGGTGATCGCACGCGTGAAGAGGATCGAGCGCGTTGCCGCCACAGCGAAGGCCAGCGCCCGGCTGAACGGAAAACGCCGGCGCGCCTGCTCGCGCTCTCGGGCCATCAGGCTGAAGAAACCCATGCCCGACAATGAATGAAACAGGCGATCGTTGACGCTGCCGACATCCATCACCACCGGCTCGCCCTGGCAAAGGGCGGCGATCTGCTGCTCGATCGCGCCCGCCAGGCCGAGATCGCGACCAAGCACGTTCACCGTGCCGAGAGGCAGCACCCCAACCGGACGACCCGCGACCATGAGGACCGGCAGCACACCATTGATGGTGCCGTCACCGCCGGCGATGACCGGAATACAATCGCCATCCTCGATCGCGAGCGACAGAGCACTGTCGAGCTCGCGCGGATGCACCATGTGCACATTGGCCGAACAGCCATTGGCATCGAAGGCCGCGATGATACGGGCGGAGAACGCATCGGCCCCAGCTTCAAGGACGGTGCCGGCTTTGGCATTAACGATGACGGTGTAGCGCATGATGGCCGCAAGAGAGGGCCCATCCGGGCCGGATTAACGCGACGCGACCCCAATCTGGCACGATCCGATCGATCGCGTCAGGCGCTGGCCGAACCCATTTGCTGTTGAGTGCCATGAAAGGCCGGCGACGTCACCTGTCCATGAGCCTCCTCGACCTCTTCGGTGATCACCTCGAAGCGCTGCAGCGTATGAGGTCCAAAAGAACTGACCATCGCAACGTCGGTCGCATCGCGCCCCCTGGCGATC
The DNA here is from genome assembly GCF_001295925.1 of Allobosea sp. AAP35. GTDB lineage: Bacteria > Pseudomonadota > Alphaproteobacteria > Rhizobiales > Beijerinckiaceae > Allobosea. The sequence goes on along the minus strand of NZ_LJHQ01000033.1, from coordinate 23,209 downwards.
ACCACGCGCCCGATACGGCGCATGTTGTGCCGGGCATCGAAGGTGTACCAGCGGCCGCCGAGATAGACCTCGAACCAAGCGTTGAAGTCCATCGGCGCCGGATCGCGCGGCACTCCGATGTCGCCGAGATAGCCGTTGCAGTAGCGTGCCGGAATGTTCACGCAGCGGCACAACGCCACAGCGAGATGGGCGAAGTCGCGACAGACGCCGATGCGCTCGTCGAAGGCTTCGGCGGCGGTGCGGGTGCTGCGGGCGAAATGATAACCAAAGGTCAAGTGGTTATGGACGAAATCGACGATCGCCTGAACCCGCGGCCAGCCGGGTGCGATATGGCCGAAAAGGCTCCAGGCCTGGGCCGACAGCTTGTCGGTCTCGCAGTAGCGGCTGCCCAGCAGATAAACCAGAGCATCGTCGGGCAGGCGCGATGGCGGCACTTCGCCGGCCGTGGGGTTGATCGGGTCGAGTTCGCCTGAATCCTGAACGATACCTTCGGCCCGCAGCGCGATACCGCCGGCCGGCGCGGTGATGCGGCGGCAGATGTTGCCGAACTGGTCGATATACTGCGATGATGGCACGGGGCGGGACGGCTCGAGAAGCGAAGTCACCTGCATGTCATCGGGTGCAACGAGGTCGTGTCGGCGCGACGGATGCACATCCAGCAAGGTGATCAACGGCAGATCCTGCTGGCAAACGATCTCGATGTTGTAGCCGTAGCGAATGCGCATGACGCTCTCACGGGTTCGCATCGAGTGGCCTTCCGCCTTCGATGCCGGACACAGTGTTCCGGGGTCTGCCGGTGCCTCGTTCCGGCTTGGCCGGAACGTCAGCGGTGGCGAGGGCGAATCCGTTGGACCAACCCTCTTATAAAACGGAAGATGCGGGCCTTTCGGCCCGCATCCCGCCATCACGACGGTTCGGCTGGGGGGATAGCAACCGCCGCGACCTGCGACTGGTCTGCTCCTACATCATCCAGTAGGGCATGGTGCCGTAATAGTCATGGACGCGCTTGCCATAAGCTCTGTCGTCCCAATCGGGCTCGCCTTGACTGTCATACATCGGCGCGGCCTCAAGCTTGTCCTTGGTCAGCGGGACGACATAGCCGCTGCGAGCGGCATCGTAATCGAGAATTCCCCAGGGAATTGGATGATATTTCTCACCCAGCCCCAGAAAACCGCCAAAAGACAAAATCGCATAAGCAACCTTGCCGGTGCGCTTATCCAGCATGACGTCGTAGATCTCGCCCAGATGATCGCCTGCTGCGTTGTAGACGTCGGTTCCAGCGACGCGCGCGCCGGCGATCAGCGGGTTTGCTGAGCGATCGCCATCGAGTTCGTGGGGTGTGTCGATCAGGGTCATGATCACTGCCTCCGACAAGTATGCAGCCTGTCATGCTGCGGATTGCCGGAACAACGTTGCCTGGCCCGAGAAGGTTCCGACGAAATCGCCGTTCGCCGCATCAGGGGTCGAGTTCGGGGCGTGCGTACTGATGGGGACTGCGATCCAGCTTTGGGGGCAGGCCCGATAAATCGCTCAGCACCTGCACCGCCCAGCCGGATGCAGCGCCGCTGCCCGCATTCAAGTTCCGTTCATGCAAAACGGTGGAAGGTCCCTGGGTGAGCAGGCGCCGTTGGCTTGGGCATGAGCCGGCGGTTTTTCACAGCAGATGCGGCATGTGGCTCAAGGTTCGAGTTGCCACGGCGCCGCGACGGGAACTTTCCCCCGGCTTGGACGTTTGGAGACAACGGTCGGATCTCCGCACCGCTCGACGCCTTCAACTGCTATGAATGCGCGGCTGTTGCTCACACATCACGAAGCGCCAGGGAACAATCCAATGAAAAAGATCATGATCATCGCGGCCATCGCGGCCTCGCTCGGCGCCTGCACGGCGCAGGAAGAACGCATCGGCGGCGGCGCGCTGATCGGCGCCGGCACGGGTGCCGTCATCGGCGGTCTGGCGACGGGCCGCGCCGGCGGTGCGCTGGCTGGAGCCGCGATCGGCGGCGCCGGCGGCGCGATCATCGGTGGTGCCACGGCGCCGCGCACCTGCGTTGGCCGCGACGAGTATGGCCGCCGCTTCCGCTACGATTGCTGATCATTCGACTGAGCCGGGCGGCCTTTCCGGGCCGCCCGGTGTTCTTTGTCCAAGCCAGAGGCGAGGTTCACACCTCACCATAGGGCCCGAAGCGACCGATGAAGCGATGTCTGTTGCCTGGGTATAGCAGGCGCACCGCCGTCACGGGTGCGTCTTGGTTCCAAGTCTTGCGTTCGATCAGCAGGCAGGCTTCGCCGGGCTTTATGTCGAGCAATTGGGCATCATCGGGCTCGGCCGGGATGGCGCTGATGGCATGCTCCGCCTGGGACCACAGGCTATGGCCCAGGAGCCAATCGCCGGGCGGCGTGGTCTCGAACGTTTCCTGCGCGGCAGCCGGCACGGTCGCCAGATGGATGACCCGCTCCTCCAGCACATGCGGCTTGCCATCGGCGCGATGCAGCGCGACGAGATGGATGATCTTTTCGCCGCGCTTCAGGCCGAAACGCAGGGACAGTTCCGCCGTTGGTCGGCCGTTCGCTCGTGACAGCACCGTGTAATCATAACGGCGCCCGAGCTTTTCGACCTCGGCCGGGATCGACAGGATGTCCAGCATGGCGTGGCTCGCCGGCGGGCTTGCGACGATCGTGCCTGATCGCCTGCGGCGCGTGATCAGGCCTTCGCGCGCCAGTTGCACGAGCGCGCGATGCACGGTCATCCGCGAGGCGCCGAGCTGCTCCATGAGGGCATGCTCCGGAGGAACCGAGGTTCCCGGCGGCCAGGTTCCGTTCAGGATCAGATCGCGGACAGCGCGCCGGATCTGGTCGTAGATCGGCCCAGAACCATCCAGCTTCACCGCATCGAGCCGTGTTTCCTGGGTCATGGCTGCTACAGCGCCGCGAGCAGCTTGCGCATGACGGCGGCGAAACGCGCTTTCACTGTCGCGCGGGCAGGATGCCGCCCCTCCACCACCACCTGCCGGCCGCCGACGAAGACGTCGCGCACGGGCAGCGCATTGGTCGCGAAGACCGCGCTGTCGAGCGCCGCCTCTCCTGTCTTGCCGATGATGGCAGGATTCTCCGGATCGAGCGTTACCAGATCCGCGCGCAGGCCGGGCGCGAGCGCGCCGAGCGCGCGGCCACAGGCCTGCGCGCCGCCTGTGGCAGCCGCGCGCCATAGCGCGACGCCCGCCGAGGCATCCGGCTCGGCCATCAGCGCGCGGCGGCGGTCGCGGAAGCGCTGCGAATATTCCAGCAGGCGCAGTTCGGACGCAGCATCGATCTGGATGTTGGAATCGCTGCCAACGCCGTAGCGACCGCCGGAGGCCCGGTAGCGCACGCCGTCGAAGATGCCGTCGCCCAGACTGGCTTCGGTGATGGGGCACAGGCCCGCGACGGCGCCGCTGGCCGCAATCGCATCACGCTCGGCATCGTCGAGATGGGTGGCGTGGATCAGGCACCAGCGTTCGTCGAGCGCAACCGTGTTCGCCAGCAGGGCGACGGGACGGCGGCCCATGATGGCGATCGAATCCTCGACCTCACGCATCTGCTCGGCGACGTGGATGTGGAGAGGAGCATCCGGGCGAAGCGCCGAGAGCCAATCCAGATCGTCGAGTGCGACCGCACGCAGCGAATGCGGGGCAAGGCCCAGCCTGGCGTCGGGCAGATCGCGGATCGCCGCCTCGCTGGCCTCGACCAGCTTCAGATAGGAATCGCGCGTGTTGACGAAGCGGCGCTGGCCGTGGACCGACGGCGCCTGGCCGAAATTGCCGAAGCGGTAGAGCACCGGCAGCAGCGTCAGGCCGAGCCCGGTTTCCTCGGCCGCAGCGGCGATGGCGCCGCCCATCGCGGCGATGTCCGCATAGGGGCGGCCATCCTTGTCGTGGTGAAGGTAGTGGAACTCGGCGAGCGCCGTGAAACCGCCCTCCAGCATCTCGACGAAGGCCTGCGCGGCCAGCGCCTGAACGTCGTCAGGATCAAGCCGGTCGAGGAAGCGATACATCACCTCGCGCCAGGTCCAGAACGAATCCTCGCCGGCGCCGCGACGCTCCGACAGGCCGGCCATGCCGCGCTGAAAGGCGTGGCTGTGCAGGTTGGGCATGCCAGGGAGCGCAAGGCCCGAAAGGCTGATGTCGCCGGGCTGGGCCGCGACGCCGGGCTCGACGGTCGCGATCGTCCCCCCCGAGACAGTCAATCTCACATTCTCGGCAAAGCCGTCTGGCAACAGGGCCTGCTGCAGATGCAGGGTCAGGGTCACGGCGTCTCTCCTGTCTAATTGCCTATGCAATTAGGGGCTTGTCATTTGCATATGCAATTAGCTAGCATACTCGGCAATCAAGGATAGTCGAGAGGACGCGACATGGCGACGATGTCGGCTGAGACCCCGACCTGCGACAGGCTCTGGACCCGGGCAAGGCTGGCGACGATGTCGCCTGCCATCCCTGCTCCTTATGGCGCGATCGAGGACGGCGTCGTGGCGGCCCGCGATGGGCGCATCCTCTATGCCGGGCCTCGCGCCGAGGCGCCGGCCTTCCACTCCACCGAGACGATCGATTGCGGCGGACGCTGGATCACGCCGGGGCTGATCGACTGCCACACCCATCTCGTTTATGGCGGCGACCGCGCCCATGAATTCGAGCTGCGCCTGCAGGGCGCGAGCTATGAGGAGATCGCGCGCGCCGGCGGCGGCATTCTCTCCACGGTGACCGCGACGCGGGCGGCGAGCGAGGACGCGCTGTTCGCCAGCGCCGACCGGAGGCTCGCGGCGCTGCTGGCGGAGGGCGTCACTACGGTCGAGATCAAGTCCGGCTATGGGCTGGAGATCGAGGCCGAGGTGAAGACGCTGCGTGTCGCGCGCAGGATCGGGCGCGAGCGGCCGGTGCGGGTACGCACGACCTTCCTCGGTGCTCATGCCGTGCCCCCCGAATTCAAGGGTCGCTCCGGCGACTATACCGCGCTCGTCGCCGGGCCGATGCTCGACGCGATCGTGGCTGAGGGGCTGGCGGATGCGGTCGATGTCTTCTGCGAGGGCATCGCGTTTTCGCCAGAGGAGACGCGGGCGGTCTTCGAAGCGGCCAAAGCCATGGGCCTGGCGATCAAGATCCATGCCGAGCAGCTCTCCAATCTCGGCGGCGCGGCGCTGGCTGCCGGCATGGGCGCCCTGTCGGCGGATCATCTCGAATATCTCGACGAGGCCGGCGTGATCGCGATGGCCAAGGCCGGCACGGTCGCGGTCGTTCTGCCCGGCGCCTTCTATTTCCTGCGCGAGACGCAGAAGCCGCCGATCGACCTTCTGCGCCGGCATGGCGTGCCGATCGCGCTGGCGACCGACGCCAACCCCGGCTCCTCGCCTTTGACCTCGCCGCTGCTGGTGATGAACATGGCCTGCACCCTGTTTCGCCTGACGCCGGAGGAGGCGCTGACGGGTTTGACCCGCCATGCCGCGCAGGCGCTCGGCCTCGCCGACGAGATCGGCACGCTGGAGGCCGGCAAGGCCTGCGACCTCGCGATCTGGGACATCGAGCGCCCGGCCGAACTCGCCTACCGCATCGGCTTCAACCCGCTTCACGCCCGGATCTGGAACGGACAATGAGCACGCCCCTTCTCCTGGATCCCGGCCATGCCGCCCTGACGCAATGGCGCGACGTGATCGACGGCGCCTCGATTGCGCTGTCGGAGACGAGTGCGGATGCGATCCGTGCCGCCCAGGCGATCGTCGACGACATCGTCGCGGCGGGCACCGTGACCTATGGCGTCAACACCGGCTTCGGCAAGCTCGCCAGCGTGCGGATCGCGGATGGCGACCTCGCGACGCTCCAGCGGAATCTTATCCTGTCGCATGCGGTCGGCACCGGGCCTGCCCTGCCGGATGGTGTGGTGCGGCTGATCCTCGCGATGAAGGCAGCGAGCCTGGCGCGTGGCGCGTCGGGCGTGCGACCGGTTGTGGTCGAGGCGTTGCTCGGCGCGCTCACGGCCGACGCCCTGCCGGTCGTTCCGGCCAAGGGCTCGGTCGGCGCCTCCGGTGACCTCGCACCGCTCGCCCATCTCACCGCCGCGCTGATGGGCGTCGGCGAGATCAGGCTGAAGGGCGAGGTCATGCCGGCTGCGGACGCGCTCGCGCGGATCGGCCAGGCGCCACTGGCGCTCGGGCCCAAGGAGGGGCTGGCGCTGATCAACGGGACGCAGGTCTCGACCGCGCTGGCGCTGGCAGGGCTCACCGCCATGGCGCGGGTGTTCGACTCTGCGCTGGTCGCCGGCGCGCTCTCGGTCGATGCGCTGAAGGGCTCCGACACACCGTTCGACCCGCGCATCCAGCAATTGCGCGGGCAGCCCGGCCAGATCCGCGTCGCGGCGCTGCTGCTCGAACTGATTGCCGGCAGCGAGATCCGCGACAGCCACCGCTTCGGCGATTCAAAGGTTCAGGACCCCTATTCGCTGCGCTGCCAGCCGCAGGTGATGGGGGCGGTGCGCGACCTGCTCGCCAATGCAGCGACGACGCTTACCATCGAAGCCAACGCGGTCACCGACAACCCGCTGGTGCTGGGGCCGGGCGAGGTCGTCTCGGGCGGAAACTTCCACGCCGAGCCGGTCGCCTTCGCCGCCGACATGCTGGCCATGGGGCTGTGCGAGATCGGCAATCTCTCCGAGCGGCGGATCGCGCTTCTGGTCGACCCCGTGATGAGCGGCCTGCCGCCCTTCCTGGCGCGTGATGCGGGGCTCAATTCCGGTTTCATGATCGCTCAGGTGACGGCGGCCGCACTGGCGTCGGAGAACAAGCAGAAGGCCTATCCGGCTTCGGTCGACACGATCCCGACCTCGGCCAATCAGGAAGACCATGTCTCGATGGCGACGCATGGCGCCTATCGCCTGCTCGACATGGCGGCGAACGCCGCGAGCATCATCGGCGTCGAGCTGATGGCGGCGGCAGAAGCGATCGAGCATCATCGTCCGATGACGACGAGCCCAAGGCTCGAGCCGGTGCTCGCCTTGCTGCGCGGCAAGATCGCGCCGCTGACAGAGGACCGCTATCTCGCGCCGGATCTCGCGGCGGCGACGGAGCTGGTGCTTTCGGGGGCTGTGGGCCGGGCGGCGGGGCTGGATTCGTTTGCGGAGTTTTCGGCGTGAGGCTCGCGCGCGTCATTCTCGGGCGGAGCGCAGCGCAGACCCGAGAATCTCGGGCAGGAGATGCTCGGGTCGAGCCCGAGCATGACGGAGTATGAATGCATGACCTCGATCGTCACCGTCACCCGGGGCCCCTCCCCGCTCATCCTCTCGATGCCGCATCCCGGCATCGGGCTGCCCTCTGAAGTCGAGGCCACGCTGAACGAGCGCGGGCGGCTGGTCGAGGACACCGACTGGCATATGCGCGAGGTCTATGCCTTCGCGGAGCGCTTCCAGCCGACGATCGTCGAGGCGCAGCTCTCGCGCTATGTCATCGACCTGAACCGCGATCCGTCCGGCGTCTCGCTCTATCCGGGGCAGGCGACGACCGAGCTGGTGCCGACGACGACCTTCGACGGCGCGCCGATCTGGATCACACCACCTGACGCGGCCGAGATCGAGCGGCGCCGCGTCGCCTATTTCCAGCCCTATCACGAGGCGCTCGCAGCCGAGATCGCACGGGTAAAGGCCGCCCATGGCTATGCCGTGCTGTGGGACTGCCACTCAATCAAGTCAGTGATACCGCGCCTGTTTCCCGGCACGCTGCCGACGCTCAATCTCGGCACGAATTCGGGCGCGAGCTGCGCGCCCGCCGTCGAGGCCGCCGCAGCGGCGGCGATGGCGGCGCAGCCCCTCACCCATGTCGTCAACGGCCGCTTCAAGGGCGGCTGGATCACGCGCCATTACGGCCAGCCCGACGCCCACGTCCATGCGCTCCAGATGGAGAAGGCGCTGTCGGCCTATCTCGCCGCCGAAGAAGCGCCCTGGGCCTTCGATGCAATCATAGCCGCGCCCCTGAAATCCGCCCTCTCCGCCATCATCGCCGCCGCGCTGGACGCCGCGGCCCAGCACGAACGGAGCCGTTAATGACCCGCATCGACAACAGCCGCGTCATCCGCTCACCCCATGGCACGGAGCTTTCCGCCAAAAGCTGGCTGACCGAAGCGCCGCTGCGCATGCTGATGAACAATCTCGACCCGGACGTCGCAGAGAAGCCGGGCGAGCTCGTGGTCTATGGCGGCATCGGCCGTGCCGCCCGGACCTGGGAGGACTTCGACCGGATCTGTGCGTCGCTGCGGTCGCTGGAGGCCGACGAGACGCTGCTCGTGCAGTCGGGCAAGCCGGTCGGCATTTTCAAGACGCATCCGGACGCGCCGCGCGTGCTGATCGCTAACTCCAACCTCGTCCCGGCCTATGCGAACTGGGAGCATTTCCACCATCTCGATAAGCTCGGGCTGATGATGTACGGCCAGATGACGGCCGGCTCCTGGATCTATATCGGCACGCAGGGCATCGTTCAGGGCACCTACGAGACCTTCGTCGAGGTTGGTCGGCAGCATTTCGGCGGCTCGCTCAAGGGCAAGTGGATTCTGACCGGGGGGCTCGGCGGCATGGGCGGGGCGCAGCCGCTGGCCGCGACCATGGCCGGCGCCTCGATGATCGCGGTCGAGTGCAAGCCGTCCTCGATCGAGTTCCGTCTGCGCACCGGCTATCTCGACGAGAAGGCCGACAGCATCGACGAGGCGCTGGAGATCGTCGAGCGCGCGCATAAGGCCGGCAAAGCCGTCTCGGTCGGCGTGCTCGGCAATGCGGCGGAGGTGTTTCCCGACATGGTGGAACGCGGCATGCGCCCCGATGTCGTCACCGACCAGACCTCGGCGCATGATCCGCTCAACGGCTATCTGCCGGCGGGCTGGACGCTGGCCGAATGGGAGGAGCGCAAGGAGCGCGATCCGGCCGCCACGATCCAGGCGGCGAAGGAGTCGATGGCGGTGCATGTCGGCGCCATGCTGGACTTCCACCGGATGGGCGTGCCGACGCTCGACTATGGCAACAACATCCGCCAGATGGCGAAGGATATGGGCGTCACCGATGCCTTCGACTTCCCCGGCTTCGTGCCGGCCTATATCCGCCCGCTGTTCTGCCGGGGCATCGGGCCGTTCCGCTGGGCGGCGCTCTCGGGCGATCCGGAGGACATCTACAAGACCGACGCCAAGGTGAAGAAGCTGATGCCCGACGACGCGCATCTGCACAACTGGCTCGACATGGCGCGCGAGCGCATCCAGTTCCAGGGTCTGCCCGCGCGCATCTGCTGGGTCGGGCTGGGCGACCGGCACCGCTTAGGCCTCGCCTTCAACGAGATGGTGGCGAAGGGCGAGTTGAAGGCGCCGGTCGTGATCGGCCGCGACCATCTCGACTCTGGCTCCGTCGCCTCGCCCAACCGCGAGACGGAGGCGATGAAGGACGGCTCGGACGCGGTCTCCGACTGGCCGCTGCTCAACGCGCTGCTCAATACGGCCGGCGGCGCGACCTGGGTTTCGCTGCATCATGGCGGCGGCGTCGGCATGGGCTATTCGCAGCATTCGGGCGTCGTCATCGTCGCCGACGGCACGCCGGAGGCCGCCAAGCGGCTGGAGCGCGTGCTTTGGAACGACCCGGCGACAGGCGTCATGCGCCATGCCGATGCAGGCTACGAGATCGCGGTGGAGTGCGCGAAGGAGAAGGGGTTGCGGTTGCCGGGGATGGGGATCGGTTGACGTCCTGACCGGCGGCGCTAGTATCTGACTAGTCTGACTAGTCGGAGAATCAGCTAATGGCTTGGGCGCTGCAGGATGCCAAGGCGAAGTTCAGCGAAGTCGTGAAACTCGCGCTCAGCGAGGGGCCGCAGGAGGTCACCGTGCGCGGCGAGCCGACAGCGGTCGTGATCTCCAAGGTCGAGTTCGACGAGTTGAAAGCCGCCAAGGGGATCAAGCCGAAGAAGAACCTCGCGGAATTTCTGATGGAAGGCGATCCCTGGCCCGACGATTTCGTCGAACTTGTCAACCGACGTTCGCCTGATCCCGGCCGCGATATCGAATTCTGATGTATCTGGTCGATACAAACGTCCTGTCGGAGGTTCGTCGCAAAACACCCGCAGCCATGTCCTGGATGGCGAGCGTCGATCCCACGGCTATCTATATCAGCGTGATTTCGCTCGGCGAGATCATGAAGGGTGCGGAGATGCAGATGCACCGCGATCCTCAGTTCTCCCGCCGCCTGCTGCATTGGCTGGATGGGCTTCACGAGGCCTATGACAACCGGATTTTGCCGATCACGCTCGACATCGCGTTCGCCTGGGGGCGGATCGCGGCCGGACGCAGCCGCAGCGCGCCGGATGCGCTGTTGGGTGCCACAGCGCGTATCCACGATCTCACCTTGGTGACGCGCAACGTTCGCGACTTCTGGGATATTCCCATCGCGGTGCTGAACCCTTGGGACCCCGACCCGGCTCTTCCAGGCCGCTAAGCGAACGGATCTGGTCCCCTGTGGCCCCAGCTCTAACGGAGCAGCGCGGGATTGCCCCTACCGCACCATCCCCATCTGCCGCGGCAACCACAGCGTCAGCTCGGGGATGAAGGTGATCGCGATCAACGCGGCGAAGAGCGGCACCAGCCAGGGCAGGATCGCCATGGTGGTGCGCTCGACCGAGAGCTTGGCGACGCGCGATAGCACGAAGAGCACCATGCCCAGCGGCGGGTGCAACAGCCCGATCATCAGGTTCAGCACCATGATCAGCCCGAAATGGATCGGGTCGACGCCGAGCTTCAGCGCGATCGGGAGCAGGATCGGCACCACGATGGTGATGGCGGCAATGGTGTCGAGGAAGCAGCCGATGAACAGCAGCAGGATGTTGACCAGGATCAGGAAGACCCATTTGTCCTGGGTCAGGCTGAGGATCAGGTCCGAGAGGATCTGAGCCGTGTTGGAGACCGTCAGCAGCCAGGCGAAGATCGAGGCGGCCGTGACAATGAAGAGCACGGAGGCCGTGGTCTCGATGGTGTCGAAGGTCGCCTTGGTCAGGCTGCGCATGGTCATCGAGCGATAGCGGACGAGGCCGAGGAAGAGCGACCAGATCACCGCCGCAGCGGCGGCCTCCGTCGGCGTGAACCAGCCCATGGTCATGCCGCCGATCAGGATGACCGGCGTCATCAGCGCCATGACGGCCGAGAAGTCGAAATAGTAGTCGAGGCCGAGCAGCACGGCGAGCGCCAGGCCGATGGCGAGGTTGTCCGGCAGTCCGGCCCAGAGCAGACCATAGGCCAAAAGCGGGAAGCCGAGCACGACGGCGATCTCGATGCCGGCGGTCCCGATTTCGCGCAGCGAAAAGGTGGCGTCCGAGCCCCATTTGTAGATCCGCGCGAAGATCGCGACGGTGATCATCATGAACAGCGTCATCATCACGCCCGGCACGACGCCGGCGAGGAACAGCGCGCCGATCGAGGTGTTCGACATCATCCCGTAGATGACGAAGGGCAGCGAGGGCGGGATGATCGGCCCCAGCGTGGCCGAGGCCGCCGTGACGCCGACGGCGACCTCGGTCGGGTAGCCATGGTCCTTCATCGCCTTGATCTCGATCGTGCCGATGCCGGCTGCGTCCGCGATGGCCGTGCCCGACATGCCCGAGAAGATCACCGAGCCGATGATGTTGACCTGCGCGAGGCCACCGCGCATCCAGCCGACGAGCGCGACCGCGAAGGCATAGATGCGCCCGGTGACGCCGGCGATGTTCATCAGGTTGCCGGCCAGGATGAAGAACGGCACGGCGAGCAGCGGGAAGCTTTCGACGCCCGCGATCATGCGCTGGGCGAGAATGACGTCGGGCACGGTGCCCGAGATGATGATGAAGGCCAGCGAGGCGACGGCCATGGCGATCGCCACGGGCACGCCGAGAATCATCAGACCGAGAAAGGAACCGAGCAGGATCAGCATGTCAGGTCTCAGGCCTCCGAGCCGTCGAAGGCTTCCGGCTTTTCCAGCACGGAATAGCCGCGGCGCGCATTCTGCCAGGCGACATGGAGCGCCCGCAGGGTCATCAGCGCGAAGGCGAGAACGACCGCGTTGAAGACGATCGATTTCGGCAGATCGACCGTCGTCATCATCTCGTCGGGGATCAGCGAGGCGTATTTGTACATCAGCCAGGTTCCGTAGGCGAAGAAGCCGATGCGCACGACATCGACGAAGGTCGCCATGATCCGGCCCAGGCCAGGCGACATGTAGCGGTAGAGGAAATCGACCTGGATATGCCGCGAGGCCCGCACGCAGAGCGAGGCGCCCAGGAAGACCACCACGACGAGCGCGTTGATCGCGATCTCCTCCGTCCAGGCGAAGGAGTTATTGAGCACATAGCGGGTGAAGAACTGCAGGATGACACAGCCGACCATGACCCAGAACGCGGCCAGCGTGATCCAGTCCTCGACGCCGTAGACGGAGAGATCCGCCGGCGGCGCCGCCTCGTCGAAGACATGGGCGAGTTCCTCGCCGGTGACGGGGGTGTGGATTTCAGGCGTCGCGGTCATAGGCTGGTCCAGTCGTCGGTCGGGCGACGGCATGGCCGTCATTGATAGCGCAGCGAAGCCATCCAGAGGTCTCGCTCAGCGGCCCTGGATGGATTCGTCGGCTTTGCCTCCTCGCCATGACGAACACACCGTCGCGAGGAGGCAGATTGGTGGCTTACTTGACCGCCTGGATGCGGTCCCAGTCGGCCTTGCGGTAGCCGAACTGCTCGAAGGTGACGTTCTTCTGCACGTTCGCCAGGAAGTCCGCCTTGTCGACTTCGGTGACCGTCAGGCCCTTGTCCTTGAAGAACTGGACGAGCTTGACCTCGGAAGACTGGATCTGCTTCGTCGCGCGGGCAGCCGCCTCCTGGGCGACCTCGCTGAAGATCTTGCGGTCCTCGGGCGAGAGCTTGTCCCAGAGTTGCTTGGCGACGACCGTGTTGAGATGGTCGACGATGTGGCCGGTCAGGACGATGTGCTTCTGGACCTCGTAGAACTTCTTGGCCTCGATGGTGGTCAGCGGGTTCTCCTGCGCCTCGACCGTGCCGTTCTGCAGCGCGAGATAGACCTCGGCGAAGGCGATCGGCGCGGTGTTGGCGCCGCAGGCGCGCGGCATGGCGAGATAGGCCGGCACGTCGGGCACGCGGATCTTGAGGCCCTTCATGTCGGCGCAGCTCTTGATCGGCTTGTTCGAGGTGGTGTGGCGCGTGCCGTAATACGTCACGGAGACGATCTGGTGGCCGCTCTTCTCCTGATAGCCCTTGGCCATATCTGTGAAGACATCGCTCTTGGTGTAGGCGAGCAGATGCTCGGGGCTGCGGAAGGTGAAGGGGTAGTAGGTCACGCCGATCGGCGGAAAGGCGCGCGCGGCGAAGCTCGACCCGGAGATGATGATGTCGACCGTGCCCAGCGTCAGGCCCTGGTTGATGTCGGTTTCCTTGCCCAGCTGCGAGGCCGGATAGACGGTGATCTCGTAGCGGCCATTGGTGCGCTTCTTGAACTCCTCGGCCGCCCAGACCGATTCGGTGTGGAAGGGCTCGGAGGTCTCGTAGACATGGGCCCATTTCAGCTTGGTCTGCGCCTGCGCCGGCGCGCCGGCGACGATCAGGCTCGCGGCCACGGCCGCCATCGTCAGATAGGTCTTCATCGCGTTGTCCCTCCCATGGGATCGGTTTTGTTGGCTGGTCGTTTTCTTGGTCTGCTTATGGTGGTCTGTAGCCTGCTGTCTTCTTTTGCAGCTTTTCGTCCTGCCGTCTTGTCGCGTCAGTTTTTCCTGATGAGCCGGGTCACGACACTCTCCCGCTCGCTTGCCTGACCTCGTCTCGCCGCCTGCACCCCCGGAGCCGGCCCTTCGCCGAAGCTCTGTGAGAACCGCTCCTGCGAGCGCTGCAGGTGGCGGCGCATCGCGGCCTGCGCCGCGTGGCCCCGTCCCGCGGCGATGGCGTCGCGGATTTCGCGATGCTCGCTCAGAGCCTCGCTCCACGATTCGGCGTTCTCGAAATGGCTCGCAAGCTGGCGGAAATACGGGTTGATGCGCTGGTCGAACAGCATGCCGACGAAGCGCGCCAGCACGGCATTGCCGAGCACCGCGGCAATGCCGACATGGAAAGCGCGGTCGAGCGCAACGAGATCGTCTCCCGTCAGTTCCGGATTTTCCATCTGCGCGAGAATGTCGTCGAGTATGGCGATATCCTGGGAACCTGCAGTGGCACCGGCTTCGGCGCAGACGGCACTTTCGATCAGTTCGCGCGCTTTGAGAACCTCGAACGGGCCCTCTGGAGCCTCGTCGGTCAGGGCCGCGATCGCGAGATCCCCCGCTGGCCGGTCGATGACATAAACGCCCGATCCCATGCGGATCCGGACCCGGCCCTCGACCTCGAGCGCGATCAGGGCCTCGCGCACGGAGGGGCGCGACACGCCGAGCTTCTCCGCCAGCTCGCGTTCAGGCGGCAGCCTTCCGCCCACCGGATATTCGCGCCGATCGATGAGATGGCGCAGTTGGTCGGCGATCTGACGATACAGACGTGGCGACCCGACAGCCTCGAGCGGCACAGCTTGCTCCCGGTTTTCCATCCCCGGCTCCCGTGATCGGGCGCTCGATTTGGCCATTTGGTCAGGCCAATTGACCTAGAGACAACCATCATCGCGCAGGCCTGTCAATCAGCCTGACGATCAGCCCCTTCGCTCAATGCTCGCTCGCCATCACCTCGGCGCGGATCTCCTCGACCAGCCTCTCCTTCAGCGCGACGAATTCCGGGCTCGTCTTGATGGTGTAGGGACGCGGATGGGGCAGATCGACCGCGATGTCAGCCTTGATGCGGCCGGGCCGCGCGCTCATCACCACGACGCGAGAGCCGACGAAGATCGCCTCCTCGATGTCGTGGGTGACGAAGAGAACGGTCTTGCGCTCGCGCTCCCAGATGCCGAGCAGCATTTCCTGCATCAGGGCGCGGGTCTGGTTGTCGAGCGCGCCGAAAGGCTCGTCGAGCAGCAGGATTTTGGGGTCGTTGGCGAGCGCGCGGGCGATCGCGGTGCGCTGCTGCATGCCGCCCGAGAGCTGCTTGGGAAAATGGTCGACGAAGCTCGACAGGCCGACGCGGTCGGCCCATTGGCGCGCGATATCCATCCGCTCGCGCTCGGACACGCCTTTCTCGCGCAGGCCGAAGGCGATGTTCTGGCCGACCGTCAGCCAGGGGAACAGCGTGTAGCTCTGGAAGACGAAGCCGCGATCTGCACCCGGTCCCGAGACGGGCACGCCATCGAGCATGATGCGGCCTTCACTGGCCGTCTCGAGCCCGCCGATGATGCGCAGCAAAGTGGACTTGCCGCAGCCTGAGGGGCCAAGGATGGCGATGAAGTCGTTGTCGCCGACGCTGAGCGAGGTCGGCATCAGGGCGCGCGTCGGCTGGCCGCCGCGCTGGGCCGGGAACACTTTCCCGACATTCTCCACAAGAAGCTTGCTCATCTATGCGCCCAACTACCTCTGCGCCCAAGGAAACAGGCGCTGGTTGACCGCCTTGAACAGAAAATCCGAAACCAGCCCGATCAGGCCGATGACGATGATGCCGAAGATGATCTGCCCGGTGTTGAGCAGCGCCTGGCTGTTGGTGATCATATGGCCGATGCCCGAGGACGAGCCGATCAGCTCGGCGACGATGACATAGGTCCAGGCCCAGCCGAGCACGAGGCGCAGGATCTCGGCGATCTCGGGGGCGGCGTTGGGCAACAGCACGCGGCGCACGACCGAGGTGTCGGTCGCGCCCAGCGTATAAGCGGCGTCGACCAGGTCGCGCCGGATCCCGCCGACCGCGACCGCGATCATGAGGATCAACTGGAAGACCGAGCCGATGAAGATGACGAGCAGCTTCTGCGCCTCGCCCAGCCCTGCCCAGAGAATCAGCAGCGGGATAAAGGCCGAGGCCGGCAGGTAGCGCGCGAAGGAGACAAAGGGCTCGAGCAGCGCCTCGATCGGCTTGTAGGCGCCCATGGCGATACCGAGCGGCAGGGCAACGAGAGCCGCCAGCACGAAGCCGCCGACGACGCGCCAGATCGTCATGCCGATGTCGTAGGCGAAGCCGTACTCGACCATCAGGTTGTAGCCCTCGCGCACCATCGTGATGGGGTCGGCGAGGAACAGCCTCTGGACATAGCCACCAAAGGTCGCAACCGACCACAGCGCCACGAACAGCGCGAAGAAGGCGATGCCGTAGGCGACGCGCGAGGACGCGGAGACCGGCTGGAGGGGTTTCATCAGACGATGATCCGCTGCGTCATCCCGGGCGACCGTAGGGAGACCCGGGATCCATGCCTGAACGCTTCAGGCATGGATCCCGGATCAGCGCCGCTACGCGGCTTGTCCGGGATGACGTGGAGTGGTTGGGGACGAGATGCCCGGGTCAAGCCCGGGCATGACGCGTGGGAATCAGCTCATTTGCCGGCGACGTATTTTGTTTCCACCAGCGAAGCCAAATCGGGCTTGGTCTTGATCAGGCCGATCTCGAGCAGCAGATCGGCAGCCTTGGCCGAGAAGGCCTGCCATTCGCCGGAGAAGAAGGCCTTGTTGCCCGCCGCGTCCGACCAGCGCAGGAAAGCGGCCGACTTGCCGAACTGCTCGCCGGACTGCTTCACATCCGCGCCCATGATGCCGAAGGCCTTGGCCTGATCGGCCTTGATCATGTCGAGAGCCTCGAAATAGCTCTTCGTCAGCGCGGCGGCACCCGCGTCATTGGCCGCCAGGAAGGCCGGGGTGCAGCCGAAGGTGTCCATCACCATCGGATAGTCGAGCGTGGTGGCGATGATCTTGCCGGCCTCGGGCTTCTCGCGCACGGCCGAGAGATAGGGCTCATAGGTCATGGCGGCGTCGTTCTGGCCGGCGATGAAGGCCTGCGCCGCCGGGCCGGGCTCCATGTTGACCACCGTGACGTCCTTCACGGACATTCCGTTCTCCTTGAGGAACCAGGCCAGCGCGAAATAGGGCGACGTGCCGGGCGCGGACGCCGCGATCGTCTTGCCCTTCAGATCCTTGATCGAGGCGGTCGCGTTGCGCGTCACCATGCCGTCGGCGCCATAGCTCTTGTCGAGCTGGAAGATCTGCTTGGTCTTCACGCCCGCGGCATCCCAGCCGATCCAGGTCTCGACCGTCGTCGCCGCGCACTGGATGTCGCCCGAGGCGATGGCGAGGTGGCGGTCCTTCTGCGGGATCTTCTTGATGGTCACATCCAGGCCGTTCTTGGCGAAGATGCCGGCCTCCTTCGCCAGCACCAGCGGCGCGAAGCCGGTCCAGCCGGAGATGCCGATATTGACCTTGGTCTGCGCCTGCGCGCCGCCGGCCAGAAGTGCCGCGGCCAGACCCAGACCCGCCACTGTTCCCAAACGCTTCGATGTCGTCATGACGCGACCCTTCCCCTTGTGATGTCCGGCTTCGGTGCGAGGACTGACATCCATCGCACCGCATGGCGCAGCCGGATGCAACCTTCGTTCCAGCCGAGGTTAAATGCATATGCAAATCCGTCAAGCAGTCGATCAGCGTGACTGGGGACGGCTATGACATTCTCTCGTTTGACAGGCGCGGGAACATCCCTTCCCCTGAGCGCCCTTTCAACGACCTGTTTGTCCTTCGTCCAGGAATCATCAGAATGAACGGTGCCGACCGCCTCTGCGACACGCTGCTCGTCAACGGCGTTGATGTCTGCTTCGCCAATCCCGGCACCTCCGAGATGCATTTCGTCGCGGCGCTCGACCGCAAGCCGGAAATGCGCTGCGTGCTCGGCCTGTTCGAGGGCGTGGTAACGGGCGCCGCCGATGGCTATGCGCGCATGGCCGACAAGCCGGCCGCGACCCTGCTGCATTGCGGGCCCGGCATGGCGAATGCGCTGGCCAACATGCACAATGCCAGGCGCGCCTGGACCCCGATGATCAATGTCGTCGGTGACCACGCGACCTACCATCTCCAGCACGATGCGCCGCTGACCAGCGACATCGAAAGCCTGGCCCGGCCGATGTCTCACTACGTCCACCGGATCACCACGCCGGAGGATGTCGGGCCCGCAATCGGCGAAGCCTATGCCGCCGCGATGTCACTGCCGGGCGTCGCGACGGTGATCCTGCCGGGCGATTGCGCCTGGGGCAGTGTCGAGCCGGCCGAAGTGAATGCGACACCCGTTCCAGCGTTCAAGACGGTTGCCGCCGAGACCATGCGCGAAGTCGCGGCCGCGCTGCGCAAGCATGGCGCACGGGCGGCTTTGATGATGACCGGCGCATCGCTGCGCGAGGGGCCACTGGAGACGGCGGCGCGGATCTGCGCGGCAACCGGCTGCAAGATGTATGGACAGATGTCGAACGGGCGGATCGAGCGCGGCGCAGGGCGCGTCGCGATCCCCAAGGTGTTCTACCCCGTCGACATGGCGCTCGAGCAGTTGAAGGACATCGACCTGCTGGTACTGGTCGGCGCGCAGATCCCGGTCGGCTTCTTCGCCTATCCGGGCAAGCCCGGCCGATTGATCCATGATGGCTGCATCGTCACCACGCTCGGCGTGATGGGCGACGATCTCGTCGGCGCGCTCGATGCGCTGGCCGAGGAAACCGGCGCGACGAAGGTCGAACCTGCCTTCATTGCCAGGGCCCAGACCGAAACGGCGCTGCCGACAGGCGATCTCGACGCCGACAAGGTCTGCACCATCGTGGCGCGGCTTTTGCCGGAGAACGCGATCATCTGTGACGAATCGGTCTCGTCGGGGCGCGTCTTCTACCAGCAATGCCACAACGCGCCGCAGCACGACTATCTCCAGCTCACCGGCGGGGCGATCGGCGAAGGCATCCCGATGTGCGTCGGCGCGGCGGTCGCCTGCCCCGACCGCAAGGTCATCGGCATGCAGGCCGACGGCTCGGGCATGTACACGGTTCAGGGCCTGTGGACGCAGGCGCGCGAGAAGCTCGACATCGTCACGGTGATCTTCGCCAACCGGACCTATGCGATTCTGCATGGCGAAATGCGCGCCGTCGGCGTCAACGACTTCGGGCGCAATGCGACGCTGATGCTCAATCTCGACGAGCCGGCGCTGGACTGGGTTTCGATGGCGCGCGGTATGGGCGTGGAAGCGGCACGCGCGACAACAGCCGAGGAGTTCACCAAGCTATTCAAGGGGGCGCTTTCGCGCAAAGGCCCGTTCCTGATCGAGGCGGTGATCTGAGCCGACGCGTCATTCTCGGGCGACCATCGGGCGACCCGAGAATCTCTTGGCGAATGAGTTCCCTGAACTGGCAGGCTCCTCTGGCCACGAGATGGTCGGGTCAAGCCCGACCATGACGCCTTTGGCTACGACTTGAACCCACCCAGAAACGCATCCAGGCACTCGCCGATCGCCTCGATCGCGTAGCCGCCCTCCTGCACCACCAGCGTCGGCAGGCCAAAGCTCTTCACCTTGCTGGCGATGGTGCCGAAATCGGCGGCGTCCAGCTTGAGGACGCCGATCGGGTCGTCCTTGTGGGCGTCGTAGCCCAGCGCGACGATGACCACGTCGGCGCCGAACTCGCGGATCGCCTTTCCGGCCCGGTCGACGGCCGCAGCCATCTCGGCGCCGCCTGCACCATGCGCCAGCGGCAGGTTGAGGTTGAAGCCTTCGCCCGGCCCGTTGCCGCGCTCGTCTTCGTAGCCGGTATAGAACGGGTAATAGTTCGACGGGTCTGCATGGACCGAGATCGTCAGCACGTCGTCGCGACGATAGAAAATCTGCTGCGTTCCGTCGCCATGATGGGCATCGACGTCGAGGATCGCGACCTTCTTGAATTTCGAGCGCAGTCGCTGGGCGGCGATCGCGGTGTTGTTGAGGTAGCAGAAGCCCGTCGCGCGGTCGGCACGGGCGTGGTGGCCCGAGGGGCGGCAGAGCGAATAGACAGCCTTTTCGCCGGCCAGGATCGCGTCGGCCGCCGTCACCGCCGTCTCGGCCGAGAGCAGCGTCGAATGCCAGCAATGCTCGCCGATCGGCACCGACATGTCACCAAGATACCAGCCGAGCTGGCCGATGAAGCCCGTGGGGCGGCAGGGCGGGCGGACATCCTCATCGGGGCGGCCGCTCCAATAGGGGAAGGTGCTGGGCCAGACCTCGGGACCACGCTCAGCCGGCAATTCCTGCCAGCGCGCCCAGGCGGTTTCCAGGAATGCGACGAATCCGGCATCATGGATTGCAAGGACAGGCGCGGTACCATGCGAGGCCGGCCGCTCGGGCGCGATGCCGTGTTTCGCGAGCGCAGCCAGCAGGCGCGCCGTACGCTCCGGCAGGTCCTTGGGCGCGACGACGGCGCCAAAGCGCAGATACTGCTTGGGATCGTGCAGCGACTGATCGGGATGATAGAAAGCGCGCATGCTGGCCGGTTGTCCTCTGATCCGCCGGCGCATTCACGCACCAGGCTCACAGACAAGGCTAGCGTCTCAATGGCGATCCGTCACCGCTCGCAAAGCCGCGCTCACATGCGTTTGGCGACCTCCTCGAGCATGACCTCGGTGGCCCCGCCGCCGATCGACTGCACGCGGGCGTCGCGGGTCATGCGCTCGATCGTGCTTTCGCGCATATAGCCCATGCCGCCATGGAACTGCAGGCAGGCATACATCACCTCGTTGACCAACTCGCCGCAGAGCGCCTTGACCATCGAGACCTCGCGGGTGGCGTCGCGCCCCTGCGCGTCGAGCCAGGCGGCGTGATAGACGAGCTGGCGCCCAGCCTCGACCCGGGCCGCCAGCATGGCGAGCTTCTGGCGGATCACCTGCTTGTCCCAGAGGGGTGCGCCAAAGGCCTTGCGCGTCTTGACGTAGTCCAGCGTCAGGTCGATCGCCGCCTGCGCCTCGCCGATCGCCATCGCGCCGATCACGGTGCGTTCGTTCTGGAAATTGCTCATGATCGCGTAGAAGCCGCGCCCCTCCTGCCCGAGCAGGTTCTCGGCCGGGATGCGGCAATCCTCGAAGACGAGTTCCGCCGTGTCGGAGGAGCGCCAGCCATGCTTGTCGAGTTCGCGCGCGACGCGGAAGCCCGGCGTGCCCTTCTCGACCAGAAAGATCGAGACCGATTGCGAGGGCTTGGCCGACAGGTCGGTCTTGGCGGCGACGCAGTAGAGATCGGCATGGACGCCGTTGGTTATGTAGACCTTGGCGCCGTTGAGGACGTAACTGTCGCCCTCGCGCCGGGCCGTGGTGCGGATGCCTTTCACGTCGGAGCCGGCATCAGGCTCGGTGACCGCGACCGCGACGATCTTCTCGCCGGCGATGATCGCGGGCATCAACCTGTCGCGCTGGGCCTTGCTGCCGGCATTGGCGATATGGACGGACGCCATGTCGGTGTGAACGAGCGCGGTGATGGCCACGCCCGAGAAGGTCGAGCGGCCGAGTTCCTCCGCGAAGACGACGGTCGCCATCGTGTCCATCTCGGAGCCGCCATATTCGGCCGGGTAGCGGATGCCGAGGAAGCCGAGCGCACCCATCTTGCGCAGCACATCGCGGGGCACGAACCCGGCCTCCTCCCAGGCCAGGGCATGGGGCTTGATATCGGTCTCGACGAAACGACGGACCTGATCGCGCAGCGCCTCATGCTCTTCGGTGAAATAGGGCGAGCGGGCGCCCGTTCCTTCCACGCCGATCTTTTCGACTGCCGACATGCCGCTCTCCGCGTTTCCCTGATCATTCGTTTTGCGGACGGTAGGTGTCCGCTGTGGCGAGATCAAGAAGCGGTGGCCCGGCGCTCAGCTCTTGGTCGGAAAGGTCAGCGGCGAGATTTCGAGATGGTCGCGCTTGGCCCAGTCGAGCTCCTTGACGTTGGGCTCGGCGCGGCGCTGGGCTTCCTCCAGTTCGGCTGCTGCGGCCGGGTAGTCCATGGTCAGGACCTTGCCGTTGTCGACGACGGTGACGCCATCGACGATGACAGTCGTCACCGCGCGTTCGCCCGCCGCGTAGATCAGGCTGCGGATGGGATCGCGCAGCGGGCGCATCATCGGATGGGTGACGTCCGCCAGCACGATATCGGCCTTGGCGCCCTTGGCGAGGCGGCCGATGTCATCGCGTCCGAGCGCCTTGGCGCTGCCGAGCGTCGCGGCGTTGAAGGCATCCGAGGTTCTGAGATCGTAGACGTCCTCCGCCATCATGCGCGAGCCGATGCAGACGGCACGCAGCTCTTCCAGCATGTGATGGGGGTAGGTGTCGGTGCCGATGCCGACATTGACGCCGGCGGCGACATATTGCCCGAAGCTCTGCATCGCGATGCCGCGACGCTGGAACACGATCGGGCAGTGGGCGACGTTGGTGCCGGTCTCGACGAGGCAGCCGAGATCATCCGTCGCCGGCCATTTCACCGAGGAGTGATGGTCAAGGAAAATGCCGTGGCCGATGATCGAGAACGGCCCGAGCACATCGAGTTCCTCCAGCCATTCCACCGGCGTCATGCCGTGGCGGCGGGTGATCTCGTGGAACTCGACGACACTCTGGGCGGCATGAATCTGGAAGGGCAGCTTGCGGGCCTCGGCCTCGTCGAAGCTCGCCTGGATCAACTCGGGCGTGCAGGTGTCGATCTGCGAGGGCGAAACCATGCCGGAAAGCCGGCCTGAATCATCGGCCGCGACCTGGTCGAGCAGCTTCATGGCCGCGGCCATCGCAGCCTCACCGGCCTTCTCGTCCCATTCGTACTTCGCCAGATGCCCGTTGTCGGTGTACCAGCGCGCCGAGCGATACATCGGCGCAAGCACCGCCCGCAGGCCCGAGGCCTTGAAGGTTTCGAGCCAGCCATCCCAGGCGACCGACATGTCGACCAGCGTGGTGACGCCCGACATCAGCAGTTCGGAGTAGGTCACCTGCGCGCAGGATTTGATGCCCCGCGCATCGCAGCGGAACAGCGGCATGAACTCGTAGAGCGCCGTGCCGTACATTTTTGGGCTGCCGAGTTCGTCGTTCCAGCCCTTGGTCATTGCCTCCGAGGACGGGTGCGAGTGGATATTGACCAGGCCCGGCATGACCATCTTGCCGCGCCCGTCGATGGTGGCGTCGGCCTGGCCCTGATAGCTCCCGCCGACATGGATGATCCGGTCCCCGTCGAAAGCGACGTCGCCATCGCGCAGATAGACATGGCCCTTGGCCTTGGCGTCATAGGCGACGATCCAGCTGGCATTGGCGATGAGGGTGATCGGCATGGGTTGGCTCCGGCGGTGTTGTCGCGGCGTGGCATGAGCAG
>NZ_LJHQ01000032.1 GCF_001295925.1 Allobosea sp. AAP35 | reverse complement strand
GTCCTGGAGCGGGAGAAGGGATTCGAACCCTCGACCCCAACCTTGGCAAGCGATTTAGTGACTTGTTCTAGTATTCGGTGCCGGTACGAAGCCGGCACGCTATAACGCTCCAGTACGATTTGTCCAGACCGCAACCGATTGACTGGCATGAACTAGCGTGACTTCCGTGAACTGCCGTGGAGGGGGCAAACTGTAACCGCGGGGTAACCGCGCGGTTGCACCTCTATTGGCAGATATCGCATGCCTTCGAAGCTGACGCGTCGCCAACTCTATGATCTGATCTGGACCCACGAACTTCCGGCAGCGGCAGATCATCTCGGCATCTCCGAACGGGAAATCCAGCGGATCTGTGTGCAGCATCGAGTATCTGCGCAAAAGGCCGCATTTTGGCGCGCCAAGGCGGCCGGTGTGCCCGTCAAAAGAACGATCTTCACGACAACTATGAACTCGCCGCTGGAACTATCACCTTCGACCCGAGGCAAGCATCCATCCCCTGCCTGCCGTCGGGCCGCCTCCTCCCGTTGCCACAATGCTCGCGCCGCCGCGCGCAAAACCCATCACCAAAGCACAGCGTACCAGTTCAATGGCAAACGGTCGCTGATCCAATTTCGCTTATGGTACCGCTAGCCAGGACCTTGCGTTCGACCACGGCGGACCGCGAAGGCCTCGTCCATGTCGGCGGCCAAAATATCCCTGCGATCTCGGTCGGACAGGCGGCGGTTAAGAGAGGCATTTACATCTTAGACGACCTCCTAAAACGGCTCATTGCCCAAGGCCTCTCCTGTGTACTCTCGCGCCAACTTTTGCGGTCATGCGAGAGCAGGACGGCAGGCAGCTTAGGCGATCTGGGGTGGCGTCGCGTCGCTTAGTAGGCTCGTATTTACTCGTCGACTGTTTCAATGTCGGGCAAATCCATGCAGCACCGTTTGGATAATGCAGCAGCGATTTTTACCAGATCGATGCTTCCTTCAATTTGCACGTGCCGCATTCCGTCGCTTGCGGTAGGCGTCATCGGACAACCCGGCTCGAACTGCTTTTGGATTTCGATGAATATGGCTTCTGCAAGCCGGTTCATTCTCAAGTCAGAAAGCTTGCGCTCACACATAGGATTTACTCGGCCGATCAACGCGCCTGCGCCTGGTACTTAAATGGGCGCGTAGCGTTCGTTCGCAACCCGCGTACTGCTTGGGCCTTCAGGTCGAACGACCGCAGGCTCTCCTCCCCAACGACGCAGGAACACGCGACGAAAACCAACGTTGCATTAGCGACGCGTGCGCGGCCGCCCTCCTAGCCTCGGATACGATCATGATCGACGACAAAGTTTTCCCACCCGTGAAATCCGAGGAGGACATCGGGCGTGGTCTCAAAATGATCGGCGGGGCATTGCCGGAGTTGGCAACCGACGAGGTTGAAGCCGACATCGACGATGTGACTGGGCTAGATGAGGCATACCCTTCCGGATTACCGGGCGCTCTTGCCGCGATTATGCGGGATGAGCCGCTAAAAGCGCTGCTTTGGGCTGCATGCATTGGGATCGCTATCGGGCTGATGACCTCGAAGTAGGACAACTCAAGCGCTCTGATGAAACTGTGGCAGACCGTCGTCGAGATCCCAGGCACACGAGATCAAGCCCATCACCACGCTGGATGAGTACGCAGACGCGACGAGGCGGATCGCCGAACTTGCCAGCAGTCTGGATGGCGCCAAGGCGGAGGAGGAGACAAAGGGGCTCGTCGCGGCGGTCCAACAATGGGACAACTTTGACGCAGAGGGTTAGATCGGGGGAAGGTAACGGGAGTTAACACGGTCGCGCCGGAAACAGTGGTCCTCGACGCCCATGCAGTGACTGCCCCAAAGGCCGTCCAGCGTATCTGCTTGCTGGGAGCGACCGGCAGCATCGGCCGCGCGACAGCAGGCGCACTCGTGCGGCGTGGACATGACGTCGTCTGCTTCGTTCGCCCCCGGGCCGATGACGGCGACCGGCGGTCGCGCGAAATCAGCGGCCTGCCGGAGGAAGCCACCGTCGCGGTCGTGAATCTGGCCGATCCGACAGCATTGGCGCGTGACGGATTTGCCGGCGCTCCGTTCGACACCGTCGTGTCCTGCATGGCCTCGCGCACAGGATCGCCGCAAGACGCTTGGGCGATCGACCATCGCGCGCATCTGAACGTGCTTGAAGCCGCCCAGCAGGCAGGCGTCGGCCATTTCGTGCTGCTTTCGGCGATCTGCGTGCAGAAGCCGCTGCTCGCTTTCCAACAGGCCAAATTGGCGTTCGAGGCCGCGCTAATCTGCTCTGGCCTGCGCTACTCGATCGTGCGGCCGACCGCCTTCTTCAAGTCCCTGTCGGGGCAG
Organism: Allobosea sp. AAP35; assembly: GCF_001295925.1. GTDB lineage: Bacteria > Pseudomonadota > Alphaproteobacteria > Rhizobiales > Beijerinckiaceae > Allobosea. The sequence continues at coordinate 17,136 of NZ_LJHQ01000032.1, read as the reverse complement.
ATCGAGCGCGTCCGACAGGGTCGGCCCTTCCTGTTCTTCGGCGACGGCAGCTTGACCGCCTGCAAACCCATCAGTGACGGCGACCTGGCGGATTACGTCGCGGGTTGCCTGGACTATGCGAGCTGTTGGGGCCGCATTCTGCCGATCGGGGGTCCAGGCGATGCCATCACGCCCCGCGAGCAGGGCGAGACCCTTTTTGCGCTGCTCGGGCGCCCGCCGAGGTTTCGGTCCGTGCCCGTCGCACTGCTCGACATGGTCATCGGTGGGCTAGGCGCACTCGGCCGGGTCGTGCCGTCGCTCGCGGACAAGGCCGAGTTCGCCCGGATCGGCCGCTACTACGCCACCGAATCCATGTTGGTGCTGGACCCGCAAACGGGCCGGTACGATGCAGCTGCTACGCCTTCGACAGGAACTGAGACGTTGTTGGACATCTATCGCTCCGTTTTAAACGGCAGCAGCATGCCAGACCGTGGGGAACACGCCGTCTTTTGATTCAGTGGCAACACAGTGTTGGCTCGCCACTTGCGGAGCTACCCTCTTTGCGACGAGGGCGTAGCGAGATGACACATCTGACCGAACAACAGCGGTTTGTCCGCTCAGTAGACGAGCCTGGGGCGTTTCAGCCTAAAACAGTCGAGCGCATATTTACCCTGACGCTAGCTGGCCTGTCGGTCGCTTGGTTCTCCATGCTCGCTTGGTGCGTCTATCAGATCGCTGTGGTCGCGTTCTCCTAGCCTGCCTTTTAGCTGGCAGCGGGGCACTGCTCGGCCTGCATCAACTCGACGATAGCCGTGTCGATCTCAGCGCGCTGCTGGCGAAGGTGCTCGATCTGGGCAATGATCTTTTTGGTAGGAAAGCCGCCGTCGAGCATCGCCTCCTTTATCTCTGCGATGGTAAAGCCCTGCGAGCGCCAGCGGACGATATCGGCGAGTTTGAGCCGCTCGTCCTCATTGTAGAGGCGTACCGAGCCGTGGCGGACCGGCGAAAGAAGGCCGCGCTCCTCATAAAACCGCAAGCTCCGCAGCGTCAGACCGAACTGCTCAGCCATTTCGGCGATGGTATAGTCTCGTGCCTTTCTCATATGCGCCAGCCCTGTTATCGAATCAGCCAGTGGTCCAAGTTACTCACCTTCGCTGCGTCGCCGATCAACATCGTTAAAAATGCATATGGCGGCGATCAATTCGGCGCGATCCCAGCGGTTGCGAGCGATGCGCGATGGTCAAGGGCGTTGCTTAGTTTGCAGGACACCGCCTTTGAGACGACAGCGCGTTAGGTTGCCCCTTATCATGCTGTTAATGTCTCCGGCGGATCACTTGGGTTTGAACCCGTAAGAGGGATCCTGCCTTGCGACCACTTTCGACCGCCCGGGCGGTTATGGCATCAGCCACCCTTCTGTTTTCACCGCCTGCTGCCTGGGCTGTAGACGAAAATCCAATGTTCGCCTGCATGGAGAAGCAGCAGTCTCTGCCGCCGGCATCACGGGCGTCGGTCTGTGCCTGCTATGTCGAGAAGGCCGGCTCCTGGTCAGTGCGGCTCGCCCACATAGTCGCCTCGAAAGCTACCGTGGATGCCTCGAAGCGCTCGATACTGAGCAAATGCATTTCCGCCGATTTCTCCGAGCGAAACGACCCTCGCAAGCCGCTTTAACGTCGAGGGAGAACGCCATCTGCCTTGTAGATGGGTGGTGGTATCCCTGCTTTCTGCAGAAACCCTTCGTTCGATTAACCTATGTTGGATCGAGGTGCGCAAATCTTAAGCATAGAGCTGCGGGCGAGCATCTTGCCTCGTAGCTGGGTAGGGAGCGTTTTCGAATGTCGTTTTTAACATTGTTGGATCCGGTCCACGTTGCCCGCGCTCATGGAGCGCTTGATCTGGCCTGGACAACTGTCAGGTCGAGCAGCCAGACAAAACGTTGGGGCGATGCTGCCGCGAAACAGCGCCTTGGGTTGATCATTGAATCCTATGCTTTAATCTCGGACGGTGAGCAGGATCTAGCAAACCGTGCCGTCGAGCGCTTTCGCAGGGTCGCGGCCCGGTATCCCCAAAATTAGCAGCGGAAGATAGCCCCGATCGGTAGTGCAGAGTGTGAGAATCCGGTGGGCATGGTCGGGCGAACGATGATGGACAAGTCACCGCTAGAGCGCGCTTTCGAAATTGCGCGTACCGGCGCATGCGAAACGGTCGAGGGAATTAGGCGACAGTTGGCGCACGAGGGTTATGACTGGCGCCAGCTCGAGGGCAGGACGCTGAACCGGCAGTTGAGGGAAATGTTGCGCAAAGCAAGGGCTTCATAGCATCCGCGCACTGAGACGCTCGTCAATCACAATCGGATAGACGAAACAAAACCCCGCCGGCAAGCGGCGGGGAATGATGTGCCCATAATCGGAAGCGAAGATCAGCGGCGATTGGTCTGCCGATTGTACTGCTGCTGAGATGTCTTAGCGGATTGCGAGTTGTTGTACGACTTCTGATTCCAACCCTGCGCAGAGGCAGCGGTCGGCGCTGCAGTGTAAAAAATAGCTGCAGCAGCAATTGCGACGATCAACTGCATGTGTTCCCCCGAAGTTTCATTGAGCGGCGCTTAAACGATAAATCCAAATCAGTTAAGCATGCAAGAGGCGGGCACCGCAAGCTGGCCTGTTTTTGAGTTGGGGCGAACCGTTACGCCCGGACGCGCCTCGTGCTTCGGACGGCTTCCTTCGCGGTTGAGGTTGATTCGCGCGAGATTTCATGGAACTAGGCCAGCTTCCGTAGCACCTCTTGTCATCCTCGTCTTGTCATGGTTTCTGCCCTACTGCATACGCAAAAATGCGGTGCGTTGGGGAGCTTATGGCATGCGATATATAGCTGGGCTACTTTTGACTGTTGCGCTGGGAGGCTGCAACCAGACAGTTCAAACTGCCGAAGTATCACCGGTCCAACAATTAGGAGAGCCGCGGAGCTTGGCTGCTGTGCCATCGGCATCGGCCAATCTGTCTGAAACAGTAATTGTCCCGCCGCTATACGAGCCGCTGATCGATACCAATCGTGTCAATCTCGCCAAGCTCAGGAAGGATCTTCAGGACTGCCGTGGCCAGGCGGCCCCTCAGGAAGCCGCCGCACGTCACGCGGCGCAGCAGGAATCGACCGGCGCCACCATCCAGGCGGTCGGCGCGATTGCAAGCTTCATCCCGGTCCCCGGCTTCCGCCAGGCGCATATCCTCGCGGGGGCTTCAAATGCAGTGCAGAATGTCGGAGCTGCCACGTCTGGCAATGCGGCTGAAACGAAGGAGCGTGCGATGGAGGACTACGTTCTTGTCGTCAACGCCTGCCTGGAAAACCGGCGTTATCGTTTGCTGCGGTCATAGCTAGTTAGGCGGTGAGGCTCGATGCGGCGTCATCAGGCAGCGCGGCAGCATCTATTTTGTTGGCTGTCTGGTGAAGCGCACGCGCCATTTCAGAATCGCTCTCGTGTGTGGCGGCCGCCGCGCGAACATCCTCTGATAACCGGCGCAGCAGGTCTGTCTTGTCGGCTGGCCCTGCGGACAACGCCATGCAGCGCCTTGCCGAACATCTCATAGACGCACTTCACCGTCTCACCGGACAGAGTTTCGTCTGGGCAGTCCCGAGCGTCACTGAGACCGATGTCGCGGACAGAACTCATTGCTTCTTTCCTAAGCCGCACGCTGGAGCCTTGCCGCGCTAGTTGATGGGCGTGTCGGACGCCTGCCGAAAGCAGGCGATGCCTTCACGCTCCAGCGTCTTGATGAACTCGGCATAAGCCTCATGGTCCGTCGCGAATAGGTCGGTCCAGACCGTCGAGCCCTCATCGGTGTCGATCGCCTCTAGCGACCAGCTCTCATCGCTCGTACCCGCCTCGGCGTTCCTCATAACCATGCCGTTCCCGGAAGCGGGGACCATCGTCGTTCGAGCGTTCGATGCGCGTTTCGATCCGAACCTGAGATTGTGCAGGAGTGGTGAGGAGCGCGGTCGCGGCAACGCCTGCCGCCAACATAAGCATCTTGAGCATTAGGGGGTCTGTCCTGGTTGAAGACGAAAAGAGCCCGCCCCTTTTGAGGGCGGGCTCCATTTCGGATCACTCGATGATCTGAACGATGCGTCGTGTCTTCGGCTCGACCAGGACGGTCTGGTCGTTGACCACGGTATAGCGATACTCGGTCTTGCCGTACCGGGCCGGTACCTCGCGGTAGGTGATCGTGTCAGGCAACGTCGCACCGACGACGACCTTCTCGCGGTACGCCACAGAAGGCACCTTCTGCTGCGTGACATAAGTGCGGAACTCGGTGCGGTTCTCGGTTGCGATGCCACCGACGATCGCGCCAGCAGCGGCACCACCAACGCCGCCGACTACAGCGCCGACCGGACCACCGACGATTGCGCCGCCGACAGCACCCGTGGCTGCGCCACTGGCCGCGCCACCGGCCGCGCCGGAGTTGGACTGCGCGAAGGCGGTAGCCGGGACGAGAGCGAGGGCGGCGATAAGAGCGATGTTCTTGATCATGGTCTTCTCCCTTTCGAGGATGTGTGACCCCTCAGTCGCAATCTAAACTGAGACTGGAAGCGTCGGTTCCATGAATAAGCGTTCATAATGAGTGGGTTAACGCAATTTTGGCTTCTCTCGGCTTGCACCGTTGGAGCACTCGATGCAGCTACGCCTGCACGCATTCGAAGCTCGTTCGCTCAGGGAACCTTTTTTGTAGACGGGGCTTTTCGCCCTGACCGGTGCCTTGGGAGACCAACATGATTTTGTACGTCGCGCTTCTGCTCTTGCCTGTGAGTCTGGCCATTGCGGCTGACACGGACCCGGTAGCCAACCCGATTTTCACATGCAAGTTCGAGGCGGGTCAGATCGTCATCGAGCAGGCCGAAGCGTCTGGCGACGTGACCGTCGAGGTCAAGGGGCAAGCTCGCCCCTATGTCATGGACAAGCTGAAGCTCGTCCCACGCGATCAGGGCTTGCCCTCGTTCCTATTTCAACCGGACATGAGGCGCTGGCAGTGGCTCAACGATCAGGGCGAGCCCATTGAGAGCGTTGTGTGCGCGGAAAAACCTGCCCTCAAGGCGGGTTAGACGTGGATCGCGCGACTTCGTCTGGTGGGGATGAACTTCTTTGGAACGTCTCTCACAGGAAAATACGGACGTGACCCAGCCTTCGACAGGCCGCTTCGAATTCGACCGCGCCGAGCGCTTGGCCGACGGGGTCATTCACGGCACAGGTGTCTTGCTGGGTGTAGCGGGCGTCGTAGTCCTGTTGGCGAAGGCACCGGGTTCGATGGGAGTTTTGATCCCTGCGACGATCTACGGGATCGCGCTGCTGGCCGTGCTCACCATCTCAGCCGTCTACAACATGCTGCCAGCGTCCCCGTTGAAATGGTTGCTGCGACGCTTCGATCATTCAGCGATCTACCTGCTGATTGCCGGAACCTACACCCCCTTCCTGGTGCAGTTGGCGGAGAGTCCGGTCGCACGTGTGCTGATCGTAGCAATCTGGGCCGCCGCGTTGGTTGGCGTCGCGATCAAGGTGATGTGGCCTGGACGGTTCGATCGCCTCTCGATTTGGCTCTACCTCGCCATCGGGTGGAGCGGAGTGGCTCTGTGGGAATCGCTCGGCAGGCTTCCGGCAGCAACGCTCTGGCTACTTGCCGCAGGAGGGCTGCTTTACTCCCTCGGCGTGATTTTCCATGTCTGGCAGAGCCTGCGCTTTCAGAACGCCATCTGGCACGCCTTCGTACTCCTGGCTTCGGCGTGCCATTACGGCGCGGTGTTCGTCATGACCACGGCGGCTTAGCACCCCCCTTCGCGAAATGTCATCCGGTCCTCGCCGGCTTCAAATTTGCCGACGCAGGTGTGCTGATGTAGGCGGGACCCTCCCCAGCAAGACCATTAGCTTCACTCCCACAGGTAGCTGAACAATCGTGCACGTCGCCGGAATCCACGATCCTTGGCTGGTTGCGATCTCGATCTTGATCGCAGCGTTGGCCTCTTATGCGGCTCTCGATCTCGCAAGTCGCATTCGCGCCACCTCCGGTTGGGCCTCGCATGCTTGGCTTGGAACCGCAGCGATCGCCCTCGGCGGCGGCATTTGGGCGATGCACTTCATTGCGATGCTCGCCTTCAGCATACCCGGCATAGCGGTCCGATTTGATCTCGGTCTGACGGTCTTCTCCTTTGTGCTGCCGATCATGGTCACCGGGCTCGGTTTCCTCATTGTCCATCGGCCGGGAAGCGGGCCATCTGCATTGATCTCCAGCGGGCTCGTGATGGGGCTGGGCATCGCTGCGATGCACTACACCGGCATGGCAGCGATGGAGATGGACGCTCGGCTCAGCTACCACCCGTGGTGGGCCGCGCTCTCGGTTTTGATCGCGATCGCAGCCGCTACGGTCGCTTTGTGGCTGGCTTTGAAAAACACGGGAGTGGTCCAGAAGATCGTAGCTGCCGTGGTAATGGGCTTCGCCATCGCCGGGATGCACTACACGGCCATGCTTGCAGCGTCCTTCACCGCCGGGCATGCGCCTTACGAGGGGTATGATCATGCCAGCATCGGGCAAACCGGCCTTGCTGTTGCGATCGCTGCCGCCACCTTCTTGATCCTGGCTTTGGCGTTGATTGCCGCGATGTTTGATCGCCGGTTTGCAGTGCTGGCCGAGAAGGAGGCAGAGGCCCTTCGACGGAGCGAAGAGCGCTTCCGAAGCCTCTATCGGCGAACGCCATTGCCGCTCCATGCGCTGGACCGCGAGGGACGCATTGAGCAGGTCAGCGACGCATGGATCGATCTGCTGGGCTACCCGCGCGAGGCCGTGATCGGCCGACCGCTGACTGAGTTCATGACGGAAGCGTCAGCACAAACACGCGCTCAGTCGGAATGGCCGAAGCTGGTCACCGATGGGCTCCTTCAAGACGCCGAGCATCGCTTGGCCACCTCCGCAGGCGTCATTCTGGATGTCCTGGTCTCCGAGCGGGTCGAGCTTGATGAGCAAGGCGACTTCCGGCGCGTCCTTGGGGGCTTGGTAGATGTCACCGCACGGAGGCAGGCTGAGGAAGCGCTTCGACAATCGCAAAAGATCGAGGCGATCGGTCAACTCACCGGGGGCGTCGCGCACGACTTCAACAATCTGCTGGCCGTCGTCATCGGCAATCTTGACCTTTTACAGAAGCGCATGCCCGCCGATCCCAAGTTAGTTCGGCTGGTGGAAAACGCGCTCCAGGGCGCACAGCGTGGAGCCGCCCTGACCCAGCGGATGTTGTCGTTCGCACGGCGTCAGGACCTTAGGCCGGAAGCCGTGGACGTGCCCGCGTTGGTGCGCGGCATGCAAGACCTGCTGCAACGTTCTCTCGGTCCTCAGACGCAAATCGAGACACGGTTTCCGCTCGGCTCGGTCTGCGCCCGCGCTGACGCAAACCAGCTAGAAATGGCGCTCCTAAACCTCGTCGTGAATGCACGGGACGCGATGCCTGAGGGCGGCACGATCTCGATTGGGCTCCGGCAGGCTGTAGGTGGCTGGGCCAGCGGAGGAACGCTTCCTGGTGAGTACCTTTGCCTGTCAGTCTCCGACACAGGCGAGGGGATGGACGAGGCCACGCTGGCGCGGGCGCGCGAACCCTTCTTCACAACCAAGGGCGTTGGGAAGGGGACGGGCTTGGGCATTTCGATGGTGCACGGCTTTGCTGAGCAGTCGGGTGGAAAGCTCGTGCTGAAGAGCCGCAAGGGAGAGGGTACGACCGCAGAAATCTGGCTGCCAGTAGCAGCTTCGATGACTCAGCAAGCCGTGTCCGAAACGGTAGTGTCGCCGCCGTCAGGCGATCACGCTCTTCACCTGCTTGTGGTCGATGATGATGCGCTGGTGCGAATGAACACCGCCATGATGCTGGAGGACCTCGGCCATACCGTGGTCGAGGCATCGTCAGGCCAGGAGGCGCTGACTGCTCTTGAGGACGACAAATTCGATCTCCTGATCACGGATCAGGCCATGCCGAAAATGACGGGTGTGCAGTTAGCAAGCGCTGTCCGTACCACGCATCCAGACCTGCCGATCCTCGTTGCCACGGGGTACGCAGAGCTTCCGACCAACGTGAATTTGCCCCGCTTGAGCAAGCCTTTCAATCAGACGGCGCTCGCGCGAGCGATCGCAGACGCCATGACAAAAGGCTGTTAACCGGAATTTTGTGAGCCCTAACCGGCCGGTTCGCCATTCCTCGGGAAATCAAGTCGATGCGCTACGCCGTATTGGTATGTGGTATGCAGCGTGCCGATTTTCCCAGCCGCCTTAACACGAACGCAACTTTCAGATCACAACGTCTGTACCAATTGGCAGAGGTTGGTCAGGCAAAATGGTCACGAAGTGCACGCAAAGCAGCCCGCCGTTCCCATGGAACGAGCAGGAGCGACTTGCTGCACTGCGCGGCTACGAGATTTTGGACACCGATCGCGAAGTCGAATTTGACGACATCGCACGCATCGCCGCGCAAATATGTGACGCTCCGATCGCAGTCGTCAATTTTGTCGAGGAGGACAGGCAGTGGTTCAAATCCGAAATTGGGCTGGGAGTTAGACAAACTCCGCTAAACGTTTCAATTTGTGCCCATGCTATTCTGCAAGAGGACCTATTTATTGTTCCCGACACGACTATAGACGCGCGTTTTTCAGACAACCCGCTCGTCACCGGAGAGCCACGCCTGCGCTTTTATGCTGGAGCGCTACTGAAAACGCCTAGCGGGCTGCCCTTGGGAACCGTTTGTGTGCTGGGGACGGAGGCGCGTCCAAAAGGTCTTACGTCCGGCCAGGCCGATGCTCTTTCTGCGCTTGCTCGTTCGGTTATGCGTGAACTCGAACTGCGCGTTGCTAATCAGGCACTTCGCGCATCTGAGGAACGACTCAGGCTTGCCCTTCAGGCCGGACGCATGGTTGCCTGGGAACGGAACCTCCCGAGCGATTTTGTCACGCGATCTGAAACCGCGAAAGACCTCCTCGGTATTGTCTCAGGGCCAGTCTCGAATTTTATAGCCAATCTTCATCCTGAAGACCGAACACGCGCTCGCGCTCGCGCACAGGGCTTGAAAGCTGATCGGGAGGAAATGCGCTATGTCCACCCTGACAATGGACGGACAATCTGGCTGTCAGCCCGCTCAATTACTATTCCAGAAGTAGGCGAACCCAAAAAGGTAATCGGTGTCACGTTCGATATTACCGATCGCAAACTGGCAGAAGACGAACTTTGGCACATGGCGAACCACGATGCTCTCACGGGGCTCGCAAATCGGATGATGTTCCAGCGCTGTCTTGAAGGCGAAATCGAAGCTGCGGAATCGAATGGAACAAGTGTTAGCCTGCTGCTGCTTGATCTCGATGACTTCAAGTCCGTCAATGATACCCTTGGCCACGATGCCGGAGACGCCCTGCTTGTCGAAATGTCTCGACGCCTTTCAGGGTTAGCGGGCGAAGGGGATACGATTGCGCGTTTGGGAGGCGACGAATTTGCAATCATCAAGGGCACCGATCTGAAGGGCGCGATGGCTTTCGCTGACAGGATCACGGAGGTGATGGCCCGCAGGTTCAACTATCTGGGGCATAGGTTGGCTACCAAGGCCAGCATCGGAATTGCCAGTTTTCCCGACCATCATCGCTCCGCGATCGAATTGATGAAAGACGCCGACATCGCGTTATATCATGCCAAGGCGGAACGGCGTGGATGCGCAGTGGTCTACACCGAAGCCGCGCGTGAACGTATCGAACAGCGAGTGCGTCTGCTGGCAGAGGTCCGCGAAGGTTTGACCGCTAATCAGTTCGTGCCGTTCTACCAGCCCAAGGTGTCGCTTCAAACCGGACAGATCGTCGGATTAGAGGCGCTGGCACGATGGCAGCATCCCGAGCGCGGCGTCTTGACACCGGGGGCTTTCGGTCCTGCCTTTGCTGATCCCGAGACGGCGACCGCTATGGGGGCACGCATGATTGTGCACGTCGCGAGGGATATTGGTTCCTGGCTGACGCAGGGGCTTGAATGTGGTCGGGTGGCGATGAACTTCGCATCAGCCGAATTTGCCAATCCGCACCTCGCCAAATATGTTCTGGGTGCCCTATGGGACGCGGGCGTTCCAACCCGCTATTTTGAGGTAGAGGTGACCGAGTCGGTCTTTCTGGACCGTGGCACCGAAACTGCGCTCGCTGTCCTTCAGGAATTTGCCAGCGCGGGCGTCAGTATCGCCCTCGATGATTTCGGGACGGGCTTCGCCTCCCTGACGCATCTGAAACGCTACCCCGTCAATCACATCAAGATCGACCAGAGCTTCGTGCGCGAATTGGAGACAGACAAAGAAGATTCTGCCATCGTTTCGGCGGTGATCAGAATGGGTCAGAGCCTGGGAATGGAGGTTACGGCAGAAGGCGTGGAAACACATGGGCAGGCGCGGGTCTTGACCGAGATGGGCTGCGGCCAAGCGCAAGGCTATTTGTACGCCAAGCCGATAGTAGGCTCTCGGATACCATGGCTATTGTCTAATTGGCAGATACCCGGCCTGAGTGAACCGACCACCGAGCACGCCACCCGCTTTACGGGGTAACCGTGTCGGATAGCAGTAGCCGTTGTTCGTCGCCGGAATTCTTCCGGGATGGCGCCATGCTGGGCTGGCCCGTTGAACATGCTGACCTCGCCGGTTTCATCGTCGGCGATGACGCGGATCGCGCAACGCCTCGGCCGTGCGACCCAGCCGCTCGCGTTCATTCAGGGCGTGGTGCCTGGTTCTTGCCAGTACGCGCTGGCCCGGCACAAGCCGCTTCCGGTGCGTCTTGAAGGGCTGGACGAAGAACGTCTCGACGCTGGCCATGCCCTTGACACCCGGGGTCTCTGTGTTCTCATTACGTTCTCACCCAGGGAACGCAACCGATGCATATGTCGCCCGTCGTCCTCGGCCCGCCGATCTTCCTGCCAGTCTATTTGAAAGCGGTGAGGGCCGGCTTTCCGAGCCCCGCGGACGACTACCTGGACCAGCCGATCGACCTGTCCCGGGCGCTGATCCAAAACGCCCCGGCGACCTTCATCATGACGGTTGCCGGCGATAGCGCGATCGACGTCGGCATCTTCGACGGCAGCCTGATCACTGTCGACCGCAGTCTGGTGCCCAAGGACGGTGACGCCGTCGTCGTAGACGTCAATGGGGAGCGCAGCATCAAGATCTTCAGGATCATCGGGGGCCGCTCAAGTCTTGCGTTCGGCAACCGACGCTACCCCCACTACGACCCTGGCCCGGACGCCGAGATCGACGTCTTCGGCGTCGTGACCAACACGGTGCGGCGCTTCCGCCGATGACCCGATCCTTTGCCTTGGTCGATGGGAACAGCTTCTACTGCTCCTGCGAGCGGGTCTTCGATCCGAAGCTGCGCCGGCGCCCGGTGATCGTGCTCTCGAACAACGATGGCTGTGCGGTCGCGCGCACGTCCGAGGCGAAGGCGCTCGGGATCAAGATGGGCGCGCCGATGTTCACGATCCGCGACCTCTGCAGGCGCGAGGGCGTGGTCGTGTTTTCATCAAACTACACGCTCTACGGCGACATGAGCCGCCGGATGAACACGGTCTATGAGCGGTTTGCCTCGGACATCGAGGTCTACTCGATCGACGAGAGCTTCCTCGACCTGACGCCGGTGGCGCCGGAGCATCGTGAGGAGATGGGGCGGGACCTGCGCTCGACGGTCTCGACCTGGACCGGCGTGCCCACCTGCGTCGGGATCGGCCCCACTAAGACGCTGGCCAAGCTTGCGAATAAGATCGCGAAGACGACGCCTCAGCTTCGCTGGGTATGCGACCTGACCAGCGAGGAGGCCCGGCGGGAATGGCTGCCACTGGTGGATCTCGAGGACGTCTGGGGCATCGGCCGCGCCAGCCAGGCCAAGCTCGCGGCCTTCGGCTGCCGGACAGCTGCGGACGTCGCTGCGCTCGATCCCAAGCTAGCCAGGAAGACCCTGACGGTCGTTGGCGAGCGCATCATCCATGAGCTTCGAGGAACGCCCTGCATCGATCTGGAGACGGTTGCACCGACCCGGAAAGGGTGCGCCGTCACCCGAAGCTTCGCCGGTCGCGTCGAGAGCCTGGAGATGATGCAGGAGGCCATTGCCGCCCATGCGACCCGCCTCGGCGAGAAACTGCGCCACCACGGCCTGGCGACCGACCACGTCACGGTGTTCTTCCACACGTCGCCGCACGATCGTGGGCCCTCGCGCTCCGTTTCAACCACGGTCGATTTCCCCGAGGCGAGCAACGACACGCTGGTCCTCGTCCGCGCAGCCAAGTGGGGCGTCCGTCGGATTTGGAAGTCCGGCTACCGCTACGCCAAGGCCGGTCTGATGACGGTCGACCTCGTGCCGCTGGAGGCCTCGCAGCGGGCGTTGATCGGCGCCCTCGGTCGGGAGAAGTCTGGTCGGCTGATGGAGGCGCTGGACGCCTGCAACCAGAGACACGGCCGCGGCGTTGTCTTCCCCGCGGCGGCAGGCATCGCTCGCCAAAAGAAGGCGTGGATCACGAAATTCGATATGCGGTCGCCGCGGTACACGACGCGGCTTGATGAGGTTCCGGTCGTCGGGAGAGCGTGATGCCAGGCTTTATCCACCAGGTCGAAATGAAGCTCGACGCCGCCGCGGCGCCCGAGCGGTTGCGCCGGATCGAAAGCTGGTGTGGCGACTGGCAAATCAGGTTCCGGGTTCTCAATCGCGCTCCGGGCTCGGAGAACATCCGGATCGCTTTCGATGACCCGTGCCTGGCGCGTGCCTTCGTCGGGCATTTCGGCGGCGTGATTGTCGACGATCGCGAGATTGAGCATGCGATGGCCGGCGACGCGAACGACGAGGACGCCTACGATCGGTTGGCGCGCGAGTACACGGATTGACCGGCCGCGGGTACCCAACGACCCCTGACGGCCGCTATTTCATTGTCGCCCGCAGGCTGTGGCGATCCACGGATCCAGACCTTCCGGAGGAACGGCGTCATCGACTTGTCGCCGATCTGATGGATGCTCGCAGGGCTGTGAAAGAGGCCAAGCGTGGGAACGGCGAAATGAGCGCCGCCCGCGCGAGGGTCGGTGCGGCCAAGGTCGCGCTCGGCGAGCGGGGGCCCGTGTGGTGGAACGACGGTGCGCCTGACCTAAATCGTTGCATGGCTAAGAACACGCCCTACGCGGAATGGGCGGCGGGTTTGAATAAGCGCAGGAGCGAGACATAAAGCCATGCGACGTGGGCTTGAGCCGCAGAGGGCCGCGCGCAACAGCAATCCGCCGCTCTGATGACCCGTGTGCGTGCAGATGAGCCGTACAGGGTCGATCTGCCGCTCGATCCGCTCACCCTGAACGAGCGCCTGTTTGACATCGGCCTGTGGCTGGTTGAACGCGACATTCCACACCAGGCCCGCATCCTGATGCAGCCGGAGCACCAACGTATCCGGGTCAGCTTCCCCAAGCCCGCGGACGCCGTGGCCTTCCGCTATCGGTTCGGCCCACTCCTGAACTGACAACAAGGAACGGAATGCCCGGACGGCCGTTGAGTCGCCGTTCCGTTGAGTCAGTTCGTTGCGTGGAGTTCAGCATGGCCAAGCGCATGCTACGGGCCGGTGTCGGCGGGGACGTTGCGCAGAGCCCCGCCGTCCCACGGCGCCCTAATCGTCGCCAGCCAGAACTTCGCTTCGACCCCATGCCCGATCGCGTCGAGCCATGTCTGGCTCTGTTGGCGTCCAAGCCGCCGGCGGGCGCCGAATGGGCGCTCGAGGTCAAATGGGATGGCTATCGCCTCGCCGTGCATATCGAGCGCGGCAAGGTCCGCATCCTCACTCGGGGCGGGCACGACTGGACGTCCAGGTTTCCGACGATTGCTCATGATGCGCTTGAACTTGGGTTGGACAGCGCCATCCTAGATGGTGAGGCTGTCGTTCTCGACGAGCGGGGCGCTTCGAACTTCGGAGCCTTGCAGCAGGCGCTGGGAGGCCGCGGAGGCAAGAAGTTCGCAGCCGGCGCCATTCTCTACGCCTTCGACCTCTTGTACCTGGACGGCCGGGATCTCCGAGGACTTACGCTCGACAAGCGGCGGAGCATGCTGACGGACGCCATCAAGCCGCACGGTTCGATCCGGATGAGCGAGGAGCTCGATGCCGAGGGCGCGGAATTCCTGAAGCTCGCCTGCAGCATGGGCCTCGAGGGCATCATCGCAAAGCGCCGGGACGCGCCATACCGGTCCGGTCGGGGCGGCGACTGGCTCAAGATCAAGTGCGTCCAGTCAGAGACGTTCCTGATCCTTGGCTATGAGCCGTCCGCAGTCGCGCTTGGCGGCATCGGACGCCTGCTCCTGGCGGCGCGGAAGCACAGCGGCCTCGTCTATGTGGGTAGCGTCGGCACCGGGTTCACGGTGAAGACGGCGACGGAACTGCGGAAGCAGCTGGCTGCACTTAAGATCGACAAGCCGGCTATCTCCATCAAGGGGAGGGGGATGGCGTGGGTGACGCCGGCCTTGCCTGCAGAGATCGCGTTCCGCGGCTGGACCAACGACGCCAATCTCCGGCACGCGTCCTACAAGGGCTTGCGCGAGGACGCCGACATGGCCGAGGTGTTCAAACTCGACGAGGGTTAGAGGCTCTTGCCGAGGATGTGCGCGACAGCTGCCGAGCTCGGGCCGGCCGTCTTCACGGCGGCTGCCAACTGCTCTTTGGTCACCCCGAATTTCTTGGTCCAGTATCGGACCTCGTAGTCTTCGGACATATTGATCCGAGTGCGGTCCTGCTGGCCGCGGATCGTCTTGTCATCTGCCATGCTGGCCTCCTGTGCTGGACATAGAATCCCAGAGGCGACCGCTGGTTCCCTCACGGTTTGACCAAGCGACTATCGCGTCCACAAGGGCCTCAAGCTCGCGCTCCTCCGAACTGTCCTCTACGTGCCCAGCAAGCTCGGCGACCCGCGCCGTGGCCTTTCGTAATCCTCGACTGTCGATCTTTATCGCCGCGAGGGGAATCTCGGTTGGGACGCCTGTTTCGATATCGGTTTTCATTGTGGCCATCCTACAATGGGCACGGTCGGGCGTCAGAATCGTCATCGCAACTGACTGTCCTTGCTACCCCGCCGGTTGTACGCCGACGACAGCGCAGGGTGATCGTGGCCGGACTGGCAATCCACGCAAAGCCGTGCACCGGGCATAGCCTCACGCCGGGCTTCCGGTATTTCGCCGCCGCATTCCTGGCAGTGAATCTCGCCCGGTCCGGTGGGCAGCCGCGAGCGCGCGAGCATCACTGCATCGGAGACGGAATCGTCGATCTGATCTTGAACGGCTCCGTCAGGAGCCCACCCGCTGGCCATGGCAACACCTCATGTCCCTGCGAAACCGATGACCCGGTCTTTCTGTTCCGCCTGGACGCCTTCCACTGTCGGCCAGCTTAACCTTGATCGAAGGCGGCAAGGCGGACATGTTGCCGGCCGCGCCGAAGCGCGAGGAACGACGCCGGCACGTGGGCAGCGACAAATGATCCGGTTGAAGGGGTAGATAGAGATGCAGGCAATGGTGCTGGCTGCAGCCGTTCTGGCCGCTGTATCCCTAAGCGTGCATGGGGCCGAGCGACGCAAAGCGGATTTCTTGCAGGACTACATCACCTGCGAAATGTGGATGAAGCACCACCGAACGACGGCCACAGAAATTCACGCCGCCGTGGGGCGGTGGATAGTCGACTTGTTACGACAAAATGCACCAAACAAGCTGTCGCATTTAGACGACACGGTCATCATAAACGCTGTCGAACGCCATTGCACCGCGTTGCCCGAGACATCCCTGAGTTCTGCTGCATTTCTGGCCGGCCTCAGGTTGCCGGAATCGTAATGGGGAGGCGAGCGCCGCCGGCCCCGCGCTCCGGTACAATCGCAAAGAGGCTCGACCATGTGCAACCTCTACAGCATGACCAAGGGCCAAGCGGCGATCGTCGCGATGGCGCGGGCGATGCGCGACACAACCGGCAACCTGCCGCCGCTGCCAGGCATCTTCCCCGACTATCCAGCACCGATCGTCCGAAACGCTTCTGATGGCGCGCGAGAGCTCGCCCTAGTGCGGTGGGGCATGCCGTCATCGCGAAGGGCCATCTTTGAGAAGGCCAGAGTCAGAGCCGGCAAGCTGGAGGCAAAGGGCAAGGCCGTCGACTTCGACGAGCTGCTCAGAATGGAGCCCGACGGCGGCACAACGAACGTCCGTAACACCTCGAGCGCGCACTGGAAGCCCTGGCTCGGGATCGCAAACCGCTGCGTGGTGCCGCTGACCAGCTTCAGCGAGTTCGATCACGGCGCGAAGCAGGATGTCTGGTTCGCGCTATCACGTGATCGCCCGTTGGCCTTCTTCGCCGGGATTTGGACGCCGCACTGGACCGGCGTTCGCAAGATCAAGAATGGCGTGGAAACAACGGACTTATTCGCGTTCCTAACCACCGAACCGAACCGTGAAGTCGGCGCCATTCATCCCAAGGCTATGCCGGTGATCCTGACCGAGCAGGAGGAGATCGAAACATGGCTGACCGCGCCGTGGGATCAAGCAAGTGTACTGCAGCGGCCCTTACCTGATGGCGCGCTCATCGAAGTCGGCCGTGGTATGAAAAAAGATGAGGTGGCGTAGCAGGCGCCGATCAATTACGCCGACATTCGGTTAGATCGCCATTTGAGACTTTATGGGTGCTGCAGCGAATGTCATCGCGCGCGCAGGCGCCAATGAGTATGGCGATCATCGCGGCAACAAGCAGTGACTTGATCATTTTAGGCCAGTGCGTGGGATAGAGACCTCGATCAGATCGATTGCACCCCCGGGACTGCTATCATCAAAGACGCCGACCACGAGCCTGCCGGTTTCCCAAGCCAAGGTGTCGAGGTTCGTTCGCCCGGAGAAGCTCACTGGTCCTTCGGGATGTGGGGTGTGGCCATGAACGACGTGCCGCGTGCCGTGACCGCGCGTGTCGTCAGTTCGATAGCGCATCCAGCCTAAAGCGCGGTCGTCTTGGGCATCGAGTGGCCGATCAGGGTCAACGCCTGCGTGCACATATACTCGGTGATCATCGATCAGCATACGAGGGAGTGACCGCATCCAGTCGATATGAGCTGGACAGTTCGAAGAACGTCATTTTCCGTGGGGGCTTGGCATTCCCG
>NZ_LJHQ01000031.1 GCF_001295925.1 Allobosea sp. AAP35 | reverse complement strand
CATAGCGCATCCCTCGCTGCCGGCGAAAGTAATGCACCATCAAATCCCGGCATCAAACATCTAAGGCCTAGCTGATAGTCGACGACACGGCCCTGCCGAAGAAGGGCGAGCGCTCGGTCGGCGTCGCGCCGCAAACCCAACCGCCGCCTGTCCGGCGGAACGGGGTCAACTCCACCCTTTCTCGATGCTCTGCGGCACAAGGTACGGGCGCGGATGTAATCGGCTTATGTGGCAGGGCTGATCGGCAAAGGTGATCGCAAGAGCATCCGGCCGATGGCGGCGCGCGGCTTTGAGCGCCCAGCATCTCCGGGGCAAAGAGGCTTGGCTGATCAACGAACATCGTGCGAATGGTGAGCGCAAGTACTATCTCTCAAATCCGCCCGCCGACATCCCGCTCCCAGCCTGGCCGACGCGATCGAGGCGCGCTGGATCTATAAACAGGCGCATCAGCAGTCGCATGAGGACCTTGGTCTCGACCACTTCGAGGCTCGATCATGGAAGAGTCTGCACCGGCACGCGCTTATGACCATGATCGCCTACGCCGTCCTCCAGTCCCGCCGCCTCAACAGGCTAAGCGGGAAAAAGAAGCGAGCGGCCCACCACCTCAGCCAACCCATCCAGCGATCTGCGCAGCCATCGCCGCCAGGCTCGAACGGCCACCTCCGAAGCGATGTCCGCATTATAACCGATGGCTGGTTCCTAAAAACCTGCCATCATAGTGTAGGCCAGAAGATAATCACGCTGCAGCAAAACAGGGTCGCGTCGGCTATAATCCACATGAATCCGATAGTCCCCGGCCGTATTGTCCAGCCAGATATCGTTCGATCAGTGCGTGGTAGGCTCTTTGTCTGACCGCAAGCACAGGATGTAATGGCGGACAAGGCGGGACCCGCAGTTGCATTACCATGACCTGAGGTATCCTTATCACCGTTCTTTGAGGTCGTCCTGTCTGGTCCGGAACGGATTCTTCTGGACCAGCGGAGCCGCGATCTGTTCGTCGAGATAGCGCAGGACGGCGCCGCCTGCTGGAGCCCGATAGGCGCAGAACGGTGCAAATGCTTCGGACCAATTGGGATTGACAGTCGGGTCGAGCAAGAGCTGGGCAGGCCAGCGCGCGGCAAAGCGCCAGTCCTCCGCCGTGGCGCGGGCCGCCTGCGCCAACTCGGCCGCATACCTTCCGCGCGTCTTGGATTCGTGATGGATCAGGGTGATGTGCGGTGTGTAGATGGTGTGGCGGCCTAGCTCGAGCAGCCGCAGGCAGAAGTCGATGTCGTTGAAGCCAAACGGAAAATCCGGATCGAAGCCGCCGATCGCCTCGTAATCGGCCCGCCTGGTAGCCAGGAAGGCACCGGTGACAGCCTGGGCCTTGCGCCGCCGCAGCCAGCGGCCCGAAGGCCCTGCGGCGCCCTCCGGTTCGCCGCGGCCCTCATGTTCGGGGCGCCCCGCCCAGGAGCAGAGAATGCCAGCGTGCTGGATCGTGCGATCGGGGTAGAGGAGCTTCGCTCCTACGGCGCCCACGCCCTCGAGCGCCAGAACCGTGCGGAGTTCATCATCCCAATACGGCGTCAGCATCTCCATGTCGTCATTCGCGAAGAGCAGGATTTCAGCTTGGCTCAGTTCGCGCACTGCGCGATTGTTAATCCGCGACCAGTTGAAGGCGTCGTGATCCCGCAGAATTTTGAAGCCGTCGTCCTCCAGTCGCGCGAGCGCGGCCAATCCCGCCCCGTGAACGCCGTTATCGACGACGATTACCGACAGCGCCTCGGGGCAGCGAGCCGTCAGCAGCAGGGAGCGGACGAAGCGCTCCGCATCCTCGGCATGGTCGCGGGTCGGGATCACGCAGCCGATGGTGAAAGGCATGCCGCTGTAGGGCGAAGCTGACAAGGGGACAGGGGCGGCGTCCGGGGCGCCGCCGAGGTCACAGGCGAGGAAAAGCGGAACGTGCAGCGGCGCGCGCTTCGACACCAGCGCGCCCAGGGCAGCGACGGTTGGGGGCAAGGCAGGCTGCGCCGCAGCAATATTGACAACCGCCTCACGTCTTATGGCGAGGGCGCAGCCCTGTTCGGCGGTGCTCCAATGCACATCGTGGCGCGAGCGCAGGATCGGTTTGTGACGTTCGATCTGCCCGTCGGGGGAAAGGCGGCCGCTTTCGCCGTCTGCATAGGCGGTCTCGGCTCGCCCGAGCGCCAGGGCAAACCAGCCTGGCGCGACGGCATCCAGGATAGTCTCGCCTTCTAGTAGCAGTACGCCGTTACACTCCTGCTCGATAAGAAGCGAGGCCAGATCCTGCAGCGCCAACCCGGCGCTGCAAAGCAGGTGCCTCTCCGCCTCGGGCGCCGCCCGGCGCATGATGTCTTGGCGCCGACGGGCGTCGGTCACGATCGCGATCAGCACGACATGCCGATTAGCCAGCGCGATCAGCGCGTCGAGTCGGGCATGGAAGCGGCTGTCCGTTCCGGCGTCGGCGTCAAAAAGGACCGCGAGGCGGAACGAAGTTTGGGATGCCGGCGCAGCCGGGGACGGGCATCGACGTCGGAAGAGGTCATGGAGCTGGGGTGGGAAGGCCGAGCCGGCCGAAGCGGAGGGCAACAATCTCTCGATCCGCGAGAAGCTTTCCTTCAGCCCTGCAAGGGCATCCGCGAGAGCGAAGAGCGCGACGGACTCGCCGCGTTCGAGTGCGGCGAGGGTCCGGCGGATATGGTCCTGCGGCTCGCCCAGCCAAGCGAGTTCGTCATTTGCTGCTCGGTTTGCGGGGTCTCGCCGCTGTGCCTCACGAAAGCTCTCGCGCGATTCCTCTATTTTGCCTGCCATCTTCAGGGCACGGCCGAGCTGAAGCGGAATATCGGCATCTTCCGGCCGCTCCAGCTGTGCCCTTCGGTATTCGATCTCGGCCGCTGCAAACTCGCCCGAATCCTTCAGCATGTTCGCGCGCTGAACGCGCCAATGCACGGCGCCGGGCGCGAGGGCGAGCGCTTCTTGATAGAGCGCGGCCGCAGCGGGCGGATTGCCGGCGTCACGCTGGGCATCGGCTTGCCGTGCCAGATCCTCGGCGGCGGGCGAAGGGGCGGAGCCGACGATTCGTCGACCGGCTTCCGTCAGGATGGGCACCAGCGCTGCTTGGCTCGGCTCGACCCGCAGCGCATTCTGGAGCAACGCGGCAGCGGCTCCGGCCCGTCCGTTGTCGATCAGAAGGCGCGCGGCTGAAAGGACTTGCGTCTGGGTAAGCCGCAAGCCGGCCTCGCCGGCGAGCGAAACCATCGTGCGCAGGTCGTGCTTGCGCAAAGCGTGGATGAAACGACGATTTTGAAGGGATGTGTAAAACTCTCGGACAAAGCTCATCGCTTCTTCATCGTCTCTTACCGCGGCTCTACGAGCCATAAAGCTTCACCGATCGAATCTGGCGCGAACGAATGTGGAACAATCCCGAACAATCTGCCACGCCTAAGCTCAAAGCCCAACCCGAAAAGAGTTAAACAGTTTCAGCCGGTTGTGATCCCGTCAGGTTACGAGACTTGATGGAGGCCACGATGCCCTGAACCGAAGCCGTTCGGCGTCATCATGCACGCCGATGGCTGCGGTATTCAAGTTTTCTGCCGATCGGGAGTTGGCGCTGATTTCGCCATTCCTGCCCGGGCCGAGGACCCTTTGTCGCCCCCGGACAACGGACCTTCGCGAGGCCGTGAATGCGGTTTTGTATCTGGCGTCGAGCCATGCGCGTGGTCGCTGCAGCCAAAGCGTCATGACCACCGAATGCGGCGGCCCTTGATCTTCTTGCCGGCATCGAAGCTACAGCTGCTGCGTCAGCCAGAGCATGACTGCGCGCTGGGCCGGTGAGTTTGGTCTGCCTCTCGTCTTCCCGCGCTCGCCGGCTGAGCGGATCC